>CAVQKU010000009.1:0-361664 GCA_963713165.1 uncultured Actinomycetota bacterium
CTCGAGCGTGTTGCGCTCGTGCGCCGCGTACGCCCGGACGGTCTCGACGAGGTTCGGGAGCAGCTCGTAGCGCCGGTTGAGCTCGACGTCGACCTGGCGCCACGACTCCTGGATGAGGTTCCGGGACTTGACGAAGCCGTTGTACAGCGAGAAACCCACGAGGACGAGGATCACGACGAGGACGAGCAGGATGATCACGATGATGATCGCGGACACGGTGCCTCCGTCAGAGTTCGGTCGGGTCAGGCTAGTGGGTCGGGGGTCCTCGAGGTCAGGACAGCCCGAGGTCCGCGGCCGAGACGGCCCAGCGGTAGTCGAGCCCCTCGGCCATGACCTTCTCCCGCGCGCCGGTGTCGCGGTCCACGACCACCGCGACGCCCACGACCTCGGCGCCCTCGGCGCGCAGCGCCTCGACGGCGGTCAGCGCGGAGGCGCCCGTGGTCGAGGTGTCCTCCACGACCAGCACCCGGCGTCCTTCGACGGGCGAGCCCTCGATGCGCCGCTGGAGGCCGTGGGCCTTCTCGCTCTTGCGCACGACGAAGGCGTCGAGGACCGAGGCCTCCGCCGCCGCGGCGTGCAGCATCGAGGTCGCCACCGGGTCGGCGCCGAGGGTCAGCCCGCCGACCGCGCCGAAGGTCCAGTCGGCCACGAGCGCCCGCATCACGCGGCCGATCACCGGGGAGGTGCGGCCGTCGAGGGTCACCCGGCGCATGTCGACGTAGTAGTCGGCCTCGCGCCCGGAGGAGAGCGTCACCCGTCCGTGGACGACCGCGAGCTCGGCGATGCGGCGGATCAGGTAGACGAGGTCGTCGGTGTTCGGGCGCGGTGCGTTCACGAGGCCTGACCCTAGCGATGCGCCGACCGCCCGCACGCCGATCCGGACAGTCCCAGAGCACCGCCGAGCGCCTCAATGCCGAGGTCGGGCCGCGCTGACGGGTGGTGCCCGGTGACAAGTTTCCAGCGGTGAGTTGAGCCCGGTCAGGCCCAGGGGTCCGCGATGAGGGTGTAGCGGGTCTCGAGGTACTCCCCGATCCCCTCCGTCCCGCCCTCGCGACCGAGCCCCGACTGCTTGACCCCGCCGAAGGGTGCGGCGGCGTTGGAGATGACCCCGGTGTTGATGCCGACCATTCCTGTCTCCAACGCGTCGACCAGCCGCATGGCGCGGGCCAGGTCACGGGTGTACGCGTAGCCGACCAGCCCGTACTCGGTGTCGTTGGCGAGCCGGACCCCCTCCTCCTCGTCGCCGAAGGTGGCGACGGCGAGGACCGGCCCGAAGATCTCCTCGGTGAGGATGCGGCTGCCTGGACGGACCCCGGAGACGACGGTCGGGGCGTAGAAGGTGCCGGGTCCGTCCACGGCCCGGCCGCCGACGACGACCTCGGCGCCCCGGTCGACGGCGTCGGACACGAGCGAGGCCGCCTTCTCGCGCGCCTTCTCGTTGATGAGCGGCCCGACCTGGACGCCCTCCTCGGTGCCGCGCCCGACCCTCATCGCCCGAACCCGCTCGCTGACCTTGGTCGTGAACTCCTCGGCGACCTCCTCGGCGACGATGAAGCGGTTCGCGGCCGTGCACGCCTCGCCGATGTTGCGGAACTTGGCGAGCATCGCGCCCTCCACCGCCTTGTCCACGTCGGCGTCGGCGAACACCAGGAAGGGGGCGTTGCCGCCGAGCTCCATCGACGTGCGCAGCACCCCCTCGGCCGCCTGGGCGAGCAGCCGCCGTCCCACCGGGGTCGACCCGGTGAAGCTGAGCTTGCGCAGCCTCGGGTCGGCGATGATCGTGCCCGACACCGCTCCGGGGTCGGTCGTGGTGACGACGTTGACCACGCCCGGCGGCAGCCCGGCCTCGGCCATGACCTGCGTCAGCAGCAGGGTGGTCAGCGGCGTGAGGTCGGCCGGCTTGACGACGACGGTGCACCCGGCGGCGAGGGCCGGCCCGACCTTGCGGGTCGCCATGGCCAGCGGGAAGTTCCACGGGGTGATGAGGTGGCACGGGCCGACGGGGTGGCGCGAGACCAGCATCCGGCCGGTCCCCTCCGGGTTGGGCCCGAAGCGACCGCTGACCCGCACGGCCTCCTCGGAGAACCACCGCAGGAACTCGTTGCCGTACGTGACCTCGCCCTTGGCCTCGGCCAACGGCTTGCCCATCTCCAGCGTCATCAGCAGCGCGAAGTCGTCGGCCCGCGCCCGGACGGCGTCGAAGGTCCGACGCAGGACGTCCGACCGCTCTCGAGCCGGCGTACGGGCCCACGAGGACGCTGCCCCCACCGCCGCGTCGAGCGCGGCCGCGGCGTCGTCGGCGTCGCCGTCCGCCACCTGGGCGAGCGTGGACCCGGTCGCCGGGTCGTCGACGTCGAAGGACCGGCCGGAGGCGGAGGCCCGCCACTCGCCGCCGATGAACAGCCCGAAGGGCACGTCGTCGAGCAGGGCTTCCTCGGTCTGGGCCGCCATCAACGCTCCTTGTTGGTCCTCGGTCGTCCCCGCCTCTGGTCCGACCAGCCCGACGATAGGACGGTGTCCTCGTTCCGCTCGCTCGGGGAGCCAGTTTGATGGCACACTGAGATTCGCGTGAATCTCATCAGAACCGAGCCACCCGGTCTCGGTGCAGGGCTTGACTGATCGGATCAAAGACGTGCGGCTCGGCGACGCGGAGCGGCAGCTCTTCGCCACGGGTGGAGTCGCTGCGGGTGCCGCGCTGCGCTCGTGGGCCGTACGGGTCACCCTGCTGGTCGGTCTGGTCGTCGTCGGGCTGGTCCTGATGGGACGTCCCGCCCAGGCAGACACCACCGCGGACGACCCCTCCACCGCGTCGTCGTCCACGGACTCCGCGTCCTCGTCCGACTCCGCGCCCGCCTCGGGCGCGTCGAGCACGAGCAGCGGCTCCGGGCAGAGCGGGTCCTCGGCCACCTCGGGGTCGAGCGCGTCGTCGGCCACCCCCACGAGCAGCAGGCCGCCCCGGTCGAGCGGGGCCGCGCCGACGCGGGTGGTGAAGGTTCGGACGAGCAGCACACGGCCCGTCCGGGTCGTGCCGGTACGCCCCAGCGTCGCTCCGAGCGCGAAGGCCTCGCGCGGGGCATCGGCCAAGGCTCGCGCCGCTCAGGCCAAGGCCGTGAAGGTCGCGAAGGCCGCGAAGGCCGCAAAGGCCGCGGCCGCTCAGCAGGCTCAGTCCGTGGAGCGCGCCACGCCCGTGAAGAGCGTGTCGGCCAGCCGGCTCTCGTCGGACTCGTCCGCCAGCAGCGACGGGTCCGCCGACGCTCCGGCTCCCGACGCTGCGTCCAGCGACGCTCCGGCTCCCCACGCTGCGTCCAGCGACGCTCCGGCTCCCGACGCTGCGTCCAGCGACGCCGCGGCGGCCCCGGTGGCCGACCAGGGAGCGGGGAGCACGCCGTCCTCGTCGCCCACCAGCCCGGCCGCGGACGCACCGGGCGACGCACCGACCAGCGCGTCGAGCGACGAACCCGCCACTGGTTCCGGTCAGGACTCGACGAGCGAGCCGACCGCCGATCCGACCACGTCGCCCACCGCCTCAGCCAGCGACGAGCCCACCACTCAGGCCAGCACCGAGCCGACCAGCCAGGCCAGCACTGGACCGACCGCCGAGCCGGCGCAGGACCCGACGGGCGAGCCGACCGCCGAGCCGGCCCAGGACCCGACCAGCAATCCCACTGCCGAGCCGACCCAGGACCCGACCAGCGATCCCACCGCCGACCCGACGAGCGAGCCCACCGCCGAGCCGCCCAGGACCCGACCAGCGATCCCACCACCGACCCGACGAGCGAGCCCACCACCGAGCCGGTCCAGGACCCGACCAGCGATCCCACCGCCGAGCCGACGCAGGACCCGACGAGCGAGCCCACCGGTGCGCCCATCGCCGAGCCCACGCAGGACCCGACCAGCGAGCCCACCACCGAGCCGCCGAGCCCACCGCCGAGCCGGCCGCCGAGCCGACCCAGGACCCGACGACCGAGCCCACCACCGCGCCGACCGCCGAGCCGACCCAGGACCCGACGACCGAGCCCACCACCGAGCCGACCGCCGAGCCGACCCAGGACCCGACGACCGAGCCCACCACCGAGCCGACCCCGAGCCGACCGCCGAGCCCGCGCAGGACCCGACGAGCGAGCCCACCACCGAGCCCACCGTCCAGCCGACCGTGGAACCGACGCAGGACCCGACCAGCGAGCCCACGGCCCAGCCCACGAGCGGGCCCACGCAGGACCCCACCAGCGAGCCCACGCCCGAGCCCGCCCAGGACCCGACGACCCAGCCGGCTCCCGACCCGACAGCGCCGCCTGCGCCGGACCCGACCGCGCCCGGCGTCGTCGGGCCGGTCGACACCCCGCCCGTGGTCGTGCTGCCGGTCGTCGGCCCGCCGCTGGTGGCGCTGCCCGGTGAGTCCCTGAACCCGGCGCCGCCGACCTCCGACGAGGAGCCGCCGCCCTTCCCACCGGTCCCGCTGCTGCCGATCTCGATGCAGCTCGGGGGCGCCGCCGTGCAGGGCGACCCGGTCGCCGGTCAGACCGGCTACCCCGCCGGCGACACGGGTGCACGTTCCGCCGATGGTTCGGACAGCTCGAGGACGGGCCAGCCCGCCGTCTCCGGGGGCGACGCATCTCCGCACGTCCTCGACTCGGCGTCGGCGCCGGCGGGCCTGTCCTCGTCCGGGCCGATGCACAGCTCCAACGCCGCAGCCGGTGCTTCCGGCTCGGTGAGCTCCGCGGGCGCGAGCTCCTCCGTGCTCGGCCTTCTGGAGTCGATCTTCGGCCTCGGCTCCGACCGGGGCGGCGACCTCGGTTCGCTGGCGAATGCGCAGGACTACGCCTGGCGGCTGTCCCGCCAGCCCGGCTTCGCGCCCGACTGACCCCTCTCACCCTCCGGTGCTGCCCGGCCCCCTGGCCCGGTAGCGACGCGGCCTAGCCGCGTCACCCGGGCGTCCCGCCCTCTGCGGTCGATGCCTGGTCCCACCGAACCGTGAGAGACCTCGATGAACGTACGACTCCCCCGGGTCGCCGCCTCGGCGACCGCCCTGGTCCTCGTGGTCGTCCTGCTCGTGACGACCGCCGACCTCGTCCACCTGCTGCACGCCTCGTTGCTGCTCGCGCTCGGCGTCGGCGCGCTGCTCCGCCGTCCGCGCACGGGCTGACCCCGGTACTCGGGGACCAGCCGTGCGCGGGGCGGCTGGACCCCAGGGCGTCGTCCGACCGACCAGCTGAGCGCGGGGCCGCTGGTCGGTCCGGACACCCCACCGGCGGGACCAGCCACCCCACGCGGTGGCTGGTCCCCCACAGGACCCGTCCGACCGACCAGCTGAGCGCGGGGCCGCTGGTCGACCCGGACACCCCACCGGCGGGACCAGCCACCGAACCAGGTGGCTGGTCCCCCACACACCTCGTCGGAACGACCAGCTGAGCGCGGGGCCGCTGGTCGTCCGACGGGCTCCCGGGAGGACCGGCCGCAGCGGGACGGCCGGTCCTCCCTCGTGCTCTCGTCCTCCCTCGTGCTCTCGTCCTCCCTCGTGCTCCGGTCCTCCCTCGTGCTCCGGTCCTCCCTCGGCTCGTCGGGGCGCCGCGGCTAGGGTCGGACCATGGCCTCGCCGTGGAGAGCACAACGGCTCACGTCGTCCACCACGACGATCTTCGCCGAGATGTCGGCGCTCGCGGTCGCGACCGGTTCGGTGAACCTCGGCCAGGGCTTCCCCGACAGCGACGGTCCCGCCTTCATGCTCGAGGCCGCACGCCAGGCCATCGCGGACGGCGTCAACCAGTACCCGCCGGGCCGGGGCATCGCCCCGCTGCGCCAGGCCGTCGCGGCGCACGCGCTGCGCCACCACGGGCTCGACTACGACCCCGCCACCGAGGTGCTGATCACCACCGGCGCGACGGAGGCGCTCGCCGCGACCATCGAGGCGTACGTCGACCCCGGCGACGAGGTCATCGCCCTCGAACCCTTCTACGACTCGTACGCGGCCTCGATCGACCTGGCCGGCGGCGTCCGCGTCGGGGTCGGGGTCTTCGGGCCCGACTTCCGCCTCGACCACGCCGAGCTCGCCGCCGCCTTCGGCCCGCGCACCAAGCTGGTGCTGGTGAACTCGCCGCACAACCCGACGGGGGTCGTGCTCGGCGACGAGGACCTCGCGGCGATCGCCCGCCTCGCGGTCGAGCACGACGTCCTCGTGGTGACCGACGAGGTGTACGAGCACCTGGTGTTCGAGGGGTCGACGCACCGGTCGCTGGCGTCCTACCCCGGGATGCGCGAGCGGACGATCCGCATCTCCTCGTCGGGCAAGACGTTCTCGGCGACCGGGTGGAAGATCGGCTGGGCGATGGGGCCCGCCGCGCTGATCGACGAGGTGACCGCGGTCAAGCAGTTCCTCACCTACACCTCGGGCGCCCCCTTCCAGCCCGCCGTGGCCCTGGCCCTCGACGAGGGCGACGCGTGGGTGGCGGAGTCGGTACGCGACCTCCAGGGCCGCCGCGACCAGCTGGCGGCCGGGCTGCGCTCGATCGGGCTCGACCCGGTCGTGCCGCAGGGCACCTACTTCATGACCACCGACGTCCGGCCCCTGGGCTACGACGACGGCGTCGCCTTCTGCCGCGAGCTCCCGCACCGTGCGGGGGTGGTGGCCATCCCGCACCAGGTCTTCTACGACCGGGCCGAGGCCGGCCGCCCCTACGTCCGGTGGGCCTTCTGCAAGCGCGCCGAGGTGCTCGACGAGGCGGTGCAGCGCCTCGGGGCGCTCAGCCGCTGAGGGCGGTGCGTCCGGCGTCCGCCGGGCGCGGCCTGCCCGCGTACCAGCGCCCGACCGAGGGCACCCAGACCACGGCGACGGCGGTCACCACGTACACCGCCACCACGAGCCACATCAGCAGCGAGTCGCGCAGCCACCACCCGGCCCAGGCCAGGGCCGCCGCACCGACGGCGGTGTGGGCGACGCGGGCCCACGGACGCCGGGCCAGCAGGCAGAAGCCGGTCGCGGCGGACGCGAGCGGGAAGCCGTAGAGCGGCACCCACAGCCCGTCACCCATCCGCAGCACGGCCTCGTCGAGCAGGTGGAACACGACGCCGTCGTCGCCCGAGGGACCGAGCGCCCGGGTGCCGGCGGCCGCGATCAGCAGGAACAGGCTGAGGCCGCAGACCCAGAGCAGCGAGGCGGTCACCGCGAGGGTGGCCGCCAGCCCGACGGTCGCAGGGCGCTGGTCGGTGACCTCCGGGACGGGTCGGGCCGGGGGCGGGCCGGCACCCGGCGGCGGGAGCCGGAGCAGCTGCTCGTCGGAGACGGCGGCCGGACCGGCCCACGGAGGCGGCGAGCCCCAGGCCGGGCCGGTCGTCACCGGCGGCCGCGCCTGCCAGGGACCGTCGTACGAGACGGGTTCGGTGGGCCCGGGGAGCGAGGACGCGCCCCGTGCCCACGGGGAGGTCTCGCCGGTCGCCACGCGACCAGGGTAGGACGCGACGGGACCCCCGGGCGCGCTCAGCCGAGGCCGAAGAGGTCGGCAGGAGGCGGCGGCGAGGCTTCCGCGTCGTCGTCGGTGAAGGGGCGCGCCTTGCCGACGAGCTGGTCGAGCCGAGCGCCGTGGACCACGCGGTACGGGAAGGGCGGGCGCCCGGCCCGGTCGGCGAGCGCGGCCCAGGTCCCGTCGTCCAGGCGCCGGTCGCTGCCGACCAGCACCAGGTTGCCGAACCGTCGCCCCTTCAGCGTGCTGGGCTCGGTGCACAGCCCGACCGAGCCGAGCTCGGCCCGCAGGCCGGCGAGGACCCGCCGGGTGAAGCCGAGCGTGCCGCTGTCGGTGACGTTCATGGCCAGCACGCCGTCGGGCCGCAGCACCCGGTGCAGCTCGGCGAAGGCCCCCTGCGTCGTCAGCTCGGCCGGCACCCGCGCCCCGGCGAAGGCGTCCAGGACGATCAGGTCGGCGATGCCGTCGCGCAGGTCCGGGAGGCCGCTGCGGCCGTCGACCGCGCGCACCTTGATGCCGCTGCCGCGGGGCAGCGGAAGCCGGGAGCGGACGAACTCGGTCAGCTCCTCGTCCGGCTCCAGCACCGTCTGGGTCGACCCGGGGCGGGTCGCGGCGAGGTAGCGCGGCAGCGTCAGCCCCGCCCCGCCGACGTGCACGGCGCGCAGCGGGACCCGCGGCTCGAAGAGCGACTCGACGAGGTCGGCGACCCGCTGGACGTAGTCGAACTCCAGGTGCCGCGGGTCGTCGAGGTCGACGTACGACTGGTCGGTGCGACCGACGCGCAGCAGGAAGGCGGCGGGGCGGCCGTTGTCGGGCACGAGCACCACCGGCGACGCGCCGCCGCGCAGCACCAGCTCGTCGCTCCGCATCCAGCTCCTCCACCCGGGCCTCGGCACCGGCACGACCCGGAGGCAGGATAGGTGCGGCGACGCAGGTGGCCCGGACGGGCCGGGACCGGCGCCTCCGGGGAGGCGCGTCCGTGGAGCTGCGCTGGGTGGGCGACGAGGGCGTCGAGCTCCGCCGGGCCGACGAGGTCGACGCGCTGCTCGCGCGCGACGACGGCTTCGTGTGGGTGGACGTGCCGGAGTGGGACGCCGAGGCGGAGGCGCTGCTCGTGGGCACGTTCGGCGTGCACCCGATCGCGCTGGCCCACGCCCGCGAGCGCAACCACATCGCCCTCGTGCACCGCTACCCCGGCCACCTGTTCATCGCCATCCACGCCCCCAAGATCGGCGCGCGCGGTCACGTCCACTACCTCGAGCTCGACCAGTTCATCGGCGAGCGGTTCCTCGTCACCGTGCACGGCCCGCTGAACCCCGCCGTCGCGCTCGACGACGCCCTGCGCGAGACCCGCGAGGTCGTCGAGCGGATGGAGCGCGGACGCCTGCGGCCGGCGTCGCCCTTCGCGCTGACGTACGCCATCGTCTCGACCGTGGTCCGGCGCGAGACCGACATGGTCAACGAGCTCGCGCGCGAGGTCGGGCTGCTGGAGCAGGCCGTCACGTCGGCGGTGGACGAGGAGCCGCAGGAGTTCCTCGGCAAGCTGTTCATGGCGCGCCACGAGCTGCTGACCATCAAGACGATGGCGTCGCAGGCGAGCGAGATCTACCGCCGCGCGGTCACCATCGTCGACGTCGCCCCGGCCGACGGGCTGGCCAAGATGCGCGACGTGCTGGACCAGTACGAGCGGGTGGCCTCGATCGCGCAGAGCCAGCTGGAGTTCCTGCAGGGCGTGACCGAGTTCTACCGGGCCCGCACCGACACCAAGATGACCATCGCCGGGGAGAAGCTCGCGGTCATCGCCGCCCTCACCCTGCCCATCACCGCCATCTCCTCGGTCATGGGCATGAACGTGATCGTCAACGGCTCGACGCACTGGACCCTGCTGATCATCCTGCTCGTGCTGATGCTCGGGCTGGCGATGCTGCTGCTGCGCTGGGCCAAGCGCCAGGGCTGGTGGTGAGCGGCCCGGCCGGGTCCGCGTGCCCCTGCGGGACCGGGCTCGCGTACGCGGCGTGCTGCGAGCCGCTGCACGACGGGCAGGAGGCCGCCGCGACGGCCGAGCGGCTGATGCGGTCGCGCTACGCCGCGTACGCGCGTCGCCGCGGCGACTACGTGTTCCGCACCTGGCACCCCCGGACGCGGCCGGCCGACGTCGCGCCGGTGCCCGGCCTGCGCTGGACGGGCCTCACCGTGCTCGCCGTCGAGGGCGGGGGCGCCGACGACGCCGAGGGGACGGTCGAGTTCCAGGCCGCGTACGACGCCCCGGACGGGCCCGGCGTGCTCCATGAACGCAGCCGCTTCCTCCGTCGTGGGCAGCGCTGGGTCTACCTCGACGCCGAGCGCTGAGCTGCCGCGCCGTTGACCACCTGCGAGGTGGTCAACGGCGCAGGACCTGGAGGAGGACAGCCGTCAGGCGGCCGCGGGCGCCCCGGTGACGACGCGGAGGGCGTCGCCCTCGGGGTCGAGGTCGAAGGTCACCGTGTCGCCCTCGAGGACCTCGCCGGCGAGCACGCGGCGCGCCAGCTGGTCCTCGACCGTCGTCTGGATCAGGCGGCGGAGCGGGCGGGCGCCGTAGGTCGGGTCGAAGCCCGTGAGCGCGAGCCAGTCCCGCGCGGCCTGCGTGGCCACGACGCTGATCCGGCGGTCGGCGAGGCGCTCGTTGAGCCGGCCCAGGTTGATCTCGACGATCCGGGCCAGCTCGTCGGTGCCGAGCGCGTCGAAGAGCACGACCTCGTCGAGCCGGTTGAGGAACTCCGGCTTGAACGCCTGCCGGACCACGCCCATGACCGCGTCGGACTTGATCTTGTCGTCGAGCTTGGGGTCGGCGAGGTACTGCGAGCCGAGGTTCGACGTCAGGATCATGATCACGTTGCGGAAGTCGACCGTACGGCCCTGGCCGTCGGTCAGGCGGCCGTCGTCGAGCACCTGCAGCAGGATGTCGAACACCTCGGGGTGGGCCTTCTCGACCTCGTCGAGCAGGACCACCGCGTACGGGCGCCGCCGCACGGCCTCGGTGAGCTGGCCGCCCTCGTCGTAGCCGACGTAGCCGGGAGGAGCACCGACCAGGCGCGAGACCGAGTGCTTCTCGGAGTACTCGCTCATGTCGATCCTGATCATGGCGTGCTCGTCGTCGAAGAGGAACGCGGCGAGCGACTTGGCCAGCTCGGTCTTGCCGACACCGGTCGGGCCGAGGAAGAGGAACGAGCCGGTCGGCCGGTTCGGGTCGGAGATCCCGGCCCGGGAGCGGCGTACGGCGTCGGACACGGCCTTGACCGCGGGACGCTGCCCGATGAGGCGCTCGCCGAGGCGCTCCTCCATGTGCAGGAGCTTCTCGGTCTCGCCCTCGAGCAGGCGCCCGGTCGGGATGCCGGTCCAGTTGGCCACCACCTCGGCGATGTCCTGGGCGCTCACCTCCTCGCTGACCATCGGCGTGGTGTTCCGCTCGGCCTCGTCGGCGTGGGCGAGCCGCTCCTGCAGCGCGGGGATCTCGCCGTAGAGGATCTCGCTGGCGCGGGCCAGCTCGCCCTCGCGCTGGGCCCGGTCGGCGACCGTGCGCAGCTCGTCGATCTGCGAGCGCAGCTCCCCGACCTGGTTGAGGCCCTGCTTCTCGGCCTCCCAGCGCGCCTCCAGGGCGCGCAGCTCCTCGCTCGCGTCGGCGAGCTCGGCCTCCAGCCGCTCCAGCCGGGCGACCGAACCCGCGTCGGTCTCCTTCTCCAGCGCGAGGCGCTGCATGGTCATCCGGTCGACGCTGCGGCGCAGCTGGTCGATCTCCTCGGGGGAGGAGTCGATCTCCATGCGCAGCCGCGACGCGGCCTCGTCGACCAGGTCGATCGCCTTGTCGGGCAGCTGGCGGGAGGTGATGTAGCGGTTCGACAGGCTGGCCGCCGCCACGAGCGCGCCGTCGGTGATGGCGACCTTGTGGTGCGCCTCGTAGCGCTCGCGCAGGCCGCGCAGGATCGCCACGGTGTCCTCCACGCTGGGCTCGCCGACGTAGACCTGCTGGAAGCGGCGCTCCAGGGCAGGGTCCTTCTCGATGCGCTCGCGGTACTCGTCGAGCGTGGTCGCGCCGATCATGCGCAGCTCTCCGCGGGCCAGCATCGGCTTGAGCATGTTGCCGGCGTCCATCGAGGAGTCGCCGGAGGCGCCCGCACCGACGACGGTGTGCAGCTCGTCGATGAAGGTGATGACCTGGCCCTCGGCGTCGCGGATCTCGGTGAGGACGGCCTTGAGCCGCTCCTCGAACTCGCCGCGGTACTTCGCGCCGGCCACCATCGCGCTCAGGTCGAGCGAGACGAGGCGGCGGCCCTTGAGGGAGTCGGGCACGTCGCCGGCGACGAGGCGCTGGGCCAGGCCCTCGACGACGGCGGTCTTGCCGACGCCGGGCTCGCCGATCAGGACGGGGTTGTTCTTCGTCCGGCGCGCCAGCACCTGCACGACGCGGCGGATCTCGGTGTCCCGGCCGATGACGGGGTCGAGCTTGCCGGCGCGGGCGGTGGCGGTGAGGTCGACGCCGTACTGGTCGAGCGCGGACTCGCTGCCCTCGGCCTCGGCGCTCGTGACGCGCTTGCTGCCGCGCAGCTCGTCGAACTTCGCGGCGAGCGCCTCCGGGGTGACCTTGAGGTCGCGCAGCACCGCCGAGGCGTCGGAGGTCACGGCGGCGAGCGCGATCAGCAGGTGCTCGGTCGCGACGTAGGAGTCGCCGAGCTGCTGGGCCCGGGTCTCCGCGTCGGCCAGGACGCGGGCGAAGGCTCCGGAGAGCTGGGGCTGCGACACCGACGACCCGGTCGCCGAGGACAGCTTGCTGATGGCGCCCTGCGCGGCGGCGTCGACGACGGCCGGGTCCGCGCCCACGGCGGTGATCAGCGGGGCGACCGTGTTGCCGGGGACGAGCAGCAGGGCGTGCAGGAGGTGACTGGGCTCGACGTACGGGTTGCCGCCGGTGAGCGCCAGCCGGAGCGCGGACGAGACCGCGTCACGGCTCTTGGTGGTGAGCTTGTTGGTGTCCATGTGGGGCGGTTCCTCTGGGTTGAGTGTCCTCGGCTCAACTATGCGCCGCGAGTCTCGATCGTGCAAGTCGACGTTGAGCGTCATCGACTCAACTGTTCGAGCCTGACGAGAATTCCGAGCAGTCGACCACCGACCGACGCAACCCCTTGTGCTCACCGGCTCCGGTGCAGTAGATCTTTCGGCGCACACGCAGTTCCTCACACCCTCGGGAGCAGGATGTCCAACCCCCCGCACGTGCCCTCGTCCAGGAGAGCGGGTGTCGCCCCTCGAGGGCGCGGTCGCCTCACCGGCCTGACGGCGCTGGCCGCAGGAGCGGCGCTCGCCGTCACCTCGCTGCTCGCGCCGGGCGCTTCCGCCGCCCCACCCAAGCCCGTCCCCGCCAAGGCGGACGTCGTCAAGGGCGACGTCCGCGAGATCAGCCCGGGCAAGAAGTTCTCCACCGCCGGCCTGTCCATGGCGTCGACGCGTCAGCGCAGGGCTCAGCGCGCCGAGGGCGCCGCAGTCACCCCGGCCGTCGGGACCACCCGGACCCTGCTGGCCCTCGACGACTACAACGGCCGCTACTACGAGAAGCCGTACACGCTCCAGGCCGTCGGCGCCAAGATCGAGGTCTGGGTCGCGGACGACACCGCCTTCCCCACCGGCGACTGCCGCGACCAGGTCGCCGGGTCGACCACGGTGACGAAGGCGCAGGCCCAGGAGCTCGCCGACCAGTTCGACCACACCATGTTCCCGAAGGAGTCTGCCGCCTTCAGCGTCGCGCCCGACCGCGACGGCAGCAAGCGGCTGGTCAGCGACGTCGACACGTCGGGCAGCGGCGACAAGATCATGACGCTCGTCGACAACGTCCGCGACGACAACTACTACGAGGGCGTCAAGTCCGCGCCGACCTACATCGCCGGGTTCTTCTCGTCGCAGATCAACGAGATCTTCGACCGCAACGTGATGACCATCGACGCCTACGACTGGGCGCACCGCACGACGGCGAACCCGCCGGACCAACCCACCGCCGACCCGTGCACGAGCCGACCGGCCCGTCCCCGGCTGTACGAGGGCACCTTCGCCCACGAGTACCAGCACCTGCTCGAGTACTACCAGGACCCGAACGAGGTCAGCTGGGTCAACGAGGGGCTCTCCGACTTCGCCCAGAGCCTCGTCGGCTACGTCGACACGCGCCTGCGGGTCGACCAGCGCGGCGCCGACAGCCACATCTACTGCTTCCAAGGCTTCGGCACCGTCCAGACCGCGTACAACCCGAACCCGCGCGACTGCGGCGGCCCCGAGAACTCGCTCACGCTGTGGGGCGACCAGGGCGACTCACAGATCCTCGCCGACTACGGCAACGCGTACTCGATGATGATGTACCTCTACGACCACTACGGCATCGGCTTCATGAGCGCCCTGCACCGTGACGGCGCCAACCAGGGCCTGGTCGGCCTGCAGCGGGCGCTCGACGGCTACGCGCCGGGCACCGACGCCTACCAGGTCGTGCACGACTTCCAGGTCGCCACGCTCGTCGACCGCTACGTCGGCACGAGCAAGGGCAAGGTCAGGGGCATCGCCAAGAAGCGGGTGACCAGCGCCAGCCTCAGCTCGACGGTCAACCTGGGCAACCCGCGCTCGTACGCGGCACCCGGCGCCCCGGCCAACGGCGCCGACTACGTCGCCGCCCGCGCCTCCACCGGGCTCTACCTCAAGGGCAAGGACCTGCGCTCGCTGAGGTTCTCGGGCGCGAAGACCCTCGACCCGCAGCCGCTGCGCTGGACCAGCGTGACCGACGCCCCGGGCCGCGCGGGGAACCCGACCCTCTGGTCGGGCAACACGAGCAACCTCGACGCCTCCGCGGTCGTCACGGTGACGGTTCCGACGGCCGACCCGACGCTGACCTTCGACGAGCTCCACCTCGCCGAGGCCACGTACGACTACGCCTACACCGTGGTCTCCACCGACGGCGGCAAGACCTACACGCCGCTGGCCAACGCCAACACGGTCGAGGGTCCGCTCGGCCCGGCCCTGAACGGCGACGCGACCGCCTTCAGGACGCAGACCTTCGACCTCAAGGCGTACGCCGGTCGGTCGGTCCTGATCGGCTTCCGCTACGTCAGCGACGGCGGCACCAACGACGGCGGCTTCTACGTCGACGACGTCAAGGTCGGCTCCGTGCTGGTCAGCGACGGCAGTGACGCCTCGGTGTTCCGGTCCTCGACCCAGGTCCTGCCGGTCACGGTCGGCGCCTGGAACGTCCGGCTCGTCGGGCTCGACACGGCCAAGCACAAGGCGCTGGTGAAGACCTACGCCAGGCGCTCCTTCAGCCTCGACCGCGGCCGGCTCGGCGCGTTCCGCGGCTACCCGCGGGTGGTGGCGATCGTCAGCTACGACGACCCGACCGAGCAGAACCAGCCGCAGGCGCTCTACACCCTCACGGTGAACGGCGTCGACCAGCCCGGCGGTGGGCAGTCCACCTCGGCGGTGAAGGTACGGACGGACCGCTTCTAGGTCCTCTCACACCCGTCGGCCGGGTCCCGGGCAGGTTCCGGGGCCCGGCCGACGTGCCCGGGGAGGTCCAGCCCCTTCCCCGGAAAGTGGTCACTCCCAGGGGCCCGACGCCGCGGATTCTGGGCTCGGAGCGACCACTTTCGGGGAGGGGGGAGGGTCAGCGCGCCAGGCGGAGGGTGACGAGCTGGAAGGGCCGCAGCTCGAGCCCGGCGACCGCACCCTCGACCGAGTGGAGGGCCGACGCCTCCACCTCGCGCTCGAGCAGGTCGGTCTCGGTGATGCCGGTGACGTCGAAGGTCGCCGTCACCCGGGTGCGTGCCCGCGTCCCGTACGCCTCGTAGAGCCGCACGACCACGTCGCCGCTGCCGTCCTCGGCGAGCTTCACCGCCTCGACCACGACGGCGGGGTGGTCGACGACGACGAGCGGCTCCACCGAACCCTCGCCCACGCCCTCCACCACCCGCAGCGGCAGGTTGCGCCGGTAGCCCTCGGCCACCGACTCGGGGATGCCGGCGCCCACGACCAGCGAGACGTTCATCGTGTGCTCGCCCTGGTCGGCCTCGGGGTCGGGGAAGAGCGGCGCCCGCAGCAGCGACAGCCGCACGGTCGTGGTCGAGCCCCGCACCCCGGCACTCACGCGGGTGATGTCGTGGCCGTAGGTGGAGTCGTTCGAGACCGCGACGCCGTAGCCGGGCTCGCCCACGTGCACCCAGCGGTGCGCGACGGTCTCGAAGCGCGCGGTGTCCCACGAGGTGTTGGCGTGGGTCGGGCGGTGCAGGTGACCGAACTGGATCTCCGACGTGGCGCGCTCGGCGTGCACGTCGAGCGGGAAGGCGAGCTTGAGCAGCTTCTGCCGCTCGTGCCAGTCGACGCGGAAGGCGAGGTCGACCCGCGCCGCGTCGGCCGCGAGGCTGATCGTCTGGACCAGCGACGACTCCCCGAACCGTCGCTCGACGCGCAGCGCGTCGCCGACCACCTCGACCGAGACCGCCTCGACGAGGTCGGTGACGCTCCGCTGGTAGGTGCGGTCGATGTCCCAGGCGTCCCAGCGGTTGGGCACGTCGCGGAAGAGCTGCAGCAGGCCCGCCGCGCGGCCCTCGGGCACGAGCTCGCGGGCGACGCGCAGGTCGAGCACGGAGGTCAGCAGCCCCTCGGCGCTCACACGGACCCGGACGAGGTCGTTCTCGAGGACGAACCCGTCGCCCTCGCGGCCCGGGGCGACGGCGCGCACCTCGGGCGCACCGCTCACCACGCCCAGCGCCGGGACGCCGTCGACGGCGTACGGGCCGGCGTTGGCCGCGACGTAGCCCGAGCCCTGCCCGAGCAGGGCCGTCAGCGAACCCTGGACGACGCGCTCGGCGGTCTCGGCCACGCGGGCGTAGCCGGCCTCGGCGTCGGCGTAGACCCAGGAGAT
This sequence comes from uncultured Actinomycetota bacterium, assembly GCA_963713165.1. GTDB lineage: Bacteria > Actinomycetota > Actinomycetes > Propionibacteriales > Propionibacteriaceae > Microlunatus. Next base: position 16,375 of record CAVQKU010000009.1, read on the forward strand.
CGACGTGCCCGGCAGGATGTCGTGGAACTGCTGCAGGCAGACCGTCCGCCACGCCGCGCGCAGGTCCTCGTACGGGTAGGCGGTGCCGCTGCGCACGGCGGCGGTCGTCGCCCACAGCTCGGCCTCGCGCAGCAGGTGCTCGCTGCGCCGGTTGCCGCGCTTGGTGCGCGCCTGGCTGGTGTAGGTGCCGCGGTGGAACTCCAGGTAGAGCTCGCCCGACCAGACCGGCGCGTCGGGCAGCTCGGCCTGCGCGTCGGTGAAGAACTGGACCGGCCCGGTCAGCCGGACCGCGGGCGAGCCCTCGAGCGATGCCGTCCGCCGCGCCGCCGCGACCATCTCGCGGGTGGGTCCGCCGCCGCCGTCGCCGTGCCCGAAGGGCACCAGCGAGCGGTTCGCCACGGCCTTCTCGGTGAAGTTCCGCTCGGCGCGGGCGAGGTCGGCGGCCGAGAGGTCGGAGTTGTAGGTGTCGACCGGCGGGAAGTGGGTGAAGACCTGCGTGCCGTCGATGCCCTCCCAGCGGAAGGTCGAGTGCGGCATGAGGTTGGAGTCGTTCCAGCTGATCTTCTGGGTGAGGAACCACTTCGCCCCGGCGGCGGCCATGATCTGCGGCAGCGCGCCCGAGTAGCCGAACGAGTCCGGCAGCCAGACCTCCTCGGTGTCGACGCCGAGCTCGGCGGAGAAGAAGCCCTTGCCGAGCACGAACTGGCGCGCCAGCGCCTCGCCGCCCGGCAGGTTCGTGTCCGACTCGACCCACATGCCGCCGACGGGCACGAAGCGCCCGGCCCGCACGTGGCCCCGGACCCGCTCGAACAGGCCGGGGTAGTACTCCTGCAGCCAGGCGTACTGCTGCGCCGACGAGGCGGCGAAGACGAACTGCTCCTCGCGCTCGATCAGGTCGCAGACGTTGGCGAAGGTCCGGGCGACCTTGCGCACGGTCTCGCGCACCGGCCACAGCCAGGCGGAGTCGATGTGGGCGTGACCGACCGCGTACGCCTGGTGGGCGCTCGCGCCGGCGGGCCTGTCGAGCACCGTACGGAGCACGTCCCGACCGGCCGAGGCGGTGCCCGCGACGTCGGACGGGTCGACCGCGTCGACCACGCGGTCCAGGGCCTCGCGGACCTCGGCGCGGCGCTGGGTGTTGGCGGGCAGCTCCCGCAGGAGGCCCGCCAGGGTGACGAGGTCCTGGTCGAGCTCCCACACGGCCAGGTCCCGCAGCGCCAGCTCGAGGCGGCGCAGGCGGTAGAGCGGCTCCCGGCCGGCCGTGGTCAGGTTGCCGAGGTGGGTCGGGGTGAACTGCAGGTGCTCGAGGACGTGCGGGTTGGACGCCGCCTCCACGAGCACGTCGACGGCGCTCCCGGACCGGGCCGGGGACGACGCGGGCAGGGGCACGGCCTGGTTCATCGGCTCGACGGCCTTGAGCACGGTGCCGTCCGCGGTCCAGACCAGCCCCTCGGCCTGGAAGCCGGGCTCGCTGTCGCTGAAGCCGAGGTCCACGACGACCTCCACCGCCGTGCCGTCGATCGCGTCCCACCCCTCGGGGACGGAGCCCGTCGCGCGGAACCAGGTCGTCGCCCAGGGCGGGCCGTACGCCGACCCCACCGCGAAGGGCGCGAAGTCCTGCGCGACCGCCTCCTCGAAACGCACCGGCTCGCCCGGCGCCTCCCACGCCGTCACGGCCAGCGGCACCCGCTCGCGGTAGAGCGCGGGCCGCAGCCGCTCGCTGCGGAATCGGGCCAGCCGCTCCTCGACGGGGTCGGTCAGGTCGGGCATCGGGGTCCTCTCGACGTCAGGTCAGCGACCGTACGCGAGCGGGCCCGGCGCAGCGGCAGGCCCTCGCCGCCGGGTCAGGCGGACCCGGCGACGCCGGCCGCCAAGGGGGTGACGGCCTCCACCGGCAGCACGGCGCCGACGGCCCAGTCCCCGCCCCGGCGCCCCGCCGTGAAGGTCCCCCCGGTCAGGTCGACCCGTTCGCGCAGACCCCGAAGACCCCAGCCCAGGCTGAGGTCGCTGCGGGCGCGCCCGGTGCCGAGCGCGCTCGTCACCTCCACGCGGACCGCTCCGGGCTCCACGGTCAGCGCGAAGGCGCAGCGCGTGCCCGCCGGGGCGTAGCGCAGCGCGTTCGTCGTGGCCTCCTGCATGATCCGCACGAGGGTGCGGCGTGTGGTGGGGTCGAGCGCGTCGCCCCGGGGGTCGATCCGGCTCTCCACCCGGTGCCCGTTCTCGGCGAGCCGTTCGGCGAGCGCCGCGGCCGCGGCCGACGGGGTGACCTCGGCGCCCGGGCGGGACTGGTCGGCCTCCGCGCCGCGCAGGGCGTGCAGCAGCGTGCCGAGGTCGCGCCGGGCCGACTCCGTCGTCTGGCGCAGCCGCTCGACGATTCGTCCCAGCTCCTCGACGTCGTCGTCCGGCGCAGCCAGCACGAGCAGGCTGACGACCGACAGCTGGTGGGCGACGACGTCGTGCAGCTCGCGGGCGACCGCGTTGCGCTCCTCGGTGGTCACCCGCTCCTGGTGCGCCAGCAGCGCCGCGGTCTGGCCGAGCGTCTCCTGGCGCGAGCGCACGAGGTGGTGCACGACGAGCCCGACCAGCAGCGCGGCCAGGCCCGTGTACGCGATCGCGGCCAGGTCCTGAGTCGGTTCGTCGGGGCCGACCAGGACGCGGAGCCCGGCGTAGGCCACGAGGCCCAGCAGGACCACCAGCACCCGGAACCGCGTCGCCAGGAAGGCTCCGGCGACCCCGAGGAACGCTACCGCCACGAGGTCGAAGGACGAGCGGCTCAGACCGAGCGCGGCGACGACGAGCGCGAGCGCGGCGACCAGCGCGCCGGCCCGCGGTCGCAGGACCCCCGTCCCGACCGCGGCCAGGGCGAGCAGGTGCACGGCGAGCCCGACGTCGGGGCCGGTGCCGAGCCCCTCCACGAGCGCCCGCAGGCCGAGGAGGACCGTCAGCCCGACCACGGCCAACCGGCCCGACCGCGCGGTCAGCAGGTCGATCCAGCGGCGACGCCCGACCTCGACGGGAGCGGGGTCGAAGTCGGCGTTGGGCTCGGCGTCCTGGCGGAGCACGCCGAGCAGCACCCGCAGCTGGGACAGCAGGTGCCGGCTCGTCGCGGCTGCCGCGTCCAGGCGGGACCGCAGCGCTGCGGCGCTGGGGCGCGTCCGAGGATCGGCGCGCAGCGTCGAACCGAGGGCGTCGAGGCCCTCGGTCAGCAGCGTCTGGAGCTCGTCCGCCAGCCGGGACCGCTCGTCGGCCCGGATCCTCCCGGTCTGCTCCTCGAGCACCGCCAGGCGCTCGAGGTTGCCGTCGCGCGCGTGCAGCAGCCGCCGCGCGACGAGGCCGCAGCCGAAGGCGACGACGACCAGGGCGAGCACCGTCAGCGCCGCGACCGCGCCGTAGCCGTTCCGCGTCTGGGCGGACACCCCGAAGACGACGGGGTAGCCGAGCAGCGCGACCCCGCCGAGCACCAGGCGGCGACGCGACGCACGCACGGCGACGACGACGCCCGACACCAGGACCACCCAGTCCTCGGCGCCGGAGGGACCGAGGAGCAGCACGAGGAGGGCGACGAGGACGCAGCCGGGCACCGCCAGCCGGGGCCGCGCCCACAGCAGGGCCGCGGCGGTGAGGACGACGAGCACCATCTGGACCACGGCGGAGGCACCGGCACGACCCGAGTTCGGTACGCCGTACGCCCGGGCCACGACGGTGCCGACGAGGTCGACCACCAGGAAGCCGAAGACCATGAGCGGCAGGGCCCGCAAGCCGTCCGCGACCGGGCGGGCGGCGGCCCGCGGTCGTCCGGCGGCCAGCGCCATCCCCTGCCCCCGTCGTCGGGTGCCGCGGCCGGATCCCGACGGCCGCCTCCGGGGCACGAGGATAGCGGTCAGCGTGGTCACGGCACGGCTCCCGGCTCAGTCGAGGGGAAGGCTGACGGCGACGACCCAGGCGCCCTCGTCGGCGACCGGCTGAGCGAGGAACGTGCCGCCACTCATGTGGACCCGTTCACGCAGACCGCGCAGGCCCCAGCCGAGGCGGACGGGACCCGACGGGGAGGCGTCGCCCAGCGGGCTGGACGCCCGGAGCACCGCCTGGGCACCGGTGAGGCGGAGGACGACCTCGCACCGCGCTCGCGGCGGTGCGTGGCCCAGGAAGTTCTCACCCACCGCGTCCAGCGCGCGAACCAGGGTCGCCTGGGCGCTCACACCGATCCGGTCGGCTCGGCCGGGCACCTCGATGACGGGGTCCAGGCCGGCCTCGACCAGCCGTCGGGCCCAGCCCGCGGCCGCCGCGGTCGGCGCGAGCCGTTGGGACAGGGCCGGCACCTCGGCGGCCGTCGGCGCCGTGGTCGGGTCGGCGTGCAGCACCTGGTTCAGCAACCTCAGCTCGGCCAGCGCCGAGTCGGCCGAGCGGCCGACCTTGCGCAGCACGACGCGGAGCTCGTCGACGTCGTGGCTGTCGGCGTGACCCATCACCTGCAGCGACATGGTGGAGAGCTGGTGGGTGACGACGTCGTGCAGCTCGGCGGCGAGGACCCGGCGCTCGTCGCCGCGGATCCTCAGGTCCTCCAGCGCGTCCTCGGCCAGCGACCGGTCCTCGGCGGCGCCGCCCCGACGAAGACGCGCCGCCGTCGAGCCCGCGGCGAGACCGACGGCGGCGCTGCCGGCGAACCAGGCGAGCACGAAGACGACGTGGGCCGGGTGGAGCAGGACGGTGGTGCCGGCGAGCAGCAGCACACCACCGGCGTACGCGACCCCGGTCCGCCGTTCGCCACGCACGCCCACGAGGACGCCGAGCACGAGCAGCAGCACCGGCTCGAGGCCGGTGCCGCCCACGGCCGCGCCCACGCCGAGCGCGCCCGCCGCCAGGCAGAGGCCGGCCGGCAGCCGCCACAGCGAGACCGCCACGGCCGCGTAGGCCAGCCCCTCGGCCAGGAACACGGCCCCGCCGCCGTCCGACCCGGTCGTCGCAGCGCTCAGGTGGAGCCGACCGAGGTCGACCACGAGCAGCGCGAGGAAGGCCGTGACCACCAGCCGCACCTGGTGGGGCGCCGCGATGGTGCGGGCCCGCCGGACGAGGAACAGCCCCGCGCCCTGACGGACCGTGAGGGGCACGATCACAGGCAGTGCCGGGGCCAGATCCAGCACAGCGTCTGGATCGTCGCGGCGCCCCTGGGCACCGCGACGACCGCCGCGGACGTCGGACCCGGCGACGCGGCGTGGGCCGGCGTCCCCGCCAGTCCGAGCGACACGACCACCAACGCCACCGACACGCACAACTTCTTCATCCGGATCTCCCCCGAGCTCTCCTGCTGGTCGCCGACGGTCGTCGACGACACACACCGTGCCCTGAACCGGCGGTGGGCACCACTTGACGAACGGCCAGGTTTCTCAGCAGAAGTTCAGCAGAGAACTAACCTCGGGAGCAGGCCTGGTTAACGTGGGGCCATGTCGGAGATCTGCCGCGTGCTCGTCACGGACGACGACCCCCTCGTCCGCGAGGCCTACCGCACCTTCTTCGGCCGCCAGCCCGACTTCGAGGTGTGCGGCGAGGCGCGCGACGGCGCCGAGGGCGTGGCCGCGTACGCGACCCTCCTGCCCGACCTCGTCCTCATGGACCTGCAGATGCCGAGCGTCTCCGGCGTCGAGGCGATCGAGCAGATCTGCGCGCAGTGGCCGGACGCCTGCGTGGTCGCGATGACCACCTTCGGCACGAGCGAGTACGTCGTGGCCGCCCTGCGCGCCGGCGCGTCGGGCTACCTGCTCAAGGACGTCGGGGGACCCGCCCTGCTGGCGGCCCTGCGCCAGGCCCTGGCCGGCGACATGCCGCTGTCCGGTTCGGTGCGCCGGGAGCTCGTCAGCTCCGTGGTCGAGGACCGCCGCGCGCCGCTGCGGCCCGGCGCGGACGTCGGCCTGACCCCCCGGGAGGTCGAGCTGCTCGGCTGGTTGGCGCAGGGCCTCACCAACCACCAGATCGGGGCGCAGATGTACGTGTCCGAGGGCTCGGTCAAGCAGTACCTGCTGCACGTGGGCCGCAAGCTCGACGTCCGGTCACGCACGGGCATCCTGATCCGTGCCGTGCAGCTGAACCTCGTCGACCCGCACGCGCTGCCCTCGGTCCGCTAGGCGCGCCGGCGCCCCCGGGACCGGTCGGCCAACGGCCTCTAACTTCCGACCAGCGTTCACCGGAGTCCGTTGACCCTCCCCCGACGCGCTGGTGGAGTTCCAGACGAAGGGCCGCCCGACCCCTGACCGGCTGACCGCGGGCGCGCTGCCGTCGGAGCCGGACCAGGAGCGAAGCGCGATGACGACCCCCGTGGAGAGCCCGCCGCACCCCCCGTCCGGGCGGGGCGCCGCCCTGCCGGCGATCGGTGCGGACCGGGTCAGCAAGTCCTACGCCGTCGGCCGCCAGCAGGTCGCGATCCTGCACGAGGTGTCCCTCGAGGTCGGCGACGGCGAGATGGTGGCCGTGATGGGCCCGTCGGGCTCGGGGAAGTCGACCCTGCTCTACTGCCTCGCCGGCCTCGAGTCGCCGACCAGCGGTGGCGTCGCCCTCGCCGGGCGCCCGCTCGGCTCGCTGTCGCGGACCGACCTGGCACGGATGCGGCGCAGCGAGGTCGGCTTCGTCTTCCAGTCGTACAACCTGATGCCCACCCTCACGGCGTACGAGAACGTCGCGCTGCCCTTCCGCCTGCAACGCCGGCGACCGCCGGCGGACGAGGTCGAGGGCGCGCTGGCTCGGGTCGGCCTGGCCGGGCGCCTGCACGCCCTCCCATCGGCGATGTCCGGCGGCGAGCAGCAGCGCGTCGCGCTGGCCCGGGTCCTCGCGCAGCGGCCCGCGGTCGTCTTCGCCGACGAGCCGACCGGCGCTCTCGACACCCGTTCGGGAGCCCTGGTCCTCGACGAGCTGACGGCCGTGGCCCACGAGCCGGGCCGCTGCGTCCTCGTCGTCACCCACGACCCCGGCGTCGCCGCGCGGTGCGACCGGGTGCTGTTCATGTCCGACGGCCGCCTCGTGCGCGAGCTCGTGGCGGGCGGCGCCGAGGAGGTCGCCCGCGTCCTCGCCGCGCTCTCGGCCGGGCGGGAGGCCTGACGTGCGCCGCCTGCACCTGGCCGAGCTACGGGCCTCCTGGTCGGCGTGGCTCGGGGTCAGCGTCGTCTTCGTGACCACCAGCTTCGCGCTCTCGCTGTCCGCCCTGTGCCTGCTGGCCGGGGTCCGGGCCATCATGTCCGGGACCCTCGACCTCTACGACTCCACCGCGTTCGCCTTCAACCCGGCCCAGAACCTCGTGTTCTGCGGCATCGTCGGGATGATCGTGACCGGCTCGGCGACCAGCCTGGTCGTCGACTCCCGCCGCGGCTCGCTGGCCCGGCTCGCGCTGGCCGGGGCCACCCCGCGGCAGGTCGTGGGCACGGTGGTCAGCCAGCTGGCCGTCGTGAGCCTCGCCTGCTCGGTCCTCGGCGGGGCGCTCGCGTACGTGGCCCTGGAGCCCACGCTGCACTACCTGGCGATGGAGCGCAGCGAGGAGGTGGCGGTACCCGCCCCCGACCCCGTCTACGCGCTGTGGCCGGTGCTCGCGGCCACCGTGCTGGCCACTTCAGCCGCCGTGCTCGGCGGGCTCCGGCAGGCCCACCGGGCCAGCCGGATCCCCCCCGTGGAGGCGCTCCGGCAGGCCAGCGGGACCGTCGACGTCGCGATGACCCCGCTCCGCTGGACCGGGGTCGGCCTCTGCGCGCTGCTGTGCGTGGGCGCGTACGCCGCGGTCCCGGCCCTGACGGCCGTCCGCACCAAGGAGACGATCAGCAACCTGATCCAGGTGAGCCTGGGGCTGCTGGTCGTGGCGGCCACCGGGCTGGCGCTGGCCGCGCCGGCCGTCGTCGGGCCACTCACCCGCGTCTGGACCCGGCTGGTCCCGGGCCGCGATCCCGCGTGGCAGCTCGCGCGGGCCACGACCGTCGCGCGGGCCGCGCGGCTCACGCGCTCGGTCGTGCCGGTGATGCTGACGGTCGGCCTGCTCTTCGGGATGCTCGCCCAGGGCGACACCCTGCAGTCGTCGCTGCTGGCCAACGGCTACGACATCGCGCTGTCGCACCTCGGTCCCGCGACGATGCTGGTCTTCCTCGCGCTGCCGCTGGGCATCGCGCTGGCCGGCGGCGTCGGCTCCCTGGTCATGATGGCCAGGCAGCGCGACGCGGAGCTGGCGCTCTCGGGCATCGTCGGCACGACGCCTGCCCAGCGCGTCGCCGTGCCGGTCCTCGAGGCGGTCGTGATCACGGTCACCGGGACGCTCATGTCCCTCGCCATGGTCGGGGTCTCGATCGCCTACCTGGCGGTCGGCTTTCCGGCCGGAGGCCTGCGGTTCGCCTTCTCGCCCTCCTGGTCGGTGTTCGGGCTCGCGCTCGTAGCGACCCTGCTGGTCACGGCGTCGGCGACGCTGCTGCCGACGCTGGCCTCGCTGCGACGCCCGGAACCCCGGGTCATCGCGCGCCTCGTCGCCGAGTAGCCCGCTCACACCCGACCCTCGAACGCCCGGGTGGCGGTCCTGCACGTCTCGTCGAGGCGTGCCGGCCCGCCGCGTCCGCACGTCTGCGCCCGGTGCGGCCGGGCGTCCCGGGTCACGCGGGGACCCGCTCCTGGCGGGTCGGCCACACCCCCGTGCACCTTCGGCCAGCCCCCTTCGACGGCCGTTGCCGGCGCCGGCGCCGGCGGGCTTCGATGAGGACGTCGGAACAGCCAGCAACCGTCCGACGGAGCCGGGAGCCCCCTCCAACGGCCCCGCGCCACCCGTCAGCCGAACCTCGTCAGGAGAGCACCATGGTCCGTGCGGAGCACTACCTGGGCACCACCGCGGGCTCGCCGTTCTACGGCCCGCCCTGTGCTCCCGCGGCGCTCGGCGGGACCCCGGAGCGCCGCCTGCAGACCGAGCCGGTGCCGGCCGGGTGGCTGGTGCAGTCCTGGTCGGGCTGGGAGGGCTGGACCCCCCGCGACTGGACGCCGCGGCTGCAGGGCTGGAAGATCCACGTCTCGGCGACCCCGCGCTGCGCGGAGCAGACGCTGGCGGAGACGACCCGGACGTGCGTCGAGGCCCAGGTCGCCTTCAAGTTCCTGCCCACCCTGGCCGAGCTGGTCCACTCCTCGTCCAAGCAGGGCGACCGGGGCGGATCCGGCAAGTTCGTCACGGTCTACCCCGACGACGACGCCCAGCTGGCGCGACTGCTCGGGCTGCTGCGGACCCGGCTCGCCGGGCAGGAGGGCCCCTACATCCTCTCCGACCTCCGGGTGGCCGACGACGCCCCGGTCTTCGTCCGCTACGGCGGGATCATGGCCGTCGAGCTGCCCGGCGACGACGACCGCGGCGTGCCCGCCATCGTCTCCGGACCCACGACGACCCTCGTCCCGGACGTCCGGGCGCCGCGCTTCAGCGTCCCCGCGGGCATCGAGGTCCCCGACGTGCTGCGTCCCGCCCTGGAGCGTTCGCGCCGGAGCACCCCCTCGCGGCTGTCGGACTTCACCAGCATCAAACCGCTGCACTTCAGCAACGCCGGCGGCGTCTACCGCGCCACCCTCCCCGACGGCACGGTCCGCGTCCTGCGGGAGGCCCGGCCGCACGCCGGCCTCGACTCCCGCGACCGCTGCGCCGTGCAGCGCCAGCGCGACGAGCAGCGCGTCCTGGAGGACCTCGCCGACGTGCCGGGCGTGCAACGGCTGGTCGGCGACTTCACCGCCTGGGAGCACCGCTACCTCGAGCTCGAGCACGTCGAGGGCACCACGCTGACCTCGTGGGTCGTGCGCACCATCGGGCTCCAGCAGGACGACCCCGCCGCGTACGCCCGCCGCACCACGCACATCGCGGCCCAGCTCGTCGACGTCGTCGACCGCGTCCACGCCCGCGGCTGGGCCCTCGGTGACGTCCACACCGGCAACGTGCTGGTCGACGAGGACGACACCGTGACCGTCCTCGACCTCGAGGACGCCACCCGGCTGGACGAGCCGCGCGAGATCGGCTTCCGGGTCTTCGAGTTCTGCGGGGACCCCAGCCTGACCGCCGAGCAGGCGGACTGGTTCGCGGTCGCTCGCTCGGTGATGATGATGTACGCCCCCGACTGGGAGGTCGAGGCGGTCGCTCCGGGCTTCTGGGCCGCCGCCCTGGGTCGCGTGCGGACGACGTACGGCGACGAGGCGGCCGACCAGCTGGTCGCCCTCGAGCGCCGCTACCCCGCCGGTGCCCGGCCCGCGCTGTCGAGCGAGGTGACCGTCGACGTCCCTGACGCCGCACCGGACGAGGAGGCGGCGGTGGCCGGGCTGCTCGGGGGGATCGCCTGGTCCCGCCGGTTCTCCGCCCGCTCCGCCTACCCCGGCGACGTGACCCAGCCCGGCCGTCTGGTCCACGAGACGCTCGGCAGCGGTCGCGCGGGCGTTGTGCTCGCGCAGCAGCGGATCGGCGCCGACGTCGACGAGACCGACCTCGCGGCGCTCGCCGCCGTGGCCGCGGCGTGGGACCCGGCCGAGAGCCCCGGCCTGCTGAGCGGTCTCGCGGGCGTCGCGCTCGTCCTGGCCGACGCCGGACGCGCCGACGACGCGGTCCGGGCCGCGCGCACCGCGCTCGAGCAGTCGTGGGGCCGCCGCCGGCTCGACCTGGCCGGCGGCCAGGCGGGCACCGTTCTCGCGGCGCTCGAGGTCGCGCGCACGACCGGCGCCGACGACCTGCGCGTCCTGGCCCTGGAGGTCTACGGACGGCTGCACGCGAGCCTCGTCCCCGACACCTCCGCCCTGCGCAGCCTGACCCGCCGGCGCGGGCTCTACTGGGGCCTGACCGGGGTCGCGCTGAGCGACGTGGCCGCTCACCTCGCCGGCGGCGGCGACGACCTGCTGCAGCGCGCGGTCAGCCGGCTGCGGCTCGACGTCGACGCCTGCGCCGCGCTGCCGAGCGGCGAGCTCATGGTCCGCGACGTCGAGGGTGGGCGCGTCCTGCCCTACCTCGAGTGGGGCTCGGCCGGGCTGTGGACCGTCGCCACCGTGCTGGAGCGCCTGACCGGCGGGCCGGTCCTTTCCACCGAGGAGCGAGCCGGGCTCGCCGCCGCGTGCACGAGCGACTTCTACATCTACCCCGGACTGGACCACGGCCGGGCCGGGATCCTCAGCACGCTCGTGGCCGCCGGCGCCGGCCACGCGGCGGCCGCCGACCGGCAGTCGCGGCTGCTGCGCGAGAGCCTCTTCACGCGGGGCCCGAAGGCGTTCTGCATCGGCGACGGCCTGCTTCGGCTCAGCTCCGACCTCGGCACGGGCGCCGCGGGCGTCGCGCTGGCGCTGCACACCCACCGCACCGACGACCCGTACGCGGTGCTGCCGGTCTCCGCCGCGACCGCCGCCACCCTCGCCCGCCTGCCGCTGCCGCCGGAAGTGGTGTCCACGACCACGCGCTCGACCGAGCCGCGGCCCGGACCGCCGACCCCCGGGCCGCCGGGCGGCAGCCGGGCCGCGCACGCGTCGGCCCCCGTCCTCGTCGGCGCGCGGTGACCCCCGTGGCCGGACCGCTCTCCCTCCAGGGCCTCGAGCTCGTCGTGCCGACGACCGCGGCCGACACCTGCCACTCCGCCAACAGCGTCTACGCCTGCGTGCTCGCGAGCACGTGGAGCATCGCCTGCTGACGGAGCCGTCCCCGACCGACCACCACACCCCGGAAGGAGGTGAGCACCATGGCCGAGATCCTCGACCTGCAGGACCAGCAGCCGGAGGAGGCGCCCGGCGCCGACAAGGCGTCCCGCGTCAGCATCCGGATCTGCCGCAACTCCTACATCTCCGTCGTCCTCTGTTTCGTCAAGTGAGGCGGAGCACCACCGGTGGCGCGCAGGCGGCACCCGGAGGAGGAAGGAGAAGCCCGTGGCGGACGTCCTCGACCTTCAGGACGACGACCCCGTGACACCGGCCGAGCAGAAGCAGTCGGGCGTGAGCTACGCCCTCTGCCACCGCTCGAGCACCAGCCAGCTGCTCTGCATCCGCTGGTGAGGGACCGGACCGAGAACGACGAGGAGAGGAGGTGATGGACATGGCGGACGTGCTGGACCTGCAGGAGCAGGGCCCCGACACCCCCGAGGAGGACAAGCGCTCGAACTCGAGCTGGGTGCTCTGCGGCGGGACGAACCAGAGCAACAGGAGCTGGGCGTTCTGCTGAGGCAGCGCTCCACCCGACCATCGGGCGCGAGCCCGGAACCGAGCACGGGAAGGAGGTGAAGACCATGTCAGAGGTCCTGATCCTGCAGGAGGAGGAGACCGAGACCCCCGAGGAGGACAAGGGGTCCTGGGTGAGCATCGCGGCATGCCGCAACAGCCACCGGAGCATCGCGCTCTGCTACGTGAAGTGAGCGCGCGCCGGTCAGCGCCTATCTGACCGGCACTCGCCGGACGCGGTCGGCCCCGGTCCTCACGGGCCGGGGCCGGCTGCTCCGGCTCCACCTCTCGGGGGCCCCGGGCAGGCGCTCCCGGTCGGCGCCTATCCGGCCGGGCTCGTCACCGCCCAGCCTAGCCCTGCCCCGACCGCTGCCCCGTCCCCACGACCCGGTCCCACCACGACCCACGGCCTCGACCGTCGGCGGACCGTTCCTACGCCCGAGAAAGGAGACGTCGATGACCACGATGTCGCACCCGCTCCCCGTCGAGGACCCCGGCGTCGGCGGCCCGAACGTGGTGGGCCGCCTGCTCGCCGACCCGCCGCGGAGCGCGGTGCGCCGCCTCGTCGCCGTGCTCCGGCACGACCCGCGCGCGGCGGTGCTGGCCTTCGTCGGCACGGTCGCCGCATCGCTGCTGTCCCTCGCCCAGCCCGTGCTGGCGGGGCGGCTGGTCGGGGTGCTCCGGGGCGGGGACCTGACCGCGGGCCTGCCCACCGGCGCGGTGCTGGTGGGGCTGGCCCTCCTCGCGTCGGGCGTCACCGCCGCCGTCAACCTCGTCTCGGCCCGCGCCGCGAACCGTACGGTGCGGACGTTCCGCGACGAGTCGGCCGCCCTCGCGCTCCGGGTGCCCGCCGAGAAGCTCGTCGAGCACCCGACCGCCGACCTCGTCGCCCGGTGCAGCATCGACTCCGAGCACCTCGGCGAGGTCTTCCAGCGGGGCCCGGTGCAGGCGCTGGGCGGCGTCGTCCTGGTGGTCGGCGCTCTCGTGCAGATGACCCTGATCGACCCGGTGCTGATGGCGGCCGCGCTGCTGCTCACGCTCGGCTGCCTCGCACTCATCGTGCTCGCCTCCAGCCGCATGTCCGGGATCGCCTTCGCCCGCCAGGAGGCGCAGGGCGCGTACGTGGCCGAGTGCACCCGCGCGCTCGACTCCGTCCTCACACTGCGGGCCTTCGTCGCCGACCTCTTCGTCGCCCGGCGGCTCGCCGCGAGCAGCCGCGCCCTGCAGGTCGCCGCCGACCGCTCGGCCCGGGCCCACGCCGTCATGGGCCCGCTCGTGGCCGTGGCCGTCCAGGCGACGCTGCTGGTCATCGTCTGCGTGGCGGTGCTGCGGGTGCAGCAGGACCGCCTGGCCGTGGAGTCCCTGGTGGCCTTCTTCATGTACACGCTGCTGATGGTCGGCCCGATCACCGGCAGCACCGAGACGGTCGTGCTGATGGCCGAGACCCTCGGCGCCCTGCAGCGGATCCTCGACCTCCGCGACCTCGTGCGACGGGCACCCGCTCCCGGGCCGACGGCCGAGGAGGAGCAGTTCCTCGCCAGCACCGCGGCGCGGACCGGGTCGGGCGAGGACCCCCCGCGCGACCAGGACGCCGTGCGCGGTGAGGTCTCCTTCCGCAACGTCTCGGTCCGCTACGCGCAGGGTGGCCCGACCCGCGAGCTGGCCCTGGCCGACGTCTCCTTCGACGTGCCGGCCGGGGCCTGGGTGGCCCTCACCGGGCCGTCGGGCTCGGGCAAGTCCACGATGCTGTCGCTGCTGGAGAAGTTCGTCCGGCCGAGCCAGGGTCTGGTCCTGGTCGACGGGGTGCCCCTGGACGCCCGCGACGACGACACCTACCGCGGCCAGGTGGGCTACCTCGAGCAGGCCTGCCCGCTCTTCAGCGGCAGCGTCCGCGACAACCTCCTGCTCGGTCGGCCCGGCATCGACGACGACCGGTGCTGGCAGATCCTCGACCGCGTCGGCCTGCTGGCCGTCGTGCGCTCCCGGCCCGGCGGCCTCGACGCCCCGGTCGGGGAGTCGGCGTACGCGTTCTCCGGCGGGGAGCGCCAGCGTCTGGCCGTGGCCCGCACGCTGCTCGGCTCGCCGCAGATGCTGCTGCTCGACGAGTTCACCTCGGGCCTGGACGTGCTCAACCGCGAGCAGGTGATGAGCCTGGTCCGCACGACCATGGGCGGGGTCACCACGTTCGCCTCCGGGCACGGCCACGCCGCGGTCGAGGGCGCCGACCTGGTGCTCGTGCTCGACCGCGGCCGGCTGGTCGAGGCCGGGACGCCCGCACAGGTCCGCCGGCGTTCGGCGCTGTACCGCTCGCTGGTCGCGCAGTAGGGACGCGGTGACCACCGACGCCCGTCACGGCCTGGTCGAGGAACTCGACCAGGCCGGGCTGCTCGCGCTGCTCCGCACCCACGGGGCCGACGTCAACGCCCTGCCGCCCCTGTCGGGGCGGACGGAACCGGTGCGGCCGGTCCACGCCTACGAGGTGGTGCCGCTGCAGGACGGCTGGTTGCGGGTCGGCCCGGACGAGGACGGCCGGATGGTCGGCGGCTGGGTCGACGACCCCGCGCACCCGGAGGACAGCGTGGGACCGGCACTGACGTTCGACGAACCGGACGCCGACGACCTCGCCGGGTGGATGCGCTGCCGCCTCGACGTCGACGGCCGTGGCCGGCGCTGGGTCAGCGTCGTGCGCCGCCCGGAGCGCGAGGCGTACGTCGCCCTCGTCTACGACGCCGACCCCGGCGGTCCGGTCCGGCGTCACGTCCTCCCCGGCGTCTACCCCGACGTCACCCTCTGCGGCGAGGGCGGGACGAGCCTCGCCTTCGTCGAGCCGGTCCGCGGCAGGCCGGGCGCCACCCGGGCGGTGCTCGCGCCGCTGACCGACGAGTTCGACGCCCGCCGGCACGTCGTCCGCGACAGCGCCGACGGCGGGCTCGGCCTGCGACCCTGCTCGGTGCGCCGCTTCGTCAAGCTGAGCCACGGCCTGCGGACCTTGCGGCTGTGGGACCTCGTCGACGTCCGCGCCGAGCGTCCCGCACCGATCACGGTCCCCGGGGTCGCCGACGACCCGGACCTCTTCGACGTCGGCCTGCTCGAGGGCGAGCAGGTGCTCGTCCAGGCCGCGAACGTCGCGGACCGGTGGACCCTGCTGGTCAGCGTCGTGGAGGACGGGCAGGTCCTCGACGGCTGGCAGGCCGCCGGCGGCCCGGGCACCGCGCTCGAGGTGGTCGCCGGCGAGGGATGCGCCCTGCTCCGGGTCCGGCTGGCTCTCGGAGGCGTCGACACCGGGACCGACGCAGGGGCCGATGCAGGGGCCGACGCAGGAGCAGACAGCGAGCAGATCATGCTCGTGCCGCTGGGCACGTTCTCCACGGCGGCCTCGGTGCCGTTGCGGTCGAGCGACGGCCTCTTCAGCCTCGCGCTCAACACGGTCACGCCCGCCGTCGGCTTCGGGGCGCTGGAGCTGCAGGGCGGCGACGAACCCGTCGGCTGGTACTTCGGGCCCGACGGCCGGCTGCTGAACCCGGCCCAGGACCTCCTCCGGACGAGCCCCCGGACGCGGACCCGCAAGCGGTCCGAGCCGGTGGCGTCGGCCGACGGCTACCTCTTCATGGTGGACCTGCGCTGGCGCGCCGAGGACGACGGACCGTTCACCGGTCCCGTGCTGCTGATGGTCTACGGGGCGTACGGGCTCGACATCGACCTGGACGCGGACCGAGACCTCGGCCGCTGGCTCGACCAGGGGTTCGCGGTGGCCACGCCGCACGTGCGCGGCGGGGGTCCTGCGGCTCGCCACCTCGCCGGCTGCCGCTCACGGCGGGACCGCTCGGTCGCCGACACGGCCGCGGCCGTCCGCTGGCTGCGCTCGGGGGCCGGCCCGGTGCGGGCCACCCGCCTCTGCGTGGTCGGGGCCAGCGCGGGCGGGTTCCTCGCCGCCACCACGCTCGTCAGCTGCCCGGACGACGTGGACGCCTGCGTGGTCGTCAACGGCTTCGTCGACCCGCTGACCAGCCTGCGCCGGGGGGACACGCTCACGACGGCCAGCGACCGCGACGAGTGGGGCGACCCGGACGACCCCGAGGACCGCGCCACCCTGCTCGCCGTCTCGCCGGCCGAGCTCGAGCACGCCGGTCGGGCGAGGGTCCTCGTCGTCGTGTCGGCGTGCGACGTGCGGGTCAACCCCCGTCAGGGGCTCGCCTGGTACCTGCGCTACCGCGACCTGGGCGGCGACGCCACCCTCTGGTACGACCCGGTCGGCGCCCACGACTGCTGGGGGGCCGGGATGGACCCGGGCGCCATGACGGCCTGGGTGCGCGACGCGCTCGACCTCGGCTGACCGTACGGGTCGGCCCAACGGGGGCCCGGCGACCTGTCTCGTCCCGTCGTCCGCGCTGCCCGACGTCAGCGCGGCGCGTAGGGCTGCACGTCACCGCGGCAGACGGTGTCCCGAGCCGGCAGCACGCCGCCGAGCAGGTAGCGGTCGACCGCGCGGGTGACGCAGGCCGAGGTGCCGTACGCCGTGTGGCCCCACGAGTCGCTGGTCAGCAGCCGGCTGCCGGGCACCCGGGCGGCCACGGCCGCGGCGGCGAGGTAGGGCGTGGCCGGGTCGTGCAGACCCCCCACGACGAGCAGCGGCGCAGCCGGGCGGACGTCGTACGGACCGGTCCAGGCGTCCTCGTCCGTCGCGGTCCACCGCGCGCAGGGCGCCGAGGCCCACAGCCAGTGCCGACCGAAGTAGGGCGCGACCCGGTCGACCTGGTCGGCGACCCGCAACCAGCCCTCGTCCCCGTGCGGGTTCAGGCTGTCGCTGCAGAGCACGGCCGCCGCGAGCTCGAGGTCGTTGGCGAGCGGCTCGGCGGCGGCCGTCGCGGCTCGGGCCCCGTGGTCGCCGCGACGCTCGCCCGCCGCCGACCGCAGCCGGTTCCAGCGGCCCGCAGCGCTGCTCCGGGCGGCCGTCGGTGCCCGCGGGTCGAGCAGCTCCTGCACGGCCTGCACGACGAGCGGGACGTCCTCGACCGCCTCGGGCGCGTAGAGGGCATAGAGCACCTGCTCGACGAAGTCGGCGTACGTGATCGTGTAGGTCGTGCCGTCGGGGTCCGTCGCCTGCAGCGGCTCGTCGCGGAGCCTGGACGCGACGGAGGCGAAGGCGGCCTCGGGGTCGGGCATCAGCGGGCACCGCGGGGCACCCGCCGCGCGGCAACGTCGCAGCGAGGTGCGCAGCGCCTCGGAGGTCCCGAGCGCCGTGCCCATCCGCACCGTGGACGGCAGCACGCGGGTGGCGGGTGTCCCGGTCCAGGCCACCGCGTCGACGACCCCGTCCAGCGCGAGCGCCCGCACGCGGTCGGGGAACAGGCCCGCGTACGCCTGCGCGAGGTAGGTGCCGTAGGACCAGCCGAGGAAGGTGAGCCGGCGGTCGCCGACCGCCCGGCGCACGACGTCGAGGTCCCGGGCGACCTCGGCGGTCGACATGGAGGCCGACAGGGGCCGGCCCGTGGTGCCGCAGGCGCGGGCGAGCCGGCCGGCCGCCCTCAGGTGCGCCGTCTCCTCCTGGCGCCCGAGGGGGAAGCCGGGGGCGTACCCGTCGAGCGCGTCCGCCTGCGCGGCCGCGTCCGGGTAGCAGGTGACCCGCGTGCTGTCGTTCGTCCCGCGGGGGTCCATCCCGACGAGGTCGAAGCGGGCCCGGACCGACGGCGAGAGGAAGCCGACCGCCCGGATGGCGACGTCCTTGCCGGAACCGCCGGGCCCGCCCGGGTTGAGGAACAGCGAGCCCATGCGGCGGGCCGGGTCGGTAGCCGGCACCTTGAGGAGGGCCACCGAGACGGTGGGGCCCTTCGGGTCGTCGTAGTCGAGCGGCAGGCGCACGGTGGCGCAGCGCAGGCCGCCCTGGCACGCGGTCCAGCGCAGCATCGGCGTCGGGACGCGGTCGACCCGGGCCGCCTCCCTCGCGCTCGTCCGCCCGACGCTCGAGGCGGCGTGCTCCGAGGCGTGCTCCGAGGCCGTGGCCGGCGGGGGCGCGGACGGGGCGGCGGCCGCGGAGGGCACGACGGCGACGGGAACGATGAGCGCCAGGACGGCGGCACCGGTGGCCACCGCGGCGGCGCGGAGCAGGGTCGGCACGGACATGAGACTCCCTGGGTCCAGCAGCGGTCGCCGCACGGTGAGGGCACCAGTCGAGCCCCGGCTCGCGACCGACGTCGAGCGGTGGACGCAGGTCGTGGCCGGAGGTCGAGGCGACCGTGGCCGAAAGTGGGCGACCGGAGCTCCGGCGTCCCTGCCTGGGTCGGGAGAACCTCGCCACCGCGGCCCGGGAGACCGGGCTGTCTCCGGGGGTGAGCGTCTCGCCCGGGACGTGGGGGTTCGGCATCACCCTGCGGCCGCGTACGCCTACGCCGAGGGGCCGGGTCGCCGGGAGGGTGGTGCCCCGTCGAGGACAGCACGACGGGGACGTCCGGACCGCGCGGTCGCGGCCCGGGCGTCCCCGTCGGGTGGAGCGGGGGCCTCAGCGCCAGCCGAGGGCGGGCGCCACGTGCTGCACGATCGCGTCGAGGACGTGCAGGTTGTAGTCGACACCGAGCTGGTTGGGGATGGTGAGCAGCAGGGTGTCCGCCGCCTCGACCGCCTCGTCCTCCTTGAGGTCGCGGACCAGGTCCTCGATCTCGCCGGCGTACGTCTTGCCGAACCGGGCCGCGCCGCCGTCGAGGATCCCGACCTGGTCGGAGCTGCGGGTCTCGCGACCGAAGTACGCCCGGTCCAGGTCGCTGACGATCGGGAACACGCTGCGGCTGACAGACACCCGGGGGGCGCGCTCGTGGCCGGCGTCGGCCCACGCGTCACGGAACCGCTGGATCTGCTCGGCCTGCAGCTGGTGGAACGGCACGCCGGTGTCCTCGGACAGGAGCGTCGAGCTCATCAGGTTCATGCCCTGCCGTGCGGTCCACTCCGCGGTGGCCCGGGTGCCGGCTCCCCACCAGATGCGGTCGCGGAGCCCTGGCGCGTACGGCTCGAGGCGCAGCAGGCCGGGCGGGTTCGCGAACATCGGGCGCGGGTTCGGCTCGGCGAAGCCCTCGCCCTCCAGCACCCGCAGGAAGACCTCGGTGTGCTCGCGCGCCATGTCGGCGTGATCGGTGCCCTCGCGGGGCACGTAGCCGAAGTAGCGGTAGCCGTCGACGACCTGCTCGGGCGACCCACGGCTCACGCCGAGCTGCAGGCGGGAGTTGCTGATGAGGTCCGCCGAACCCGCGTCCTCAGCCATGTAGAGCGGGTTCTCGTAGCGCATGTCGATGACGCCGGTGCCGAGCTCGATGGTCGAGGTGCGGGCGGCCATGGCGGCGAGCAGCGGGAACGGCGAGGCGAGCTGGCGCGCGAAGTGGTGCACACGCACGTACGCCCCGTCGACGCCGATCTCCTCGGCCCCGACGGCGAGGTCGATCGTCTGGTGCAGCACGTCCGACGCCGAGCGCGTCTGCGAGTGCGGCGACGGGTTCCAGTGACCGAAGGACAGGAAGCCGATCTTCTTCATGCACACCCCAACGTTGGTTGAACGCTAAATCTTCCCCCTCGCCCGCCCCCGCCCCCGCCCCCACCTTCCGCGTTCGCTCGATCTTGCTGGCTTCGCGCGCCCTACAGGTCGCGCGAAGTCGTGAAGATCGAGCGAACGTCGACAGAGGGGGCGCGGGGGACGGGGAGGGGAGGGCGTACGGGGCTGAGGGGGTGCCGCGTCAGGCGCCGTCACGCTCGAGCGCGCTTGCGGCGCTTGCCGGCGTGCATGGCGGCGACGCGGGCGACGGGGATCTCGTGGCCCTGGGCCACGAGGTCGTCGGGCAGCTGCTGCGGGTCGGGCATCCGGTCGCGCCACGGGTCCTGCCCGTCGAGCAGCCCGGCCACGTTGCGCACCGTGAAGTCCGCCGGGGACACCGCGTCGAGGTCGTCCCACGCCACCGGGAAGGAGACCGGCAGGCCGGGCCGGGCCCGCGGGCTGTACGCGGCCACGACGGTCGCGCCGCCGGAGCGGGTGGAGTCGAGGAACACCTTGCCGCCGCGCTCGTCCTTGACGTACGCCGTGGTCGCGAGCGCCGGGTCCGCCCGCTCGGCGCGGACGGCGAGGGCGCGGCTGGCCGCGGCGGCGTCCCAGACCCCGACCCCGGCGAGGGGCACGAAGACGTGCAGCCCCTTGGCGCCGCTGGTCTTGACCACACCGGTCAGCCCGGCCTCGGCCAGCGTCGCCCGGACGAGGTGCGCGGCGGCGACGACCGGCGCGAAGCCGGAGCCCTCCGGCGGGTCGAGGTCCATGACCAGGCTCTCGGCGTGCTCCGGCTCGCCGAGCCGGACCAGCGGCACGTGCAGCTCGACCGCGCGCTGGTTGGCGAACCACAGCAGCCCGCGACGGTCCTCGACGACGGCGTACGAGACCTCGCGCTTGGAGGCCTCGGCCCAGGTCGTCTCGCGCCGCATCCACCCGGGCGCGTAGGTCGGCAGGTTCTTCTGCATGAAGGGGGCGGAGCCGGGCCGTACGCGGACCACCGACAGCGGACGGTCGGCCAGACCGGGCAGGACCTGCGCGGACACCGCGTCGAGGTGGTCGACGAGGTCGCGCTTGGTGACGCCGGCTCCGTCGAACAGCTCGTCGTCGAGGTGGCTCAGGGCCACGCCCTCGCGCTCCTCGTCGGCCATGCCTCAGTATCGACCGCCGCACCGTCGGCGGGCGGAGGGGGCGGAGCGCGCAGAGGGAGTCCGAGGGGTCGGGGGGGCCCGAGGACCTAGCGCCAGCCGATCGCCCGCGGGGCGCGCCAGGGGCGCTCGGCGCCGCCCATCTGGACCCCGCCGGCCGGGTCGGCGGTGAAGACGCGGCTGCCGGGCGGGGCGCTGCGGAGGAGCTGCAGCAGGTGGGTGAGGTCGTTGACCTTCGCTCGCAGGTCGTCGATCTCGTCCTGCATGGCCAGCACGCGACGGATGCCCTCGAGGTTGACGCCCTCGTCCTGGCTCAGCCGCTGGACGAGCCGGAGGCGGGCGACGTCACGGCGCGAGTAGCGCCGGCCTCGCTTCGCCGTCCGGCGCGGGACGACCAGGCCCATCCGGTCGTAGGTGCGCAGCGTCTGCGGGTGCATGCCCGCGAGCTGCGCCGCCACCGAGATGACGAACACCGGCGCGTCGTGGTCGATGCGGCTCGGGACGTGGTGGGGCTCGGCCCCCGTACCTGGGCTCATCGTTCCTCCTCCGCGCCGGTGTGTCGTCGGTGCTGGCGTCGTGCGTTCAGCTGGTGCGGGCGAACAGCTTCGCCCGCGGGTTGCCGAGACCGACGGCCTCCCCGTACGAGGTCAGCGCCTCCCGGGCCTGGTCGTTCAGCGTCTTCGGCACGACCACCTCGACGGTCACGAGCAGGTCGCCCTTGCCGCCGTCGCGCTTGCTCACGCCCTTGCCACGCACCCGGAAGGTGCGCCCGTTGGGCGTGCCCTGCGGGATGCGGAGCGTGACGGGTGCCCCGTCGAGCGTGGGCACCTCGATCTCGGCCCCCAGCGCCGCCTCGTTGAACGTCACCGGCGCGGTCAGGGTGAGGTTGTCGCCCTTGCGGCCGAAGATGCCGTGCTGGCTGACGTGCACGACGACGTAGAGGTCGCCCGCGGCGCCGCCGTTCTCGCCGGCCCCGCCCTTGCCCTTGAGCCGGATGCGCTGGCCGTCGGTGACGCCCGCGGGGATCCGGACCTGCATGGTCCGGGTCGAGCGCGCACGGCCGGAGCCGTGGCAGACCGGGCACGGGTCGTCGACCACCATGCCGCGGCCGCGGCAGTCGCGGCACGGCTCGGTGACGGCGAAGACGCCGCCGGAGGCCGAGGTCTGCATCCCGCTGCCCTCGCAGGTGGCGCAGACCTTCGGCACCGTCCCGGCCTTGGCCCCGGTCCCGTGGCAGGCGTCGCAGGCGGCGTCGGAGACCATCTGCATCGGCACCGTGACCCCGTTGATGGAGTCGGTGAAGTCGACGGTCACCTCCCCCTCCACGTCGCTGCCCCGGCGCGGGCCACGGCTGGTGGAGTAGCGCTGCGTCCGCGCCTGCCCACCGCCCTGGCCACCGAAGAGCCCGCCGAAGAGGTCACCGAGACCGGCGTCGCCCCCGCTCGCGTTGCGGAACAGGTCCTCCATGGACGGACCGGCACCGCCCGAGCGCTGCCCGTTGGCGCCGGGGAAGCGGAAGCCGCCCCCGCCGAACAGCCGCCGGGCCTCGTCGTACTCCTTGCGCTTCTCCGGGTGGGAGAGCACGTCGTTCGCCTCGGAGACGTCCTTGAAGCGCTGTTCCGCTGCCGGGTTGCCGGGGTTCTGGTCGGGGTGGTTGTCCCGGGCCAGCTTGCGGTAGGCCTTCTTGATCTCCTCGGGCTTGGCGTCCTTCGAGACGCCCAGGACCTTGTAGAAGTCCTTCTCGATCCAGTCCTTGGTGCTCATCTCACGCCCTCCCCTCTCTCAGAGATCTGCTGCGGTGGTCAGGCCTGCTCGGCGGAGCCGGGCTGGTCCTCGGCGGCGGCGGCGGCCGGTCCGGCGCCGGTCGCGTCGTCCGCGTCACCCGTGGGCGCCGGCGCGGAGCCGTCGGGCTCGGCCACCGCGACGCGGGCCGGCCGCAGGACCCGCTCGCCGACCCGGTAGCCGGGCTGCAGGATCTCCACGCAGGTCGGACCGGTGACGTCCGGCGACAGCGAGTGCAGGAGCGCCTCGTGGACGTGCGGGTCGAAGGTGTCGCCCTTCTCCCCGAACGAGACGAGCCCGTGCTTGGCCGCGACGCCCGACACGGCGTCGCCGACGGCCTTGAAGGCGCCGGTGAGCTCGCCGTGCCCGGTCGCCGACCGGATGTCGTCGAGCGCGGGGAGCAGGTCCTTGAGGACCGACTCCACCGCGGTCTTGCGGGACACGTCGCGGTCCCGGTCGACCCGGCGCTTGTAGTTGACGTACTCGGCCTGGAGCCGCTGCAGGTCAGCGGTCCTCTCGGCCAGGGCCGTCTCCAGCTCGCTCACGCGGGTGTCCTTCTCTCCTGGCTCTTCGGTGCTGCTCGTGGTCTGCTCCGCCGGGCCCTCGGGGGCGGGAGCCGCGTCCTGCGGCTCCCGCACCTCGTAGGTGTCCGGGTCGATGCGACGACGGTCCCGGATCGTCGGGCCGCCCTGCTCGCCCCGGTGCTCGCCCTCGCGGTCGCTCGGGGTCGAGCTCACCGGGCCGTCCCGGAGCCGTTGTCGTCGTCGACGATCTCGGCGTCCACGACGTCGTCGTCACCCGATCCGTGGGCGGACCCGCCCTGCGACGTGCCCCCCTCGGTGCCGTCGGCCGACTCGCCCTGCTGCCCGCCCTGCGCGGCCTGGGCCGCCGCGTACATGGCCTGGCCCAGCTGGGCCGCCGCGGTGTTGAGCTTGTCGACCGCGGACTTCACCGCGTCGTCGTCCGTGCCCTCGAGCGCGGTCTTGACCTCGGCGATGGCCTCCTCGACCGGCTGCTTGGTCGAGTCGTCGATCTTGTCGGCGTTCTCGCTGATCAGCTTCTCGGTGCGGAAGACCAGGTTGTCGGCCTCGTTGCGCAGCTCGACGGCCTCGCGACGCTTGCGGTCCTCCTCGGCGTGCGCCTCGGCCTCGGACACCATGCGGCTGATGTCGTCCTTGCCCAGCGCCGACCCGCCCGTCACCGTCATGGACTGCTCCTTGCCGGTGGCGAGGTCCTTGGCGTGGACGTGCACGATGCCGTTGGCGTCGATGTCGAAGGCGACCTCGACCTGCGGCACGCCGCGCGGGGCCGGCGGCAGGCCGGTCAGCTCGAAGTTGCCGAGCGACTTGTTGTCGCGGGCGAAGTCACGCTCGCCCTGGTAGACCTGGATCATCACCGACGGCTGGTTGTCGTCGGCGGTGGTGAAGACCTCGGACCGCTTCGTCGGGATCGTCGTGTTGCGCTCGATGATCTTGGTCATCACGCCGCCCTTGGTCTCGATGCCGAGGCTCAGCGGGGTGACGTCGAGCAGCAGGACGTCCTTGACCTCACCCTTGAGGACACCGGCCTGCAGGCTGGCGCCGAGGGCGACGACCTCGTCGGGGTTGACCGACTTGTTCGGGTCCTTGCCCCCGGTGAGCTCCTTGACGAGCTCGGCGACGGCGGGCATGCGGGTGGAGCCGCCGACCAGGATGACGTGGTCGATCTTGCCGATGCTGATGTTCGCGTCGGAGATCACCGCGTTGAACGGGGTGCGGCAGCGGTCGAGCAGGTCGGCGGTCAGCCGCTGGAACTCCGAGCGGGTGAGCTTCTCCTCCAGGTGGAGGGGGCCCGAGGCGCCGAGGGTGATGTACGGCAGGTTGATCGAGGTCTCGCTCGCGCTCGACAGCTCGATCTTCGCCTTCTCCGCGGCCTCCTGGAGGCGCTGCTTGGCGATCTTGTCCTGGGCGAGGTCGGTGCCGTTCTTGTTCTTGAACTGCTTGACCAGCCAGTCGACGATCCGGCTGTCCCAGTCGTCGCCGCCGAGGCGGTTGTCGCCCTTGGTGGCCTTGACCTCGAAGACGCCGTCACCGATCTCCAGCAGCGACACGTCGAACGTGCCACCACCGAGGTCGAAGACGAGGATCGTCTGGTCGGAGCCGCCCTTGTCGAGGCCGTACGCCAGCGCGGCCGCGGTCGGCTCGTTGATGATGCGGTCCACGGTCAGGCCCGCGATCTCGCCGGCCTCCTTGGTGGCCTGGCGCTCGGCGTCGGAGAAGTACGCCGGGACGGTGATCACGGCGTTGGTGACCGACTCACCGAGGTAGGCCTCGGCGTCGCGCTTCAGCTTCTGCAGCACGAAGGCGCTGATCTGCTGGGGACGGTAGGTCTTGTCGTCGATCCTGGTCGTCCAGTCCGTGCCCATGTGGCGCTTGACCGAACGGATGGTGCGCTCGACGTTGGTGACGGCCTGGCGCTTGGCGACCTCGCCGACCAGCACCTCGCCGCCCTTGGCGAAGGCGACCACGGAGGGGGTGGTGCGAGCGCCCTCCGCGTTGGGGATGACGGTGGGTTCGCCACCCTCGAGCACGGCGACGACGGAGTTGGTCGTCCCGAGGTCGATGCCGACTGCACGAGCCATGGTGTGTGTTCCTCCAGATTGGGAGCGTGTCTTCCGGTGCCCCGGACCCCGGCCCGGGTCGCCCCGGTGGTCCTTGAGTGCACTTGGCTCAACTATGCCACCGCCCTCGTCATTCCTTCAATCCGGGTTGAGTCCTGAGGGCTCAACCAGGGTGCCGCTGCCGCCCGGTCGCGTTGCCGGTCGGTGCGACCGGATCGCTCACGGCGTGGCTGAGGGGTGGCGGCATGCGTGCTGACTAGGGTGAACGCACCACCGCCGGACGCCCTGGAGGCCCCGTGAGCCGTTTCGTCTCGTTCTGCCGCCACGTCGCGCTGCTGGTCGCACGCCTCGGCCTCGGGGGGATCCTGCTCCTGCACGGCGCGCACCGCTGGCAGGCGGGCATGGCGTCCCAGGCGGAGTACCTCGCCCAGTTCTCGACGCCGTACGCGCGCTACGCCGCGTACGGGGCCACGACCTTCGAGATCGTCGGCGGGCTCTTCCTCCTGCTGGGCGCCCTGACCCCGCTCGTCGGGCTGGGCGTCCTCGTGCAGCAGGTCCTCACCATCGTGTGGACCAGCTACTACAAGGGCCCGGACCTGGTGAACGCCGACGGGTCCTACCGCGGGGGCTTCGAGTACTCGGTGGCGCTGGGGGTGCTCGGGCTGCTGTTCCTCGTCTTCGGCGGCGGCATCGTGAGCCTCGACCGCGTCTTCACCCGCACGAAGCCGACGGAGGCGGACGAGGCGGAGGGGGCAAAGGACGAGGCCGGCGCGGTCGACCCAGCGGCGGCCGGGCCGAGCACCCGCGAGGAGAACACCTTCTTCCCGGCGCGCACCGGCCGCTGAGCCCGGTCGCTCAGCCCCACCCGCCCGTACGACGCAGCGCCGCGACCCCGTCGGACCCCGCCCGCCGTGCGGCCTGCTCCGTGCCCCCGACGAGCGCGGCGACCTCCGCCCAGCTCAGGCCACCGAGGTGGTGCAGGGCCACGGCCCAGCGCTGGCGCCCGGGCAGCGCGGCGACCGCCTCCCGGAGCGCGCGGTCCTCGGCCGCCCGGGCCGGGTCGTCTCGACCGGCTCCGACGACCGCGTCCACGACCGGCGCCACCGGGCCGCGCCGCTCCCGCGCTCGGACCACGTCGAGCGCCTTGCGGTGGGCGACGGTGACCAGCCAGGCCTGCAGGTTCGTGCCCGGGTCGAGCTGCGGGTACGACCGCAACGCCGCCAGGAACGTCTCCTGCCAGGCGTCGTCCGCCTCGGCGTCGCTGCCGAGGACCGCACGGCAGACCCGGAGGACCACGGGGCCGTGCGCGCGCACCACGCGGTCGAACGGCGGCAGCCCCGGCACGTCGCGACGCTAGCGCCCGCCGCCGACGGCCGTGGGCAGTGCCGACCCGGCGAGCCAGTCGGCGCCCACGGGGCACAGGTCACGGGTCACAGGTCATGGGTCACAGGTCACGGGTCACAGGAAGTTGACAGAATCACCACAGCCGACCGCGACCCCCCGGTGTCACGCTGAGGTCATGGTCCGTACCGGCACCGCCACCACGCCCCTGACCCGGCCCGACGGGTCTCCCATCCGCGTGCTCGCGGTGGACGACGAGACGAGCCTGACCGAGCTGCTGTCCATGGCCATGCGCTACGAGGGCTGGCAGGTGACCACCGCCAACTCGGGCACCACGGCGGTCAAGGCCGCCCGCGAGGTGCGTCCCGACGCGATCGTGCTGGACATGATGCTGCCCGACTTCGACGGGCTGGAGGTGATGCGGCGGATCCGCACAGAGGACCCGGACGTCCCGGTGATCTTCCTGACCGCCAAGGACGCCGTCGAGGACCGCATCGGCGGGCTCACCGCCGGCGGCGACGACTACGTGACCAAGCCCTTCAGCCTCGAGGAGGTCATCGCGCGCCTGCGGGCCCTGCTGCGCCGCAGCGGCGCCACGTCGCCGCGCAGCGACTCGACCCTCGTGGTCGGCGACCTCACCCTCGACGAGGACAGCCACGAGGTGAGCCGCGGCGGCACCGAGATCTCGCTGACCGCGACGGAGTTCGAGCTGCTGCGCTACCTCATGCGCAACCCCCGCCGGGTGCTCTCGAAGGCCCAGATCCTCGACCGGGTCTGGAACTACGACTTCGGCGGGCAGGCCAACGTCGTCGAGCTCTACATCTCCTACCTGCGCAAGAAGATCGACGTCGACCGCCCGCCGATGATCCACACCATGCGCGGCGCGGGCTACGTCCTGCGCCCCGCGAGCTGATGGCTGCGGCGGGACCGGAGTTCCTCGGGCCGGGCCAGGCGCCCGCGCCGCCGACGTCCCCCGCTGCCCCGACCAGCTCGGCGTCCGGACCGGCCCCGGTCCCGCCGTCCTGGCCCGCACCGGTGGGGACGCCGTCCCCAGCCCCCCTCGAGGCCTTCGCGCGGGGCACGCTCGGACGCGAGCTGGTCATCCGGGTCACGGTGCTCGTCGCGCTCGTCGCGATCCTGCTCAGCACCTTCACCGCCCTCGCCGCGCGCACGCTGCTGGTCGGCTCCATCGACAGCCAGCTCGACGGCGTCAGCCTGCGGGCGTTGCAGGGCGACCCCGGAGGGCAGCGCGGGCCGCGAGGCCAGCTCGTCATCCCGGGCCAGCCACCGGGCACCCTGGCCGCGGCCGTCGCCGACGACGGCGACCCCATCGGGGGGCAGATCATCGGCGGGAACGGCAGCATCGGTTCCGTCTCCGACGACGCGGTGTCGGCGATCGGAGCCCTGGACCCCACCGGTGGCAAGCAGACGGTCTTCCTGCCCGAGCTCGGGCGCTACCGCTTCGTGGGCCGGAAGGTCACGATCGGCGTCAACGGCCAGATCGTGGCCGGGCGTGCGTACTGGGGCCTCCCGCTGGAGGCCGTCGACCACCAGCTGGCGCAGCTGGTCGGGCTGGAGGCCGTGCTCACCGGGCTGGCCATCGCCGGCGCGGTCGGCGCCTCGCGGACCGTCGTCCGCCGGAGCCTCCGGCCGCTGAACCGGGTGGCCTCGACCGCGCAGCAGGTCTCGCAGCTGCCGCTCGACCGGGGCGAGGTGGCGCTGGCCGTGCGCGTTCCGCCCGAGGACGCCGACCCGACCTCGGAGGTCGGCCGGGTGGGTCAGGCCTTCAACCACATGCTCAACAACGTGGAGGACGCCCTCGCCGCGCGGCAGGCGAGCGAGACCAAGGTGCGCCAGTTCGTCGCCGACGCCTCCCACGAGCTGCGCAACCCGCTGGCCGCGATCCGCGGGTACGCCGAGCTGACCCGGCGCGAGCGCGACTCGATGTCGGAGGACGCCGCCTTCGCCATGAGCCGGGTGGAGGCCGAGGCCGAGCGGATGTCCTCGCTGGTCGAGGACCTGCTCCTGCTGGCCCGCCTCGACTCCGGCCCGAACGTCGACGTCAAGCCCGTCGACCTGAGCGAGGTCGTCATCAACGCGCTGAGCGACGCCCGGGTCGCGGGACCCGACCACGTGTGGCAGCTCGACCTGCCCGACGAGCCGGTGGTCGCGCTCGGCGACCGCTTCCGGCTCCACCAGGTCGTGGCCAACCTGCTGGCCAACGCGCGCACGCACACGCCGCCCGGCACGCAGGTCCGGGCCGCCGTGACCGTCCGCGGTCCGGAGGCGCTGATCACCGTGGCCGACACCGGCCCGGGCATCCCCGAGGACATCCAGGCACGCGTCTTCGAGCGCTTCACCCGCGCCGAGGTCAGCCGGGTCCGGACCCCGGGCGCGGCGTCGGGCCGCAGCACCGGCCTGGGCCTCGCCATCGTCGCCGCGGTGGTCGAGGCCCACCACGGCAGCGTCGGCGTGCAGAGCCGGCCCGGGCGGACCGAGTTCAGCGTGACGCTGCCGCTCGCCCCCGTCGACGACGCGGCCACCAGCCGGCCCACCACGGCCGGCGTCGCCTGACGTCAGCCGGGGTCTTCGGGCCCCGCGGGCGCTCGTCGCCGGCACAGCACGGTCCCCACCACCACGTCGAGCAGGACCCAGGTCAGGCGAGCCGTCGAGGGCAGGGCCAGACGAGACGGCGCACTCGCCGGATCACGTCGCGTCCGACGAGCCGGCGTCGCGGCAGCCCCCGGCCGGGACTGGACCTGGCTACGGACCTCGGCCCGTCAGCGCAGGCTCTGCAGCTCCTGCTGCTCCAGCTCGGCCTCGGCCTCGCTCGTCGCGAACTGGGTGCGGTAGAGCTCGGCGTAGCGTCCGCCCAGCGCGAGCAGCTCGGCGTGACGACCCTGCTCGACGACGCGTCCCTCCTCGAGGACGACGATCGAGTCGGCCGCGCGCACCGTCGAGAGCCGGTGCGCGATGACCAGCGCCGTACGCCCCTCGAGCGCCTCGCCGAGCGCGGCCGTGACCGCGGCCTCCGAGGTCGAGTCGAGCGACGCCGTGGCCTCGTCGAGGATCACGACGCGCGGGTGCGCGAGCAGCAGCCGGGCGATGGTCAGCCGCTGACGTTCGCCGCCCGAGAGTCGGTAGCCGCGCTCCCCCACGACGGTGTCGAGCCCGCCGGGCAGGCTCGCGATGAGGTCGCCCAGCCGGGCGCGGGTGAGCGCGGACCACAGCTCGTCCTCCGTCGCGTCGACGTTGGCGAGCAGCAGGTTGTTGCGGATCGACTCGTGGAAGAGGTGCCCGTCCTGGGTCACCATGCCCAGCGTCGAGCGGAGCGAGTCGAAGCTCAGGTCGCGGACGTCCACGCCGCCGAGCCGGACGGCCCCCTCGTCCACGTCGTACAGGCGGGACAGCAGCGAGGCGATGGTCGACTTGCCGGCGCCCGAGGAGCCGACCAGCGCGATCATCTGCCCCGGCTCAGCGGTGAACGACACGTCGTGGACGACCTCGACGCCGCCGCGGTTGTCGAGGACGGCGACCTCCTCCAGGGAGGCGAGCGAGACCTTGTCGGCGGTCGGGTAGGCGAAGCGCACGTGGTCGAACTCGACCGAGACGGGCCCTGCCGGCACAGCGACCGGGTCGGGTGACTCGGTGATCAACGGCTTGAGGTCGAGGATCTCGAAGACCCGCTCGAAGCTGACGAGCGCGCTCATCACCTCGACGCGCGCCCCGGCGAGCTGGGTGAGGGGGGCGTACAGGCGGGTCAGGAGCAGGGCCATGGTGACGACCGAGCCGGCCTCCAGCGTGCCGCGGAGGGCGTACCACCCGCCGAGGCCGTAGACCAGCGCGAGGGCGAGCGCCGACACCAGGGTCAGCGCGGTCACGAAGACCATCTGGACCATCGTCGAGCGCACGCCGATGTCGCGGACGCGCCGGGCGCGCTCGCTGAACTCGACCGACTCGCGCTCGGGCGAGGAGAACAGCTTGACCAGCGTCGCGCCGGGCGCGGAGAAGCGCTCGGTCATCTGCGTGCTCATCAACGAGTTGAGGTTGGCCGCCTCGAGCCGGAGGCGGGCGAGCCGGGCGCCCATCCGGCGGGCGGGCAGCACGAAGACCGGCAGCAGCACGAGCGCGAGCACGGTGATCGGCCAGGAGATCGTCAGCATGGTCACCAGGGCGAGGGCGACGGCGACGATGTTCGTCACCACGCCGGAGAGGGTGTCGGAGAACGCCCGCTGGGCGCCGATGACGTCGTTGTTGAGCCGGCTCACCAGGGCTCCGGTGCGGGTCCGGGTGAAGAAGGCGACCGGCATCGTCTGCACGTGGTCGAAGACCGCGCGCCGCAGGTCGAGGATGAGCGTCTCGCCGATGCGGGCGGACAGCCACCGGACGACCAGGCCGACGCCGGCCTCGGCCAGGGCGATGAGGGCGATCAGGACCGCGAGCCGGACGACCACGCGGGTCGACCCGTTCGTGGTGATCGCGTCGACCACCCGACCGGCCAGCAGCGGCGTGGCGATCGCGAGGAACGCCGTCACCACGCTGAGCAGGAGGAAGACGGCGAGCACGCGCCGCTGCGGGCGCGCGAAGCCCCAGATCCGCCTGACGGTCGCCCACGAGAACGGTCGCCGCTCCTGCTGCGCCGTCGCGACGCGGTACACGGCCGACCAGGCCACGCCCTCCATGCTCATGCCACTGCCTCCTCTGGGCCCGGGAAGAACCTAGGCCGCGGCACTGACAACAACGGCGGGTTCCGTCCGCTTCCCCGTTCACAGGCCGGGCAGGCCGGCCTGAGGTGCCGGACCGCCCGCCAGGCCGGCGACCGGGGAGGATGGGCCCGTGAACCGCGTCGGACGTCCGCAGCCGACGGGGAGCCAGCTCGTGCGGTTCGGGTTGATCGGGGCTGCGAGCGCGGCCGCGTACCTGCTGCTCTACCTCCTGCTGCGCACGGTCCACCGGCGCTCAGGTCGCGAACGTCGTCGCGCTCGTGGTCACGCAGGTGGCCAACACCGCCACCAACCGGCGGCTGACCTTCGGGCTGCGCGGGTCGCAGGGCGCGCTCGGGCACCAGCTCGGCGGGCTCGCGGCGTTCGCCTTCGGGCTGGCGCTGTCGGCCGGGGCGCTGTGGGTGCTGCACCGGCTCGACCCGGGTGCCGGCCGCACGGCGGAGGTCACGGTGCTCGTGCTCGCGCAGGGCATCGCCACGGTCGTCCGGTTCCTGACGCTGCACGCGATGATGGCCCGCCGCGCGTCCCCGGCGCAGAGCCCGGCCTAGGCTGCCTGCGTGGCCACCGAACGCGTGGAGCTCGACGTCGACGGCCGTACGGTCTCGATCAGCAACCCCCAGCGCGTCTACTTCTCCGCGCGCGGGGAGACCAAGCTCGACCTCGCGCACTACTACCTCTCGGTCGGCGACGGGATCGTCAACGCCCTGCGCCACCGGCCGTGCATGCTGCACCGATTCCCCGACGGGGTGGACGGCGAGAAGGTCCACCAGAAGCGGCTGCCCAAGGGCGCGCCGCCGTGGATCCAGACCGTGCGCGTGCACTTCCCGCGCTACGACCGCGACGCCGACGAGCTCTGCGTGGACCACGTCGCCGACGTGGTCTGGGCCGTCCAGATGTCGACCGTGGAGTTCCACCCCTGGAACTCGCGCCGCGCCGACGTCGAGTCGCCGGACGAGTGGCGCATCGACCTCGACCCGATGCCGCTGGCGACCTTCGACGACGTCCGCCGGACCGCGGGGCTCGTCCGCGAGGTGCTCGGCGAGCTGGGCGCGACCGGCTACCCCAAGACGTCGGGCGGCAAGGGCATGCACGTCTACGTGCGGATCACCCCCGACCACGGCTTCGCCGACGTGCGCCGGGCGGCGTGGGCCTTCGCCCGCGAGGTCGAGCGCCGCAGCGCGGGCGGCGTCGACACCACCTGGTGGCGCAAGGACCGCGACCCGGGGGCGATCTTCGTCGACTACAACCAGAACGCCCGCGACCACACCATCGCCAGCGCCTACTCCGTGCGCGGCACCCCCGAGGGCCTCGTGTCCGCGCCCGTCACCTGGGACGAGGTCGCCGACGTCGACCCGCACGACTTCACCATCGCGACCATGCCCGGGCGGTTCGCGCGCGTGGGCGACCTGCACGCCGGCATCGACGACCACCCGTACGCGATCGACCAGCTCCT
Organism: uncultured Actinomycetota bacterium; assembly: GCA_963713165.1. GTDB lineage: Bacteria > Actinomycetota > Actinomycetes > Propionibacteriales > Propionibacteriaceae > Microlunatus. Next base: position 49,100 of record CAVQKU010000009.1, read on the forward strand.
CGAGTGGGCCGACCGCGACGAGCGGGAGGGCGTCGCACCCGCCGGGCCCGCCTGACCCCCCGGCACCGGCTCGCCGCCCGGACCAGGGCGGGCACCCGTACGCTCGGCGGCGTGTCCGCGCTCACCGACGTCCGCGCCCACCGCCTCGAGGGCCACGTGGTGCTCGTCACCGGGGGCGCCCGCGGCCAGGGCGCCTCGCACGCGCAACGGCTGGCCCACGAGGGTGCCACGGTCTGGGCCTGCGACGTCCTGGACGCCGAGGGCACCGCGCTGGCCGCGCGCTTCGAGGGCGGGGACCTGGACATCCGCTACCGGCACCTCGACGTCACCGACCCGGCCGCGTGGGCGTCCGTGGTGGCCGAGGTCGACGCCGCGCACGGGCGGCTCGACGGCCTGGTGAACAACGCCGGGATCATCCACGTGAACCCGCTCGAGGAGGAGACGCTCGACGCCTGGAACGCGCTCCTCGCGGTCAACGTCACCGGCGCCCTGCTCGGGCTGCAGGCGAGCCTGCCGCTGCTGCGGCGCAGCACCGGCCCCGCGGTCGTGAACGTCGCGTCGATCTTCGGCGCGGTCGGCGCCCCCGGCTACGTCGCCTACTGCGCCAGCAAGGGCGCGCTCGCGTCGCTGACCAAGGTCGCGGCGCTCGAGCTGGCGCCGGAGGGGATCCGCGTGAACACGCTCGTCCCCGGCGGCGTCAGCACGCCGATGAACGAGCACGAGAAGGAGGGTGGCGTCGTCCCGGAGACACCCCTGCGGCGCCGGGCGCACGTCTCCGAGCTGTCCGCGGCCGTCGCCTTCCTGCTCTCCGGCGACGCCTCGTTCGTCACCGGCACCGAGCTCGTCGTCGACGGCGGCTTCCTCGCCCGCTGACCCGACGCGAAGGAGGGGCCGTGCCCGCCGGACGCCCGACGCTGCAGCAGCTCGTCTACTTCCTCGGCGCGGTCGAGCACCGCTCCTTCGCGGCGGCCGCGCACGCGCTCTACATCGCCCAGCCCAGCCTGTCGGACCAGGTGCGGCGCCTGGAGGCCACGCTCGGCGTCACGCTCTTCACGCGCACCAACCGCCAGCTCCAGCTCACCGACGCCGGCCGGATGCTCGTGCCCTGGGCGGAGAAGGTGCTGCGCGACGTCGAGGACCTCACCGCCGCGGTGCGCGACGTCCGGGAGCTGGCCGGCGGGACCGTCTCCTTCGGCACGTTCAGCAGCGCGCACCTCTACCTGCTGCCCGCGCTGACCGCGGAGTTCGGGCGGCTGCACCCCGACGTCGCCATCCGGGTCCAGGGCCTGAACTCCTCCGAGGTCGCCGACGCCGTCCGCTCCGGCGAGCTCGAGGCCGGTCTCGTGCAGCTGCCGATCGACGACCGCGGGCTCTGGGTCAGCCGGCCGGTGCTCACCGACACCGTCGTGTACGTCAGCGCCGACGCGGCCCGGACCGCCGCCCCCGTCGACGTCGAGCAGCTGAGCCGGCGCCGGCTGATCCTCTCCGAGGCGCGGTGGACGCAGGACGACCCGCTGCGCCGCAGCCTCACCGAGCGCGCCCAGCGGGCGGGGGTGACCCTGCACGCCTCGGTCGAGGTCGAGTTCCAGACCGCGGCGGTCGAGCTCGCGGCGTACGGGGTCGGCGACTCGCTGGTGTCCTTCCTGGTCACGCAGTGGCCCGGCTTCCCCGCCGCGCTCCGCTGGGCCCACCTCGACCCGGTCTTCGAGGAGCACTTCGCCTTCGTCACGCGCCCCAGCGGTTCGCTGAGCCCGGCGACGCGCGCGTTCATGGACCTCGCCGAGCAGCACATCCGGGCGCTGCAGGCCCGGGCGGACGAGGGGCGCACGGGCCGAGGTCGGGTGAGCTCCTAGCGGCAGGCGCCGACGAGCGTGCGGCTCACGGCGCGGTCGAGGAGGTCGAGGACGTCCTCGCGGCGGGTGGTGGGCTCGTCGTTCCAGGCGGTGAGCACCGCCAGCTTGCCGTGGCGCCGCTCCGGGGTGTCCACCTGGCCGGGCGGGGACGAAGAGTGGCCCATCCGCTCGTGCAGCGCCTCGTAGAGCTCGTCGACCGCGCCCCAGACGTCGTCGTGCGTCGTCGCGCGGTCCGGGTCGTCGGCCCGGCGCAGGAGGGCCCCGACGAGGCAGGCGCCGGACACGGCGCTGGTCGGGCGGACGAGGTCGAATGCCTCGGCCGGCGTCGCGAGCCGGGTCGCCCCTCCACCGGTGTCCACGCTGAACCAGGCGCGCTGCGTCCAGCCGTGCTCGACGAGGTCGGCCCTGCCCTGCTCGAGCGCCGCCCGGACCCGGTCGAGGCGGCGCTGCCAGGCGACCCGCGGGTCGTCCAGCGGCTCGACGTAGGCCGGCGGGGCGACCACGGGGAGCGCGGCGCGCACCCGGGACCAGGCGGCACGGAGCGCCTCGGCCGGTCGGGCCCGCTCGCTCGTCGTCATGGCGAGAGCATGCGCCCGTGAGGGCCGCGTACACAAGAGGCCATCGGCCCCGAGGTGGTCACGGTTCCGCGGTCGGGCGTACGGTCGCTGCGCCCCACCCCCACCCCCTCCGGCGTCGACCCGTCGGCCTGTACGAGGGTCGATCACGAGGCGGGGCAGCGCCGCCACCCAAAGCAGAAGGGCCTCACCATCGACGCGAACGACGGCGGCCGGCGCAGCGACCTCCGGGGCGGCCACGCCGACCGCACGGTCACGCTGCCCGACCCGACCTGCCACCTCCGGTGACCGGCCCGGACCGCAGCGGCGGAGGGCGCGGGCCCGACCCGCTCGTCGTCACCCTCGCGCTGCCCGACGACCTGCAGGACGAGCTGGACGCGCTGCGCCGGCAGTGGTTCCCGGCTGGACGGACCGCGGTCGGCGCGCACCTGACGCTGTTCCACGCCGTCCCGGGCGAGCGCGAGGGACAGGTCCGCTCCGACCTCGGCGGGGTGGCCGCGCGCGGCGCGGTGCCGCTGCGGCTCAGCCGGGTCATCAGCCTCGGGCGCGGGGCCGCGTACGCGGTCGACAGCCCGGCGCTCGGGCGGCTGCACGCCTCGCTGCAGGAGGCCTGGTCGGGGTGGCTCACCCAGCAGGACCAGCAGCGGCTGCGGGCGCACGTCACGCTGCAGAACAAGGTCGACCCCGCCGTCGCCCGCCGCACGGTGGCGGCGCTGGAGGCGACGTTCCGACCGGTCGAGGTCGACGCGGTCGGCCTCGACCTGTGGCGCTACGAGGGCGGGCCGTGGGCCCACCTCGAGCGGTTCGGGTTCGGTGAGGGCTGAGGACGGAGCACGCCCCCGGTGCCGTGCACCGGGGGCGTCCTCCTCGAGCGGGTCGAGCGGGTCAGGTCAGGCGAGGCCCTTGCTCTTGAGCCAGGCAGCGGCGACCTCGTTCGGGTCCATCCGGTCGACGTCGACCTGCTTGTTGAGCGCAGTGAGCTCCTCGGTCGTGAGCGCGGCCTGCACGGGGTCGAGAGCGGCGCTCACCTGGGCGTCGTCGGCCACGGAGCCGCGCATCAGGGGGACGACGTTCTGCGGCAGGATCATCGACTGCGGGTCGGCCAGGGGCACGAACCCGTTGTCGGCGATCGCGCTCTCGGTGGTGAAGTACTCGCCCATCTGGATCTTGCCGTCGAGCAGGTCCTTGGTCTTGACCGCCGGGGAGTCGTAGGGCTTGAACTGCTTCAACGTGGCTCCGTAGATGCCCTTCAGACCCTCGGGTCCGTAGGCGCGCGTGGCCAGCTCGGACGGGCCGCCGAGCACGATGCCGGAGGAGACCTTGCTGAGGTCGGCGAGCGAGGTCAGGTTGTTCTGCTGCGAGAACTCCTTGGTGACCACGTAGACGTCCTGGTCCGCGGCGGCGGAGATCTTGCCGATCTTGAGCCCGGAGGGGAGGGCGGAGGGCAGCGCTGCGGCGAGCTCGTCCTGCGTCGTCGCCGTGGCGCTCTTGTCCACGTAGAGCAGGAGGTTGCCGGTGTACTCGGGCACGATCTGGATCGAGGAGTCCTCGAGCGCCTTGATGTAGACCTCGCGGGAGCCGATGTTCGCCTTCGTCGAGGCCTGCAGGCCCTTGGCGGTGAGCGCCTGGGCGTAGATCTCGGCGAGGACCTGCGACTCGGTGAAGTTGGCGGACCCGACCACGATCGGCGTGTTCGTCCCGCCGGCCGAGGCGGAGGGGGGCGCCGAGCTGCTTCCCAGCGGGTCTGCCGCGCCGCCGCCGCCGCAGGCGGCGAGGACGAGCGTCGTGATGGTGAGGCCGAGGGCGGCCAACGAACGCTTGATGGTCATGAGGTGGTCTCCGTGGTCTGGGGCAGGGAGGGTTCCCTGCCGTCGGGCGAGGTCAGGCGGGAGCTGCGGTGGCGCTCGTACGCTTCCTACCCACCGCGTGCACCCGCCGCGCGACGAGCAGGCCGATCGCGCCGATGAGCAGGTCGAGCAGGATCGCCAGCACGGCGATCAGCACGGCCCCCGCGAGCATCTGAGAGTAGTCGCGGCTGCGCTGGCCGCTGATCAGCAGCTGGCCGAGCCCACCGCCCGCGGCGAAGGCCGCCACGGTCGCCGTGGCGACGACCTGCAGCGTCGCGCTCCGCAGTCCCGAGACGACGAGCGGCACCGCCAGCGGCCCCTCGACCTTGGCGACGACCTGGCCACCGGTCATGCCGAGCGCCCGGGCCGCGTACACCGCGTCCGGATCCGCCCCGGCGATGCCGGCAGCGGTCGCGGTGAGGATGGCCGGGAGCGCGAGCACGGAGAGGACCAGGACCGTCGGCGCGAAGCCGGTGCCGGTCAGGAGGACGACCAGGACCAGCAGCCCGATCGAGGGGATGGCCCGCGCCGCGTTGCTCAGCCCGATCACCAGGAACCCGCCCCGTCCGGTGTGGCCGACGAGGATGCCCAGCGGCACGGCGACGACGGCCCCGATGAGCACGGCCGCCACGGTGTACTCGAGGTGCTGGAGCAGCAGGTGACCGGTGCCCCCGGGTCCGCCCCAGTGGCTGGCGTCGAGGAGGTAGCTGAAGTAGCTCATGCCGTGCGCCGCCCCCTCGCCCAGGGCAGCGTCCCCCGTTGGACCAGCAGGATGACGGCGTCGGCGACGAGGGCGAGCAGCAGCGTGAGGACGAGCCCGACGACGATGGGGGTGAAGAAGTTGCGGTTGAAGCCGTCGTCGAAGAGCCGGCCGAGCGCCCCGCCACCGACGACCACGGCCACGCTGACCAGGGCGATGTTCGACACCGTGACGACACGCAGCCCGGCGAAGATCACGGGCATCGCCAGGGGCAGCTCGACCTTGACCAGCCGTCCGTACCCGCCGAAGCCGACCGCCGAGGCCGACTGCTTGACCGCCGGCGGCACGGAGCGGAGCCCGTCGACCACGCTGCGCACCAGCAGGGCCACGGAGTAGATGGCCAGCGCGACGGCGATGTTCACCGGGCTGAGGATCGAGGTGCCGAGCACCAGCGGCAGTGCGACGAACAGCGCCAGGGAGGGGATCGAGTACACGACCCCGAGCACGGCCAGGATGACGTTGGCCGCCCGACCCGTGCGGTGCACGAGGTAGCCGAGCGGGACCGACACGACAAGGGCGGCGAGGACGGGCAGCACCGCCAGGACCGCGTGCTGCCCGGTCAGGCCGGCGATCATGCCGAGGTTGCGGCTGATCCAGCTCCAGTCGAGGTTCATCGGCGCGGCTCCTGCTCGTGCGGGAGCGAGCGCGGGGTGCGGTAGAGCCCCGACGTCCTCGGCTCCGGAGCCGGCTCCGGTGCCGCATCCGGTGCCGGAGCCAGGTCGCGTCCGCCCGGGTCCCCGGACGTCGCCGGCACGCTGTCCTCGAGGACCGGGACACCGCGGACCGAGGTCGGCCGGTCGTCCTCGGGCAGGGCCTCGGCGGCCGGCTCGTCGGTGCCGGGCCCGTCAGTGCCGGGCTCGTCGGTGCCGGGCTCGTCGCCACGGGGCTCACCGGCGGAGGGCGTCGGACCGTCGCCGCGTCGCGCGTCGAGGCCCTCGCCGTCGACCGCGGTCGCCCCGCCCGGACCGAGCTCCCGCTCGACGTCGACGTCGGCGTCGGCGTCGGCGTCGGCGCCGTCCGCGCCGCCCTGCTCGTCGGCCTCGTCCAGCTGCGCGTACGCGCTCGACACGGCGGACTGCGCCTCGGTGGACTGCTGCTCGCGCTCCTGCGCGGCCTGCACCGTGATCGACTCCGGGCTGCCGCTGCGGCGCTCGCGCACCTGGTCGAGGATCTCCTCGGCGGTGACGACGCCGGCGTAACGGCCCGTGTCCGGCTCCACGGCGACCGCGATCGCGTACGGCGAGGTGAGCGCGGAGTCGAGCGCGGAGCGCAGGGTGTCCGCCTCGCGCACGAACGTGCCGCCGATCGGGTGCACGAGGCCCTCGCGCTGCTCGTCGACCCAGCCGACCGGGCGCGCGTCGCCGTCGAGCACCAGCGTCGGGCCCTCCTCGCGACCGGAGGCCGCCTCGCGGACGACGGCCACCTCACCGAGCCGAAGGCCGGCAGCGGGCAGGAAGGACAGCGAGCGGTATCCGCGGTCGCGCCCGACAAAGCCCTCGACGAAGGCGTCCGCCGGCTCGTCGAGGAGCTGCTGGGGCGCGCCGACCTGGGCGAGTCGGCCGCCGACGCGCAGGATCGCCACCTGGTCGCCGAGCTTGATCGCCTCGTCGATGTCGTGGGTGATCAGCACGATCGTCTTGCTGATCCGGCGCTGCAGGGAGAGGAAGAACTCGTGCAGCTCGGTCCGCACCACGGGGTCGACCGCCGAGAACGGCTCGTCCATGAGCATGACCAGCGGGTCGGCCGCGAGCGCGCGCGCGACGCCGACGCGCTGCTGCTGGCCACCGGAGAGCTGCGCGGGGAACCGCTCGGCCATCGCGCGGTCGAGCCCCACGCTCGCCAGCAGCTCCAACGACCGCTTGCGGGTCTTGGTCTTGTCCCAGCCGAGCAGGCCGGGGACGGTGCCGATGTTCTCCACCACCGTGCGGTGCGGGAAGAGCCCGCCGCTCTGGATGACGTAGCCCATCTGGCGGCGCACCGTCGTCCTGCGCTGGCTCTTGAGCGCCTTGCCGTCCCAGGTGATGCGGCCGCTGGAGGGCTCGAGCATGCGGTTGATCATGCGCAGCGTCGTGGTCTTGCCGCAGCCGGACGGCCCGACGATCACGGTGATCTGGTCCGACGGGATGGTCAGGCTCAGGTCCTGCACGGCGTGCGTGCCCCCCGAGAACGTCTTGCTCACGGACTCGAACTCGATCACGCGTACCCCACCGAAGGTCTGGACTGGATCACCCGGACATGCCGCCCACGACCCTAACGGGGGCTGCCGACAATTCCGGTCGCCTTCCCCGGCGCGCCCCGCGCGCCGCGGACGAGCCTCACCGGAGTCGGACGCGCGGCCGGCGGCGAACGCGTCCGGGTCCACCGGCCTCGTCGGGCGGCACCACACAAGTTACTCACGAGTAACATGCCGCCCATGGCTGACGAGGCTGACGTGGCGGTCGTGGCGGCGCGCGTGCTCGCGCTGACCATCTCGGTGGTCGGCGTGGCGCTCTTCGTGCGCGCGGTGCGGACCATCGTCGCGGTCGTGTCGCTCGGCGGCCCGGCCCACCGGAGGGACTCACCGGGCCGGCGCTGGCGCACGATGCTCGTCGAGACCCTCGGGCACACGCGGATGCTGCAGCGGCCGTGGGTCGGGGCGGCGCACTGGTGCGTCTTCGTCGCCTTCGGTGCCCTCTTCTTCACCCTCGTCACCGCGTACGGCCAGCTCTTCGACCCCCGCTTCGTGCTGCCGGTCGTCGGGCACTGGCTCGCGTACGAGTGGGCCGCGGAGCTCATCGCCTGGGCCGGCCTGGTGGCGATCGCGTACCTGATCGGGGTCCGGGCCTCCCAGCGCGGCCGCGGCCGCGCGTCACGCTTCTTCGGCTCGCACGGTGGCAAGGGCCTCTACGTCGAGCTGACCATCCTCGGGATCGTCGTCTGCGTCCTGGCGCTGCGCGCGCTGGAGTCGCAGCTGCTGGCCGCGGGGACGACGCGCTGGGACTTCCCGCTGACGTGGTTCCTGCTGCCGTCCGGCCTCGCGACGTCCACCGCCGAGACGGCCGTCGTGCTGATCGCCGCGGCCAAGATCGTCATCTCCATGGCCTGGTTCGTGGTGCTCGGCCTCGACACCACGATGGGGGTCGCCTGGCACCGGTTCACGGTGTGGCCGAACGTCTGGTTCAAGCGCAACGCCGACGGCGCCCCCGCCCTCGGCGCCCTGCTCCCGGTGCGCGCCGGCGGGGAGCCGGTCGACTTCGACGACCTCGACGCCCTCGACGAGGACGCGGTCCTCGGTACGGGGTCGATCGAGGACTTCACCTGGAAGGGCCTGCTCGACCTCACCTCCTGCACCGAGTGCGGACGCTGCCAGGACGCCTGCCCGGCCTGGGCGACCGGCAAGCCGCTGTCGCCCAAGCTGTTCGTGATGGGCCTGCGCGACCACGCGTACGCCAAGGCGCCCTTCCTGCTGACTCCCGAGGCCGAGCGCGACGGGCTGCCCGAGGCGCTCCGGCTCGAGGCGTCACGCCCGCTCGTCGGACCGACGGGGTACGCGGCCGGCTGCCGCCGAGCCGGACCCGATCAGCGTCCAGGACGGGGTCGTCGCCGTCATCGACCCCGACGTGCTGTGGTCGTGCACGAGCTGCGGCGCGTGCGTGCAGGCCTGCCCGGTCGACATCGAGCACGTCGACCACATCGTCGACCTGCGCCGCCACCAGGTGCTCATGGAGTCGGAGTTCCCCGCGCAGCTGAACGGCATGTTCAAAGGGCCTGGAGTCCAAGGGCAACCCCTGGAACGCGAGCCCGCGCACCCGGATGGACTGGGCCAAGGACCTGCCGTTCCACGTGCCGCTCGTGGGCGGCCCCCACGAGGAGGACGTCGCCGACCTCACCGCGGTCGAGTACCTCTTCTGGGTCGGCTGCGCCGGTGCGTACGACGACCGCGCCACGAAGACGACGCGCGCGGTGGCCGAGCTGCTGCACACGGCCGGCGTCGCGTACGCGGTCCTCGGCAAGGGCGAGACCTGCACCGGCGACCCGGCGCGGCGGGCCGGCAACGAGCTGGTCTTCCAGCAGCTGGCCGCGGAGAACACCGAGACGCTGCGCGAGGCCAAGGCCACCAAGGTCGTCGCGACCTGCGCGCACTGCCTGAACTCGCTCAAGAACGAGTACCCGCAGCTCGGCTGGACGATGGAGGTCGTGCACCACACGCAGCTGCTGAACCGGCTGGTCCGCGAGGGGCGGCTGACGCCGGTCGCGCCCGCCGAGGGCGAGGCCGGGCGGACGATCACCTACCACGACCCCTGCTACCTCGGCCGGCACAACCAGGTGTACGAGCCCCCGCGCGAGCTCCTCGGCGCGCTGCCGGGCACGACGGTGGCCGAGATGCCGCGCACCGGCAAGGACTCGTTCTGCTGCGGTGCGGGCGGCGCGCGGATGTGGATGGAGGAGGACCTCGGCACCCGGATCAACGCGAACCGGTCGGCCGAGGCCGTCGCCACCCTGGCGGCCGCCGGGGCGACGAAGGGCGCCCCGGGCGCGATCGCGACCGGCTGCCCCTTCTGCCGCACGATGCTCACCGACGGGACGGGCGCCCTCGCCAACGGCACGGACGAGCCCGCCGTCGAGGTGCTCGACGTCGCCCAGCTGCTGCTCGAGTCGGTGCGCCGGGGCCGCTGAGCACCGCCGGGAGCGACGCGAGCGAACAGCAGCATCGCCCCTCACGATGTTGACAACCGTTTTCAGTTTCACTACCGTCGGGGACGTCCAGCCCCCGCCGGAAGGTTCGTCGTCACCATGCGCCGCCTGCTCGTCCTGCCCGCCGCCGCCCTGGCCCTCGGCCTGGCCGCCTGCGCGGGCACGGCTGCTCCGGCTCCGGGCGCGGACGGCAGCGTCGCGGTCGTCGCCTCGACGAGCGTCTACGGCGACATCGTCCGCACCATCGGGGGCGACGCGGTCGCGGTGACGTCGATCATCGACGACCCCAGCCAGGACCCGCACGAGTACACCGCCAACGCCCGCACGCAGCTCGCCCTGAGCAAGGCGCAGCTCGTCGTGGAGAACGGCGGGGGCTACGACGACTTCGTCGCCACGATGCTCTCGGCGACCACGGCTCAGCCGCGCGTGCTGGACGTCGCCGACATCTCCGGCTACGACCAGAAGCCGGCCGAGGGCGAGTTCAACGAGCACCTCTGGTACGACGTCCCGACCATGGTCAAGCTCACCGAGCGGGTCCGCGCGGACCTCGCGGCGATCGCGCCCGAGCACGCCGCGACCTTCGAGACCAACGCCGCCGCGCTCACGACCAGGCTCGAGCGCCTGGAGGAGGTCGAGTCGACCCTGGCGTCGGAGCACCGCGGCACCGGCGTGGCCATCACCGAGCCCGTCCCGCTCTACCTCCTCGACGCCTCGGGCCTGGTCGACCGCACGCCGCCGGAGTTCAGCAGGGCCGTCGAGGTGGGCAGCGACGTCCCCGGAGCCGTCCTGCAGGAGACCCTGGCGCTGTTCAGCGGCAGGCAGGTCGGGCTGCTCGCGTACAACGACCAGACCACCGGGCCGCAGACCGAGGCGGTGCTCGCCGCCGCCAAGGCGCACGGCGTCCCGGTCGTGGGGATGACCGAGACGCTGCCCGCCGGCCTGGACTACGTCGGCTGGATGCAGCAGAACCTCGACGCGGTCTCCGGCGCGCTGCAGGGATGACGCACGCGGGGATGACGCACGCAGGGATGATGGACGCCGTGACGGCGACGGCGGCAGGGCGTACGTCCGCGGCCCGGGCCGAGCCCGTGCTCTCCATCCGCGACGCCGCGCTCGGCTACGGCGACCGGCTGCTCTGGTCGGGCCTGACGCTGGACGTCCGGCCCGGGCAGTTCGTGGCCGTCCTCGGCCCGAACGGCTCGGGCAAGACCAGCCTGCTGCGCGCCGTCCTCGGCACCCAGCCCCTCACCAGCGGCACGATCGAGATCCTCGGCGAGCCGGTGCGCCGCGGTCACCGTTCGGTCGGCTACGTCCCGCAGCAGCACCTCGCCGACCGCGGCACCCCGCTGCGGGCCCGCGACTTCCTCGCCCTCGGCATCGACGGCAACCGTTTCGGGCTGCCGCTGCCCAGCGCCGCACGGCGCCGGCGGGTCGACGCCATGCTCGACACCGTCGACGCGCGCGCGTTCGGGCGTACGCGGATCGGTTCGTTGTCCGGGGGCGAGCAGCAGCGGCTGCGGATCGGCCAGGCCCTCATCGGCGACTCCCGGCTGCTGCTCTGCGACGAGCCGCTGATCTCGCTCGACCTGCACCAGCAGCGCGCGGTCAGCGAGCTGATCGACGCCAGCCGCCGCGACCACGACCGCGCGGTGCTGATGATCACCCACGACGTGAACCCCGTGCTCGCCATGGTCGACACCGTCGTCTACCTGGCCAACGGCCAGGCGCTGGTGGGTTCGGTGGACGACGTCTTCACCTCCGAGGTGCTGAGCGACCTCTACGGCACGCCGGTCGAGGTCGTCCGCGCGCGCGGCCGCATCATCGTGGTCGGGCTCCCCGAAGACGCCCACGAGGGCCACGAGCACGCCCCGCACCACGACGGGACGGACCACTGATGCACCTCGCGGACGTCTGGTCGCAGCTGTTCGACTTCGAGGGCTACGGCGAGCTGCTCGCCCTGGTCACGAACTCGCTCCTCGCCGGCGCGGTCCTCGGGCTGACCGGCGGGCTCATCGGGGTCTTCGTCATGGCCCGCGACCTCGCCTTCGCCGTGCACGCGATCAGCGAGCTGTCCTTCGCCGGCGCGGCCGCCGGGCTGCTGCTCGGCATCGGGGTCGTCGAGGGCTCGCTGGCGGGTTCGCTCGCCGCCGCGCTGCTCATCGGGGTCCTCGGCAGCCGGGCGCGCAACCGGAACTCGATCATCGCCGTGCTGATGCCCTTCGGGCTCGGCCTGGGGATCCTCTGCCTGTCGCTCTACTCCGGGCGCGCGGCGAACAAGTTCGGGCTGCTCACCGGCCAGATCGTCGCCGTCGACAACCCGCGGCTGACCGCGCTGCTGGTCATCTGCGGGATCGTCGTCGTCGGGCTGCTGCTGGTGTGGCGGCCGCTGATGTTCGTCAGCATCGACGCGCAGGTCGCCGAGGCGCGCGGCGTGCCGGCGGTCGCGCTGTCCATCGTGTTCATGGTGCTGCTGGGCCTGTCCGTCGCGGTGTCGGTCCAGATCGTCGGTTCGCTGCTGGTGCTGTCGGTGCTCGTCACCCCCGCGGCCGCGGCGCTGCGGATCTCGGCCTCGCCGGTGCTGGTCCCCGTGCTGTCGACCGTCTTCGCCGTCGTCGCGACGGTCGGCGGCATCCTGCTCGCGCTCGGCAGCTCGATCCCGATCAGCCCGTACGTGACCACGCTGTCCTTCCTGATCTACGTGGTCTGCCGCGTCGTCGGCGGCGTGCGCGACCGGCGCTCGCCGCGCGCGTCGCGCCTCGCCACGGAGGTGGTGTCCTGATGCCGCGCGCACCCCAGCGCACGACCCGCCAGCGCACCGCGGTCGGGGAGCTGCTGCAGCGGACGTCGGAGTTCCGCACGGCCGCCCAGATCCACGACGACCTGCGCCACGCCGGCGAGGACATCGGCCTCACCACCGTCTACCGCACCCTGCAGCTGATGGTCGACGCCGAGCAGCTCGACGCGATCCGCACCGACGACGGCGAGACCGCCTACCGCCGCTGCTCGACCGGCCACCACCACCACCTGGTGTGCCGGGGCTGCGGCCGTACGGTCGAGGTCGAGGGCCCCGCCATCGAACGCTGGACCGACCAGATCGCCGCCGGGCACGGCTTCACCGCCGTGGAGCACCAGCTGGAGATCTTCGGCCTCTGCTCGGCCTGCGCGCCGGGCGCCTGACCCCTGCCCCCTCCCCCGGCCCGTGCCCCGTACGGGCTGGCGGTCGGTGGCTTTGTCGGTTTACCACGTTGACGTGGTGAACCGATCGTGCCCGTGGCAAATCTGCCTGGGTGAGGGTTCGTTTACCACGTTGACGTGGTAATCCGACGGCCCGTCGACGCTGGGGGAGCGGGCAGTGCGGGAAGAGCGCGGAGCGGGCAGTGCGGGAAGAGCGCGGAGCGGGCAGTGCGAGCTGTCGGTTTACCACGTTGACGTGGTGAACCGACCGTGACCGTGGCAAATCTGCCTGGGTGACGGTTCGTTTACCACGTTGACGTGGTAAACCGACGGCCCGTCGACGCCAGGGAGCGCGCGGAGCGAACGGAGCGGACCGAGACTGGGCGGGGACCGGCGGGGACCGGCAGGGACAGGACGGGGCCCGGACAGCGCGGGCCCGGGCCGGAGGGCGGAGAGCTCAGACGCCGCCGCGGACGAAGCCGAGGTGCGAGCGGCTCGGGGTGGGGCCGCGCTGGCCCTGGTAGCGCGAGGAGTAGATCGCCGAGCCGTACGGGTGCTCCGCCGGCGAGGTGAGGTCGAAGAAGCAGAGCTGGCCGATCTTCATCCCCGGCCAGAGCTTGATCGGCAGCGTGGCGACGTTGGAGAGCTCGAGCGTCACGTGCCCGGAGAAGCCGGGGTCGATGAACCCCGCGGTGGCGTGGGTGAGCAGCCCGAGCCGGCCGAGCGAGGACTTGCCCTCGACCCGGGCGGCGACGTCGTCGGGCAGCGTCACGACCTCGAAGATCGAGCCGAGCGCGAACTCGCCGGGGTGCAGGATGAACGGCTCGTCGCCCTCCACCTCGACCGAGCGCGTCAGGTCGGGCTGCTCCTCCGCCGGGTCGATGTGGGGATAGCGGTGGTTCTCGAACACGCGGAAGTAGCGGTCGAGCCGCACGTCGATGCTCGAGGGCTGGACCAGCCCCGGGTCGTACGGGTCGAGCGCGATCCGACCGGCCTCGACCTGGGCGCGGATGTCGCGGTCGGAGAGCAGCATGGGCGCGACCCTATCCGGCCGGGGCCGGCGGGCGTACGGCTCGGTTCAGCGGACGTCGCGCCTGATCCGCACCCAGTGGTCGCCGACCGAGACCACGGTGCCCTCGCTCACCGACACGGCGTGGAACGGCCCGGCCGGCACGGCCTCGCGCCCCGGCTCGGTGATGACCGAACCGTTCGTCGAGCCGCGGTCCACCACGAACAGCCCGGCGTCGTCCACGCCGAGGGCGAGGTGGGTCTTGGACACGGTGCGCGACTCGTCGGACAGCTTGACCAGCTCCGCGTCGGTCTCGCCCTCCTCGGGCTGCGGGTTGCGCCCGAGCAGCACGAGGCCGCGCACGGGGATCTCGCGGCCGTCGTCGAGCTCGGCCACCCAGCCGTCGAGGATCGTCCGGCGCCCGCCAGTGGCAGGGGCCGTCGTCCGGGCGCCGCGCTCCTCGGGCGCGGCGCCGGCGAGCGGCGCGAGCTCCGGGCCGACGGCCGGGTCGCCGGCGACCGGCGAGACCACCGGCGCGGGGGCGGGTGCGACGTCCGCGGCGTCTGCGGCGCCCGCGTGGTCATGGGCAGGGGCAGCGGGGGCGGAGGCCACGCCGCGCGGCGGGGACGCCGGACGGGCGGCGGCCTTGGCGGTGCGCCGCGGGGCGAGCGGCCGCTGCACGATGACGACGCCGGAGGCGGCGCGGTCGTGCCAGCCCTGGCGGCGCGGGCTGAGGAGGACCGACATGATCAGCAGCAGCAGCCCGATGACGGTCACGCTCAGCGCGACGAAGACGAACCAGCGCAGGAGCACCCGCCCCCAGCCGACGGGGCGCCCGTCGAAGAAGCCGACGAGCTGGAGCTTGAGCAGCCGCATGCCCGGCGTGGCGGCCCGGGTCGCCAGCTGCTGCCAGCAGACGATCCCCCACACCAGCGCGAGGAGCGGCCCGACCACGACCAGCGCCGTGCCGCCGTCACGTCCGTTCGCGGCGAGGACGCCGGCCACGACGGGGACGACGGAGTCGATGACGTACGCCAGGAGGCGCTGGCCGAGCGGTCCGACAGCGACGCCGGGCGGCAGCCCGGTGTCCCTCGCCGGCGCCGTTGGTCGTGCCGTCTGCATGGATCTCCCTCCGGGGGTCCTTCCGGACCGCCACAGGTGTCAGCGGCGCCGGGGTGGTCGGCGCCGCGAGGCCGGGGGGTCGGGCCCCACGCTACTGCGGAAAGTCGATCAGCACGGAGACGCCGTCGGCCAGCTCGAGCGACGAACCCAGCTCCACGGTCGCGGTCTCCCCCGGAACCATGGCCCGCGTCGTCCCGTCCGGGCCCACCAGCAGGGTGCCGTTGGTCGAGTGGAGGTCGGTGACACCGACGTCCCAGCCGGAGGCGAAGACCTCGAGGTGCGTACGGCTGATGTCGTGGCTCGGGCTGTTGACGGTGAGCAGGACCGGGTCGGCGACGCGCGCGCGGTCGCGGGCCGGAGCACGGCCCACGAGCACCGAACCGACGACCTCGGCGCTCTCGCCGTTGCTCGACCGGAGCACCGCGAGGGCCGGCGCGGGCACCGAGCGCGGCGGCTGCGTGGCCACGAGCGCGGTGCAGACGCGGCAGCGGCCCGAGCCGGGCGGGTTCGGGTGGCCCCACGGGCAGAAGACGGCGCTGATCGTCGGGCCGACCGGGACGGCGGGCGCGGCGACGTCCTCCAGCGGCGGCCCGGGCACCGACACCCAGCGGGTGTCGGCGTTCTCGTGCTCGGTGAGCCCGGAGAGCTCGACCTGGCCGGTGAGCAGCTCGTCGCCGTGCAGCGCCGCCACCTCCTCCGGGCTCAGCGCCTGGGTCTCGGGACCGGCGTCCGGGACCTCGGCGGCCGGCTCCTCCTGCGTCGGCTCCTGCTCGGCCGACTCGTCCTGGGTCCGCTCGTCCTGGGTCCGCTCGTCCTGGGTCCGCTGGTCCTCCGTCGGCGCGTCCGCGTCAGGCTCCTCCGCAGACGCGTCCGGTCCGGCGACGACCCCTTGCGGGGAGGTCGGTGACGCCCCGTCGCTCGCGTCGAGGAACACGCTCGAGACCCCCGCCGCGCCGACGACGAGGGGCAGCGCGAAGGCGCCCTCCGCACGCTCGGCGGGCAGCTCGACCCTCACCTGGCGCAGGTCGCCGAGGCCTCGCTCGACCCAGGTCTGCACGCCCTCGCCCGTCGCGACGACGTCCCCGCTCTCGGCGTCGACCACCGAAACGGATCCGCGGACCAGCGAACGCATGCCGTCGGGTCCCCAGAAGAAGGCGGCGAAGCTCGGCATGGTGTCGATGCGGTACCAGGCGAGACGCGCGGCCAGGTCGCCGATCGAGTCGGCCGCGACGACCTCGTCCCAGAGCGTCTCGACCAGGTCCGACCAGCTCGCGTCGGCCGGTTCCAGCACGACGGCGGCCGCCGGACCGCACAGCAGCAGCCAGGGACCGGGCGTGTAGGTGGCGCGCCAGCGCCCCAGCTGCGTGTCCATCCCGACCTCCTCGCCGATCCCCGGGGCCCGCTGGGGGCCGACGGCATCGTAGCCGCGGCCGCCGTACGCTCTCCCACCCCGAGGGGAGCGTGCCCTGCTCGCCGCAACCGAGGCGGAGGCGTACGAGCAGCACCGGTTCGGCCGAGGCGGACGCGGCGGCCCGGCGGCCCCTGGCCCGGCGCCGCGGCGTCGCCGCTCCGGCCCGCGGGTGGTCCGTGGCTCAGGCGGTCCTGGCCAGCGCGACGGGCGCCTCCACCGCGGCCGCGAACTCGCGCTTGGTCGCCTGCCAGAGGTCCTCGGTCGCCCCGGGACGCCAGTAGCCCGACATCGAGGTGACCGAGCGGTCGAGCGCCTGCTCCCGGCAGAGGTAGCGGCGCAGGTCACGGACCATGTAGGCGTTGCCGTGCACGAAGATGCTCAGCGAACCCTCGGGGAGCCGCGCCGCGCGGACGGCCTCGGCGAGCGCCTCGCCGTGCGGGCGGTCGCCGCGCACGACCCACGTCACCTCGGTGCCGACCGGGCCGGGCAGCGGCTGGTCGCAGTCGTCGCCCTCGATCTCGACGTAGACGTGGGCGCGGGCCCGCGGGTCGAGCCGCTCGAGGCTCGCCGCGATGGCCGGCAGCGCCGCCTCGTCGCCGATCAGCAGGTGGGCGTCGGCCTCGGGGTCGGGCGCGAAGGCGCCGCCCGGGCCGTAGAAGCCGATCTCCGCACCCGGCTGCACGCGCCGGGCCCAGGGACCGGCGAGGCCCTCGTCGCCGTGCACGACGAAGTCGATGGCCATGGTGTTCGACGCGGCGTCATAGCTGCGGACGGTGTAGGTGCGGGTGACCGGCCAGTGCTCCGGGTGCCGCTCGGCGCGGACGCCGTCGGGGTCGAAGGGCCACGCGTACGGGGCGCCGGCGGGCGGGAAGAGCAGCTTGACGTAGTGGTCGGTGAAGGGCAGGTCGCGCATGCAGACGAGGTCGGCGCCGGTGAAGCGGACCCGGACCATCGACGGGCTCAACCACTCGGAGGAGACGACCGTCGCGCGGCGCACGACGCGCCTGCGCTGGGGACGCGGGACATCCGTCCCCACGGTGCTCGGCGTGGTCTGCATTGTGTAAGGCTAACCTAACTTCAGGGATCCGGCAGCACGGGGGAGGCACGCCGCGGGCCGGTGCGGGACGGACCGCCGTACGCCCGGTCCCGCGGCTGGTGGCGTACCCGGTCTTCGGACCCGCGACACTGGACGGATGTCTCCCGACGGTGTCGACCGCCTGCTGCTCGCCGAGGCCGCGGCGTACGCCGACCGGCCCACCGTCGTCGTCGACGACCTGGACGGCTCGCTCGTCGGCGGGCTGCCCGGCGTCCGGGCGTGGTGCTGCGACTCGCTCGCCGACGAGCGCGCGACCGCCGCGGCCACCACGACCGAGCCGGGCGACTGGCTCGACGCACCGGTCCTCCGGGGCGCGCGGCTCGTCGTCGCCCGGCTGCCCAAGAGCCTGGGCGCGCTCGACGAGCTGGCGGGCGCGGTCGCGGCGCACGCGGAGCCGGACGTCGTGCTCCTCGCCGGCGGGCTCGTCCGTCACCTCAACCGGAGCATGAACGAGGTGCTGGCCGACCACTTCGACGCGGTGCACGCCTCGCTCGGGCGGTTCAAGGCGCGCGCGCTCGTCGCCACCGGCGCACGACCGGGCCAGGGCGGCGGCTGGCCCCGCGAGGAGCGGCACGAGGCGGAGGACCTGACCGTCGCGGCGTACGGGGGCGTGTTCGCGGGGACGGGGCTCGACGTCGGCACCCGGGTGCTGCTCGGGGCGCTCGACCGGTTGCCCGCCGGCGCGACCGAGGTGGTCGACCTCGGCAGCGGGAACGGTTCGCTGACCGTGGCGGTGGCCCGGGCCCTGCCGCGGGCCCGGGTGCGGGGGTTCGACGTGTCGGCGGCCGCGGTGCGCTCGACGCTGGCCACGGCGGCCGCGAACGGAGTGGCCGACCGCGTGGAGGCGGTCCGCGCCGACGGCCTCGAGGGCGTGCCGGCGGGTTCGCTGGACCTGGTGGTCTGCAACCCGCCCTTCCACCGCGGCACGGCGCTCGACCGGTCGACGACCCCGGCGCTGTTCGCCGACGTCGCGCGGGCGCTCCGCCCCGGTGGGGAGCTGTGGACCGTCTGGAACAGCCACCTGCCCTACCTGCCGATGCTGCGCGCCCGGGTCGGCTCGACGTCGGTGGTGACCCAGACGCCGCGCTTCACCGTGACGCGCTCCCGCCGCCCCGCCTGAGGCCCCTCCCCCTCCTTCCGAAAAGTGGTCGGTCCCAGCCCGCGACACGGGGAGGTGGGCGGCCGTCGGTGACCACTTTCCGGAGGGGGCGGGGGTCAGGGCGGGGGTCAGGGCGAGACAAGCGGCGGGTGGAGGTCCTTGAGGCGGAACTGCTTGCGGCGGGCCACCGTCACCACGGTGAGGGTGAGCGCCCCGACGGCCAGCGTCGCGAGGATCGTCACGTCGCGGAGCAGGTGCGCGGCCAGGCCGCCCGAGACCACGACGCGGAAGGCGTCGATGAGGTAGGTCATGGGCAGGAAGGGGTGGATGGCCGCGAAGAAGCCCGGGAGGACCGGCGACGGGTAGGTCCCGCCGGCGGCCGCGAGCTGCAGGATCAGCGTGACCAGCAGCAGGCTCGCGCCGACCGTGCCCAGCGCGGTCCGCAGCAGGTGGGCGACGGCGGAGAAGGCGACCGCCCCGAGCGTCACCACCCCGACCGCGAGCGCCGGGTGCCTCGGGTCGAGCCCGAGGGTCGCCCAGACGACACCGAGCATGAGCCAGCCCGCCACCACCGCGACCGCTCCGACGGGCGCCCAGCCGGCCAGCCCGAGGCGTACGGCGCTCGCCCGGCCCGCCAGCGCCCGGCCCGAGATCGGGCGGACGACGAGGAAGGCGGAGATGCCGAACACCCACAGCGCGATCGAGAAGAAGAGCGGCGCGAGGCCGCGGCCGTAGACGCCGGCCGCGTTGTCGACGGTCATCGTGACGTCGGCCGGGGACGACAGCACCTGCACGGCCCGGTCCTGCTCGTCGGGGGTCGGCGTCGGGATGCGGTCGGCGCCCTCCTGCAGCTGCGTGGCCAGGGTCGTCGAACCGGCGGCGAGCTCGGTGAGGCCGCCGTGGAGGCGGTCGGCGCCGTCGGAGAGGTCGTGGACCCCCGACGCCAGCGAACCGGAGCCGTCGCGCAGCTGCCCCGCCCCGGTGGCCGCGGTGCCGAGGCCGGCGTCGAGGCGCCGCGCGCCCGACTCGGCGTCGCCCAGGCCGGAGTTGAGCTTCTTGGCCCCGGAGGCGACGTCGTGGGCGCCCTCGTCGAGGCGGTCCAGGTCGCGGCTGGCCTTGCGCGCGTCGGCGGCGAGGTCGCCGGCGGACTGCACGAGCTGGTTGGCCCGGTGCACGCGGGCGGCGCCGTCCTCCACCGCGGCGGCGATCTCGTCCGAACGGCCGGCCGCGTCGGCGACGCGCTGCCGCGCCCGGACGAACGCGGGGTCGTCGGCCAGCTGCGGGTTGGTTCTGGCCAGGGCGTCGAGCGCCGCGTCGACGGTCGCGAGGTCGCTGCCGATCGAGCCCGTACGCCCGGCCGCGGTCCGGGCGAGGCCGTCGAGCGCGTCCGCGGTGTCCTTGGTCCGCTGCTCGACCTCCGGCAGGTCGCGTGCGGCGAGCTTCAGCACGGGCTGCACGCGGTCGTTCAGCTGCCGGGTGCCGTCGGCGACCCGGGCGGAGCCGTCGGCGAGCGAGCCGGCCCCGGCGTGCAGGCGGTCGACGCCGGTGACGAGGTCATCCGAACCCGCCCGCGCGGTCCGCAGCCCCGACGCCAGCGACCCGGCGCCGTCGCGGAGGTCGTCGGCGCCGGACGCGGCCGTACGGGCCCCGTCGGCGAGCCTGGCGGAGCCGTCCGCGGCCGACGCGACGCCGTCGTGGAGCCGGCCGGCACCGTCGGTCGCGTCCTGCAGGCCGCTCCTGATCCTGGCGAGGTTGGCGAAGACGGCGTCGAAGTAGGCGGCGCTGGCCGACTCGTCGACCGAGCGGGCGATCGCGTTCTGCGCGCTGCTGGTGATGCTGCCGATGACGAAGCCGTTGGCGTCGTCGCGGCGCAGCATGATCCCGGCGCGCTGCGGGTCGTCGCCCTGCCCGCTGACGAGGTCGCGGGAGAAGTCGGCGGGCACGAGGACCGTGAGGTAGTAGTCGCCCTCGCGCAGCCCGCGGTCGGCCTCGGCGGCGTCCACGTCGACGTAGTCGAAGCGGTGCTGCGTGTGCAGGTTCGCGACGAAGTCGTCGCCCGCGTGGACGGCCGTCCTCCCGTACGTCGTGCCGGTGTCGGCGTTCACGACGGCCACGGGCAGGCGGTCGAGCTTGCCGTAGGGGTCCCAGTTCGCGGCGAGGTAGACGGCGCCGTACAGCAGCGGGACGACCAGCACGAACACGAGCGCGAGCCGGGGCAGCCGGCCCTTGAACCGCAGCAGCTCGAAGCGGCCCAGGAGGGGCAGGCGGGACCAGCGGGACGCCGAGAACAGGAGCGGGGACGACGGGGAGGTCGGGGACGTCACGGGGAGACCTTCTGGGGCGGGGCGAGACGGACGAGCAGGGCGTCGGGGTGGGCCGCGCGCGGTTCGGTGGTGGTGGCGAGGACGGCGGGGCCGGTCGCGGCGACCCGCACGAGCCCGCCGACCAGGCGCCGCTGGTCGGCGAGGTCGAGGTCGGCATCGAGGTCGTCGAGGACGACGAGCCCGGCCGGGCGGACGAGGGCCAGGGCGACGCACAGGGCCGTGGCCTCGTACGCGGGCAGCCGCTCGACGAGGACCGCCCGCTCGAGCCGCACGTCGAGCAGCTCCTCCGCGGCGGCGACGGCACGCTCGGCCGCGCCCGGGCGCACGCCGTCGAGCAGGGCACGTTCGCTGACCGACTCGGCGACGCTCAGCCGGCCCTCGGGCACCACGAACGTCGACGCCCGGGCCACGGCGCTCGCGCGGCGCAGCGCCCGCAGCTCGCGGCCGGACCGCACCGTACGGCCCTGGTGGCGCAGCACGCCCGTCGTGCCGCGCATGCGGCCGGTGAGGGCGAGCAGCAGGCTCGAGCGTCCGGTGCCCGAGGAGCCGACCACGAGGGTCGTCCGCGCGGGCCGGACGGCGAGGGAGACGTCGGTGAGCACCGGACCCTCGGGGCCGACCAGCCCCAGGTGCTCGGCCTCGACGACGGGCGTCGGTTGCTCCCTGCCGGGCTGCGCGGGTTCGGTGGCGACGTCCTGCGCGGCGGTGCTCACGCGAGGATCCCGTCGAGCACCTGGGCGAACAGCGCCTCGGCGAGCGGGCGGGGCATCGCCTCGGGGGCGGCGGCGCCCTCGACGCTCAGGGCCTGCACGCAGGTGAGCAGGAGGGCGGCCGCGACCTCGAGGTCGAGGCCCTCGCGCAGCGGCACCTGCTCCCCGGCCCGGCGCAGCGCGTCGACGAGCTGGGCGCGCTGGGCGAGCCGCAGCTCGGCGTAGACGGCGGCGAGGTCGGGCTGCTGCGTGGCGACCGTGCGGAACTCGGCCAGCAGCAGCGGCCACCGCTCGCCGCGCAGCACGCTGTCGGCGAGGGCGTGGGCCATGGCCCGGGTCCGGGCCGCGACCGGCGTGGCGGCCGCGGCGCCGAGGGTCTCGGCGACCGCGCCGACCACGGTCTCGGCGAAGTAGGCCTGCACCGCGGCGACGAAGAGCTCGGGCTTGCCGCCGAAGTTGGAGTACACCGCGCCCTTGGTGAAGCCGGCCCGGGCCGCCACCTGGGCGACGGAGGTGCCCGCGTACCCGCGCTCGACGAACTCCTCCCCCGCCGCGGCGAGGATCTGGTCGCGGACGTCGGCCCGCAGGGGCCGGACGCGTGTGCTCGTGGTCATGGGTGTCTCCCTTCGATACCCAGAGTATCGAAGGGAGCCCTCTCCAGTACCGCGGGTATCGAGTGATCCGACTCACCTCGGTCCCCGCCCCGGCCGAACGCTGGGTTGCGCCGAGTCTCCAGCGTTGGGCAGCCGCGCGACCTACCGCTGGGTGGAGAGCGAGGGGCGGGAGCGGAGTCAGCCCGGGAAGAGGCTCGCGTACGCGTTGAGGGCGGGCTGCCCGCCGAGGTGGGCGTAGAGGACGGTCGAGTCGCGGCCGATCTCGCCGGAGGTGACGAGGTCGATGAGCCCGGCCATCGACTTCCCCTCGTACACGGGGTCGATGATCATGGCCTCGAGGCGGCCGCTGAGCTTGATCGCCTCGATCGTGGAGTCGACGGCGACGCCGTACTCGTCGCCGGCCCAGCCCTCCAGCACGGTGATCTCGTCGTCGCGCAGGGCGCGCTGGAGGCCGATCAGGTCGGCGGTGTGCCGGGCGATGCGGCCGACCTGGTCGCGGGTCTTGTCGATGGTGGCGCTGGCGTCGATGCCGAGCACCCGGCGCGGCCGTCCGCCCGCGTCCTCCAGCGCCGCGAAGCCGGCGACCATGCCGGCGTGCGTCGAGCCGGTGACCGTGCAGACGACGACCGTGTCGAAGAAGACGCCGAGCCGGCGCTCCTGCTCGGCGACCTCGTACGCCCAGCCCGCGAAGCCGAGGCCGCCCAGCGGGTGCTCCGAAGCGCCGGCCGGGATGCCGTACGGCGTGCCCCCGGCCTCCTCGACCTCGCGCAGCGCATCGGTCCAGGACTGGCGGATGCCGATGTCGAAGCCGGCCGCGTGGAGGCGGGAGTCAGCGCCCATGACGCGGGAGAGCAGCAGGTTGCCGACGTCGCTGTAGCCCGGCTCGTCCCAGTTCACCCAGTGCTCCTGCACGAGGCGGCACCGGAGCCCGAGGTGCGCGGCGACGGCGGCGACCTGGCGGGTGTGGTTCGACTGGTAGCCGCCGATCGAGACCAGCGTGTCCGCGCCCGAGGCGAGCACGTCGGGGACGATGTACTCGAGCTTGCGCGTCTTGTTGCCCCCGTACGCGAGCCCGCTGCTCACGTCCTCGCGCTTGGCCCAGACCCGTGCGCCACCGAGGTGACCGGACAGCCGCTCGAGCGGGTGGACCGGGCTCGGCCCGAAGGTCAGCGGGTAGCGCGCGAAGTCGGCGAGGCTCATGGCCGAACTGTGCCAGTCCCGCGGGCGACAGGCTCCCCAACCCGGGGGTGACCGCGGGAAACTGACCCTGACCAGGGCAGATCTGCCGCGGTGACGGCCGGTTTACCACGTTGACGTGGTAAACCGACCGGCCCGGGCGGGAGGGGAGGCGCGAGCTCAGGGGTGGTGCGGAGGGTGGGTCAGAGGTCGAGCTTCTTGACCTCGGTGCCCTCGTACGGCTCGCCGGTGGCCTTGGACTTCACGAAGCTGAAGATCGTCGCGACGCGGCCGCCGGGGGTGTCCCAGTACTCCGCGGAGTCGCTCTCGACGTGCAGGAGGGCGACGCCCTCGTCCTCGGGTCCCTGCGGGAGCCAGGCCTCGACGCCGGCGTTCCAGAGCTGCTTCTTCTTGGCCACGTCCTCGACGAGGCGGGCGACGCCGCTGATCGAGACCCAGGTGTCGGCCGAGCTGAGGGCGACGCCGACGTGGGGGTTGGCGGCGACGTTGCGCACGATGTTGGAGTCGCGCTCGGTGAAGAAGTAGAGCGAACCGTCGTCCTCGACGGCCTGCTGGGCCATCGGGCGGGCGGCGAAGGCGCCGTCCTCCTCGACGGTCGTCAGCATGGCGATCTTGATGTCCCTGGTCAGCTCGACCAGCTTGGCGATCTCGTCCTGGGTGGCCATGGCGGCGTCCTCTCGGTGCGGGGCTCGGGCGGGGTGCGCGAGGTGATCGCGCTCGGGGCCGCGTTCTCGTGCCTGACGCTACCCACCGCCGCGACCCGGGTGGTGGGGGCGGGTCGTGGGGGCCGGTCGTGGGGGCCGGTCGTGGGGGCCGGGCGCAGGACGGGGCGGCCTACGCTCGCGGCATGCGACTCCTGGTCCTGGGCGGCGGCGGGTTCCTCGGCTACCACGTCGTCACCGCGGGCCTGGCCGCCGGGCACGACGTCACCGTCTTCAGCCGGTCCGGCCGGGCGCCGGTCGACGGCGTCGACGTGGTCACCGGCGACCGCCAGGGCGGCGCGGCCGGGCTCGCGGGCCTGCGCGGCCGCGAGTGGGACGGCGTCTTCGACACCTTCGACGACACCGACGACGGCGCCCCGGCCGTCGCGGCGACCGCCGCCCTGCTCGCCGGGTCGGTCGGCACGTACGGCTACGTCTCGGGCATGAGCGTGTACGCGCCGACCGGCCCCGACGTGCCCGACGAGACCGCGCCGGTGCGGACGGCGGGGCTGGAGACCGACCGGCTCCAGGAGCGCTCGCTGGCCAAGCTGGCCGGCGAGGCGGCGGTGCGGGAGCGCTTCGGCGAGCAGGCGTTCTTCCCCCGCGTCGGGATCATGGTCGGCCCGCGCTCGACGCGCTACACCTACTGGCCGGTCCGCCTCGCGGGGGCTCTGGACGGCTCCCTGAACCGCACCGTCCTGGTGCCCGGCGACCTCGACCGCCCGGTGCAGTACTCCGACGCCCGCAGCATCGCGGCCTGGTCGGTGCGGATGCTCGCGGCGGGCCGCGGCGGCACGTACAACGCCGTCGGGCCGGGCCGTCCGGACACGCTGCGCGAGGTGCTGGACGCGTGCGCGGTCGCGGCGGGTGCGGGTTCGCTGGAGGACCTCGAGACGGTGGTCGCGCCCGAGGGGACGATGCGCCGCAAGCTCCTCGGGATCGACGAGGAGGAGCGTCCGCTCTGGTTCCCCGAGGACCAGATCCCGCAGCTCGCCATCGACTCGTCGCGCGCGCTGGCCGCCGGGCTGGAGTTCTCCTCGCCGCTGACGCTCGCGGTCGACACGCTCGCCTGGGCCCGGGAGGCCGGCGAGGCGGCGCTGACCGACGCGACGTTCGCCGCCCTCGAGCCGGCCCTGGTCGACCTCGTCCGCCGGGGCTGACCGGACCGGGGCTCAGTCCTCGCGGACGACGAACAGCCGGTAGATCCGCGCGTCCAGCGACGTCGGGGAGGTCGGCGTGATGTCGGTGGCCACGCGGGCGTCGTAGTAGTCCACGCAGGACGAGACGATCCGGTAGCCCTGCCGGTCGAGGTACTCGAACACCGCCGGCCACCCGACCAGCGGGTCGTGGTCGGGCACCTTGGCCGTCCAGACATGGCGGTCCAGGTCGAACCCGACGATCAGCATCTGGTTGTGCGGCACCCACCCATCCTCACCCCGAGGCCCTCAGGCCAGACCGGCACCCGCCGCGCCGGGGTCGTCGGGCGCCGGGCGGTCGTTCAGGTGGGCGGCGAGCGGGGTGGGCTCGTCCTGCGGGCCTGGCGTGCGCCGCCGCCAGGCGCGGCGCCGTGGAGCCGGGCCGCCCCGGGCCATCACGAGCAGCTCGGCGAGCGACAGCACCCGCGTCCGGGAGCGGCGCCGGCGCAGGCCGGTGACCAGCTGGCGCTGGCACCCGGGGTTCACGGTGACGACGTAGTCGAGGTCCAGCGCCTCGATCGCGTCGAGCTTGGGCGCCAGCACCCGGCGGCTGTCGCGCGGGCGCAGCAGCGAGTAGGACCCCGCCGAACCGCAGCACGACGCCGCCCCGGGCACCTCGACGTAGTCGGCCACCGCGGCGACCAGCGCCCGCGGCTGCTCCCAGACGCCGAGCCCGTTGCGCAGGTGGCAGGAGTCCTGCAGCCCGACGCGGGCCCGCCGCCCGTCGACGAGGACCTCGCCGGCAGCCTCCTCCCGGGGGTGGGCGGCCACGTACGCCGACAGCTCCTGCACGCGGTCGCCGAGCACGTGGGCCAGGTGGCCCGCACAGCCGCCGGCCGTCGTGACGATGGTGCCGGGCAGCCGCTCGCCGAGGGCCTGCGCCAGGGCGACGCCGGTGGCGCTGTCGCCGTTGTGCGCGTGCAGGGCCCCGCAGCAGCCCTGGTCGGACGGGCAGGCCAGCTCGGGCCGCAGCGCCAGCGCCGCCCGGCTGACCCGCGGGAAGAGCCCGCGCTCGAAGCAGCCGAGCATCAGGCTCGCGCCCTCGCCCTCCCCGGTCCCCTTCCCCGCTCCCCTCTCCCTCCCCCGGCGCCGGGTCCGTACGCTCCGGCGCACGCCCGTGCGGCACCAGCCGTCCGGCGGCCTCGATCAGGCGCGGGTGCTCGACGGCCTCCATCAGCCCGGCGGCGACCGGGGGCTTGTGCACCCCGCGCCACTGGTGGTCGCGCCAGTGCTCGAGCAGCTGGCCGTACTGCACGCCCGCCGGGCAGACGGGCTCGCAGGCGCGGCAGCCGAGGCAGAAGGACGCCTCGTGCTGCAGCGTCGGGTCGTCGGCGTCCAGCTCACCGGTCTCGAGCAGGCGCATCAGCCCGATCCGGCCCCGCGGGGAGGACTTCTCCTCCTTGGTCAGGGCGTACGTGGGGCAGGCCGGCAGGCAGAAGCCGCACGAGATGCAGCGGTCCAGGAGCTCGGCGGGGAAGATGCCGCGCCCCTCGACGGGCGCGGGAGCCGTGGAGCCGGGCTCGGAGGTCGCAGGACTCACGAGCCGAGCTTGCCCGGGTTGAGGATCCCGGCCGGGTCGAAGGCGGTCTTGATGCGCCGCAGCAGCGCGAGCTGGTCGTCGCCGAGGCGGTCACGCAGGTAGGGCAGCTTGGCCGCGCCGACGCCGTGCTCGCCGGTGATGGTGCCGCCGAGCGCGATGGCGGCGGCGAAGATCTCCGCGAACGCCGCGTGCGTCCGCCCGACCGCCGCCTCGTCGTGCACGTCGAGCACCGCCGTCGGGTGCAGGTTCCCGTCGCCGGCGTGGCCGAACGTCCCGATGGTCAGCTCGTGCCGGCGGGCGACGTCGCCGATCCGCTCGACCATCTCCGGCAGCCGCGGCCGCGGCACGGTCACGTCCTCGAGGACGAGCAGCGAGTCGACCCGCGACAGGGCCGGCAGCGTGCAGCGCCGGGCGCTGAGCAGCGCCTCGGACTCGGCGACCTCGCGGGCCAGCGTCACGTCGAGCGCGCCCTGCTCGGTGCAGAGCGTGCCCATCCGGGCGAGGTTCCGCGCGACCACGTCGGCCTCGCCGTCGTCACCGAACAGCAGCAGCGCGCCCGCGTCGGTCCGCAGGCCGAGGTGCGCGAAGTCCTCGACCGCGGCGATGCAGGTGGCGTCGAGGAACTCCAGCGTCGCGGGCACCACGCCTGCGCGCAGGACCGCCGTCACCGCCCGGCTCGCCGCGGCGAGGTCGTCGAAGTACGCCACCCCGGTGCTCGCCGTGGCCGGCATCGGCAGCAGCGCCAGCGTCACCTCGGTGATCACCCCGAGCGTGCCCTCCGAGCCCGTCAGCAGCCGGGTGAGGTCGTAGCCGGCGACGTCCTTCCACAACCGCCCGCCCGTGCGGATGACCTCGCCGGTCGGCAGCACCACCTCGAGCCCGAGCACGTAGTTGCGCGTCACGCCGTACTTGAGGCCGCGCAGCCCGCCGGCGCACGTGGCGACGTTGCCGCCGACGGTGGAGACCGTCCGGCTGCCCGGGTCGGGCGCGAAGAGCAGTCCCTGCTCCCCCGCCGCGGCGGCGACCTCGGCCGTGCTCGCCCCGGCCTGGGCCACCACGAGCAGCTCGTCGCGGCTCACCTCGAGCACCTGGTCGAGCCGCGTCAGCACCAGGACCACCCCGCCCCGGAGCGGGACGGTGCCGGCGGAGAGGTTCGACCCGGCGCCGCGCGGCACGACCGGGACACCGGCGGCCGACGCGACCCGGAGCACCGCGGCGACCTCGGCGGTGCTGCCGGGGAAGACCACGACGTCGGGGCGTCCGGAGAACAGGGGCGTGGCGTCGTGACCGAACGGCGCCACGTCGCCCGGGCTCCAGCGGACGTGGTCGCGGCCGACGACGGCGGCGAGGTCGGCGACCAGCCCGCGCGGCGGCCCGCCGTGACGCACCGCGTCCAGCAGCTGCCTGGCTCCCGCCACCACGCCACCTCCGCTCCGCCCGCACCCGTCGGGCCGTCCTCGTCGACCCCGACAGCGTACGAACCCCGGGGCGGCACCCGCCGTCAGGTCGCGCACGACCGAACGCGACGACCCCGACGGTGCCACGCCCGCCGGCACCCGGCAGAGTGTGGCGTCCGACACCTCACCGAAGGAGCAACCGTGATCTTCATCGTCGTCAAGTGGCCCGTCCGCCCGGAGTACGCCGACGACTGGCGCTCGATCGTGGACGACTTCACCGAGGGCACGCGCGGGGAGCCCGGCAACGTGTTCTTCGACTGGTCGCGCAGCGTCGACGACCCGAACGAGTGGGTCCTCGTCGAGGGTTTCCGCGACGCCGACGCGGGCGGCGAGCACGTCAAGACCGAGCACTTCAAGAAGGCCGTCGACATGCTGCCCGACTACGTCAGCGCGACGCCCAAGATCATCAGCGAGACGATCTCCGCGACCGGCTGGAACGAGATGGCCGAGATCCGCCCGCGCGGCTGAGCCGCCGGGGCGCGCCGACCTGGCGGAGCCGGCCGCCGGGCGGCACAGTGGCGGCGTGCAGGTGCGTCCGCGGGTGCTCTTCGTCGGCGACGACGCGAGCTCGCCCGACATCGCGGCGAGCATGCTGCGCCGCCTGGTCGGGGAGCGGGTGGAGATCCGTACGGCCGCGGCGCAGCGCCCGGAGCCCGGCGGCCGCGGCGACGACATCCTCGTGCAGATGGGTCTGAACCCGGCGAGCGGGGAGCGGCTCAGCGCGCACGCGCTCACCGTCGCCGACCACGTGGTCGTCCTCGGCCGCCACCTGGACGTGGCCCGGGTGTCCGGACGGACCTACGAGGAGTGGGACGTCGAGGCCGACGACCTGGCCGCACGGGTGCGCCGGCTCGCCGTCGACCTGCTCGGCGGGACCGACGACGCACCGCCGCGGTGGGCCCGGCTGCGCAGCGTGCTCGCCCGTCCCGGTCGCGGAGGCGTGGTCCCCGCGCTCGCGGCCGGGCTGCGGCGGTTCCGGCCGGGCGCACCACGCCGCCGAGGCTGAGCGCCCGAGAGCGGCGCACGCCGGCCCCTGCCTCGGGCACGATGGCGCACAGCCCGCGGTCGCGCACCGAGCGCCGCGCCAACCCGACGAGGACCCGATGGCCGAGGACGAGCCGTACGGCGACGCCCCCGCGCGGCGTCCCGACCGGTGGCTGCCCCCGGGCGCGACGACCCCCGGCCCGGCCCCGTCGGCCCCCGGTCCCGGTTCGGGTCCCGGTCCCGGTGTCGGGTCCCGGTCCCGGTTCCGGTTCCGAGTCCGGTTCCGAGTCCGGTTCGGGCTCATCGTGGCGGCCGGCGCGCAGGTCGGCCTCGCGGGCGTTCGTCCGGCTCGGGGTCGCGGCCGGGCTGTTCGCCCTGCTGGCGGGCGTGGTGCACGCCGTGGGCGCGGCGACGGACGGGCGGCCCTCGACCCGCTCGACGGCGCGCACCCCGCTGCCGGGCACCGTCGCGTCGGTCTGGACCCTGGACGCGACGCAGGCGCGTCCGGACCTGGAGGGCGCGCGCTTCCTCGGCTCGCTGGACGGGGACTTCGCGTCGGGCTTCGTCGCGGACGTCCGCGGGACCTGGGTGGCCGTGTCCGGCACGAAGGCCGCGGGCGACACCGCCGTGCACGCCATCGACCCGGCGACCGGCGCCGTCCGCTGGACGCGCGAGCTGGACGGGGCGCTGTGCACCACGGAGGCGCCGACGTCGGGCCTGCTGTGCGCGTCGGCGCTGGCGCGGGACCCGGCGACCGGCCTCGGCACCCGCTGGCGCCTGCACCGGGTGGACCCGTCGACCGGCGCCGATCTCGCCACCACCGACGTCGACGCCTGGCTGACCGCCGTGCACTGGACGGGCCGGGAGCTCGTCCTGCTCGAGCAGCGCCAGCCCGCCCCGCACGCCGTCGTCCGCGGCTTCACCGCCGACCTCCGGGAGCGGTGGACGCTCGACCTGGCCGACCAGCCCGGGCAGGCCGAGATGTTCTCCACGAACCGGGTCGTCAACCGTCAGGAGCCGGACCGCGAGGGCCTCGCGCTGGACCGGCCCCGGCTCCGCGACGTCGGCGACGGGCTCGTCGCGGTGTGGGCCGGGCAGCGCACCGCCGTCGTCGACGCGGGCTCGGGGCGGCTGGTGATGATGCCGCACTGCTCACGGCTCGTCGACGACGGCCGGCGGCTCTGGTGCAACGAGGTCGACGGCGTGACGGGCTACACCTACGAGGGCCGCGCGACGGTCCGCGTACGGGGTCCACGCCTGGCCTTCCCCAACGACGACGGCGTCGGCGTCGACCGGAACCGTCCGGTGTTCCTCGACGACGACGGGGCTGCGGTGACGGTGGACGTGAAGACGGGCGCGGTCGGGCGACCCTGGACCCCACCGGGGCGGGGCTCGGCCTTCGGCGAGACGACGATGCCGTCGACCGGGTCCACCGGCGGCCTCACCTTCCTTCTCGGCAGGGCGGGCGCGATGCTGCTGGACCCGGACAAGGACCGGGTGGTCTGGCGCAACCCCGAGATCGGGCTCAGCGACGTCCCGGTCGTCGTGGGCGACCAGGTCCTCCTCGGCACGGGACGGCTCCGGCTGGTCGACCTGAAGACCGGGGCGAGCGGTGCGGAGGTGCGCGTCGACGGCCTGTACGCCGTCGGCCTCGGCGACCGCGTCGCGGGCGTGGGCCCCGAGCGCATCACGCTCGCCCGGCTCTGACGGCGGTCCGGGCGGTCCGCGTCAGCGCTGCTTGCGCTGCTTGCGCCGCGCCCGGCGACCGAGGTTCTCCACCTGGCCGAGGCCGCGGGTCAGGCGCGTCTCGCCCGTCCGCTGCTCGATGCGGCGGCGGACCGTCCGGACCACGACGGTGGCGAGGGGGACGGCGACGGCGAGGATCAGCCACTGGCGCAGCCGGGACGTGAAGAACACCCACATGGTCGGGCTCCCTGAACATCGAGACGGCGACCGGGGCGGGCGCGTCGGGCACCGGACCCTACCGGCCCCGCGCTCGGGCTGGAGGTGGTGGAGCGGACGACGGGAATCGAACCCGCATGTTCAGCTTGGGAAGCTGATGTTCTGCCATTGAACTACGTCCGCAGGCCGGCTCGGTCGAGCGGGACCCGTACGGAGCCCGTCTGGAGCGGCAGCGCGAGAGTCTACCGGAACCTGGCCGGGGTCCCGCCCGCTGCGGTCCGGGGTGGTCCCCGACGTCACCCTGAGGCCGGCTCGCGCCCCTCGCCGACGCCGCTGTCCCCGCCCTAGCGTGAGCCCGTGAGCACCTGGACCCCGTCGACCGACCCGCCGCGCGAGCCGGGCCGTACGCCGGACCGCGACGGCTCCCCCGCGTCCTCCGTCGACGGGGGCGCCGCCGCCGGGGTCGCGGCGGCGGGGGGGTCGCTCCGGGCCTCCGACGCCGACCGCGACCAGGTGGCGACGCTGCTCGGGGCCGCGTACGGCGAGGGACGGCTCACCCACGAGGAGCACGACGAGCGCCTGGAGCGGGTGCTGGCGGCGCGGACCTTCGACGACCTCGTCGCGCTGACCGACGACCTCGTCCCGCTCGACGCGACGCCGGCACCCACGGTGGTCGCGACCCCGTCGACCTTCGTCGTCGGCGACGGCAGCCACGGCGAGCTCGACCGGATGATCGCCGTCTTCGGCAGCGTCGAGCGCAAGGGCCGGTGGCGCATCCGGGCCAGGAGCCAGGTGACGGCGATCTTCGGCCGCGTGGACCTCGACCTGCGCGAGGCCGACTTCGACGCGCCGGTCGTCGAGCTGAACGTGCAGGCCTGCTTCGGCGGCGTCGACATCAGGGTGCCCGCCGGGATCGACGTCCGCAGCGAGACCGTGAACGTCCTCGGCGGCACGGACGTCAAGTACCTCGGCGAGCCGGTCGAGGGCGCGCCCACCCTCGTGGTCAAGGGCATCGTGCTGCTCGGCAGCGTCGCCGTGAAGGGCCCGCGCCCGCGGCGGTGGGGCAGGGGGGCCGCACGACCCGTCGCGACGCTCGACCGACGACCCCACCGCGAGCACGACCGGGGCTGAGCCCGTCCTGCGTACGCTGGACAGACCATGGACGACTTGTTCGCCCCTCCGGCCTACGCCTGGCGGCGGCTCTCGCCGCGCTGGGTCTCGCTGCGTCGGGTCACCACGCTGCTCGTCGCCCCGCTCGTGTTCTCGGTCCCGGCGCTGGTCCTCGGGCTGGCCCTCGACCTGTGGTCGGTGGCCGCGGTCCTCTGGGGGATCGCGGTGGTCATCGTCGCCGTGCGCTGGGTGCTGGTCGGGCGCACCTACCGCGCCTGGGGCTACGTCGAGCGCGAGGACGACCTCTACATCACCAGCGGGGTCCTCTTCCGCAGCCTGGTCGCCGTCCCGTACGGCCGCATGCAGCTCGTCGAGGTGGCCTCCGGACCGCTGGAGCGCTCGTTCGGGCTGGCGACCGTCACGCTCAAGACGGCCAGCGCCGAGACCGACGCGACCATCCCCGGGCTCGAGCCCGACGAGGCCGCGCGGCTGCGCGACCGCCTGACCGAGCTGGGCGAGGCCCAGGCCTCCGGGCTGTGAGCCAGCCGCCGGTCCCCGCGACCGAGACCCGCGAGACCGGGGTGCCCGAGCCCGCGGCGCCCGAGGGCGCTGCCGCCGCCGGGGCCGCCCCCGTCGTGCCCGACGCGCCCGTGGTCAAGCAGACCGAGCGGCCGCACCCGCTGACCCCCTTCGTGCGCGGCTGGCTGGTGCTGGTGGCGGTGGTCGTCGGCTTCGGGCCGCGGCTGATCGACACCCCCGACGAGCGCGAGGGGCTGCGCTCGCTCGGTCTCGGCTGGATCCTGCTCGGCGTCCTCGCCGTCTGCCTGCTGGCCGCGGCCGCGGGCTTCGTCTCGTGGCGCTTCACCCGCTTCGTCATCGACGACGAGGAGCTGCGGATCGAGACCGGCGTGCTGTTCAAGACCTCCCGCAAGGTCGCCTTCGAGCGCATCCAGTCGGTCGACATCATCCAGCCGTTCGCGGCTCGGCTCCTCGGCCTCGGCGAGCTGCGCATCGAGGCGGGCGCCGGGGACAGCGGCCTGCGGCTGCGCTACCTCTCGCGGACCAAGGCGGCGCGGCTGCGCGACTACCTGCTCGCTCGCGCCCATGGTTCGACGGCCCGGCTCTCCGACTCCGACGACGCGCTGGCCCCCGACGTGCTCTTCGACGCCGGCGTGGCCGACACCACGCTCGTGACCGTGACACCGCAGGCCCTCGTCGCCAGCTTCCTCACCTCGACGGAGTTCCTGGTCCCCGTCCTGGCCACGGTGTTCTTCGCCGTGCTCGCCGGCGTCACCGGCATCGGCGTGGTGGCCCTGGGCGGCATCGTGCCGCTGGTCTTCGGGGTCTTCTCGCTCGTCAGCCGGCGGGTGGTCGCCATGTTCCACTTCACGCTCGCCGAGTCCTCGCGCGGCCTCCGGGTCACCCGGGGGCTGACCAACCTGACCAGCCAGTCCGTCCCGGTCGACCGGATCCAGGGCGTACGGCTCTGCCAGCCGGTGCTGTGGAAGCCCTTCGGCTGGTGGCGCGTCGACGTCGACATCGTCGGCTACGGCAACCGGGACAGCGAGAACAACGCCGGCGAGGCGACCAGCGTGCTGCTGCCCGTCGCGAGCCCGGCCCAGGTCCGCGTCGCGCTCAGCCGGGTGCTGCCCGGCTTCCGCGTCGAGGAGATCGCGATGCAGGGCGTGCCCCGCCGGGCGCGGTGGTTGCGGTGGTTCGACTGGTGGACGCTGCGCTACGGCTGGGACGAGCGCGCCGTCGTCACCGAGCACGGCTGGCTCGTGCACGAGCGCCACATCGTCCCGCACGCCAAGACCCAGTCGGTCCGCATCGAGCAGGGCCCGCTGCAGCGCCGGCTGCGGCTGGCCGACGTGCACGTCGACACCCCCAGGGGTCCGGTGCACGCGGTCGCGCGCCAGCTGGACGAGGCGACGGCCCGCGAGCTGGCGCTCACCCAGCTCGACCGTGCCCGGGCCGCCCGGGCGGCGGGCGCCGTCGCGGTCGACCCGGCGAGCGAGGTCCGCCCCGAGTCCGCCGAGGAGCGCGCGTCCGCCGACGCCGTGCTGGCCGAGCTCGGCACGGATCGTGCGCGGCTGCTGGGCGAAGGCGGGGAGACCCAGGTCTTCGCGCTCGACGACGAGCGGGTGCTCCGCCTCTACCGCGGCGTCGCGCCTGCCGAGGACCCGGACGGCAGCGTCCTCGTCACCTCCCCGGTCGTGAGCCAGCTCCGGCAGCTGTACGGGTTCTGGGAGCAGGCGCGGGGCCCGGGCGACCGGGCGCTGCAGCTCCCGCTGGTGCTCGACGCCGGCGCCGCGCACGGCCGGACGTGGACGGTCGACCGGCGCTTCTCCGGCGGCTCGCTGGCGGCGTGGCTGCCCACGGCCGGAACCGCCCGGCGCCGGCAGGCGTTGGCGAGCCTCCTCGACGCCGCCGAGGCGGTGGCCCGGCTGCCGCTCCCGGTCCCCGGCTTCGCCCGGCTGGTCGGGGACGGGGCGCCGCAGACCTACCCCTCGCTGGTCGAGCTCCTGCAGGCGATGCTCGCCGGCCCGGTGGCCCGCAGCCACGAGCACCTGTCCCGCGACGTCCCCGACGTGGCGGCGGTCTGGGACCGGATGCTGCGCGACCTCGCGCAGCGCGCCGTCGTGCCCACGCTGGTGCACGGCGACTTCTGCGCGCCGAACGTCTACGTCTCGGCCGCGGCGTCGCAGGACGGGGCCCCGCGCGTCACCGGGGTCGGGGACTTCAGCCCGCACACGCTGCAGGCCGACCCGCTGATGGACCTGACCGGAGCCGTCGCCTTCCTCGAGCTCGAGACGTACGACGGCGCGGTCGCCGACAGCGAGTGGCTGCTGGGTCAGGCCGTGCAGCGCCACGGCCCCGGGGTGGCCCGCTGGATCGGGGTCTACCGGCGCTACTTCGGCTTCTACTTCTCCGACACCGCCGAGGTCGAGCCCCGCACGTACGCCTGGTGCCTGCGCCAGCTCGACCGGGCCTGACGACGCCCGCGCCGTCCCGGCGCACACTGGACGCGAGAGCGAGAGCGAGAGCGAGCGAGAGGGGGCGGTCGGTGCGGTCCGACGACGTGCGCACGCTGCAGCTGGCACCCCTGTGGGTGCTGAGCGCCCTGGTCGGGACCCACACCCGCTTCGCCGAGCCCGACCTCGCGGTCTTCTGGGACGCGGTGGTGAGCGAGGGGCTGCGGGCCCCGCAGGCCGCCCGCGCCCTGCTCACCACGCTGGTCACCGACCGGACCGGGCTGCTGCTGGACCTCGAGCTCGACGAGCGTTCCGTCGTCTCGGGCCTGCGCGACGTCGTCGGCGTCCTCGGCCCCGACGACCGGGTCGAGGGCTACCGGCGCGCGCTGGTCCGCATCGGCGGCGCGGTCGCCCGGGCGCGGGGGCCGTACGGACGCCAGATCAGCAGCGAGGACCTGAACCGGCTGCTCCTCGTCGCGCAGCTGCTCGACTACTCCCCCTCCGCCCGCGGGACGGTCGACGCGGCCTGAGGCCGGGGACGCCGGCGCCGCGACCTCCGGCAGGTCCCGGAGACGCGGTCGCGCGCGGCTGCTCGGTGACGAGGGTCAGTTGGGCGCGGCCGGGGAGGCGGCGGCCGACCGGCGGCTCGGGGACGACCACGCGCCCCGAGGTCCCTCGCGGCGGTCATGAGGGTTCTCGCTAGGGTGCGAGCATGAGCGAGCAGCGGCCGGTCACGACGGCGAGCACCTCCCCGGTCCTGGGCATCGACATCGGCGGCAGCGGCATCAAGGGCGCGCCCGTCGACCTGACGACCGGCGAGTTCGCGGCCAAGCGGCTGCGGATCGACACCCCCGCGCACTCCACGCCCGAGAACGTCGCCGACGTCGTCGCGCAGATCGTCGACCACTTCTCCTCCCAGATCGCGCCCGACGGGCCGATCGGGGTGACCATCCCCGCCGTGGTGACGCACGGCATCACCCGCTCGGCCGCGAACATCGACAAGTCGTGGATCGACTGCGAGGCGGACAAGGTCTTCGAGAACCGGCTCGGCCGCGACATCGTGCTGGTCAACGACGCCGACGCGGCCGGGGTCGCCGAGGTGAAGTACGGCGCCGCCGCCGACCACCCCGGGCTGGTGCTGCTCACCACCCTCGGCACCGGGATCGGCTCGGCGATCCTCTACCGCGGCGTCCTCGTGCCGAACTCCGAGCTCGGGCACCTGGAGATCGACGGGCACGACGCGGAGAAGCGCGCGGCCTCCAGCGTCAAGGACAAGGAGGGTCTGTCCTACGAGAAGTGGGCCAAGCGCCTCCAGCGCTACTACGAGGTCGTCGAGGCCCTGCTCTCGCCCGACCTGATCGTCGTCGGCGGCGGGGTGAGCAAGGACTCCGACAAGTTCCTGCCGCTGATCACGATCAACGCCGAGATGGTGCCCGCCAAGCTGCGCAACACCGCCGGCATCGTCGGCGCCGCCTGGCTCGCGGCCAACCGGGACACCCAGCCCGGACTCGTCCGCCACCCGACGAGCGACCAGCGGGTCGAGTAGCCGGGTCGGCGAGCACCCACCAGCCACCCCGCACCGGCGGGCGCAGACTTTCTCAGGCCGGGGGAGCGGGCGTACGGGCGTGGTGCGGGCGGTAG
This sequence comes from uncultured Actinomycetota bacterium, assembly GCA_963713165.1. Classification (GTDB taxonomy): domain Bacteria; phylum Actinomycetota; class Actinomycetes; order Propionibacteriales; family Propionibacteriaceae; genus Microlunatus. The sequence continues at coordinate 86,071 of CAVQKU010000009.1, forward strand.
GTGGTGCGGTCAGACCTCCCCCGTGACCCCGCCGCCGAGCTCGGCGACGATGTCGAGGTGCCCGAGGTGGCGGGCGTACTCCTGCACCACGTGCAGCACGACGCGCTCGAGCGTCGCCGGTGCCGCGCCCGCCCAGCGCGGGCTCGGCCGGCCCACCTCGTCGAGGTCGTGGCGCTGCAGCACCGCGTCGGTGGTCTCGGCCTGACGGCGCCAGGCGGCGAGGACCTCGGCGCTCGTCAGGTCGTCGGGGACGGACCAGCGCCCGTCCACCTCGTCGCCGTCGGGGTCCTCGACGGCCTGGCCCTCGAACCCCCAGACGAACCAGCGCCGCTCCATGAACGTCAGGTGCCGGACCAGCTCGAGCGGGGTCCAGCCCGAGGGGACGCGGTTGCGGCGCACCTCCTCCTCGCTCATCGCCTCGACGCGGCGGCCGACGCCGTCACGGAAGTAGGCGAGGTAGCGCAGGAACACCTCGGTCCGCGACGCCGCCGGCTGGGTGGCATCCGGGAAGGGCACGCTCGCTGGGCTCATGCGCCCGATGCTGCCCCACCGCCCGGCGCAGGACCTCAGCCGCTGCTGCGCCCGCGGTCCTCGACGTCGAGGAACCAGCCGCCGCGCCCGTCCGGCACGAGGGCGCAGGGCCGGTGCTCGGCGACGACGGCGGCCACGTGCCTCGGCGTCCGCGGGAGCCGGTCGGCCTCGCAGAGCCAGCGCGCCACCAGCCCGCGGGTGTGCTTGGCGGCGTGCGAGACGACCGTACGGCGCCCGGCGACCTCGGTGAAGACGCGCACCGCGACGTACGCCCCGGCGGCCGGGCCGCTCGGGCGCCAGACGGAGGCGTAGGAGGACGAGCGCCCGTCGACCACGACGCCGTCGCCGGCGAGCCCCGTCATGACGGGGTCGAGGACCGCCCGCCAGCGGGAGGCGACGGGCCCGACGCCGGGCAGACCGGCCGTCATCGGCAGCCGGTAGGGCGTGATCAGGTCGGTCGGCGCGACCGGTCCCCAGAGCGCGCTCTGCACGCGGACGCTCCGGTTGGCCCGGCGCAGCGCCCCGGTGCCCAGCGAGGCGTGGTCGAGGGCGGCGTACAGGACGCCGGTGTAGACCTCGATCGCGCGCCGGCCGGGGGTGGTGCGGAGCGTGACGTTCCGGGCGACCTCGGCGGCGAGGCCGGGGCTGAGCCCGAGCCGTTCGGCGGCGCCCGGCTGCGCGCTGGCGGCGGCGAGGGCGTCGAGCAGCTCCTCGCGCAGCGGGGCGAGCACCGGGTGCGGCAGCGCGGCCACCTCGACCAGACGCCCGCGCCGGGCCGGGGGCGCCTTGCCCTCGGACGGCGGCAGGAGGATCAGCACGCGCCCGCCCTACATCCGGTCGAGGGCCTCGATGCCGAGCAGGTCGAGCCCGGCGGCGAGGACGCTCTTCGCCGCACGGCACAGCGTGAGACGGGAGTCGCGCACGGCGCCCTCCGAGCGCAGCACCGGGCAGCGCTCGTAGAACACCGACAGCGTGCCCGCGAGGTCGTAGAGGTAGGTGCAGAGGCGGTGCGGCTGCAGGGTCGCGGCCACGTCGGCGACGACCTCGCCGTAGCCGGACAGCGCGAGCGCGAGCGCCTGCTCCTCGGGGGCGTCGAGGACGCTGACCTCGGCCTGCGCGGGCAGCACCCCCTCGGCGGCCGCGCGGGCGAGCACCTGGCTCATCCGGGCGTGGGCGTACTGCAGGTAGGGCCCGGTGTTGCCGGTGGTCTGCACCATCCGGTCGACGTCGAAGACGTAGTCCTTGTTGAGCCCGTTCGACAGGTCGGCGTACTTGATCGCGGCGAGCGCGATGGGCGGCGCGGCGACCTCCTCGGCCATGTCGAGCAGCGTCGAGAGGTGCATGGCCTTGCCGTCGCGGGTCTTGTACGGCTTGCCGTCGGACCCGAGCACCATGCCGTAGCCCACGTGCTGCGCCTCGACGCCCTCGGGCAGCCAGCCGGCCATCCGGCTGACCGCGAAGACCTGGGCGAAGTGGTCGCCCTGCCGCACGTCGACCACGTAGACCAGCCGGTCGGCGTGCAGGTCGCGCACCCGGTGGCGCAGGGCGGCGAGGTCGGTGGCGTCGTAGCCGAACCCGCCGTCGCGCTTGCGGATGATCATGGGGGCGTTGAAGCCGGGGACGAAGACGCACAGCGCGCCCTGGTCCATGACCGCGACGCCGCTGGCCTTGAGCTCGGCGGCGACCGAGGCCAGGTCGGCGTTGTAGATCGACTCGCCGGCGAGGTGCGTGTCGTCGATGCGCAGCCCGAGCCGGCCGTACATCACGTCGTGCCCGGCGAGCGAGACCTCGACCAGCTGGCGCCAGATCCGCAGCGTCTCCTCGTCGCCCGACTGGAGCGCGACGACCCGCAGCCGGGAGCGGTCGGCGAAGTCGGGGTCGGTCTTGAAGTGCCCCGCGGCCCGCTTGTAGAGCTCCTCGACCTCGTCCAGCGTCAGCGTCGCGGCGTCGACGCGCTCGACGAGGATCTGCTCGACGAGCTGGCCGAACTGCGTGCCCCAGTCGCCGAGGTGGTTCTGCGGCAGCACCTCGTGGCCGACGGCGGTCAGCACGCGGTTGAAGCAGTCGCCGATGATCGAGGTCCGCAGGTGGCCCACGTGCATCTGCTTCGCCACGTTGGGCGACGGGTAGTCGATCACGACCAGCTGCTGCTGCGCGGTCTGCTCGACGCCGAGCCGCGGGTCGGCGAGCTGAGCGCCGACGTAGCCCGCCAGCACCTCCGAGCGCAGCCGGAAGTTCAGGAAGCCGGGCCCGGCGATCTCGACGGGCTCGCAGAGGTCGTCGACCTCGAGGCGCTCGAGGACCTCGGCGGCGACCTGCCGCGGCGGCTTGCCCTCGGTCTTGGCCAGGCGCAGCGCGACGTTGGACTGGAAGTGGCCGAACTCCGGTCGCGTCGCCGCCCTCAGCTCCGGGTCGACACCGGCGGCGGCCCGGACGCGGGCGCTCAGCTGCGAGGGGAGGGAGGGCACAAAGAGCAATTCTTCCATCCCCTGCGCACGACCCCGACCACGTTTCCCCCGGCGCCGGTGCGCGGGCAGCATGGACCCCGTGCCGCAGCCGCTCCAGCCCTTCCTGCACGACCTCGTCGGCCAGGTGGCCGCGCCGACCCAGGTGTGGTCCCCGCCCGCGGGGCAGGTGGTCCCGCGCGCCGACGGCGCCGCCGACGTCGCCGGCCTGGTGCACGCCGACGTCGTGCTGCTGAGCGGCATCGAGGCCACCGTCGACGCCGACCCGGGCGTCCCGGTCGCCCGCCGCGCGCTGCCCGACGGCCGGGAGGTCTTCACCGCCCTGCTGCGCCACCTCGACGCCGAGCACGCCGACACCGCCGACCCACGGGTCCGGCTCGACCGGACGCGCACCGTCGCGCCCGGACGGCTGGCCGAGGACCTCGCGGTCTCCTCGACGCTCGACGTGGCCGTCCGCGTCGCGATCGAGGTCGTCCTGCTGGCCTCCGCGACGCCGGTCGGCGCCGTCCGCGAGAGCCGGCCCGTCGTGCCGGCCGCGGTCCGGCGGACGGCGGACGGCACGGTGACGTGGGACGCCGACGGCATCGAGGTCGTCGTCACGGCCCCGGGGGCGGAGGTCGTCACCGACGCCGCACGCGTGGTCCTGCGCTGGGAGGTCGACCTGGCGGTCCGCGGCGCGGTCGCGGTGGGCTGGTCGGTCGACGCCCGGGAGCCGGAACCCTTCGTCGTCGCCGCACCGCCGGAGGCGTACGCGGAGGTCGCGCTCACCGGTGCGGACCTCGACCCGCGGCTCGCGCCGTGGCTGGCCCGCTCGGTCGCCGACCTGGCCAGCCTGCGGCTCGCCCTGCCCGCCACCCCGGGCGACGTCTTCTACGCCGCCGGGGCCCCCTGGTACTTCACCCTCTTCGGCCGCGACAGCCTCTGGGCCGCGCGCCTGACCCTGCCGCTCGGCCTCGACGTCGCGCGCGGCACGCTGCGCACCCTCGCCCGGCTGCAGGGCCGCGAGGACGACCCGCGCACCGGGGAGCAGCCCGGCAAGATCCCCCACGAGCTGCGCCGCGAGGACCTGCAGCTCGGCGGGATGACCCTCCCGCCGCTCTACTACGGCACCGTCGACGCCACCCCGCTGTGGGTCTGCCTCCTCCACGACGCCTGGCGGGCCGGTCTCGACGAGGCCGACGTGGCCGCCCTGCTGCCGTCGCTCGAGGCGGCGCTCGGCTGGCTGACCGCGCAGCCGGACGCCCCCGGCGCCGACGGGTTCCTGCGCTACGTCAGCGCCGGCAGCCAGGGCCTGGCCAACCAGGGCTGGAAGGACAGCGGCGACGCGGTCCGCTCCGCCGACGGGACCTTCGCCGAGGGCGCCATCGCCCTGTGCGAGGTGCAGGGCTACGCGTACGAGGCCGCGGTCTGTGGCGCGGCGCTGCTCGAGGCGTTCGACCGGCCCGGCGCGGAGGCGCTGCGGGTCTGGGCCGCCGAGCTGGCGGAGCGGTTCCGTGCGGCGTTCTGGTGCGACCCGTCGGGCGACGAGGCCGGGTCCTACCCGGCCCTCGCCCTGGACGGGCGAGGCCGCCGCGTCGACGCGCTGACGAGCAACATCGGCCACCTGGTCGGCACCGGCCTGCTGAACCTCGAGGAGGAGTGGCGCGTCGCCCGGCACGTCACCGGACCCGCCCTCGACTCCGGGCTCGGGCTGCGGACCATGGCCACGACGGCCGTCCCGTACGCGCCCCTCAGCTACCACTGCGGCTCGGTCTGGCCGCACGACACCGCGATCGTGGTCGACGGGCTCGTCCGTGCCGGGCTCGGGGAGGCCGCCGAACCTCTCGTGCAGGGTCTGCTCGCGGCGTCGGTGGCCTTCGACCAGCGCCTGCCCGAGCTGTGGAGCGGTGAGGGCGCCCCGGTCCCCTACCCCGCCGCCTGCCGGCCGCAGGCCTGGAGCGCGGCGGCCGCGGTAGTCGTGGCGCGGCGGGCAGGGGTGTTCGGGGGCTGACGCGCCCGACTTGCCCGCCCGCGGGCCGCGTGCGAGCCTGGGGCCGGGGCCCGGTCACCGCGGCCTCCCGGACGAGGGGTGCTGTACCCGGCAGACGACAAGACGGCCCGTGGAGGCCAGTCATGTCCCCGTCCACCCTCTCCTGGGTCGTGCTCGTGCTGTCCGGCGTGCTCGAAGCCGTGTGGGCCACCGCCCTCGGCAGGTCGGAAGGGTTCCACCGCCTCGCGCCGAGCATCGTCTTCGTCGTCGGGCTGGTCGCCAGCATGAGCGGGCTCGCCTTCGCCATGCGCGAGCTGCCGGTCGGGACCGCGTACGCGGTCTGGGTCGGGATCGGCGCGGTGCTGACCGTCGTCTACGCCGTCGTCACCGGCGCGGAACCCGTGTCGATCGCCAGGATCGTGTTCCTCCTCATGATCGTCGGCGGCGTGGTGGGCCTCAAGCTCAGCCACTGAACCTTCCTCTGCGCTCCGCATCAACGCCCACCAGGCTCGGCCCGCCCGGTACGGCGGTGGTCGAGGCAGCGACGCCGGCGAAGCGGACCGCTCACCCCCGCAGCGGCTGGCAGTGCGGGCACCAGTAGCTGCGGCGCTCGACCCCCGCCGGTCCGAACTCCTCGGTCTCGATGCGGGTGCCGCACCGGCGGCAGTCCTGGCCGGGTCGCTCGAAGACCCAGTGCGCGCCGAGGCGGCGGTGGCCGGTCGTGATCTGGTCGTGGGTGAGCTTGTTCGCCTCGAGCAGCATCTTGGCCCGGGCGACGACGCGCTCGAGGGAGGGGACGGCCTCGACCGGGGTCCGCGGGTGCACGCCCTGGAGGAAGAGGATCTCCGCCCGGTAGAGCGTGCCGATCCCGGCGAGGTTGCGCTGGTCGAGCAGGGCCTCGCCGACGGTCCGCCGCGGGTCGGCACGCAGCCGGCGCAGGGCCTCGTCGGCGTCCCAGTCGGCGCCCAGCAGGTCGGGCCCGATGTGGCCGACGACGGTGTCCTCGGCGTCGGTGCGCACCATCTCGGTGACGGGCAGGCGGTACCCGATCGCGGCGGCCTCGGCGTTGACCATGAGCACGCGGATCTGCCAGGCCGGACCCCCGGTCCACTTGCGCCCGGTCGGGTAGACCCGCCAGCCGCCGTCCATCCGCAGGTGGGTGTGCAGGGTCCAGCCGTTGGCGAAGCGGGTGAGCTGGTGCTTCCCGCGCGAGACGACCTCGTCCACCACGACCCCGGTGAGGTCGGTCGTGGCCAGCTGCGGCACCCGCAGCTCGCAGCGGGTGAGGACGCGGCCGGCCAGCGCGGCGTTCAGCTGGCGGCAGGCCAGCCAGACCGTGTCTCCCTCGGGCACCCGACCAGTCTCCCCTCCTCGGTCGGGTCCCGGTCGCCCGGCTCCACCGTCCCGCGGGCGTGCTCCTCGGCGCCCGCCCCACGCCGGCGCTCCTCGGAGGGAGCACCGGCAGCGCCCTACCCTGGGCCGATGGCCGAGCCCACGACCACCGCGCAGGCACGCCTGCTCCACCGCGGAGCGGTCGCCGTGCTCGGCCTGGGCCTGCTGGCCGGCGCGGCGGTGCTCGGGTCGGTTGCCTGGGTGCGGGCGACCGCGGCCGGGCACACGTACGGCGACGACGACCTCGCCGTGGTGCCGCCGGCCCCCGTGGCCCTGGTGCTCGGGGCGCAGGTCTACCCGAGCGGGCGGCCGTCGCCCTTCCTCGCGGGGCGGCTCGACCTGGCGAAGCGGCTCTACGACGCCGGGCTCGTGCGGGTGGTCCTCGTGTCGGGCGACAACATGGCCCGCGAGTACAACGAACCCGACGCGATGCGCTCCTACCTCCTGGCGGCGGGGATGCCGGCCGACACGGTGGTCGCCGACCACGCGGGCTTCGACACGTACGACTCGTGCGCCCGGGCCCGGCGGATCTTCGGCGTCGACCGGGTCCTGGTGGTCACGCAGGGCTACCACCTGCCGCGCGCCGTCGCCACCGGCCGGGCTCTGGGCCTCGACGCCGACGGCGTGGGGGACTCCAGCGTGCGCGGTTCCGCGGCGTGGCGCCGGGGTGCGCTGCGCGACCAGGTCGCCACGGTCAAGACCGTCCTCGACCTGCTGAGCCGCCGCGACCCGGTGCTCGGTCGTCGCGAGACCTCTCTCGACCGCGCCCTGCAGGACTGAAACCCGGAATGTTCAGCTCGACCGGGGCTTCCCTTGCCCAAAGAGAGGTGTAAGTCATGTAAGTAACGCAAAGGAGCACGCATGAACGGGTACGAGGGCGACGGGCGGGGCGAGGACGAGGGCGGCCGCCGCCGCGGCCGGGGCGCACGACCCGGGGGCTGGCAGAACGTGGACCTCCCGCCGGCCGACGACGCGGCGTCGTGGTTCGCCGGCCGGCTGCCCGACGGGTGGTTCCGCGAGGTCGACGTCGTCGTCGACCGCGAGGAGATCACCGTCGTGGGCACGCTCGCCGACGAGACGGGCGACGACGCCGCGGCGCAGGGGCGCCTCAGCCGCTTCCGCGAGGAGACCCGCGACGCGCGCATGACCATCGCCGACGAGGCGCAGGCCCGCTACGGGCGCAAGGTCTCGTGGGGCGCACGGCTCGGCCGGACCTCCACGCTCTTCACCAACGTCTCGGTCCCGGTGATGACCCGCCTGCGGCAGCCCGAACGCCGGGTCCTCGACACCCTGGTCGACGCCGGGGTCGCGCGCTCGCGTTCCGAGGCCCTGTCCTGGGCGGTCAAGCTCGTCGGCGAGCACACCGAGAGCTGGCTCGCCGACCTGCGCACCGCGATGGAGGAGGTCGACAGGCTGCGGTCCCAGGGCCCCGGGCTCTAGCCCGCCGGGCCGGCCCTCCCGCGCCAGCCCGTAGCGTTCGCTCGATCTTGCGGTGTTCGCGCGGCCTCTAGGTCGCGCGAACACCCCGAAGGCGAGCGAACAGGCAGGAGCCAGCCGTGACGCGGAGATTCACCCAGGTGGACGTGTTCACCGACGAGCTGGGGTACGGCAACCCGGTGGCGGTGGTGCACGACGCGGAGGGCCTCGACGACGCCGCGCTGCAGCGGTTCGCGGCCTGGACGAACCTCTCGGAGACGACGTTCCTGCTGCCGCCGACCGACCCGGGCGCCGACTACCGCGTCCGGATCTTCACCACCGGCCGCGAGCTGCCCTTCGCCGGGCACCCGACGCTCGGCTCGGCCAGGGCCTGGCTCGAGGCCGGCGGCTCCCCGGCCGACCCGGACGTGGTGGTGCAGCAGTGCGGCGCCGGGCTGGTCCGCGTCCGGCGCGACGGCGCCCGGCTGGCGTTCGCCGCCCCGCCCCTGCTCCGCGGCGGGCCCGTCGACCCCGACGACCGGGCCGAGGTCGTCGCCGCCCTGGGCGTCGACCCCGCGCACGTGGTCGACGCGCAGTGGGGCGACAACGGGCCCGGCTGGGTGATGGTCCTGCTCGACAGCGCCGCGGCGGTGCTCGCCCTCACCCCTGACGCGCGGGCGATGGCGCGCTTCCCCGACATCGGCGTGGCCGGCCCGCACCCGGCCGGGGGCGAGGTCGCGTACGAGGTCCGCGCCTTCTTCCTGCCCGGGCCCGTCGAGGACCCGGTCACGGGCAGCCTCAACGCCGCGCTCGGGCAGTGGCTGCTGCGGACGGGGCGCGTCGCCGGCGGCTACGTCGCGGCCCAGGGCACGGCGGTGGGCCGGCGCGGACGGGTCCACGTCGACCCCGAGGGGGACGACGTCTGGGTCGGCGGGCCCACGGTCGTGGGTGTCCGCGGGAGCGTCGCGCTGGGCTGACCGGGCGGCGACCGACGAACCAGGGGGACCCAGGATCCGGGGACCCCGAGCGGAGGAGGACCCGGCGCGCCACGTCCGCACGCGCCCGTGCGAGGCCGAGCAGGGGCGCCCGAGGAGGCGGGCTCAGCCCTGACCGGCGGCCCCCCGGAACCGGCGGTGCAGACCGTGGACCTGCTCGGCCAGCTCCTCGTCGGGGCCGTCGACCGGGACGCCCGGCGCCACGTCGGTGACCGCGAGCACCGCGACCGGTGACGTGCCGCCGCCGAGCTCGGCGACCCAGGCGGCGGTCTGCCGCCCCGACGAGGCGTAGACGATGCGGCCGAGCCCGACCCAGGCGTGGGCCGCCGCGCACATCGGGCAGTGCTCGCCCGAGGTGTAGACGGTCGCCGCCGCCCGGGCCGCGACGTCGAGGTGGTCGCCGGCCCACTGCGCCAGCGTCAGCTCGGGGTGGTGCGTGGCGTTGCGGTGCACGGCCTCGTTGCGCGCGGTCTGCAGCACCTCGCCGGCACCGCCCACGAGCACCGAGCCGAAGGGTTCGTCGCCCGCCTCGACCGCCTCCCGCGCCAGCGCGACCGCGTGGCGCAGGTGCACTCGGTCCTGCTCCTCGATCGCCACGGTGCGCCCAGTCCTACGAGGAGCGGTGCGCGCGGTAGTAGCGGATCAGCGACTGCGTCGAGGGGTCCTGCTCGGCCAGCGCGTCCTCGTCGCCGCCGACGGCGGGCGTGACCTGCAGCGCGAGCTGCTTGCCCAGCTCGACGCCCCACTGGTCGAAGCTGTCGATGCCCCACACGACGCCCTGGGTGAAGGTGACGTGCTCGTAGAGCGCGATCAGCTGCCCGACCACCGACGGCGTCAGGGCCGGCGCCATGATCGAGGTCGTCGGCCGGTTGCCGCTGAACACCCGGGCCGGGACGATCTCCTCGGCCGTGCCCTCGGCCCGGACCTCCTCGGCGGTCTTGCCGAAGGCGAGGGCCTTCGTCTGCGCGAAGAAGTTGGCCAGGAAGAGCTCGTGGACGTCGTGCTCGCCGTCGCGGAGCGGCCGCGCCGGGTTGGCCACCGCGATGAAGTCGCAGGGGATGACCCGGGTGCCCTGGTGGATGAGCTGGTAGAAGGCGTGCTGGCCGTTGGTGCCCGGCTCGCCCCAGAAGACCTCACCGGTGTCGGTGGTCACCGGGCTGCCGTCCCAGCGGACGCTCTTGCCGTTCGACTCCATCGTCAGCTGCTGCAGGTACGCCGCGAAGCGGTGCAGGTACTGCGCGTACGGGAGCACCGCGTGGCTGGCCGCGTCGAAGAAGCCGTCGTACCAGACGTTCAGCAGGCCCATCAGCATCGGCACGTTCTTCGCCGGCGGGGTGTCGCGGAAGTGCACGTCGACGGCGTGGAAGCCGTCGAGGAAGGCCGCGAAGTTCTCCGGCCCGATCGCGACGCACACGCTGGTGCCGATCGCGGAGTCGACCGAGTAGCGACCGCCGACCCAGTCCCAGAAGCCGAAGGCGTTCTCGGGGTCGATGCCGAAGGCCTCGACCTTGTCCAGCGCCGTGGACACCGCGACGAAGTGCTTGGACACGGCCTCGCGGGCGGCGTCGTCGCCCCCGGCGAGCGCGCCCGAGGAGCGCAGCCCGTCGAGCAGCCAGGTGCGCGCCAGCCGCGCGTTGGTCAGCGTCTCGAGCGTGGTGAAGGTCTTGCTCGCCACGATGACGAGGGTGGTCTCCGGGTCGAGGTCGGCCGTGGCCTCGTACACGTCGGTCGGGTCGATGTTCGACACGAAGCGGCAGGTCAGGCCGGGCTGGACGTACGGCTTGAGAGCCTCGTAGACCATCACCGGCCCGAGGTCGGAGCCGCCGATGCCGATGTTGACGACCGTCTCGATGCGCTTGCCGGTGACGCCGACCCAGGCACCGCTGCGGACCTTGTCGGCGAAGGCGTAGATCTTGTCGAGGACCGCGTGCACGTCCTTGACGACGTCGGTGCCGTCGACGACCAGCGACTCCGTGCGGGGCATCCGCAGCGCGACGTGCAGCACCGACCGGTTCTCGGTGACGTTGATGCGGTCGCCGGCGAACATCTGGTCCCGGCGCTGCGGGACCCCCGTCTGCTCGGCCAGGTCCACGAGCGCGGCGAGGACGTCGTCGTCGACGAGGTTCTTGGAGAGGTCCACGTGGAGGTCGCCCACCGTGCGGCTGAACCGCTCGGCGCGCTCCGGGTCCTGCGCGAAGGCCGCGCGGAGGTCGGGCTCGGAGGAGCCGCGCAGCTCCTGCAGCCGGCCCCACGCCGCCGTGGTGGTCGCATCGACCGGATCGCTCATGTCCCTCGTCTCCTCGCCCGGGCCCCTGGTGGCAGCCCCTGCGGAAGCCTAGTGAGGGCCGGTGCCCGGCGGCGCGCACCCTCCTTCGGAGGTGATCGGGAGGTGATCCTGCCGATCGCCAGCCGCAGACGGCGCCCTCGCCTAGGCTCGCCCCACCGGGGACCCGACCTGGCCGCGCGCACCGCGGCCTCGAGCCGATGGAGCGACGCCGTGGCCTCCTCCCCCACGACCACCCCAGCCCGGACCGCCACCGGCGGCCCCACCGCGGCGCTGCTGGCGGGGCTGCTCGCCCTGGCCCTCGCGCTGGGCCTGCTGGCCGGCGCACCCCCGGAGCCCGCCTCCGCCGCGCCGCCCCCGCCGCCGGCGCTGAGCGTGCCCGCGGGGATCGAGGACCTCGCCGCGTACGTGCCGGCGAACTCCTGCTCCCCGACCACGCGCCCGGGCACCAGGAAGCTCGGCGCGCTGCTGGTGAGGACCTACCCCGGGACGTCCTTCGGCGGCGCGCGCGGCTGCGGCGCGACCCCCGACAGCGAGCACCACGACGGCCGTGCGGTCGACTGGATGAACAGCGTCCGCGACGCCGAGCAGGCGCAGCAGGCGCAGGCCGTGATCGACTGGCTCCTCGCGCCGGACGCGCAGGGCCGCCCGTACGCGAACGCCCGCCGCCTCGGCGTCATGTACGTCATCTGGGACAACCGGATCTGGGGCGCCTACCGGGCCGGGGACGGCTGGCGCGAGTACAACGGCTGCCTGGCGCAGAGCAAGCAGAAGACCTCGCTCGACGCCGCCTGCCACCGCAACCACATGCACCTCTCGCTGTCCTGGGCCGGCGCGACCGGGGCCACGTCCTACTGGACCGGCCAGGTCGCCGCGACCGACTACGGCCGCTGCCGTCCCGCGGACATGAGCTGGGCGTACGCCTACGCCGGACCGAACCCCACCCCGTGCGCCCGCACCGCCCGGGTCAGCGCGCCGAAGGGCGCCTCCCCGACGCTGAAGACCCTCGTCGCCTACTCCGGGCGGAGCATCAAGGCCGGCGACAGGTTCGCCGGGGTGAAGGCCGTGCAGAAGGCGGTGGGCGCCCGGCAGACCGGGACCTGGTCGTCGGCGTCGGCGTCGAAGCTGAAGCGCTTCCAGACCAGGCACGGCCTCGACGCGACCGGCAGGCTGAGCTACGCCACGTGGCGGGCGCTGATGGAGTCGCAGAAGCCCTGACCACGCCGGGCCGCGCCACCGCATACGGTCTCTCCCATGGACCCTCGGCTCGCCCGGGCCCGCCCGGAGGCGGAACGGCCGTACGCGCCCGGGGAGTCGGAGTTCCGCACCGACCTCGAGCGCATCCGCTTCGCGCAGTCGTTCTCCCGGCTCGCCGAGGTGACCCAGGTGGTGACGGCCGGGGCCCTCAACGGCGTCGTGCACAACCGGCTCACGCACACGATCAAGGTCACCGCGGTCGCCCGGGCGATCGCCGTGCGCCTGCTGCGCGGCGAGGACCGCGAGCTGCTCCGCGAGCTCGGCGGGCTCGACCACGTCGTCGTCCAGGCGGCCGCGAACGCGCACGACCTCGGCCACCCGCCGTTCGGCCACCTCGGCGAGCGGGCGCTCGACCGGCTCGCGCGGGAACGGTTCGGGTTGACCGACGGCTTCGAGGGCAACGCCCAGACCTTCCGGATCCTCACCGAGCTGGAGGCGCACGGCCCCGGCGACGAGGGCCTGAACCTCACCGCCGCCGTCCGCGCGGCCGTCCTCAAGTACCCCTGGGCGCGCAGCCACTGGCCCTCGCCGCACCCGACCGGCTGGCCCGTCCCGCCGCGCGGCGCGGGCCACGGCCGCGGCGGGACCGGCGCGGCGAAGTTCTCCACCTACGTGGTCGACCTGCCCGAGATGCTCGAGGCGCTCGCCGCCTTCCCCGGCCTCCCACCGGGGCGCCAGACGCTGGAGTGCTCGGTCATGGACCTGGCCGACGACATCGCGTACTCCCTGCACGACGTCGAGGACTTCCACCGCTCCGGGGTGCTGCAGTTCTCGCCCGTGTCGAGCGAGTTCCGGTCCTGGGAGACCGACGCCGCGACGATCACCGCTCTGGACGAGCGCCGGCTCACCGAGATGGGCCGTACGCCGGGCGCGGGCCTCGAACGGCTCCGCCGCCGGCTGCGCAGCCGCGACGCGTGGATGTTCGACGAGGCGACGTTCGCGGCGGCGGTGGCGACCGTCGGGGACGAGTTCGTGGACGGGGTGCTCGCGGTCCCCTACGACGGCTCCATGCAGAGCGACCGGGCCATCTCCGGCTTCACCTCGCGCTGGATCGACCACCTCGTCTCCTCGGTGACGCCCGACGCCGACCCGCCGGTGCGCTCCGGGTACGTGCGCATGACGTCGTCGGCCTGGCACGAGGTCCAGGTGCTGAAGTTCGTGAACTCCTACTTCATCCTCGAGCGCCCCGACCTGGCCATGCTCCAGCGCGGGCAGGAGAAGACGATCGAGCAGCTGGTCATCGGCTTCGACGAGTGGCTCTCCGACCCGACCGACGCCTTCCGCGCGCCCCGGCGCCTGGTCGACCTCGTCAACGCGGCCGCGTACGGCTACGAGCGGGTCCTGCGCGAGCACCCCGACCACCTCGACGCCCGCACCACCGACGCCGACCTCGCCCGGATGGCCCGCGGGCGCGGCATCGCCGACTTCGTCAGCGGCCTGACCGACGCCCAGGCGGTCGCCTTCGCCGCCCGGCTCGCCGGAGGCAGCGGCGTGCTCTGGACGAGCGCGCTCTGACGTCCGTCCTCGCTCCGCTCGGCCCCCTCGACGACCACCCCGGGGCGTCCTGACACGCCGCAGGGCTCCCCTCCGGATGGAGGAGAGCCCTGCGGGACCGGAGGAGCCTGCGGCTCAGCGCCCGGCGTTGGCGAGGAACACGAGCTCGGAGCGCATGTCCGAGCCGGAGGCGGAGCGGAGGGCGCGGGCGAGCTCGCGCTCCTGGCGGTTCGTCTCGCGGTGGCGGCGGATGGCCTGGGTGAAGCGGGTCATGTCCTGCGTCCTTTCCTGTCTGTCGACTCGGTGGTGTCGGCTGAAGCCTTCGATATCGAACTGTACCGTATCAACGCCTTCGGACAGCAGTTATTCCATGTCGAAGTGATGAGGATCTCGTGAACGGCCGGACGCACGGCGAGGGCCCACGCGGCCACCCCCCGGCGCCGTCGTGGACCCTCGCTCCGCGGACCGTTCCCCAACGGTCCGCGGTCCCCGTGCTGACGCCCGGCCTCAGCCGGACGCCCCCGGGCGCGCGTCCCCTCCGCACGACCGAGCCCCTGCACCGGTGGGCGTCCCCCGCGCCACCGGCACTTCCCCCCTTGGGTGACGGACGGCCCCCTGCCGTCCGCCGACCGGACTCCCCTCGTCCGGCGTCTGCTGCCCGGCCTGACCCTCCCCCGATGGGAGTGCTGGCCCGGGTCTCTTCTGGGTGCCGTCCCGCGGGCACCCGGCGGCCACCTGCTCCCCCGATGGGTGGGTGGCACGATCGTGGTCTCAGCTGGGTCTCAGCGACCAGGAACCTCCGGGAGAGCCCACGCGGTGGTCCCGGGTCGGTGCTGAGAGGTGCAGGTCGAGCGCTGCAGGAGTCCGGGTCCCGGCGTGGTGACCGGGTGCCGACGCCCGAGCCGGGCGGCCGCGCCCACCGGGCACGGCGAGCGTGGCGCGGTGGGTGCCGTCGAGCTGGACATCGGGGGCCTCCTGCTGGATCTGTCGTCCGAGAGCCGGCCCCCGCCGCTCTGCAGCCTCATCGGCTGGTGAGGAAAATATTGCCGGGACCACCTCGTGGTCGGCTCAAGTGCGCCGCCGTGATTCGCTCAAGAGCGGCAAAAGATTGAACCGTGAAGTATCAGCGGCTCAAGAACGGCTCAAGAGACCGGCGGGGCGGCCCGCGGCGCGTCAGGACGTGCGTGGTGCAGGGTCCCGCCGTCAGGCCGGCGGGTCGCCCGGGACGACGCGGGCAGGCTGGCCCGAGGCGTCAGGCGGCCTGGTCGAAGCCGCGGTCGGTGACCGTGACGCCGGCCCGCTCGAGCTCGGCCTCGATGCGGAAGCGCTCGATGTCGCGCTCCATGCCCGCCGTCTCCTCGGCGAGCTCGTGCTCGATCTCGAGCATGGAGCAGGCCTGCATGAGGATCTGGTCGTACGCCAGCCGGTTGCCGAGCTGCTGCGCGGCGGAGCGGTGGGCGTCGGCGCGGAGCACCGCGCGGAGGCGCCGCAGGTCGGCGGCGAGCCGCTCGAGGGGCACGCCGTGCATGCGGCGCAGCGCGCGCAGGGTGCGGCGGCGCTCGGCCGCCATGATCTGGCGCTGCCGGAAGTGGGAGATGCTCGCGTCCCAGCGGCCGGCGAGCAGGTCCCACAGGAGCACGCAGCCGATGGGGACCAGCACCATGACGGCGACGGCCAGGGCGCCGAGCACCACCTGGTACGTGTCCATCATGGGCAAACCCTAAGTCCGGCGGGAGGCCACGACAAGCGGCCCGGGAAGCGGCCGGACGTCACCGCCCGACTCGTCGAGCATTCGGAGCGGAGCGGTTCCGCGGATGCCCAGGAGCTCGGTCGACCCGCCCTCGGACCGGGCCCGCGGAGCTGTTCAGGCGGCGCGGTGCCCGTAGACCGAGACGTGCACGTGGTCCTCGTGGTTGGCCGTGGCCGAGCCGCGGTCCGACATCGAGCGCCAGCCCTCGCTGCCGCGCTGCACCGTCCAGATCTTCTGCGCGTAGATGACCTCGCTGACGCCGAGCTCGCGGGCGTGGTCACGCACCCAGCGGGCGAGCGCCCAGCCGGCGGTCCGGTCGGAGATCATGCAGTCGACGGCCTGGCCGGTGCCGTGGAAGCCGCCGTCGCCGCTCCGCCGTCCGCCGAAGGAGCTGACCTGCGGGAAGTGGGCGCAGACCGACCGGTGCACCAGCACGGCGTCCGGGGTCAGGCCGCTCTCCATCGCCGAGCCCTTGCCGCAGGCCGCGTCCGTCACGCCACCCGCCCGGGTCGCGGTCGCCTTCGGCTTCGTGGTCGACAGGTAGCCCGCGGTCACCCAGCGGCCCTTGCCCTTGAACACGACGAGGCGGTAGCCGCCGCGCACGGTCCGGGTCACGGTCAGCCTCGTCGCCGGGGCGACGACCGTGACGACGTCGGCCCGCCTGCTCGGGTCGGTGCGGATGTTGAGGTCGTCGGTGGACCACATGGTCCCCGAGGCCTTGGCGCCCGCCGCGAGGTCGGCGGCGCTCGGTGCCTGGGGCTCCGCGCCGGCCTTCAGCGTCGCGCTGACCTTCGGCGTCGCGCCGGCCCTCGGCCCCGCGGTCGCCCCGGGCTTCTCCGAGGGCGCCGTCGTGGACGGGGAGGGGTTCGGGCCCGGCGTGCGGTCGAGGTCGCGGCTCACGGGCTGCTCGCGCAGGGCGGCGACGTCGGGGGCGCTCGTGGCGGCGGCGGGCACGGCCGTCCGGACGTCCGAGCCGGGCAGCGCGAAGGCGACGACACCGCTGGTGCCGAGACCGACCAGGGCGAGCGGGGCTGCGACGCGGGCCACCCGTACGGTGAGCGGGCGACGCAGGGCCCGGCGTGGGCGGGGTCGTGGCACGAGGCGGTTCCTCCGAGTGTCGTCACCGAATCGTGACCTTGCAGCGACGGAGTCTAGGCACCCGCACGCCCGGATGCCCAATCCGTGACCTGGACGCCTCCTGCGGCCACCCGTCCGCCTCCGCCGCTCGGGCGCCCGGTGGCTGTCCTAGCGTGGTGCCCCACCAGGACAGGAGCGAACCCATGACGCAGTACGACGCAGTGGTGATCGGGGCCGGGCAGGCGGGGCCCAGCGTGGCGTTCGCGTACGCCGCCCAGGGGCGCCGGGTGGCGGTGGTGGAGATGGCCGAGCCCGGCGGGACGTGCCTCAACCACGGCTGCCGGCCGACCAAGGCGCTGCGGGCCAGCGCCGTCGTCGCGCACTCCGCGCGGCGCGCGGCGGAGTTCGGGGTCCACGTCGGCGAGGTCCGGGTCGACTTCGGCGAGGCGATCGCCCGGGTCCACCGCCTGATCGACGGCATGCGCTCGGGCCTGCAGGAGTCGTTCGACAGCACCGAGAACCTCGACTACGTCCACGGGCGGGCCACGCTCGTCGGCGACCCGGAGGGGGGCGCGCACCGCGTCGTCGTCACGACCGACGACGGCTCCGAGACCGAGCTGACGACCGGCGAGGTCTACCTGAACGTGGGCAACCGGGCCGCGATCGCGCCGGTCGACGGGCTGGACGACGTGCCCTACCTCACCGAGGTCGAGCTGCTCGCGCTCACCGAGCTGCCCGAGCACCTCGTCGTCGTGGGCGGCGGCTACATCGGGCTCGAGTTCGGGCAGATGTTCCGCCGCTTCGGCTCGGAGGTCACCATCCTCGCCGGGAGCGGCATCGCGTCACGCGAGGACGCCGACGTGCAGCAGATCCTCACCGACGTGCTCACCGAGGAGGGCGTACGCGTCGTCGCCGGCCGGCCGAGCCGGGTCAGCGGCGGCCCCGGTCGCGTGAGCGTCGAGGTCCCGGACGTCGGCACGATCGAGGGCAGCCACCTGCTCGTGGCCACCGGTCGCCGCTCGAACGTCGACCAGCTGGGGCCGGACACGGGCCTGGAGACCGACGACCACGGCTTCGTCGTGACCGACGACCGCTACGCCACGAACCTCCCCGGGGTGTGGGCGCTGGGCGACGTCAACGGGCGCGGCGCCTTCACCCACACCAGCTACCAGGACGGCGACATCTACCTCCACCCGCCGCGGACGGTGGCCGGCCGCGTGACCACGTACGCGATGTTCACCGACCCGCCGTTGGGCCGCGTGGGCATGAGCACCCAGGACGCGCGCTCCTCGGGCCGCCGGGTGCTCAAGGCCGAGATCGCCATGGCGAGCGTGAGCCGCGCCAAGCTGGAGAGCGAGACGGCCGGGGTGATGCGGGTGCTCGTCGACGGCGACAGCGAGGAGATCCTGGGCGCGACGATCCTGGGCCTGCAGGCCGACGACGTCGTCCAGGTCGTCAGCGTCGCGATGCAGGCGGGCGTGCGCTACCCGGCCCTGCGCGACGCGCTGCCCATCCACCCGACCGTCGCGGAGTTCTTCCCCACCATCCTCGCGTCCCTGCAGCCCCTGGACTGAGCCCTCTCCCTCTCCCTCTCCCTCGCCCGCCGAGGGGTGGGTTGCGGCGCCCCTCCCGGCCGGTCCGGCGCCGCACGCCACCGCCCGGCGGTGTCAGGGAGCGGGCGCGCGTGGGCTGCGCTTGTACGCCGACACGTGGCGGCTGCCCGCGACCCAGAAGCGCCAGGGCACGTCGGCGGCGCGCGAGACCCCGACGCGCGGCCCGCGCACGACCTCGGGCGGCGGGCCGACGCGCGGCTCGAGCCGGACCGGTCCGCCGGCGAGCAGGTCCGCCCCGCGGTGCTCCGGCGCGAGCCCGAGCGCCTGGGTCAGCCGGCCCGGGCCGCGGGCCAGGTCGCGCTCCGCAGCGCCGTGGCGTCGCGCGCGGGCCAGGTCGACACCGTCGACGACGCGGCCGGCCCGCATCAGGCACCCCGAGGCGGTCCCGTCCGGGCCGCAGACGACGTTCGCCGCCCAGTGCATGCCGTAGGAGAAGTACAGGTAGAGGTGGCCCGGCGGACCGAACATCACGTCGTTGCGCGGGGTGGGCCCCCGGAAGGCGTGCGACGCCGGGTCGGCCGGACCCGCGTACGCCTCCACCTCGACCAGCTCGACGGCCACCTCGCCGTGGCGCAGGACCGCGCCCAGCAGGAGCGGGGCCACCTCCTCGACCGGGCCGGCGAGCACGTCGGGCGTCAGCACGGCCCCGAGCCTAGGGAGGTCGGGCGGCGGGTGCGGCGGACCGGGCAGGGGCGCGGTGGGCAGGATGGCGCCGTGGACGCCGCCCGGATCCTGCTCGTCGAGGACAGCGAGGCCATCCGCGTCCCGGTGCAGGCGGCGCTGCGGGCGCAGGGCTTCGCGGTGGAGTCCAGCCCCGACGGCGGCGACCTCGAGGCCCGGCTGGCCACCTTCGCCCCCGACCTGGTCGTGCTCGACGTGATGCTGCCGGGTCGCGACGGCTTCGCCCTGCTCCCGGTCGTGCGGCGCTCGAGCCGGGCCGCGGTCGTGATGCTCACCGCCCGCGACACGCTCGCCGACCGGGTGGCCGGCCTCGGCGCCGGGGCGGACGACTACGTGGTCAAGCCCTTCGCCATGGCCGAGCTCGTCGCCCGGGTCCACGCCGTCCTGCGGCGCTCGCGTCCCGGTGGTGCGGTGACGGCGGTGGGGGACCTGACCGTGAACGACGACCTGACCGCCGTACGCCGCGGCGAGCGGGCCGTCGAGCTCACCGAGACCGAGCGGCGCCTGCTCGGCTACCTCGCCTCCCACCGCGAGCGCGTCGTGAGCAAGACCCAGATCCTCACCGCGGTCTGGGGCTACGAGGGCTTCGACGAGAACGTCGTGGAGGTCCACGTGTCGTCGCTGCGCCGCAAGCTCGAGGCCGGCGGCGAGCCCCGGCTGGTCCACACCGTGCGCGGCCGCGGCTACCGGCTCGGGGTGGCGCCGTGAGCAGCCCGGAGGCCCCCGGCACCCAGGACCCCGCGCCGACCGGGGACGCCGGGACGGCCCCACCGGCCCGGCGCCCGCTGTCCACGGTGTCGATCCGGGTCCGCGTCATCGCCGCGGTCATGGCCGTCCTCGCGCTGGTGCTGACCGCCTCCTCGGTGGCGGTCAACGCGACGTTCGTCGCCCAGTCCGAGCGCAGCCTCGACACCCTGCTCAGCGGCCGGGCCCAGCTGGCGCGCCAGCTCGCCCGCAACGGCGCCCGGCCGCAGCAGGTCGTCAACCGGGTGGGCGTGGACGGCGTCCTCGCCTCGCTCGAGCTGCGCGACGGGACCGTGCTGGGCTCGCCCGTGCCCGGCGGCGAAGGGGTCCGCAGCGTGACGACCACGCTGTCGGGCACCGGCCGGGTGAACGGCGCCCGGCTCACCCTCGCCGTCAACAGCTCGCTCGTCTCCGGCGCCCGCGACGCCCTGCGGCGCACCCTGCTGGTCAGCGGGCTCGTCGCCCTGGGCCTCAGCGCGCTGCTCGTCGCGCTCGCCGTACGCCTCGCCCTCCGGCCCCTGGACTCGATGGCCCGGCTGGCCCAGGAGGTCGCCGGCGGGTCGCGCGGCTCGCGGCTCGCGCCGACGCGGACCGACACCGAGATCGGGCGCACGGCCCAGGCCTTCGACGCGATGCTCGACGAGCTCGAGGGGGCCGAGACCCGGGCCCGCCGGGCCGAGGGGCAGACCCGCGCCTTCCTCGCCGACGCGGCCCACGAGCTCCGGACGCCGCTGACCGGGATCCAGGCCGCGGCGGAGACGCT
Source organism: uncultured Actinomycetota bacterium (assembly GCA_963713165.1). Taxonomy (GTDB): domain Bacteria; phylum Actinomycetota; class Actinomycetes; order Propionibacteriales; family Propionibacteriaceae; genus Microlunatus. The sequence goes on from CAVQKU010000009.1 coordinate 106,502, forward strand.
GCTGCACCACCGCGACGCGATGAGCGCCGAGGAGCAGGAGCGCGTCGAGGCGCTGCTGGTCGGCGAGGCCCGGCGCGCGGGGCGGCTGGTCGGCGACCTGCTGGCCGTCGCCCGTCTCGACGCGGGCGCCTCCCCGGCGCAGGTCCCGGTGGAGCTCGGCGCCCTGGTCGAGTCCGAGGTCGACCGGGCGAGCCTGCTGCGCGCGGGGACGACGCTGACCTCCTCGGGCCCGGGCGGCCGGGGCTGCGTCGTCACCGGCGACGAGGAGGCCCTGCGCGGGGTGCTGCGCAACCTGCTCGAGAACGCCTGCCGCGCCGCCGGGCCGGGAGGCCACGTCCACGCGGGGCTCCGGGTCGAGGGCGCCCGGGCGGTCGTGGACGTCGTCGACGACGGCCCCGGGGTCCCGCCGTCCGACCGGGAGCGCATCTTCGACCGGCTGGTCCGCCTCGACGCGGCGCGCAGCGCGGACTCGGGCGGTTCGGGTCTCGGCCTGGCCATCGCCCGCGGCACCGCCCGGGCGCACGGCGGCGACCTCGTCTGCCTGGGGGTGGACCCGCCCGCCCGCGGTGCCCGCTTCCGGCTGACGCTGCCTCTCGCCGGCTGACGCTGCCTCTCTCGGCTGACGCCCGACCACGTCGGCGGGCCGTACGGCGCACCCGCCCCGGGTCAGGCACCCGCTCCGGAGCCGCCCGGCCGCGCGGCGGGGGCCACCGGCAGACTGGGGCGATGAGCGAGCCCACGACGTCCGACCCCGCCACCGAGACCGCTTCCCAGACCCACCCCGTCACCGAGTCCGCCACGGACTCCGCCCCCGGGCAGCCCGCGGGCGCGGGCGACGACGGCGGCGCCGCCCTCGACCGCGTGGAGGAGGCGATCAGCGAGGCCCGCGACGCCGGCACGTCCGTCGCCGCGAACGACGACATCATCACGCGCGACGACGAGAAGGCCGGCGAGTACAGCGAGACCCCGGAGGGCCAGGGCGGCGCGCCGCTGACCTGAGCTCCCGCAGACGGCGAGACGCCCTGGACCGCTCGGCGGTCCAGGGCGTTCGTGCTCAGCTCACGGGCGGGGCGTGCTCAGCCGCAGGAGCGGGTGTCCTTCGACAGCTCGTACCAGCCGTTCATGTACTGGCTGTAGACCCGCCGCATCGACTCGAGGTGCTGCGGCGAGGCCGCGCGGGTGTCGAGGGTGATGACGTGCTCCTCGCTGTAGCGCAGGCCGGCGACCGACATGTTCTGCGTGCCGACGAGGATCCGGCCCAGGTTGCTGTGCTTCGGGCCGATCAGGATCTCCTTGGTGTGCATGGCGACCGTCGTGCAGCTCGTCGGGATCTTGGCCCTCTTGAGGGACCGGACCACCGAGGGCGAGATCGTCGTGCTGCCGCCCTGGTAGGTGAGCAGCATCGAGATGTCGCAGCCGCGCTTGCGCAGCCGGCTCAGCGAGTTCACCATCTGCTCGGCCTTGGCGTCGGTGAGCTTGAACATCGCGATGCGGATGTTGTTGTCCACCGCGCAGTCGACGTCGTCGAACTGCTGCACGTAGAAGTCGCGCGCGTCCTGGGTCGCCGGGGTGAAGGAGACCGTCGTGCCGCGGCCCGGGTCGGTGTAGTGGCGGTAGATCGGGTCGACCCAGATACCGCGCTGCTTGGTGAGCTTCATCGACTTCGGGAAGCCGGACGCGCTGGGGCAGTTGTCGGTCGCGCAGTACTGCATCGCGTCGAAGCGCGAGTCGAACATGTCGAACAGCTTGTGGTCGTCGTACAGGAGCGTGACCTCCTGGTGGTAGTTCCGCAGCTGCGAGCGGGCGAAGTTGCCCGAGAGCGACAGGATCGCCGGGTGCGGGCCGTCGGCGGAGTTCGACCACGTGGTGTCGGAGATCGTCAGGAACTTCTCGTGGTTGATCGCGTACGGCCAGACCTTCGCCTTGTTGACGTTGAAGCAGCCGTTGTCGCAGTAGTAGACCGACGCGATGTCGGCGAGACGCTTCGAGATCTTGTCCTTCTCGCCCTGCGGGTTGATCGTCCCCCCGTCCAGGACGAGGCCGACCGTGACGCCGCGGTTCTTCTTGACCCACTCCAGGGCGGCGAAGACGAGCTCGGGGTCGGTCTCCGGCCGGGTGCCGAGGGCGGTCCCCGTGCCCGGCGCCTGCATCGTGCCGAGCGCGCGCACGAAGAACATCCCGATCTTGATCTCGGAGTCCTTCTTGGCGCCGCAGATGATCTGCGAGAGCTTCTTGGAGTAGTCCCAGGGGGTGTGGTCCTGCGGGTCCCAGAAGCCCCGCTTCTCCATGTCGTCGATGTTGTACCAGGCCTCGTACGGCGCCGGCGTCGCGATCGTGGGGCAGGAGTCGCCGCTGGGCAGGGCGATGTCGCCGGAGTTGTCGCGCGAGACGGTGATGGCGCTCGCGGGGCCGACCAGCAGCCCGACGGTCACCGCGAGGGCGCTCACCAGGGCGACCAGGCGGGCCCGGGTCCTGCCTCGGGAGCCGATCGACCTCAATGGCTGGAACGACACCCTGTTCACCCTCCGACTGCTCGACACGTGTCCCCGGCCGAACACCGACCACGGGCGACGGCGAGCCGGCACCGACCGGCGATGACCAACGGTCGCACCGCGCGTGGGAGCACGGCCGGCGACGCACCGAACCATACAATGAAATTCGCCCGGTGCCGGTCCTTCGCGACCACCCACGTGGAGCCTCGCGAAGGCCCCGACGGACCGGACCACCCCCTGGAGGAGAGCTGTGGGACATCCCCGAGACCAGGCCGTCGACCGTTCACGGTCGGGCCTGCGCGTGCTCGGTCTGCCCCTGGCGCTGCTGGCGGTGCTGCTGCTCGGCGTCACCCTCGCGGCCCGGCCGGCACCGGCCCACGCGGCGGCACCGGTGGCCAGCGAGCCGTACGACCGCCAGGAGCTCTCGGACCCGCCCGGTGCCGTCACGCTGGCCTTCGGCCGTGAGGTCGACCCCAGCGCGGCCAAGATCATCGTCTCCGGGCCGGACGGGAGGAACGTCACGAGCGGCCCGCTGATCGTCGAGGGCACCAACGTCACCAGCCGGCTGCGCGACGGCCTGCCCCGCGGGACCTACACCGTGCACTACCGCGTCGACGGCTCCGGCGGCCGCCCCGAGGGCGGGGCCTACCAGTTCAGCTACGGCAGCGGGCGCTTCACCGACCTGCCCGACCGGTCGTGGTCGGGGGAGGACGAGGAGCCCGCGGTGCTGCGCGGCACCGACCCGAACGGGTCCGAGGCGCCCGACGCGCCGACGACCACGCTCGCGACCCCGGGCATCGAGGTCACCTCCGAGGGGGCGACCACCGACCCCGAGCCGCCGGCCACCGACCCGCCCTCGACCGTCCAGGCCCCGCCCGGCGAGACCACCGAGGCCGGCAGCGGCCCGGCGAGCGGGGTGTCGGCGAGCACCGAGGGCGAGCAGGACGGCAGCAGCGGCACGCCGTGGATCGTCGGCGGCGTCCTGCTGCTCGTGGCCGTCGCCGGCGCCGGCCTCGGCGTGTGGCGCAGCCGCAGGCCCGGTCCCGGCGACCACGCCTGACCCCACCCGTCCGGCCCCGGCGGACTGGCCCCGACTCAGCCCGCGTCAGCCCGCGTCAGCCTGGGCCGACCGCCCGGTCCGCCTCGTCGTCCCAGCCCTCGTCGTCGAGGCGGTGGAAGAGCTCCGACCAGCGGGCCACGAACGAGTGCTCGCTGAACTCCGTGCGCTGCTGCGCGGCGTCCTCGCTCAGCCGGCGCCGCAGCGGCTCGTCGGTGAGGACCTCCACGACCCGGCGGGCCATCTGCTGCTGCATCGCCGAGCCGACCAGGAAGCCGTTCACCCCGTCGGCGACGATGTCGGACGGGCCGTACTTGACGTCGTAGCTGACGACCGGGCAGCCGTGGCTGAGGCTCTCCAGCAGCACCAGGCCGAAGCCCTCGAAGCGGCTGGTCAGCAGCGAGCAGGACGCGCGCTCGTAGACCTCGGCCGGGTTCTTGGTGTAGCCCGCGAGCCGGACGTTCCCCCGCAGCCCGAGCTCGTCGATCAGCTGCTCCAGCGCGCCGGCCTCCGGGCCCTGGCCGTAGATCTCCAGGCGCGCGTCGGGCACGGCCTTGACCACGTGGGCGAAGGACGCGATGGCGTGCGGGATGCGCTTCTGGGTGTCGAGCCGGGCGAGCATCACGACCAGGTGCGGGTCGCGCTGCTCGAAGGGCACCTGCGCCACCGGGGCGACCGGGTGCGGGATCACCGCGAAGCGCTCCTGCTCGCCGTAGACGGCCTCGGCGTCGGCGCGCTGCGCGTTGGTCAGGAAGACCACCGCCCCGTGCGCGTCGTGGCGGTCGAGCATCGGCTTGTACGACGGACGGATCGCCGTCAGGTCGTCGAAGGGCGGCGCGATGTGCGGGTTGTGCAGGACGTAGACGTGCTTGACGTTCGGCCGGACGTAGGTGAGCGTCTCCGCGTCCGAGCGGCGCGACTCCACCGAGAGGAAGGCGTGGTCGTTCCCGATCAGCCGGTCGAGGTAGGACTGGATGAGCGCGACGTTGCTCGTCAGCACCTCGTACGGCGCCCCGCGCTCGTCGAGCATCGTGATCCGCTCGACGCTGCTGGTCAGCGAGGTCGGGTTCACCTTGAGCCACTTGTTCATGTAGGGCGTGCCGTCGGCCCGGTAGAAGATCTCCTGGCGCGGCTTGTTGAAGTGCAGGTCCATGTAGGTCGTGCGCCGGATGATCCCGTTGTCGTCGAACTCGTCGCGCCGGGTGCGCGCCCGGTTCTCGGTGAACCAGTCCCGCACGATGAGCCGGCCGGCGTGGTCGAAGCGCTTGTAGAGCCGGTAGACGCCGTTCTCGTAGTAGCGGTAGACCTCCTGGTCGGGGTCGCGGATCAGGTCCATGCCCGGCTCGGCGACCTCGTGGTGCACCGGCTCGGCGGCCGCGCTCGACTGCTGGTCGAAGTAGTCGTGCAGGTTCACGATCTCGACCCCGTCGACCAGCAGGCCGCGGCGACGCAGGTCGGCGGCGATGTCGTCGACCTCGGAGGAGTAGTTCAGGGTGACGATCAGCGAGTCGACGCCGCCGAGCTCCTTGAGCAGGCGGCACTTGTGCAGGATCGAGGCCGTCCGGCCGCCGAAGTTGCGCGGGATCGCGCCGACCACGAAGACGTACTTGGCCGGCGGCAGCGTCCGCAGCTCGGGCAGCGGGTCGAAGCGCGGGGGCACGTCCGGCGCGCGGGCCGGGACCGCCGTCCTGGGGGCGGGAGCCGCCTTCGGCGTCGACGCCGTTGACGTCGTCGACGCTGTGGACGCGGCGTCCCAGACGCGCCGCGCCCGTCGGATGGTCTCTTTCGCCCGGGACCTCAGCACCGCCGCAGCGTAGCGGGACCGGGCCCCCGGGCGCCCGACCAGCGGCGCGGGCGGCCACGATCCGCCGGGCCCGACCACTAGACTCCTGGCCGTCCGGGCACGCTCTCCTCCTCTCCCGACGCCCTGACCACGCCCCCGGAGAGCCGCAGCCCGGCGGGAGGAGCTCGATGTCCACGCGCGTCATCACCTACGGGACCTTCGACCTCTTCCACGAGGGCCACGTACGGCTCCTGGAGCGGGCGAAGGCCCTCGGCGACCACCTCATCGTCGCGGTCACCACCGACAACTACGACAGCACCCGCGGCAAGCTCAACGTGTCGCAGTCGTTGATGGAGCGCATCAACAACGTGCAGAAGAGCGGCCTCGCGGACGAGGTGATCATCGAGGAGTACGAAGGCCAGAAGATCAACGACATCCAGCAGCACGGTGTCGACATCTTCGCCATCGGCTCGGACTGGCTGGGCAAGTTCGACTACCTGAACGACTACTGCAAGGTCGTCTACCTCGAGCGCACCAAGGGGGTCTCCTCCACGCAGCTGCGCGACGAGACCGGCATCCTGCGGATCGGCGTCCTCGGCTCCGGCCGGATCGCCAACCGCATGGTCGACGAGGTGCGCTTCGTCTCCGGCGTGACCGTCGAGGGCGTCTGGAGCCGCCAGGTCGCGAGCGCGCAGAAGTTCGCCGACGCGCACGAGCTCCGCGTGGCCGCCGAGACCGTCCCCGAGCTGCTGGCCGAGGTCGACGCCGTCTACGTCGCGACGCCGCACGGGACGCACCGCGAGCTCGCGCTCCAGGCCATGGCCGCGGGCAAGCACGTGCTCTGCGAGAAGCCGCTCGCCCTCACCCGGGCCGAGGCCGAGGAGCTGTACGCCGTCGCGGAGCAGCACCAGGTCGTCCTGCTCGAGGCCATCAAGACCGCCTTCTCCCCCGGCTTCCAGCGCATGGTCGCGGTCGCGCGCAGCGGCTCGATCGGCCAGGTCCGCTCGGTGGACGCCACCTTCACCAAGCTGGTCAGCAGCGGCCGCGAGCTCGAGGCACCGGACGGCGGCGCGATCTCCGAGCTCTCCAGCTATCCGCTGGTCGCGGTCATCAAGCTGCTCGGCACCGGCTACACCCAGGTCGTCAGCTCCTCGCTGCAGCCCGAGGGCGCCGAGGTCGACACCTTCTCCCGGATCGACCTCACCTACCCCCACGCCATCGCCTCGGCGCGCGTCGGCATCGGGGTCAAGGCCGAGGGCGACCTCGTGGTCGCGGGGACGCGCGGCTACATCTACGTCCCCGCGCCGTGGTGGAAGACCGAGTACTTCGAGGCGCGCTTCGAGGACCCGGGTGACGACAAGAAGTACTACTTCAAGTTCGACGGCGACGGGCTGCGCTACGAGGTCGCCGAGTTCGCGTCCCTGATCCGCAACCAGACGCCGGAGTCCTTCAAGCTGCGCTCCTCGGAGTCGATCGCCATCGCGACGATCATCGAGGCCGCCCGGACCGACGCCACGCTGCTGCGATGAGGACGGGCGTGGTCCCCCCGGCACCGGCGCGGGGGCTCTCGTGAGGCGCCCGGGGCTCGACCCGGCCCGGCTGCGCCGGCAGGCGCGGGAGCGGCTGCGCACGACGCTGCTGGAGCTGGCGCACTCCGAGGACCCCCGGGTCGCCGGGACCTACCGGCGCGTGCGGCAGGCCGCCCGGACGGTCGGCTCGCAGGTGACGGGCCGCCAGCTCGGCTGGGTCGCGCACCTGCGCACCGTCGCCTGGACGGGACCGACCACGCTGGAGCTGGGCGGGTGGGCGTACGAGCGCGGCTACGGCCACCCCGACGCGCCGCCCGAGACGTCGGTCTGGCTCGAGCGCGGCGCACGCCGCGTCGAGGCCGAGGTGGTGATGCGCCACGACCCCGAGGTGAACGCGGCCGCACCCCGGGCGAGCGAGCACGACTACGCCAACACCGCCTTCACCGCCACGCTCGACGTCTCCCCGCTGCTGGACGCGGGCGGTCGGGACGAGGAGCCCTGGCTCGTCCGCGTCCGGGTCGTCGGCGCCGGGCGCGACCGCACCGGCTCCTTCCTCACCCGCTACCGCTTCGGGGCGGCGCGCCACCTCTTCGCGTCCACCTCCGGGGCGCCCGACGAGCCCGTGCAGCTCGTCCCCCGCTGGGCGGGTCGCCAGGAGGGCCTCGTCGTGCGGCGGCACCGGCCGGCCGTGCTGGCCCGCTCGGTCGAGCTCGACGGGCACGAGCTGTCGCTGCTGGTCTCCACCGACGGGCGGGCGCTGACCGGCGCCGCCGTCCGCAGCGCGGGCGAGGAGTCCGACCTGGCGTGCGTCGCCGCGGGCGTCGACGCCGGGCGCCCGCTGTTCAGGGTGACGGGGACGGTCCCGGACGCGATGCCGCTCGCCGTCGACGGCGAGCCCTCGCTGTCGGTGGAGCGGTCGCTCCTGGTGCGCACCGCCGACGGCGAGACGCTGCCCGTGTCCACCGCCCTGGACGGGGCGACACCGGAACCGGTCCCGGGGTCCACGCTGCTGCCCGCCGCCGCGCCGGACGGCGACCTGGTGCTGCTCGACGCCCCGGGCCGCGTGCTCGTGGACGACGTGACCGTGTCCGCGTACCCGCCGGGCCTGGAGCTGCGCGGCCGCCACGTCCTCGGCGACCGCGTGGGGGCCGACGAGACGCTGACGCTGGTCCTCGCCGGCGCCCGCCAGGTGCTGGAGGTCGAGGCCGCCTTCACCACCGGGGCCGACGGCACCGGCACCTGGACCGCGCACGCGCCGCTGCTGGCCTCGGTGTGGGGCCGCCCGCCGCTGCCGCCGCGCATCGGCAGCTACGTGCTGCGGGCCCGCACGTCGGCCGGCACGGTCCTGCCGGTGTCAGGCGTGCCCGCGCTCGCCCTGCGGACGCCGGAGCTGCACCACCTGCCCGGCTTCCGGATGCGCCTGCAGTCGGGAGGCGGGCGCTCGGTCCGCCTCGCGGTCTCGGCGCCGCGCCGCGACGACGAGGTCGGCTCCTTCCACCAGCGCCGCCTCGAGCGCCTCTACAAGCGCCGCAGCTGGAGCCCGCGCAACGCCGTCTACTTCGAGAGCTTCTACGGCCGCGGCGCGACCTGCAACCCGTACGCCATCGACCGCGAGATCGCGGCGCGCTACCCGCAGCTGACGCGGTTCTGGGGGGTCGTCGACGCCTCGACCCCGGTGCCCCCGGGCGCGATCACCGTCGTCCGCGGCACCAGCGAGTGGTGGCACGCCCGGGCCACCTCCCGCTACGTCGTCGCCAACGACTGGCTGCGCCGCACCTTCTCCCCGCAGCCCTTCCAGGTCGTGCTCCAGACCTGGCACGGCTCGATGCTCAAGCGCATCGGGCTCGACCGCTCCGGCCAGCCGAAGTCCAAGATCGCCACGATCCGGCTCGAGCAGTCCAAGTGGGACGTCCTGCTCTCGCAGAACCACCACAGCAGCGTCATCCTCGAGTCGGCCTACGACTGGCACCGCACCCTCTTCGAGGAGGGCTACCCGCGCAACGACCCGCTCACCCCGGGCAGCCCGTACGCCGGCGACGGCGCCGCGATCCGCGCGCAGCTGGGCATCGCACCCGACCAGACGGCTGTCCTCTACGCGCCCACGTGGCGGGAGAACATGACGTCGATGGTCACCTTTCTCGACCTGGAGCGGCTCAGCGCCGACCTGGGCGAGGGCTACGTGATCCTGCTGCGCGGCCACTCCCGCACCGTCAAGTTCGGCCAGAGCCTGAGCGAGGTGCCCGGCGTCATCGACGTGACGACCTACCCCGAGGTCACCGACCTCTTCCTGGCCGCGGACGCGATGATCACCGACTACTCCTCGGTGATGTTCGACTACTCCGTCACCCGGCGGCCGATGATCTTCTTCGTCCCGGACATGGACGACTACCGCGACTCGCTGCGCGGGGTCTACTTCGACCTCTCCGAGGTCGCGCCCGGCCCGGTCCTCTCCACCCAGGACGAGGTCACCGTCGCGGTCCGCGAGCTCGACCGGGCGGGCGAGCGCTACGCGGCGGCGTACGACGCCTGGGTCGAGCGGTTCAACCACCTCGACGACGGCCGCTCCGCCGAGCGCGTCGTCCGCCGGCTGCTGGCCATCCGCAAGTAGTCCCGACCCTCGCCCGCGGGCCCGCCGAACGCACGCTGAGCCTGACGGAGGCCCTGCGAGTGGTGGTCCCGACTGTCCACACCCGTCTGTCCACACCGCCTGTCCACACCATCTGTCCACACGATCGGGCCGTCCGGCACCCTCGTCCACAGGGCGCCGTCCTCGAGCGACCGGTTCGGCACGACCTCGTCCATGCTCATGACGTGCCCGCCGTCCACCTGCCGCGCCGCTCGGACGGCGGTTGCGACGTCGGCCGCTCGGACGGCGGCTGCGACGTCGGCCGCGCCGGCGCCACCGGCCGCGCCCGCGACCTGTCAACGGTGACGCCCCGTCGCCGGATCAACCCCTCCGGGGCTCCTCGACGAGGTCGGGGACCGTTCCCGCCCGGCGGTGGGCGCAGGCGCCCTCGCCCTCCGACGAGGCAGGGAGCGTCCGCGGCCCGCGACGGGCTCGGCGGACCGTCCTCAGGGCAGGAGCACCGTCGCCCGCTGCAGGTTGTGGTCCGAGGCCTGCCGGCCCACGTAGGCGTGACCAGCGTCGAGGTGGGCGACGTTCTCCCACTCCAGCACGCGGACCCTCCTCGACGTGAAGATGTAGTCGATGTAGGTGCCGTTGGGGCGCCGGCCGAAGTAGTCGGGGCTGGGCGTGGGCATGAAGTCGTTGTAGCTGTTCAGCGGGGTGTTGATCCGGTGCTCGACGGTGGCCCCGGGGGTGTCGGTGGTCGAGCCGGACGCGTTGCCGAGCGGGTCGACGTAGCCGTAGCCGTTCACGATGACCCGCGCGACCGGGTTGTCGCGCTGCCCCGAGGGGTTGGTCGTGTTCTTGTGCGCGTTCAGGTCGCCGGTGATGAAGGCCGGGAGGTGGTCGGGGTTGCGCCTGGCGACCTCCTTGGCCAGGGTCGTCGCCTCGTCGACGTGGAGCTTCCAGTCCTTGTTGGGCTCGAGGTGGGCGGTGGCGAAGAAGAACTTCTTGCCGGTGCTGAGCTGGCGGAAGATCGCCCAGGCCATGTAGCGGTCGTCGGCGGGGCTGGGCAGCAGCTTGGAGCCCTGCGACAGCATCGTCACCCGGCTGGCGTCGAAGAGGATCCGCGTGCCCTTCGAGGCGCCCTGGTCCTTGGGGGAGCACCGGGTCGGGGTCTTGGCGTTGACGCAGTTGTTGCGGTTGGCGTTGGTCACCCTCCAGGAGCCGCCGAGCCGGTTGCGCAGGTCCTCGAACTGGCTGAGGTCCTGGCCCTTGCCGCCCTTCGCGGCCGGCAGCCAGGCCTGGCTGGCCTCCTGGATCCCGAGCACGTCGACGCGCTGGGCCTTCACGTCGCGCACGACGTCACCGCGGCGGTCCCACCAGGACCGCTCGTTGGGGTGGTCGCCCGCGCAGTTGAAGCACTTGACGTTGAAGGTGCCGAGCCGCAGCTGCGCCGACCCACCTGTGGGCGCGGCGGAGGTGGCGGTGGCGGCGGTCGTGGCGGCGCGGACCGCCGCGGAGTAGGGGCTCAGGTTGGCGCCCCTGGTGGTGATGACCCGGACCTTCACGTAGTAGGTCGTGCCCGCGGCCAGACCGGTGAGCGTCGCGGAGGTGCCGGTGAACCGCTTGTAGGTCGCCTTGGACATGCTCGCCGACCTCGCGTACTGGACGCGGTAGCGGGGGGCGCCGCTCACGGACCTCCAGCTGACCTTGAGCGTCGTCGGGCCCGTGGCGGAGGCCACCAGACCTGTCGGCGCCCGGGTCGCGGCCTGGGCGGGCACGGCCGACGCGCCGACCGTCCCGAGGCCGAGCAGCACCGCGACGACCAGCGGGGTGGCTCGGCGGCCGCCAGCGGCGAGGCCGCGGGCGAGAACGTGGTGAAGCTGAGACATGCTGCTGGGCTCCTCGAACTGACTTCGATCCGTCAAGCCCCCCGGTGCCGGGAACTTAACCAGCCCTTCAGGCTCTCCGCCAATTTTTGTCAACATCCGACACGGGTTTCAGCAGATTCTTGGCCAAATTGTTTTGACCTTCGGACGTCTGAAATCTCCCCGTTACCGCCGGGGGCGCGCCCGGGTTGGCCGCCCGGAGCCGTTCGCGTTGTTAGACTCCGCCGCGGATGGACGGTCGAGGATTGAGGTCAGGAACTGTGACGAGCGCCGAAGCACGCGCCGGCAAGACCACCGGTCGACAGGGCGCTGGCGCCGGGTCGCGGGTGCGCACGAGCCTCGGTGCACTGGTCGCCGTCGCCCTCGTCGGGACGGGGCTCACCACGAGCGTCGCCGACGCGGACGTGACCAAGCCCACGGTGACCAGCAGCTCCGCCACGGCGCTCAAGGTCGACTGGAGCGACGTCAAGGACGCCGCCGGCTACCGCGTGCAGTACTCGACGTCCAAGAGCTTCGGCAGCGGCACGACGACCCTGCCGGCCAAGGGCCAGCCGGACATCACGCGCAGCGACACCACGATCAAGGGCCTGTCGACGGGCAAGCAGTACTACGTCCGGGTCGCCGACGTCTCCGGCTCCGGCAAGGTCGGCACCTACAGCGCGGCCACGGCCGCCGTCCCCACGTACGACTTCGCCGCCCCCGGTGACCTCTTCCGCACCAAGGTCGACCGCGACAGCATGACGGTGTCGTGGAAGGGCATCCAGGGCGCGCCGGGCTACACCGTCCGCGTGGCCGCCTCGGGCAAGCCGACCAAGTACTTCACGACGACGACCTCCTCGGTCGGCCTCACGGGCCTCGACAGCGACACGACCTACTCCATCCGCGCGTACGTCGTGCAGCCCGCCGCGGGCACAGAGCCCGAGAAGCGCCTGAGCGACGACTCGCTCGAGGTCACCCAGGCGACGACGACGTACAAGCTGGCGACGCCGGACGGCTTCGCGATGACCAGCCAGGGCTCGACGTCGGTGGCCGTGTCCTGGAGCGGCGTGGCCGGGGCCCCGGACGGGTCGGGCTACAAGGTCTCCTACGCGCTCGACCGCGACCAGAAGGTCAAGCCCAAGACGTCGTCGCTCTTCACGGGGACGTCGGGCAGGCTGACCGGGCTCGACAACGACACCACCTACTACGGCTTCGTCTACCTCGTCGACGCCGACGGCAAGCGCATCAGCGGGTCGAGCGACTTCATCACCATCAAGTCGATCGTCCCGCGCGGCACGATCAGCGGCAAGGTCACCGGCGTCACCGGCAGCGACCTCACGGCGGCGGCGTACACGAGCGCCGGGAACGTCGCCGAGGCCGTGACGGTGGGTTCGGACAACAAGTACTCCCTCGACGTGCGCCCCGGCACCTACAAGGTGCAGCTGATGTACACCGGCGGGGGCGACTACGCCTCGGTGTGGGCGCGCTCGGGCAACGACGGGGCGTGGACCTACGGCTCGGCCTCCACCATCGAGGTCGCGCTGGGCAAGACCACGACCGCGCCGGACGTCGACGTCCACAAGGGCAACAAGGTCTCGGGCACCACGGTCGACCGCAGCGGGCGCCCGGTGCCGAACGTCGACCTGACCGCGATCTCGGGCAGCACCGCCGAGCGCGAGGTCATCGGCCTCACGCGCAGCGACAGCCGAGACGGCACGTTCGCGCTCAAGGGCCTCAACAACGGCACCTACTGGATCCGCGCGGCCTACTCCGGCGACGGCTTCACGGTCGAGAGCGTCAACGTCAAGGTCGACAAGGACCTCGGCGTCAAGGTCGTCCTCGACTCGCGGCCCTTCCGCAAGCGCTACGGCGCCTCGCTCAGGGGCACCAGCCGGGTCGGGAAGACGATGTCGGTGAACGCCACCCCGTGGCTGGCCGGCACCTACCCGACGACCACCGCGACCATGAGCTACCAGTGGAAGCGCAACGGCGCCGCCATCAAGGGCGCGACCGGGCGCACCTACAAGCTGACCAGCGGCGACCGCGGCAAGCGGATCAGCGTCACGGTGACGGCCAAGCGCTACGGCTACACGACCGGCACGGTGAACACCTCGAGCAGGAAGGTCTCCTGACCCGGGGTCGTCCGACCCGGGCCACCAGCCCTGGACCCCGTCGCCCGCGGGGCCGGCGGGGTCTTTCCACGTCCTGCGCGCTACTTCCTGCGCGCCACGTCCTGCGCGCTACGTCCTGCGCGCCACGCCCTGCGCGCTACTTCCAGCGCGCCACGCCCTGCGCGCTACTTCCTGCGCGCTACGTCCTGCGCGCTACTGCCTCCGGAGCGACACGTTGCCGTGCGCGGTCGAGTACAACCGGCTCGTGCCGGCGCTCGCGGCGACGTCGCCGTTCAGCCGGACGCGGCGCACCGACGAGCCGGCCGTCAGCTCGACGTAGACGTCGGCCAGGCGCTCGCCGACCATCACCGCCAGCGGGTCGAAGGCACCGCGCAGCGCGAGGCGCACCCTGTCAGGCCCGCCCTCGAGGACCTCGGCGTCCAGCGCGCGGCGCCACGGCCGGCCGGCGTCGCGCCCGACCAGCAGCCAGCGCGCGGTCGGCGGCGCAGGGTCCTCGGGCGCCGTCCAGGCCGCGGCGTCCCAGGTGAGCTCGGCCTCGCCCTCGATCACGAAGCGGCCCGCCTCCGAGGTCACCGCGAACCGCGGCACCTGGGCCGAGACCAGGCTCAGCCGGCGCGTCCGCGCCTCGACGGCCGTCCGCTGGACCTCGACCCAGCGCCGGAAGACCTCGGCGTCGCTGAAGGCGGCGAGCCGCTCGCGGGCGTTGGCCCGCAGCTCGCGCACCCGCTTGGGGGGTAGCGACAGGAACCGCGAGATGGTCGAGGCCAGCGCCGACACGTCGCCGGCGGGCACGAGGAAGCCGGTCTCGCCGTCGACGAGGAGCTCGTCGGGGCCGTAGCGGATGTCGTACGCGATGGGCACGCAGCCGGCGGCCATGCTCTCCGAGCAGCACGAGCGACTGGCCCTCGGTGGTCGAGGTCATCAGCGAGAACGACGCGGCGGCGAAGTGCCGGGCCGCGCCGGGCGCGTAGCCGTGCAGGGTGACGAACCCGGCGCTGCCGGTCTCGGCGACCGCGCGCTCGATGGAGGCCTGGCTGCCCGCGTCCTTGCCGTAGACGTCGAGCCCGAAGTCGGCGGCGCGCCCGCCCCCGCGCTGCACGGTCGCGACGGCCTGCACCGCGTGCTCGATCCGCTTGAGGGGCTTGAGGGTCGCCACGACGACGCCGCGCTCGGGACGGTCGGGACCGGGCCGGAGCCGCGACAGCAGCGACCGGGACGGCTTGGCGGGGGCCTCGTCCGGCGCGACCGGCGGTCCGGCGTTCGGCACCGAGTGCAGGTTCGGGGCGTCGCCGAACCGCTCGGCGACGTCTCGGCGCTGCTTGTGCGTGAGGAAGACGACGGCGTCGAAGCGGTCGAGGTGCGGCACGATCCGGCGGTGGGCCACGTACAGGTCGCCCGTGTACGGGTTCGTCGAGTCGGCCAGGTGGGACTCGTGGAAGACGTGGATGGTGGTGGCGCGCGGGTTCAGGTAGCGCGAGAGGAAGCGCGCGGTGCTCTTCGACTCGTTGGTGATCACCGCGGGGCCGTCCCCCACGAGGTGGTCGAGCCAGAGGTAGTAGACGTCCCAGGTGCTGCCGGCCAGCACCGTCGGGCGGCCGTCGCGGTCGAGGAACTGCTGGTAGCGCTTCTTCTCCCCCGCCACCTCGACGGGGAAGTCGCGGGCGAGCGCGCTGCCGTCGGCCCGGTACATCGTCGGAGTGCACGAGCTCGCGGTGCTCGTCGTAGGTGCGCAGGCACCAGCGGCTGCCCTCCTCCTCGACCGTGGGCACGCCGGTGTCGGGTGAGGGCTCGGTGCGCGGGACCGTCGCGAGCCGCTCGACGAGCACGCCCTCCTCGTCCCAGGCCCGCAGGTCGCTGAACAGCGTCCGTACGGTCACGCCCTCGGGCAGCGAACCGCGGCGGGTCAGCCGCTCGGTGATCTCGGCCGCGTCCTGCAGCGCGCTGAAGGTCAGCAGGTCGACGGGACGGCCGCTGCGCTGGACCTGCTCGCCGATCCGGCGCAGGGTCGCGGTCGTCTGGCCGGCGTACTGCTCGGGGACCCACCAGGTGGTGACGAGCTGACGGGCCGGCGGGAGCTCCTCGGGTGCCACGGCCCCACTCTCCCACCGCGCCACGGCGCGGCCGAGGACCTCGGGGCCGGGACCGGACCGCGGTCTCGTCGGCGGCTCGGACGACGGGGGAGCCGAGACCGCCGGGTAGGTTAGCCGCGCTATGGCCCTGCTGCTCGACCTGACCCCGCTGCGCAGCGCCCCCGCCTACCGTCGCCTCTGGCTCGGGCTCAGCGTGTCCAACCTCGGCACGCAGTTCAGCGTCACCGCGGTCGGGCTGCAGGTCTACGCGATCACCCGCTCGACCCTCTCGGTCGGCGTGCTCGGCGTCTGCGCGCTGGTGCCGCTGGTGGTCCTCGGGCTCTACGGCGGCGCGCTGGTCGACCAGTACGACCGGCGCCGCGTGGCCATCGTCGCCTCGGTCGGGCTCTGGGTCGTCTCCGGGCTGCTCGCGCTGCAGGCCTGGCTGCACCTGGACTCGGTCGCGCTGCTCTACGCCCTCGTCGCGCTGCAGTCGGCCGGCTTCGCGGTCAACAACCCGGCGCGCTCGGCGATCGTCCCGCGGCTCGTCGAGCCCGACCTGCTGCCCGCGGCGAACGTGCTCCAGACCGTCTCCTGGAACGTCGCCTTCGTCGTCGGACCGCTGCTCGGCGCGTTCATGGTCGCCGGCGGCGACTTCGGGCTGGCGTACACGGTCGACGTCGTCCTCTTCACCGCCGCGCTGTGGGCGCTGCTGAAGCTGCCCGACCTGCCGCCCGCCGAGACCGCGACCGGTGAGCCCGGCAGCCGCGGGCTGGCCTCGGTGCTGGAGGGCCTGCGCTACCTCGCCACCCGGCCGAACGTCCGGATGACCTTCGTCGTCGACCTCACCGCCATGATCCTGGCCATGCCCCGGGTGCTGCTGCCCGCCGTCGGCGTCCTGTGGCTCGGCGGCGGCGCGGCGACCACCGGCGCGCTGAGCGCGGCCTTCGCCGTCGGGGCGGTCCTGGCCGGGCTGCTGTCCGGCGGCCTGGTCCGGGTCCGCCACCAGGGCGCGCGTGATCGCCGGCTCCATCGTCGTCTTCGGCCTGGCCGTGGCCGGCTTCGGCGCGGTGCTGCTCGGCGTCGGGCGGACGTCGCCGGGCGGCGTGCTCGTGCCCGCCCTGCTCGCGTCGTTCGTGCTGCTCGCCGTCGCCGGCGGCGCGGACGCGGTCAGCGCGGTGTTCCGGCAGACGATCCTGCAGGCCGCGACGCCCGACCAGATGCGCGGCCGGCTCCAGGGCGTCTTCATCGTCGTCGTCGCCGGCGGCCCACGCCTGGGCGACCTGGTGCTGGGCACCGGCGCCGACCGGTTCGGCGAGGGCCTGGCCGCCCTCGTCGGGGGCCTGCTCTGCGTGGTCGTGCTCGTCGCCGTCGTCGCCCTCCAGCGGCGCTTCTGGGACTACGACGCCCGCGACCCCCAGCCCTGACGGTTCGCTGAGCGCCCGGGCCGTTACGTCCTCGCGTACCGCCGGTCGCCCCGACCCGCGCCCCGCGCTCCGCGCCCCGCGCCCGCCCCGCGTACCGCCGGTTTCCCATGCTTTCTTGGTGTCCCGGCACCCAGCACGGCAGATTCACCGTGCTGCGTGCAGGTTTCCCATGCCTTCATGGTGTCCCGACGCCGCGACGAGGGAACTCGGCCCGAGCCGCGCGCCACCCGGGGCTCCTGGTACGCGTTGTTAGGGTCGGGACCCAGCGGGCCGGGCAGCGGCGTACGCAGGGAGCAGGGCCAGTGAGCGACGTCGGCGGGGTGCTGATCCACCAGCGCCGGCGCGTGGTCGAGATCGTCGACGTCTTCGCCCGGTACGGGTTCACCCAGCTCGCCTCGGCGCTCGGCGCGGCCATCGGCGACCAGCCGACACCGCTGCTGATGCGGCTCACCGGGCTCCACCTGGCCGACCCCGAGCTGGTCGCGCTGACCACCGGCGAGCGCCTCCGCGCCGCGCTCGCGGAGCTCGGCACCACGTGGGTCAAGCTCGGCCAGATGCTCAGCCTGCGCGCCGACATCGTCGGCTCCGACATCGCCGCCGCGCTGCGGGGGCTGCAGAGCTCGGTCCCCGCGGACGCACCTGGGCTGGCGGCCCGGACCGTCGAGCTCGAGCTCGGCCGTCCCGTCCACGAGGTGTTCGCGACCTTCGAGACCGAGCCGCTGGCCTCGGGCTCGGTCGCGCAGGTGCACGCCGCGACGCTGCACGACGGCACCGAGGTCGTGGTCAAGGTCCTGCACCACGAGGCCGACCGCAAGGTCATCGGCGACCTCGAGCTGATGAGCGCGCTGGCCCGCTCGGTCGAGGCGCTCGACGTCGGCATGGCCCGCTACAACCCGGTCGCCGTGGTCGGGGAGTTCGCCGGGCTGATGAGCGCGGCGATCGACTTCACCCACGAGCTGCACCACCTGCAGCAGATCGGGCTCAGCCTCGCCAGGGAGACCGACGTGGTCGTGCCGACGGCGTACCCCGACCTGTCGGGCACCAAGATCCTCACGATGTCGCGGGTGCGCGGCGGCCCGGTCGACACCCGCGAGCACCTCGAGGCGTCAGGATGGTCGGTCGAGCGCTTCGTCCAGCGCACGAGTGACCTGTTCTTGGCCATGATCTTCCGCGACGGCATGTTCCACGCCGACCCGCACCCCGGCAACTTCCTGCTGCCCGACGCCGGGCACCTCGCGATCCTCGACTTCGGCGACGTCGGCTACCTGACGCAGCGCCGCCGGTTCGACTTCCAGGCGCTGCTGCTGGCCATCTCCGAGCGCGACGCCGACGACTTCACCCGTGCGCTCGTCGCGGTGACGCGCGCGTCGGTCGAGGTCGACGAGGAGGTCCTGCAGAGCGACGTCGAGGGGTGGATGCAGCGCTGGCTGCGCGCCGGCGTGAGCGAGCAGGACCTGGGCCCGGCGCTCGAGCACCTGCTCGGGCTCTTCCGGGACAACCACCTCACCTTCCCCTCCGACCTGCTGATGCCGCTCCGCGTGCTGATGCGGCTGCAGGGCCTGGGGCTCGAGCTGGGCAGCACCGTCCCGCTCGACGACATGCTCCGGCCCTACCTGACGCAGATGATGGCCGACCGCTTCAAGCCGGCCGCGCTGCTCAAGGAGGGCCGCCGTACGCTGCGCAGCTGGTCGCGGCTGCTGGGCCCGCTGCCCGACGAGCTGGCCGACCTCGCCGTACGCGTGCGCAAGGACGGCGCCACGCTGGACATCAAGGTTCACGACCCCGACGAGGTCGTCGACAACCTCATCGACGGGCTGATCGCTGCAGCCTCGATCATCGGCGCGTCGGAGCTGCTGGCCAAGCGCACGCCGCCCAGCATCAAGGAGACCTCGGTGCCGGGCGTCGCCGTCTTCGCCCTGGCCGGCCTCACCTGGGTCCGCCTGCAGAACCGCCGCGCCTCGCACAAGAAGCTCACCAGCCGGGTGGCCGGCTTCATCAGCCGCCGCTTCTGACCGCCGGACCGCGGGCCGTACCGGGCCCCTCACGCCCGCAGCACCCTCGTCGGGATCCCATGCCTTCATGGTGTCCCGGCACTCTGCACGGCAGATTCGCCGTGCAGAGTGAGCGGTCACCAAGAAAGCATGGGAAACCGACGCCCGGCGCCGCACCGGTCGGAGGGGGGCCCTGGGGCGGGGGCAGGGCCTGCGGAACCGTCAGGCGCGCGTACGCGCGGCGAGCTCGGCGAGCGCGTCCTCGAGGGCGTCGAGGCCGGCGTCGAGCTGCTCCTCGGTGATCACGATCGGCGGGGCCAGGCGGATGGTCGAGCCGTGGGTGTCCTTGGCGAGGACGCGGCGCCGGGCGAGGGCCTCGCAGACCTCGCGGCCGGTGCCGAGCGCCGGGTCGACGTCGACCCCGGCCCAGAGGCCGCGGACCCGGACGCCGACGACCCCGACCCCTCGACCCATGAGCGACTCGAGCCGTGCGCGCAGCCGCTCGCCGAGCCGGGTCGCCCGCTCCTGCGGCTCGCCGCTGGCGAGCATCGCGACGACCTCGCGCCCGACGGCGCAGGCGAGGGGGTTGCCGCCGAACGTGCTGCCGTGCGTCCCCGGCTCGAGGACGCCGAGCACGTCGCGGTCGGCCACGACCGCCGAGACCGGCACGATGCCGCCGCCGAGGGCCTTGCCGAGCAGGTACATGTCGGCCACGACGCCCTCGTGCTCGCAGGCCAGGGTGCGCCCGGTGCGGCCGAGCCCGGACTGGATCTCGTCGGCGATGAAGAGGACGCGCTGCTCGCGGGTCAGCGAACGCACCCCGGCGAGGTAGCCGGGCGGCGGGATGCGGACGCCCGCCTCGCCCTGGATCGGCTCGAGCAGCACCGCGACGGTGTTGGCGGTGATCGCGGCGCGCAGGGCGTCGAGGTCGCCGTACGGGACGGTGACGAAGCCGGGCGTGAAGGGGCCGTAGTCGTCGCGGGCCTCGGGGTCGTCGGAGAAGCTGACGATCGTGGTGGTCCGGCCGTGGAAGTTGCCGCCGGCCACGATGATCTCGGCCCGGCCGGCGGGCACGCCCTTGACCCGGTAGCCCCACTTGCGCGCCACCTTGATGCCGGACTCCACGGCCTCGGCGCCGGTGTTCATGGGCAGGACGACCTCCTTGCCGACGAGCGCGGCGAGGGCGGTGGCGAAGGGCGCCAGCTGGTCGTGGTGGAAGGCGCGCGAGGTCAGGGTGACGCGCCCGAGCTGGGCGCGGGCGGCGTCGAGGAGGCGCGGGTTGCTGTGCCCGAAGTTCGTCGCCGAGTAGGCGGCGAGGAAGTCCAGGTAGTCGGTGCCGTCGACGTCGGTCACGACCGCGCCGTCGCCGTGGGAGACCACCACCTCGAGCGGGTGGTAGTTGTGCGCGACGTGCTGCTCCTCCTCGCCGAGCAGCGCGGCAGCGGTGCCGGTGACGGTGCCGGTGGCGGTGCGCGGTGCGCCCTCCGGCGAGCTCGGGGGCGTCGAGGACGGCGGTCATCGCGGGTCTCCTTCGGTGCTGGGGGTGCTGGACGGGCTGCTGGACGGGGTGCTGGGCCGGTGGGTGGGACGGATCTCCTGCGTGCAGCACTTGACGCTGCCGCCGCCGAGCAGGAGCTCGGAGGTGTCGAGCTCGACGCACTCGTAGCCCGCGGCCTCGAGCGCGGTCCGCAGGTGGACCGCCCCGGTCGGCATGAACACGTGGCGCCCGTCGCCGACCGCGTTGAGGCCGAAGGCGTACGCGTCCGCGTCGTCGGCGATCACGGCGTCGGGGAAGCGCTCGGCCAGCACGCGCCGGGAGGCCGCGCTGAAGGCCGGCGGGTAGTAGGCGACGTGGTCGGTCGCGTCGTCGAGGACGGTGAGGGCCACGTCGAGGTGGTAGAAGCGCGGGTCGACGAGCTCGAGGCCCACGACCTCGCGACCGGTGAGGGCGGCCAGCTCGGCGTGGGCGTCGGGGGCGGTGCGGAAGCCGTACCCGGCCAGGACGACCGAGGACAGCACGGCGAAGTCGCCCTCGGCCTCGTTCACCGCGACCGGCTCGGCCAGGCGGGACCCGTCGAGCCCGCCGTACAGCACCCCGAACCGCTGGTGCCACGCCCGGTGCGCCGCCGCCTCCGCCGCACGCTGCGGCGTCGCGAACCGTGCCAGCAGGGTGCGTCCGTCGACCACGGTGGCGCCGTTCGCGGCGAAGACCATGTCGGGCAGCCCGGCGACGGGCTCGAGGGTGTCGACCCGGTGGCCGGCCTGCTCGTACGCGGCGACGATCGCGGACCACTGCGCGAGCGCACGGTCGCGGTCGACCGGGACGCCCGGGTCCATCCAGGGGTTGATGGCGTAGCGGACGTCGAAGTACGCGGGCGGGCACATCAGGAAGTGCCGCGGCCGGACCTGACGCCAGGAGCGCCGGGAGGTGGCGGGCACGGTGGTCGTCATACGTCCAGGATATTTCGCTCGAACCGCAACAGCCGTAGCATTGCGTACGAATTCGGGGAGGTTACGTTGCGCATTGACGACATCGACCGCAAGATCCTTGCGGCTCTGGGCGAGAACGGCAGGGAGAGCTACTCATCGCTCGGCGACCGCGTCGGGCTGAGCACGGCGGCCACGAAACGGCGCGTCGACCGGCTGCGGCACGACGGCGCGATCCGGCGCTTCACCGCCGAGATCGCCCCCGCCGCGCTCGGCTGGACGATCGAGGCCTTCGTCGAGCTCTACTGCGAGGGCCGGGTGCCGCCGACCCGGATGGCGGAGATGGTCAAGACCATCCCCGAGGTCGTCCAGGCCTGGACCGTCACCGGCGAGTCCGACGGCATGCTCATGGTCCGCGCCGAGGACCCGGCCCACTTCGAGCGCGTGCTCGGCACGATCCGCGCCGAGCCGGGCGTCAGCCGCACCCGCTCGGCGATCGTGCTGTCGCACCTGTGAGCGACGGGGCGGCGCGGGCGGCCGAGCAGGCCCGGGGCGGGCAGGCGGAGGCGCTCGCGCGGCGGCTGCGCGCCGCGGGCTGCGTGTTCGCCGAGGAGGAGGCCGCGCTGGTCCTCGAGCAGGCCCGCGAGGCGGCCGACCCGGCGGGCGAGGTCGAGCGGCTGGCCACAGCGCGGGAGGCCGGGCTGCCGCTGGAGCAGGTGCTGGGCTGGGCGGCGCTGGCCGGGGTCCGGGTCGCGGTCGAGCCCGGGGTGTTCGTCCCGCGCCGGCGCACCGAGCTGATGGTCGCGACCGCCGTCGGGCTCGCGTCGGCGCTGCCCCGCGACCACGAGGTGGTGCTGCTCGACCTCTGCTGCGGCTCCGGGGCCGTCGCGGCCGCCGTCGTCCACGCGCTCGGGCGGGCCGGGCGCCGTACGCGGGTGGTCGCCGCCGACCTCGACCCCGCCGCCGTACGGTGCGCGCGACGGAACCTGCCCGGGGCCACGGTGGTGACCAGCGACCTGTTCGACGACCTGCCGGCCGACCTGCGCGGCCGCGTCGACGTCCTCACGGCCAACGTGCCCTACGTGCCGAGCGGGGCCCTGGCCCTGATGCCGCGCGAGGCGCGGGTGCACGAGCCTCGGCTCGCCCTCGACGGGGGCCACGACGGGCTGTCGGTGCTGCGCCGCGTCGCCGCGGCCGCGCCCGCCTGGCTCGCCCCCGGCGCGACCCTGCTCGTCGAGACCAGCGAGGAGCAGCTGACGAGTGCCCTGGCGGTGTTCGACGCGGCCGGCCTCGACGCCGGCGCGCGCAGCGACGACGACCTCGGCGCGACCGTCGCCCTCGGCACGCGCCAGCCCTCGGCGGTCGCGTCCGCCGGGGAGGCCCGACGGTAGAGTCGTCGGGTGGACGAGCCCGTGGGGACCCGTGCGCCCAGCGGGGCGCGTCGGATCCGGTTGAGCGACTTCGCGCGGGCCAAGCGCGAGGGCCGGCGCTGGGCGATGCTCACCAGCTACGACCAGTACACCGCGTCGATCTTCGAGTCCGCCGGCGTCTGGGCCCTCCTGGTCGGCGACTCCGCCGCCAACAACGTCTACGGCCACGAGACCACGCTGCCGCTGACCGTCGACGAGCTGCTGCCCCTCGCCCGGGCCGTCTCGCGCTCGACGCGACGCGCCTTCGTGGTCTCCGACCTGCCCTTCGGCTCGTACGAGGAGGGTCCCGCCCAGGCGCTGCGCACCGCCGTGCGCTTCATGAAGGAGGGCGGGGCGCACGCGGTCAAGCTCGAGGGCGGCGTCCGGGTCGCCGCGCAGATCCGCCTCGTCACCGACGCGGGCATCCCGGTCATGGGCCACATCGGCTTCACCCCGCAGAGCGAGCACCAGCTCGGCGGCTACCGCGTCCAGGGCCGCGGCGACGCCGCCGCCCGGCTGCTCGCCGACGCCCACGCGGTCGAGGACGCGGGCGCCTTCGCGGTGGTGCTCGAGATGGTGCCCGGCGACCTCGCGGCCCGGGTGACCGCCGAGCTCGCCATCCCCACCGTCGGCATCGGCGCGGGTCCGGGCTGCGACGCCCAGGTGCTCGTCTGGCAGGACGCCATGGGGTTGCGCCAGGCCGGCACCGCGCGGTTCGTCAAGCAGTACGCCCAGATGGCCCAGGTCCTCGAGCAGGCGGCCGCGACCTATGTCGACGAGGTGGCCTCCGGGGTGTTCCCGGCCTCCGAGCACACGTTCGCCGACAGCCCGGCCGCCGGCCCCGCCCTGTCCAGCGCCCCGTCCGCCGCCACCGCCGCGCCCACCGCCACGTCCACCGCCCGGTCTGCGTCCGCCGAGCCGTCGTCAGCGCCGGCGCCCGTCCAGGCATGAGGGTCGCGCGCAGCACCGCCGAGCTCACCGGGCTCCGGGCGGAGGTCCCCGCCGGGCACCGCATCAGCCTGGTCCCCACCATGGGCGCGCTGCACGCCGGGCACGCCTCCCTGGTGGAGCAGGCCCGCGAGCTGACCGAGACCGTCGTGGTCAGCATCTTCGTCAACCCGCTGCAGTTCGGCCCCGGCGAGGACTACGCGCGCTACCCCCGCCCGCTCGAGGCCGACCTCGAACGCTGCGCCGAGCTCGGCGTCGACCTCGTCCTGGTGCCCTCGGTCAACGACCTCTACCCGTCCGGGCGCCAGGTGAGCGTCAGCGCCGGGACGATGGGCACGGTGCTCGAGGGTGCGGCACGGCCCGGCCACTTCGACGGTGTGCTGACCGTGGTGCTCAAGCTGCTCAACCTCGTCCGCCCGCAGGTCGCCGTCTTCGGCCGCAAGGACGCCCAGCAGCTCGCCTGCATCCAGCGGATGGTCGTCGACCTCAACCTCGACGTCCGCGTCCACGGCGGCGAGACCGTGCGCGAGCCCGACGGCCTCGCGTTGTCGAGCCGCAACGTGTTCCTCAGCCCGACCGAGCGCGCGCTGGCGCTGGACCTCGCGACCGCCCTCCAGCGGGCCTCGGCGCAGCAGACGCTGACGACCGCGCTCGGCGCCGCCCACGCCGTCCTGGACCGGGCCGGGCTCGACCCGGACTTCGACCTCGACTACCTCGCCGCGGTCAACCCCGAGACGTTCGCGGAGGTCTCCTCCGACGCGGGCGGGGAGGTGCTGCTGGTCGCGGCCGCCGTCGTCGGCGGCACCCGGCTGATCGACAACGCGACGCTGCACCTGCGCGAGCCGGACGACCCGCCCGCGGTCCCCCGCCTGCCCTCGCCCCGCTGAGCCCGCGCGGAGATCCCGGTGAGCGACCTCGACGACGCGGCGGACGAGCTGTACGCCCTGGCGCCCGAGGAGTTCGTCGCCGCCCGTACGCGCCTGGTCAAGCAGGCCCGAGCCGCCAAGGACCGGGCGCTCGCCGCTGACATCGGCGCGCTGCGCAGGCCCACGCGGACCGCGTGGCTCGTGAACGCCGTCGCTCGGGACGACCCCGGGGCCGTCGACGCCCTGCTCGGGCTCGGCGACGAGCTGCGCGAGGCGCAGGGCCGGCGCGACGGGGCCGCGCTGCGCGCGCTGTCGGCGCGGCGCCGGACCGCGATCGACGCGCTGGTGCGCCGGGCCGGCGCGCTCGGCGAGGAGGCCGGGCACCCGGCGACGGAGACCACGACGAACGAGGTCGCCCAGACGCTGCAGGCCGCGCTCGGTGATCCCGGCGTCGCCGAGCAGGTCCGCCACGGCCGGCTGGCCGGCGCCGCGGTGTACGGCGGGTTCGGGGGACCGTCGGAGGACGCGGCCCGCGCCGGCGGGTCCGGCGGCGGGGACGACCTGGCCGCGCTGCTGGCCGCGTCGATGCCGGCCGCCGAGGCCGGTGGCCGCTCCGCTGCCGAGGACGGCGCGGACGTCGCCGACCGGCCCGGGGACGACGTCGAGGAGCAGGCACGGCGGGAGGCGGAGGAGCGCCGCGCGGCGCTCGAGCAGGAGCGCGACGCGGCCCGCCGGGCGCTGGAGGAGGCGCAGCAGGCGGCCGACGAGGCCACCGAGGCCGCCGACCGCGCCGCCGAGGAGCTCGACCGGCTGCGCGAGGAGCTGGGCCGCGCCGAGGACGCCGAGCGCGAGGCGCGCGCCGCGGCCCGCACCGCGCGCGAGGAGGTCCGCGCCCGCCGGACGGCGGCCGACGCGGCCGAGCAGGCCCTGCGCGACGCCCGAAGCTAGCTGTGGTGCCCAGGCTGGGCCTGGAGGTCGACCGCGTACGCGACGTGCGCGCGGAGGCGGTGGCCCTCGGCGAAGCGCGGGTGGTCGAAGCGGCTGTGGAGCTCCAGGCCGAGCCGGCGCATGACCCCGGTCGAGCGGACGTTCGCGGGCACGGTCGTCGACCAGACCCGCGCCTCGCCCCGCGCCCGGGCGACCCGCAGGCCCTCGCGGGCGGCCTCGGTCGCGTACCCGTGGCCCCAGGCCTCGCGCACGAACCGCCAGCCGATCTCCCACTCCCCCGCGCCGGGCGTGCCCGGCGGCATCGGGTTGAGCCCGGCCCAGCCGAGAAAGGCTCCGTCGTCGCGGCGCTCGACCGCCCACAGCCCGACGCCGCGCTCGTCCCAGACGGCCTCGAGGCGGTCGAGGAGCGCGTCGCTCCCGGCCCGGTCGAGCACGCCGGGCAGGTGCTCCATCACCGCCCGGTCGGCGTTCATCGCCGCGAACGCGGGGCGGTCGTCCTCGCTCCAGCGCCGCAGCCGGAGCCGGTCGGTCCGGACCTCGTCGGGCCCGGCACCACCGGGCTCCAGCCACACCACCGCGAACCGCTCGAAGACCAGCTCCGGGTCGTCCTCGACGGCGCGGCCCGTGGCGGCGCACCAGCGCCGGACGAAGGCCTGGTGGGCGGCGACCCAGCTGTCGCGGGTGCGGTCGCCCTCCCCCTCGTCGCGGGCGAAGGTGTCGTCGACGCTGCTCAGGGGGCCCACGCGTACCTCCGTCGTCCGGAGCACGGCGGCCGGCGTGCCGTCGCCGCGCACCACGACCGCGTGGTCGCCGGCCTCGGGCAGCCGGCCGTCCTCGGCGTGGTCGGCCGCCGGCCCGGCGGTCGCGCGCTTGGGTCCCCGCACCACCAGGTCGGCGAGCGCGTCGGCCATCGCCGGGGAGTCGCCGAAGGCGAAGACGTCCGCGGGCTCGCCGGTCACCCCGGTCGCGGTCCTGAACCGGGCCCAGCACGCCGCGACGGCGTCGGGATCGGGGGTGACCAGGGGCAGCACGGACCCACCGTAGGGGGCTCCGCTCCCCCTACGCTCCTCCCATGACTCTGCGGTGCGCGGTCGTGGCCAACCCCACGAAGCTCGGCGACGCTGACGCGGCCGAGGTGCGCGAGCGCCTCGACGCGGCGGGCTGCGACGAGCCGCTCTGGCTCGAGACGAGCGAGGACGACCCCGGCCGCGCCATGACGCAGCAGGCCGTCGACGCCGAGGTCGACCTCGTCATCACCGCCGGCGGCGACGGGACCGTGCGCGTGGTGGCGGCCGGCCTGGCCGGCACCGGGATCGCCATGGCGGTCATCCCGGTGGGGACGGGCAACCTCCTCGCCCGCAACCTCGACATCCCGCTGGACGTGACCGGGGCGCTCGACGTCGCCCTCGGGACCGACGAACGGCGCATCGACACCGTGGTCCTGCGGGTGGACGGTGGCGAGCCCGACCGTTTCGCCGTCATGGCCGGGACCGGGCTCGACGCGATGATCATGGACGGCGTCGACGAGCGGCTCAAGAAGTTCATCGGGCCCGGCGCCTACTTCATCTCGGCGGGCAAGGCCCTGGGCCGCCTCCCCGTGCCGGTCCAGGTCACCGTGGACGGGCGCCGGTACAAGCGCAACGCGATCATCTGCCTGATCGGCAGCTGCGGGACGCTCACCGGCGACCTGCACCTGATCCCTGACGCGCAGCCCGACGACGGGCTGATCCACCTCTACGTCGCGTTCCCGACCCGTTCCACCCACTGGCTCAAGGCCCTCCTCCGGCTCATCACCCGCCGGGCGCGCAAGGACGACCACGTGCAGGTCTGGGCCGGCCGCCGGATCGAGATCCGGCTGCGCGAGAAGGACTCCTACGAGCTGGACGGCGACGTGGAGGGCGAGGGGTCGCTGCTGCAGGCCGAGGTCGACCCCGGGTCGCTGCGCATCCGCGCCACGACCGCGCATCGGGACGACAGCAAGGCCCCGAAGTCCTCCTGACGCCGACCGCGCCGGACGACGACCTAGGCTCGCAGCCCTGCGGCACGGAGAGGAGCACGACATGGCGCTGACCGTGACGGTGACCGGGGCCTCGGGCTTCGTGGGGTCGCACCTGTGCCGGGCGCTCGTCGAGGCCGGGCACACCGTGCGCGCGATGACGCGGCACCCGGAGTCGTACGACGGGGCCGGCGAGGCCGTGTTCGGCGACGTGTCCGACGGCGACAGCCTGGAAGGCGCCCTCGCCGGGGTGGACGCGGCGTACTACCTGGTCCACTCCCTCGACCGCGAGGACTTCGAGGACGCCGACGCCCGGGCCGCCCGGGACTTCGGCGCGGCGGCCGCGGCGGCCGGCGTGCGGCGCATCGTCTACCTCGGTGGCCTCGGGCGCGAGGACTCCGACCTCTCCGCGCACCTGCGCTCACGCCGCGAGGTGGAGCACCTGCTCGGCGACGGCGGCGTGCCGGTCACGGTGCTGCGTGCGGCGATCGTCGTCGGCCACGGCGGCATCTCCTGGGAGATCACCCGCCAGCTCGTCGACCACCTGCCGGCGATGGTCGTGCCGCACTGGACGACGACCCGGTGCCAGCCCATCGCGCTGGCCGACGCCGTCGCGTACCTCGTGGGGGTGCTCGAGCCGGCCGAGGCCGCAGGGCGGGTGTTCGAGATCGGCGGGCCCGACGTCCTGACGTACGCGCAGATGATGCAGCGGGCGTCGAAGGTCATCAAGAACCGGCCGCTGCCGATGCTCACCGTCCCGCTGCTCACGCCGAGGCTGTCGTCGCGCTGGCTGTCCGTCGTCACCGACGTCGACCTCGAGACGGCACGCAACCTGATCGACTCGATGAGCAACGAGGTCGTGGTGACCGACGACGCGATCACGACGGTGGTGCCACGGCGGCTGCTCGGCTACGACGACGCGGTCCGCGAGGCCATGGCCGAGCGCGAACGCGCGCTCGCGCACGCCTCGACCGACACCGCGGCCGGCTGAGACCGCGTGAGCGACGACGAGGTCGTCCTGGACGAGGCAGGACCCGCACGACCGGGGCAGCAGGCCCACGGCGCCACCCGGGTGCCCAGGCGGTCGAGGTTCGGCGAGCGCGCGGTCGGCGTCGTGCGCCCCGTGCTCATCGACAAGGTCGAGCGTGACCACCGCCAGTCCGACGGGCAGTTCCTGCGCCGTCGCGTCGTCGTGGCCGCGACCCTCGTCGTCGGCGCGACGCTGCTCGGTCTGTCCTTCTCCACCGAACCCGGCAACGGCTCGTTCTACCCCCTGACCTTCGGCCTCGCCGCCACCTGGGTGCTCGGCAGCCTCCTCTCCGGGCCGCTGCACCTCGGCCACATCCGGATCCGCAGCCGGCTCCGCCGCCCCGTCGTCACCCCGGTCGTCGTCGGGCTGCTGCTCGCCTCGACGTTCGTCGTGGGCGGGCTCGTGATCCGCGAGATCCCGGTGCTGGCCGGCTTCACCAACGACGTCCTCGGCTACGCCAAGGTCGGCAGCATCTGGCTGGTCGCGCTCGTGACCTTCGTCAACGGGGTCGCCGAGGAGCTGTTCTTCCGCGGCGCGCTCTTCGCCGCCATCGGCGTACGCCACCCGGTGCTGATCTCGACCGTGCTCTACGCGCTCGCCACCATCGCCGGGGGCAACCCCGTGCTGGTCTTCGCCGCCGCGATCCTCGGCCTCGTCACCGGCCTCCAGCGTCGCGCGGGCGGCGGGGTGCTCGCCCCGGTCCTCACCCACGTCACCTGGTCGATGACCATGCTCCTCGTCCTGCCGCTGATCTTCCGCTGAGCCAGCGCCCCTCCGCACGCCGGGGGTCGCGGACCGCGGGTCTCGCCCGGTCGCGCGTCGCGGGTCGCGGGGCTCGCGCTGGGCCGCAGGTCGCGCTGGGCCGCAGGTCGGTTTACCACGTTGACGTGGTAAACCCTCCGTGAACCCGGGAAATCTGCCACGGTCACGGTCGGTTCACCACGTTAACGTGGTAAACCGACGCGGAGGAGCGGGCGCAGGGGGAGGGCAGGACGGGCGTAGCGAACCGTCCGGCTACTGGCCGCGGGAACGGGGCTCCTGGACGTCCTCGGTCCGGCTGCGCCGGGCGTCGCTGATGATCACCAGGACCACGGCCAGGAGGCCGGCGACGATCAGGATCGTGCCGAGGACGTCGTCGTCGCCGGAGGGATGTCGCCCTCCACGCGAGCTCGACCGATCGCCGAGCCCGATAGCAGGACGCCGGTTCCGATGCCCAGCGCCCCGATCTCGGTACGCCGGCTGCGGGCCCCCGGTCAGGCGGACTTCTTCTCCGCCTCGCCTTCTTCGCTGGCGCCTTCTTCTTCGCGGCGGTCTTCTTGGCCGGCGCCTTCTTCCTCGCGGCGCTCTTCTTGGCCGCAGGCCAGCCTTCGTGGCCGGCGCCTTCCTCGCGGGCTCCTTCGCGGGCGTCCCGTCCGACGACGCCGCGCGCTTGGCCCGGTTGGCCTCCACGCTGCGCCGCAGGGCCTCGACGAGGTCGATCACGTCGGCGGTGCCCTCGCCGTCGCCCTCCTCGCCGAAGGTCTTCGCGGTGTCCAGCGAGTCGCCCTGCTCCAGCTTGGCCGCGACGAGGGTGCGCAGCTGCTCCTGGTAGTCGTCGGTGAAGGACGCCGGGTCGAAGTCGCCCGACATGTTCTCGACCAGCGAGGCCGCCATCTTCTTCTCGTTCGGCGCGACCTTCGGCGGCTTCTTGACCGCGTCGAAATCGGCCTCACGCACCTCGTCGTCCCAGAGCAGCGACTGCAGCATCATCACGTCGCCGTACGCGCGCAGCGCCCCGAGCCGGGTCTTCTGCCGCAGCGAGAACTGCACGACCGCGGTCCGCTCGGTCTCGCGGAGGGTGTCGAGCAGGAGCGCGTACGCCTTGGCCGCGTTCGCGTCCGGCTCGAGGAAGTAGCTGCGGTCGAAGCGCACCGGGTCGATCTGCTCGCTGGGCACGAACTCGACGACCTCGATCTCGCGGCTCCGCTCCACCGGCAGCGCCTTGAGGTCCTCGGTGGTCAGGACGACGGTCGTGCCGCCCTCCTCGTACGCCTTGTCGATGTCGGCGTAGTCGACGACCTTGCCGCACACCTCGCACTTGCGCTCGTAGCGGATCCGCCCGCCGTCCGCGTCGTGCACCTGGTGGAGGCTCACGTCGTGGTCCTGCGTGGCGCTGTAGAGCCGGACCGGCACGTTCACCAGGCCGAAGGTGATCGCCCCGGTCCAGATCGCTCTCATTCGTCCTCCTGGACGGCTCTCGCTCGGCGCACGGCGTGCGGACCCTGGTCCGGCAGCTCCACGACCGCTCGCGGCGAACGCTGCGTCGGGCGGGCCACGCGGCTCCCGTCAGGGTAGACACCCGACCTCGAGGTGGCCAGCAGCGGGGGCGGACGTTACCCTCGCGTATGGCCCGCGCCGCCTCCTCCCGGTCCACGGGCCCGACGGTCAGCGTGGGCGGACGCACCCTGCGCCTGACGAACCTCGACAAGGTGCTCTACCCGGCCACCGGCACGACCAAGGGCGACGTCATCGCCTACTACGCCGAGGTCGGGCCGACCATGATCCCGCACCTGCGACAGCGCCCGGCCACGCGCAAGCGCTGGCCCGACGGGGTCGAGGGGACCACGGTCTTCTTCGCCAAGGACCTCCCCGTCGGCACCCCCGACTGGGTCCGCCGCTACGGCGTCGCGCACCGCGACCACAGCAACGACTACCCCGTGGTCGACGAGGTCGCCACCCTCACCTGGATCGCCCAGCTGGCCGGCCTGGAGATCCACGTCCCGCAGTGGCGCTTCGCCGAGGACGGCACCCCGCTGAACCCCGACCGGCTGGTCCTCGACCTCGACCCCGGTCCGGGGGTGACCCTCGCCGAGGTCGCCGAGGTGGCCCGCTCGGCCCGCGCCGTCCTGCGCGACATCGGCCACGACCCGGTGCCCGTGACCAGCGGCAGCAAGGGCATCCACCTCTACGCGCGGCTCGACGGCGGGCAGACCCCCGAGCAGGCCTCCGCACTGGCCCGCGAGCTGGCCCGCGCCCTCGAGGCGGACGCGCCGGACCGGGTGATCAGCAGCATGAAGCGCAGCGAGCGCGACGGGAAGGTCTTCGTCGACTGGAGCCAGAACAACGGCGCCAAGACCACCGTCTCGCCCTACTCCCTGCGCGGCCGGACCGAACCCACCGTCGCCGCCCCGCGGACCTGGGAGGAGCTCGACGACCCCGGGCTCGCGCAGCTCTCGTACGCCGACGTCCTCGCCCGGGTCGCCGAGCACGGTGACCTGCTCGCCGCGCTCGCCCCGGACCCCGAGCGCTCGGAGCCGGGGACCCGCGACCGGCTCAGCACCTACCGCAGCATGCGCGACGCCGCGCGCACGCCCGAACCCGTCCCCGCCGAGCCGCCGCGGCCCTCCGACGACGCCGGGACGGAGCCGGTCTTCGTCATCCAGGAGCACCACGCCCGCGCGCTGCACTGGGACTTCCGCCTCGAGCACGACGGCGTCCTCGTCAGCTGGGCGGTGCCGAAGTCGCCGCCGACCGACCCGAAGAGCAACCGGCTGGCCGTCATGACCGAGGACCACCCGATGGAGTACGCGACGTTCGAGGGCGGCATCCCGCGCGGCGAGTACGGCGGCGGCACGGTGAGCATCTGGGACTCGGGGACCTTCACCCTGCACAAGTGGCGTGACGGCAAGGAGGTCATCGCCACCCTCCAGGGGCGCCCCGACGGCGGGCTCGGTGGCGGCCGGCGCACCTTCGCGCTCATCCACACCGGCCGCGGCGGTGGCACGCAGGAGCGCAACTGGCTCATGCACCTGATGGAGGCCGAGCCCGACCACCGGGCGGAGGGCCAGCCTCACCGGGGCCCGTCGACGAGCCCACGGGGCGTGGTCGGGTCCCTCGACGCCTCTCCACCGTCCCCCCAGCCGGCCGGAGGGACCGACGGCACGCTCCCTGCGCCTGTCGACGGGCCGCGGCGAGGTCAGCGTCCCGCACCCGCCGAAGGACCCACCGACTTCCCCGCGGAGGTCGAGCCCATGCTCGCGACGCTGGACGACGGCGAGCACTTCGGTCCGGAGGAGGGCTGGGCGTTCGAGATGAAGTGGGACGGCGTCCGCGCGGTCGCCTACCTCGCGGGCGGCCGCGTACGGCTGCTGAGCCGCAAGGGGCGCGACGAGTCCGCGGCCTACCCCGACGTGGTCGCACCGCTCGCCCGGCTCGGGGTCCGCAGCGCGGTGCTCGACGGCGAGATCGTCGTGACCGACGCGGCCGGGCGCCCGGACTTCGGGCTCCTGCAGAACCGCATCAACCTCACCCGCGGGAGCGACATCGAGCGCGCCGCGCAGGCCTGGCCCGCGCAGCTGATGGTCTTCGACGTGCTCGAGCTCGACGGCGAGCCCCTGCTGTCACGCCCGTACGCCGAGCGGCGCGAGGTCCTCGACGGCCTGGGCCTCGACGCGCTCGGCGACCGCGTGCACGTGCCGCCGGTCTTCGAGGGCGACCTGCAGGCGGCGCGGGAGATCAGCCGACAGCTGCGGCTCGAGGGGGTCGTGGCCAAGCGGACGGACTCGGTCTACGCGCCCGGGCGCCGCGGCCGCACCTGGCTCAAGATCAAGAACTTCCTCCACCAGGAGGTCGTCGTCGCCGGCTGGCGTCCGGGGCAGGGCGGTCGGAGCGGCACCTTCGGGTCGCTGCTGATGGGCATCCCCGGTCCGGACGGGCTGCAGTACGTCGGGCGGGTCGGCTCCGGCTTCGACGGCCGCACGCTGACCGAGGTCCAGCGCCTCCTCGACGAGCGCGCGCAGGAGAGCCCCGCGCTCGTCGGCGTGCCCCGCGAGGACGCCCGCGACGCGCGCTGGGTGCGCCCCGACCTCGTCGGGGAGGTCACCTACGCCGAGCTGACCGGGCCGGGACGCCTGCGGCACCCGGTCTGGCGCGGGCTGCGTCCGGAGAAGGATGCGCAGGGCGTGGTCTGGGAGCGCGGCTGAGCGCAGCGGGGTGCACCGGAGCGGAGCTGAGCGCAGCGGGGCGCAGCGGGGCTCACCTGAGCGCAGCGGAGCGCACCGCGCCTGAGCGGAGGGGGACGAGCGCTCGGCGTCGCCCGTGCCGGCGCGCACCCGTTCAGGACCAGACGACCTCGGTGAGCGTCACCCCGCGGTGCGCGGCGAGGCGCTCGGCCTGCTCGCCGACCCGGTCCCGGTCGGCCCGGGCCAGCCGGCCCCACGCCGCCACGGTCAGGGTGAGCCGGGTGCCCGAGGCCTTCGGCCGCCAGGTACCGGCCACCTCGGTCCCGACGAGCACGGCCCCCGGCCGGCCGATGGTCGGCCACAGCCCCCGGTGGCGGGAGGTGTCGGGCACGAGGACGTCGCGGTCGCGCACCTGGAGCCACAGGTCGAAGGGACCGAGGAGCCGGACGAGCCCGTCGGTCGCGGCGGGCTCCGGCGCCTCGGGCGCCGCCCAGGCCCGCTCCCCGTCGACGTCGACCTCGACCGCCGTCGCCGGCCAGTGGGCCTTGACCAGGCCGGGCGGCACGTCCAGGAACCGGGCCGCGGCGGCCGCCGTCGTCGGCCCGGCCAGGCGCAGGTACGCGTCGACCACGCGCAGGTGGACGGGCGCCCGGTCCGGGTCGCCGAGGCCGGGCCCGCGGCGCCAGCCGGGGATGCGGCGCAGGACCGGCGGGGAGGTGCCCGGCTCGAGCTCGAGCCCGGCGGCGAGCGACGACAGCCTAAACGTCTGCTCGTAGACGTGGGTCGCCGCGCACGGGGTGCACCAGCGCAGGTAGGGCTCGGGCAGGCGCTCGGTGAGCGCGGCCGACAGCGCGCCCTTGGGCGTCGGCCGGGCCACGACGTCGTGCATCGTCGTGGCGACCACGCCCATCGCCTCGAGCATGCCGATGCCCGCCGCGGTCAGCGGCCGGCTCGCGTCGAGCGTGCGCCTGCGCGCGTCCGCGTCGTCGTACGGGGTGGTCGCGTCGAGCACGCCGCGCAGGTCCGCGCGGCGGTAGTGGTGCGGGGCGCCGCGCAGGCTCCAGACCAGGGCCAGGTCGTCGCTGCCGACGAGGTCCGCGGGGCCGGCGACCGGCACACCCCGGTTGGCCAGCGCCCAGCTCGCCCCGTCGCGCCCGGTGTCCTGGACGCCCAGGTCGAGCACGGCGGCGTCGGTGAGGGGCCGCGCGACCTCCGGCGCACGGTCCAGCTGCTGGGCGGCGAGCCGCCGCGCGAGGGCCTCCCGACGGTCCATGCGAACCTCCTCGGTCGCGCTGCTCCCCGACCCCGACCGAGGCACCCTAGCGAGGCCGGAGCGGGCACCGCGGCGAGGAGTAGGAGGATGACCCCGTGACTCCCGTCCCCGCCATCGGCCTCTGCTTCACCCCCGACATGGCGCCCGAGACGCTCGTGCACCTGGCACGGAGCGTGGAGGGCGCCGGCCTGGACGAGCTGTGGGTCTGGGAGGACTGCTTCAAGCAGAGCGGCGTCGCCTCCGCCGCGGTCGCCCTCGCCAGCACCTCCCGGATCCGGGTGGGCATCGGCCTGATGCCGACCCCGCTGCGCAACGTGGCGCTCACCGCCATGGAGGTCGCGACCCTGGCCCGGGTGTTCCCCGGCCGGCTGCTGCCCGGCGTCGGTCACGGCGTGCAGGAGTGGATGGCCCAGGCCGGCGTGCGGGCCAGGTCACCGCTCGGCCTCCTCGACGAGTACGCCACCGCGCTGCGCGCCCTGCTCGCGGGCGAGACCGTGACGAGCGACGGGACCTACGTCCACCTCGACGGCGTCCGCCTGGACTGGCCCCCCGGGACCGTGCCGCCGCTGTTCGTCGGCGGGATGGGACCGAAGTCGGTCGACCTGGCCGCGCGTCTCGGTGACGGCTACCTCGCGCCCTGCGCCTGGACCGACGCGCGCGTCGCCGACGTGAGCGCCCAGGTGACCGCGGTGCGCGGCATCGGCCACCCCTTCGTCTACAGCGAGATCGTCGCCACCGGCGAGGGCGCCCAGGAGCGCGTCGACGCCGACCTGCCGCGCTGGGGCGCGGAGGCGGGCCAGGGCGTCGGCACGGCCGGCGGCGTCGAGGAGCTCGTCGGGTCCGTCCGGCGCCTCGCCGGGCTGGGCGTCACCAACCTCGTCGTGCAGCCGACCGGGGACGAGCCGGACCTCGACGGGCTCGTGGCCCTCGCCGGCGAGGTGCGGGCCCGCCTGCACGAGGCCTGAACCCGTGGCCGCGGCGCTGCGGCCGGCGGGCCTGGTCGCGACCTCCGGCGCCACGCGGGCGGTCGACCACCTCGACCTCCGGGTCCCGGCCGGCTAGTCGCGGACGCTCGACCCGCCACGCCCGTGGGAGACCAGGTGCTCGCCCGGGCAGAGCACGAGCAGCGACTTGAACTCGTGCGGCCCGAGCCGTACGCCGAAGCTGTAGAGGTCGTCGACCACGCCGACCTCCTCGTCGGTGAACATGTCGACGAGCACGCTGCCCGGCACGAGCTGCTCGGAGCGCACGCCGCCCGACACCACCTCGGACGAGAAGTTCAGCACCGTGATCTGCTCGGCGTCGCTCAGCTGGTGCACCATCACGAGCATCGCCTTGTTCGACACCGGCGGCACGTCCAGCTGCACGCCCGTCGCGATGCCGTACTGCTTGCGCACGTCGAGGATGCGCGCGAGGCGCCGGGCGAAGGAGTCCGGCTCCTCGAGCTGGGTGGGCAGCGCGCCGTAGAGCGAGACGCCCTTGGGCATCTGCATGAGCGACTCGGTCGCGTCGGGACGGTAGTCCATCAGGTCGTACGCGGAGCGGTGGATCCAGCGCGTGTCCCCGTCGCCCAGGAGCCGCGCCACCTGGCGGCGGTCGAGGGTCAGGGCGCCGACGAGGTCCCAGCCGGACAGCGCGAAGACGCCGGGCTGCAGCGCGTTGAACGCCGCGAGGAGCAGGTGCGCCCGGCGGATCTGCTCGACCTGGTCGGCGTCGAGGTCGTCGATCGAGGTGAAGCCCAGCGACGCGGCGATGATCGTCGCCGTGGTGGAGGCGATGCCGTTCTGCGTGAACGTCGCGTTGTAGGGCCCGGCGTCGCCGGTCAGGTGCTCGAGCAGGTCGTTCCTGATCTTGACCGCGAGGTCGCGGCCCCGGATCGGGACGCGCTGGTAGGTGAAGACGTCGTCGGAGTGCAGCGTCGCGAAGTGGACGAGCTCGTAGGTCATCTCGTCGTGGTTCTGCAGCGCGTGCACGAGCGAGACCGGCTCGACGCCCAGGTCGCGGGCCAGGTTGAGCGTCAGCCGCACGAAGGCGGTGTCCCCCGTCGCCATGGCGTGGTGGTACGCGGGCCGGTTGACGAAGTCGTACGACAGGTCGGACCCGCGCTCGGCGGTCGCCTTGATGTCGTCGATCGTGAGGTTCAGCTCCTGGAAGGTGAAGCCTCCCACCTTGCGGACCATGCTGGCGATCAGCTGGTTGGCCGCCTCCGACAGCGGGTGGCCCTCCGACCACGCCGGGGAGTCCTCGGTGCTCTTCTCGACGCCGAGGAAGCCGTTGGCGTCGAGGCGGAGGGCGCCGCTGCCCAGGTCGCCCAGGGAGTGCAGCGCGTCACCGATGACCAGCCGCATGCCGGCGAAGCTCGGGTCGAGCCAGTTGATCGAGGGCTGCCCCTCCTTGAAGTAGTGCAGGTAGACCCAGCGGTGCTCCGCGCCGTCCGGCCCGAGCACGGGCGGGGTGACGCTCCAGTTGGTGTCCTTGACGCCGGGCTCGTAGAAGATGACGCGCTGCAGCCGGCCGATGATGTAGCCCTGCTTGGCCAGCAGCGACTCGGCCTCGTCGTCGAGGTTGACCGAGTCGCGGCCCTTGGGGACCTTGGGCAGCAGGTGCCAGTCCTTCTCCTCGATCTCCACCATGTGGTAGATCCCGGGGAAGTCGCCGACCTTCATCTCCGCGAGGCGGAAGTCCGCGCCCTTGCCGGTGTGGCCGGGGACGATGTCGTCGATGATCGTGCCGAGGTGGCCCGCCGCGACCTCGGTCATCGCGCGGAACTCGTCCTCGGTGCCGAACACCTCGTCGATCTGGGTGCTGATCCGGTCGAAGTGGCCGTCGACGCTCGGGGTGGACTCCCAGCCGAGGATGCCGCCGGCCCGCTTGACCGGACCGGTGTGCACGCCGTCGATGCCGATCGCCTCGAACGCCGACCACAGGTCGTCGTCGCCGAGCGTGCCCAGGAACGACGTGCCCGGCTTGGTGATCATCGAGATCGGGTACGCCGTGAACCAGACCGACGCCTTCTCGATCGCCGCGCGCGGGTCGGGGTTGGCGTACGGGTTCTGCCACATGCTCCCCTGGCCGGAGAACTGCTTGGCGAACTCGTACGCGTCGCCGAGCATCGACTGGTCGCGCAGCCAGTCGACGTAGTCGGGGTTGTCGCCCTTGGGCCGCCCCGAGCGCTCCTTGGGCCGGCGCGGGAAGAGCCCGCGCAGCCGGCCCCGCGGTCGCAGCCGCTGCGGGCGCGCCGGGTAGCGCTGCTCGTCGTAGCTGATCTCCGGCTCGCGCGCGTCGTCGCCGTCGGTCCCGGCCGAGGTCGCCGTGGCGGTCGTGGGGTCCTCGGGCACGTCTTCGGGGCGCGTGTCGGTCATCGATCTCCTGGGGCGTGCGCGGTTTCCGGCGAGGACGGGCGGGGTGGGGGCAGGTCCTCCGCGCCCCAAACTAGTTGACTCCGCTACGGGGCGGGGGGCGGGTTCACGAGGCTGGACGAGTGCAGCTTGAAGGGCGCGCCCGTCGGGTCGAGGAGGTCGGCGATGCGGCCGAACGGCGTGTCCTGCGCACCCACGAGCACGGTCGCGCCGTGGTCCTCGGCGACCGCCTGCGCGGCGTCGACGCCGTCGACGCCGAGGTAGACCGCCCAGTGGCTCGGCACCGCGTCGGGCAGGATGCGCGCCGAGTCCATCAGCCCCGCGACCTCGACCCCGTCGACCTTGGCCGTCAGGTAGCGGAAGTCGTCCTGGTCGCTGGTCACCTCGTAGTCCCAGCCGAAGACGTGGGCGTAGAAGTCGCGGCTCGCCCCGAAGCTCTTGCTGTG
Organism: uncultured Actinomycetota bacterium; assembly: GCA_963713165.1. Classification (GTDB taxonomy): domain Bacteria; phylum Actinomycetota; class Actinomycetes; order Propionibacteriales; family Propionibacteriaceae; genus Microlunatus. Next base: position 145,061 of record CAVQKU010000009.1, read on the forward strand.
GGTCTCCGACCACACGACGGAGCCCGGTTCGGCGTGCCGGCCGAAGCCGGTGTGCTCCCCGGCCTGCCACACCCCGAAGACCGCGCCGGCCGGGTCGACCAGCACGGCCATGGTCCCCAGCGTGCCGACCTCCAGCGGCGGCGCGAGGACCGTCGCCCCGGCCTCGCGCGCCCGGGCCACCGAGGCCTCCGCGTCTGCCGTCGCGAGGTAGGTGCTCCAGGTGTCGGGCGAGCCCGAGTCGCCGGTGTTGCGCATCAGGCCGGCGACGTTCGCGCCGCGCGAGGTCGCCAGCGTGTAGCCGCCGTAGGCCTCCCCCTGGTCGGCGAACTCCCAGCCGAGCACGGCCGCGTAGAAGGACCGGCTCCGCTCCGGGTCGGAGGTGAACAGGTCCACCCAGCAGGGCGTGCCGGGCGGGAAGGGCGTGCTCCGGGTCGTCACGGCCTCACCCTAACGATGCGGGCCGTCGCCGGCGCCGGGCGCGAGCCGGTCCACCCGGGCCCACCGAGGAGCGGCGGCGGGGCGGGCCGGGGACGACAGGAGGGTGACGACGGAACCGTCGCCACCCTCCTGAGCTGCGCCGGCGGAGCATCGCCCCGCTCGACGTCAGCGTCGTTGCCGCACCCCCTGGGCCCAGGACCACTCCCCACAAGCGGTTTCTCCCGGGCGCTGCTGTGGCCCCCCGACCGGCAACGTGGCTACTTTCCCTCGCACGGGGGGCCTGGTCAAGAGGATCTCAGAGATCTCTCAGCCAGTGACGGTCACCGTGGCCGCCGGCCCACGAAGAACTCCCGGGGGAGCCGGTCGTCGCTCGTCACCTCGGCGACCGAGCGGGCCTCGAACCCGGCCTCGGCGAGCACCCGCAGCCAGGTCTCCCGCGGATAGAGCCCGAGCACGTGGGTGTCGTGCGCGACCCGCACGGTCCCGTCCGGGGAGCGCAGCAGGAAGGCGTACTCGGTCGTCGTCGTGGAGTCCGACGGGTCCGGGTCGGTCGACCAGGACAGGTAGCGGACCCCGCGGCCGTCGGCCGCGTCGTTGCCGCCGTGCTCGGTCGACGGCTCGAAGTTCTCGGCGATGTCGTCCGGCACCAGCACCGCCACGCCGCCCGGCCGGCAGTGCGCGTACGCGGTCGCGACGGCGGCGCGCAGGTCGTCCTCGGTCGTCATGTACTCGATCGCGTCGTGGACGAAGACCGCGTCGAACTGCCGGTCGAGCCGCAGCGTGCGCATGTCGCCCCGCAGGTGCTCGCACGCGGGGTTGAGCGCGCGGGAGACCGCGAGCATCTGCTCGGACAGGTCGACGAGCGTCATGGCGAAGCGCTGCTGCAGGTGGTGGGCGTTGTTGCCGCCGCCGCTGCCCAGCTCCAGCACGGTGCGCGTGGCCGGCTCGGCCCCGGCCAGCAGCTCGGCGGCGAAGGCGGCCTCCTCCGCGTACTCGTCCGGGGCGGAGATCAGCGGCCACCACGGCGCGAGGTCGCCGTAGAAGGCGGTCTCGCCTCCCGACCGGGTCGGCTCGCTCACGCCACGCCCGCCCGCCCGGCGAGGCCCTGGACGTACGCCGCCTGGCCGAGGTGCTGGAGGGTGTCGCCCAGGACGCTGACGAGCCGGACGGCCGCGGTGACCGGCGGGTCCCAGGCGTCGTCGACGACCCGGGCCAGCTCGTCCTCGCCGCCGTCGGAGCCGATCCGGTCGAGGTAGCGCAGGGTGAGCGCGTGGACGTCGGCGTGGTAGCCCAGGAGCAGCTCGGCGTCGACGCGTACCTGCGCGGTCTCCTCGGCGCTCTGGCCGTAGCCGGTGGCCCACGGGCCGAAGGGCAGCGCGAAGCGGTCGCGCCACCGCGGCCAGACCTGGTCCACGCCCGCGAGGCCCGCGACGTGGTCGTCCTGCACGCGGGTGAGGTGCCACACCAGCCAGGCGACCGGGTTGGCCTCCTCGTCGGCGCGCCAGGTGGCCACCGCGGGGCTCAACCGTCGGGTCACCCCCTCGACGAGCCCGTGGACCCGGTCGAAGGAGTCGACCAGGAGGTCGTGCAGGGGTCCGGCCCCCGCCGCGGGCGCGCCGGGGCCGGAGGTGGGCGATTCGGTCATGACCCGACCCTAGACACGGCGCGGGACGGGGGCCTGACGGGTCCGCACGGCGTCCGTACGGTGGTCGCGTGACCGCCGGACCGCGACCTCCCGCCGCCCCGTCCGTCGTGCCGGGCGGCGTGCGGCGGTGGCCGGACGGCGACGAGGAGCGGCTCTCGTCCCTCCTCGAGGACGGGGTCGACGGGAGGCTCCTGGAGGACGTCGACCTCGGTGACGGCGACCTCGTCGCCGGCTCGCTGGTCGGCAGCCTGCTGCGCCGCTGCCGCCTCGACGGCGCCGACCTCAGCCGGGCCCACCTGGTCGGCTCGCTGCTGGAGTCGTGCGACGCGGCCGGGTTCCGTGCCCCCCGCTCGACCTGGCGCGGCTGCGAGGTCCGCGCCTCCCGGCTGGGTGCGGTGGAGGCCTACGAGACCTCGTGGCGCTCGGTGCGGCTCGAGGGCTGCAAGATCGACTACCTGAACGCGCGGGCCGCGCGCTGGCGCGACGTCGAGCTCGTCGACTGCCGGATCGGCGAGCTGGACCTCGGCGACGCCCAGGTGCAGGCGATGCGGCTGGACGGCTGCACCGTGGGCGCGCTCGGGGTCCGTGGTGCCCGCCTGGGCGACGTCGACCTGCGCGGCGCGCGCATCGACGCGGTGGAGGGCCTCGACGGGCTCGGCGGCACGTGGATCACGGCCGCCCAGCTCGACGGGCTGGCCCCGGCCCTCGCCGGGCAGCTGGGGATCCAGGTGCTCGGCTGAGCCGGGGCGGTGCCGCCCGGGTCAGTGACCGCCGGGCCGCGGCGGCGCGTCGGTCGGGTTCGGCTCGTGCTTGTCGGGAGACAGCCGGCGCCACAGCAGGAACAGCAGGCCGACCACGAGCATGCCGATGCCCAGCCAGAGGTTCATGTTGATGCCGGCCGCCTTGGCGATCTGCTCGGGGCCGACGACGAAGCCGGCGACGGTGAGCATCAGGCCGTAGAGCACGAACAGGCCACCGATCAGCAGCCGGATGTCGAACAGCTTGGACGCCGCGGACTTGGCGGCGCCGGACAGCTCCTTGTCGGGCATGGCGCGCTCCTCAGATGAAGATGATCGACAGGATGACGACGAGGCCGATGATGACGCCTCCGAGCAGCTTGGGCGACTCGTACCACTTGCGGACGTAGCCGCCGTGCGGGTCGCCGGCCTCCGGGTCGGGCACCCCCCACATCAGGCCCTTGAGCTGGTCGACCGGCTTGGGCTTGGTCAGCAGCGAGACCACGACGGTGACGACGGCGTCGACGACGAAGGCGGTGATCGCGGCGTAGAAGTTCACGATCTGGGCGTTCGGCTTCATCGACATGTCGCCGCCCGGGTACATGTACGCCCAGTTCGGGCCGATCAGCGTCTGGAATATCGCCGCGCCCGCCGTGCCGGCCACGAGACCGGTGAACCCGCCCCAGGGACTGGCCCGCTTCCAGAACATCGCGATGATGAACGTGGCGAAGAGCGGAGCGTTGAAGTACCCGTTCAGCGCCTGGATGTAGTTCATGATGTTGTTGTAGCCGGCGGCGATGAAGGCCGTGCCCACGCCGATGAGGATGCCGACGACCGTCACGATGCGACCCACGTTGAGGTAGTGCGCGTCCGGCATGTGCTTCTTGATGTAGCTCTGCCAGATGTCGTAGGTGAAGACGGTGTTGAACGAGCTGACGTTGGCCGCCATGCCGGCCATGAACGCGGCGAGCAGGCCGGCGAGCGCGATGCCGAGCACGCCGTTGGGCAGGTAGCGCTCCATCAGCTCGGGGATCACGTAGTTGTAGTCGACCCCCTGCTGCTGCTGCCCGTACTGCGGGAGGACGGCGATGATGATCAGGCCGGGCAGGATCGTCAGGGCCGGCAGGAAGATCTTCGGGAAGGCGCCGATGAGCGGCGTCCGCTCGGCGGCGGAGAGGTTCTTGGCCGACAGCGCGCGCTGGACCTCGGCGAAGTTCGTCGTCCAGTAGCCGAAGGAGAGCACGAAGCCCAGGCCCATGACGATGCCGATCCAGTCACCGAGCGGGTTGGACCAGCTGCCCACGCCGGTGCCCGCCCAGGTGCTGAAGGCCCGGTCGCCGAGGACGGTGTCGGAGGAGACGCGGGCCTTGAGGCCCTGCCAGCCGCCGACGTCCTTGAGCCCGATGATCACGATCGGGATCAGGCCCGCGATGATCACGAAGAACTGCAGGACCTCGTTGTAGATGGCGCCGGACAGGCCGCCGAGGGTGATGTAGGCGAGCACGAAGGCGGCCGCGATGAGGATCGCCAGCCAGGTGGGCCAGCCGAGGAGCGTCTCGATGATGAGCGCCATCGCGTACAGGTTGACCCCGGCGATCAGGACCGACGCGGCCGCGAAGCTGAGCGCGTTCCAGAGGTGGGCCGCGGTGCCGAAGCGCCGCTTGAGCCACTCGGGCACGCTGCGGACCCGGGAGCCGTAGTAGAACGGCATCATCACCAGACCCAGGAAGACCATGGCCGGGATGGCGCCGATCCAGTAGTAGTGGACCGTCGCCAGGCCGTACTGGGCGCCGTTCGCCGCCATGCCGAGGATCTCGATGGCGCCGAGGTTGGCCGAGATGAAGGCCAGTCCGGTCACCCAGGCGGGCAGCGACCGCCCGGAGAGCAGGAAGTCCTCGCTGGTCGCGACCGCGCGTCGGGCGAGGATGCCGATCGTGATCACCAACGCGAAGTAGATGAACAGGATCGAGTAGTCGAAGAGATTGGTGTCGAGCCTGGCCATGACGCTCCTTCGCATCGGGAACCCGCATCGGGAACTGGCGAACCCGGGGTCACGTTAGACCCGCTTTCCGGCCCCGTGCGGTCGGGTGCCGACCGGACACGCGCAGCACTGGTGACGACTCCCTCCCGGGGGTGCCGGACCGGGGAGGATCGACTAAGTTACTCACCAGTAACTTGTGTCGGCACGAAGGAGCACCCGCCCATGAGCCACTACCGGTCGAACCTGCGCGACACCGTCTTCACCCTCTTCGAGGTGCTGGGGCGCGAGGAGGTGCTGGGCACCGGGCCCTGGGAGGACCTCGACCGCGAGTCGGTGGAGGCGATCCTCGCCGAGCTCGACCACCTGGCGCGGACCAAGCTCTCCGACTCCTTCGCCTCCTCCGACCGCCAGCCCCCGGTCTTCGACCCCGAGACCTTCACCGTGACGGTGCCGGAGGCGTTCAAGCGCTCCTACCGGGCGCTGCTCGACTCGGGCGCCTGGCAGCTCGAGCTCCCCACCGAACTCGGCGGCCAGCCCAGCCCGCCGTCGCTGCGCTGGGCGGCCAACGAGCTGCTCCTCGGGGCGAACCCGGCGGCCTTCCTCTACGCGGCCGGCCCGAAGATGGCGCAGGTCCTGTGGCGCGAGGGCACCGAGCGCGACCGCCGGCTGGCGCAGCTGATGGTCGAGCGCGAGTGGGCGGCGACGATGGTGCTGACCGAGCCCGAGGCGGGTTCCGACGTCGGGGCCGGCCGCACGAAGGCGTACCCGCTCGGCGACGGCACCTGGCGCATCGAGGGCGTCAAGCGGTTCATCACCTCGGCCGAGCACGACCTGACCGAGAACATCGTGCACCTGGTGCTGGCGCGGCCCGTGGGCGTCGAGGGCGCGGGCGGGCCCGGGACGAAGGGGTTGTCGCTGTTCCTCGTGCCCAAGTTCCACGTGGACGTGGAGACCGGCGAGCTCGGCGCGCGCAACGGCGTCTTCACCACCGGCCTCGAGCACAAGATGGGCATCAAGGCGTCGGCGACCGGGGAGGTGACGTTCGGTGCGCACGGCACGCCGGCCGTCGGCTGGCTGCTCGGCGACGTCCACGACGGCATCGCGCAGATGTTCCACCTCATCGAGTACGCCCGGATGATGGTCGGGACCAAGGCGATCGCGACCCTGTCCAGCGGCTACCTGAACGCGCTCGCGTACGCGCGTGAGCGGGTCCAGGGACCCGACCTGACGCGCGCGGCGGACAAGACCGCCCCACGCGTGACGATCGTCAACCACCCGGACGTGCGCCGTTCGCTGATGACGCAGAAGGCCGGCGTCGAGGGGATGCGCGCGCTCGTGCTGTTCACGGCGAGCGTGCAGGACCGCGTCGCGCTGGCCACGGCCGAGGGCCGGGTCGACGAGGACGCCGTGCGCCTGAACGACCTGCTGCTGCCGGTGGTGAAGGGTTACGGTTCCGAGCGCTCGTGGGTGCTGCTGGGCACGGAGTCGCTGCAGACGTTCGGCGGGTCGGGCTACGTCGAGGACCACCCCCTCGAGCAGTACGTCCGCGACGCCAAGATCGACACCCTCTACGAGGGCACGACGGCGATCCAGGGCCAGGACCTCTTCTTCCGCAAGATCGTGCGCGACCGTGGCCGGGCCCTCGGGGACCTGTCGGCGCAGGTCCAGGGCTGGATTTCCGGGGGCGGCGGCAACGGCCGGCTCAAGGAGGAGCGCGAGCTCCTCCAGACCGCGCTGACCGACACCGCCGGCATCGTCGAGACGATGATCGGCGCCGCGACGGGTTCCCAGGTGCCCGGGCACGAGCGCGAGGTCTACCTCGTCGGGCTCAACACCACCCGCCTGCTGATGGCCCTGGGCGACGTCGTCTGCGGCTGGCTGCTGCTGCGCGGCGCCGAGGTCGCGCTCGCGCGGCTCGGCGAGGAGCAGACGGCGGCGGAGCAGGCCTTCTACGAGGGCAAGGTCGCCGCGGCCCGCTGGTTCGCGCGGACGGTCCTCCCCCGCCTCACCGCCGAGCGGATCGCCGCCGAGCAGACCGACCTCTCGGTGATGGACCTCCCCGAGGCCGCCTTCTGACGACGGCCCCTGAGATCCGCCCGGTCGACGGCGGCCGCTCGCCGGGTCGTGGCGGAGGTCCGCCGTCGCGCTCGATCGAGTGGACGGATCTCAGGGTTCCCGTCGGTTCTCCGGGCGCGGCCGGACCATGAGCCTGTGGACAACCCCGTCGGACAACACCTGAAGCCCTCGTTCTCGGGCTTGCTAGGGGTGTGCCGAAGCAGCAGGACGAGGTGTGGGCGGTCCTCGACCGCGAGCGCGTCATCGCGAGCCGCCAGCACCCCGGGCTCCGGGGCGCCATCGACTGGCTCCTCCGCCGCGGCCGCCTGCGTGCCGTGCTGCCCGGGGTGTACGCGATCGCCGAGCACGCCGACGACCTCGAGGTGCTCGTGGCGGCCGTCGCCCGCTGGGACCCCGACGCGGTCGTCGTGGGCGCCGCAGCGGCCCGGCTGACCTTCTGGCCCGAGGCACCGTTGAGCGCGATCGAGGTGGCCACCTCCCGTCGCGGCGAGCACCGGGGCTTCCGCCTCGTGCGCAGGAGGGTGCCACCCGAGCTCGTCACCCGACGGCAGGGGACCCGGGTGGCCGTCCCGGCCCTGGCCGTCCTCGATCTCGCGGGCAGTTCCACGGAGCCCATCGACCGTGCCCTCCGCGCGAGGGCGGTGACGCTGCAGGGCCTGTGGGACGCCTTCGCGCTGACGGGGGGCCGGCGGGGCAACGCGCAGCGGCTGCTGCACCTGCTCGACTCGCGCGACGAGCCCTGGTCCGCGGCCGAGCGCCTCTGCCACCGCCTGCTCAGGGACGCCGGGCTGGTCGGTTGGGAGGCGAACCTGCCGGTGCGCTCCGGCGGGCGTGTCTTCTACCTCGACGTCGCCTTCCCGGACTCGGGCGTCGTGGTCGAGGTCGACGGTCGGCTGCACGAGCACGACCCCGACGTGTTCGAGAACGACCGCTGGCGCCAGAACAGCCTCGTCGTGGACGGTTGGGTGGTCGTCCGGGTCACCTGGGCGATGCTCACCAAGCACCCGGAAGCCGTGATCGAGACCATCCGCGCCGCTCTGGCGACGGCGAGCGCCGAGCGCTCCCCGTCTTTCCGCCGCTCGATCTGCCGCGAGCCCGGTGCCCACGCTGGACGCGTGCGCGGGCGGCCGTCGAGCGGACGATCTCCAGGGGAGCAGGTGGAGCACGACGACGTCGAGCACGACTGCTGACGCACCCGGCGCGAGACCGACTGGCCCGGGCGACGGCAGCGTCCCCTGGATGGGGACCGGTCGATCGTCCTCGGCCTCCGGCTCGAGCCTGGGCTGGCAGGGCGCCGTCGGTCGAGTGGTCGGATCTCAGGGGGACGTCGGCCGCGCTGGGCTCCGACGGGTCGACGGTCACGCGGGCCCGGGCCGGCCGGACGAGGACGGCACCACGCAGTTCCACCTCGACCTCGCCTGCGCGCCCTGGCCCTCGGCGCGACCCTCGCCGTACCGCAGCCGGGCGACACCGCGGGTGCTCCCGGACCCGGCCGGCACCCCTCCTGCCTGATCGACGCCGGCCGCCGAGTGACGCCTCGCCTCCCGCCCGCACGCCGACGGCGGCGGCGGGCGTCGGATCAGAAGAGGAGGCCCAGCCCGGGGTCGGTGAGGATCTGGGCGACGGTGGACAGGAACACCGAGCCCTGCTCCCCGTCGACCAGGCGGTGGTCGAAGGACACGGCCAGCGTCGTCACCCAGCGCGGCTCGATGCGCTCGTCGCGCCCGCTGCCGACGACCCACGGACGCCGGGCGATCTGCCCGACGCAGAGGATGCCGGCCTCGCCCGGGTTGACGATGGGGGTGCCCGCGTCCACGCCGAACGTGCCGACGTTGGTGATCGTGAACGTGCCGCCCGCCATGTCCGCCGGCGTCGTGCGCCCGTCGCGCGCGGTGCTGACCGTGGCGTTGATGGCCTGCGCCATCTCGAGCAGGGTCATCTGGTCGGCGCCCTTGAGGTTGGGCACGACCAGCCCGCGCGGGGTCGCCGCGGCGATCCCGAGGTTGACGTAGTGCAGCGTCGCGATCTCCTGGGCGGCCTCGTCCCAGTACGCGTTGAGCTGCGGCACGCGGCTGAGGGCGACGCACACGGCCTTGGCGATCACCAGCAGCGGGGAGATCTTGACCCCGCGGAACTCGCGCCGGTCGCGCAGCCGCTCGACGAGGTCCATGGTCGCGGTCACGTCGCAGGTGACCCACTCGGTGACGTGCGGGGCGGTGAACGCCGAGCGCACCATCGCGTCCGCCGTCGCCTTGCGCACGCCCTTGATCGGCACGCGGGTCTCGCGGTCCGGGTCCGGGGTGCGGGTGGGACCCGCCGCGGGGGCAGGCCGGGCGGCCGGGGCCGACGGCGCCGACGGCGTCGGGTCCGGCTCGCCGGCCCGGTCGACGTCCTCGCGGGTGATGGTCCCGCTCGGGCCGCTGCCGGTCAGGGTCGTCAGGTCGACGCCGCGGTCGCGCGCGAGCTTGCGCACCGGCGGCTTCGCCAGCACCGTGAGCCCGCCGGCGACCGGGGTGGGCTGCGCGGGCGCGGCCGGCGCCTCGGGCTCGGCGGGCAGGGCGTACGACGACACCGGCGCCTGCGCCGGGACGTGGGCGGCCGGGTCGTCGGCCGGGACGGAGGCGCCGTGCTGCCCCGGCGCCCCGGCCCCTGGCCGGCGCGGGCGCCGACGGGCCTCGGTGGAGCGGGGGCCGTAGCCGACGAGGTTGGCGACACGGGTCGGGCCCTCGCCGTCGGCGACGCTCGGCACCGCGCTCGCCACCTTCTCCCCCGGCATGGGCGGGACGAAGTCGTGCTTGCCGGTCGGCTGGTGCTCCGCGGGCTCGGCCGAGTCCGCCGGCTCGGTGGTGGCGTCGGGGACCCCGTCGGAGATCGCGATGATCGGCGCGCCCACGTCGACCAGCTGGCCCTCGTCGGCGAGCAGCGCGGTCACCGTGCCCGCGTACGGGCTGGGCAGCTCGACGAGCGACTTGGAGGTCTCGATCTCCACGACGATGTCGTTGATCTTGATCTCGTCGCCGACGGCCACCCGCCAGGTGACGATCTCGGCCTCGACCAGCCCCTCGCCGGGGTCGGGCAGCCGGAACTCGTTGGTCGCCATCGTGTCGTCCCGCCCCTCAGTAGGCCAGCGACCGGTCGACCGCGTCGAGCACGCGGTCGAGGTCGGGCAGGTAGTCCTCCTCGGCCCGGCTGGGCGGGTAGGGCACGTCCATGCCCGCCACCCGCAGCACCGGGGCCTCGAGGGAGTAGAAGCACTCCTCGCTGATGCGCGCCGCGACCTCGGCGCCGAGCCCCACGCTGACCGGGGCCTCGTGCACGACGACGGCGTGGCCGGTCCGGCGGACCGAGTCGAAGACCGGGCCGAGGTCCAGCGGCGAGAGCGTGCGCAGGTCGACGACCTCGAGCTCGCGACCCTCGTCGGCCGCCGCGGTGGCGGCCTCGACGCAGGTCTTGACCATGGGCCCGTACGCGACCAGGGTGCCGTCGCGCCCGGGTCGGACGACCCTGGAGGCGTGCAGCGGGAGGGGCTCCGCGGTCGTGTCGACCTCGGCCTTCTCGTAGTAGCGCCGCTTGGGCTCCAGGAAGACCACCGGGTCGTCGGAGGCGATGGCCTGCTGGATCATGAAGTAGGCGTCGACCGGGTTGGAGCAGGCGACCACCTTGAGCCCGACGGTGTGGGCGAAGTACGCCTCGGGCGACTCGCTGTGGTGCTCGACCGCGCCGATGCCGCCGCCGAAGGGGATGCGGATGACCACGGGCATGGGCACCTGACCCTGGGTGCGCCAGCGCATCCGCGCCACCTGGGTGACGATCTGGTCGAAGGCCGGGTAGACGAACCCGTCGAACTGGATCTCGCAGACCGTCCGGTAGCCGCGCAGGGCGAGGCCCACCGCGGTGCCCACGATGCCGGACTCGGCCAGCGGGGTGTCGATGACGCGGGACTCGCCGAAGTCCTTCTGCAGGCCCTCGGTCACGCGGAAGACGCCGCCGAGCTTGCCGATGTCCTCACCGGCCAGCAGCACCTTGGGGTCGTCCTCCATGGCCTTGCGCAGCCCGGCGTTGAGCGCCTTGGCCATGGTCATGCTGCGCACGGGCGCCGGGGTGCCCTCGTCGCGGCCCCGCGACGCGGACCTGCTCGTGGGTCGCACGCTCGTGGTGCTCACCGGGCCTCCTCGAAGCTCGCGACGTACTCCTCGTGACGGGCCAGCTGCTCGACCAGCTCGGGCGACTTCGTCGCGTAGACCCAGTCGAAGGTCTCGGCGAGCGACGGCTCCGGCAGCGCGAGGCACTCGCGCCGCAGCCGGGTGGCGAGCTCGTCGGACTCGGCCTCGACCGCGGCGAAGAAGTCGGCGTCGGCCGCCCCCGTCGTCTCGAGGTAGGTCCGCACCCGGCTGATCGGGTCGCGCTCGCGCCACTGCGCCAGCTCGTGCTCGAGGCGGTACTTGGTGGGGTCGTCGGAGGTGGTGTGCGCGCCCATCCGGTAGGTGTACGCCTCGATGAACGTCGGCCCGTTGCCCGAGCGCGCACGCTCCAGGGCCGCGGTCGTGACGGCGTGCACGGCGAGCGCGTCGTTGCCGTCGACGCGGACGCCCGGCATGCCGAAGCCGGCCGCGCGGCGGTAGAGCGGTGCCCGCGACTGGCGCTCGATGGGCTCCGAGATCGCCCACTGGTTGTTCTGGCAGAAGAAGACGACCGGGGCGTTGAACGAGGAGGCGAAGACCAGCCCCTCGTTGATGTCGCCCTGGCTCGTGGCGCCGTCACCGAAGAAGCACACCACCGCGGCGTCGCGCTCGGGGTCGCCGCTGCCGACGAGCCCGTCGCGCTCCAGGCCCATGCCGTAGCCGGTCGCCTGCAGGCCCTGCGTGCCGATGATGATCGAGTAGAGGTGGACGCCGAGCGCGGCGATGTCCCAGGTGCCCGGGTCGGTGCCGCGGAACATCGCCAGCAGCCGGAGCGGGTCGACGCCGCGCCCGATGGTGATGCCGTGCTCGCGGTAGGTGGGGAAGGCGTAGTCCTGGCCGCGCATCGCGTGCACCGCGCCGATCTGGGCGCCCTCCTGGCCGAGCAGGGAGGGCCACAGGCCCAGCTCGCCCTGGCGCTGCAGCGCGATCGCCTCGGCGTCGACGCGGCGGACCCGGACCATGTCGGCGTAGAACCGGCGGACCAGGGCGTCGTCGCCGGCGAAGGCGTACGCGGGGTGCTCGACGCGCTCGCCGCCCGGCGTCAGCAGCTGCACCGCCGTGTCGGGACCGTCCCCTCGCCCAGCTCGCCCAGCTCGCTCGGAACCTCGCTCGGAACGTCGCTCAGACCGTCGCTCACCGCGCTCCTCTCGTGCGCCGGGACGGGTCGCGCCCGGCGATCGGGTCAACGTACTCCCGGCGCCCGGGGCGGGGGAAAACAACTTGCGGTGCCTACTTCCTCTCCCTGTCCGGGCTTCCCGCAGGCGCTCCGCCTCCCCGAGGATGGACGCGTCGGGCCGATGAGCCCGGGGCGCCACGCCGGTCGGAGGACCAGGCGTCGCGCGCGCGACGCGGTGGACGAGCGAGGGGCCAGACATGGGGACCGACGAGCACGTGAGGACCAGCCGGGGCGACGAGGTCGCGTACGACCGGACCGGTGAGGGACCGGCGGTGGTCCTCGTCGCGGGGGCGGGTTCGCTGCGCGGGGACGCCGGCGTCGTGCAGACCGCCGAGCTCCTCGCCGCGCAGGGCGTGACGGCGGTGGTGCCGGACCGGCTCGGTCGCGGCGGGAGCCCCGCCGAGGGCCCGCTCGACCTCGACCGGGAGGTGGAGGCGCTGCGGGCGCTGGCGACAGCGGTCGGCGGCAGCGTCGTGCTCTGCGGGCACTCGTCGGGCTGCGCGATCAGCCTGCGCGCCGCGGCCCAGGGCGTGCCGGTCGCCGGGCTGGTGCTCTGGGAGGCGCCGTTGGCCGCCCCGGCCGCGCGGACCGCGGAGTGGGTCGAGGGGCTGGAGCAGCGCATCGACGCGGGCGAGCTCGAGGCGGCGCAGGAGTGGTACATGCGCGACATGCCGCCCGAGTGGCTGGCCGGGGCGAAGGCCTCCCCGGCGTGGCCGGCGATCTACGCCGGCGTCGTCGCCCTGCGCGCCGACGGCCAGGCGCTGCGGTGGGCGACCGCCGGGCTGGAGTCCGGGGCGCTCCGCGACGCGGTCACGGTCCCGGTGCTGTCGGTCTACGGGTCGTCGACCTTCCCGGCGATGGTCGAGGCCGCGGCGCGGCTGCGCTCGGTGCTGCCGCAGACCGAGGTGCGCGAGGTCGCCGGGGCCCACCACGTCTGGGACCCCGCGGCCTTCGCCCCCGTCCTCGCGGGGTTCACCCGCGCCTGCCTGCCCGGCTGAGCAGGGCGCGGACGCAGACGTGCCCCGGGCCGGGGCCCGGGGCACGTCGGGGGGTGCGAGCAGCGTCCGAGGAGCTCGGTTCAGAAGACGCTGTTCGGGTCGTAGTACTCCTTGATGTTGTCGCAGCCGATGCCGACGGCCTTGGTGAACGACTCCGGCGGGTAGTCCGACGGCTTCTTGACGCCGGTGGCCACGTCGAGGGCGATGTCCATGGCCTGGTTCGCGGCCAGCGACGGGGAGTTCAGCCCCGTGGAGATGTAGCGCCCGGTGCAGCCGCCCTCGTCGATCAGCGCGAGCGCCTCCTTCTGGCCGTCCGCCGAGGCGGCGACGAAGACGTTCTTGTACTGCTCCTTGCCGTTCACCGCGTTGTACGCGCCGAGGGCCATCGAGTCGTTCAGCCCCAGCACGAGGTCGGTGTCCGGGTTGCCGGCGAGCATGTTCTCCGCCGCGACCTGGCCCTTGTCCTGCTGGTAGTCGCCGGACTGCTCGCTGGCGATCGTGTACTGCAGACCGCCCTCCTTGAGCCCGTCGAGGAAGCCCTGGCGCCGGTTGGGGCCGACGAACTCGTCGGTGGCCGGGCCGGTGAGGATGACCATCTTGATGCTCGACTTGCCCGCGTCCAGGAACCGCTTGGCGGTGATCTTGCCCGACTCCCGGCCGATGGTCAGGTTGTCCGACGAGACGCTGGTCATGCCCGTGCCGGGCACCCCGGTGTCGATGTAGATCACGGGGATCTTGGACGCGACCTGGGTCATCATCTGGTACTGGCCCTTGACGCTCGTGGCGTTGACGATCATGACGTTCGCGCCCTGGCTCATCATCGCCTGCATCTGCGTGAGCTGGATCGCGGGATCCTTGTTCGCCGACTGGAAGAGCAGCCTGAAGCCCTTCTCCTTGGCGATCTCCTCGGCCCGCACCTGCATGGCCGCGAAGTACGGCGCCTGCAGCTGCTGCTGGGCGAAGCCGATCGTCACCGACTGCACGTTCGGCTGGATCCCGCCGGCCGGCACCTGCGCCGGCTGCGACGAGGGGTAGATCTGGCCGCAGGCGGTGACGCCCAGCAGCAGGACCGTCCCCGCCGCGGCCGCCGCGGACCGGGCGAGCCGGGAGCGGGGTGCGGTGGTCGGTGCTCTCATCGGGTGCTCCCTGCCGCTCGCTCGGGGCCGCTCACCTGGCGGCCGGCTCGGTCGTGGTGGCGCGGCGCCTGCGGGTGAACTGCACCGTCGCCAGCGTCACGGCGACCAGGATCAGGGCGCCGCGGAAGGCGTCCTGCAGGAAGGTGGAGACGTTCAGCAGCGAGAGCAGGTTGGCGATCACCGCGAAGATGATCGTGCCGACCACCGCGCCGAAGACCTTGCCGAACCCGCCGGAGAGGCGCGCCCCGCCGATGACGACGGCGGCGATGGCCTCGAGCTCGAGCAGGTTGCCGGCGGTCGAGGTGCCGCTGGCGAAGCGGCCGAGGAACATCCAGCCGCCGAGCCCGACGAGCAGGCCGGCCAGGATGTAGACCGACCACAGGGTGGTCTTGACCGGGATGCCCGAGCTGCGGGCCGCGTCGATGTTGCTGCCGATCGCGTAGACGCGGCGGCCCCAGACGGTGCGGTAGAGCAGGAAGGCGATCAGCAGCACCATGACGATCCAGATGATCGCCAGGACCGGGATGCCGATGATCGTCGTCTGGCCGAAGGTCGCGTACGAGGCGGCGGCGCCCGGGTTGATCGGGATGCCGTTGCCGTAGGCGTAGACGAGGCCGCGGGCCAGGGCCAGCATGCCCAGCGTGACGATGAAGGGCTCGAGGCCGCGGAAGGCGACCAGCCAGCCGTTCACGGCACCGACGATGCCGCCGATGATGACGGCGACGACCAGCCCGAGCAGGACCGAGGGCCCGCCGAACAGCCCGGCGGCGATCACCGCGGCCAGGCCGAGGGCCGAGCCCACCGAGATGTCGATGCCGCCGGTGAGCACGACGATCAGCTCGCCGAGCACCACCACGCCGATGATCGACATCTGCAGCAGCAGGTTGGTGATGTTGGTGCCGCCCCAGAAGATCGAGCCGCGCGTGATCGTCGCGACGAGCAGCAGCGCGACCAGGATGTAGAGGGCGTACTGGCTCTTGAGCCAGTCCAGCACGGCGCTGCTCCGCTGGGCCTCCGGCTGGGCCGACGGGGCCGGGGCCGTCGCGGTTGCGGTCATCTGTTCTGACTCCTTCGTCGGGTGCAGCGGGGGCCGGGGGTGGTCGGGCGGGTGGGCAGGGCTACGGGTCCGGTCGGTGGTCCGGGCTCAGTCCTGGTGGGTCAGGGCGGTCCGGATCAGGTCGTCGGTGTCAGCCTCGGCCGGGTCGAACTCGTCGACGATCGTGCCGTTGCGCATGACGAGGATCCGGTGGCAGAGCGAGAGCAGCTCCTCGGCCTCGCTGGAGATCACCAGGACGCCCTTGTCGCGGGCGGCGACGCCGTGGATGATCTCGTAGATGTTGGCGCGGGCGCCGACGTCGATGCCCTTGGTCGGCTCGTCCAGCACGACGAAGTCCGGGTCGGACTCCAGCCACTTGGCGATGACGACCTTCTGCTGGTTGCCGCCGGAGAGCGCGCGGGTGTACGTCTTCGGGCCGCCCTTGACCTGGAACTCCTCGATCAGCTCGCGGACCCGGGTCTTCTCCTTGGTCGCGTCGACGACACCGCCGCGCGACCACTTCGGCAGGACGACGAGGCTCATGTTCTCGCCGTTGTCGAAGTCCTTGACGAAGCCCTCGAGGCGGCGGTCCTCGGTCAGGTAGACGACCGACTTCTCCAGCGCCTGTCCCGGCGAGCTCAGCTGGACCTCCTCGCCGCGGATGAGGATCGTGCCGCTGACCGCCTTCTTCTGCCCGGTCACGGTGCGCCCGACCGAGGAGCGGCCGCTGCCGACCAGCCCGTACAGGCCGACGACCTCGCCGGGGAAGACGTCGAAGGAGACGCCCGCGGCGGTCCCCCCGTGCAGGTCGCGGACCGACACCAGCGGCTGCTTGCCCTCGGTGTCGACCGGCGCCGGCCGCTCGACCGCCTTGAGCGCCTGGCCGATCATCAGCGTCGTGACCTCGTCGGGGGTGGTCTCGGAGGTCGTGAGCACACCGACGAGCTCGCCGTTGCGCAGCACCGCGATGCGGTCGCTCATCGCGAAGACCTCGTTCAGCCGGTGGCTGACGAACATGATGTGCGTGCCGGCCTCGCGCTCGCGCTTGACCAGGTCGAGGATGTCGTTGAAGTGCTCCTCGCTGGTCGACGCGGTCGTCTCGTCCAGGATCATGATCTGGTGGTCCGTCACCTCGGCGCGGCTGAGGGACAGCATCTGGCGCTGGCCCGGCCCGAGGCCGCGGGCGAGCTCGTTGGTGCGCAGACCGCCCAGACCGACCTTGCCCAGCACCTCGCGCGTCTCGGCGGAGTTGGCGTCGACCTTTCTCGCCCAGGGACGGATGTCGCGGCCCTCGCGGAGCTTGTAGAGCCAGACGTTCTCGCCGACGGTGAAGTCGTCGATGATCAGCGGCTCCTGGAACATCATCAGCACGCCCGCCCGCTCCGCCTCGGCGGCGTTGCGGACCGGGTGGTCGTAGCCGGCCACCCGGATCTCGCCCTCGGTCGGGGTCTCGACCCCGGCCAGCAGCTTGGCGAAGGTCGACTTGCCCGCGCCGTTGGCGCCGCAGACGGCCAGCACCTCCCCGGCGTACCCCTCGAGGTCCACCCCGTCGAGCGCCTTGACGCCCGGGTAGTGCTTCTTGACGCCCCTGGCCGTGAAGGCGACGTCGCCGGCCCGGGGGCGGGCGCGCTGCCCCCGCTCCACCGTGGTCGTCACCGGGCCACACCGTCGTGGGATCGCGTCACGCAGACCAACCTCCAGCAGCACTGGTCTGGTGTCAAGGACCTGTCCGGACAGGTTTGTGTCACGATTCGGTGGTGCCCCTGGGGTTCGGGTGACGCCTGAGGTGTCCCTCTGGGGCTGCGGGGGAGCCGCGTCGCGAAGCCGCCCGGGCGTCAGGGACGCAGGACGGCCTTCACCACGCTGCTGTCGGCCGTCGCGGCGAGCGCGGCGGCGTAGGAGTCCAGGTCGAAGCGGTGCGTGACGATGCCCTGGGGATCGACGCGGCCGGAGCGCAGCACGCGCAGGGCCCGGTCGAAGGAGTGCTGCTGGGCGAAGGACCCCTTGATGGTCAGCTCGCGGCGGAAGACGTCGTACGAGCTGACCGGCCAGACGGCGGCCTCGGGCGGGACGCCGTAGACGAAGACGGTGCCGCCGGTGCGGACGAGGTCGAGCGTCGTCGCCAGCACCGCCGGCGCTCCGGTCGCCTCGACGACGACGTCGAAACCCTCCGGGGCGAGCTCCCGCAGGGCCACGGCACCGGCTCCGGGGTCGTCGCGCCGCAGCACCACGACCTCGTCGGCGCCGCGCGCCCGGGCGAGCGCGAGCTTGGCCTCGTTCGGCGCGGCCACGACGAGCCGACCCGCACCTCCGCTGGCCAGCAGCGAGGTGAGCACCAGGCCGGTGGGCCCGGCGCCGAGGACGAGCACGTCCGCACCGGGGGGCACCGCGAGGACGTCGAGGCCGTGCAGCACGCAGGCGACGGGTTCGGCGAGGACGGCGACCTCGGGGTCGAGGTCGTCGACGACGAAGCAGCGGTCCGCGTCGGTGAGCACCAGCTCGGCGAAGCCGCCGGGCGCGTTCACGCCCTGGGCGACGAGGTGGTGGCAGAAGGCCGGCCGCGCGCGGCGGCACTCGGGGCAGCGCCCGCACGACGCGGTGTTGTCGACGACCACGCGGTGGCCGAGCAGCGTCGAGGGGTCGGTGGGGCCGGCCGGCGGTCCCGCGGCGACCACCTCGCCCACGACCTCGTGGCCCGGGGTGAGCGGGTAGGTCGGGCCGAACTCGCCGTCGTGCAGGTGGAGGTCGGTCCCGCAGACCCCGGCGACCAGCACCCGCAGCAGCACCTCCCCGGGCCCGGGGTCGGGCACCTCGACGTCGCGGACACCGAACCGGCGGGGCTCGTCGTAGACCACGGCCCGGTGCGTGCCGCTCACGGGAGCGCGTACCCGCCGTCCATCAGCAGCTCCGTGCCGACGCAGAAGGCGGCCTCGTCGCTGACCAGCCAGCCCGCTCCCGCGGCGACCTCCTCCGGCGTCGCGAAGCGCTTGGCCGGCGTCCGGTCCTTCCAGAGGGGATGCAGGTCGGTGCGGTTGGTGAGCAGCGGCGTGTCGACGTAGCCGGGCGAGAGCACGTTGACGCGGACGCCGCGGCCCGCCCACTCGAAGGCGAGCGACTTGACCATGGCGACGACGCCGGCCTTGGAGGCGTTGTACGCGACCTGGCGCTGCGGGACGTTGACCACGTGCTGGCCCGACATCGACGCGATGGCGACGATGCGGCCCGAGCCCTGCTCGAGCATCACCCGGCCGAACTCGCGGCAGGTGAGGAAGACGCCGGTGAGGTTGACGCCGATGGTCGCCGACCACCGCTCCAGGGTCATGTCCTCGGCCCCGGTGTCGCCCTCGGCCACGCCCGCGGCGGCGACGAGCGCGTCGACCCGCCCGGCCCGCTCGACGACGGTCGTGACGGCGGCGCGCACCGAGTCCTCGGAGGTGACGTCGACCCCGACGGCCTCGCCGACCGCCGCACCCGCGACCGGGGTCGCTCCCGGACGGTCGAGGCTGAAGACGCGGGCCCCGCGCTCGGCGAACCAGGTCGCCACGGCCAGGCCGATGCCCCCCGCCGCCCCGGTCACCACCACGACCGCCTGCTCGGGCCAGGTCATGAGCCCACCTCCTCCAACGTCATGGCCGCGGCCGGTGCCGGGCCCTGGCTGTGGTGGAGCGACGCCGCGCGCTCCAGGTCGACCTCGAAGCGCGTACGGTCCCCGCGGTGCAGCGCGACGAAGGACTCGACCGGGCGCGCACCGGCCCAGGTCGTGCTGCGCAGCCGCAGCAGCGGGTCGCCGGGCCGGAGCCCGAGCAGCCGGGCCGTGTCCTCCGAGGCGGGCACGGCCTCGACGCTGCGACGGCCGTGGGTGAGCCGGACGCCGTAGCGGCTCTCGAGCACGCCGTACAGGGACTGCTCGCTGAAGTCCTCGTGCACCAGGTCCGGCGCGATGTCGGTCGGCAGGTGCGTCGTCGTCAGCACCCACGGCTCCCCGCCCACGTGGCGCAGCCGCTCCAGCACCAGCACCGGGGCGCCGACCTCCAGCTCGAGGTCGGAGGCCACGACGTCGTCGGCGGGCACGACCTCCTGGCGGCGCACGGTGCTGGTCACGTCGACGCCCCGCGCGCTCATCTCCTCGTGCAGGCCGGTCAGGCGGGCGACGAGGTGCTCGGTGGTCCGGGGCCGGGCGACGTACGTCCCGCGGCCCTTGACCCGGACCACGACGCCCTCGACCTCGAGCTCGGCGAGGGCCTGGCGCACGACGCTGCGCGAGACGCCGAGCGAGCGGCAGAGCTCGTTGTCCCCCGGCACCCGCGCGCCCGGCGCGAGGTCCTCGGCGCGGACCCGGGCGAGGAGCAGCTGCTTGACCTGGTGGTACAGCGGCAGCGTCGACCCGCGGTCGAGCTCCTGCGCCGTCACGCCGGTGACTGTAGTGCGAACCGCGGTTGTCCGTACAGGGTCTTCGGGGTGGGTTCCTCGGAGCCCCGCCCCGCCCCGCCTCCCTGCGCCTCCCGTCCGCCGCGCACCCGTCGTCCACCCCGCCCCTCGCGCTCGGTGGCCGGGGGGTTCGGGGTGGCGGGGGTCGGGGGGTGGGGGGTCGGGGGGTCGGGAGGTGGGGTGCCGGGGGGTCGGGGTGTCGGTTTCCCATGCCTTCATGGTGTTCGGGCACTCAGCACGGCAGATTTGCCGTGCACAGTGACGGAACACCAAGAAAGCATGGGAAACCGACACCCGGCCAACCACCGGCAGCGGGCGTTGACGAACTTGTCCGGACAGGTTTAGGTTCGCCGGGTGCCCGTCCCCCTCCCCCCTGGTGGGACGGGCACCCCTGTCCTCGTGACCAGCCGCTCGTTCTCCAGCGGCGACCTCGACCTCGTCGCCGAGCTCGAGGCGGCCGGCTGCACCGTACGGAGCGGACCGCCCGACCACGACCTCGAGCGCCTGGCCCCGCTGCTGGCCGAGACGGTCTGCTGGGTCGCCGGGACCGGGCCGGTCACCGCGGCCCACCTGGACGCCGCCCCGCACCTGCGCCTCGTCGCCCGCTACGGCGTCGGCGTCGACGCCGTCGACCTCGACGCAGCGGCCGAGCGCGACGTCCCGGTCACGAACACCCCCGGCGCCAACACCGAGGCGGTCGCCGACCTCGCCCTGGCCCTGGTGCTCGCCGCGCTGCGCGACGTCGTCCCCGGCGACCGCGGCGTCCGGGCCGGCACCCCGACGGTCTCGCGCGGCCGCGAGCTCGGGAGCCTCGCCGTCGGCGTGGTCGGCTTCGGCCGCATCGGGCGGGCGGTGGCGCGGCGGCTGTCCGGCTTCGGCTCGCGCGTGCTCGCCCACGACCCGTACGTCGCACCGGGCAGCGTGGCCGACGTCGAGCTCCTCGACCTGGTCGACCTCGTGGCGCGGAGCGACGTGGTCACCCTGCACGCCCCGGGCGAGGAGGTGCTGGTCGACGCGGCGCTGCTGGGACGCTTCCGCCCCGGCGCGGTCCTGGTGAACACCGCCCGCGCCGCGCTCGTCGACGAGGCCGCCGTGGCCGCCGCCCTGCGGGAGGGGCGGCTCGGCCGCTACGCCGCCGACGTGCTCGACGCCGACGGGCCCGACGCCGACGGGCCCGACGCTCCCCTGCTCGCCGCCGACCTCGCCGGCCTCACCGCCTTCACCTCCCACGCCGGCGCCCACACCGTCGGCGCCGTGGACGGCATGGGCCGGGGAGCGGTCGACGCCGTCCTGGACGTCCTGGCCGGCCGTACGCCCACGCACCTCGTCCGTCCGAAGGGGTCCCGATGACCGACCGACCGGCCGGGCGCGACGCGCTCGCCGCGCTCCGCGCGACGGTGGTCGTCGCCGTCCTGCGCGCCCCGTCCGTCGCGGCCGCGGTCTCCACCGTGGACGCGCTGGTGGCCGGCGGCATCACCGGCATCGAGGTCACCTACAGCACGCCGGACGTGCCGGCCGTGCTGCGCGAGGTGCGCGACCGCCACTCCGACGTGCTGCTCGGCGCGGGCACCGTCCGCACGCCGGCGCACGCCGAGGAGGCGGCGGCCGCGGGTGCGGAGTTCCTGGTCAGCCCGGGAACCCTCCCCGACGTGGCACGGGCGATGCTCGCCACCGGCGCGACCGTGCTCTGCGGCGCGCTGACGCCGTCGGAGGTCATGACCGCCGTCGACCTCGGCGTCCACGTGGTCAAGCTGTTCCCCTCCTCGCTCGGCGGGCCGGCCTACCTCAAGGCGCTGCGCGGTCCCTTCCCCGACGTCGACTTCTGCCCGACCGGCGGCGTCGACCCCGACAACCTCGCCGACTGGCTCGCCGCCGGGGCGCTCGCCGTGGGCGCGGGCGGCGAGCTCACCCCGGCCAGGGCCCTGGCCAGCGGCGACTGGGACGCCGTCACGGCAGCCGCGCGACGGTTCCGGGCGGCCGCGGACGCCGTACGGGGGCCCGCAGCGTGAGCGGGACCGACCGGTCGGACCTGCGGATGGGCTTCGTCGGCGTGAGCACGGGCGGTTCGTCGATCCTCCGCGTCTTCCCGCTCTGGGCCGACGTGCTCGGGCTGCCCGCGCGCACGCTGGTCGGCCACGACGTGCCGCTCGACGCCCCGGCGCAGCGCTACCGCGACCTGGTGTCCGCGATCGCGGCGGACGACGGCGAGGTCGGCGCCCTGGTCACCACGCACAAGGTCGCGGTCCACGACGCGGCCGCCGACCTCTTCGACGAGCTGGACGAGGACGCCCGGACGTTCGGCGAGGTCTCCTGCATCGCCCAGCGCGACGGCCGGCTGCTGGGCAGCGCCAAGGACCCGCTGACCGCACGGCTCGCGCTCGAGGAGTTCCTGCCCGCCGACCACTTCGCCACCACCGGGGCGACCGCGCTCGTCCTCGGCAGCGGCGGGGCCGGCACCGCCCTGAGCCAGCAGCTCGGCGTCCGCGGCGACCGGCCGGGCCAGGTGGTCTGCACCGCGCTCGAGCAGGGCCCGCTCGACCACGCCCGAGCCGTCCACGAGCGCTCCGGCGTGCCCTCGGGGCTCGTCCGCTACGTGAGGACCGCCGGGCCGGACGACGTCGCCGGGCTCGTCTCGGCGCTGCCGCCCGGCAGCCTCGTGGTCAACGCCACCGGGATGGGCAAGGACCGCCCCGGGTCGCCGGTGCCCGACGGCGTCGCGCTGCCGCGCGACGGCTACGTGTGGGACTTCAACTACCGCGGCAGCCTCGAGCTCCTGGCCCAGGCCCGCGCGCAGGAGGCCGGGCGCGGCCTGCACGTCGAGGACGGCTGGCGCTACTTCGTGCACGGGTGGAGCCAGGCCGTCGCGGCGGTGTTCGACGTGCCCATGCCGCCCGAGACGGTCGACGAGCTGGGGCGCGTGGCCGCCGCGACGCGGTGATCACCACCGTCCTGGGAGCGGTCGAGGCCGGTGCGCTCGGCCGCACGGACTACCACGAGCACCTCTTCCAGGTCAGCCCGCTGCTGCCCGGCGACGAGCTGGGTGACGAGGCGTCGAGCACCGCGGAGGCGTCCTCGTTGCGGGCGTCGGGGTTCGACGCGATGGTCGACGCGACGCCGACCGGTCTCGGCCGCGACCCGGCCGCCCTCGCGCGGATCAGCAGCGCGACCGGGCTGGCCGTGGTGGCGACGACGGGCGCCCACCGCGCGGAGCACTACGGGTCCGGGCACTGGCTGCTCGACGCGTCCGAGGAGACGCTCGCCGAGCGGTTCACCGCTGACGTGCTCGTGGGGCTGCCGGAGGGCGACGGTCCGCAGGCGGGGGCCCGCACCCGCGTCCGGGCCGGCGTCGTCAAGGCCGGCACCGGCTACTGGGCCATCAGCCCGTACGCCCGCCGGGTGCTGGCCGCCGCGGCCGAGACCCACCTGAGGACCGGCGCGGCGGTGATGGTGCACCTCGAGCACGGCAGCGCGGCGTTCGAGGTGCTGGCCCTGCTCGGCGGCCACGGCGTGCCCGCGGACGCCGTCTGCCTCGCCCACGTCGACCGGAACCCCGACCCCGGGCTGCACGCCGAGCTGGCCGCGGCCGGGGCGTACCTCGGCTACGACGGCTGGGCCCGTACGCAGCGCTGGCCCGACTCGGTGCTGCTCGACTGCCTGCTGGCCGCGGCCGGGCGCGGTGCCGCGGAGAGGATCCTGCTCGGCGGCGACGTCGCGCGGGCGAGCCGCTACCGCGCGTACGGCGGGATGCCCGGCCTGGCCTACCTCGGGGAGCGGGTCGTCCCGCGGTTGGAGCGGGAGGCCCCCGGGCTCGCCGGGCAGGTGCTGCGCGCGAACCCCGCCCGGTGGTTGGGTGGGCCGCGCACGGGTCCCGCGAGCGCCGGCGGGGGGAGCCCGGCCGGGTCCGGGGGGTCGTCCCCCTCACCGACGGAGGAGACAGCGTGATCATCGCCCACGACCTCGGCACGACCGGCGACAAGGCGACGCTGGTCAGCGCCGACGGCGAGCTGGTCGCCGCCTGCACGTCGGCGTACGCGACCGACTTCGGCCCCGGAGGCAAGGCCGAGCAGGACCCGGAGACCTGGTGGACCGCCGTCGGCACGGCGACGCGCGACCTCCTGGAGCGGACGGGCACGCGGGCCGGCGACGTCGAGGCGGTCTCGTTCTCGGGCCAGATGATGGGCGCCGTGCTCCTCGACGGGCACGGCGACCCGGTGCGGCCGGCGCTGATCTGGGCGGACACCCGCTCGACCGCGGAGACGGCGGTGCTGCTGGAGCGCGTGGGGATGGAGCAGGGCTACGCGATCACCGGGCACCGGCTCAACCCGACCTACTCCACGACCAAGGTCATGTGGGTGCGCGAGCACGAGCCGGAGGCGTTCGCGCCGCGCGGTGAGCGTGGTCAACGCCAAGGACTTCGTCGGGCACCGGCTCACGGGCGAGCTGGCCACCGACCCGTCGGACGCGTCGAGCACCAACGCCTACGACCAGCGCAACGGCGAGTGGTCGGCCCAGATCCTCGAGGCGGCCGGGCTCGGGGCGTCGCTGTTCCCGCAGGTCCTGCCCTCGACCGCCGTGCTCGGCCGCGTCACCCGTGAGGCCGCCCGCGCGACCGGGCTGGCCGAGGGCACACCGGTCGTGGTCGGCGGCGGCGACGGTCCGATGGGAGCCCTGGGGGCGGGGATCACCGGCCCGGAGTCGGGGACCTACTGCTACCTCGGCTCGTCGTCGTGGGTCTCGTCGGCCTCGGACGCCCCGCTCTACGACCCGGGCATGCGGACGATGACGTTCAACCACGTGCTGCCCGGCCGCTTCGTGCCCACGGCGACCATGCAGGCGGGCGGCGCCTCGCTGGAGTGGGTGGTCGACACCCTCGCCCCGCGTGGCGACGACGGGCCGGACGACCGCTACGGTCGCCTGCTCGGCGGGGCGGACCGGGTCGAGGCGTCGGGGGACGGACTGTTCTTCCTCCCCCACCTGCTCGGTGAGCGCTCCCCGTACTGGAACCCGGCCGCGCGGGCCGTGTTCGCGGGGCTGGCCCGCCACCACGGCCCGGCCCACCTGACGCGGGCGGTGCTCGAGGGCGTGGCCTTCAACCTGTGGACCGGCCTGCGCGCGTTCGAGGAGAACGGCGTCGAGGTCACCTCCGTGGACGCCATCGGCGGCGCCGCGAACTCCCCCGTCGTCCTCCAGGTCCTCGCCGACGTCTGGGGCGTGCCGGTCGTCCGCCGGAACCTCACCGACGAGGCCACCGCCGTCGGCGCCGCCGTGGTCGCGGGGGTCGGGGTGGGGATGTTCGACGACTTCGACGCCGCCACGCGCTTCTCCGCCGAGGTCGCCACCGCCACCCCCGACCCGGAGCGGCACGCGCGGCTCGCGGCGTCGTACGAGCTCTTCATGGAGGCGTACGAGCGCCTGGAGCCCTGGTTCGACAAGCTCTGAGCGCGCCCGGTCCACCCCCGCGAGCCACCACGCGCGTTCGCTCGATCTTGGGGTGTTCGCGCGTGCTGCAGGACGCGCGAACACCCGAAGATCGAGCGAACGCCAAGGAGGGATGCGTCAGGCGTCAGGCGCTCGGCGTCAGGCGCTCGGCGTCTGGCGTACGGTCCGTACGGCGTCAGGCCCCGGCCTCGCGCCGGCGGGCACGGTAGGCGGCCACGTTGGCGCGGTTGCCGCAGTTGCCGGTGTCGCAGTAGCGCTTGGAGGAGTTCCGTGAGAGGTCGACGAGCACGGCCTCGCAGTCGGGCGCGGCACAGGTCTTGAGGCGGGCGAGGTTGTCGGTGCGGATGAGGTCCAGGACGCCCATCGCCGCCTCGGCGCCCATGCGGTGGGCGAGCGGGGCGTCCTGCTCGGTCATGTGGAGGTGCCAGTCGAGCTGGTCGTGCTTGGTGAGGTACGGCGTGGACGTCGTCTCGCGCAGGATCGCGTTGACCAGCGCGGCCGCCTCCGCCCGGTCGCCGGCCGACCAGAGCGCCCGCAGGCGCTCGCGGATCTCGCGCACCTGGTCGACCTCGGACTGCGTGCCCAGCCGCTCGCCGGACATCTGGACGACCTCCAGCAGCGCGTCGAGGTCGGCGGGCGTGCGGAGCGTGTCGACGCCGTCGCGGCGCGTGTTCACCAGCGTCGCCGCGGCGGCCAGGCCGTCGGTCGTGTCACTGGTGAACAGCACCTTGACTCCTGACATCGAGCAGATCTAGTGTCACGAGTGTAAAGCCGGTTCGGTCATGACACGATGACCGCGACGCTCGAGCACCATCTCCGAGGAGCACGCCCGTGGCCACGACCGAGCAGGTCACCACCCCCAGCACCGCCGCACCGGCGTCCGGCCGCGGCGTCGGGCTGGCCATCGCCCTCTCCTCCGCGGCGTCCTTCGCGCTGTCCGGGTCGTTCGGTCACGCGCTGCTCGACCTCGGCTGGTCGCCCACCGCGCTGGTCGCGGCCCGCGTCGGCGGCGCCTTCCTGGTGCTGCTCGTCCCCTGCCTGCTGCTGCTGCGCCGCACCGGCCTGCCGAACCTGCGCCAGTCCGGCCGCCTCGTCGTCTACGGCGTCGTCGCGGTCGCCGGTGCGCAGCTCTTCTACTTCAGCTCGCTGCAGTACCTCTCGGTCGGCGTCGCCCTGCTGCTGGAGTACCTCGCCCCCGTCGTCCTCATCGGCTGGCGCTGGGCGCACGGCGACCGGCCGACCCGCGCGGTCGTGACCGGGGCCGCGCTGGCCCTCCTCGGCCTCGCCCTCGT
This sequence comes from uncultured Actinomycetota bacterium, assembly GCA_963713165.1. GTDB lineage: Bacteria > Actinomycetota > Actinomycetes > Propionibacteriales > Propionibacteriaceae > Microlunatus. Next base: position 171,625 of record CAVQKU010000009.1, read on the forward strand.
CCTCGACGTCGTCCACGGCATCACCGTGTCGCCGGTCGGGGTCGCGTACGGGATGGGCGCCATGCTCTGCCTGGCCGGCTACTTCGTCCTGGCCGAGGACCAGCCGGGCGGCCAGGCCGTGCCTCCGCTGCTGCTCACCACCGCCGGCACCGGCATCGGCGCGGTCGCCCTGCTCGTCGTCGGCGGGGTCGGCGTGCTGCCGCTGAGCACCGGGTTCGGCTCGACCGTGCTGGCCGGCGTCTCGATGCCCTGGTGGGTGCCGATGTCGCTGCTGGTCCTCGTCGCGGCGGTGCTCGCCTACCTGACCGGGATCATCGCCGTACGGCGCCTCGGCGGTGCGGTGGCGTCGTTCGTCGCGCTGACCGAGGTGCTCTTCGCGGTGGTCTTCGCCGCCCTCCTGGTCGGCCAGGTCCCGAGCGGCACCCAGGTGCTCGGCGGCGTGCTCGTGCTCGTCGGCATCGTCGTCGTGCAGGGCGGCTCGGCCGCCGCGCCACCGTGGGAGGTCGGGCGGGTCCTGGTGCGCCGGGTGCGGGCGGGCTCGCGACGCTAGGGCGCGGCCGCGCCTCCTAGGATCGTGCGGTGACGTCCGGGCTGCTCGTCGCCGGGACGTCGTCGGACGCCGGCAAGTCGCTGGTCGTCACCGGCCTGTGCCGGGCGCTGGTCCGCTCCGGGCTCGACGTCGCGCCGTACAAGGCGCAGAACATGAGCAACAACTCCGGCGTCTGCGCCGACGGCGCGGAGATCGGCCGTGCGCAGCTCCTCCAGGCTGCGGCCGCGCGGGTCGCGCCCACCTCGGCCATGAACCCCGTCCTCCTCAAGCCGGGCACCGACCGCCGCGCCCACGTCGTGGTCCGCGGCCGGCCGGCCGGGGTGCTCGAGGCGGGCCAGTACGCGACCGGGCGCCGGCACCTCGCCGAGGCGGCCTGGGCGGCGTACGAGGAGCTGGCCGCGCAGCACGACCTGGTCGTCTGCGAGGGCGCCGGGTCGCCCGCCGAGATCAACCTGCGCACCGGCGACTACGTCAACCTCGGCCTGGCGCGGCGCTTCGACCTCCCGGTGGTCGTGGTCGGCGACATCGACCGCGGCGGCGTGCTCGCCTCGCTCTACGGGACGGTCGCGCTGCTCGAGCCCGAGGACCGGGCGCTGGTGCACGCCTTCGTGATCAACAAGTTCCGCGGCGACCCCGACGTGCTCACCCCCGGGCTCGAGGAGATCACCCGGCGCACGGGCGTCCCCTTCGCCGGCGTGCTCCCCTGGCTCGACGGCGTCTGGCTGGACGCCGAGGACACCCTCGAGGTCGGGGCCTGGCGCCGCTCGGCGCGCGCCGAGCCCGGCCTGCTGCGGGTCGCGGTCGTGCGCTTCCCCCGGGTGTCGAACGCGACCGACGTCGAGGCCCTCGCCGCCGAGCCCGGCGTCGAGGTCCGCGTGACCACCGACCCCGCCGTCGTCGCGGGGGCCGACCTGGCGATCCTGCCCGGGACGCGCGCGACGCTCTCCGACCTCGCCTGGCTGCGCCGGACCGGCCTCGCCGACGCCGTGACCGACCGTGCCCGGCGCGGAGCGCCGGTGCTGGGGATCTGCGGCGGCTACCAGGCGCTCGGGGACCGGGTCGAGGACCCGGACGCGGTGGAGTCGAGCGAGCCGACCGGCGTCGACGGCCTCGGGCTGCTGCCGGTCCGCACCCGCTTCCACGCCGAGAAGAGCCTCGGACGCCCCACCGGCACCTGGCGCGGGCACCGGGTCGAGGCGTACGAGATCCATCACGGCCGCGCAGGGCGGACGACCGACGCCGGCCCCGCGGAACCCTTCCTCGACGGCTGGCGCGCGGGCGCGGTGTGGGGCACGGTCTGGCACGGGGCGCTGGAGAACGACGGGTTCCGTCGGGCCTGGCTCGCCGAGGTCGCGGCAGCGGCCGGCTCGTCGTGGACCGCCGACCCGGCGGCGCCCGCGTACGGGGCCCGGCGCGAGACCATGATCGACGCGCTCGCCGACGCGGTCGAGGAGCACCTCGACCTGGACCTGCTGCTCGCACGGACCCGCGTCGGGGCCGGGGCCCGGGCATGACCGTCCGCGTCCTCGTCGTCGGCATCGGCAGCGGCGACCCCGCCCACCTCACCGGGGAGGCCGTCGCCGCGCTGAACGCGGTCGAGGTGTTCCTCGTCGCCGACAAGCGCGCGGCGACGCGGGACCTCGTCACCCTGCGCGCCGAGCTCTGCGCGGCGGTGATCACCCACGACCGCTACCGGGTCGTCGAGGTGCCCGACCCCGAGCGCGGGCCGGACGCGGAGCGCGGCTCGGCGGCGTACGCGGCGGCGGTCCGCGACTGGCACGCCGAGCGCGCCCGGCGCCACGCCGGGGCGATCACGCGCGAGGTCGGGTCCGCGGGGACCGTCGGCTTCCTGGTGTGGGGCGACCCGTCGCTCTACGACTCGACGCTGCGCGTGGTCGACAGCATCGCGGGGGAGCTGGCGGCCTCCGGGGTGCCGGTGGAGGTCACGGTCGTGCCGGGGATCAGCAGCGTGAGCCTGCTCGCCGCCCGCCACCGGATCGCCCTGAACCGGGTGGGTCAGCCCGTGCACATCACGACCGGCCGGCGCCTCCGCGCGGAGTACGCCCCCGCGCTCGGCGACGTCGTGGTCATGCTCGACGGCGACCTCGCGTGCGCCGGGCTCGCGGAGGACCACCCGGACCTGCAGATCTTCTGGGGCGCGCAGCTCGGGCTGCCCGACGAGGCGCTCGTGGCCGGCCGGCTGGCCGACGTGCTGCCCGACATCCGCGCCCGCCGCGACGCCCTGCGGGCGGCACGCGGCTGGGTGATGGACACCTACCTGCTGCGTCCCGCCTGAGGCTGCGGGCCAAGGTTCAGGGGGTCCGCCACCGCTGCCCGGGGAACCGGGCGAACTCACCGTCGAACGTCACCCACCGTCGCACCCGCCCCGATCGCCGTCGCGGCGTGCGCTCCGGGGCGCGGCGTCGGCCACGCGAGGTCCGCGCGCCGAGGACCGGACCCACGGCTCTCGGTGGGCCGGTTCACCCTGCCCGTCGGTATGGCGATCTGGCACCTGGGTCAGCGCTCGAGAGAGCAGGACGGTGCCGGCCGCCACCGCGGCCGCGGCGATGAGGCCTCGGCGTACGCGGTGGGCCTCGTCCCGGCGGGCCCGGACCTCCCGCCGGTCGGCGGACGGTCCACCGGCGGGGTGCCGCCGCGACGGCCGGTCGAGGTTCAGCCGTGCCCGAGGATCCGCTCGACCTCGATGACCAGGACCACCCGCTCGGGGTTGACCCGCGGCTGGCGGTAGCGCTGCGCGTACCGCTCGACCGCGTCGGCGACGGACGCCTCGTCCCGCTCGACGTGGACCGGCCCCTGCAGGGTCAGCCAGCGGCGGCCGTCCACCTGGCACACCGCAGCGACCGCGCCCGGCCGTGCGGCGAGCTTCGCCTTCACCGACGTGCCGCTGGTGATGACCCGGGCCAGTCGCGTCTCCGGCTCGTAGGTGAACCCGACCGGCACCACGTGCGGCGTCCCGTCGGCACGGACGTTCGTGAGCGTCGCCAGGTGGCGCTCGGTGAGGAAGGTGAGCGTCTCCGGGTCCAGCGCGGCGAGATCGAGACTCATCGCCCTGGTTTCCGTCCACTCGATCGAGGAGCCGTCGCCGAGCTGCGCTCGGCACTCCGGCCGCGCTTGGACGACAGGTCGGATCTCAGGGCAGAGCTCACGAGACCCGGTCCTCGAGGTCGCCCTCGACGTCGAGGTAGACCTGCTGGAGCCGGTCCATCAGCTCGGGGTCGGGCTTCTCCCACAGACCGCGGTCCGCGGCCTCGCTCAGCTTCTCCACCATCGCGGACAGCGCCCAGGGGTTGGCGTGGCGCAGGAAGTCCTGGTTCTCCTTGTCGAGCACGTAGGTCTCGGCGAGCGTCGCGTACATCCAGTCCGGCACCACGCCGGTCGTCGCGTCGAAGCCGAAGAGGTAGTCGACCGTCGCCGCCAGCTCGAAGGCGCCCTTGTAGCCGTGCTTGCGCATCCCGGCGATCCAGCGCGGGTTGACCACCCGGCTCCGGAACACCCGCGCCGTCTCCTCGGTCAGCGTCCGCGTCCGGATCGCGTCCGGCGTGGTGCTGTCCCCGACGTACGCCTTGGGGTCCGCCCCGGTCAGCGACCGGACCGTCGCGACCATCCCGCCGTGGTACTGGAAGTAGTCGTCGGAGTCGGCGATGTCGTGCTCGCGGGTGTCGATGTTCTTGGCCGCGACGGAGATCCGCCGGTAGGTCGACTCCATGTCCTCGCGCGCGGGCGCGCCGTCGAGGTCGCGCCCGTACGCGAACCCGCCCCACGCCGTGTAGACCTCGGCGAGGTCGGAGTCGTCGCGCCAGTTCCCGGACTCGATCACCTGCAGGATCCCCGCTCCGTACGAGCCCGGCTTGGAGCCGAAGATCCGCGTGGTCGCCCGGCGCTCGTCACCGTGCGCGGCGCGGTCGGCGTCCGCGTGCCGGCGGACGTAGTTGTCCTCGGGGGACTCGTCGAGCCCGGCGACCAGCCGTACGGCGTCGTCGAGCATCGACACCACGTGCGGAAAGGCGTCCCGGAAGAAGCCCGAGATGCGCACGACCACGTCGATGCGGGGCCGGCCGAGCTCGGCGAGCGGGATCGGCTCCAGCCCGACGACGCGACGCGAGGCCTCGTCCCAGGTCGGCAGGACGCCGAGCAGGGCGAGGACCTCGGCGATGTCGTCGCCCGAGGTCCGCATGGCCGACGTGCCCCAGACCGACAGCCCGACCGACGCCGGGTACTCGCCGGTCTCGTCGTGGTAGCGCTGCAGCAGCGAGTCGGCCATGGCCTGGCCCGTCGTCCAGGCCAGCCGCGAGGGCACGGCCTTGGGGTCGACGGAGTAGAAGTTCCGTCCGGTGGGGAGCGTGTTGACCAGGCCCCGGAGCGGCGAGCCCGACGGGCCCGCGGGGACGTAGCCGCCCGCGAGCGCGTGCAGCGTGTTCGTCAGCTCGTCGGTGGTCTTCGCCAGGCGCGGCACGACCTCGCGGCAGGCGAAGGCCAGCGACGCCGCGGCGCCCTCGTTCGGCGTCCCCAGCACCGACTCGACCACGCCGGCCACCCGGGACTCGTCCCAGCCGGCGTCGGCGACGGCCTGGACCAGCGCGCGCGCCTGCTCCTCGGCGGCGTCGGCCTCGGCCGTGCTCGACTCGTTCTCCCTGAGCCCGAGCGCGACGCGCAGGCCGGGGATGCCGTTGACCTGGTTGGCGAAGACCTGGTTGGCGCGCAGCACGGCGAGCACCAGGTTGACCAGGTTCTCGCCCTCCGGCGGCTGACCGAGCACGTGCAGCCCGTCGCGGATCTGCACGTCCTTGATCTCGCACAGCCAGCCGTCGACGTGCAGCACGAAGTCGTCGAAGGTCTCGTCGTCCGGCTTGTCGTCCAGCCCGAGGTCGTGGTGCATCTCCGCCGCCTGCACGAGGGTCCAGATCTCCCCGCGCAGCGCCGGCGCCTTGGCCGGGTCCATCGCCGAGACGGTCGCGTACTCGTCGAGCAGCTGCTCGAGCCGGGCGATGTCGCCGTACGCCTCCGCCCGCGCCATCGGCGGCACCAGGTGGTCGATCACCGTCGCGTGCGCGCGGCGCTTGGCCTGCGTGCCCTCGCCCGGGTCGTTGACCAGGAACGGGTAGATCAGCGGCACCGAGCCGAGCGCCGCGTCGGTGCCGCACGAGGCGGACATCCCGAGGTTCTTGCCCGGCAGCCACTCGAGGTTGCCGTGCTTGCCGACGTGGACGACGGCGTGGGCGCCGAACTCGCGCTCGATCCAGCGGTAGACGGCGAGGTAGTGGTGCGTGGGCGCCATGTCGGGGTCGTGGTAGATCGCGATCGGGTTCTCGCCGAAGCCGCGCGGCGGCTGCACGAGGATGACCACGTTCCCGGCCTGGAGCGTGGCGGCGACGATCTCCCCGTCGGGGTCGAGCGAGCGGTCGACGAACAGCTCGCCGGGCGCCTCGCCCCAGGTCCGTGTGACGTGCTCGACCAGGTCGTCCGGCAGGTCGGCGAGCCACCGCTGGTACGTCGCCGCCGGGATGCGGACGCGCTGGCCGGCGACCTGGTCGCTGGTCAGCCACTCCGGGTCCTGGCCGCCCGCGTCGATCAGGGCGTGGATGAGGGCGTTGCCGGCGGTGGTGTCCGGCTCCTCGTCCTCCCACGCACCCAGCGGGGGGACGACCCCCTGCGACCCCCGCGAGTCGATGGCGGGAAGCGGCGCCGTGCCCGGGATCTCCCCGGGCTCGCCGAGGTCGTAGCCCTCCTCGCGCAGCGCGCGGAGCAGCCGGATCACCGAGACCGGGGTGTCGAGGCCGACCGCGTTGCCGATGCGCGAGTGCTTGGTCGGGTAGGCCGACAGCACGATCGCGATCTTGCGCTCGCTCGGCGGGACGTGACGCAGGCGGGCGTGGTTCACGGCGAGGGAGGCGACGCGGGCGCAGCGCTCGGGGTCGGGCACGTAGTGCGGCAGCCCGTCGGCGTCGACCTCCTTGAAGGAGAACGGCACGGTGATGATGCGCCCGTCGAACTCCGGCACCGCGACCTGCGTCGCCACGTCCAGCGGCGAGAGCCCCTCGTCGGACTCGGCCCAGTCGCTGCGGCTCGTGGTCAGGCACAGCCCCTGCAGGATCGGGACGTCGAGCCCGGCCAGCTTGCGGACGTCCCAGCCCTCGTCCTCGCCCCCGGCCGAGGCGTTCGCCGGGCGGGTGCCGCCGGCGGCCAGGACGGTGGTGACCAGCGCGTCGTACGTGCCCAGGTGCTCGATGAGGTCGTCCGGGGCGTCGCGGAGGCTCGCGGCGAAGACGGGCACGCCCACCCCGCCCGCGGCGTCGATCGCGTCGGCCAGGGCGGACACGTACGCGGTGTTCCCGGCCGTGAACTGCGCCCGGTAGAAGAGGATCGCGACCCGCGGGCGTACGGCCGCGCTCCCGGGCAGCCCTCTCGCCTCTCCGGAAAGTGGTCGCTCCGGAGGGACTTCCGCGGCGGTTCCGCCTCCGGAGCGACCACTTTCCGGGGAGAGGGGGCTGCCCGGGAGGGGGCGGGGGAGGGGGAGGGGGAGGGGGCGAGGGAGCGCGCCCCACTGGGGCTGCTCGACGGGGGCCTCGAACCCTTCGCCGGTGAGCAGCACGGTGTCGGAGAGGAAGGCGTGGAGCTGGCGGAGGTTCTCCGGGCCGCCCTGGGCGAGGTAGCGGTGGGCCTCGGCGCAGGTGCCGATCGGGACCGTCGACTGCTCCATCAGCGCCGCGTCCGGCGCCTGCTCGCCGCCGAGGACGACCATCGGCTTGCCGAACGCCCGGATCCGCGCGAACCCCTCGCACAGGTCGCGGGGCGAGCCGAGGACGCGGGCGACGACGAGGTCGGCGGACTCGAGGGCCGCCGCCAGCTGCTGGTGCGCGGGCCGCCCCGGGTTGGCGAGGACGTAGTCGGCGCCGCTCGCGCGGGCCGTCAGCAGGTCGGTGTCAGAGGTGGAGAGCAGGGCGATCCGGGGCACTAGTGGGCTCCATCGGTGGTGCGGTGCGTGGACGCGTCGTCGAGGTGGACGCCTCGCGAGGACGACGAGGGAGGGCTACCGGGCGTACCGCGACCGAGGAGGACGCCGCGGGGCGCCGCCTGGGCGTCGTCGGCCCGTGCCGCACTGCCGATGGGGGTCACGTCACTCCTCGCCGGAGGTCCGCGCCCCCGTGCACTGCGGAAAGGTCGCGACCCCGGGCAGTCCCGGGCTCGCCCGTCGGCCGAGGACGCGGGCTCGCAGTGGCGGGACCGTCCCGGGCTCTCACCGGCCTGGGTCCGAGGTCGTGCAAGGAGCGTAACGGCACGAGAAGAAGGGACCGCTGCTCGCCGGGGCGACGGAACAGCAGCGGGTCGACCGGCGCCGGTGGCACGCTCGTCCAGGGCCTTGCGGCGACCCGCGCTCCGCAGACCGGTGTCTCCCCCGCGAAGCACCCTGGCGCCGGCTTCCCCCCGAGGGGCACCATCGGAGGATGGAGGAGAGCGTCGACGTCGTCGTGGTGGGCGCCGGCCTCTCGGGCGTCGGAGCCGCCTGCCACCTGCGGCGGGAGGCGCCCGGGGAGAGGTTCCTCGTGCTCGAGGCCCGCGACCGCGCGGGTGGGACGTGGGACCTGTTCCGCTATCCCGGCGTGCGGTCGGACTCCGACATGTACACGCTGGCCTACGACTTCGCGCCGTGGCGCGAGGAGCAGGCCATCGTCGAGGGCGCCGACATCCGGCGCTACGTCGAGGAGACGGCCCGGGCGTACGGCGTCGACGAGCGCACGCGCTTCGGGCACCGCGTCGTCCGGGCGGCGTGGTCGAGCACGGAGCAGCGCTGGCGGCTGACGGCGGAGCACGCCGGGGGCGAGCTGGTCGTCACGTGCCGGTTCCTGTGGGTCTGCACCGGCTACTACCGCTACGACGCCGGCCACCAGCCGCACCTGCCCGGCCAGGAGGAGTTCGGCGGCGAGGTCGTCGACCCGCAACGCTGGCCCGAGGACCTCGACGTCAGCGGCCGCGACGTGGTCGTGCTGGGCAGCGGAGCCACCGCGGTGACGCTCGTGCCGGCGCTCGCCGGGTGCGGCGCGCGGGTGACGATGCTCCAGCGCTCGCCCTCCTACGTCGGCATGGTCGGACGGCGGGACCGCTGGGCGCGCTGGCTCGCGGGCCGCGTGCCGCCGGGCTCGCCGACCGCCTCGTGCGGGCCCGGCACCTGGTGGTGCAGCAGGCCTCGGTGAGCGCGAGCCGGCACCGCCCGGCCCTGGTCCGGCGGATGCTGCTCGGCGCGGCGGCCCGACGGCTGCCCGAGGGCTACGACGTCGAGGGGACGTTCGGCGCCCGCTACGACCCGTGGGACCAGCGGCTGACCATCAGCCCCGGCGGCGAGCTCTTCACCGCGGTCCGCGAGGGCCGCGCCGAGGTGGTGACCGGGACCCTCGAGCGGTTGACCGCGTCCGGGGTCCGGCTGGGCTCGGGCCGCGAGCTGGCGGCCGACGTCCTGGTCCGGGCGACCGGTCTGGAGATGCTCGCGTTCGGCGGGATGGAGGTCGTCGTCGACGGCGAGCCCGTCGCGCTCGGCGAGCGGCTGGCGTACCAGGGCGTGATGCTCGAGGACGTGCCCAACCTGGCCTTCACCGTCGGCTACGCCCGCGCCTCCTGGACCCTGCGCGCGGACCTGGTCGCGCACTGGGTGGTCCGGCTGCTGCAACGGATGCGGCGCGAGGACCTCGCCGTGGTGACACCCGACCGGGCGCCCGCCACCGAGCACGAGCACCGGCGGCCGCTGATCGATCTGAACGCCGGTTACGTCCACCGCGGGCGCGGCCGGCTGCCCGAGCAGGGCACCCGGCGTCCGTGGCGCTCCCCGGAGGACCACCCGCAGGGCGTGGCGTCGCTGCGTTGGCGGCGGGGCACGCCCGGGCTGCGCGTGAGCCGGTCCGCACGGGCGTGAAGCCGTACGTCCGCGATCCTGCGCGGAGTCGTCGTGCGGCGCCCGCGGGTGCGGATCGACTGGCTCACCGTCCGGCGGCCGGACCTGCTGGTCCGCACGCTGCCCGGCTCGGACCCTCCAAGCCCGTCACGCCCGTCACGCCCGTCGCCCGGGTCAGATCCCCACCCCCGAGGGTGGCGACCCGAGCCGAGCGACGGACGGGTTGGCGGGTTCCTGGCACCCCGTCCGCCCCTGCTCGTGGGGTGCCGATGGCTCTAGACAACCATCCCTGGAGGCCCGTACGCCGCACTTCGTACGGATGTCAGGATAAATTCAGTCACGATCGCCCCGCCGAGCTCCGATCTAGCCCCGTCGAGTTCCGCGGCGCCCTCCGTTCCCCCCTCCTGCGGGAAAGTGGTCAGCCTGACGGGTCCGGAGGGACCCGAGGAGTCCGCGGCGACCACTTTCCGAGGCGGGGGCGGGGGGCGGGGGGCGGGGGGCAGGGGGGCGCAGCCTGCTCACCCGGTACGGCGGAGCCGCCGCACCTGGGTGGCGAGGTTCAGCCGCGCCCGGCGCTGGCCCCCGCGGCGCCCGATCGCCTCCTCCAGCGACGCGAGCACCCGCCGTACGCGCTCCTCGTCGGCCGTCCAGCCGCGCTGGAGGCACTCCTGCAGCCACTCGGCCGCCCCGCGGTGACCGCGCTCGCCGTTGCAGCGGCGGCAGGCGGCGACCTCGTTCTCGAGCCAGGACGGACCGCCCTTCACCCGCGGCACCAGGTGGTCGGTGGTGGGGACCACCCGCGCGCCGAAGGCCCGACCGCACCACGTGCAGGTCGCGCCGTCACGCTCCAGCACGACCGCCATCCGCTGGGCGCGGTCGAGCTGCGGCTGCTCCATGACGACACCATCACCCGCGCCGGCCCGACGGCCCGGCGGCGTAGGTTCGGTGGGTGCCCCTGCTGCCCGCCACCTCCGTCCGCACCGCTCCCCTCGTCGCCCTCGGGCTGCTCGGCGGCTACGCCGTCGCGCGCGAGACCGGGATCCGCCCGCTCGGCGGCGTCGTCCTGGCCGCCGCGGGCGCGTACGCCGGTCGGACGTGGCTCGCCCGGCGCGGCCCCGGCGTGACCGCCGGGCTGTCGGCGCTCTACGTGCTGGGGTTCGGGGCGTCGCACCCGCTGGCCACGCGGATCGGCGCCTGGCCCTCGGTCCTCGCGGTCACCGCCGTGGCGACCGGCGCCAGCTGGGCCCTGGTCGACCGGGACGCCTGAGGCTCCGCGCCCCTCGCCGTGTCAGGGTGTGGGCCCGCTGCCGACGGGCGTCGCGCGACCCGCCTCAGGCCTCGCGGGCGGCGCGGAGGGCCCAGAGCACCAGCGGGACCTGCAGCGGCAGCCGGGCGAGGGTCACGGCGCGGGCGCGCGGCGTGCCCGCCGCGGCGACCATGTGCACGTTGCCCGGGAAGACCGCGACGAACAGCGCGGCCGACGCCAGCGACCCGGCCCGACGCGTGGGCGGGACCGCGACGAGGACCCCGCAGACGAGCTCGGCGACCCCCGAGCCCAGCGCCCACCCGCGCTTCTGGCCGGGCAGCCAGTCGGGCAGCGCCGCGTCGAAGACCTGCGGCCTCACCAGGTGGACCGTCCCCGTCGTGAGCAGCAGGCCCGCCAGCGCACGAGCGGCGGCGGTGCGGCGTACGGGTCTCATCACCTCATTCTCACGGCTGGTCCTGGGGCCGGAGGCTCCTACGATGACCAGATGCCCCCCGAAGCGCGACGCGACGACCGCTGCCCCGGGGTCCTGCGGCCGCACGAGGCGGCCGACGGGGCGATGGTCCGGATCCGGGTGCCGGGCGGGCAGACCACCGGCACCGCGCTGCGCGAGCTGAGCCGCCTGGCCGAGACGCACGGCAGCGGGCTGCTCCAGCTCACCTCCCGCGGCAGCGTCCAGGTCCGCGGGCTGCCCCCCGTGGTCCCGGAACCGTTCGAGGACGCGGTCGCCCGCGCGGGCTTCCTGCCGTCGGCCGCGCACGAGCGGGTCCGCAACGTCGTGGCCTCCCCCCTCACCGGCCTGCGCGGCGGCCGGGCCGACCTGCGTCCGCTCGTCGTGCGTCTCGACCGCGCCCTGGTCGCCGAGCCGCGCCTGGCCGACCTGCCGGGGCGCTTCCTCTTCGTGCTCGACGACGGCCGCGGCGACGTGGTCGGGCTGGGCTGCGACCTCGGCTTCCGCGCCCTCGACGCCGAGCGCGGCGAGCTGCTCCTCGGCGAGCGACGCCGGGTGCGCCCCGTCCGGCTCTCCGGCGCGGCCGACGCGCTGGTCGAGCTGGCCCTCCGCTTCGTCGAGCGCCGCGGCGACGCCTGGCACGTGCGCCAGCTCGCCGAGCCCCTCGTCGAGCCGGGCGAGGGCACCGAGACCGACCTCCGCCCGCCGTCCACGCCGCCGCCGGCCGGACCGGTCGGGGCGCACCTCGTCGTCGACGTCCCGCTCGGCCTGCTCGCCCCGGCGCAGGTCGCCGCGGTCGACGCCGTGGCCGCGGGCGGCCCGGTCGTCGTCACGCCCTGGCGCAGCCTGGTGATCCCCGGAGCCGCGACCGCCCGCACCGCGCTCGAGGCGGTCGGCCTGGTCACCGACCCCGACGACGCCTGGAACCTCGTCAGCGCCTGCGTCGGCGCGCCCTGGTGCGCGAACGGCCGCTCCGACACCCGCGTCCTCGCCCAGCAGCTGGTCCGCGCCGGCGGTCCCGGCGTGCGGACGCACCTCAGCGGCTGCGAGCGGCGCTGCGGTGCGCCGACCGGCCCGCACACCGACCTCGTCGCGCCCACCCGCGTCGACATCGCCGAGCTCGTGCTGGCCTGTGCCTGAGGTCGGCCGCGCGGCGCCTCCGGGCCCGTCCGGCACCGCAGGGCTCCGCCCGCCGACGCGCCGCTACGCGTACGGCTCCGACCCCGGCTCGATCTACCGCGACTCCTTCGCCACGATCCGCGAGGAGACCGACCTGTCGCGGTTCAGCGAGGAGGAGTCGGTCGTCGCGGTGCGGATGGTGCACGCGGCGGGCGACACCGGCCTGGTCGGCGACGTCGAGTTCCACCCGCGCCTCGTCGAGGCCGCCCGCGGCGCGCTGCGGGCGGGCGCGCCGGTGCTCACCGACGCGCAGATGATCGCCTCCGGGGTCACCCGGCGCCGGCTGCCCGCCGGCAACGACGTGCGCTGCCTCCTCGGCGACGCCCGCACCACCGAGCTCGCGCGGGCGTGGGGCACGACGCGCTCCGCCGCGGCGGTGTCGCTGTGGGGCGACGCGCTGGAGGGGGCCGTCGTGGCCATCGGCAACGCGCCGACCGCCCTGTTCCACCTCCTCGAGATCGTGGCCGACGGCGGCCCCCGACCGGCGGCCGTGCTCGGCATCCCCGTGGGGTTCATCGGCTCGGCCGAGTCCAAGGAGGCGCTGGCCGCCAACCCGTACGACCTGCCCTACCTGGTCGTGCACGGGCGCCGCGGCGGTTCGGCGCTCTGCGTCGCCGCGGTGAACGCCCTCGCCACGGAGGACGAGCTGGCGTGAGCGCTCCCCCGTCCGGCCGCCTCTGGGGCGTCGGGGTCGGACCCGGCGACCCCGAGCTGATCACCCGTCTCGGCGCTCGCCTCATCGCCGCCGCCGACGTCGTCGCCTACCACTCCGGCACCGCGGGGCGCTCGATCGCGCGCCGCACGGCCGGCGACCTGGTCCGCGCGGACGCGGTCGAGGAGCTGCTCGTCTACCCCGTCACCACCGGGACGACGGACCACCCGCTCGGCTACTACGGCGCGGTGAGCGACTTCTACGACGCCTCCGCCGCCCGGCTCGCCGCGCACCTCGACGCCGGCCGCGACGTGGTCGTGCTCGCCGAGGGCGACCCGATGTTCTACAGCTCGTACTCCTACCTCCACGACCGGCTGGCCGACCGCTACGCGTGCGGGGTGGTCCCGGGCGTCACCGCGGTGAGCGCGTCGACCGCGGCGCTGGCCACCGCGGTGTCGCGGCACGAGGACGTCCTCACCGTGCTGCCCGGGACGCTGCCGGTGCCCGAGCTCGCCCGCCGCCTGGCCGGCACCGACGCCGCCGCGATCATGAAGCTGGGCCGGACCTTCTCCGGGGTGCTCGAGGCCCTGCGCCAGGCCGGCCGGCTCGACGACGCGCTGTACGTCGAGCGCGCCAGCACGGCCGACGAGCGGGTCGTGCCGATCACCGAGGTCGACCCCGCCCGGGTCCCCTACTTCGCGATGGTGCTGGTGCCCGGTCGGGACCGCCGGGCCGACAACGCAGCGCGGTCGGCGAGCCCGGCCGCGGCCGGCGCGGCCCCGGTGCGGACCAGGCCCGGCGGGCACCTGCTCGTCACCGGCCTGGGCCCGGGACCGGACCGCTGGGTGACCCCCGAGGTCGCCGCCGCGCTGGCCGAGGTCGAGCACGTCGTCGGCTACGGCCCGTACGTCGACCGTGTCCCGCCCCGGCCGGGGCTGACGCTGCACGCCACCGGCAACACCGTCGAGGTGGACCGGGCGCGCGACGCGTTCCGCCTGGCCGCCGACGGCGCGCGGGTGGCGATCGTCTCGGGCGGCGACGCCGGGGTGTTCGGGATGGCCGCGGCCGCGTACGAGGTGGCCGACGAGTTCCCCGACGTGACCGTCGAGGTGCTGCCCGGCCTCACCGCCGCGCAGGCGGTGGCCGCCCGGGCCGGGGCTCCGCTCGGCGCGGACTACGCCGTCGTCTCGCTCTCGGACCGGCTCAAGCCGTGGGACCTCGTCGCGCGCCGGCTCCGCGCGGCCGCCGAGGCCGACCTGGTCCTGGCCCTCTACAACCCCGCCTCGCGCAGCCGCGACTGGCAGGTCGCGGCGACCCGCGACCTGCTCCTGGAGGTTCGTGGTCCCCGGACCGTGGTCGTCGTCGGGCGCGACGTCGGCCGGGCCGGGGAGTCACTCCTCGTCACCACCCTCGGCGACCTCGACCCCGCCTCGGTGGACATGAAGACCCTGCTGATCATCGGCAGCAGCGCCACCCGGGTCACCGGCGCGGGCCAGGTCTGGACCCCGCGCAGCACGGGCTGACCGCCGCGCAGGAGGGCAGCCGTCACCCGGCCGTCACCCCGCGCGACCGGCGCGCGAGCGCACCTCGGGCCGGTCCTTCACCGAGATCTCCGACAGGTTCGCAGCCCGGCCGGCGGGGTCAGGTCCTGCGGCGCGTACGAGCCCAGCGCGACCCGCCGCAGCTGCCGGCCCGCGCCGGTGGTGGCCCCGACCTCGGCTAGGCCTTGTCCTGCGCGTACGCGACGGCGCGGCGCACGGCCGCGCCGATGGCGTCGTCGCCGAACCCGCCGAGGTCGAAGCAGACGTCGGAGTCGTCACGACCCGGCGCCTTGAACCACTGGCCGAGCACGGCGGCCGCGGCGCGCCCCGCGGGGCTGGGGTCGCTGAGCTGCAGGTAGGACGCCGCGACCTTCATGACCGGCGGGTAGTGCCGCACCACGAGCAGGTCGGCCTGGTCGGGGAGGCGGGTGGCGTCGAGGGAGTAGCCCTCGATCTTGCTGTCCTTGAGCACCGCACCGCTGAGGTCGGCCGAGAAGGCCCGCGGGTCGACCGGCAGCTGGTGGCCCTGGCCGCTCACGAGCAGCGAGGTGAGCAGGCCGGTGAACGTGCAGCCCCGCACCTCGGCGTCGGTGATCTGGAGCAGCTTGGTCGTCTTCTCGAACGTGCAGTCCTCGAGCAGGCAGCCCAGGAACACCGACTCCCGCAGGTTGGCCCGGTCGAAGGCGACGCGTCGCCACGCGGTCCGCAGGCCGTTCCAGTCGCCGCCGCCCAGCGCCCGCGAGCGCAGGTCCGCCCGGACGAACGAGGAGTCCTCGACCGTGCTCCCGAACATCCGCAGCCCGGTCAGGCTGGCCCCGTCGAAGCGGCAGCCGGTGATCCGCCCGCCGAAGAACCGCAGCTCCTCGACCTGCGCGCCGGAGAGGTCGAGGCCCTCCCAGGTCACGCCGGCGCGCGGGTCCTGGGGGTCACCGACGGTCGCCGGCGTCGCCGTGAGCGCGATGCCGCGCAGGTCGACGCGGCCGTCGACCTCCGCCAGCCCGCCCGGGCGCGGACCCTGGCCCAGGAGCCAGGTCCGCACCTCGCGGACCAGCCGCGCGGCGTCGAGCCCGTCCCACCGTCGCTTGAGCTCGGCGGCAGTCGCCACGCCTTTCCCCGTCCCCTCGCGTCAGTCCGTGAACACCCCGATGCCCGGACCGAGGTGGTCGTACTTCGTCTGGTGCATGTCCCACTGCCTGGCGGTCGTGATGTCCCACCAGCGGCCGCTGCCGCTGCCGCTGAAGTCCATCACATCGGGCCCGTAGTGGCCCGCCGGTGTCGTGTAGAGGTGCTGCAGGTCCGGGTCGTTGTCGATGTAGCCCTTCGACTGCCGGTCGATCAGCGTCCCGCGCGTCGCCGGGGCCACCCGCGGGTTGGTCAGGTTCACGGCCTCCTTCGGCGACATCGGGATCGTGCCCGCGTCGAAGTCGCCCCTGGCGCGGGCGACGTGATCGGCGATGCGCGCCGTGTCGGCGTCGATGGGGCTCGGCCTGGCCGGCGCGGCCGGGACGTCGTCGAGCGTCCGTACGGCCGTCGACGCACCCCGGTTGGCCAGGCTGCTGATGCCGTGCGCCGCCGCGCCGCCGGCCCCGCCGGCCACCCCGCCGACCACCGTGCCGGTCGCGGTGCTCTGGACGAACCCGTTGACCGTGTGCGGGCCGGGCCCGACGAGGTAGCTGCCGCCGCCGGTGACCGCGCCCTCGGCGGCACCGCCGGCCGCGCCGGCCGCCAGCACGCCGCGAAGGCCGGTGCCGGCGACCTTCGCCACGGCACCGCCCACGCCGAAGCCGACCGCGCCGGCAGCCCCGGAGACGGCCACCTGGCCCCAGTCGACCTCGCCGGTCGTGGCCTTCTGGATGATCGTGTCGGCCCCGGCGGAGATGAGCATGACGCCCACCGGACCACCGACACCGGTGGCGACGAGCACGCCACCGGCGACGACCATCGCCCCGCCGGCGACATACTCCCAGTTGTCCTTCAGCCAGCCGCCGACCGCGCCGGTCACGGCCGTGAAGGTGCCCCCGATGCCGTTGCTGGCGCGCTGCTGCTGGAGCTCGGCGTCGGTCAGCGGGCGCAGGCCGGACGGGTCGAGCGCGTGCAGCGGGTCGTTCCCGGCGAAGGCGTACGGGTTGCCGGCCCAGCCCGCGCCGGTCACCGGGTCGAGCGGGTCGACCGAGAGGAAGCCGCGGGAGGCCGGGTCGTAGACCCGGGCCCCCATCCACTCCAGCCCGTCGACGCTGACCTCGCCGGACGCCCCGATCGCGGCCGCGCCGAGGTCGGACACCGTGGCGGCGGCCGGGGCCGCGCGCCACGGGTCGGAGGACGTCGCGCGGGCCGTCCGCCAGCCCGGGGCGGTCCAGGCCGCGGAGCCCGCCGCGCCGACGCCGATCACCCCACCCGCGCCGAGCACCGAGGTCTCGCCGAGCAGGACCGGCGCGCCGGCGAGGTCGGCGCTGTCCCAGAACACCTCGGTCCCGTCGACGCTCGCCAGCTCGCCCAGGGCGTCGGTGTGCAGGCGGGTGCGCCGCACCCGGTCGCCCTCGCGGTGGACCACGCCGGTCAGGTAGCCGCTGGGGTTCCAGACGAGCTCACGAGCGGTCCCGCGCTCGTCGCGGACGGACGTGCGCCGGCCCGAGCCGTCGTAGCCGTAGGTGGTGCGGTGGCCGCCGCCGTCCGTCGTCGCCAGCAGCTGGCCGGCGGCGTCGTGGACGTGCTCGACCACCGAGGTCTCGTCGCCGACCACGCTCGACTCGCGCACGAGGCGACCGGCGGCGTCGTACGCCCAGCGCCGGACGGACCGGCCCGAGCCGTCCGCGGAGCGCACCTCGACGAGCTGGCTCGCGCCGTCGTAGGCGTAGTCGGCCGTCCGGGGCCCGCTGCCGTCCTCGGTGCGGATCCGCCGGACCCGGCCGTCCCCGGTGCGCTCGACCTCGGTGCGGGTGGCCCCGTCGCCGTCGGTGACGGAGTGCGCGACGACGAACCCGTCGCGGTGCTCCCAGGCCTGGATCAGCCCGCCGGCCACGGCGGAGGTCAGCCGGCCCGCCGCGTCGCGGTCGAAGGCGGCCCGGCCGAGGACGGAGTGGTCCACCCAGGCGAGGCGGCCCGCGGCGTCGTACCCGTACGCCGTCGTCGCGCCGTCCGGCGTGCTCATCGACGTGCGGCGGCCGTCCGCGTCGTACGTCCAGCGCAGCGTGCGACCGCCCCGGCTGCGCCGGACGAGCAGGCCGCGTCCGTTCCACTCGAGCTCGTGCTCGACGCGGCCCTCGCCGGTGTCGTCGCTGACGCGGACGGTGCGCCGACGCAGGTCGCGGGTCAGGGCCGTGACGGTGCGGCCGTCGACCGCCATGCTCGCCGGCCGTCCGGCGTCGTCGTAGGTCCAGGTCGTGCGGCGGCCGTCGGGCGACTCCTGCCAGGCGAGCCGGCCGGCGGCGTCGTACCCGCCGCGGGTGGTGCGGCCCAGCGGGTCGGTCTCGGCGACGCAGCGGTTCATCGCGTCGAACTCGCGCCGCGTGACCCCGCCGAGGGGGTCCGTGATCGTCGTCGCCCGACCGTTCGCGTCGTAGCCGTAGGTCGTCACGCCGCCGTTGCCGTCGACGACGGCGACGAGCTGGCCGGCCGGGTCGTAGCGGAAGCCGCGCCGGCCGAACCGCGGCTCGTCGGCCACGACGACCCGGCCCGCGAGGTCGTACTCCCAGGTGAGGGTCCCCGCCCCCGGCGCGGCGTGCGCGACCACGCGCCCGCACGCGTCGAACGTCGTGCGCACCACCTCGCCCGTGGGCAGCGTCTGGGTGACCGGCCGGCTGTCCTGGTCGTAGCCGATCGTGGTGACGGCGCCGAGCGGGTCGGTGAGCGCCGCGAGGCGACCGCAGGCGTCGTACGACCGCCGCGTGACCGCCCCGGTGGGGCCGGTCACCGCGACGACGCGGCCGGCCGCGTCGCGCTCGGCGACGGTCAGCCCGCCGTCGGCGTCGAGGGCCTCGACGGGACGCCCGCAGCGGTCGTAGGTGTAGATCGCCGCGCTGCCGTCCGGCTGCCCGATGCTCGTCGCCCGGCCCAGCGGGTCGACCCGGAGGACGGCCGAGCCGTCGGCGTCCGCGACCTCGGCGGTGCCGGCGGCCACGTCGACGTCCACCCCGACCCGCACCCCGGTCGGGTCGACGCTCGCCACGGCGTACCCGGCGGCGTCGAACTCGTCGCGCCAGACCGCGCCGGTCGGGTCGGTCGTCGCGACGCGCCGCGAGAGGCCGTCGTGGGCGAACTCCCAGCGCGACCCGTCCGGCAGCCTCACCGAGGCGAGGTTGCCGAGGTCGTCGAGGGTCCGGTCCAGACGGCGCCCGAGCGCGTCGACGGTGGCGGCCTCCTCGCCGTGCGTCCCGCGCTCGACACAGATCCGCCCGCCCAGCGGGTCGACGGTGGCGAGGAGCCGGCCCGCGGTGCTCCGCTCGTAGCGCCAGACCGCGCCGTCCGGGTCGCGCCGCTCGACGAGCAGGCCGGAGGCGTCGTCGTAGCGGTAGGTGGTGCGGTGCCCGGACGGCGTGACCGCGGCGGTCACGCGGCCCAGGGCGTCGCGCTCGAGCCGCGCGGTGGCGCCGTCGGCGTTCGTGGTGCCGACCAGGTCGCCGTGGTCGTCGTAGGAGAAGCGGACCGCGACCCCGGTCGGGTCGACGACACAGGTGAGCAGTCCGTCGGTCCAGGTGAGCCGCGTGAGCCCGCCCTCGGGGTCGAGGATCGTCGACGGGTTCCGCAGCGCGCCCTCGTAGGTGTACTCCGTGACCGTATCGGCCTCGGTCACGACCGTCGTGATGCGGTCGAGCTCGTCGTAGCCGTAGGTCAGGTCGGCGCCCGAGGGGGTGACGGTGCGGACCCGGCGGCCGCGGGCGTCGTGCTCGTGGACCGTCGTCGAGCCGTCGCGCTCGGTGAGCAGGACCGGTCGGCCCCAGCGGTCGTAGGAGGTGGACTGGCGCCGCTCCTCGGCATCGACGACGCCGACGAGGCGGCCGCGCTCGTCGTGGATCCAGGTGTTCGACCGCGTGCCGTCCTCGTCGGAGACGACGGTCACCCGGCCGGGCAGGTAGACGAACCGCGTCGTCCGGCCGAACGGCGAGCGCTGACGGGTGACCCGGCCGCGCCCGTCGTAGCGGTTCTCGACCTCGACCACCCCGTCGGCGTCGACGACCGCCGCGACGAACCCGTCGTCGTCCCAGCGGTAGCCCCGCGTGCCGAGGGCACCGGTCGCCGAGACCAGGCGGCCCTCGGCGTCGTAGGCGTAGGTGACGGTGCGGCCGTCGGCGGTGCGCGCCGCGACCAGGCGCTCGCCGCCGGCCGGGTGGGCCGCCCGCTCCAGCTCGACCCACTGGCCGCGGGCGTGCGTCAGCCGCAGCACGCGGCCGTCGTCGTCGCGGGAGACCTCGACGTACGCCCGGGCCTCGTCCGGACCGGTCCCGTACGCGAGCAGGGCACCGCCGGGGCCGAAGCGCGACCACGACCCGTCGTTGCCGGTGACGCGGAGCTCGCCCGAGCCCTCGTCACGGACCAGCCAGAGGCTCTCGCCGACCGCACGGTCCCAGCCCTCGCCGAGGCGGGGGAAGAACACCTGCCGTCCGTCGGGCAGGACGAGCCGGGCGCGCTCGGCGTCGAGCGCGAGGCCGGCCTCGCAGACCGAGGCCCAGCCCGGGCCGAAGGCACCCACCGCCGCGGCGCCGGGGCCGTCCGTGGTGCGCACCGAGTTGTAGGTGCGCGAGAGCTCGAGCAGCGCGGCGGCGCCGGGGAAGGCGACGTCGGTCTCGGTCTCGGTGAAGTTGCCCGTCGCCGTGTTGACCGGGTCGTCGGCGTAGCCGGTCGTCGGCGGGTGGCCCTGGGCCTGCACCGCGTCGATGACGAGGTCCTGGCGGCTCACGGTGACGTGGGCGGCCTGCAGCGCGGCCTGGACGGCGCTGTCGGACAGGGTGGAGACGCGGCCCTCACCACCGGCAGCCGTGAAGGCGTCGGCGACCGTCGTGGCCCACCGCACGTCGTCGTCGTTGGCCGCGAGCCACACGTCGAAGCCGGTGAAGACCCCGGACGCGCTCAACGTGCCCCAGCGGCAACGGGCCTGGAAGTCCTGGTAGGCCGTCCGCAGCGCGGCGGGCCGGGGCCGCAGCGTGTCGTTCAGGCCCTTCGACCCGGTGGCGAAGGTGCGCAGGTCCGCCGGGCGGGCCGACGAGGTCCCGCCGCCGCCGGACGAGCCGGCCCCGGGCGCGGGGGTGTCGCGCGAGCGGTTCACGGAGGGCGAGACCGCGACCGACACCGGGTCGGCCGGCGGGCCGACGGGCGGGTCGTCCCCGCCGGTGGCCCAGTCCCAGCCCTGCTGGAGCAGGTTCCGGTCGTCGTGCTCCTTCTTCCACGCCCGCGCCTTCTGGCGCCGCTGCTGCTCCTTGTGCGCCTCCTCGCGGAGCCGCTCGGCCGCCGTGGCGACCTCGCGGAGGCGGTTCGCGAGCTCGGTCGCGTCGCCCGCGGCGGTCTGGGCGTTCGCGTGGAACAGCTGGGAGAAGTGGCCCCTGAAGTCGGTCATCGCCGTCGTCACCCACGACGACCGCTGCCCGGTCTGGCTGTCGACCGCCGACGCCGCCGAGCGGCAGGCGGTGACGAGCGCGGTGGCCGTCGCCTCGTCGAAGGGGACGTCCTCCTCGATGGCACCCAGGTCAGACATGCGAGATCCTCCGAGCGGTACGGACGCGCAGGGCTCCGGCCGCCGGGCGGCCGGGCTGCGTCGGTGACGCGGTGTGGACGAGCGGGCGACCCGGGTGACCGGGCGTCACCCGGGCCGCGGCGTCGGGCCGGTGCCCGACGGGCGGGACTAGCTGCCGCCGCCGGCGGTCATGATGTTGGTGGAGATCTGCTGCAGCTGGGTCCGGAGCTGCTCGAGCTCGGTCTTGGCCTTGTCCAGCGCCGACTTGGTCTCCGGCCAGGTCGAGCTGCGGAACCGCTCGGCGAGGGGGCCGTCCCAGTTGTTGGGGTCGGACAGGGCCTGACCCTGGGTGTTGAGGTTGTTGATCTCGTTGGTGAGGCCGCCGTTGATGATCGACTGCATCTGCGTGATCGCCGACTTCGCCTGCTCGCTGGAGAGAACGCGTCCGGACATGTGCACCCGCTTCCCGGCCGGCCCGCGCCGACCACCCTCGATGGACTTCACGCCGGGACCTCGGGGCCCGACGACGCCTGATCCTGGCAGAACCGGGGGTCACCCCTCACGGCCTCAGCAGAAGCACGGGAACTCTTCATCCGCCCGGCGCCGGAGCGTCGTCGGGGACGTGCGGACGGTCCGCCCGGGGGGCAGCGCGGGTCAGGAGCGCAGCAGCCCGTCGACGACCAGGACCACGCCGACCAGCACCAGGACGACGGCGGTGACGGTCCGGCCGTACGCGTCGAGCCAGTCCTGCGCCGCCTCGAGCCACCGCCGCGTCCGCCGCGGCGAGGCGTACGTCGCCAGCACCGGCAGCAGCACCGACGACGCGGCGACCGCCAGGTAGACGGCCAGGACGACGACGACCTCGGCGAGGGACAGCGACCCGGCCCGGACCACGACGCCCGACGACAGCCCGAGGACCAGGCCCTTCGGCTGCAGGTCGACGACCACGCTGGTCAGGAACACCGCGGGGACCGACGCCTCGCCGAGGCGGCGCTGCCAGGCCGGCTCCGCCGCGGAGCGGGCGACCTCGCGCCGCGCCCACGTCACCGCGCCCACGACCACGAGCGCGACGCCGGCGACCACCTCCGCCCCGGCGACGACCGGGCCCTCGAGCGTCGGCGCGGACCGCGGTATCGGCAGCGCCCGTGCCCCGGCCACGAACGCGACCGTGATCAGGGCCAGCCCGAAGACCCGGCCTGCCACGAACGCCCACACGCGGGCCATGCCGGAACCCGCCAGCAGCAGCACGACGAGCCCGGTCACCGGCAGCCAGCTGAAGGCCCCGGCCAGACCGAGCGGGACCAGCGCCCAGAGGGTGTCCCAGAAGCCGGGCGACTCGGTCATCGGCGTCTCCTGGCCACCCTCGTCGCCGGAGGGGTGCGGCAGGAGGGCGTCGCGCACCTCTCCTCGAGGGTCACCATCCCTGCGTCGCTGCGGCGTCGCCCGGCTCCCGGTGCTCGACGGGGGTGTCCCGCTCGGCTCCTCGGCGGGGGCGGTGGCTGTCGTAGAGGTGCGACTCGGGGAAGGAGCGCGCCGCCAAGGCACGGCCGACCATGATCACGGCGGCCTGGCGGAGGTCCGCGGCCTCGACGGCGTCGGCGATGTCGGCGAGGGTGCCCTGCAGGACGGTCTCGGTCGGCTGGGAGGCGTTGCCGACGACGACGACCGGGCAGTCGGCGCCGTACGCCGGGGTCAGCTCGGCGGCCAGCTCGCGGGTGCGGCGGACGGCGAGGTGGAGGACGAGGGTGGCGCGGGTCGCGGCGAAGGCGCCGAGCGCCTCGGTGCCCGGCATCGCGGTGGAGGCCGCCTGGGCCCGGGTCAGGACGACGGACTGGGCGACCTCGGGGACGGTGAGCTCGCGCCCGACGCGGGCGGCCGCGGCGGCGTACGCGGGGACGCCGGGGGTGACGTCCCAGTCGACGCCGGCGGCGTCGAGGCGCCGGGTCTGCTCGGCGAGGGCGGAGTAGAGGGAGGGGTCGCCCGAGCAGAGGCGCGCGACGTCCTGGCCGGACTCGTGCGCGGCCACGAGGTGCGCGGTGATGGCGTCGAGGTCCAGGTGCTGGCTGTCGACCAGCGTGACGCCGGGCGGGCAGTGGCCGAGCACGGCCTCGTCGAGGTAGGTGCCGGCGTAGACGCAGACCGGGGAGCTCCCGAGCAGCCGGACGGCGCGCAGGGTGAGCAGGTCGGCCGCGCCCGGGCCCGCGCCGATGAAGTGGACGGTCACCGGACCCGGTCACCCTCGCGGGGGTCGTCGGGCGTCGCGGTGACGAGGCTCCACTGGACCACCGGACGGGCCGGGACCCAGCCACGGAAGCGGCCCAGCGGCCCCAGCGACTCGATGCCCAGGCGGGTGAGCTCGCCGCCGAGGCTCGCGTGGAGGTCGAGCAGCAGGGCCTCGGTCTCGACGGTGACCGCGTGCACCACGACGCGGCCGCCCGGCCTGACCATGCTCAGCACGGTGTGGAGCAGGGCGGTGTCGGCACCGCCGCCGACGAACACGGCGTCCGGCGCGGGGAGCCAGGTGAGGGCGTCGGCGTTCACGCCGCTGACGACCTGCAGGGCGGGCACGCCCAGGTGGCGCGCGTTGCGGGTGATGCGCGCGGCCCGCTCGCCGTCGCGCTCGACCGCGATGGCCCGGGCGCCGCGCACGGCGCGGCACCACTCGATGGCCACCGAACCCGCGCCCGCGCCGAGGTCCCACAGCAGCTCGTCCCCGCGCGGGCGCAGGTGCGCCAGCGCCGCCGCCCGGACCACGCGCCTGGAGAGCTGGCCGTCGTTCTCGTACGCGTCGTCGGGCAGGCCGGGCACCGGCCCCAGACCAGCCAGGGCGTCGGCCTCGGGCCGGTCGGTGGCGCAGTCGACGCACACGACGTTGAGCGCGGGGACCTCACCGTCGACGCCGGTCGCGGCGAGGGTCTCGCGCCGCGACTCGGTCGACGTCCCGAGGTCGCCGAGCACGGTGACGACGCTGAGGCCGAAGCCGGCGTCCTCCAGGACGCCGGCCACCGCGGCCGGGGTCCGGGAGTCCCGGGACAGGGCGACGAGCCGGCGGCCGGGGGCGAGCAGCGGCCGGACCTCCTGCGCGCCCTCGGAGGCGATCCGCACGACGTCGAAGGTGGCCGCGTCCCAGCCCATCCGCGCGCCGGCCAGGGCCACGGAGGAGACCGCCGGGTGGACGCGGACGGCGCCGGCGCCCAGCAGGTCGACCAGGGTGGAGCCGATGCCGTGCACGAGGGGGTCGCCGCTGGCCAGGACGACGACGCGACGGCCGGCGTACGCGTCGAGGAGACCGGGCAGCTGCGGCCGCAGCGGGCTCGGCCACGCCTGGCGCTCCTGGCCCTCGACCTCGGGCACGAGGCCCAGGTGGCGCGGCGCCCCCAGCAGGACCTCGGCGGTGGCGACGAGGTCGCGCTCGGCGTCCCCGAGCCCCGACCAGCCCACGGCGGGCAGCCCCACCACGTCCACGACCACGCAGTCAGGGTAGGGATCCCCGCGCGGCCGGGGCCGCCGCGACCGAGGGGCGACCAGCCGCTCCTGACCCCCTCCCGGTCACCGTGGCCCGCACGGAGAGTTCACCCGACGTTCGTGTCGCACCACCGGCCCGCCCCCGCCGCCGTGCCATCCTCAGCACAGTCACCGCCTGCGCGCCCTCGGGGGCCGCGGGCGGTCCACGTCCGACGGCCCGCCAGGGCGGATCACGGGAGCCAACGATGCGCAGGACCAGCACCACGATCACCGCGGCCGCCGCCGGCCTCACCGCCCTCGTCATGGTCGGCGCGGGCTGCGCGCCGCCGGCGAGGACGGCGGAGCCCGCCACGAGCACGAACGGGGCGGCCACGTGGACCTCCGCCCAGGGCGCGGGCGGCATGGACGCCCTCGTGGCCGAGGCCAAGAAGGAGGGCACGCTGAACGTCATCGCGCTGCCGCCGGACTGGGCCAACTACGGCCAGATCATCTCGGCCTTCCAGACCAAGTACGGCATCAAGGTCGACTCCGCCCAGCCCGACGCGGCGAGCCAGGACGAGATCAACGCGGCCGACCAGCAGAAGGGGACGGACCGCGCGCCGGACGTCTTCGACCTCGGCCAGGCGGTCGCGCTGGCCAACACGGCCAAGTTCGCGCCCTACCAGGTGTCGACGTGGGACACGATCCCCACGAGCTTCAAGGACAGCAGCGGGCTGTGGGTCAACGACTACGGCGGCTACATGTCGATCGGCTACGACACGGCCAAGGTGCCCGCGCCGAGCGGGGTGAAGGACCTGCTCAAGGCCGAGTACAAGGGCAAGGTCGCGCTCAACGGTGACCCGACGCAGGCCGGTGCGGCGTTCAACGGCGTCGTGATGACCTCGCTGGCCAACGGCGGCTCGGCCGACGACATCCAGCCGGGCATCGACTTCTTCGCCGACCTCAAGAAGGCCGGCAACTTCCTGCCGACCGACCCGACCTCGGCGACGATCGAGTCCGGGCAGACCCCGCTGGTGATCGACTGGGACTACCTGAACGCCGCGGAGAGCGCCAAGATCAGCACCTGGAAGGTGACCGTGCCGAGCGACGCGCTCGTCGGCGGCTACTACTTCCAGGCCGTCAGCGCCGACGCCCCGCACCCGGCCGCCGCGCGGCTGTGGCAGGAGTTCCTCTACTCCGACGAGGGCCAGAACCTCTTCCTCGGCGGCGGCGCGCGCCCGGTGCGGGCGGACGCGATGGAGAAGGCCGGGACGATCGACAAGGACGCCTACGGCAAGCTCCCCCCGGTCAGCGGCAGCCCGACCATCCTCACGACCGAGCAGAGCACCAAGGCCGCGGACGTGCTGAGCAAGGAGTGGAGCAAGGCCACCGGCTGAGCGCGCCCCGAGGAGCGTGGTCAGCGGGACCGGCACGACGAGACGAGGCGGGGGGACGATGGCGCGTTCGAGGCTGGCGCGGCTGCGGCCGGCGCTGGGCGTGCTGCCCTTCGGGGTCTACCTGCTGGTCTTCCTCGTCGTGCCCACGGTCACCGTGGTCATCGGGGCGTTCGTCGAGGACGGCCGCCCCAGCCTGACGAACCTCGCCGGGCTGGGCGAGGGCAGCGTCGTGACCGCGCTGCTCAACAGCGTGCTGGTCTCCGCCGTCACCGCCCTGATCGGCGGGGTCGTCGGGGCGCTCGCGGCGTACGCGGTGGTCACCGGTCGCCCCGACGGTGCGCTGCGGCGCCTGGTCACCAGCGTCTGCGGGGTGCTGGCGCAGTTCGGCGGCGTCACGCTCGCCTTCGCCTTCATCGCCACCCTGGGCATCTCCGGCGTCGTCTCCACCTGGCTCGACGCCAACCTCGGCACCGGG
Source organism: uncultured Actinomycetota bacterium (assembly GCA_963713165.1). Taxonomy (GTDB): domain Bacteria; phylum Actinomycetota; class Actinomycetes; order Propionibacteriales; family Propionibacteriaceae; genus Microlunatus. Next base: position 198,144 of record CAVQKU010000009.1, read on the forward strand.
CTCACCAGCAGCGTGTGGCTCTTCGGGCTCAAGGGCCTGGTGCTGGTCTACGCCTACTTCCAGATCCCGCTGATGGTGATCGTCTTCCTGCCCGCGCTCGACGGCGTCCGCGTCCAGTGGCGCGAGGCGGCGTCCAGCCTGGGGGCCACGACCTGGCAGTACTGGCGCCACGTCGGGCTGCCGCTGCTCACCCCGGCCTTCCTCGGCTCGCTGCTGCTGCTGTTCGCCAACAGCTTCGCCGCGTACGCGACCGCCGCCGCCCTGGTCAGCCAGGGCAGCCCGATCATCCCGCTGTGGATCCGCAGCGCGCTGACCAGCGAGGTCGTGCTCGGCCGGCAGAACTTCGCCTACGCCCTGGCGCTGGAGATGATCGTCATCGTCGCGGTCGTCATGGCCGGCTACAGCCTGCTGGTGCGCCGCACCGCCCGCTGGGTCCGATGAGGCGGGTCCGATGAGGCGGGACCGATGAGCGCCCGGAGCCCGCAGCGCGCGGCGCGGCGCCGGCTGGCCGTCTTCCGCGTCGTCGTGCTCGGCCTGGTGGGCCTGTTCTTCCTGGTCCCGCTGCTCAGCATGCTCGACTTCAGCACCCGCAGCTTCCGCACCGGCGGGCGTACGGGGGCGGCCTGGGCCAAGCTCGTGACCGACCCGCTGCTGTCGGGCGCGATCGTCACCTCGCTGGTGCTCGCGCTGCTGACCGTGGTGGCGATGGTCGTGCTCCTCGTGCCCACGATGGTCTGGGTGCGGCTGCGCGTGCCAAGGGCGGCCCGGCCGCTGGAGTTCCTCTGCCTGCTGCCGCTCACCGTGCCGCCGCTGGTCATCGTCGTCGGGCTCAAGAACGTCGTGCTCTGGCTCAACTACCTCTTCGGCGACACCCCGTACGTCCTGGCGCTGCTCTACGTCGTGCTCGTGCTGCCGTACGCCTTCCGCGCGCTCGACGCGGGGCTGTCGGCGATCGACGTGACGACGCTCGCCGAGGCGGCGCGGAGCCTGGGCGCCGGCTGGGCGACGGTGATCGTCCGGGTCGTCGTGCCCAACCTGACGACGGCGCTGCTCTCCGCCGCCTTCATCTCGATCGCGCTGGTGCTCGGCGAGTTCACCATCGCCTCGCTGCTCAACTACGACACCCTGCAGGTGGCCATCAACCTGCAGGCCAAGTCGGACGCGCAGGAGTCGATCGCGGCCTCGCTGGCCTCGATCCTCTTCGCCGCCGTGCTGCTGGTGGTCCTCTCGGTGGTCAGCGGCGGGCGGCGACGCCGCTCGGCGGGCGCCCCGGTGCGGACCACCGCCGGGACCACCCCGACGCCGGCGCCGACGACCCCCGCGTCCTCGCGGGGCGCGGCATGACGGAAGGACGGCGATGACCACCACGGCCCGGCCGAGCACGACGGGGGACGGCGGACGCACGGGCGTCGAGGTCCGCCTCGAGGCGCTGGAGCGGCACTACGGGGCGACGCGCGCGCTCGACGGCCTCGACCTGACGCTGCACCCCGGCGAGCTCGTCGCCCTGCTCGGCCCGTCGGGCTGCGGCAAGACGACGGCGCTGCGGATCCTGGCCGGCCTCGACGAACCCACCGTCGGCCGGGTGGTCGTCGGCGGTCGCGACGTCACGAACGTCCCGGCCAACCAGCGCGACATGGGCATGGTCTTCCAGGCGTACTCGCTCTTCCCGCACCTGACCGCGCAGGACAACGTCGAGTTCGGGCTGCGGCTGCGCAGGGTCGGCCGCGCCCGCCGCGCGGCGCGGGCCCGGGAGATGCTCGAGCTCGTCGGGCTCGCCGACCAGGCCGACCGCTACGCCACCGAGCTGTCCGGCGGCCAGCAGCAGCGCGTGGCCCTGGCCCGGGCGCTGGCCATCGAACCCGCCGTCCTGCTGCTCGACGAGCCCCTCTCCGCCCTCGACGCCAAGGTCCGCGTGCAGCTGCGCGACGAGATCCGCCGCGTGCAGCTCGAGGTCGGCACGACCACGCTCTTCGTCACCCACGACCAGGAGGAGGCGCTGGCCATGGCCGACCGGGTCGGGGTCATGAGCCAGGGCCGGCTGCAGCAGCTCGACACGCCGCAGGAGCTCTACGCCCACCCCGCCACGGCGTTCGTCGCCGACTTCGTCGGGCTCATGAACCGCGTGCCGGCTGTCGTGGCGCAGGGCCGGGCGCGGCTCCTCGGCGTCGACGTCGCCACCGTCGACGGGTCCCTGGCCGACGGCCGCGGCGTGGCGCTGGTCCGTCCCGAGCACCTCACCCCGACCCCGGACGACCACGGCGGCGCCGAGGTCCTCGACGTGCAGTTCAGCGGGGCGGTGTCCCGCGTGCGGGTACGGACCGCGGAGGGCGAGGACCTGGTCGCGCAGCTCTCCGGCTCCCGCCTGGACGGGCTGGAGCCCGGCACCCGCGTCCGCCTCGGCCTCGACACCGACCGGGTCCTCGTCACCGCTCCCTGAACGACGTGCGGCCGACCGGCCCGGTGGGACGTCGACGGCCGGTCGTGCGGCGCACCCCCGGTCGCCGGTCCGCGAAATCGCGTACCTGGTCAGCCTCGCCCCGCGCTGCCACTCTGGTGCCGTGCGCGTGCTGGCGGCCACGACGGCCAACGAGGGGCACTTCGGTCCACTGACCGGGCTCGCCCGCGCGTGCACGGTCGCCGGGGACGAGGTGCGCGTCGCCGCCCCGGCCTCGTACGCCGCAGCGATCGCGCGGGCCGGCCTCACCCACGTGCCCTTCGACGACCCCGACCCCGCCCTGGTCGGGCCCGTCATGGCGGCGCTGCCCGCGCTGGGCTTCGAGGAGGCCAACGCGGTCGTGCTGCGCGAGGTGTTCGGCAGGATCGACGCGCAGGCCGCGCTGCCGGCGCTGGTCGACGCCCTCGGTGCCTGGCGTCCCGACGTCGTCGTCCGCGAGCCCGCGGAGCTGGCGTCGTTGGCGGCCGCCGTCCGCGCCGGGATCCCCCATGTGCAGGTGGCGATCGGCATGCAGGAGACGTCCCGCCTGTTCGCCGAGCACACGGCCGAGCCGCTGGGCGAGCTCGCGGGGCTGGCTGGCCTGGCCGAGGACGCGCTCGTCTCGGCGTCGCGGTCCGAACCGCTGCTGAGCGCGGTGCCGGCCGGCCTGGACCACGCCGGCGACGACGGGTGCGACGACCTCGCCGTGCTGCTGCGGTACCGCGACGACCCCCCGGTGGGGCCGGCGGACCCGCTGCCCGCGTGGGGGAACCCGGAGCTGCCCCTGCTCTACGTGACCTTCGGGTCGGTGACCGGTGCGCTCCCGCCCTTCGCCGGCGCGTTCCGCCAGGCCCTCGAGGGGCTGGCCGACCTGCCCGTACGGGTCTTCCTCACGGTGGGGACGAGGTTCGACGTCGCCGCGCTGGGCCCGGTCCCGCGCAACGCCCGCGTCGTGCCGTGGTGGCCGCAGCAGGGCGTGCTCGCGGAAGCGGCGGGTCTGCTCGGGCACGGCGGGTTCGGCACGACCATGGGCGCGCTGAGCGCCGGTGTGCCCCAGGCCGTCGTCCCGCTGTTCACCGTCGACCAGGCGGTCAACGCCCGCCACGTGGCCGCCGCCGGCGCGGGCCTGGCGGTCGAGCAGGGGCCCGACGCGGTGCTCCGGGCCTGCCGCCAGGTCCCGGGCCTGCTCGCCGACCCGCGCTACCGGGAGGGGGCGCGTGCCGTGGCTGCCGCGATCGAGGCCCTGCCCCCGGTCGCGGCCGCGGTGGAGGTCGTGCACGCCCTCGCCGCCTGAGCACGCTGCACGCGCCTGCCCGGCCCGACCCCGGCCCGACCCCCGGCCCGACCCTCGGCCCGACCCCCGGACCCCCTCGGGGTGGACCTCCCCGGAGCCGGGCGCAGGAGACGGGGAGGGTGGGCCCGTGCAGTACGTCGCGCTCGGGGACTCGTACGCGTCCGGGGAGGGCCTCGCGCCCTCGCTGGCCTACCCGGTGCTGCTCAAGGGCAGCGGCCCGGAGCGGTTCCGGTCCCTCACCTGCGCGGCCCGCTCCGGGGCCGTCACCGGTGACGTGCTCGCCACCCAGGTGTCGTCGCTGCGCGAGACCACCCGGACCGTCACGCTCACCGTCGGCGGCAACGACGCCGGGTTCGCCGCGGTCGTCGCGGCCTGCCTGCACTCCCCGGACCGGCGCATCCAGGCGGTGCTCGACCAGGGCGCCCGGTGGCGGGCGGCGGCCAAGGCCGGGGCCCAGCACCGGATCGCCTTCCTCGGCGGACCCGCCGCGTCGCCGCAGGACCGGACGGTCCCCCTCGTCCGGGTGCTGGCGGAGATCGCCCGCCGCGCGCCCGAGGCCGAGATCCTCGTGACCGGCTACCCCCGCCTGCTCGGCTCGCGCCCGACCCCGCAGGGCCACCGCGCCTCCGACGTGCTGCCGCTCTTCGTCGCCGAGGCCGACGCCGCCTGGATGGAGGCGCAGAGCGTCGCCCTGGACGCCGCCCTGGCCTCCGGGGTCGAGCGCGCGAAGGCGTCCGGCGTCCGGGCCCGGTTCGTCGACGTCACCGACGCCTTCGACGGGCACGCCCTGTCCGACCGCCAGGCGCCCTGGGTGAACGGCGTGGTGCTCGCCTCGCTCGGGTCCCTCGTGCCCGACTCGTCGAGCTTCCACCTGACCGCCGAGGGCTCGGCCGCGTACGCCTCCGCCCTCACCGCCGCGGTGGCTCCGGCTCGCTGACTCCGGCTCGCTGACTCCGGAAAGTGGTCGGTCCCGGACCTTGGCACCCCGTACGAAGGGTCCGGGAGCGACCACTTTCCTGGGGAGGGCGGCGGCGGGAGGGGCTGTCCCCGCCCCGTGAGAGGATCGCGGGCGACGCGCGCAGAGGAATCCGGTGCGAATCCGGAGCGGTCCCGCCACTGTGACCGGGTCAGGTCGGCACGCACGTCGCCGGCGGGCCCGGGAGCCAGGACGTCTGCTGCGTCGCACACCCACGGCTCGCGGGCGAGGACACCCGCAGGAGGGTTCGACCGCACATGCCCGGCTCACCCCCGACACCCACGCTCCCGGCGCGCACCGCGCGCCCGGCGCCGACCTTCCCCTTCTCCGCCGTCGTCGGCTCCGAGGACCTGGCGCTCGCGCTGGTCCTGACCACCGTCTCGCCCGAGGTCGGCGGCGTGCTGGTGCGCGGGGAGAAGGGCACGGCCAAGACCACGACCGTACGGGCCCTCGCGGCCGTGCTGCCCGAGGTCGCCGTGGTCGAGGGGTGCCGGTTCAGCTGCGACCCGGCCGCACCCGACCCCACCTGCCCCGACGGGCCCCACCAGCCCGTCGCCGTCGACGCGGGCGGCCGTGCCCCCACACCCCCCGACGACGTCCACCCGCCGACGCTCCCGACCGTCGCGACCAGACGCCCGGCCCGGCTCGTCGAGCTGCCCGTGGGGGCGACGGAGGACCGGGTGATCGGTTCGCTGGACCTGCGCCAGGCGCTCGGCTCCGGCGAGGTCGTCTACTCCCCCGGCCTGCTGGCCGCCGCGCACCGCGGCCTGCTCTACGTCGACGAGGTCAACCTCCTCCACGACCACCTGGTCGACCTGCTGCTCGACGCCGCCGCCACGGGCCGCTCGACCGTGGAGCGCGAGGGCGTCTCGATCGCGCACGCCTCCCGGCTCGTGCTCGTGGGCACCATGAACCCCGAGGAGGGCGAGCTCCGCCCGCAGCTGCTGGACCGCTTCGGGCTCACCGTCGAGGTCGCCGCCCCCACCGAACCCGCCCTGCGCGCCGAGGTCGTCCGGCGCCGGATGGCGTACGACCTCGATCCCGAGGCGTTCGCCGCCGCGTGGGGCGACGCCGAGACCCGGTTGCGCCAGCGGCTGGCCGACGCCCAGGCCCGGGTCGCCCACGTCGAGCTCGGCGACGCCGAGCTGCTGCTCATCGCCCGGGTCTGCGCCGCCTTCGAGGTGGACGGCCTGCGCGCCGACCTGGTCACGGCCCGCGCGGCGGTGGCCCACGCCGCCTGGCACGGGCGCGACCGGGTCACCAAGGCCGACATCCGCGCCGCCGCCCGCCTCGCGCTGCCGCACCGGCGCCGGCGCAACCCGTTCGACGCCCCCGGGCTCGACGAGGACCTGCTCGACCGGCTGCTCGACGCCGACGACCCCGAGCCGCCGCCGTCGCAGGAGCCGCCCCCGGGTCCCGGCCCGGACGACTCCGAGGGCACCGGTGACGCCGCGGACGCCGGCGACGCGCAGGCCGGCGACCCGCCGGCCACCCCGCCCGGTCCGGGGTCCTCCGGCCGCGAGGACGGGGCGCAGGGTCCCGCGGACCGCCAGCCCGAGCCGCCCGCCGCCCCGGAGCCCGGCAGCACCCCGGACCCGCGCGAGGAGGACCCGACCCGCGGAGCGGTCGCGGTGTCGGTCGCGGCCCCCGGGCAGGCGTACCGGACCCGGCTCTTCACCGCCCGCGGGGTCGGCACGGGCACGGCCGGGCGTCGCAGCCGTGCCGTCACGACCACCGGGCGCACGGTCGGCTCGACCCTGCCCGACGGCGAGCACCGCCCGCTGCACCTCAGCGCCACGGTCCGCGCCGCCGCGCCGCACCAGGCCGCGCGTGGGCGTACGGACGGCTCCCGGCTCCGGCTCGTGGGCACCGACCTGCGCCACGCGGTCACCGAGGGCCGCGAGTCCAACCTCGTGCTCCTGGCCGTGGACGCCTCCGGCTCGATGGCCGCCCGCAAGCGCATGGAGGCGGTCAAGACCGCGGTGCTCTCGCTGCTGCTCGACGCCTACCAGCGCCGCGACAAGGTCGGGCTGGTGACCTTCCGTGGCGCGGAGGCCGTCCTGGCCCTGCCGCCCACGTCGTCGGTGGAGGTCGCCGCCCGCCGCCTGACCGACCTGCCGAGCGGAGGGCGTACGCCGCTGGCCGAGGGCCTGCTGCGCGCGGCCGAGACGCTCCGGCTCGAGCGCCTGCGCGACCCCCGCCGCCGCCCGCTGCTCGTCGTCGTCACCGACGGCCGCGCGACCAGCGGACCGGACGCGGTGGCCCGCTCCCGCCAGGCCGCCGAGCTGCTCCGCTCGACCGGGGTCAGCGCGCTCGTCGTCGACTGCGAGACCGGCCGGATGAGCCTGGGGCTGGCCCGCGACCTCGCCGTCCGGCTCGGCGCCGACCACGTCCGGCTCGGCGAGGTGGCGGCGGGGTCGCTGGTCGACGCCGTCCGGACCGAGCGTGCCGCCCTCGACCCGACGCACCGGACCTCGTCCCCCCGACGGACCCAGGACGCCGCCTGATGCCCGAGGGACGCGTCGAGCGGACGCCGGACGACGGCCTGACCACGCGCCAGCGCCGCAACCGCCCGCTGCTCGTGGTCCACACCGGCGACGGCAAGGGCAAGTCGACGGCCGCCTTCGGGCTGGCCATGCGCGGCTGGAACCAGGGCTGGTCGATCGGGGTCTTCCAGTTCGTGAAGTCGGCCAAGTGGCGCATCGGCGAGCAGACCGTCCTCGAGACGCTCGGCGAGCTGCACGCCAGCACCGGCCAGGGCGGCCCGGTCGAGTGGCACAAGATGGGCGCCGGCTGGTCGTGGACGCGCAAGGCCGGGAGCGAGGACGACCACGCCCGCGCCGCCGCGGAGGGCTGGGCCGAGATCAAGCGCCGCCTCGCCGCGGAGACGCACACCCTCTACGTGCTCGACGAGTTCACCTACCCGATGCAGTGGGGCTGGGTCGACGTCGACGACGTCGTCAGCACGCTCGCCGCGCGCCCGGGGCAGCAGCACGTGGTCGTCACCGGCCGCCGGGCCGACCCCCGCCTCGTGGAGGTCGCCGACCTCGTCACCGACATGACCCAGGTCAAGCACCCCTTCGAGCAGGGCCAGAAGGGCCAGCGGGGGATCGAGTGGTGACCCCTCCGCCCGGCCTCGCCCGACCCCGCTCCCCCCGCTCCCCCCGCCCCGGCCGTCGTCCGCGGGTGGTCGGTTTACCACGTTTACGTGGTGAACCGACCGTGACCGCGGCAGATCTCCCCCGCTCACGGGCAGTCTGCCGAGGTCACCGAACGCTGCGGCCGGTTCCCGGTACGTCCCGGACGCGGCGAGCGCCCCACGCTCGGCGGACGGGACGGGCGTGAGCACCCGTACGGCGCTGCCGCGGCTCGTCGTCACGGCACCGGCCTCCAGCCACGGCAAGACGACCGTGGCCACCGGGCTGATGGGCGCGCTGCGGGGCGAGGGGCTGGAGGTCGCGGGCTTCAAGGTCGGGCCCGACTACATCGACCCCGGCTACCACGCGCTCGCGACGGGGCGACCGGGACGGAACCTCGACCCGCACCTCTGCCGCCCCGACCAGCTCGCGCCCCTGCTCCTGCACGGCGCCGCCGTCCCCACCCCGGCCGACGTCGCCGTGGTCGAGGGCGTGATGGGCCTCTTCGACGGACGGATGGGCGGCGACGGCTTCGCCTCCACCGCGCACGTGGCCGGCCTCGTCGAGGCACCGGTGGTGGTCGTCGTCGACATCTCCCGGATGGCCCGCACCACCGCCGCGCTGGTGCACGGCCTGCACACCTTCGAGCCGGGCGTACGCCTCAGCGGCGTCATCCTCAACCTGGCCGGGTCGCAGCGGCTCGTCGACGAGATCACCTCCGCGCTCGAGGCGACCGGCCTGCCCGTGCTGGGCGTGCTGCCCCGCGACGCCGGGATCGAGGCCCCCAGCCGCCACCTCGGGCTGGTGCCCGCGGCCGAGCGGGAGCAGGCGGCCGAGACCGTACGCCGCCTCGCCGACCGGGTCGCCGAGCACGTCGACCTGCGGGCCGTGATGGCCCTCGCGCACGCGGCGCCCGACCTCGACGTCGAGCCCTGGGACCCCGCCGCCGAGGTGCGGCCGCCGAGCCCGGCCCGGCCGCGGGTCGCCGTGGCCGCGGGCCGGGCGTTCACGTTCCGCTACGCCGAGACCGACGAGCTCCTGCGCGCCGCCGGCTGCGAACCCGTCGAGCTCGACCCCCTCGTCGACACCGCGCTGCCGGAGGGCACGGCCGGGCTCTACCTCGGCGGCGGCTTCCCGGAGGTCCACGCCGCCGAGCTGAGCGCGAACACCGCCCTGCGCGAGACCCTGGCCGCGGCGATCGCCGACGGGATGCCGACCGTCGCCGAGTGCGCCGGCCTGCTCTACCTCTGCCGCAGCGTCGACGACGTGCCGATGGTCGGCGCGCTGGAGGCCGAGGCGGTCATGTCGCCGAGGCTCACGCTGCGCTACCAGGGCCTGGTGGCCCCGACCGACGGCCTGCTCGGCCCGGCGGGCACCCGGGCCACGGGGCACGAGTTCCACCGCACCACGGTCACCCCCGCTGCGGGCGGGACGACCCCCCCGAACCATCCCGCGCGCGCGCAGGCCCCCGCCCGCGGGGACGGCGCCGCCTGGCTCGTGGGGGGCGAGGCCGACGGCTTCAGCGCCGACCCGGCCGGGCTCGGGCGCCCGACGCTGCACGCCTCGTACCAGCACGTGCACTGGGCCGGGCACCCGCAGCTGGCGCAGGCCTTCGCCCGGGCCGTCCACGACCACGCCGCGCGCACCGCGGCCGAGCACGCGGACCCCGTCGGGACCGACCACGACCTCCGGCACCACGGCGACAGCGACGCGGGAGAGGGCCTCGTCGACCTCGCCGTGAACGTCGCCAGCCCCGCGCCCCCGGCCTGGCTCCAGGACGTGGTCAACGCCAGCACGGCGACCCTCGGTGCCTACCCGCGGACCGACGAGGCGGCGAAGGCGATCGCCGCCGCGCACGACGTCGACCTCGACCACGTGCTGCCGACCGCGGGCGGTGCCGAGGCGTTCACCCTCCTCGCGCGGGCCTTCGCCCCGCGGCGGGCCGTGGTCGTGCACCCCCAGTTCACCGAGCCCGAGGCCGCGCTCCTCGCCGCCGGCCACCGGCCCGGGCGCCTGGTGCTGACCGCGGCCGAGGGTTTCGTCCTCGACCCGGCCGGCGTGCCCGAGGACGCCGACCTGGTCGTGGTCGGCAACCCGACGAACCCCACCTCGGTCCTGCACCCGCGCGCCACGCTCGAGGCCCTCGTACGCCCCGGGCGCGTGCTCGTCGTCGACGAGGCGTTCATGGACGCCGTGCCCGGCGAACCGGCCTCGCTCGTCTCCGCCGGCCTGCCCGGCGTCCTCGTGCTGCGCTCGCTGACCAAGACGTGGGGCCTCGCCGGCCTGCGCGCCGGCTACGTCGTCGGCGACCCCGCGCTCGTCGCGCGGCTCCGCGCCCAGCAGCCGCCCTGGTCCGTCTCCACCCCGGCGCTCGCCGCCACCGTCGCCTGCCTGGCCCCGGCCGCGCGGGCGCAGGCGGCCGTGGCCGCCGAACGGTTCCAGGACCGCCGCCGGGCGCTGGCCGAGGCCCTCGCGCCCCTGGGCCTCGTCCCGGCCGGCGTCCCGCGCGCGCCCTTCGTCCTGCTCGACACCTCCGGGCTGCGGCCCGACCGCCCGCGCGGCTGGCTGCGGCCCGCGCTGCGCGAGCAGGGCTACGCGGTCCGGCGCGGCGAGACCTTCCCCGGGCTCGACGCCGGCTGGGTGCGCGTCGCCGTCCGCGACGAGACGACGAGCGCGGCCCTCGCCGCCGCGGTCGTACGGTGCCTGCGATGACCTTCTCCGCCGACCTCGACCTCGCCGGGTGCGCCGTGCTGGTCGCCGGCGCGGGTGCCGCCGCGCTCGCGCCCGTCCGGTCCCTGCTCGACGCCGGCGCGCTCGTGCGCGTGGTCGGGCACGCCCCGGTCGACACGGTGGTGGACCTCGCCGAGCGCGGGCAGATCGGCCTCGACCGCCGGTCACCCAGCCCGGTCGACCTGGACGCCGTGCACCTCGTGGTCGTCGCCGACCCCTCCCTCGACGCCGTGGTGCGCCACTGGTGCGCCGACGTGCACCTGCCCGTCGTCGCCAGCCGCCGCCCGGCGCCGGCCCCCGCGGGCACGCCGGGGACCGGTTCGGTGGTGCTCGTCGGTGGCGGGCCCGGCGACCCGGGGCTGCTCACCGTCGCCGGGCTCGAGGCGGTGCGCAGCGCCGACGTCGTCATCACCGACCGGCTCGCGCCGCTGGCCGTGCTCGACCAGGCGCCCGCGCACGCCGAGGTCGTCGACGTCGCCAAGATCCCGCGCGGGTCCTTCACCCCCCAGGAGCGCATCAACGAGCTGCTCGTCGAGCACGCCCGGGCCGGCCGGCGGGTCGTGCGGCTCAAGGGCGGCGACCCCTTCGTCTTCGGCCGCGGCGGCGAGGAGTGGCAGGCGTGCGCGGAGGCGGGGATCCCCGTCGAGGTCGTGCCGGGCGTCTCCTCCGCCCTGGCCGGGCCCGCGCTGGCCGGCGTCCCGCTGACCCACCGGAGCCTGACCCAGGGCTTCACCGTGGTGTCGGGCCACCTGCCGCCGGGGGACCCGGGCTCCACGCTCGACTGGGGCGCGCTGGCCCGTAGCGGCACCACGCTCGTCGTCCTCATGGGCATCGCCACGCTGCCCGCGATCACCGCCGAGCTCGTGGCCCAGGGGCTGCCCGCGGGCACGCCGGCCCTCACGGTGACCGACGCGGGGCTGCCCGCCCAGCGCAGCGTCAGCGCCACCGTGGCCGACATCGCCGCCGTCGGCGAGGCCGCCGGCGTCCGCGCGCCCGCGGTCACCGTCATCGGTCCCGTCGCGGCGCTGGCACGGCAGCTCCCTGCTCCCGCCGGACGTCCTCGGCCTCGGGACGGGTCGTCCGCCGCCGGCTGACCGTCGCCCCGGCCGCCGGACCGGACCCCGGTGCCGCACCACCCGGGGCCGTCCGCTGAGATGGTCCCCGATCTGCCCGCCACGGGCGGAGCCGCGACGACCTGGCGCGAGCGGTCGTGGGTGCGTCCCGACCGACGAGGAGGCCGACATGACCGGTGAGATCACCGTCTTCAGCGGGTCGGCGCACCCGGAGTTCGCACGCGACGTCTGCCGGATCCTCGGCGTCGAGCTGAGCCCGTCGGTGGTCCGACGCTTCAGCAACGACTGCCTGCAGGTGCAGCTGCGCGCCAACTGCCGGCGCCGTGACGTCTACGTCGTGCAGCCGCTGGTGCCGCCCGTGCAGGAGAACCTCATGGAGCTCCTGCTGATGCTCGACGCCGCACGCGGCGCCTCGGCCGACCACATCACCGCGGTCATCCCGCACTTCGCGTACGCCCGCTCGGACAAGAAGGACGAGCCGCGCATCTCCATCGGCGCCCGCCTCGTCGCCGACATGCTGGCCAGTGCCGGTGCGACCCGCGTGCTGACCATGGCGCTGCACGCCCCGCAGGTGCACGGCTTCTTCTCGGTGCCGGTCGACCACCTCAGCGCCACCCTCGAGCTGGCCGCCCACTTCCGCCGCTTCGACCTGTCGAACACCGTCGTGGTCTCCCCCGACCTCGGCAACGCCAAGGTCGCCGCCGCCTTCGCCCGCGAGCTCGGGCTGCCGGTCGCGGCCGGCTCCAAGCAGCGCCTGTCCGACGACACCGTGGTGATCGACCGCATCGTCGGCGACGTCGCCGGCCGGGACGTGATCGTGCTCGACGACGAGATCGCCACCGGCGGCTCGATCATCGAGCTGCTGCGCGTGCTGCGCGAGCACGGCGCCAGGGACGCCTCGGTCGTGTGCACCCACGGCCTCTTCACCGGCAAGGCCGTCGAGCGCCTGGCCGCCGAGCCGGGAGTCGTCCAGGTCGTCACGACCGACACCGTCCCCCAGGTCCACGGCGACCGGCTGCCGCACCTGGTCGTGCGCTCGGTCGCGCAGCTCTTCGCCGAGACGATGCACCGGATCCACCACGGCGAGAGCGTCAGCAGCCTGTTCAGCGACGTCGAGACCTACGGCTGAGGCCTCCCACCCATGAGGCGGGTCGTGCCCCCCCTCCCGCGGTGTGGGGCGAGGACCGCGAGCCGGCCCGACCCGGGCGGGATCGCGTACGACGCGCGTGGTCAGGCCCTCGCACGCCGGGGCGGCCACGGGCTACAGTGCTCGGGTTCGCGGAGAACACGGGAAGCCGGTGCGAGTCCGGCACGGTCGCGCCACTGTGTGGGCAGGCCCTCGCAGGAGGGTCAGCCCGAGTCAGACCCCTCCTCCACGGGCTCCCGACCACGGGTCGCCGCAACCCAGGAGGAACCACATGACCGACCACCGCACCCCCACCGCGATCGCCGCGACGGCCCCGACGCCCGTCGCCGTGACGCTCAAGCCCATCCCGCTGCACCAGGTGCTGCCGTGGCTCGCGCTCGCCGCGCTGCTCGCCTTCGTGGCGATGTACTTCGTCGGCGCCGAGCAGGGGGCCACCGCGCTGCTGAACGGCACGGCCGTGCACGAGTGGACCCACGACGGGCGCCACCTGCTCGGCTTCCCCTGCCACTGAGGGCCTGACGTGACGACAGCCCGGGACCTGCTGGTCCGGGGGCTGCTGGCCGGCCTGCTCGCCGGCGTCGCCGCGTTCGTCGTGGCGTACGTCGTGGGCGAGCCGTCGCTCAGCGCCGCCATCGCCCTCGAGGACTCCTCGGGGGGCCACAGCCACGGGACCGGAACCGGGACTGGGACTGAGACTGGGACCGCCACCGAGGAGCACGACCACGGCGCGGCCACGGGCGCGGAGACCGGGGTCCCCCGCTCGCTGCAGTCCACCGCCGGCCTCGCCACCGCGACGATCGTCGCCGGGGTCACGCTCGGCGGCCTGGTCGGCACCGTCAGCGCGCTCGGCATGGGCCGCTTCGGCCGGCTCGGGGCCCGGGGCGTGCCGCTCCTGGTCGCCGGGCTGGGGTTCGTCGCGAGCTACCTCGTGCCGTTCCTCGCCTACCCGCCGAACCCGCCGGCCGTCGGTTCGGCCGACACGATCGGCGTCCGCACCGAGCTGTACTTCCTGCTGGTCGCGATCTCGCTCGTCGCCGGCGTCACCGCGGTGCTCGTCGGCCGCCGGGCCGCCGTCCGGTGGGGCGCCTGGTACGCCACGATCGTCTGCGGGGCCGCGTACGTCGTGGTCGTCGGCCTGGCCACGAGCCTGATGCCGTCCTACGACGAGGTGCCCGCGGGCTTCCCGGCGGGCGTGCTGTACGACTTCCGGCTCTCCAGCGTGGTCGTCCAGGTCACCCTGTGGGGTGTGATCGGCCTGGTCACCGCCGAGCTGGCGCACCGGCTGGCCGTGCGTGGCCGCCGCGCCGAGCACCCGGCCGCGCTGGTCGACGCGTGAGCACGCCGCCCTCGGTGGCGGCGCGGGACGCCGCGCGCGAGCGGCTCGACGCCCTGGCCAAGCCGCGCGGTGCGCTCGGCCGCCTCGAGGACGCGGCCGCCTGGGTCGCCGCGTGCCAGGACCGCTGCCCGCCGCGCCCGCTGGACCGGGTCCGGCTGACCGTCCTGGCCGGCGACCACGGCGTCTCCCACGCCGGGGTCTCGGCCTACCCCCGGGAGGTCACCGGCGCGATGGTCGCCGCGATGGCCGGCGGCGGTTCCGGGGCGAACGTCCTCTCCCGCCAGCACGGCGTGGCCATGCAGGTGCTCGACGTCGCGGTCGACGAGGCGGCCGACCTCTCGGCGCTGCCCGCGTCGGTCCGGCGCCACCACCTGCGCTCGTCCTCGGGCGCCATCGACCGCGAGGACGCCCTGACCCCCGACGAGGTCCGGGCGGCGATCGAGGTCGGAGCCCGCGTCGTCGCCGAGGAGCTCGAGGCCGGCGCCGACCTGCTGCTGCTCGGTGACCTGGGCATCGGCAACACCACGCCGGCCGCCGCGCTGGTCGCCGCCACGTTCGGCGTCGGCGCGGACGCGGTCGTCGGTCGCGGGACCGGCGTCGACGACGTCGCGCTGGCCCGCAAGACCGCGGTCGTCGCCACCGCGCTCACCCGTGCGGGCGAGCGCGGCGACGACCCGGTGCAGCGGCTCGCCGCCCTCGGCTCGGCCGACCTCGCCGTCGGGGTCGGCTTCCTGCTCGCCGCGGCCCGGGCCGGCGTGCCCGTGCTGCTCGACGGCATCGTCAGCCTCGCCGAGCTCGCCGTCGCCGAGGACCTCGAACCGGGCGTCGTCGCGTGGTGCGCCGCGGGCCACCGCTCGACCGAGCCCGCCCAGCAGCTCGCCCTCGACAAGCTCGGCCTGGTCCCGCTGCTCGACCTCGGCCTGCGCCTCGGCGAGGGCACCGGCGCGCTGACGGCCCTGCCGGTGCTGCGCTCCGCCGTCCTGCTGCTGCGCGAGATGGCGCTCCTGTCCGACCTCGCCCCCGGCTGAGCGGGGTGCTCGACGCGCTGCGGCTCGCCGGCGGGTTCCTCAGCGTGCTCCCGGTGCGGCCGGTCGAGGCCACGCCGCGGACGGCGGGCCGCGCGATGGTCCTGGCCCCCGTCGCCGTCGTGCCCCTCGCCGCCGGCGCGGCGCTCGTGGTGCTGCTCGCCCAGCTCGCGGTGGTCCCGGTCGGGGTCCGGGCGCTGCTCGTGGTCGGCTTCCTGGCGCTGGGGACGCGGGCCATGCACCTCGACGGGCTCGCCGACACCGTGGACGGCCTCGGCGCCAGCTGGGACCGGGCGCGGGCGCTCGACGTGATGCGGCGCGGCGACGTCGGTCCGATGGGCGCGGTCGCCCTGCTCGTCGTCCTCGGCCTCGAGGTGGCCGGGCTGGCCGCCCTCCCCTCCAACCCCGGCGGCGCGCTGGCCGTGCTGCTGCTCGTCTGCGCGTCGCGCGCGGTGCTGGTGCTCGTCTGCCGTACGGGGGTCCCGGCCGCCCGCCCGGACGGCCTGGGGCGCGTGGTGGCGGGTTCGGTGAGCCCTGCCGGCGTGGTCGGCGGCGCGGTCGTGCTGCTCGGGCTGGCGACGGCCGCCGCGCTGGTCGTCGGGCAGCCCTGGTGGCTCGGGCTGGGCGCCGGGGTGCTCGCCGCGGCCGTCGTGGTGGCCCTCGTCGGACACGCCGTGCGCCGGCTCGGCGGGGTCAGCGGCGACGTGATGGGTGCGGCCGTCGAGGCGGCCTTCGCGACCCTGCTCGTCGTGCTGGCGGCCCGGCCGTGACCGCGCCGGAGCCGGGGGCGGGCGCGGGGTCAGAGGTGGAGCGGGCGCCCCGCGACCATCAGCACGCAGTCCTGGCTCGCGGCCGCGACGGCGGCGTTCACCCGACCGAGCAGGTCGGTGAACACCCGCCCCGAGCGGTGCTCCGACACCAGGCCCCACCCCACCTCGTTGGTCACCGCGACGGCGACCTGCGGGGTCGAGCGCCACGCGTCGACGAGGTCCTCGACCCGGGCGTCGAAGTCGGGCTGCCAGTCGCCCAGCGGCACGTCCCAGGTCCCCAGGCCGTCGACCACGGCGGTGACCCAGGTGCCGAGGCAGTCGACGAGGTACGCCGGGTCGCCGCGGCGCAGCACCCCGGCCACGTCGTCGGTCTCGACCGTGCTCCAGTGGGCGGGCCGGCGCTCCTGGTGGACGCGGACACGCGCGGCCCACTCGGCGTCGGCGACGGGGTCGGGCACCGGGCCGGGCGCGACGTAGGTGACGTGCTCCGCGTCGGCCACGAGCGCCTCGGCGAACCGCGACTTGCCCGAGCGGGCACCTCCGGTGACGAGCGTGCGCCGGTCCGGTCTCGAGGCGTGGGGAGACATCGCCGATGACCCTAGGCCATCAAGCCCGGGGCGGTCGGGCGACGGCGGCGGGCCTGCTGCTCGGCTACGCCGCGGACGCGCTCCTCGGCGACCCGCGCCGCGGTCACCCGGTCGCGGCGTTCGGGACCGCGGCGGCTGCGCTGGAGCGACGGGTCTGGTCGCCGAGCAGGCTCACCGGGTCGGCGTACGCGGCGGTGCTCGTCGGTGGTGCGGCGCTGCTCGGCGTGGGCCTGGAGCGGGTCGCCCGGGAGCCTCTCACCCGGGTGCTGGTGACCGCCGCGGCGACCTGGGCGGTCCTCGGGGGACGTTCGCTGCGGCGCGAGGCCGAGACGGTCGCGGCCCAGCTCGAGGAGGGCGACCTGGCTGCCGCGCGGATCCAGGTGACGCACCTCGTGGGGCGCGACACCGACGCGCCTCGACGCCGACGAGGTCGCGCGCGCCTGCGTCGAGTCCGTCGCCGAGAACACCTCGGACGCGGTCGTCGCGCCGCTGCTCTGGGGCGCGGTGGCCGGGGTGCCGGGCCTGCTCGCGTACCGGGCCGCGAACACCCTCGACGCCATGGTCGGGCACCGCTCCGAGCGCCACCGACGGTTCGGGTGGGCCGCCGCACGGTTCGACGACCTGCTGAACCTCGGCCCGGCCCGGCTCGCCGGCGTGCTCGCGGCCGCGTCCGCACCGCTCGTCGGCGGCTCGCCGGCCGCGGCCCTCGCCGCCGTGCGGCGCGACGCCCGGCACCACCCCAGCCCCAACGCCGGGGTCGTCGAGGCCGCGTTCGCCGGGGCGCTCGGCGTCCGCCTCGGCGGCGTCAACGTCTACGGCGGCGAGGTCGAGGACCGCGGGACGCTCGGCGACGGCCGTGGCCTCGTCGTCGCCGACGTCGACCGGGCGGTCCGGCTCGCGCGGGCGACGTCCCTGCTGTCCCTCGGGACGGCCGCGGGCCTCGCCCTGCTCGCGCCGGCGCGCTGCTCCAGGGGTCGTCGCGGCACCGCGGCTCGCGTGGGACTGGGCCCGCGGGCGGGCCGGTGACCGTCCTCGTCCTCGGGGGCACGGCCGAGGCCCGCGCGCTCGCCGCGCTCCTCGTGGCCGACGGCGTCGACGTGCTGTCCTCCCTCGCCGGCCGGGTCTCACGACCGGCGCTGCCGGAGGGGCGGGTGCGCGTCGGCGGGTTCGGCGGGGTGGCGGGCCTGGTCGCGTTTCTCGTGGAACATCGCGTCGCCGCCGTGGTCGACGCGACGCACCCCTTCGCCGCGAGGATCTCGGCCCACGCGGCGGCCGCCTGCGCGACCACGGGGACGCCGCTGCTCCGCCTCGCCCGCCCCGGCTGGGCCGACCACCCCGACGCGGGCCGCTGGACCTGGGTGGACGACGTCGCGGACGCGCTCGACGTCGGAGGAGACCGGCCCCTGCTGACGACGGGCCGCCAGGGGCTGGAGGCGTTCCTGCCCTGGGCGGGCCGCGCGGTCCTCGCCCGCGTCGTCGACCCCCCCGAGATCGCCCTCCCGCCGCGCTGGCGGGTGCTCCGGTCGCGGGGCCCGTACGCGCTGGAGGGCGAGCGCGCGCTGCTCGTCGGGCACCGCGCCGACCTGCTCGTCACCAAGGACTCCGGGGGCAGGAACACCGAGGCCAAGCTCGACGCCGCCCGCGAGCTCGGGGTCCGTGTCGTGGTGGTGCGCCGCCCGGCCCCGGACCCCGGGGTCCGCAGCGTGCCCGCGGTCGGGCAGGCCGCGGCCTGGGTGCACGCACCACTGGGCTGACCCCGGGGGCTAGCGTCGGGCGGTGACCACCACCCACGTCGTCCTCGTGTCCTGGCGTCCCGGGACCGCGGAAGAGGCCGAGCGCACCGTCCGTCCGCTGGTCGCCGACTTCGGCCGGACCATCCCCGACGTCGTGGACGTCGTCGAGGGCCACTCCTCGAGCCCCGAGGGGCTGGAGGACGGCTTCGACTACGCGCTCGTCGTCACCTTCGCCTCGCCCGCGGCCCGCGACGTCTACCTCGACCACCCGAACCACCAGCCGGTCTCGGCGGCCATCCGCGCGAACGCCGACCGCGTGGTCGTGTTCGACGTGTGACCCGCGCGGGCCGCCCGTGGGCAGCGGTCACGTCACGTCCGGCCGCGCCCACCCGGGCACCCGGGAGCGACCGCTGGTCGCCCTCGCCGAGGCCCGAGCGGGTGCGGGCTCAGGCGAGCGACGCCTCCCAGGCGTCGTGGAGGGCGGCGTAGCGGCCGTCGGTCCGGTCGAGGAGCTGCTCGGGCGAACCCTGCTCCACGATCGTGCCCCGCTCGACCACGAGGACGCGGTCGGCGATCTCGACCGTGCTCAGGCGGTGGGCGATGATCACGGCCGTACGGTCGGCGAGCACCGTCTGCAGCGCCTGCTGCACGAGCCGCTCGCTCGGCACGTCGAGGCTGGAGGTCGCCTCGTCGAGGACGAGCACGGCCGGGTCGGCGAGGAAGGCCCGGGCGAAGGCGACGAGCTGGCGCTGACCGGCCGACAGCCGCCCACCACCCTTGGCCACGTCGGTGTCGTAGCCCTCGGGCAGCGCCTCGATGAAGGTGTCGGCGCCGACCGCCCGCGCAGCGGCCTCGACCTCGGCGCGGGTGGCGTCCGGCCGGCCGAACCCGATGTTGTCGGCCACGCTGCCGGAGAACATCACGTTCTCCTGCGTGACCATCACCACCGCGCGGCGCAGGTCGGCGTCGGAGAGCTCGCGCAGGTCGACGCCGTCGAGCGTCACCCGACCCTGCGTGGGGTCGTAGAAGCGGGCGAGGAGCTTGGCGATCGTCGTCTTGCCCGCGCCGGTCGTCCCGACGACGGCGACGGTCTCGCCCTCGCGCAACGTCAGCCCCAGGTCGCGGACGACGAGGCGCTCGGGGTCGTAGCCGAAGTCCACGTGGTCGAAGCGCACCTCGCCGCGGGCCCTCGGCAGCGCGACCGGTCGCGTCGCGGCGGGCACGCCCGGCTCCTCCTCGAGCACCCCGGAGAGCTTCTCGAGCGCTGACGAGGCCGACTGGAAGGTGTTGAAGAACTGGCTGATGTCCTGCATCGGCTCGAAGAACATCCGCAGGTAGAGCAGGAAGGCGGTCAGCACGCCGACGGTGATGTCGCCCTCGAGCGCGCGGTAGCCGCCGAACAGCAGCGCCGCGCCGATGGTGACGTTGCCGACCAGCCGGACGCCGGGCATGAAGACCGCGACCAGGCGGAAGGAGTCGGTGTTCGCGTCCTTGTAGCGGTCGGCGATCTGGTCGAAGATCTCGGAGTTGCGGCCCTCGCGGCGGTACGCCTGCACCGCGCGGATGCCGGTCATCGTCTCCACGAACTGCACGATGACCAGGGCCGACAGCTCGCGGACGCGGCGGTAGACGGTGGCCGAGCGGCGCGCGAACCAGCGCACCAGCAGCAGCAGGACCGGGAAGCAGAGCAGGCAGACCAGGCCGAGCTCGACGTCGAGGCTGAGCATGAGGACGGCGACGCCCACCATGGTCAGCACCGCGGAGACCAGCCCGTCGAAGCCTCCGACGAGCAGCTCGGAGATCGCGTCGACGTCGCTGGTGAGCCGCGAGGTGACCCGGCCGGAGGTGAAGCGGTCGTGGAAGGCGACGTCGAGCCTCTGGAAGTGGCTGAAGACGCGGCGGCGCAGCTCGAGCAGCACGTCCTGGCCGATGCGGCCCGAGACGCGCAGGAAGGCGATCCGGGCGAGCGACTGCAGGACGACGGCGACGAGCATCGCCGCGACGACCACCAGCAGCGTGCGCGGGCTCCCGCCGGCCACCACCGGGGGCAGCCCCTCGTCGATGCCGCGGGCGACGAGCAGCGGGATCGAGAGCCGGGCGGCGTTCTCGACGAGGACGACGAGCACCATGACGACGATCCAGCCCCGGTACGGGCCGAGCAGCGAGCCGAGCAGGCGCCGGCTGCGCCGGCGCAGGAACCGGCTGCCGGTGCGGCCGACCCCCTCGTCGTCGGCGCCCGCGTCGACCCCGACGCCGCGCCAGCGCTCGTGCGGGTCCAGCTGCTCGACCTCGCGCCCGTCGCCGGCGTCCTCGAGCGGGCGCTCGGCCGCGGTGCTCACGACGCCACCCCCAGCAGCTCGTCCTCGTCGTCGAGCTCGGCCGACAGCAGCGCACGGTAGGCGGGGACGGTGGCCAGCAGCTCGCTGTGGGTGCCGACGTGGGTGATCGTGCCGTGCTGCAGCAGGGCGACGCGGTCGGCCAGCAGCACGGTCGACGCGCGGTGCGCCACGACGATGCCCGTCACGTCGACGAGCACCCGGCGCAGGGCCTCCTCCACGAGGGCCTCGGTGTGGATGTCCAGCGCGGAGAGCGTGTCGTCGAGCACGAGGACGCTGGGCCGGGCGAGGACGGCGCGCGCCAGGGCCAGGCGCTGCCGCTGCCCGCCGGACAGGCTCATCCCCTGCTCGCCGATCCGGGTGTCGAGCCCGTACGGCAGCTCGTGGACGAACTGCGCCTGCGCGACCTCGACGGCGGCGAGGACCTCCTCCTCGGTCGCGTCGGGGCGGCCGAGGGCGACGTTCTCGCGGGCGGACATGGAGAACAGCACCGGGTCCTCGAACGCGGTGGCCACGACCTCGCGCAGCCGGTCCAGGCGCAGGTCGCGGACGTCGACGCCGTCGAGGGTGATGCGCCCGCCGGTGACGTCCCACAGTCGCGCGACGAGGTTGGTGAGGATCGTCTTGCCGGAGCCGGTGGCTCCGACGAGGGCGACGGTCTCGCCGGGCGCCAGGTGCAGGTTCACGTCGTGCAGCACGTCGGCTCCCGGACCGGCGGCGGCGTCGGGGAAGCGGAACGACACGTGCTCGAAGGCCAGCTCGCCACGGACGGTCCCGAGCTCCCGCTCGCCGTCGACGACGGTGATCTCGGCGTCGAAGACCTCCGCGATCCGGTCGGCGGCGGTCATGGCGTCCTGCGTCATCGACAGCAGGAAGCCCAGCGAGGTCACCGGCCAGACCAGCGACATCATCAGCGTCGTGAAGGCCACGAGCGTGCCCAGCGTGACCCGGTCCTGCGCCACGGCGAGGGCGCCGAGGCCCAGCACGATGATCAGCGTGACGCTGGGGATGACGTCGAGGAAGGTCCAGAAGCTCGACTGCACCCGCACGCGGGTGACCGCGGTGTCGTGCAGCCGCACGCTGCGCCGGTCGAAGCCGGCGAACACGTGCTCGGCGCGGCCGAAGGACTTGATCACGCGCAGCGAGCGGGCCATCTCCTCGACGCTCGACGTCACGTCACCGGTCTGGTCCTGGACGGCGCGCGAGAGCCGGGTGTAGGCCTTCTGGGTCCGCAGCGACACCCAGGTCACCGGGACGGTCGAGGCCACGACGACCAGCCCGAGCGGTGCGTAGAGGTGCACGAGGATCGCGACGACCACGACGATCTGCAGGATGTTCACGCCGAGGAACACCAGGCCGAAGCCGAGGAAGCGGCGGATGACCGACAGGTCGGAGGTGATCCGGGAGAGCAGCTGGCCCGACGCCCAGCGCGAGTGGAAGGCCAGCGGCAGGCGCATCAGGCGGGCGTAGAGCTGCGTACGGATGTCGGTCTCGACGCCGAGGGTCGCCTTGGACACGATCCAGCGCCGGATGAACATCAGCAGCGCCTCGCCGACCCCGACGGCGATCGCGACGGCGCCCAGGGCGTACAGGCCGGGGCGGTCGCTGTGCGCGATCGGTCCGTCGACGACCCGGCGGGTCACCAGCGGCACGAGGATGCTCGCGCCGATGCCGAGCACGGCGACGACGACGAGGACGACGAAGCGCCAGCGGTAGGGCGTCAGGTAGGACCGGAAGCGCCAGATGGAGGTGGCGGCACCCGTACGCAGGCCGCCGTCGCGGTTCCGGGCGGCCGGGAGCAGCGAGACGGTCGGCAGGCAGGGCGGGGTCGCGGCGGGCGGAGAGGACAGGGCTGTGCCTTAGGTCGGCGTGGACGGCTTAGTTCCAGTATGCAAGGAGGCCAACCCTCGCGACCGGGCGAGAAGCCCCCCGCGCCTTCGGGCGCGCTCGGCGAACCCTGGCCACTCGCGTGTGGTGGCCGGGACCCGCCCAGGCTCAGCCGTACGTGTCGCGCGGGCCGCGGCCGTCGCGGACCGAGCGCCCGCCGTGCTTCCAGGAGGGGGCGTCGGGTCCGAGGACGCGGACGAACCGCACGGTGTCGGCCCCCAGCTGTTCGTTGAGCATGGCCACGAGCTGCGGGGCCATGTGCCGCAGCTGCGTCGCCCAGGCCGTGGAGTCGGTCCGCACGGTCAGTTCGGCGTCGGCGTAGCGCTCCGGCCTCGAGTGCTGGGCCAGGGACGGTCCGACGAGCAGGGCCCAGCGCGCGAGCAGCGTGCGCACGTTCACCTCGGCCGCCCAGCCCTTGGCGTCGACCAGGCGGTGCACGGCCCGCGACAGCGTCTGCGGGTCGCGGTCGTCGGGGTGCGCCCCGGAGCTGACCGGGTCGACCGTACGGCGCTGCTGGCCCGACGGCGGCGGACGGCGCCGCCGGGCCCGGGCTCCCAGCGAACGGGCGGTCTCGCGGGCCAGGCCGAGCCCGGTCGGGTCGTGCGGGACGGCCTCGTGCTCCTCGGCCGGGTCCGGCGCGCCCGGCGTCGCGTCCCCCGGCTCAGTCATCGGGCACAGTCATCGGGCTCAGTCATCGGGCTCAGTCATCGGGTGTCACCTCGCCGCCGGCCACACGGAACCGCCGGCCCGCCAGCACCGCCGGCACGTCACCGCCGACCGCGGCCGTGACCAGCACCTGCTCCGCGCCGCTGACCATGCTGGCCAACCGCTCGCGGCGGGTCGCGTCGAGCTCGGCGAAGACGTCGTCGAGCACCAGCACGGGCTCCACGCCGTCCGAGCGCAGCAGGGCCAGGCTCCCGAGCCGCAGCGCGAGGGCGAAGGACCAGGACTCGCCGTGGCTCGCGTACCCGCGGGCGGGCAGCACGCCGAGCGAGAGCAGCACGTCGTCGCGGTGCGGCCCGACCAGGGAGACGCCGCGGGCGACCTCGTCGCCGCGCCGCTCCGCCATCGTCCGCGTGAGCGCGGCGACCAGCGCCTCCCGGTCGGCCCCGGCCTCGATCTCCACGGCCGTGACGTACTCCGCCGTCGCCTCGCTGTTGGTCGGCGCGATGTCGGCGTAGGCCTTGGCCAGGTGCGGCACGAGGTCGCCGAGGGTCTGCAGCCGGGCCTCGACGAGCTCGGCGCCGGCCGCGGCCAGGTGGGCGTCCCACACGTCGAGGGTCGCGGCGGCGTCCGCGCCCGGCGGGCCCCCGCGGCTGCGGCCGCTCAGCGACTTGAGCAGGGTGTTGCGCTGGCGCAGCACCCGGTCGTAGTCGGCCCGCACCCCGGCCATCCGCGGCCAGCGCGACACGACGAGGTCGTCGAGGAAGCGCCGCCGCTCCGACGGGTCGCCCTTGACCACGGCGAGGTCCTCGGGGGAGAAGACGACCGTCCGCAGCACGCCGACGATCTCGCGGGTGCGGCGTACGGGCGAGCGGTTCAGGCGCGCGCGGTTGGCCTTGCCGCGGCTGATCTCCACCTCGAGCTGGAGCTGGCGCTCGTCGTCGAGCCCCGCCCGCACCCGCGCCCGGGCGATCGCGCGCTCGGCTCCGGCCCGGACCAGCGGCACGTCGCTCGCGACGCGGTGGGACCCGAGCGTGGAGAGGTACTCGACCGCCTCGACCAGGTTCGTCTTGCCCTGCCCGTTGGCGCCCACGAAGACCACGACGCCCGCGCCCAGCGCGACGTCGACAGCCGCGTACGACCGGAAGTCGACGAGCTGGAGGTGGTCCACGAACACGCCCCCATTCAACAGGGCCCACGGGCGGCGGCCGACCGCGCGCGCTGCTCCCCGGCCGGCTCCGACCCGCTGCCTACGCTGTCAGGGTGCTCTACACCGCCGTGTACGTCAGCAGCGCCGTCGGTTCGTGGACGTCGGCGGAGCTGACGGCCCTGCTCGGGCAGGCCCGCACGAAGAACACCGCGCTGGGCGTCACCGGGGTCCTGCTGCACCGCGAGGGCACCTTCATGCAGGTGCTGGAGGGCGAGGAGGACGTCGTCCGCCCGCTGTACGGCTCCATCGCCCACGACCCGCGCCACGCCGACGTGGTCAACGTCTGGGGCAGCCTGTCGCCCGGCCGCCGCTTCGGCGACTGGAGCATGGGCTTCCGCGACCTCGACGCCCACCCGGTCGACCTCCCGGGCTACACCGAGGTCCTGGACGCCCCGCCGAACGTCGAGCTCCTGCGTCGCCGGCTCGCGGCCGCCGACTTCCTCTCCCGCTTCGCCCCCGTCGCCTGACCCAGGCCGAGCTGCCGGATCGGAGTCCCCACGGCAGGGGGCACGAGCCCCGGCCCAACGCCCCCGCGGACGACTCAGGCCGTGGCGGACTGCCCGGAGTTCTTCCCGCCGGCCTGGTCGGCGTTCTCGCCGCCGGCCTCGAGCGAGTCGCCGGCCGGCAGCTCGTGGTGGCCGCCGAACTGCTGGCGCATGGCCGACAGCACCTGGTTGGCGAAGCGGTCGTTGTCGCGCGAGGCGAAGCGCTCGAAGAGCGAGGCGGCCAGCACGGGGACGGGCACGCCGACGTCGATGGCGGCCTTGACCGTCCACCGGCCCTCGCCGGAGTCGGAGACGCGGCCGGCGAGGCCGTCGAGCTGCGGGTTGGACTGCAGCGCGGCCGCGGTCAGGTCGAGCAGCCAGGAGGAGATCACCGAACCGCGACGCCACAGCTCGGAGACCTTGGCCGTGTCGATGTCGAACTGGTAGAACTCCGGCTCCTCCAGCGGCGCGACCTCCGCGGAGTGCTCGGCCTGCTTCTCGCCGGCGTCGGCGTTGTGCAGGATGTTCAGGCCCTCGGCGAAGGCGGCCATGATCCCGTACTCGATGCCGTTGTGGACCATCTTGACGAAGTGGCCGGCGCCGGACTTGCCGCAGTGCAGGTAGCCCTGCTCCTCGGGCGCGAGCTCCCCGGCGCGGCCGGGCGTGCGGTCGATGTCGCCCGGCCCGGGCGCGATGGTCTTGAGGACCGGGTCGAGGTGGGCGACGGCCTGGTCGGGCCCGCCGACCATGAGGCAGTAGCCGCGCTCGAGGCCGAACACGCCGCCGCTGGTGCCGATGTCGACGTAGCTGATGCCCTGCTCGGCCAGCTTGGCCGCCCGGCGCACGTCGTCGTGGTAGTTGGAGTTGCCGCCGTCGATGATGATGTCGCCCTCGTCGAGCAGCGGCGCCAGCTGGTCGACGATCTGGCCGGTGAGCCCCGCGGGGATCATCACCCAGATCGCCCGCGGCGAGCTGAGCCGGGAGACGAAGTCCTCCATGGAGGACGACCCGGTCGCCCCCTCGCCCTCGAGGCTCTTGACCGAGTCGGGGTTGACGTCGTAGACGACGCACTCGTGCCCGCCGCGCATCAGGCGGCGCACGATGTTCGCCCCCATCCGGCCGAGGCCCACCATTCCGAGCTGCATGACAAGACTCCTTCGCCGACGACTCGCGCTTCAACCTAGCGGGACGCGGCGCCGGCTCGCGGCTCGGGTCTTGTGCTCGACCGGCACCCAACCACGCCGGACGCAGAGCCCGGGGGGCAGCGAGCGGACCTCCGTCGCGAGCGTGAGGCGCCCGACAAAGTCAGCTCAGGACGGGAGTTGTGAGCGTGTGAGGGAGGGCGCCGGTCGCGTCTGGACGACGAGCGGGAGGCGACACGCTTTTCGTCGCCCCCTGCGAGGAGGAAGACGCGAGCGTGAGGCGCCCGACCGAGTCAGCTCAGGACGGGAGTTGTGAGCGTGTGAGGGAGGGCGCCGGTCGCGTCTGGACGACGAGCCGGGGGGCGACACGCTTTTCGTCGCCCCCTGCGAGGAGGAGGGCGCGAGCGTGAGAGGCGCCCGACCGAGTCAGCTCAGGACGGGAGTTGTGAGCGTGTGAGAGAGGGCGCCGGTCGCGTCTGGACGACGAGCCGGGGGCGACACGTTTTTCGTCGCCCCTGCGAGGAGGAAGACGCGAGCGTGAGGCGCCCGACCGAGTCAGCTCAGGACGGGAGGCGCATCAGCATGATCACGTGGCGGTAGTCCGTCAGCGGCTCGCCGTCGAGCTCGGGAACGCCGGTCAGCTGGCAGGGCTTGCTCGGCGCGGTGAAGGCGAAGTTGACGTACGCGGTGTCGAACGCGCCGAGCGCGTCGAGCAGGTAGTTCGGGTTGAAGCCGGCCGCCGTGACCGCGAGGTCGCCGCCCTCCGGCTGGTCGACGACGGCCTCGATGGCCTCCGACGCCTGCGCCTGGTCGCCGGTCGCGGCCTCCAGCGTCACCGAACCCTCGGAGATGAGCATCCGCAGCGAGGTGTTGCGCTCGGCCACCAGGGCGACGCGGCGCGCGGCCGCGATGACCTCGGCTGTGCTGACGCGGACGTTCATCACAGCCGCGGTGTTCATGATGTGGCGGACCTTGGGGAACTCGCCGTCGAGCAGCCGGGTGGTCGTCTGACGCTCGCCCGCCGCGCCGTGGCCCTCGAAGCCGATGATGCCGTCGCCGGCCCCGGCGCTGGCCAGGCTGAGCGTGACCTCCTCGCCCGCGGTCATCGAGCGGGAGGTGTCGTTGAGGACCTTCGCCGGCACGAGCGCGGTGGCCGAGGCCTGCGTCGAGGCCGGGTTCCAGGTGAGCTCCTTGAGCGCCATCCGGTAGCGGTCGGTGGCCAGCAGCGAGATCGTCTCGCCCTCGATCTCGACGCGCACGCCGGTGAACACCGGCAGCAGCTCGTCGCGCCCGGCGGCCACGACCACCTGCGCGACGGCCTGGGCGAAGACGCTGCTGGGCACGGTGCCGCTCGCCTCGGGCATCGACGGCAGCGACGGGTAGTCCGAGACGGGCAGGGTCTGCAGGGTGAACCGGGCGCTGCCGCAGACGAGCTCCATCCGCGTCTCGTCGCTGCTGATGTCGACCGGCTTGGCCGGCAGGCTCTTGGAGATGTCGGCGAGCAGGCGGCCCGAGATCAGCGCCTGGCCCTCGTCGGCCACGGCAGCCTTGACGCTGATCTGCGCGGAGGTCTCGTAGTCGAAGCTGGAGAAGGTCACCCCGTCGGCGTCGGCCCGCACCAGCAGGCCCGCCAGGATCGGGACGCTCGGGCGTACCGGCAGGCTGCGGGCCGCCCACTGGACGGCCTCGGCCAGCACGTCGCGCTCGAGCCTGATCTTCACGCGTCCTCCTCGACAGCCCGCTGCTGAATGACACCAGCCCCGACGACCGGCCCGTGGGCACGCGAAGCATAGCGAGCGCGGCCGGTGCGCTCAGGCCTTCTCGCCCGGGCGCAGCGTCCGCAGCTCCTCGGCCGCCGCGAGGACCTCGTCCTGCAGCGGCACCAGGACCTCCAGGTCGGGCGGCGGCGGACCGGTGAACACCGGGCGCACCTCGAAGACCAGGTCGAGCACGCCCTCGCGCGTCGGCGTCCCCTGGCGCATGACCATCGCGTCGCCGGCCAGCCGGCTGTACTCGTTGACCCGCCCGCGCCAGCCCGGGTTGTCGACGGTCTGGACCTCCCGCATCGCCTGCGACAACGCGTCCAGGGACTGCTCGAGGCGCAGCAGCTGCGGACGGCGGGCGTCGAGGTCGAGCGTGATCACCGCGTCCTCGGCACCGTCGTCGTCGGACTGGCGGCGGAACAGCTTGTCGAACAGACCCACGGTGCGTCCTCGCTCATCGTCGTGCTGCGACCCTCTTGTGCACAGCTCCGGGGTCACCAGACTCAGACCATCTTTTCGTATCTCTCTCTTCATCGTCGTCGTAGGTGCTGTGGGCACTGTGGAGAACCACCCGTCCGCGCTGGTCAGCCCGGCGATGGGCCTTGGGAGCCAGGTGTGGACCACCCGGAATGACACGGGAAGGATTTGCGGACACGCTGACGGCGCGCTTCGACCGCCCACGCGCCGTCCCCGGGGAATCGTGTGGTTTCCCCCGTTGTCCACACCCTTGTCCCCAGGTGTGGGGAGGCCGTCACCTGATCGTGACGCGCCTCCCGCAACGCTCTCTGAACCCCTCCACGAGAGGCCCTGGGCGCTCGCCTCGTCGAGGGGGGAGGCGGCCGCGTACGGACGGTCACCGGAGGACGAGCGCGACATGGTGGTCGCTCCCCGGGGGTTCCGGGAGGACTCGAGCGGCCTGGTCTCAGCGGGGCTGCAGCGCGTGCGGCGCGACGAGCCACCCGTGCTGCCGCCCGGCCCGTCCACGTCCAGCGGCGGGCGTCCTGACGCCTTCCTCAGACGTCGCGAGCCCGGGGCCCGGAGCGGTCGTACCGGAAGGGACCAGGTCCGCGAGGCCCCGCACGGGTCCACGGGGACGCTGCCGAGGAGGACGAGGAGAGGACGAGTCGCAAGGACGTGTCGAGAGGACGTGCGGCAGACCGTGGACGGCACCCACCTGCTGCCTGATCCGAAGCGCGCTGGAGCCCCCGGTGAGGGCGACGGAGAAGGAGGGGTCTGAGGACCCGCCGCTGAGCGTGGACGGGCCTGGCGGGAGCACGGGCGCGGGCAGGGACGTCCATCGAGGACCACGCGCCCGTGCGGATGGTTGCGAAGCGCCGTCGTCCGCGCGGCCGACGGCAGCAGGACCAGCGCCCGAGGAGACAGCGACTAGCGCTGCGAGGCCTGTTGCTTGATCCGGTTCGTCAGCTCCGTCACCTGGTTGAAGGTGCTGCGGCGCTCGCCCATGCTCGTACGGATCTTGCGGTCGGCGTGCATGACCGTGGTGTGGTCGCGGCCGCCGAACTGCTGGCCGATCTTGGGCAGCGACAGGTCGGTGAGCTCGCGGCAGAGGTACATGGCGATCTGGCGGGCGTTGACGAGCTGCTGGGTGCGGCTGCCGCCGCACAGGTCCTCGATCGTGATGTCGAAGTAGGACGCCGTCTGGGCCATGATCATGCTGCTGGTGATCTGGGCCTCCCCGCCGGCGGGGATGAGGTCCTTGAGGACGATCTCGGCGAGGGCGAGGTCGACCTGCTGGCGGTTGAGGCTGGCGAACGCGGTGACGCGGATGAGGGCGCCCTCCAGCTCGCGGATGTTGGTCTGGATCCGGCTGGCGATGAACTCGAGCACGTCAGGTCCGGCGACGAGGCGCTCCTGGGCGGCCTTCTTGCGCAGGATCGCGATGCGGGTCTCGAGGTCGGGTGCCTGGACGTCGGTGATGAGGCCCCAGCCGAAGCGGCTGCGCAGGCGCGGCTCGAGGTTCTCCAGCAGCTTCGGCGGCCGGTCGCTCGTCATGACGATCTGCTTCTCGGCGTTGTGCAGCGTGTTGAAGGTGTGGAAGAACTCCTCCTGCGTCTGCTCCTTGCCCTCCAGGAACTGGATGTCGTCGATCAGCAGGACGTCGACGTCGCGGTAGCGCTGCCGGAACTCCGCACCCTTGTTCTGGCTGATCGCGTTGATGAAGTCGTTCGTCAGCTCCTCGGTGGAGACGTAGCGCACCCGCGTCGTCTCGAAGTAGCTGCGGACGTAGTGGCCGAGGGCGTGCAGCAGGTGGGTCTTGCCCAGCCCGGAGTCGCCGTAGATGGTCAGCGGGTTGTACGACTTGCCCGGGTTCTCCGCCACGGCGATGGCCGCGGCGTGGGCGAAGCGGTTCGAGGCGCCGATGACGAAGGTCTCGAAGGTGTACTTCGGGTTGAGCCGGGCGCCGACCTCCCGGCGCGGGCGCAGCCCGCCGGTCGGCTGGGAGTGCGCGCCGCCGTTGGCGATGGGGCTGCCGTCGCTGCGGGCGCCGAAGCCGGCGTTGCGGTCGGCCATGTCGTTGCCGGGCAGCGGGGCCTGCTGCCCGGCGAAGGCGCGCGGGTCGGCGGGCGGCTGCTCGGCGGCGTACGCGGGGTCCTGCTCGGGCTGCGCCGGTCCGGGTGCGCCGTCGGTGGGGCGGGCACGGTCGAGCACCTCGCGCTCCCCCGGCGGGCGCCGGTCCCGGGAGGCCTCCTGGTCGAGCTCGATGGCCGACGGCGAGGGGTTCAGGCCGTCGTCGACGGTGACCACGATCTTCATCGCGTGGCCGTACACGCCGGCGAGGCTCTGCTCGACGTGGCCGCGGAAGCGGACCTCGAGCAGGTTGCGGGCGAAGTTGCTCGGCACCGCGATGATCATCACGTCGTCGTGCACGTTCAGCGGCTTGGCGTTGTCCAGCCAGCGGCGCAGCTCCGGCGAGGCGCCCAGGACCACCTGCTCGAACGCTGCTGCCGCCGGAGGTGTGCCGCTGTCGACGACGTCGCTCACGCGTTCCCGTGCCTCTCCATCAAATCCCCCCGGGCACGTACGACGCCCGTGGAGGGGGTCGACGTCACCCGACGGACGGTGTGCCAGTGTCTGTCGGTCGTTCCCACTCCACAGTGTTGTCCACACCCTGTGCATGCACGAACTGCCGTCTCCCGGCGACCCGGGCACGCAGGTGGAGACGCACCGTGGGAACAACCCCCGAAGCCCCGGCGGCACGACGTGAAGTGAAGGCGAGGCGCGACGCTAGCAACCGAAAACTCGCCGGTGCAACCCCTGGGAGCACCAATCTGGAGAGCCCCCGGCGTGTCGTCTGGACAGGGCGGGATGATCGACCCCGGCGCCCGCCCCGGTCGGTTTGACGGGTTTGGGAGCCCCCCGTACCGTTGGTGGGTCGCTGTGACCAGCGGCACCCTCGTCCGCCCCCCGTCGACCCCGCGTCGCCGGTCCGGTCGGGGCGCACGACCCGAACCCGCCTGAACTCGAACACCCTGGGGAGTCCTCCCGATGAGCAAGCGCACCTTCCAGCCGAGCAACCGGCGCCGCAGCCGCACCCATGGCTTCCGGCTCCGGATGCGCACGCGCGCCGGCCGTGCCATCCTCGCCGCCCGCCGCGGCAAGGGTCGCGCCAAGCTCTCGGCCTGAGCGCTCGCGCTCCAGAGGTGCTACCCCGGCCCGCGCGTCTGCACGAGTCAGCCGACTTCCGTCGGGTGACCCGGACAGGGGTGCGCGCGGGGCGGCCGACCCTGGTGGTGCACGCCGTCCTCGGAGCCGACCCGCAGAGCCGGGTCGGCTTCGTCGTGTCCAAGGCCGTCGGAGGTGCCGTGGTGCGCAACCGCGTCAAGCGTCGGCTCCGCCACCTGGTGGCGACCGAGCTCTCCCGCACGCCGAGCGGCCCCGGGGAGTCAGCGCGCGACTACGTCGTGCGGGCACTGCCTGCGGCCGGCACCACGCCCGACCGGCTCGCCGACGACCTCGCGTCGGCCTGGGGCCAGGTGCTGCGCCGTACGGCCCCTGGTCGCACCCGGGTCTGCCCATGAAGCACGTCCTGATGGCGCTGCTGCGCGTCTACCGTCTGGTGGTGAGCCCGCTCTACGGCAACGTCTGCCGTTACTACCCGAGCTGCTCGGCGTACGCCCTGCGTGCCGTCGAGGTGCACGGAGCGGTGCGTGGTCCGTGGCTCGCCGCACGACGGCTGCTCCGCTGCCACCCCTGGACGCCCGGCGGGTACGACCCCGTCCCCGGGACGCCCGAGTGGCACGAGGAGCAGGCGGCGCTCGCCGCCGCCGCCGCACGTGACGCCGGGCCCGGGCCCGACCAGCCGCGGGACGCCCCGCACCGCCACTCCACCGAACCGTGCCCGCCAGTCCTGCAGAGGGTGACCTGATGCTCAGCCCGTTGTTGACCTCCCTGTCCATCTGGGACCCGTTCATCTCGATCGGCAGCACGATCCTGCAGCCGCTCTACTGGGTGGTCTCCGGCGTCCTCGTGCTCTTCCACTCCGTGTGGTCGCCGCTCTTCGGCACCGACTCCGGATGGACCTGGGCGCTGTCGATCGTCTCGCTCACCGTGGTCATCCGCGTCGCGCTGATCCCGCTGTTCGTCAAGCAGATCAAGTCCTCGCGCTCGATGCAGCTGCTGCAGCCCAAGGTGCGCGAGCTGCAGAAGAAGTACGGCCACGACCGCGAGAAGCTCGGCGCGGAGACGATGAAGCTCTACAAGGAGAACAACGCCAACCCGTTGGCCTCCTGCCTCCCGCTGCTCATCCAGATGCCGATCTTCCTGGCGCT
This sequence comes from uncultured Actinomycetota bacterium, assembly GCA_963713165.1. Lineage (GTDB taxonomy): Bacteria > Actinomycetota > Actinomycetes > Propionibacteriales > Propionibacteriaceae > Microlunatus. The sequence goes on from CAVQKU010000009.1 coordinate 230,662, forward strand.
GTTCCGGGTGCTCGACGGGGCGGCACGCAACATCCCGCGCGGCCACTGGCTCAAGCCGGACGTCAGCCCGGGCCTGGTCGAGTCGCTGAACGGCTCGACGATCTTCGGCGCCAAGATCTCCGACACCTTCACCAAGGTCGGCTTCGCCAACGGCATCAACAGCGTCCACATCCTCACGCTCGGCCTGATCATCGCCATGACGGTCACGCTGTTCGTGACCCAGCTGCAGCTGATGCGCAAGAACATGCCGGCCGAGGCGCTCGAGGGCCCGTTCGCGCAGCAGCAGAAGATCATGCTGTACGTCTTCCCGCTGATCTTCGCCGTCGGCGGCATCAACTTCCCGGTCGGCGTGCTCATCTACTGGTTCACCTCGAACCTGTGGACGATGGGTCAGCAGTTCTACGTGATCCGCCGCAACCCGGCCCCGGGCACGCCCGCCTTCGCGGCGTGGGAGGAGCGGCACCAGCGCCACCGTCACGTGACGGAGGCCGCGCCCGAGCCCACGCGCGGTGGGGTCGCCGTCGCCGAGAGCAACGGTGCGGCCGCCGCGGCACCCCCGCGCGTCGTGCGTCAGCAGCCGCGCAAGGCGACCAGGTCCCAGCGCCGGACCTGAGCCCACCCCAGTCCACCCGGTCCGCTCGGCAGCACGCCCTCCCCGGGCGCGTGCGGACCGGACCATGCCGGCCCGCACCGTAGGCGGGTTCGGAGCGCGCCGCCGGGCCGAGGCCCGCCGGGAGGAGAGGTTCGACCCATGAGCGAGACGACGAGCAGCAGCACGAGCCCCGAGCAGGGCGCCGCCCCCGGCGAGACCGACGACGCGGTGGTCACCGAGGGTGACACCGCCACGGCGACGGTCGACCCGACGGCGCACGACAGCGTGAGCGACGGCGCGAACGACGACGAGGACGCGCTCGAGCAGTCCGAGGACGCCGACGCGGCCGAGGACGACGGGGACGGCGGGACGACGAGGACGACGAGGACGACGAGAACCCGCTCGAGGCGGAGGCCGAGGTGGCCGCCGACTACCTCGAGGAGCTGCTCGACATCGCCGACCTCGACGGCGACATCGACACCTACATCGAGGGCGACCGCGCCCACGTGTCCATCGTCAGCGAGTCGAAGGTCCTCGTCGGGTCCGACGGCGCCGTCCTCGACGCGCTCCAGGAGCTCACGCGCCTGGCCGTGATGACCGAGACGGGCAACCGCAGCCGCCTGATGCTCGACGTCGCCGGCTACCGCGAGAGGCGTCGCACCGAGCTGCTGCAGATCGCCCAGGACGCCGTCGAGAGCGTGCGGGGCTCGGGCGAGCGGGTCTCGCTGAAGCCGATGAACCCCTTCGAGCGCAAGATCGTCCACGACGCCGTCGCGTCGGCCGGGCTGGTCAGCGAGTCGGAGGGCGAGGAGCCGCGCCGCCACGTCGTGGTGCTGCCGGCGTCCTGACGTCGACCGGCATGGGCGACGCGGTGCCGGCCGGCCGGCCGGAGGTCGTGGAGGCGGTGTTCGGGACGGGTACCGCGTTGGCGGAGCGCTACGTCGAGACGCTCGCCACCACGGGCGTCGAGTGGGGCCTCATCGGTCCTCGTGAGACGGACCGGCTCTGGGAGCGGCACGTCCTCAACAGTGCGGCGGTCGCCCAGCTCGTCGAGCAGGACGCCCGGGTCGTCGACGTCGGGAGCGGGGCCGGCCTGCCGGGCCTGCCTCTGGCGATCGCCCGCCCCGACCTGCACGTGACGCTGCTCGAACCCCTCCTGCGGCGCGCCACCTTCCTGAGCCGGACCGTCGAGGCCCTCGGCCTCACCGACCGGGTGACGGTGGTCCGGGCACGCGCCGAGGACCACGCGGGGGCCTACGACGTCGTGACCTCCCGGGCGCTGGCCCCGCTCCCCCGGCTGATCGGCTGGTGCCTCCCCCTCGCGGCGCCCGGTGGCGCCGTCCTCGCGCTCAAGGGACGTTCCGCCCAGGAGGAGGTCGACCAGGAGTCCGCCTCCCTGGTCCGCCGGCGTCTGCGGGCCGACGTGCTGAGCGTCCGGGCGCACGCGTCCTCCGAGGCCACCACCGTGGTGCGGGTGCGTCGGGGCTGAGCCCTCGAACTGCTGTTGCCGGGGTCCCCCGACCCCGTGCTCGACCTCGTCACCGCCGCGAGGCGGTCCGCTGCGCGTCCACGACGACCTGTGCCCTGGGACGGACAGCGCGCACCGGCACCCGACTGCCGTCCGCCGCCGTCCCTGTGAGGCTGCGACGCCGCGTCCTTGCCCGCGCACTCTCGCTCGTCCACCGCTTGCTCCTCGCCCAGCGGTTGAAATCGCTACCCGACGGTAGCGTAACCCGTACGCCGCCGATAGGCTGCGGAGGTGGCACGGCCTCCGGCGCAGGACGACGGGGAGCACGCGCGGCTTGGGCCGGGCCGCCCGTCCGACCACTCCGGTGACGCCGCGATCCTCGCGGTGACCCTCGAGGCCCTGGCCGACCAGGCGTACGAGCACCTCACGCTCGACGTGGTGGCCGCGATGACCGGGCGGGCCAAGACCACGCTCTACCGGCGCTGGCCGTCCAAGCTCGACCTGGTGGTCGCCGCGGTCCGCAGTGCGGGCCCCCCGCCGGAGCTGGACCGGCTGCCGGACACCGGATCGCTCCGCGGCGACCTCCTCGCGGTGATCGACTCCCCCTGGCTCGGCGGTCCGGAACGGCGCGCTCGGTTGGTCGGCGGTCTCGTCGCCGCCGCTCGGAGCTCGGCCGTCCTGGCGGACGTCGTCCGGACCGCGGTGACCGAGCCGTACGCGAGCGTGTACGAGCGGCTGCTCCGCCGGGCGCTCGACCGCGGGGAGGTGGGTCCCCTCCTCGGCCCCCACCTCCCCCTCCTCGCCCAGGTCGTCCCGGCCATGACGAGTCTCCGGGTGGACAGCCTCGGGCTCACGGCGCGATCCTCGGGCGCCCACCTGGTCGACGTCGTGCTGCTCCCGGCGCTCGGACTCGCCCGCTGAGGGTTCACCGGCGTTCGCTGTGTCCCGGTGAGCCACGTCTCGTGGCCCGCGTGGGTCCGCAACCGCGAGGCCGTCGCCCCGTAGCGTGGCCCGGTCGAAGGAGGCGCATGAGCATCGGCGTAGGACCGGAACCATCGGTCGAGGTTGCCCCAGGGCTGGGTTGGCCCCGACGGGATCACGTGCACCCGGGTGTGGGGTGGCCCGATGTTCCACGTGAAACGGTGGACTGGCCCTCGGACCCGGCGGTCGTCGGGGTGCCCCGCGGTGCAGAGCCCGACGACCCGCCCGCCGACCCGCCCGCCGACGAGAACCGGGCTCGGCGCGGCGACGAGGCCGTACCGACCGCGCCTGCGGCGCCGAGTCCAGAGCCGGCTCCCGCGACACCGACCTCCACGACGCCCGCTCCGAGTCCTGAGGCAGTCGAGGACGCTGCGGCTGCGACGGAGCACCGCGCCCCGGTCAAGGACGCCGCTCCCTCGGTGATCCCCAAGGGGCGCGGCCCGCGGCGCGCCCGCTTCGACCAGGAGGAGCTGGCGGACCAGCCGGAGGTGGCCGACGACGTCGCCGTTCCACGTGAAACCACCACCCGCGTCCTCCCTGCTCCGACCGCTCGCCGCACGTTCGTCATCGCCAACCAGAAGGGCGGCGTCGGCAAGACGACGACCGCCGTGAACCTCGCCGCCGCCCTGGCCCTCGGCGGCCTCCGGGTCCTCGTGGTCGACCTCGACCCACAGGGCAACGCCTCGACAGCGCTGGGCATCGACCACGGACCCGGCACAGCGGGCACGTACGAGGTGCTCATGGGCGGTGCCGCCGTCGCCGACCACGTCGTGGAGTCCCCCGAGGCGCCCGGCCTCCAGGTGCTGCCGGCCACGATCGACCTGGCCGGCGCGGAGATCGAGCTGGTGAGCGTGGTCGCCCGCGAGCGACGGCTGATCCGAGCCCTCGACCGGTACGTGGCCGACCACCCCGTCGACTACGTCCTGCTCGACTGTCCCCCGTCGCTCGGCCTGCTGACCCTCAACGCGCTCGTCGCGGCCACGGAGATCCTCATCCCGATCCAGTGCGAGTACTACGCGTTGGAGGGTGTCTCGCAGCTCGTGCGGACCATCGACCTGGTCAAGGGGGAGCTCAACGACCAGCTCACGCTCTCGACGGTGCTCCTGACCATGTTCGACGGGCGTACGCGCCTGTCGGCCCAGGTCGCCGACGAGGTCCGGTCGCACTTCCGCGAGGAGACCCTCTCGGTCGCGATCCCCCGGTCCGTCCGGATCTCCGAGGCGCCGAGCTACGGCCAGTCCGTCCTCACCTACCACCCCGACTCCGTCGGAGCCGTGTCCTACCTGAAGGCGGCGGAGGAGATCGCCCGCCGTGGAGCCGAGGAGGCAGCATGACCGTCACGAACGAGCGCAGCAGCGAGCGGCGCGGCCTGGGTCGCGGGCTCGGCGAGCTCTTCCAGCGGACCGACCTGCCGTCCGAGCCCCGGCCGCAGCCGCGGTCGACCCCCGCGGACAGCGAACCCCTCGTCCCGGTGCCCGAGGGCTCCTCGTACGCCGAGCTCCCGCTCGACTCGATCGTCCCGAACCCGCGTCAGCCCCGCAGCGTCTTCGACGGCGACGCCCTCGAGGAGCTGGTCGACTCCATCCGCGAGGTCGGGCTGCTGCAGCCGGTCGTGGTGCGCCCGCTGCCGGACGACCGCTACGAGCTGGTGATGGGGGAGCGCCGCTGGCGCGCGTCCCAGGCGGCGGGCACGGTGACGATCCCGGCGATCATCCGACCGACCGAGGACCACGACCTCCTGCGCGACGCGCTCCTGGAGAACCTGCACCGTGCGCAGCTCAACCCCCTGGAGGAGGCGGCGGCCTACCAGCAGCTGCTCGAGGACTTCGGCTGCACCCAGGACGAGCTCGCCACGCGCATCAGGCGGTCACGCCCACAGATCTCCAACACCATCCGCTTGCTGCGCCTGCCGCCGACCGTGCAGCGTCGGGTGGCCGCGGGCGTGCTGAGCGCGGGCCACGCCCGCGCGCTGCTCGCGCTGCCCGACCCCCTCGGTCAGGAGCGGCTGGCGCAGCGCGTCGTCGCCGAGGGGCTCTCGGTCCGGGCGACCGAGGAGCTGGTGACGATGGGGGAGCGCGACCAGCCGACGGAGGCTCCGGCTCGGCGCGGCTCGCGCGAGCCGTCCGAGCGGGCGCGGGTGCTCGTGGAGACGCTCACCGACCGCCTGGACACGCGGGTCCGCGTCGACGCCGGTCGCCGGCGTGGACGGATCACCATCGAGTTCGCCTCGGAGGAGGACCTGGAGCGCATCGCGGCGATCCTGGCCGGGTAGCTCTCCACGGGCATCCCTATAGTCACACTATGTGACGGCTGATCAGGCCTGCGGGTCGGCGATGACGGCCTCGGGCTCGGTCGGGTGCGCCTCGTTCCACGCCAGCTTCTCCTTGACGTCCTTCGTGGCGTAGTGCTCGGCCACGAAGGTGACGAAGGGGACCGTGCCCGCGAGCGCGATCAGCAGCAGCCGGATCCAGCTCCAGCGCGCGCGCCGGCCCAGGTCGATGGCGGTGATGATGAGCAGCATGTAGAGCCAGCCGTGCGCGATGCCCGTCACGGTGACGACGCTGTCGTTGTGCCCGATGTACTTGAGGGGCATCCCGACGCAGGTCAGGACGATCAGCATCACCCCCACCACGTAGGCCATCACGCGGTAGCGGACCAGGGCGTTGCGCATGCCCGGAGCCTACGTCGCCCCACGGGCGGACCGGAGGTTCACCGTCGGGCGCGGAGGGGGAGCCAGACCGCGAGCCCCATGAGCAGCATGGCGAGCGGGAAGTGCACGGCGGTGAGGGTGGCGTGGTCGCCGATCAGGCCGCCGAGGTAGGCCTCGAGGACCAGCAGCACGACGAAGGCGACGCTGCCCACGACGAGGTCGCGACGGCTGCGGAGCTTGACCAGGGCCACGACGAGCGCCAGCAGCGCCAGGCCGATGGCGACGTCCGCGCCGCGGGCGTGGACCTCGACCCAGCCGGCCGTGTAGTCCTGGCCCTCGTGGACGAAGAGGCCCGCCCACAGCCCCTGGAGCAGCACGACGAGCGTGCTCAGGCCGACGAGGACGCTGAAGAGCCGGCTCCGCGCCCGGGCGGGGGCGGCGGTCGCGGCGGGGGAGCTGGTGGTGGTCGTGGTCACGTACGCGGTTCCCGGGGCGGCCCGCACCCGGACGCGACCCCCCTGGCCGCCCGCTCAGGTCCTGCTCAGGGCCGGTGTGCCTCAGACGAACGGGTCGAGCTCGCGCTCCTCGAGCCGGCCGACGTCCCGGGCGACGCGGATGCTCATGCCCAGCGCGAAGGCGGCGAAGACCCACCACTGGAGGGCGTACGCGCCGTTGCGCAGCCGGCCCTGGCCCTCGGGGAGCTGGACCGCGACCGGGGTCAGCCCCTCCTGCGCGGCGTCCGGCCCGTCCAGCGTGACGAACCCGCCGATCAGCGGCCCGGGCCACGTCTGCGCCAGCACCGGCAGCCGGACGGTCGCCACCTGTCCCTGGGGGAGCGGGTCGGTCGAGGTGGGTGCCTCCTCCGACGGCAGCAGGACGCCCGAACGTGTCACCGTACCGGTGGGGGGCGCCGCCGGGTCCGGGTCGGGCTCGAGGCCCCGCACCACGGCCACCACGCTCCCGTCGGCCTGCTTGAGCCCGGTCAGCACGCGGTAGCCCCCGTCGGTGGGCACGAGCAGCTGCAGCGACGGGTCGTACGTCCCGGTGAAGGTGACGCGCCGCCCGAACCCGTCCTGCACGGTGCCGCCCGGAGGGGCGACGGCCGCGAGGGCGACCGGGGCCTCGGCAGCACGACGGTCGGCCGCCTCCGAGCCCTGGCGCTCGTAGACGTCCAGCTGCCAGAGGCCCAGCACGACCATGGCCGCCGCGACGACGACCCCGAGCGCCACGACCCCGGTCTGGCGCAGCCAGGTGTGCGGGGCCGCGGGGGGCCCGCTGACCTGCGCGCTCACGGGCTGGTCCGGCTCACGGGCGCGGGCGTCCTCACGCGGTGGCGGCCGCGGCCGGACGGCGGCCGCGTGCCGCCGCCACGGCGACGAGGTCGGCGCACATCTTGCCCAGGCTCCAGCCGGCGGCCTCGCTGGCCAGCGGGAGGGCCGAGGTCTCGGTCATGCCGGGGGCGACGTTCACCTCGAGGAACACCGGTTCGCCGTCGCGGACGATCAGGTCGGTGCGGGAGAGGTCGCGCAGGCCCAGCTCGTCGTGGACCCGCAGGGCGACCTCCGCGCAGCGGGCGGCGACGTCGGCCGACAGCTCCGCCGGGCACAGGAACCGGGTGGTGCCGGCCGTGTACCTGGCGGTGTAGTCGTACACCCCTGAGTCCGGCCTGATCTCCACCGCGGGGAGAGCGGCGGGCCCGTGGCCGCGGTCGACCACCGCGACGGTGACCTCCGTCCCCTCGACGAAGGACTCCACGACGGCGACGGGACCGTACGCGTACGCGCCGACCATGGCGGCAGGGAGCCCCGCGGCGGAGGAGACCTTCGAGCAGCCCAGGGCCGATCCGCCGCGGGAGGGCTTGACCATCATCGGGAAGCCGATCTGGTCGCCGAGAGCGGCCACGAGGGCCTGCGCCCCGAGCTCGCGGAAGATCTCGTGGGGGAGCGCGACCTGGGTCGGCACGGTGATCCCGGCGTCGGCCACCACGGTCGTGGCGATGGGCTTGTCGAAGGCGACGCGCGAGGCCGACCCGACGCTGCCGACGAAGGGCACGCCGAGCAGGGCCAGGACCTCGCGCAGCGCCCCGTCCTCGCCGGCCTCGCCGTGCAGGACCGGGAAGACGACGGCGTCGGGGGTCTCGGCCAGCCGCGGCACGAGCCCGGAGTCGACGTCGCTCTCCAGCACGTCCAGCCCGCGCGAGCGCAGGGCCTGGGCCACGCGGCGTCCCGAGCGCAGCGAGACGTCGCGCTCGTGGGACAGCCCGCCGGCCAGGACGACCACGAGGTCGGGCAGCGGCAGGTCGATCGGCTCGACGGGCACGCTGAAGTCGGGCTCCTGCTGGGTCGCGCTCATGGTGCTCCCGCCGTCCTCGCGCGTGGTCACGTCTGGTTGGTGCCGGGTGCGAGCCGGGTGGACAGCTCGCCCGGGCGTGCCCCGGCGACCGAGGTCCCGAAGGTCGACATCAGCTCGGTCTCGTGGGCGAGCACGTCGCCCAGGCGCCGGGTGCCCTCGAGGATCCGCGACGGCGTCGGGAAGCAGTAGGACAGCCGCAGGTGCCGGCTGCCGAAGCCGTCGGCGTAGAACGCGGTGCCCGGCACGTACGCGACGCGGGCCGTCACGGCACGCGGCAGCATGGCCTGGGAGTCGAGGCCGGGCGGGAGGGTGAGCCAGACGTAGAAGCCGCCGGCCGGCACGGTCCAGGTGACGCCCTCGGGCATGTCGTTCGTCAGCCCGGTGAGCATGGCGTCGCGGCGCTCGCGGTACATCTCCGCGAACACCTTGATCTGGCCCTTCCAGTCGTGCTGGCGCAGGTACGCCGTGACCGCGAACTGGCTGAAGGTGGGCGGGCAGAGCGTCGCCGACTCCTGGGCGAGGACGAGCTTCTCGCGCACGGCGTGCGGGGCGAGCACCCAGCCGATCCGGAAGCCGGGGGCGAAGGTCTTGGAGAAGGTGCCGAGGTAGACGACGCGGTCGTCGCTGAGCGAGCGGATCGCGGGGATCGGCTCGGCGTCGAAGCCGAGGAGCCCGTACGGGTTGTCCTCGATGACCAGCAGGTCGGTCTCCTCGGCCACCGCGAGGATCGCCGCGCGGCGCTCGAGCGACTGGGTGACGCCGGCCGGGTTGTGGAAGCTGGGGATCGTGTAGACGAACTTGACCTTGCGGCCGGCGGCCCGCAGGGCGAGGACCGCCTCGCGGAGCGCCTCGGGCACGAGGCCCTGCTCGTCCATGGCGACGTGCGCGACCTCGCACTGGTAGCTGCGGAAGACGCCCAGGGCGCCGACGTAGCTCGGGGCCTCGCAGAGCACGACGTCGCCGGGGTCGCAGAAGATCCGCGAGACCAGGTCGAGCGCCTGCTGCGAGCCCACCGTGACGGTCACGTCGTCGGGGTGCGCGGAGATGCCCTCGAGGCGCATCACCTCGCAGATGGCCTCGCGCACCTCCGGCTCGCCCTGGCCCGAGCCGTACTGCATGGCCTGCAGCCCGCGGGTGAGCACGAGCTGGTTCAGGCTGGAGCCGACGACGTCGAGGGGCAGGTCGGCGATGTTCGGCATGCCGCCGGCGAGGGAGACGACCTCGGGCCGGTTGGCCACGGCGAACAGGGCGCGGATGGCCGAGGCGGTCATGCCGTGCGTCCGCGCGGCGTACCGGTCGACGTAGCTGTCCAGCCGGGTGTCCTGGCGCCGCAGGACCGCCGGCACCGACGGCTGCGACGTCCCGGGCGCCGCCTCCCGCTCCGACGTGCTCTCCACCCCCCAAGGGTGCCTCATCGCTCCCAGCCGGCGCACGTCGTGTCGAGCCGCGGAGCGCCACGAGGTCCGTGACGGGCGGGTGCGGGGGTCGCGCCGCTGGCTACGATGAGGACGTGGCGTCCAGCGTGCGGTCCGGGCTCGGAGAACCGCTGCGCTGGGGGCTGTACCTGCTGGCCGGGGTGGCCGTCGGGGTGGCCGTGGGCTTCGTGGTCGGGCTGGCCCGGCCGCGGTCCTGGCCGGACCCCGCCGCGCTCGGCTGAGCGGGCCACCAGCGGGAGCACGCACCGGGAACGAGGAGCACGCCGTGGCCAACCGACGACTGCGACCGATGACGGCCGCCGACCTCGACCTGCTGCCCGAGCCGTGCGGCGGCTGCGCCTTCTGGGAGACCGGCCTCACCGACCTCGCGGCCCCCGTCGAGCACCGCGACCGGGCCGCGCGCAAGGCCGAGTGGGCGCGCCAGGTGACCGACCACTGGGGCTACTGCGGGGTGCTGGCCGTGCACGACGACGAGGTCGTCGGCTTCCTGACCATGGCCCCGGCTCGGCTGGTCCAGCGGCTGCCCGCCCTCGCCACGGCCCCGGTGGGCAGCGACGTCGCCGTGCTGCTCTCGGCGCAGGTCGTCGAGGCGTGGCGCGGCAGGGGCCTCGGGCGGCAGCTGGTGACGACGGCCGCGGGCCTGGTGGCGCGGCGCGACCTCCGGGCTCTGGAGGCCGTCGGCACGCGGCGGGACGGACCGTCCTGCATGATGCCGGTCGGCTGGCTGGAGCGCGTCGGCTTCGAGGTCGTCCGCGACCACCCCGTGACACCGCGGCTCCGGATGGACCTGCAGACGACGCAGCGCTGGCCCGCTCTCGGCGCGGCGTGGAACCGCCTGGCCGGGCTGGTCTCGCCGGCGGGCGCACCGCAGCCCGCGGCGTACGCGCGCCGTGACACGGAGGAGGCGGTCAGGCCCGTCCCACCGGCGCCGAGCACGCCGCCGCAGCCGTCGGCCCAGCCGGGCTGAGGGCTCCCGGGGCGGACCCCAGGAGCACGTCAGCCGCGGACGGGCCGAGCCGCGTGGCTCAGAGGTACTCCTCGAGCGCGTTGAGCAGCGTCGACTTGGACTTGGCGCCCTTGAACGCCTTGACGACCTCGCCGCCCACGTAGACCTGGATCGTGGGGAGGCCCAGGACGTGGTTGTTCGCCGGGGTCACCGGGTTGGTGTTGGTGTCCATCTTGACGAAGGTCACCTTGTCGCCGTGCTGGGCGGCGAGCTCCTCGATGATCGGGGCGACCTGCTTGCACGGACCGCACCAGTCGGCCCAGTAGTCGACGACCACGGGCTTGTCGGACTTCAGGACGACCGAGTCGAAGGTCTCGTCGGTGACGTCGGCGACGTGTGCCATGTTGCTGCTCCTGGTCTGAGGTCCTGCCCCGGCCGTCGGACTGACGGCCGGGTCTGACTGCACGGGCGTGACGCGCCGTACGCGGTCCTGCTCTAGCGGGCGCCGGCCATGAGGGCGGCCTCGGCCTGCGCGATCACGGGGTCACCGACGTCGTCGAGGTCGGCGAGGTAGCGCTCGGCGTCGAGGGCTGCGGCGCACCCGCTGCCCGCGGCGGTGATCGCCTGGCGGTAGGTGTGGTCGACCAGGTCGCCCGCGGCGAAGACGCCGGGCAGGTTCGTCCGGGTCGAGCCCTGCTCGGTCAGCACGTAGCCCTCCTCGTCCAGGCGCACCTGGCCGTGCAGCAGCTCTGAGCGCGGGTCGTGGCCGATGGCGATGAAGAGGCCGCTGATCGCGAGCTCACGGGTGCTGCCGTCCAGGGTGTCGGTCAGCGTGACGCCCTCGACGTGGTCGGCGCCGTGGATCTTCGTGACCGCGGAGTTCCACGCGAAGGAGATCTTCGGGTCCTTCTCGGCCCGCCGCACCATGATCTTGCTGGCGCGCAGCTCGCCGCGGCGGTGCACCAGGGTGACCGAGCGGGCGAAGCGGGTGAGGAAGGTGGCCTCCTCGATGGCGGAGTCGCCGCCGCCGACGACGGCGATGTCCTTGTCGCGGAAGAAGAAGCCGTCGCAGGTGGCGCACCAGGAGACCCCGTGGCCGGACAGGCGGTCCTCGTCGGGGAGGCCGAGCTTGCGGTAACCGGAGCCGGTGGCCAGGATCACCGCACGCGCGGAGAAGGTGTTGCCGTAGCCGTCGGTCACGGTCTTGACGGGGCCGGTCAGGTCCATCGCGGTGATGTCCTCGCTGACCAGCTCCGCGCCGAAGCGCTCGGCCTGGTTGCGCAGGCCGTCCATCAGGTCCGGGCCCTGGATGCCCTCGGGGAAGCCGGGGTAGTTCTCGACCTCGGTGGTGTTCATCAGGGCGCCGCCGGCCGTGATCGAGCCCTCGAAGACGAGCGGGTGCAGGTCGGCCCGGGCGGCGTAGATCGCCGCCGTGTAGCCCGACGGACCGCTCCCGACGATGATGACGTCGCGCATCTGGTCGCTCATGCCTGCCTGTTCCTCACTGTCTGCCGTGCTGTCTGTCGTGCTGTCTGCCGTGCCGTGAACCGGCCGGGCCCACCCTAGGACGGGTCCGTGTCCGTGGACCACCAGAACGTCCTGCAGCCGCGCGGGTATTCCCCGCGGCACCTCCGTGGCGCTCGGCCCGGGCCGGGCGCGCCGGCTCAGCCGTCGATGCGCACCCAGGGCGTCGCGGCCGGCCGGTTGCCGTCGCAGCCGGTGACGACGCGGACGCCGAGCCCGTCGGACGTGCGGACGTAGGCGAGCACGGCGGGCTCGTCGCCGGCGCGCGTGGTGGCGAGGCCGACGATGTGGCCGGCGCCGTCGGTGGCCCGGTGGGCGCACCACCAGGCCTGGGAGAAGCGGTGCGGGTCGAGGTCGGTGCGCGTGCGCAGCTGGTCGGCCTGCCCGGCGAGCTCGCCGGGCGCGGTGGAGATCGAGACGGCGGGAGGTTCGTTGAGCCCGAGCGTCGCGCTCGCCACGTACGCGACGAAGCCGAGGACGAGGGCGGCCGCCGCGGCCGCCAGCACCGGCAGCGCCCAGCGGCGGCCGGGGGAGACGCGGCGCAGGTCCTCGCCGAACCGGTGCCCCAGGCTCGGGTGCAGGCGGCGGCGGGTGCCGTACGGGTGGCGCGGGACCGGGGGCGCGTCCGGGCCGGAGCCGGGGACGGCGTGCAGGACCGGCGACGCCTCGTACGCGGCCTGCTCCTGCGCGACGACGTCGGACAGGCGGGCGACGACGTCCGCCGGCATCGCGGGGGCCGGCGCGGCGCCCAGCACCGTGCTGACCTCCACGAACGCCGCGAGCTCGGCCCGGCAGTCGGCGCACCCCACCACGTGCGCGTCGACCACCGTCGTCTCGGCGGGCTCGAGGAGCCCCTCCGCGGCGTCCGCGAGCGTGTCGCGGGACGGGTGGTCGGTCACGGGGTGGTGCTCCTCTCGCGGTGGTCTGCGTGGTGGTCTGCGTGGTGGTCTGCGTGGTGGTCGGCGTCGGTGTCGGCGTCGCCGGGCTGGTCCTGACGGCGGGCCGGGGACCGGGGTGTGCGGCAGCGGGCGCGCGGCGGCGGCGGGGCCGCCGCTGCCCAGCCAGTATGGCCAGCCCAGGGGTCTCCCGGTCCGCCCCGGCCGCGCACGGCCCCGGCGGCGGTCCCGGTCACGGCGGCGCGCCGACGTGCTCGGCCGGGGGGTCGCGGAGGTGGTCGAGCAGGGGCACCAGGCGGGCCCGGCCCCGGGCGCAGCGGCTCTTGACCGTCCCGGGCGGGCAGCCCAGCACCGCGGCCGCCTCCTCCACGGAGTAGCCCTGCACGTCGACGAGCACGAGGGCTGCGCGCTGGTCGGGGTTCAGGGTCGCGAGGGCCTCGGCCACCGCGTCATGGCGCTCCCGGTCCTCCACCGGGTCGCGCTCGGGCTCGCGGCCCAGCACCTCGACCCGGTCGAGGTCCTCGGGCAGCGGGTCGGCGGCGCGGACCTTCGCGCGGCGCAGCCGGTCGAGGCAGGCGTTGACGACGATGCGGTGCAGCCAGGTCGTGACCTGGGCCTCGCCCCGGAAGGTGCCCGCGCGGCGGAAGGCGGCGACGTACGCGTCCTGCAGGGCGTCGGCGGCGTCGTCCCGGTTGCCCATCACCCGCAGGGCGACGGCCCAGAGGCGGTCCTGGTGGCGGGCCACGAGCGTGCTGAACGCGGAGCGGTCGCCCTCGACGTGGGCGTGCAGCAGCTCGGCGTCGGTGCGGCCGGGGTCGTCCGGGCCGGGTCCGGCGTCGGGGTCAGGAGCCTCGTGGGCGCCGGGACGGAGGCCGTCCGCGGCGTCGTCGGCGGGTGCGTGCGGGGCGGACCCCTGCGTCGCCCCACCGCTCAAGAACGCACCTCGGCCTCGTAGATCCCGCCCCGGTAGCCGCTGCCCTCCCGCGGCAGGGAGGTGAGGTAGACCAGCACGAAGCGGGTGGTGACGGGCTGGTCGGGCGTCAGCGTCACCGAGGACCCGGCGCCCGAGCGTGCCGCGACACCACGCCAGGCCTTGTCTGACGTCATCGGGGCCGTGCTGGTCGTGGCCGGGTCCTGCGCGGGGACGCGGAGCTCGACGTCGGTCCCGTTGCCGCTGAGGCGCAGCCGCACCGAACCCACCTGCCGGGCCTCGCCCAGGTCGAGGACGAGCCCCACGCCGCGCTTGATCCCGCCGAGGCGGGGGTTGCCCTTGTAGGTGACGGTCGTCCAGCGGGTGTCGTCCCTGCCGTCGATCGCCAGCGGGACCTGCGCGCGGTTCTCCTCGCGGGTGTCGCCCTGCGGGTCGAAGTCGCGGGCCGACACCACCCGGACGGGCTCGCCCGAGGGCGTCGTGGTGGGGGCAGTCGGGGTCGACGGCGCCGCGGCGGAGCTGCTGGGGGCGGCGGCGGACCCCAGGCGCCGGCTGAGCACCTGGGCGGAGACGGTGCCCGCGACGACCAGCACCAGGCAGAGCGCCAGCAGGACGACGATCCAGCGGCGCGGGTGCTGCGGCGGCGCGGGACGGCTCGCGGTGGTGGCCGGGCGCGCGGTGGCGCCCGGGCCACCCGCGACGACCTGCGTCACCCCGGCGCCGGCGGCGCCGGCCAGCGGGGTGGACCGCGGGCGGCTCACCGGGGCCTCGGCGGCGGGCCGCCGGCTCGCCGTCCGGGGGACGGCGGTGCCGGCAGCGGCCGGCCGGACGGCCGTCATCTCCTCGGTCGGCTGGTCCAGCAGCGCGCTGACCGGCGGCGATCCGGTGTCCGGGTCGGCGGCGGGGGCCCGGCCGGGGCCGTGGTGCACCACGGGGATGGGCTGGTGCAGGCGGCGCTCGAGGTCGCTCGACGCGTCCGCGGTGCCGAGCACCTTGGTGAGCGCCCGCACGAGCTGGTGAGCGGTGGTGATCTGCGGCGCGTGGTGGCGCGGCGGGTCGCCGAGGACCTGGTCGCAGACGTTGTCGAGGGCCGGGGAGACGCCGGCGCGGACCTGCCGCGGGGTCATCCAGCGCCGGCCCAGCCGGGGTGCGGCCGGGAGGCTGTACGCCGGGCCGCCGGGCCAGCGCGAGACGAGCGCGGCGTACAGCAGGCGGCCGAGGTCGGCGACGTCGACGAGCTCGCCGGTGTCGGCCCCGGGGACGCTGGTGCTGCGGTTCGGCCGCAGGACCGCGTCGATGAGCAGGCCGACGATCTTGATGTTCCCCGAGGGCGTGACGATGACGTTCTCGGGGTTGATGCGCCGGTGGTGCAGCCCGAGCCCGTGGACCCCGGACAGGGCGTCGGCGACCTCGCGCACCACCCAGGCCGCCTCGAGGCCGGAGAGCGGGGCGTGGCTGAGCAGGACCTCCAGCGACTGCCCGGTCGCGTACTCGCAGACGATGTACGAGCCGACCTCGGACTCCTCGCCGCCCACGGCGTCGAGGACGCGCAGGAAGCGGGAGTCGGTGGCCACCGACGCACGACGGGCCGCGGCCATCAGCTCGGGCTCGTCGGGGTCGCCGGGTGCCAGCACGTGGACGAGCACGGAGCGCGAGAGCACCTCGTCGAAGGCGCGCCAGGTGACCGAGGGGCGCGACGCCGCGATCAGCTCCTCGAGGCGGTAGCGGGAGGCGAGCACGGTCCCGGTGGGCAGGGCGGCCGCGGTGGGCACGTGGAGGAACTCCGCCGGCCCCTCGTCGGTCTCGTCGGTCTCGTCGAGCGGCTGGGGGCGGCCGGGGGCGATCGCCGTCTGGGTCATTGCGTCGTCCTCGAAGCTGCCTGGCGCCGCGGGCACGTCGCCCCGATCGAGACCCGCGACGGGAGTGGTGGATGGTGCCTCGATGCTAGGAGCCCCGAGCCCGGCCGGGGGCTCCGAACCGCCGGAGGCGACCGAACTCTCCGCGGTCTCCACGACCGCCGACGTCCGGGCGCTGCGCACCTCGGTCTCGACCTCGTCCTCGGGGGCCGGCGCGTCCGCGGCAGAGCCCGCGTCGTCGGCCGGGGCCGCGCCGCGGCGCCGGCGCAGCAGCCCGGTCAGCTGGGCGACCTCGGTGACGCGCAGCACCCGGGCGAGCACCACGAACACCCCGACGGCGACCACGCCGGCCGCCACCAGCGCCAGCAGCAGCCCCGCGCGCGAGCCGAGCCGGCTGGTGACGGCCCAGCAGACGAGCCAGCCCAGGGCGGCCGCGGGCAGCGCGGCGACCAGCAGGTGCACGCAGTGGGCGACCAGCGGGTGCCCGTCGAGGTCGGGCAGCGAGCGCCGCAGCCGGCGGAACGACACCAGGGCGCCCACGACGTAGGCGAGCGAGTACGCCAGCCCCAGGGCCGGCGCGACCCACAGCTGGTCGCGCACGGCGGTGACCAGCACCACCGCCCCGGCGACGTTGACCGCGGCGATGACGACCTGGAGGAAGAAGGTCGTGCGGGTGTCCTCGAGGGCGTAGAAGGCGCGGAGCAGGACGTACTGGACGGTGAAGGGGACCAGCCCGAGGGCCAGCGCCATCAGCGTCCAGCCCACGAACGAGGCGTCCCGGGCGCCGCGGCCGAACCCGAACGCGAGCTGGGCGGCCGGCAGGCCGAGCGCGACCATCCCCACGGCGGCGGGCAGCAGCACGGTCAGCGCCAGCCGCACCGTGCGGGTGGTCTCCGCGGCCACGCCCCGCAGGTCGCCCGCGGCGCCGAGCCGCGACGCCGACGGCAGCATCGCGGTGGCCAGGGAGACGGTGACCAGCGAGTGCGGCAGGATCCACACGGCGTACGCGTTCGCGTACGCGGTCAGTCCGGCTCCGCGGCCGTCGACGGTCGCCTCGGTGGCGAGGCGGTTCACCACGACGAGGGCCAGCTGCGTGACCGCGACGAAGCCCAGGGTCCAGCGGGCCAGGCGGAACGTGTGGCCCAGCCCCGAGCCCTTGAGGTCGAGCCGCGGACGGAACCGGTAGCCCGCCGAGCGCAGGAACGGCACGAGGACGGCGGCCTGCACGGCGATGCCCGCGGTGGCGCCGAGGCCGAGCACCACCTCCTGGCCGGTGGTGAAGGCCTGGGTGGTGTCGGTGCGGCCGTAGACGACGGCGAAGAGCCCGAGCACGGCGAGGGAGACGACGTTGTTGGCGATCGGCGCCCACATCATCGGGCCGAAGCGGTCGCGGGCGTTGAGCACCTGCCCGGCCAGCACGTGCACGCCGTAGAAGAAGACCTGCGGCATGCACCAGTAGGCGAGGGTGGTCATCGACGCGTACTGCGCGTCCAGGCCGGGCTGCTTCCACCCGGGACCGGAGTAGAGCGCGACGACCAGCGGCACCGCGAGGGTCAGGGCCACGCTCACCAGGGCGAGGCCGACCAGCCCGACGGTCATGACGCGGTTCGTGTACGCCTCGCCGCCGTCCGCGTCGCGCCGCACCGCGCGCACCAGCTGGGGCACCAGCACGGTGTTGAGCACCCCGCCGGCCAGCAGGATGTACATGGAGTTGGGCAGCGTGTTCGCGATCGCGAACATGTCCGCCTGCCGGGTCGCGTTGCCGAACAGCGCGACCAGCACCACGAGCCGGACGAAGCCGAGCACCCGCGAGAGGGCGGTGCCGGCGGCCATGACCGCGCCCGACGAGACGAGCCGGCGCGTCGCCCCGGCCTCCTCGGCGGGGGCCTCGACCTCCGGGCGCACCCCGGTGCCCTGGCTCATCAGCTGCCCACCGCGGCGTCGTCGTGGCCGGCCCCGAGCGCGGTGGACGGCACGGAGCCGAGCGCACCCGGGTGCTCCGCCCGGTCGGCCTCGGCCTGCCGCGCCCGCTCGCGCCCGACCTGGCGGATCCGCCAGGTGGTGGAGCCGATCAGGACGGCCCCGGCGACGACGGCGATGGCCCAGCCCGTCGTCCCGTTCTGGGTCACCCGCACCTCGATGGGCACGGGCCGGCCGACCTTGCGTCCCGACTCGGTGGAGAGCTGGGCCAGGACCGGGACGGTTCCGTTGGCCCGCGCCACCACCTCGGCGTTCCCCGTGAAACCGGAGTCCGGGGCGAGCACCCCGACGGTCTGCGCCGTCAGCGCCTTGATCGTCAGGCGCTGGGGGTTGTCGGAGACGAAGTCGAGCCGGACGCGGATCGCGGCCGGGTCGTCCTCGCCGCCGCCGCCCTGCGGGGCCAGGTCGTTGCGGATGGTGATCGGGAACTCGACGCCCTGCTGGGCGACGGTGGAGACCTTGCGGCTGCTGCTGATCCGCACCTCCTCGGTCAGCCGCGTCTCGAGGCTGGCGAGCTGGGGTGCCACGTAGGCGTTGCTCGCGCCCCGCCGGCCCCGCCAGCTGCCGCTCGCCGCCCGGGCGAGCGCCGCGTCGGCGGTCGCGGACGCCGCGTCACGGTGCACGAGCAGCTCGGTCCACGTCTGCTCGGCCTGCTGCAGCCGGTCGAGGGTCGAGAGCTGGCCGGCGCTCAGCTCGGCGTCGGAGGCGGAGGCGGGGTAGCGCAGCGTGCCGCCCCAGCTCTGCGGGGTCCGCTCGAGGATGTCGCGCAGCGGGGTCGCCTCGGTCCAGGGCGGGTCGGTGCGTCCGGTGGAGGTCGCCTGGGCCTTGGTCCGGACGACGCGGACGTGCGCCGCTCCCGAGGCCGTGGCCTGGTCGTCGCCCCCGGTCGCCGCCCCGGTCGCGCTCTGCGTCTCGATCCAGGAGGCGGCCAGCGAGCGCTGCTGGATGTGCACGGCGTCGTCGCTGGGGTCGGGGCCCGGACCCCCGCCGAGGGAGCCGGCCGTGTAGGTGAGCACCCGGGTGCCGCTGCTCGTCTGCAGCAGCGGCCCGGCGCCGCGGGTCGCCACGTCGGAGAGCAGCACGGCGCGCGGGTCGAGCCCGGCGGCCGCCCTCAGGGTGGTGGTGTCCGCGGCGCCGCCGGGCGGCAGCACCAGCAGCGGGAGGTCGGCGGTCGCCTCGACCCGTCGGCCCGCGGCCGCGGCGGCGTCGAGCACGCGGCCCCGGCGCGCGTGGGCGAGGGCGGCGACGTCGGGCGAGCCGAAGAGCAGCCGGTAGCCGTCGTGGTCGGCGCGCAGCCGGGACAGCTCGGCGAGCCAGCGGGCGGCGTCGGCCTGGCCGGTGCCGGGGGTGCTGCCGCCGTCGGCGTCGCGCACCGCGTAGCCCGCGCGGACCGTCTCGAGCTCGTCCACCAGCGAGGGGTCGACGGCGTAGCTGGCGCCCGCGCGGCCGGCGGCGTCGAGCAGCGCCTGGAGCCGGCCGCCCGGGGCGACCTCCCGGGCCAGGTGGTCGTCGGCCAGCAGCCCGGGCCCGAGCCAGGACGGCCGGGAGTCGAGGACGACGAGGGTCGCCGTACGGGTGCGCCGCGCGGGCTGCGCCGAGAGCACCGGCACGAAGACGCGCGTGCGCCCGACCGCGATCGGGACGCCGTCCTGCAGGACGTGGACGCCGACGAGGTAGACCCCGTCGGTGGGGGCCAGCGCCAGGTCCGCGACGCCGGCGCTGACTCTGAAGGCCGCGGAGGCGCCGGGGGCCAGGTCGGGCCGGTCGGGTTCGTACAGGTCGTCGTAGGTGCCGAGCGCCGTGCAGAGCCGGCTGCCGACCGGCTGGTTGGAGGCCGACCCGAGCGCCGACTCGAGCCCGTCGGTCGCCGTGATGGGGGCCTGGTCGCGCCAGAAGCACGCCTGCGGGCGGACGATCGGGGCCTTGCTCGTGTTGGTGACGCGGCCCTCGAGGGTGATCGTGCCGTCGCGCGTGGGCAGCGACGGCGAGATCGAGGTCAGGGTGATGGAGGCGAGGGCCTCGGGCTCGGCAGCGGCGGCCGGCGCGACCGGACCGGCCAGGCCCAGGACGGCGGCCAGACCGGCGGCCAGGGTGAGCACGAGGGCGCCGGCGGTGACCCGGGACCGTGCCGCGGGGACGACGCCGCGGCGTGCACCCCGGGGGTGCACGCGGACCCGCGTGCCCCGCCAGCTCATCGCCTCATCCTACGGGCGCGCCACGCCGCCCCCTCGATCTCACGGGCCCGGCGGCCGGGGCGCCGGCGTCGGGTGACCGTTCGCCGACGGCGGGACGGAGGTGGTCGCCGCCGGTAGAGTGGAACGCCGTGCCCACTCCCCGTCCGGCCTCCGCCCTGCCCTCCGGCGACGGCCCCACCCGTGGGGGCGCCCTCGACGGGGCCCAGCAGGAGTCGCTGTCCGCGCTGCTGCGGCTCACGCCCGTCGCCGACCGTCTGGCCGAGCTCTTCGTGGACGCCGGCCACGCGCTGTTCCTGGTCGGCGGCAGCGTCCGCGACGCCCTGCTCGGGCGCCTCGGCGCCGGGGGCGTGACGGACCTGGACTTCACGACCTCGGCCCGCCCCGACGACATCGAGGCGCTGCTGCGCCGCTTCTCCCCGGCGGTCTGGACGATCGGCAAGGAGTTCGGCACCGTCGGCTGCCAGGTCGTCGACGCCGAGACCGGCACCACCTGGGTGGTGGAGGTCACGACCTTCCGCTCCGACGCGTACGACGCCGACAGCCGCAAGCCCGCCGTGGCCTTCGGCGACACGGTCGAGGGCGACCTGCTGCGGCGCGACTTCACCGTCAACGCGATGGCCCTCGAGCTGCCCTCGCGCCGCTTCGTCGACCCGTACGGCGGCCTGCGGCACCTGGCCCGCAGGATCCTCATGACCCCGGCCGAGCCGGAGGTCTCGTTCAGCGACGACCCGCTGCGGATGATGCGCGCGGCGCGGTTCGCGGCCCAGCTGGGGATGGTCCCGGCCCCCGACGTGGTGATGGCCATGGAGTCGATGGCCGACCGCATCACCATCGTCTCCGCCGAGCGGGTGCGCGACGAGCTGAGCAAGCTGCTGCTCGCCGACCGCCCGCGCCCGGGGCTCGACCTGCTCGTGGGGACCGGGCTCGCCGCCCACGTGCTGCCCGAGCTGCCCGCGCTGCAGCTCGAGCGCGACGAGCACCACCGGCACAAGGACGTCTACGAGCACAGCCTGACCGTCCTCGACCAGGCCATCGAGCTCGAGCCGCGCCTGCCCGTGCGTCCCGACCTGGTCAACCGCCTCGCCGCGCTGCTGCACGACATCGGCAAGCCGCGGACGCGGCAGTTCGAGCCCGGCGGCAAGGTCTCCTTCCACCACCACGACGTGGTCGGGGCCAAGCTGGTGCGCAAGCGGCTCACGGCCCTGCGCTACCCCACCGACGTGGTCAAGGCGGTGTCGGAGCTGGTCACGCTGCACCTGCGGTTCCACGGCTACGGCGCCGGGCAGGCCGAGGGCGGCGGCTGGACCGACTCGGCCGTGCGCCGCTACGTCCGTGACGCCGGCGAGCAGCTGGAGCGGCTGCACATCCTCACCCGCGCCGACTGCACGACCCGCAACCGGGCCCGCGCGGAGCGGCTCTCGGCCGCGTACGACGACCTCGAGGAGCGCATCGCCGTGCTCGCCGAGGAGGAGGAGCTGTCGTCGCTGCGCCCCGACCTCGACGGCAACCAGATCATGGAGACGCTCGGCGTCGGCCCCGGCCGTGTCATCGGCCAGGCGTACGCCTTCCTCCTCGAGCGCCGCATCGACGAGGGCCCCCTCGGCCCCGACCGCGCCCGCGAGGAGCTCCTCGCCTGGTGGGCCCAGCAGCCCCGCTGATCCCGGTTCCCTGCTCTCGGTCTTGGCTCTCGGTCTCGGCTCTCTGGTCTCGACGGCCGGGGTGGTTTACCACGTTAACGTGGTAAACCGACCCTGACCGCGGCAGATCTGCCACGGTCACGGTCGGTTTGCCGAGGTCACGCTCGGCATCGGGGCGCGGGGCCCAGCCGCGGTCGGGCTTTCACGCCGGTCGCCGGCACCTCGGCGCGGCCAGGCTGCCCGTCGTCCGTCAGGCCGCGCCCGCGCGTACGCCGTCGCGCAGCGACTCGGTGCCCCGGTCGAGGTGCAGGCGGCGGCTGACGACGGCGAAGGCGACGCCCGTGGCGAGGTAGCAGACGGCGAGCACGACGAGGACCGGGATCGAGCGGCCGTCGGTGGGCAGGACGAGCGCGCCGATCGCCGCCGCCGCCACCAGCGCGACGTTGAAGACCATGTCGTAGAGCACGAAGGTCCGGCCCTTGACGTCGTCGTCGACGTGGGCCTGGACGAGGGTGTCCACGCAGATCTTGATGACCTGGGCGCCGAGCCCGAGCAGGAAGGCGGCGACCAGCAGGGGCACGCGGCTGTAGATGGCGCCGGGCAGGAGCTGGACCACGGCCGAGCCGAGGAGGCAGCCGACGACCACGGCGCGGATGCCGAACCGGGCCGACAGGGGCGGGGCCAGGGCCGCCGCCGCGACGAACCCGACGGCCGTCGCGACGACGAGCACACCGAGGTCGGCGATGGCGGGCTCCACGTCGGTCACGGCGTGGAAGTGGTTGCGGTAGACGAGGATCGTCGCCACCGTGACGACGCCGTAGACGATCCGGTGCGCGCCGATGGTCAGCAGCCCCAGGCCCGCCTCGGGCCGCGCCCGCAGGTGCCGCACCGCCTCGACGAGGCCGTGGAGCACGTCGCCCGCCCGCGCGGCCGTGGTGGTCCGGTCGGGCCCGAGCGCCGGCCGCGGGATGCGCAGCGCCAGCAGCCCGGCGACCACGAAGGCCACGGCCACCACGACGAACAGCACGGCGTTCGCCGCGTGGTCGGGCATCACCCGGCCGAGCACCAGGCGCAGGGCCGTGCCCACGCCCGCGCCGACCAGGACGCCCGCCGGCCCCACGGTGGGCACGACGGCGTTGGCGACCAGGTACTCGTCGGGGTCGATCGTGTGCGGCAACGACGCCGACAGCGCGGCCAGCAGGTAGCGGGTGAGGCTGATGCTCAGCAGGACGATCCCGTACACCGCGACCTCGGAGGCGCCCGAGCGCGAGCCGCTGCCGACCACGGCGGCCAGCCCGAGCGCGAGGACGGCCTCGCCGAGCGCGCCGACGAGCAGGATCTGGCGGCGGGAGAAGCGGTCGATCGTCACGCTGACGAAGGGCCCGAGCACGGAGAAGGGCAGCAGCGTCACGGCCAGCACGGCGGCGATCGACGCCGCGTCGGGCTGGCGCTCGGGGGAGAAGAGCACGAACGAGGCGAGGGCGACCTGCAGGAGGCCGTCGGCGCCCTGGATCGCGACGCGGACCGCGAGCAGCTGACGGAACCGCCGGTGGCGGCCCAGGCGGCGCAGCCCGGCGACGAGGTTCACCGGCGCACGACCGTGCGGCGGCTCATCCCTGGGGGTTCTTGGCGAGGTACGCGTCCATCGTGTCGTCGCGCAGCGCCTTGCCCAGCTGGGCCATCCTGACCTGGTCGACCACGTCGACGTCCTGCCCGCCGACCGTGGCGAAGCCCGAGATCGGCGCCTGGAGCAGGTCGATGTCCTTGGCGTCGAGGCGCAGCGACAGCGCGGTCGAGCGGATGTCGGCGTCGCTGAGGCCGTTGTCGACCCTCAGGTGCTTGGACAGGTTGCCGACGAACGCGCTGAACTTCACGGGGTCGGAGATGACCCCGGCGCTCAGGCCCTTGGCGACGATCGCCTTGATGACGTTGCGCTGGTTGGCCGCGCGGTCGAGGTCGCCGCCGGGCAGGGAGTGCCGCTCGCGGACGAACCAGAGCGCCTTCTGACCCTGGACCGTGATCGTGCCCTTGGGGTAGTCGAAGCCGTGCGAGCTGAAGGCCGTCGTGTTCTTCACCGTCACCCCGCCGAGGTCGGTGGTGAGGTCGATGAAGCCGTCGAAGTTCACGAGCACGACGTGGTCCATCGTGGCCCCGGTCAGCTCCTCGAGCGTCCTCACCGTCAGCGTCGGGCCGCCGAGCTCGAAGGCCGCGTTGATCTTGTTCTTGCCGTGGCCCGGCACGTCGACGTACAGGTCGCGCGGGAACGAGGTGATGTAGGCCTGGTCGCGCTGCTTGTTCAGGTGCACGACCATGAGCGAGTCGCTGCGGCCGTTGCTCGGGTCGGCGCCGTCGCGGCTGTCGGAGCCGAGCAGGACGTAGTTGAGCTCGCCGGTCTCGCGCGGCTGGGCGCTCGACGCGGAGCCGGAGGGCGCACCGGCGCCGGGCGACTGGGCCGGGAGCTCGATGCCGCGCTGGATGTTGCCGGTGATCTGGCGGTCGATGGTCCACGCGTACGCGCCGACGCCGACCAGGGCGACCACGAGGACCGCGGCGACCCCGATCAGCACCCGCCGCAGGACCCGTCGCCGGGGCTCGCTCGGCCCGGGGCCGGTGGGCTCTCCGGGTGCCGGCGTCACGCCGTCGGCGGTCTGGCTCACTGCGTCGTCCTTGTCTCGGGAAGCACGGAAGTCTAGGGGGCGGGGCCGCGGCCGTGCTCCGCAGCGCCCAGGAGCCCAACGCCGGCGAGGGGTCGGAAGGTTCCGCGCGGCCCGTACGGCCTAGGGTTCGGCCGTGTCCCGTGCCGAGGAAGCCGCCCGCCGCGCCGAGCTGGCGGCCGCGAAGGACCGCGCCGAGTCGCGCGAGGCGCAGGTGCTGATCGACGACTTCCTCGTCCAGGCCCGCGAGCGCGGGATCGCGCCCGAGCCGCTGCAGAGCGACCCTCTACGACGGCCACGGCGTGAAGACCGACAAGACCGGCTGGTACCTGCGGCTCAACCGGAGCGTCGCGGTCGGCGACGACGGCGCGTACTACGTGCTGACCGTGCCCGGCGGCCTGCGCGAGCGCTTCACCGGCGTCCGGCTCCGCCCGACGCCACCGCCGCTCGAGGTCGGTCGCGGCGGCAGGGACGGCGAGACCGGCAGCCTGGCCGACTTCCTCCGCTGGCGCCTCGCGCGGGGGAACCCGGACCAGTAGCCCGTCCCGCTGCGGCCGGCCCCGGCCGGACGGTCGTCGGCCCGACCACCGCCGAGCCTGCCGCGGCCGAGGGGAAGTGGCGGAGCGGGGTCCTAGATGTCTTCGGTCGTGGTCGCCGACTTCTTGACCTTGACATGCTTCATGTACGCCTCGATGACCTCGTCCGGCGTGCCGCGCATCATCAGCCGGCCCTTGTCGAGCCAGATGCACTCGTTGCACATCTCGCCGATGCTGCCGAGGCCGTGGCTGACGAGGAACATCGCCCGGGCGCTCTCGCGGAGCTCGGCCATCTTGGCGTTGGCCTTCTCGCGGAAGTGCGCGTCACCGGTCGAGAGGGCCTCGTCGATCATGAGGATGTCCGGCTTCATGTGGACAGCGACCGAGAAGCCGACGCGCGCGCCCATGCCCGAGCTGTAGGTGTTCATCGGCATGTCGATGAAGTCGCCGAGCTCGGTCCACTCCGCGACCTCGTCGGCCCGCTCCTCGACCTCCTTGCGGGAGAGCCCGGACGCCAGGCCGCCGAGGATGATGTTCTCCCGGCCGGACAGGGACTTGTTGAAGCCGACGCCGAGCGCGAGCAGGGTGCTGGCCTTGCCCCAGACCTCGACGTTGCCGCTGGTCGGCGGCAGGATCCCGGCCATGGCGCGCATCAGGGTCGACTTGCCGGCGCCGTTGGAGCCGATGATGCCCATCGAGGTGCCGACCTTGACGTCGAAGGAGACGTTGGTCAGGGCCTGGACCTCCTTGACGGAGCGCTGCCCGCGACCGAGCCGGACGATCGCCTGCTTCAGCGTCGGCCGCTTCTCGAACGTCGTGCGGTAGGTGATGGAGAGGTCCTCGACCCGGACGGCGTACGGGGAACGCTCGCTCTGGGCGTCGACCTCAGGTGAGACGGACAGCAAAATCACGCTCCCGGGAGATGAAGAAGAGGAACCCCACGACCACGGCCGCCAGCGCCCAGAGGCCCGAGCTCAGGAAGAGCGTGGCGTCGGGCACCTTCTGCTCCTGCAGCGCCTGGGTGTAGCCGCCGACCATGGAGTACATCGGGTTGAGCCGGATGAGGGTCAGGAGGGTCTTGCTGAAGTGCGCGACGTTCTCCGGCAGCCAGAGGACCGGGGACAGGTACATCCAGATGCGGATGAAGTAGGGCAGGAAGCTCGAGGTGTCGCGGAAGTAGACCTGCACGGTCGCGAAGAACGCCGCGAGACCCGCGCCGAAGACGACGATCGCGCCGAGGAAGTACAACGACAGGAACATCGTCGGCGACCACACGTCGGTCAGGAAGATGAGGTGGAAGACGAGGTAGACCGGCACGGTCGGCAGAAACCGGAAGAACGCGGTCCGGACGGCCGAGAGCGGGATGAGCAGCCGCGGGAAGGCGGTGTTGATGAGCAGCTTGCCCGAGGACACCACCGACTTGGTGCCGCTGTTGATCGAGCTCGAGACCAGGTTGAACGCGAACAGCGCCAGCGTCAGGTGCACGAACGCCCTGGGGTCGTGGCCACCTCGCAGGATGGTGATGAGGAGGTAGTAGACCCCGGCCAGCAGCAGCGGGTTGATGACCAGCCACGCCTGCCCGAAGACCGTCGACGTCTTCTCCCCGCGCATCGTGGCGCGGCTCATCTCCGAGGCGAAGCCCCGGCGGTGCCACAGCTCGCGGAAGTACGGCGCGAGCGGCGGCAGCCCGGCGCGGTGGGGGCCGTAGCGGTGGTAGACCGGCTCGAAGTCGGTGCTCTCGCGCACGGGCGCCGTCATGCCGGCCTCCTCGGGTGGTCGCCGTTCGTCGTGGGTGTGGGTGCTGAGCCCGCACACGAGTGCGTCCGCACCGCCCGAGGGCGAGGTCAGTCTGCCACGGCCGCGGCTGCGGGTCGCCTCTCGCGCGGCGCGTCGGAGCCGTGGCGCCCCCCGCTGCGACGGCGTCTGAGACGGACGATCAGGCCGACGAGCAGCACGGCCGCGAGGGCGAAGCCGATGCTCAGCAGCGGCCCGGAGTCGCGGCCCTCGCCCCGCAGCCGGGCGGTCGCGGGGTCCGCGGGGTCGTAGAGCACGGTGACGGTGTCGCCGACCTGGAGCCGCTGCCGGTCGCGGCCGTGGGCGGCGACGTACTCGTAGGTGCGGCCGTCGACGACGTAGCTGACCTTGGGCGCCAGGCTGGGGGCGCGGGCCTCGGTCCGCGACTCCCGGGCCCCGAGCGGCGCCCGCACGACGAGGGCGACGACGCTGCCCTGCGTCTGGCTCGCGGTCCTCACGAACTGGGCGTTCTGCGCGGAGAGCAGCGCGAAGACGGCCGCCATCGCCACCAGGTAGACGGCGACGACGACGCCCACCGCCTGGGGGAAGCGCTGCCGGCTCACGGCCGTCACGATAGCGGCGCGGGCCTGTGCGTGAGCCAAGCACGCAGGGCTCCGTGAACGGACGACACCCTCGCCGGCTCGGACAACACCGAGGACAACACCCGCCGGGCAGAGTGGTCCTCGGCGGCGAGCGGGCGTGCGAGCGGGGGAGTCGACGGTGGCGGTGCGGACGGACGAGGGGCCGGGCCTGGGCGCGGGTGCCCGTGCAGGCAAGCGAGCCCGATCGCCCGTGCTGCGGCAGCTCGACCGCGAGTGGCTCGACCTGCAGGACGACCGAGCGGCGCGCGCGGCCTGCGCGGGGTGGGCGGCCAGGCACGCCGGGTTGCGGGGGTGCTCTGGTCCGGCCGAGGTGCTCGCCCGGGTCGCCGGGGACCCCGACGCCGTGCTGCTCGCCCTGCTCGAGGAGGCCGTCGCGGGCGATGCGCTCGCGGCGCGGGTGGTGCTGCAGGCGCTGCTGCCCAAGATGGTGCGGATGGCCGCGCTCGACCGGACGGCGGAGGTCGACGACTACGTGACCGCGCTGTGGTGCGAGGTCGTCGCCTACCCCGTCCGCCGCCGCCGCGCCTCGGTGGCCGCGAACCTCGCCCTCGACACGCTCAAGGCCGTGCAGCGCGACCGGCGACCCCGGCTGGACGTGGCCGTGCCGCCCCACCTCGTGGTCCTCGCCGCCGACCGGCGTCCCGGTCACCTCGTGGGGTCCCCGCCCGCCTCCGCCCCGGGACCGTCGGCGGCCGAGGTGCTGCGGGTGGCGCGCGAGCACCACCTCGTCGACCCCGGCACCCGCGAGCTGCTGAGCAGCGTGTACGCCGAGGGGCTGAGCGGGGACGCAGCCGCCCGGCGGCACGGGCTCTCCCCGGCTGCCGTGCGCAACCGGTGCTCCCGGGCCGTCCGCGTGCTCGCCCGCCACCCCGAGCTGCTGGCCGGTGCCGGCTGAACCGGTCGCTCCGGTCGCTCCGGTCGCTCCGGTCGCGACCGGAGCGGGCCGCAGGGCCGGCCGACCGGCACCGCGTGGGTCGGGCTCAGCTGACGCCGCGGGTGCGGAACTGGATGCTCACGCGCGGGCCGACCGGGTGCGAGGTCTTCGGCACGGCGTGCTCCCACGTCCGCTGGCAGGAGCCGCCCATGACGACGAGGTCGCCGTGGTGGAGCGTGTGCCGGATCGTCCCGGTGCCGCTCGCGCCCCGGACGGGCGGAGCGACCGCCCGCCCGGCCGGGCGGACCGGTGCTGCGGGGCCGGTCGCGCCGACGTCGGCCGCCCGCGCGGGGCGGGTCTCGGCGAGGTCGGCCCCGGCGATCGCGCGGGCCACGGCGCCACCGCCGCGGGGTCGGAGCAGGAACTCCCGCGGCGAGCCCAGCGAGACGATCGCCACCACGGTGTCCGTCGTGCGTCCGCGGCCGATGGTGTCACCGTGCCAGGCGACGGAGTCGGCGCCGTCGCGGTAGAGGCAGAGGCCGGCGCTCACCAGCGGTTCGCCGAGCTCGGGCTCGTAGCGCGCGTTCAGCGCGTCGCGCACCGTCTCCAGCGCCGGGTGCGGCAGTCGCTCGCCCTCGCCGTAGTGGCGAAGCAGCCGGGGGACGGCCACCACGCGGTCGTACATGGGCCGGTGCTCCGCCTGCCAGGGCACGTCGGCCAGCAGCCGGTCGAACAGGTCGCCGCCGGTCACCCAGTCGGGAAGCAGGTCGATCCAGGCACCGCGGGCGAGACGGTGCCGGACCAGGCCCCCGAGGGCCGGGTCGACCATGACACCGCCCGGCGGCCGGTCCCCGGTGGAGCCGGTGGGCTCGTCGTCCAGACCGGGGTCGAACAGCGATGCTTCGGCGTACATGCACCGAGGCTAGCACCGGAATCGGTCACCCGTTCTAATCCAGGGTCGACCCGGATCGACCAGGATCGCCGGTGCTCAGCCGTCCGCGGCGCGCCCTCCGCGGGCCGGTGCGCCGTTGCCCTGCCCGCCGCCGTTCCCCTTCCCGTTGCCGTTCCGTTCCCGTTCCCGTTGCCGTTCCCGTTGCCACCGCCGTTGCCGTTGCCGTTGCCGGCCCCGTCGCCCGCGCCGGTCGGCGTGGCCGAGGGGGAGGGGCTCGCGCTCGGGGTCTCGCTGGGCGTGACCGGCGGCGGGGTGGAGGGTGCGGCTGCGGCGAGCACCAGCTTGATCGTCGTGCTGCGGGCGCTCTCGCTCCCGCCGTCGGGCCGCTGCGACACCACGGTGCCCTCCGGCTGGCTGCTCACCTGGCTGGACACGGAGAACTTGGTGAAGCCGGCGTCGCGGAGCGTGGTCTCGGCGCCGGAGCGCGTCGAGCCCCGCACGTCGGGGACCGTGGACTTGCCGGTGGCGTAGGTGACGCTCACGCGTGCGGCGAGCGGGCTGCTGGTCCCCTCGTCCGGCGAGACGCTCAGCACCTCGCCCTCCTTGGCACTGGCCTCCTCGCTCGTCGCGGCACTCGTGCTCACGTTGGTGAAGCCGGCGTCGTCGAGCTTCTTCTTGACGTCGTCGACGTCCTTGCCCACGAGGCCCGTCGGGATCTTCGCGGACTCCGGGCCGTCGTTGACGGTGACCGTCACGGTGCTGCCGGACGGTGCCGCGGTCTTGCCGGCCGGGTCCTGGGCGACGACGGTGCCCTTCGTCGCCTCCTCGCCGTTGGTGTGCTCCACGCGCAGGCGCAGGCCGGCGCCCTCGACGAGGCTGCGCGCCTGCGACTCGGTGAAGGTCCGCACGTCAGGCACGGCGACGTCCTGCACGGAGGGCGTGGTGAGGCGGAAGACGGCGAAGATCGCGCCGGCGACGAGCACGAGGGCGAGCAGGCTCAGCAGCACGACCGTGCCGGTGCGGCGCCGGGGCTCCTCCTCGGGCTCGTCCTCCTCGACCGTGGTGACCGACACCGTGGCCGGCACCGGCGCGACCACGCGGGTCGGGGTGTCCGCCACCGCGACGGGCGCGACGCGCGGCACGACGGCCGTCGTCTGCTGTCCGGCGAGGACGCGGTTGATGTCGGCCTTCATCTCCCTGGCCGACTGGTAGCGGTCGCCGGCGTCCTTGGCCAGCGACTTGAGCACGACCGCGTCGATCTCGGGGCTGATCTCGGGGTCGATCTGGCTCGGCGGCACGGGCGCCTCGCGCACGTGCTGGTAGGCGACGCTCACCGGGGAGTCGCCGGTGAAGGGCGGGCGGCCGGTCAGCAGCTCGTAGAGCAGGCAGCCGGTGGAGTAGAGGTCGCTGCGGGCGTCGACGGTCTCGCCGCGGGCCTGCTCGGGGGAGAGGTACTGCGCGGTGCCGATGACGGCGGCGGTCTGGGTCATCGTGGCGCTGGTGTCGGCGACCGCCCGCGCGATGCCGAAGTCCATGACCTTGACGGTCCCGTTGGTCGTCAGCATGACGTTGGCGGGCTTGATGTCGCGGTGGATGATCCCCGCCCGGTGGCTGTAGCCGAGGGCGTCCAGGACGCCGGTCGTGAGCTCGAGCGCCCGCTCGGGGAGGATCTTGCGGCCGTCGCGCAGCACGTCGCGCAGCGTGGGGCCCTCGACGAGCTCCATGACGATGTACGGGATGGAGACGCCGGTGCGCGGGTCCGGCTCCTCCCCGGTGTCGTAGACCGCGACGATCGTCGGGTGGTTCAGCCCGGCCGCGCTCTGCGCCTCGCGGCGGAAGCGGGCCTGGAAGGTGGGGTCGGTCGCCAGGTCGGGTCGCAGCTGCTTGACCGCGACCGACCGGCCGAGGCGCAGGTCGACGGCACGGCGGACCTCCGCCATGCCGCCGCGCCCGAGCGGGTCACCCAGCTCGTAGCGGCCTCCGACCGTCTCCGTCATCGTCTCGTCCCCTTCTGCGGCCCGTCCCCGGACCTTGCCGTCCCGCCCGCGTCGCGCCCGCCGTCCGGACGCCGTGACGTCGGGACCGGCTGCGCTCCCCGGACCCTCATCGTGACAGGCCCGCCTGCATCACGGCGCGGGCGATGGGAGCGGCCAGGCGGCCCCCCGCGATGTCGTTGCGCGGGATGTCGGCGTCCTCGACGACCACCGCGACGGCGATCTGCGGGTCGGCGAGCGGTGCGAACGAGGTGAACCAGGCGAACGGCTTCCGCTTGGGGTCGGACTGCGCCGTGCCGGTCTTGCCGCCGACCTCGACCCCCGGGATCCGGGCGTTCGAGCCGGTGCCCTCGCTGACGACGACGCCCATCATCTGCTGCAGCGCCTCGGCGTTGCCCGGCGTCATCGCCGTCGAGAGCACGCGCGGCTTGCGGGTCTCGACGGGGGTGAGGTCGGGCGCCTGGACCGCGCTGACGACGTAGGGGTCCATGAGGACGCCGTCGTTGGCGATGGCGGAGGACACCATGGCCATCTGCAACGGGCTGGCGGCCACGTCGTACTGGCCGATGGAGCTCAGCGCGAGCTGGGCGTCGTCGAGGCTGTCGGGGAACTGGCTGGCCACGCCGCCCAGGTCGGTGAGGTGGCGCGCGTCGAAGCCGAAGAGCTGGGCCTGCTCGCGCAGCCGGTCCTCGCCCACCTCGAGGCCGAGGTTGGCGAAGGCGGTGTTGCAGGACACCTTCAGCGCCTGCTCGATGGTGACCGTGGTGCCGCCGCAGTTCGTCGAGTTCGGCAGGTAGGTGCTGGTGCCCGGCAGCCGCAGCCGGTCGGGCGCCTTGACCTTCGACCCCGGCGACTTGCCGTCGGCGAGCGCGGCCGCCGCGGTGACGAGCTTGAAGGTCGAGCCCGGCGGGTAGATCTCGCGGGCCGCGCGGTTGCTGAGCGGCCGGTCGCTCTCGGCGGCCAGCGCGTCGTACGCCCTGTCGGCCTTGTCGACCTCGTGGCTCGCGACGGTGTTGGGGTCGTAGCCGGGGCTCGTGACCAGGGCGAGCACGGCGCCGGTCTTGGGGTTCAGGGCGACGACCGCGCCCTTCTGCCGCCCGAGCGCCATCGCCGCGGCTTCCTGGACCTTGGGCACGATCGTCGTCTGGACGCTGGCGCCCTGCGGGGTGCGGTTCGTGGCGAGGTCGATCATCCGGCGTACGAGCAGCGAGTCCGCCGTGCCCGCCAGCTGGCTGTTGTACGTGTTCTCCAGGCCGGTGCTGCCGTGGTCGTAGGAGAAGTAGCCGGTGACGGGGGCGTAGAGGCTGCCCGCGGGGTAGTTGCGCTGGTAGTCGAAGCGGTCCTTGGAGGGGACCGTCGTGGCGATCTCGAGCTTGCCGGTGGCGAGGATCGAGCCGCGGTTCTGCGCGAACTCGGCGTCGCGGGCCCGGCGGTTCTGCGGCATGGCGTCGAGCGGGCCCTGCCGGAACAGCACGATGTAGGTGCCGTTGGCCAGCAGCAGGGCGAACATCAGCATCGTGACGACCGCGACGCGACGGATCGGGCCGTTCACGCGACCCGCACCACCTGGGTCGTCTCGAGGTCCGGCCGGGTCGCGGCGGTGGCGACCGGGCGCCGGACCTGGTGGGAGACGACCATCAGCAGGCCGACGATGATCCAGTTGCAGATCATCGACGAGCCGCCCTGGGACATGAAGGGCGTCGTCAGCCCGGTCAGCGGCAGGAGCCGGGTGACGCCGCCGATGATGGCGAAGACCTGCAGGGCGAAGGCGAAGGCCAGACCTGCGGCCAGCAGCTTGCCGAAGGGCTCGCGGCACTGCAGCGCGGTCCGCAGCCCGCGGGCGACGACCAGCCCGTAGACCATGATCAGCGCCATCAGCCCGGCCATCCCCAGCTCCTCGCCGACGGCCGCGGCGATGAAGTCGCTGCGCGCGAGCGGGGTGAGACCCGGCCGGCCGAGCCCGAGACCGGTGCCGAGCAGGCCGCCGTACGCGAGCCCGAACTGCGCGCTGATCACCTGGTAGTAGGCGTCGAAGTCGCTGAACGGGTGCAGCCAGGCCCCGACGCGGACGCGCACGTGGCCGAAGTTCAGGTAGCCGAACCACGCTCCTGCGGCGAAGAGGAGCACGCCCAGCACCGGCCAGCCGGCGCGCTCGGTCGCGACGTAGAGCATCATCACGAACAACCCGAAGAAGAGCAGCGAGGTTCCGAGGTCACGCTGCAGGACCAGGATCGCCAGGCTCAGCAGCCAGATCGTGAGGATCGGCCCCAGGTCACGGGCGCGGGGCAGGTCGAGGCCGAGCACCCGGTAGCCGGCCAGGGCGAGGACGTCGCGCTTCTCGACCATGTACGAGGCGAAGGCGATCGCCAGCAGCACCTTGGCCGCCTCGGCGGGCTGGAAGCTGTAGGGCCCGACCTGGATCCAGATCTGCGCGCCGAACTTGGCCGTGCCGATGCCCGGCACCAGCGGCAGCAGGAGCAGCGCGACGCCGACCAGGCCGATCGTGTACGGGTAGCGCTGCAGCCGGCGGTGGTCGCGCAGGAGCACCGCGACCCCGATGAAGAGGGCGACGCCGAGCCCGGTCCAGATGATCTGCTGGCGCGCCCCGTGGGCGACGGGGTCGCTGATCAGGTCGATGCGGTGGATCATCGCCAGCCCGAGCGAGTTCAGCACGACCACGCAGGGCAGCAGCAGCGGGTCGGCGTACGGCAGCCGCCAGCGCACGGCGAGGTGCGCGAGCAGCACGGCGACCGCCGAACCCACCGCGACCGTCCCGAACCGCGACCCGAGCGCACCCGTCACGTTCAGGTCGACCTGGGCGTACGCACCGAGCCCGAGCACGAGCGCGAACGTCAGCAGCGCCAGCTCGACGCCCCGACGGCGGCGGGGCAGGACGGTCAGGGGTCCCGCAGGACCGGTGGTGGCGGCGGACATCAGCAGGTCGGCCCGGTGCTCGCCGTGGCGCTCGGGGCCGCGGAGACGGCGCTGCCGCTGGCGCTCGGCGGACCGCCCGCGCTCGGCGAGGGGTTCGCGGGCGCCGACGGCTGGTCGCGCCCGCAGCGCGTCACCGCGTCGCGCAGCTCGGTGACCGTCTCGCGGGCGGCGGCCAGGCTCGGCACGTCGATGGAGGCGCGCACCCGCTCCTGGTAGTAGACCGGCAGCGTGGACACCTCGAGGTCCTGCACCTCGTACAGCGCCGACAGCGGCAGGCCGGGCAGCTGCTCGGAGACCCCGCGGTAGATGGCGACCTGGCTGCCGGCGGTCCCGACGTAGTACTGGCTGCGCGTCCACGCGTACGCCGCCCCGAGGCCGGCGGCCACGACCGCGAGCACGAGCACGGCGGTGACGACGGGGCGGGCCCAGCGCCGGCCGGCGGGCGGCAGGGGGTCGTAGCGCGACTCGTCGGCCGCGGGCGCGCTGCCCGGACGAGTCGTGCCGGGGTCGGCGCCCGCGTCCTCCGCCCCGTCCTCGGCAGGCTCCGACGCGGCCGCGCCAGGGACGCCGCCGGGGACCGGGACGGCCCCCGTCCGGGTGATGACAGTGTCCTCGTGCTCCTCGACGAGCCGGCCCGGGGGCACCGGGCGCTCCGCGGCGGCGCCGAGGACGGTGGAGGACGACGCGTGCGCGGGGGTGTGGGCCGCGTCGGCGTCGTCACCGACCAGGCCCGTGGCGGTCTCCACGACGTCGGCCACGAGGACCGTGATGTTGTCGACCCCGCCCTCGGCACGGGCGGCACCGACCAGGGCGGCCAGCGCCTCGTCGCGGTCGGCCAGCGCGAGCAGCTCGGCGATCTCGGGGTCGTCCACCAGGCCGCAGAGCCCGTCGCTGCAGAACATCAGCCGGTCCCCGGCGGCCACGGCGAGCAGGGCGATCTCGGCGTCCGCGCCGGGCTGGCCGTTGAGGACGCGCAGCAGCAGCGAACGGTGCGGGTGCACGGCGGCCTCGGCCTCGCTGATGCGGCCCTCGTCGACCAGCGACTGCACCCAGCTGTGGTCGTGGGTCAGACGTCGCAGGGCGCCGTCGCGCAGCAGGTAGGCGCGGCTGTCGCCGATGTGCACCAGGCCCAGCTCGGCGCCGTCGAACATGGCCGCGGTCACCGTCGTGCCCATGCCGTCGAGGGAGACGTCGTCGGCGATGAGGTCGGCGATGCGGTCGTTGGCGTCCTCGACCGCGTTGGACATCACCTCGAGCATCGCCGGGCCCTGCGTCGACTCGTCGACCCGCATCAGGGTGTCCACGGCGACGGCGGAGGCGAGGTCCCCGGCGGCCGCACCGCCCATCCCGTCGGCGACGATGAGCAGGTGCGGGCTCGCGTACCCCGAGTCCTGGTTGTTCTTGCGCACCAGACCGGTCTCGGAGTGGCTGACCACCCGCAGGACGAGGGTCATGGCTCGAGCCGCAGGATGGTCCGCCCGATGCGGACGACGTCGGCGAACCCGATGGCGGTGGGGCTCGTGATGCGCTGGTTGTTGACGTAGGTGCCGTTGGTGGAGCCGAGGTCCTCGACGTAGAGGCCGTCCGGGCCGTCGACCACGCGGGCGTGCCGGGTGGAGACGTAGTCGTCGTCGAGCGCGAGCTGGCAGTCGGCCCCGCGGCCCACCAGGATCACGTGGTCGACGAACGTCCCGGACTCGCCGGCCTGCGGACCCTGGGTGATGGTCAGCGCCCGGGGCGCGCCCCGCTGCCGGCGCACCTTGCGGGCGGGCGGGCGCGGCACCTCCAGCGCCTGCGGTCCGTCGTCGGTCGCCACGGCCCGGCCGAAGAGGTCGCTGCGCACGACCGAGACGGCGGAGAGGATGAAGAGCCAGAGCAGGGCCAGGAACAGCACCTTGACGACGGTGACGGCGATCTCCGACACGGCACCGCCTCAGCGGGCGGACGGGTCGTGGACGAGCATCCGCGTGGTCCCGATCTCGATCCGCGAGCCCTCGCCGAGCGTCGCGTGACGGACCTTGTGCCCGTCGACGGTGATGCCGTTGGTCGAGCCGAGGTCGACGATGTCGAGGGTGCCCGGGCCGTCGACGTCGACACGGATCTCGGCGTGGCGACGCGAGATCCCGGGGTCGTTGATCCGCAGGTCGGCCTCCGTGCCGCGCCCGATCACCAGACCGGGGGCCTGCAACGGGTGGCGCATGCCGTTGACCTCGAGCACGAGGGAGCCGCCGCGACGCGTCGCCGCCGGCGCCGGCGGGACCGGGCGGCGCTGCGCGTCGGCGGACGGGTCGACCGGGCGGGGGTCGGGCTGCGGAGAGCGGGAGGGCCGTACGGGCGGTGCGTCGGGGACCTCGACACCGGCGACGGCCTCGGAGGAGACGGTGAAGCGTCCGGTCGGCAGCCGCTCGTCGAGGGCGAGGTCGATCCGGATCGGCCCGCTGAACACGTAGCCGCGCTCGCCGGCGTGGGAGCGCAGCTCGTCGGCCAGCTCGCGGGTCAGCGTGCTGGCGTACGGGGCGAGCTTGTCGTGGTCGTGGGCGGAGAGCTCGACGGTGAAGTCGTTGGGCACGAGCCGCTTGTCGCGGGACATGAGCTTGGCCTCGGCGTCGAGCTCGCGCTGCAGCCGCGCGGCGATCTCGACGGGCTGCACGTCGCCCTTGAACGCCCGCGCGAACACGCCGTTGACGGCCCCCTCGACGCTCTTCTCGAAGCGCTGGAAGATCCCCATGTCCCTCCTTCCTCTCTCGCGCCACCCTACGGGGTGGGAACAGCAGGACCCCGCATCCGCAGGCTGCTCCGAGCGTCCGCACGACGCTTTCCGGCGCGGTCGGCCCGTCCCGCCGTGCTAATCTTCTCCGGCTGGTCAGGCAGGTGGAGACACCGGGCCCGACCTCTGCGCGAGTGGCGGAATGGCAGACGCGCTGGCTTCAGGTGCCAGTGCCCGAAAGGGTGTGGGGGTTCAAGTCCCCCCTCGCGCACGACACGAGGACCGGTCCTTCGGGACCGGTTCTTCTGCGTTCCCGGGCCGCGATCCGCCACAGGGAGGTCCCGTACCGCAGGCGTTCGGCGTCGGACCCAGGACGGACCCAGGACGGACGCCGCGCAGCCGCCGGTCGTGGCCCTCCCTGGGTCTTGCCGCAGTCGCCGAACGGCACCGTCACAGGATCGGGCGCCAGCACCGCGGACCTGTGGTCAATGGCCCCGAGGGGACCGGCGTCCGCGTCCGGGCGAGATCGTCGCCTAGGAGACCGAGACGCTGTCGCCCGAGACCGTGGCGGTGCGAGCGGCGAGGGGCTGGGTCGCCGGCCCGTTGACCACCGAACCGTCGGTGATCGAGAACTTGCTGCCGTGGCAGTTGCAGTTGATGGTGTCCGTCACGTCGGCGACGGGGCAGCCGGCGTGGGTGCAGATCGAGGAGAAGGCCTTGAACTGGCCCGCGGTCGGCTGCGTCACCACGGCCTGGGCGTCGGCGAAGACCTTGCCGCCGCCGACCGTGATGTCGCCGGTCTTGACCGTGACCGGCGCCGCCGAACCTGCACCCGATGGGGCGTCCGGGCCTCCGCCGCAGGCGGCGAGCCCGCCGACCGCCGCGGCGGCGAGGCCGGTGGCGCCGAGGACGGTGCGGCGGCTGATGCGGTGGGCGTACGGGGTCATGTGCGGGCCTCCAGGTGCGTCGGGTCGTCCACGGTATGCGGTGGTTCCCCGGCAATCCGTCCGCTCGATGCGCGCCGCGGGTCCGGCCGAGCGCGAGACGCTCGTCCCGAGCGCATCGACAGGTCGGATTCCAGGGCCGCCCCGCCCTACCCTGGGCAGCGTGGCGCGCACCTTCACCGAGGCCCTGGCCGACGGCCCGGTCGTCCTCGACGGCGGGCTGGCGACGCAGCTCGAGGCCCAGGGCCGCGACCTCACCTCCTCGGTCTGGTCCGCCCAGGTCCTCGCCGACGACCCGGACGCCGTCCTCGCCGCGCACCGCGCCTTCTTCGCCGCCGGCGCCCAGGTCGCGACCACGGCGTCCTACCAGGTGTCCTCGCACGGCTTCGCCAGCGTGGGCCAGGACAGCCTCCACATCAGCCGGCTGCTGCGCCGCAGCGTCCGGATCGCCCGGCGGGCGGCCGACGAGGTCGACGGCGACGCGTGGGTGGCGGCGAGCGTCGGTCCGTACGGTGCCGCGCTGGGTGACGGCTCGGAGTACCGCGGCGACTACGGGCTGAGCGTGGCGCAGCTGCGGCGCTGGCACCGGTTCGGGATCCAGGTGCTGGCCGACGTGGGGCCCGACGTCCTCGCGCTCGAGACGATCCCCTGCCTGACCGAGGCCGAGGCGCTGCTCGCCGAGGTGCGGGGCCTCCCCAGGCCGTGCTGGCTCTCGATGACCTGCGACGGCGACCGGACCCGGGCCGGCGAGCCGGTCGCGGAGGCCTTCGCGATGGCGGCCGAGGTCGACGAGGTCGTCGCGGTCGGGGTGAACTGCCTCGACCCCGCCGACACCCCCGCCCTGGTGGCGCTGGCCGCGGCGACCAGCGGCAAGCCCGTCGTCGTCTACCCCAACGCCGGCGAGCGGTGGGACGCGACCGCGCGACGCTGGACCGGGGACCGGACCGCCGTCGCCGGCCTGGTGCCGGGCTGGGTCGAGGCCGGTGCCCGGCTCGTCGGCGGCTGCTGCCGCGTCGCCCCGGAGGAGATCGGCGCCGTCGCCGCGGCGCTCGGCCGCCACCCTGCTCCGGCTCCGGCCTGAGCCTGATCGGGCACCACCGGCTCACAGGAGGAGCACACCCGGGGCCGAGGTGCGCCACACCGGGCCGACGCAGCCTTGCGCCATGGACATCATCCAGCTGGGCCTGGCGCTCGCGGCGCTCGTCGGGGTCCTCGTCGTCGCGCTCGCCGCCGTCGTCCCGACCATCCTCGACTGGCCCGCCGACCTCCGCTGACCCCGGGGCTCAGAGCTCCGGCAGCCGCAGGCGCTCGTCCTGCAGCATCGCCACGACCTGGGCGCGGGTGATGGTCAGTGGACGTCCCGGCCCGCTGTTGCGGGCGATGACGGTGATCACCTCGGTCCCGTCCGGGCGGTACTGCCCCTCGAGCCCGTCGCTGGTGTCGAGGCCGTCGCTGAGCACGAAGCGGTTGCCGTCGAGGAAGCGCGTCGAGGCGCACGCGTTGCCGGTCGCCTCGCCGCACCGGGGGGCGTACGCGCGGCTCGTCGCGATCTGCACGTAGACCTCGGTCGAGCCGCCGCCGTCGCCGACCTTGAAGACCTCCATGGCCAGCGCGCCCTGCTTGGTGGTCCACAGGTCGTCGGTCTCGTCACGGGCGTAGTAGCTCGAGGCGTTGAAGTAGGAGCTGCTCGGGTCGAGGTAGGTCTCCACGACCTCGTAGACCGTCGCCCGCCAGGCCCGGGTCAGCGCGGCCTGGCAGGTGCGCAGCGTCCGGTCGCACGGAGCGGTCGGCCTCGGGGTGACCGTCACCGTCGGCACCGCCACCGGGACCGTCGGCGCCGGGCCGCTCGCCGGGGCCTGCGGCACCGGCCTGAGCTGGGTCGCGACGAGCACGAGCAGCACCAGCGCGGCGGCCACGACCCCGCTGCGCCGCAGCCAGCGGCGCCGGACCAGCTCCTGGCCGTGGGTCAGGTCGTCGTAGCGGCGCACCGAGCGCATCTCGGCCGGGACCGCGGCGTCGAGGCGGGCGACCAGGACGGCGTCGTCGGCGAGCTCGGGGGCCTGGCGGACGAGCGCCGTACGGGCGTCGCGCGCGACGTCGGCGACGGTCTCGACCGAGGAGTCGAGGACCGCGGCCATGTCCATCCGCGGCACGCGCGCCACCCACTCGAGGACGACGACCATCCGCTGCCGGGCCGACAGGTGGCCGAGCAGGGTGACGAGGGGGTCGACCGGCTCGTGGGCGGGCCGGTGGTCGACGAGCTCGAAGCGGGCGCGCGGCGAGGAGGCGGGCAGCCTGCCCAGGTCGGTCGTGTAGAGCAGGCGCAGGGCGACGAGGCGCGGGTCGCGCACGTGGCGCCACCGGGCGTACAGGTCGGCGAGGGTGGCCTGGACGAGCTCGTCGGCGGCGTCGCGGCGCCCGGCGAGCAGGTAGGCGCAGCGCTGCAGCAGCGTCCGCTCGTCCTCGACGAACGTCGCGTAGTCGCGGTCCCGCGTCAGGCTGGTCATGGCCTCGTCGCCAACTCCCTCAGCACCCTTCCGGTCGAAGACTAGGACGCCCCGGTTCGGAGCCGGGGGCCACCTCCGATGCCCCCGGCCCCCGGACGGCCGGAGCGGGCGGGCCAGAATCGGGACGTGACGGGCTTCAGGCGTTACGTGGCGATCGGTGACTCCTCCACCGAGGGTCTGATGGACCTCGACGACGACGGCGGGTTCCGCGGCTGGGCCGACCGGCTGGCGCAGCACGTGGCCGACGGTCAGGACGAGCCGCTCGAGTACGCGAACCTCGCCGTGCGCGGCCTGCACGCCGCCGAGATCGGCGCGACCCAGCTGCCCGACGCGCTCGCGCTGCGGCCCGACCTGCTGACCGTGTTCGCCGGGGTCAACGACGTCATGTCCGCCCGCTGCGACTTCGCGGCGCTCGAAGCCGGGCTGGAGGCGCTGTTCGCGGGCGCGGCGACGAGCGGCGCCACGGTGGCGACGTTCACGATGGTCGACCCCGGCGCCGTGAACCCGCTGGTGCGCCACGTCCGCGGCCGCGTCTTCCGCCTCAACCGGCTGATCCGCTCCGCGGCCCTGCGCCACGGCGCGCTGCTCGTCGACTTCGAGGCCTACCCGGTCGCGGTCGACCCGCGGCTGTGGTGCCCCGACCGCCTGCACAACAGCGCCCTCGGCCACGCCCGCATCGCGGCGGCCCTGGCCTGGCGGCTCGGGCTGCCCGGCGCCGACCCGCACTGGTCCGACCCGATCGACGAGCCACCCTCGAGACGGACCGCGCGCGAGGGGTGGGCGAGCGACCTCGACTGGGTCGTGCACCACTTCACGCCGTGGCTGGGCAAGGCCGTCCGCCACGTGCCGCACGGGCAGGGCGTCAGCGCCAAGCGGCCCGTGCCGACGGTCGTCCTGCGCTCCGAGGAGGCCGCCCGGCTCCGCTGACCCCGCACCCTGCGCGGGCACCTCGGGCACCTCCGGCTCAGGCGAACAGGGCCTGCCCGACGAACTCGCCCGGCTTCGCCCCGGGCGGCACCGCGAACAGCGCGGAGCCCGTGTGCTGCAGGTACTCCTGCAACCCGTCGGAACGGCTGAGCCTGGTCTGCATCGGGATGTAGTGCGTCCGGGGGTCGGTCACGTAGGCCATGAAGAACAGCCCGGCGTCGAGGCGGCCCAGCCCGGTGCTGCCGTCCACGAAGTTGTAGCCGCGGCGCAGCAGCTGCACGCCGTCGTTGTTGTCGGGGTGCGCCAGCCGGACGTGGGCGTCGGTGGCGATCATCGGCTGGTCGCCGCGGCCGGCCATGGTGAAGTCCGGCTGGCTGAACTCCCCGCCGCCCGACAGCGGCGCCCCCTCGGCCTTGGTCCGGCCGACGACGCGCTCCTGCTCGCTCAGCGGCTGGCGGTCCCAGGTCTCGATGGTCATGCTGATGCGGCGGGTGACGAGGTACGAGCCGCCGGCCAGCCAGGCCGCCCGCGGGTCGGCGCCGCCCGGCACCCAGACGTGCGCGCCGACGCCGGCGGGGTCCTCCGCCTTGAGGTTCATGGTGCCGTCCTTGAACCCGAAGAGGTTCCGGGGCGTGGCCTGGCTCGTCGAGGTGGACGACGTCCGCCCGAAGCCCAGCTGCGACCAGCGCAGGGCGGCGCGGCCGAAGGCGATCCGGGACAGGTTGCGGATGGCGTGCACCGCGACCTGCGGGTCGTCGGCGCAGGCCTGGACGCACAGGTCGCCGTCGGAACGGGCCTCGTCGAGGTTGTCGCCGGGGAAGAGCGGGAGCCGCCTGAGCGCGGCCGGCT
Organism: uncultured Actinomycetota bacterium; assembly: GCA_963713165.1. Taxonomy (GTDB): domain Bacteria; phylum Actinomycetota; class Actinomycetes; order Propionibacteriales; family Propionibacteriaceae; genus Microlunatus. Next base: position 272,320 of record CAVQKU010000009.1, read on the forward strand.
GGCGGGCGGCGAGCCCGAAACGGTCCCGCCCCGACTCGCGGAACAGCGACGGGCCGAAGCCGAAGGTCAGGGTCAGGCCCGACGCCGGCAGCCCGATGGCCTCACCGGTGTCGTCCGGGGGAGCGTCGTACGGCCCCGAGGTCGGTCCGTGCTGCCCGGCGCCCTGGCCCTCGGTCATCCGGGCGGCCGCCTCGGTCCAGTCCTGGAGCAGCGAGACGAGCTCGGCGCGGTCGTTCGTGGTGACGTCGAAGGCGGCGAAGTGGAGCCGGTCCTGCGCCGGCGTGGTGATGCCGGCCTGGTGGTCGCCGTAGAAGGGGTAGACCGGCGGTGCCGCGGGCGCAGGCTGCTCGCCCGGGGCGGCGCGCGCGATCCCGACCCCGCCGGCGAGCCCGACGGCGGTGCCCGCGACCCCGGCCCCGGCCACGCCGAGCGCGCGGCGCCGGGAGAACAGGCCGCGCCTGGACGCGACCGGCTCGCCGGGCGCGGCGGCGCCGGGCCGGCGGTCGGGGCTGGTCTGGTCGGGCACGGTCGGTGGTGCTCCCTCTCTCAGGAGACGGTGGCGGTGAGCTGGGACAGCGGCTCGGCCAGCGCGTTCACCGCGTCGGCGAGGGCCTTGATCTCGCGCGTGCTCACGTCGTCGTAGGCCTTGAAGCCGTCGCCGGACCGCTGGGCGTCGAGCAGCCTCTGCAGCGCGGTGAAGCGGGTGTCCAGACGGGTGTCGAGCGCGGGGTCGCGCTGGGCGAGGATCGGGCGCAGCCCCTCGTAGCCGACCCGGGCACCGTCGACGTTGGCCTGGAAGTCGTAGAGGTCGGTGCGCGACCAGTGCTCCTCCTCGCCGGTGACCTTGCCCTTGGCGACCTCGTCGAGCAGGCCCCGCGAGCCGTTGGCGATCTGGTCGACGGTGAAGGTCATGTCGCGGACGCGGCTCTTGAGCGTCCGCGTGTTCGTCACCAGGTCGTCGGCGTAGGTGGCGCGGGCCGACGTCGAGAGCGCGGTGTAGCCCCGGGCGCGCTGCGGCCAGAGGTCCTTCTCGATGCGGTGCCAGCCGGTCCACTTCTGGCCCTGCTCCAGGTCGGCCTCGCGCAGGTCCATCTTGGGGTCGAGGTCGCCGAAGGACTCCGCCACCGTCTCGATGCGCTCCCAGTGGGTGCGCGCGACGGGGTAGAGCGCGCGGGCCTTCGCGTCGTCGCCGGCCTTGTACGCCGTGGCGAACTGCTCGGTCCTGCGCAGCAGCTGGTCGGTCTGGTCGCGCACGTACGAGGCGTAGCTGGCGTTGGCCGCGGCGACGAGCTCACCGTCCTCGCCGCCCGCCGCGCCCGGGTCGGCCGAGTCGGACACGGTGAAGGGAGCGCGGATGCCGTCGCCGGCCATGCCCGGCTTGCACACGGTGACGTAGCTGCCGGCCGGTGCGGTGAGGACGAGGTCGCGGGTGATGCCAGGACCGATGTTCTCGACCTCGCCGACGACGCGCATCCCGTCGGCGGCCAGCAGGTAGAACTCGTTGACCGCCGAGCCGCTGTTGGTGACGGTGAAGGTGAGCCTGCCCGCCGGCGCCGTGGTGCTCGAGACGCTGCAGGCCGTGTCGCTCGCGGCCACGCTGAGCGCGCGCGGGTCGCCGGCGGCACCCTCCTCGGCGGAGCGGGCGTTGTCGGTGCAGCCGCTGAGCACGGGCAGCGCGAGGAGGGCGCCGACAGCCAGCACCCGGGGGACGGAGGGCGCGAGGCGGCGCGCCGCACGCGGGCGGCGGGTCGTGACGAGCACGGTCAGTTCCTTCCGGAGGCCACCGGCTGCGGAGCCGCAGCGGCGACGGGGCGAGCCGGCGCCGCACGGTGCCGGGCCTTGGTGACGAACACCGCCAGCACGGGGACGAGGTAGCAGGTCCACGCGACCGCCTCGAGCACCGTGGTGGCGGGGGAGAAGTTGAAGACGCCCTTGAGGACCGTGCCGTACCAGGACGTGGGCGGCACGACGGCGGAGACGTCGAAGGCCAGCGTGTGGACGCCCGGCAGGATCCCGGCCTCCTGCAGGTCGTGCACCCCGTAGGAGAGGACGCCCGCGGCCACGAAGATCAAGAAGACACCGGTCCAGAAGAAGAACCGGCTGAGGTTGATCTTGATCGCGCCGCGGTAGATCAGGTAGCCGAGCGCCACGGCGAGGGCGAGGCCCGAGACGGCGCCGAGGAGCGGTTCGACCGAGCTGCCGGTGGTGCTCGTGGCGGCCGAGGTGGCGGCCCACAGGAAGATCGCGGTCTCCAGGCCCTCGCGCCCGACGGCCAGCATCGCCACGACGGCCAGCGACCAGGCGGTGCCGTCGGCGGCCCGGTCGACGGCCGAGCGCAGCCCGCTCGACATCGAGCGCGCCGTGCGCGCCATCCAGAAGATCATCCAGGTGACGAGGGCGACCGCGACGATCGACAGCGACCCGCCGATCGTCTCCTGGGCGGTGAAGGTGAGCCCGCGCGGCCCGAAGGTCAGCACCGCTCCGAAGGCGAGGGACGCGACGACGGCGACCCCGACGCCGAGCCAGATGCGGGGCAGCAGCTGCTGACGCCCGGTCTTGACCAGGTAGGCGATGAGGATGCTGACGACGAGCGCGGCCTCGAGACCCTCGCGCAGGCCGATGAGGAAGTTGGCGACCATGGTGCAGGCGCTCCTCGTGTGCCGGTGGGACTCGGCGGCCGGTGCCGGTCGTCGATGCGGCCCGAAGGTGAGCCTCCCCTAAGTTAAGCAAGGCTCGCCTTTCCCGGCAACCGGGTGTGAGAAGCCGAACAGCCTGCATCCGTCCGCGCCATGTCCCCTGAGTCCGCCGACGGGCACCGGAACCCTCCCCGTCACGCCCCGACGCGCACCCAGCGGTCGCCCCGCGCCCGGAACCCCAGGGTGAGGGCCCGCGCGGTCATGAACACGGCGTACGAGGCCCAGACCCAGGCCAGCCCGACCCCGAGGTGGCGCACGAGCAGCGCGACGGGCAGGTAGAGGGCGAGGGAGACCAGCCCGGCCAGCGCGAGGTAGCGGGCGTCCCCGGCACCGATCAGGACCCCGTCGAGGACGTAGACGACGCCGGCCAGCGCGGCCTGCGCGGCGACGACGAGCACGACCCGGCCGACGAGCTCCTGCACGTCCGGGTCGGGGGTGAAGAGGCCGACGTACGCCGGTCGCGCCACCACGAGCGCGGCGCCGAAGACCAGCCCGGACACCACGCCCCAGCCGAGCATCCGCCGGGTCAGGGCCCGGCCGAGGGCGACGTCCCCGCCGCCGAGCGCCGACCCGATGAGCGCCTGCCCGGCGATCGCGACGGCGTCGAGGGCGAAGGCGAGCAGCACCCAGAGCCCGCCGACGACCTGGTGCGCGGCGAGCGCGGTGGCCCCGAGCGCAGCGGCGACGACCGTGTTGGTGGTGACCGCGGCCTGCAGCAGCGCGGTCCGGACGACGAGCCACCCGCCCGAGCGCGCGACCGCGGCGACGCCGGAGGGCCGTACGGCGACCACGGGCCCGGCGGCCCGGCTGCGGCGCACGACCACGGCGACGACGGCGACGGCGGCCCCGGTCTGGGCGACCAGGGTGCCGAGCGCGGACCCGGCGATGCCGAGCCCGACGCCGTGGACGAGCGTGACGTTGAGGGCGATGTTGACGAGGTTGGTGGCGACGACGACCACGAGCGGGGTCCGCGCGTCCTGCAGCCCGCGCAGCACCCCGGTCCCGGCGAGGAGGACGAGCACCGAGGGCAGGCCGAGCGCGGCGACGCGGAGGTAGCGCAGGGCCAGCGCCTCGACGGCCGGGTCGACGCCGTAGAGGCCGACGACGACGGGCAGCGCCAGCTCGAGGGCGACGGCGAGCACCGCGCCGACGAGCACGGCGAGGACGAGGCCGTCGATGCCGCCGCTCAGCGCGGCGAGGCGGTCACCGGCCCCGAGCCGGCGTGCGACCGTGCCCGTGGTCCCGTACGCGAGGAAGATCGACAGCCCGACGAGGACGTTGAGCACGTTGGAGCAGAGGCCGAGCGCGGCCAGCGGCTCGGTGCCCAGGTGGCCGACGACGGCGGAGTCGGCGAGCAGCAGCAGCGGCTCCGAGACCAGGGTCGCGAAGGTCGGCAGGGCCAGCGCCAGGATGCGCCGATCCAGCGCCCGGGCGCCCGCGGGCGGCGCCGGAGCAGAGTTGTCCACAGGAGTTGTCCCCAGTGTGGAGAACTACACCGGTGTAAGACCGGCGTCCTCCAGCGTCGGTGGACCTAGCGCCAGAGGGTCGCGAGGCCGAACGCGGCGGCCATGCCGCCCATGCCGATGAGGATGTTCCAGTTGCCGAGGTCGCTCATCAGCGGCACGTCCTGGCCGGCGACGTAGTAGACGATCAGCCAGGCGACCCCGAGCAGGCCGACGGTGATGAAGGTCGGCGGCACCCAGCGACGGCTGGTCGGCGCCTTGACCTTCTTCTTGGTCTCGGCGTCGGCCCGCTGCTTGCGGACCTTCTTCTCGTCGGCGGACTTCCGCGTGCGGGACTCGGGCACGACCAACTTCCTCGGGCTCGGGGGAGGCCTGGGTGCTGCCGCCCGACGGGCGGACCCGTGGGTGGGCCGCGCCTGGACTACGAGCCGTTAGCGTAGTTGCTGGTGCCCTCAGCGGCGACCAGGCGAGGCGAGGAGCAGGGTGTTGCGCGACGAGCAGCCGACGTGGGGCGACCGCGTGGTGGCCGCCCTGCTGCGCGGCCGCGAGGCCTCGCGCCGTCGCCGGGCCGGTCGCACGCCGGCGGCCCGGGTGCTCACGGCGGCGGTGTGCGCGATCGCGGCGTTCCTCGTCGTCCTCAGCACGGTCAACGCCCGCGGCAGCGACCTGCGCCCGGGCCGGAACACCGACCTGGTGAGCCTGGTGGCCGACCAGTCCCGGCGCAACACCGAGCTGACCCGCCAGGTGACCGACCTGCGCGCCCAGGTCGACGCCCTGGCCGCCGCGGAGAACGAGGCGAACGGTTCCGGGCTGTCGGCCGAGCTCGACCGCCAGGAGCAGCAGGCCGGCCTGACCCCGGTCACCGGCCCGGCGGTCACGGTGACGCTCGACGACGCGCCGTCGTCCGTGGCCGCCAACGGCGTCGACGCCGACCTGCTCGTCGTGCACCAGCAGGACATCCAGACCGTCGTCAACGCCCTGTGGTCCGCCGGTGCGGAGGCGATGACGATCCAGGGCCAGCGCGTCATCTCCACGACCGGCATCAAGTGCGTGGGCAACACCGTCGTCCTGCACGGCGTCCCGTACGCCCCGCCGTACGTCATCAGCGCGATCGGCGACCAGGGTCGGTTGGAGACCGCGCTCGCCACCTCGACCTCGGTGCAGATCTACCGCCAGTACGTCGACGCGTACGGGCTGGTCTACGCCGAGGGGCGTGCAGGTTCGGTGACCTTCCCGGCCCACGAGGGTTCGCTGGACCTCCAGCACGCCGAGCCCCTGGGCACGAGCGCCTCCCCGCGCTGACCGGGGCTCCCCCTTGGCACCCAACCGCCACCCAACCGCCCCGGAAAGTGGTCGCTCGCAGCGCTCTATCCGCTCCGGAGGGTTCCGTTGGTGACCACTTTCGCCCGGACGGGGGCGGGCTTCAGGACCCTTTCTCGACGGACGACACCTTCCGCCGCTCGGACAACACCTCGGACAACACCGGCGGACCAGACTGACCCTGTGAACGTCCTCAAGATCGACGAACGACCTGCTGCGCTCCGTCAGCACCTATAGCGTGTCGATGTCAGCCTCGGGGGAGTGCGGATGGTAGGGCGCGGGGGAGCGCGAGACCGTCACCACCTTCCCCTGCCCGGAAGGATCGCGATGAAGACCAAGAACCTGGCGGCGCTCGTCGTCGGCGTGCTGGTGCTGCTGCAGGTCGGCCTGCGCGCGCCCAGCTCGACCCGTACGCGGCCTGCTCGCGACGAGCGCGGCCTGAGCCAGTCGGCCGAGACCGCGATCCTGCTCGCCGGCGCGGTCGTCGTCGCCGGGATCGTCGTGACGGTCATCACCGCCTTCGTCAAGTCCAAGCTGCCGAAGTAGCCGTGGCTCGCCGTCGTCCGTGCCGGCCCGGCTCCGCCGACCAGCGCGGCTTCAGCTCGTCGGCCCAGCTGGCCGTGGTGTTCCCGCTGCTCATGCTGCTGAGCCTCGGCATCGTCGAGGCGGGCCTGTGGCTGCACGCGCGCAACGTCGCCCAGCGGGCGGCGACGGCCGCCGTCGACGTCGCTCGCGGCAGCCACGGCACGGCCGGCGCGGGCGAGGCGCGGGCGCGCGACCTCGCCGCTGCCGCCGGGCTGACCGACGTCGTCGTCCGGGTGGACCGCGGACCCCAGCGGGTGACCGCCCGGGTGTCGGCGCACGCGACCCTCGTGCTCGACCTGGGTCTGGGGACCGTCGAGGAGTCCGCGGCCGGGCCGCGCGAACGGGTGAGCGCACCGTGAGCCGGCTGCCCGCGCCCGGACGACGGGGCGAGCGGGGCGGCGGGGCGAGCGGAGCGAGCGGGGGTCGGTCGCCGTGGAGGTCGCGCTGCTCGCGCCGGCCCTGGTCCTGGTCCTCGGCCTCCTGGTCGCCGGTGGGCGGCTGTGGTTCGCGAGGACGACCGTGCTCGAGGCGGCGCGGTCGTCCGCCCGGGCGGCGTCGCTCGCCCGGAGCGCCTCCGAGGCCGCGGCCGTCGGCGCCGACGCGGGCCGTCAGTCGATGACCACCGCCGGGCTGGAGTGCGCGACCACGTCGGTCCGGGTCTCCACCGCGGCCTTCTCGGTGCCGGTCGGGACCCCGGCCACGCTGACCTCCGACGTCACCTGCGACGTGGCCTTCGGCGACGTCTTCCTGCCCGGCGTGCCCGGGTCGATCCACCTCACGGGCCGCGGCAGCGCGGCCCTCGACACCTACCGGGCGCGATGAGCGACGCCGGGGGGAGCACTGTCCGGCCTCGCACCGCCGGCGACGAGCGCGGGCTGAGCGTCAGCGTCTTCGTGCTGGCGGTCCTGGCCGCCCTCGTGGCCACGGCCGGGCTCGTCATCGACGGCGGCCAGAAGGTCACCGCGGCCAGCCAGGCCGAGGCCGCGGCCGACGGTGCCGCCCGCGCGGCGGGCAACGCGGCCGCGACCCAGCGCCTGGCCGGGCGGGACGGCGCCGGCGCCGCCGTGCTGGCCGCCAAGGCCTACCTCGCGGGCCAGCCGGGCGTGACCGGCTCCGTACGGCTGGCGGGCGGCGTGGTCACCGTGGACACCTCCGCCGACGCGCCGACGATCTTCCTCACCGCGATCGGGATCGACGCGGTCACGGGGACGGGCACGGCGACCGCCTCGGTCGTCCCGACCGGGCAGGAGCGGTGAGCACGTGAGCCTCGAGGTCGAGCCGGCGCGCAACGGCAGCGCGCCCTCCCGCCGACGACCCAGCCGCTCGACGGGGGACGGGGTGCCCGCGACCCCGGTGCCGCCGCGGCTGCCCGGGCGACGCAACCCGCGCTGGATCGCGCTCGGGGTCGTGGCGATCTGCCTCGGCGGCCTGCTCTCGTACGCCGTCTACGCCCGCGTCAGCACCGAGACGCGCGTCCTGGCGCTCGCCTCCACGGTCTACCGCGGCGAGGTCGTCGAGGCCGGCGACCTCACGACCGTCGTGCTGCACGGCCAGCCCCCCGGTCCCACGGTCAGCGCGACCGACCAGGCCACGGTGGTCGGTCGTCGGGCCGCGTTCGACCTGCCCGTGGGCTCGCTCGTCGCGCCGGCCTCCCTCACCGACAGCGCCCTGCCCGGCTCCGGGCGTTCGGTGGTCGGCCTGCGCCTCGCCACCGGTCGGGCGCCGGTGTCGCTGCTGGACCCGTCGTCGCCCGTCCGGGTCGTCGCCCTGCCCGCGCCGGCCAACGGGTCCGGGGCCCGCGACTCCCTGGTCGGCAAGACGTACGCCGGGCGGGTCGTCGGCTCGACCCCGGGTGCCGACGGGACCTCGACCGTCGTCGACCTCGAGGTCGACGCCGGCCAGGCGCCGACGATCGCGTCCCTCGCCGCGCAGGACCGCATCGCCCTGGTGCGCGACGCGGGGAGCTGAGCCGTGGCGATCCTCCTGCTGACCTCGGCCGCCGGGGCGCCGGGCGTCACGACGCTCGCCGTCGGTCTGACCCTCGCCTGGCCGCGACCGGTGCTGCTGGCCGACTGCGACCCCGGCGCCTCCCAGGCGGTCCTCGCGGGCTACCTCGCCGGCCAGAGCGCGGGCGGCCGCGGGCTCCTCCGCGTCGCGGAGGCGCACCGCGACCGCCGCCCGCTGCGTGAGGCGGTGCTCGACCAGACGCTGCCGGTCTCGGGGGAGGACGGGGAGCGGCACCTGTTCCTGCCCGGCTTCAGCCGTGCCGCGAGCGCCGGGCTCTTCGGCGGCGTGTGGGACGACCTGGCCGACACGTTCGACCGCCTCGGCGAGGTCGGTTACGACGTGATCGTCGACGCCGGTCGCCTCGGCCCGCACGGGCTGCCCGGTCCGCTCGTCGAACGCAGCGCGGTGACCGGTCTGGTGCTGCGCACGAGCCTGCGCGCGGTCATGGCGGCCCGCGTCCACCTTCCCGCCCTGACCGAGCACGAACGCCTCAGCACCGCCGGACGCACCGGGCTGGTCCTCGTCGGCGAGGGGGAGCCCTACGGCGGCCGCGAGGTCGCCAGGGCCCTGGGCGTCGGCGTCCACGCCGTCGTCGCGGACGACCGCCACGCCGCCGCCCACCTGTCCGACGGGACGCCGCGGCCGCGCCGCTTCGACGCCTCGCCGCTCGTCCGGAGCCTGCGGGCCGCGGCCGCGGTGCTGGCGGGACGGATGGCCAGGACCAGCGAGACGGTCGGCCGGTGAGCGTCGAGGAGACGTCGGAGCTGCGCGCCGACGAGGGGGCCGTCCCCTCGTTGCACGAGGTGCCGCTGTTCGTCGACGCGGTCGAGGAGGTCCAGACGGCCTCGAGCCCGGTCACCCGGCGCGCGCTCCAGTCGTACGGGGCCTTCCGGCGTGACGAGCTGAGGTCTGCGACGCTCCCGCTGCCGACCACCGAGCTCGACTGGCCCACCGTCGTCCAGCTCCGTCGGCGGGCCTCGGAGGAGATCGCGGGGGAGAGCGAGCACCAGCTCCGCGCGACCGGGAGCGCCATCGTCGGCGACGACCGCCTGCTCCTCGGTCGCTCGGTGATCCGCCGCGTGGTCGCCGAGCACGTCCGTACGCTGCACCGCGAGGGCGCTGCGCTGTGGTCGCCGGCGCAGGAGCAGGCCTACGTGGAGGCGGTCGAGGACGCGGTCTTCGGCTACGGGCGGCTCCAGCCGCTGCTCGCGCTGCCCGACGTCGAGAACATCGAGATCCACGGCTGGGACTCGGTGGTCGTGCAGCACGCGGACGGACGGCGCCAGGTGATGGCTCCCGTCGCCGACGACGACGCCGAGCTCGTCGAGGCCATCCGCTTCCTCGGCCAGAACGCCGAGCCGGCCCGGCCCTTCGACGACCTGCACCCGACGATGACGCTCGCCCTCGGCGAGCGGTTCCGGCTGCACGCCATCGGCTTCGGCCTGTCCTACCGGCCCAGCGTCGTCATCCGGCAGCACACGATGACCGCTGTCTCGCTCGCCGACCTCGCCGACGGCGGGCTGATGCCGGTCGAGGTCGCCGCCTTCCTCGACGCGGCCGTCCTCGCGCGCCGCTCGATCGTCATCTCCGGCGACCAGGGCGCCGGCAAGACGACGCTGCTGCGCGCGCTGATCGACGCGATCCCCGCCGACGAGCGCTTCGGGACCCTCGAGACCGACTACGAGCTGATGACCCACCTGCAGCCCGGGCGGCAGAACATCCTCGCGCTGCAGGCCCGGGTGGGTCACGGCGAGTCGACCGGCGGCCGGGCCGTCGGGGAGTTCACGATCGCCGACCTCATGCCCGAGGCGCTGCGGCAGAACCTGTCCCGCCTCGTCGTCGGCGAGGTCCGCGGCAGCGAGGCGGCGTCGATGTTCGAGGCCATGCAGGCGGGCACCGGCACCCTGTCGACGACCCACTCGCACTCGGCCGCCTCGACGGTCGACCGCCTCGCGTCCCGGGTGGCGCAGGGCGGCGTGCTGACGGTGGCGGAGGCGTACCGCCAGATCGCGCACAACATCCACCTCTTCGTGCACGTCCGGCTCGTCGACGACACCTGGCGCGGCGGGGACCGGCGACGCTTCGTCTCCGAGATCCGCCAGGTCGTGGGGGCGATCGAGAACGACCGGCCCGTCACGCACCTCACCTACAGCGCCGAGGGCAGCGCGGGCCAGCCGCCCGGCTTCTTCCCCGAGGCCGGCTTCGCCGCGGAGCTGGCCCCGTTCCGCCGCGAGCTGCGGTCGCACCGGGTCACGGGCGCGCGGTGAGGCGGTGAACGCGCTCGTGGCCGTCCTGGCCGGGCTGCTCGTCTCGTCCGGCCTCGTGGCCCTGGTCGCCGGGCTGCGGCGCCGGACGGTGGCTGAACGGGCCGAACGCCCGTCCTCGTGGGGGACCCGGTGGGCGCGGCTGACCCGACGTCCGCCGGGTCGTGCCGGTCGGCGGCGCGACCTGGTCGTGGTCGGGAGCCTGGCGGGCGGGTTCGTCCTCGCCGCGCTCAGCGGCTGGGTGGCCGCCGTCATCGTGCTGCCGGGACTGGTGCTCGGACTGCCCTACCTGCTCCGGGCGCCCCGCCCGCGCGACGTCGCGCTGCTCGAGGCCATGGACCGGTGGGTCAGGACGCTGGCCTCGACGCTCGCCACGGGACGCTCGGTGACCGACGCGATCCGGGTGTCCCGCAGGACGGCGCCGGCCGCGATCGCCGACGAGGTCGAGGTCCTCGTGCTCCGCCTCAACAGCCGCTGGGAGACCCGTCGTGCGCTGCAGCGCTTCGCCGACGCGCTCGACTCCCCCGACACCGACGCCGTGGTCGCCGCGCTGATGCTCGCGGCCGGGCGCGGGGCCGCGGGCGCGTCGACCACGCTGCACGCGCTGGCCGAGTCCGTCCAGGCGCAGCTGCGGGCGCGTCGCGTGATCGAGGTCGAGCGCTCCAAGCCGTACGTCGTGGTGCGCCAGGTCACCGTGATCACCCTGGTCACCCTCGGCGGCCTGTTCCTGCTGCGGCCCGAGTTCTTCGCGGGCTACCGCACGCCGGTGGGTCAGGTGGTGCTCGCGGTGCTGGTCACGGTCTACCTGGGGTCGCTGCTGCTGATGCGCCGCAAGGCGCGCCAGCCCGAGCGCCCCCGGATCCTGGTCGGGGGCCGTTCGTGACGCCGGGCTGGGCCCTCCTCGCCGGCGTGCTGGTCGCGGCCGGGCTCGTGTCGGTGGTGGCCGGGCTGCGCCGCTCGACCCCCGGGCTGCGGGCCGCTCTCGAACGGGTCGGGGGCGCCGACGACGCCCTGGAGGCCGTGGAGGAGACCGCCCGTCCCGGGAGCAGGTCCGAGCAGTGGGGAGCGGCCCTGCAGCGCCACGCCCCGGTCGGCCCCACCGGTCGACAACGGCGTGCGCTCCGGCTGCAGGACAAGTCGCTCGCCGAGTTCTACGCCGACAAGCTCGTGATGGCCGTGATCGGGGCGGTGCTGCCGGCGCTCCTGGGTTCGGCCCTCGGCTACGTGCTCGTCGGGCACGTGTCGTTCGTCCCCGCGCTCGCCGCGGTGCTCGGTGGCCTGCTCGGGTTCTTCGTCCCGGACCTGCTCCTGCTGCGCTCCGCCGCCGGCACCCGCACCTCGGCGCTCGAGGCCCTGCTCGTCTACGTGGACCTCGTGACCCTCGAGCGCCTGGCCAACGCCTCCGCCCCGCAGGCGCTCGCCCGCGCGGCCGCGCTCAGCCAGGTGCCGCTCTTCGTGCAGATCCGGACGGCCCTGGAGCGGGCCACCCTCGAGCAGCAGAGCCCGTACGCCGAGCTGCGCCGCCTCGCCGAGGCCCTCGACCTGCCCGAGCTCGCCGACGTCGCCGACGTCATGCAGCTCGACGAGACGGGCGCGGCCCTCTCGGGCACGCTCCGGGCACGGGTCCGCGAGCTGCGCGACGCGCACCTGACCGCCGAGCAGATCCGGGCGAGCGCGGACGCCGAGGGCATGACCATCTACATGACGCTGCCCGCGATGGCCTTCGGGCTCATCCTCCTCACGGCGGCCCTCCTCCAGATCGTCCTCGGATGAGCGGCGCGGCCCGAGCCCGGAGGCAGCCGACAACACCTGACCAGGACGGACAACACCTCTCGTCCACCGCGGAGCCCCGCGGTCGGCCAGGGTGGAGCTCGGACCAGCGGCAGGAGGGGTGGGGCATGAGCGAGCGCCTGGTGCGCCGGTGCAGGGGCCTGGCGTCCCTCGCCCTGCTCGTGGGGCTCGTCGCGGGGGTGCCGGCAGCGCTGGTCGTCCTGGGCGGCGACCCGCTGCCGGAGACGGCCGACGTGCGCGCGCTCTGGGGGCTCCTTCTGCGGCCCGACGACGGCACCGTGCTCGCCCGGCTGCTCGCCCTCGTCGGCTGGGTGGCCTGGGTCGTCTTCACGCTCAGCCTCCTCGTCGAGCTCGTCAACCTGCTGGGCCACCGACAGCGCGCCCTGGTGCTGCCCGGGCTCGGCGGGGTGCAGCAGTGGGCTGCTGGGCTGATGCTCACGGTCGTGGCGATCGGCGGCGCCGCGCAGCTGGCGCCGGGGCCGACGGCGCCCCAGGCTGCGTCGGCGAGGACGGTGCCCGAGACGGACCGCGCCGCGGCCGGTGCCCGCAGTGCCGTCTCGCGGCCGGTCCCGGCCGACCGTGACACCACCGGTCCGGACGCCCGCGCCTCGACCCCTCCCAGTCCCCGGGCCGAGAGCCCTTCGCGTCCTGCGACCCCGGCCCCGGCAGCGGCACCGGTCCCCCTCACCGCTCCCCACGGGCAGCGCGAGCGGGTGCACGTCGTCGAGGCCGGCGACGACCTGTGGTCCCTGGCCGAGCAGTACTACGGCCGCGGCCAGGAGTGGCGCCGGATCGCCGCGGCCAACCCGGACCTCCTCACCGGCGGCCCCGACCGCCTCCGGGTCGGCTGGAGGCTCCTGGTCCCGGAGGCTGAGGACGCAGCCGGGGCCGGCTCCTCGCCCGCCGCACCCGGCGTCCGGGTGCGGGTCGGGGACACCCTCAGCTCGGTCGCCGCCCGGGTGCTCGGGGACGCCGACCGGTGGCGCGAGCTGTACCGCGCCAACCGCGACCAGCTGAGCGACCCGGACGAGCTCCCGGCCGGACTGGTCCTGCGGGTGCCGGGGGCGCCGGACGACAGCGCCGCCTCCGACGCGCCCGCTGCGCGTGAACGGGGGGCCGAGGTCGGGGACGAGGCGCCCGAGGACGCGGGACCCGGACCCGTCACGCCGTCCTCCGACCGGACGGAGCCCGGACCGGCCGCCTCCCCGACGGCTGCAGCACCAGAACCGGCGCCGGTGCCGAGCAGCACCGCACCGGCCACGACCACGGCGCCGCACGGCGGGGCCGCGGCGCCGACGCCCGCAGAGGCCGAGCCGGCGGGAACGGACGAGACGGAGACGGGGTCGGCCGTCGTCCTCCCGGGCCTGGCCACCGTGGGCGGGCTGCTGGCGGCGTCACTGGTCGGCGGGCTGGCGGCGCGGCGGCGCTGGCAGCTGCAGCAGCGCCCGGTCGGACGTCGGGTCGCGCACCCGCCCCCCGACACACGGCCCGTCGAGGTCGCCCTGGCGCGACGGGCCCGCCCGATCGGGCTCCGGACGCTCGACCGGGCCAGCCGGGCCGTGGCCGCTGCCGCGGTCGGCGCCGGGGTCGGGGTCCCGGCGCTACGGGGGGCGACGGTCTCGGCCGAGTGGCTCGTCCTCGAGCTCGCCGGTCCCACCCCGCCGGCCCCGCGCTGCTTCGTCGACACCGGCGGCACCTGGTGCCTGGCGGCCGACGCCGCCGACGGGCTGCGGGACGTCCCGGGCCTCGGCGACGCCTCGCGGCCCTGGCCGCTCCTCGTGACGCTCGGGACCGAGCCGGACGGGGCCGAGCGGGTCGTGGACCTCGAGTCGCTGGGGGTCCTCGCCGTCACGGGGGACGAGGAGCGGGCGACGGCGGTCATGGCGGCCATGGCGCTGGAGCTGGCGTGCTCACCCTGGACGGACGACCTCCGGCTCACGCTGGTCGGTGACGGTCCCCTGGCCGACGCGCTGGCGCAGCACAACGTGCAGGGCGAGACGGACCTCGACGCGGTGGTCGACCGCCTAGAGCGACTGGCGGCGGTGCGGGTCGCGCACTCCGGCGGGGCACCGGCCCGCGACCTCCGCCTCGACCGCGACCGGTCCGAGGCGTGGACGCCCGAGGTGGTCCTCGTCGACGTCCGGGTCGCGCCCGTGCAGGCGGACCGGCTGGCCCGGCTCCTGACCCCGGGCCGGGACACCGGCATCACGGTCGTGCTCCGCGGCTCCGCGGACCTCGCCCGGACGACCCTGGCGCTCGGCGACGACGGCCTGGCCACGCTGCTGCCCGACGGCGTCCGGCTCGTGCCCCAGGCCCTCGCGGCCGAGGGTCTCGACCCGGTCGTGGCCCTCGTCGGCGCGACCGGGAGCGAGGAGACCGACCCGGCGCCGTGGTGGTCGGGAGAGGGCCCGGCCGACGACCCGCCCGACAACGTGACCTACCTGGGCAGGCGACGCAGGACCGACGACGGGGACGAGCAGGAGAGGAGGGCGGCGGTGCAGGCACGGATGACCGAGGCGGCGGACGGCACGGTGCGCCACCCGCTGCTGCTGCTCCTCGGGCCCGTCGAGCTGCTGGGCGCGGCGGGTACGCCTCCGACGCGGGCCGCGCGCCAGTGCCTCGAGTACTGCGCCTGGCTCCTCGAGCACCCCGGCACGACGGCGCAGTCGATGGCCGCCGGCCTCCTCGTCGCCGAGGGCACCCGTCGCTCCAACATGAGCCGGCTGCGGACCTGGCTGGGCAGCGGGACCGACGGCGAGCCCTACCTGCCCGACGCCTACAGCGGTCGTATCTCCCTCGACCCGGTGGTCAGCTCCGACTGGCACCAGCTGCGGCTCCTGCTGGCCGACGGCGTCGACCGGGCGCCGACCTCGCTGCTCGAGCTCGGCCTGCGCCTCGTGCGGGGGGCTCCGCTGGCCGACGCGGCACCGGTGCAGTGGCACTGGGCCGAGGCGCTGCGGACCGACATGATCTCGTGCGTGCGCGACCTGGGCGTCGAGCTGACGCGGCGGGCGCTCGAGGAGCGCGACCTCGACCTCGCCCGGTGGGCCGCAGCCCGGGCGCTGCTGGCCGCGCCCGGCGACGAGGTGCTGCTCGCCGGCCGGATCCGCACCGAGCACCTGGCGGGCAACGCGGCGGAGACCGAACGGTTGAGCCTGCAGCTCGCCCAGCAGGCGCGAGCCCTCGGAGCCGACCTCCACCCCGCGACCGTGGACCTCCTCCAGGAGGTGATGGAGGGCCGGCTCCGGGCCCGGCTCGCCTGACGGACCGTTGTGGCCGGCGACCGTGGCGACTCGCCTCAGGACGGCAGCGGACGGAACCGTCGCAGCCGCAGGCTGTTGCCGACGACGAACAGCGAGCTGAACGCCATCGCCGCGCCGGCGAGGACCGGGTTGGCGAAGCCGAGCGCGGCCAGCGGCAGGGCGGCGACGTTGTAGGCGAAGGCCCAGAAGAGGTTGCCGCGGATCGTGCGCAGGGTCGCGCGGGACAGCCGTACGGCGTCGGCGGCCTGGCGCAGGTCGCCGCGGACCAGGGTGAGGTCGGCGGCCTCGATGGCCGCGTCGGTCCCCGTGCCCATGGCCACGCCGAGGTCGGCCTGGGCCAGGGCGGCGGCGTCGTTCACGCCGTCGCCGACCATGGCCACCCGGTGGCCCTCGGCCTGCAGCCGGCGCACCGCGTCGACCTTGCCCTCGGGCCGGACGTCGGCGACCACCTGGTCGATGCCGACCTCCGCGGCCACGGCCTCCGCCGTGCGCCGGGTGTCCCCGGTGAGCAGCACCGGGCGCAGCCCGAGGGCGTGCAGCCGGCGGATCGCGTCGGCCGACGTGGGCTTCACCGTGTCGGCCACGGAGACGACGCCGCGGGCCCGACCGTCCCAGCCGACGAGCACCGCGGTGCGGCCGAGCTCCTGCTCGCCCGCCAGCGCGGCGCTGACGTCGGCGTCGAGCGCGAGGCCCTCGGCGGCGAGCAGGTCGGCCCGCCCGACGACCACCGAACCTGCACCCTCGACCTCGGCGACCACCCCCAGCCCGGCGGGCTCGCGCAGCGCGGTCACCCGCCCCAGCGAACCCGCACCCGCCGCGTACGCGGCCACGGCCAGCGCGACCGGGTGCGACGACCCGGACTCGGCCGTTCCGGCGCGCCGGACGAGCTCGGCCTCGTCGACGCCCGCGGCGGGCAGCACGGCGACGACGCCCATCCGGCCCTCGGTGACGGTGCCGGTCTTGTCGAGCAGGACCACGTCGACGTCGCGGGTCGCCTCGAGGACCTCGGGACCCTTGATGACGATGCCCAGCTGGGCGCCCCGGCCGGTCCCGACCAGCAGGGCGGTGGGCGTGGCCAGCCCGAGCGCGCAGGGGCAGGCGATGATCAGCACCGCGACGGCGGCGGTGAGGGCGAACGAGGCACCCGCGCCGGCCAGCAGCCAGGCCACGAGCACGACGACCGCGAGCCCGATGACGACGGGCACGAAGACCCCCGAGACCCGGTCGGCCAGCCGCTGGACAGCCGCCTTGCCGCTCTGCGCCTCGCTGACCATCCGGGCCAGGCGGGCGAGCTGGGTGTCGGCACCGACCGCGGTCGCCTCGACGACCAGCCGGCCGGAGGTGTTGACGCAGCCGCCGACGACGGCGTCGCCGGGCCCGACCTCGACGGGGACGGACTCCCCGGTGACCGTGGAGGCGTCGACGGCGCTGTGGCCCTCGACGACCGTGCCGTCGGTCGGCACCGTCCCGCCGGGCGCGACGACGACGCGGTCGCCGAGCACGAGCCGGGACGCCGGGACGGTGACCTCGCGGCCGTCGCGCAGCACGCGGGCGTCGCGGGCCCCGAGGGCGAGCAGCGCGCGCAGCGCCGCACCGGAGCGGCGCCGGGCGCGCGACTCCAGCCAGCGGCCGACGAGCAGGAAGACGGTGATGGCCGCGGCGGCCTCGAGGTAGGGCTCGGCCATCCCGGTGTGGCGCTCGATGCGCAGGCTGAAGGCGTGGCGGTAGCCGAGCTCGCCGGCCGGGCCGGTGAGCGCGTACGCCGACCAGCCGAGCGCGGCGAGCGTGCCGAGGGAGATGAGGGTGTCCATCGTCGCCGCGCCGTGACGCAGGTTGACCGCGGCGGAGCGGTGGAAGGGCCAGCCCGCACCGAGCACGACGACCGCGGTGAGGACGAGCGCGACCCACTGCCAGCCGGCGACCTGCAGGCCCGGGACCATCGAGACGACGATGACCGGCACGCCGAGGACCACGGCGAGCAGCGCACGGATCCCGAGGCGGCGCTCGGCGGCGTCGGCCGCACCCTCGTCGGCGGGGTCGGACTCCGGCTCGACGACCGACGCCCCGTAGCCGGTCTTCTCGACCGTGGCGAGCAGGTCGGCGACGGTCGTGCCGACGGGCGCCTCCACGTGGGCGCGCTCGGTGGCGAGGTTGACCGAGGCGACCACGCCCGGCAGCTTGTTGAGCTTGCGCTCGACCCGGTTGGCGCACGAGGCGCAGGTCATCCCGGTGATGTCGAGGTCGACGATCGACCCCGGGGCCCCGTCGCCCGCGACGGGCGTACGAGCGCCGTCGGGGACCGCGACCTCCGTCCGGGCGTCGGGGCGGGCCATCTCAGCGGCTGCCGAGGGTGTAGCCGGCCTCGTCGACGGCGGCGCTGAGCGCGTCGAAGTCGACCGGGTCCTCGCTGGTCACGGTCATCGTGCCGCCGTCGAGGTGCACGGTGACCTCACGGACGCCGGGCACGCCGAGCACCTCCTCGGTGACGGCCTGCGTGCAGTGCTCGCAGGTCATGCCGGCGACGACGTAGTCCTGGGTGGTGGTCATGGCTGCTCCTGGCTGATGGGTGGGGTGGGTGTGGGGCTGGGGTGGTTCGGGCCGGGCCCGGGGAGGGGGGACGGGGACCGGGGGAGGCGTCGCGACGGGTCTGTGGACGGTTCCGGACACCGGGAACCGGTCCTCAGGAACGGACCAGCCGCGCGATGGCGTCGGCGGCCTCCTTGACCTTGAGGTCGGCCTCGGGGCCGCCCGCCCTCGCGGCCTCCACGACGCAGTGACCGAGGTGGTCGTTGAGCAGGCCGAGCGCGACCGACTGCAGGGCGCTGGTCATGGCGGACACCTGGGTGAGGATGTCGATGCAGTACTTGTCGTCCTCGACCATCTTCTGCAGCCCGCGCGCCTGGCCCTCGATGCGACGCAGCCGGCGGAGGTAGTCCTCCTTGCCCGCGACGTAACCCCTGGTCGGCACCGGCTCGGCCATCTCGCCCTCCCGTCGTTGATACCCCCCTAGGGTATCTCTCGGGTCAAGGGCGTTCGATCCTGGCCGGAGCGGATCCTGCGCGAGCGCGGAGGTCGGGCCGAGGTGGCGGGGGTCCGGGGCGGGAGCCGTGGGCTCAGGCGCCCGCCACGACCGAGCGGTCGTCCAACGCTCCCTCCGCATCGACGCCGGGCTGCTGAGGTCCACCTGAGCCGTCCCTCAGGGAGCACCGGAAAGCGGTGGACAACGTGTGGGAACCGACGGCGCCTAGCGGTCCGGGACCGCGTGTGTCAACGTCAGGAAGCGGTCACGCCGATCCCGGCCAAGCCGTCGCCGAGAACTTTTCCTCCACCAGGCTCGCGGAGCGTTTGCCCTGATCAGAGGGTCTTTCCGTACGGAGATCGTCGACCATCCCCAGGGTTGTCCCCAAGCTGTGCACATGTCCTCAGCGTGTCCTGCACAGGGGGCACCTGCTTGTCCACAGAGGGTGGGGACGAGCGGGTGGTCCTCACAGGCGCAGGCGCGTACGGTCTGCTGATCCCCCGCCCCGGCGGGTCGACCGCGGTGGTCGGGACAGCGTGCTGTGTCGGTGTCGGGGCTGCTCTGGCGGAGCGAGAAAACTGTCAGGGGCGGCTCCTACCGTCGTCCCGTCTGGGCGTGGTGACCCGTCGGCGGAGCCGTGCGCAGACGTCGGCCGGGGGGCAGCAGCCCCACGGTGGTGGGGCGTGACGAGCGAAGGAGCGTGGCCGGTGAGCCTGGCCGAGGTGATGCCGCCGTACTCGGAGACGAGCCGGTCCAACGACCGCACCCCTCCCCAGGACATGGATGCCGAGCAGAGCGTCCTCGGCGCGATGCTCTCCAGCAAGGACGCGATCGCCGACGTCGTCGAGGTCGTGCGCGGCGTCGACTTCTACCGCCCCGCCCACGAGCTGGTCTACGACGCGATCCTCGACCTCTACGGCCGCGGCGACCCCGCCGACGCCGTCACGGTCGCCGACGAGCTGACCAAGCGCGGCCAGATCGCCCGGGTCGGCGGCGCCGGCTACCTCGTCGACCTGATCGGCTCGGTCACCGTCGTGGCCAACGCCAGCTGGTACGCGGCCATCGTCCGCGAGAAGGCCGTGCTGCGCCGCCTCGTCGACGCCTCGGTGCGCATCAACCAGATGGGCTACGCCGGCGAGGGCGACGTCGACGAGATCGTCGACCGCGCCCAGGCCGAGGTGTACGCGGTCACCGACCGTCGGGCCGCGGAGGACTACAAGTCGCTGGCCGAGCTGATGCAGCCGACGATGGACGAGATGGAGGCCATCGAGAACCGCGGCGCCGGGCTCGCCGGGATCTCCACCGGGTTCGCCGACCTCGACGAGCTGACCAACGGCCTGCACGCCGGCCAGCTGGTCATCGTCGCGGCGCGCCCCGGCTGCGGCAAGTCGACGCTGGCCCTCGACCTGGCCCGCTCCTGCTCGATCAAGCAGGGGCTGACCTCGGCCATCTTCAGCCTCGAGATGAGCCAGATCGAGATCACCATGCGGCTGCTGTCGGCGGAGGCGAGCGTGCCGCTCGGCCACATCCGCGGCGGCCGGATGAACGACGACGACTGGCAGCGCGTCGCGCAGAAGATGGGTCAGGTCGAGTCGGCGCCGCTCTTCATCGACGACAGCCCCAACCTGACGATGATGGAGATCCGGGCCAAGGCCCGCCGGCTCAAGCAGCGCCACGACCTGCGCCTGATCTGCATCGACTACATCCAGCTGATGACCTCGGGCAAGAAGGTCGAGTCGCGCCAGCTGGAGGTCAGCGAGTTCTCCCGCCAGCTCAAGCTGCTGGCCAAGGAGCTCCAGGTCCCCGTCGTCGCGCTCTCCCAGCTCAACCGTGGCCCCGAGCAGCGCACCGACAAGAAGCCGATGCTGTCCGACCTGCGGGAGTCCGGTTCGCTGGAGCAGGACGCCGACATGGTCATGCTGCTCTCGCGCCCCGACCTCTACGACAAGGAGTCCGAGCGCGCCGGTGAGGCCGACTTCGACGTCGCCAAGCACCGCAACGGGCCCACCCGCACCCTGACCGTGGCCTTCCAGGGCCACTACTCGCGCTTCGTCGACATGGCCCGCTGACGCTGCGGCCCACCCCGCTGCAGCACTCCGGCCGACCAACCCGTCGCGAGCGCCGCACCGAAGCACGGGTGACGCGCGCCGAGCCGGCGGGCGGCGTACGCATCGACAGGCCGGAGGGTGGATGGCGCCCGACCGCAGCCTGGACCCGACGGCCCGCGGACGCCTGACGCGCCGCGGGCTGCTGGGTCTGGCGGCCGCCGCTGGCGCCGCCGGGCTGGTGGGCCTCGACGGCTGCTCGGCGGGAGGGGCCCACCCCACCTCGGCCGCCGGACGAGAGGATGGGGCGGTGGACACCTACCGCTACGGGGACCACCCCGCCCAGTACGCCGAGCTGAGCCTGCCCGCGGGCACGAGCGAGGTGCCCGTCGTCGTCATCGTGCACGGCGGCTTCTGGCGCGAGGCGTACGGCGCCGACCTCGGCCGCCCGCTCGCCCTCGACCTCGTCGACCGGGGCTGGGCTGCGCTGAACGTCGAGTACCGCCGCGTCGGCGACAGCGCCGAGGACGGCGGGGGCGGCTGGCCGACCACCTGCCTCGACGTCGCCGCCGCGGTCGACGCGCTCGCGGTCGACGGGCAGCGTCTCGCCGGCGGCCGGCTGGACCTCTCCCGCGTGGTCGCGCTCGGGCACTCCGCGGGCGGTCACCTCGCCGGCTGGCTCGCCAGCCGTGCGCATCAGGACGCGGGAGCGCCGGGCGCGGACCCGCAGGTGCCACTCAGCGGGGCGGTGCTGCAGGCCGGGGTCCTCGACCTCGAGGGCGGCCACGCTGCGGGCCTCGGCCTCGGGGCGGTCGGTGCGTTCATGGGCGGCAGCCCGCGCGACCTGCCGGAGGCGTACGCGCAGGCCTCGCCGGTGGAGCGGGTGCCGCTGCACGTCCCGACGGTCTGCGTCCACGGGCGCAGCGACGACGTGGTGCCGATCGAGCAGTCGCAGACGTTCGTCGCGGCGGCGCTGCGGGTGGGCGACACCGCCGAGCTGCAGGCCTTCGACGGCGACCACTCCGACCTCATCGACACCAGCACCCAGGCCTGGCAGCTCTGCGTCGAGGCGCTCGGCCGCCTGCTCTGAGCCGCCCCTCACCCTCGCCTCCCCCGCCGGCACGGGGTTCCTGCGCCCGAGACCGCCGGGGGAGCGCGCGAACCTACCGCTCGGCGGGGGCCTGGGGGTCGAGGCCGGGGACGGCAGCGATCTCGGAGGCGACCGCCGCACCGCCGGCGGGGGACGGGGCGAGGGCGTAGACGCGGGTGGCCGTGCCGTGGCGGACGGCGTCCTGCTCGTCGGGGCCGAGCGACGCCAGGCAGGCGCCCAGCGTCGCGAGGGTGGCCGCGTACGGCGCCACGGCCAGGCTCACCGGCCAGTCGCCGCCGAGCATCAGCCGGTCGGGCCCGAAGGCGTCGAGGGCGACGTCGACCAGCGGGCCGAGGGTCGTCGTGCTCGGGGCGGTGCCGGGCGCGAGCGTGGGCCCGAGGCCGGAGACCTTGGCGACCACGGACGGGTGCGCGGCGAGCCGGCGCAGGTCGGCCTCCCAGCGGTCGCGGGCGTCGCCGGCCGAGCGGCCCAGCGCATCGGTGCCGAGCGACGGCTTGCCGAGGTGGTCGAGCACGACGGTGAGGTCGGGCCGGTCCCGCACCAGGCGCAGCACCGCCGGCCACAGCGCCGGCCAGGCGTCGGGGACGTCGAGGGGGAGGCCGCGCTCGACGAGCAGGTCGACGGTCGCGCGGACGCGGGCGTCGTCGAGCAGGGTCGGGTCGGGGTGGTCGTGGACCAGCTGGCGGACCCCGACCACCCGGCCGGTGGCCGCCCAGCGGTCGAGCAGGGCGGCGGCCCGGTCCGGCTCCTCGAGCGGCACCCAGGCCACGACGCCCGCGACCCAGGGGTGCCCGTCCGCGACCGCGAGCATCCGCTCCGAGTCCCCGACCGTGTCCGCGGCCTGCACGAGCACCGCGCGGTCGACGCCGGCCGAGGCCAGGGCCGCGGCCGCGTCCTCGGGCCCGAAGTCGGCGTGCACCGGGCCCAGCGCCGGGGTGTTCCAGCCGTAGTCGCCGGTGCCGAGGTCCCACAGGTGCAGGTGGGTGTCGACCGTCCCGCTCACCGGGTCACGCCCGAGGTGCCCTCCGCCGCGTCGGGCGGACCGGCGTCGACCTCCTCCCAGAGCGCGTCAGGCACCCGCTCGGCGAAGCGGGCCGCGTTCTGGCGGACCTGCTCCGGCGTGTCCGCGCCGAGCACGACGCCGGCGACCGCCGGGTGCCGCAGCGGGAAACGGATGGCCGCCGTCGGCAGGGTGGTGCCGTGGCGCCGGCAGACCTCGGCCAGCCACAGCAGCCGCTCGTGGACCGCCTCGGGCATCGCCCCGTACTCGTACGGCAGGTCCGGGCGCGGCACCTCCTCGGCCAGCGCGCCGGAGTTGAAGACGCCGACGGCGACGACGCGGACGCCGCGCTCCAGGCAGGCGGGCAGCAGGTCGCGGGCTGCGGGCTGCTCGAGCAGGGTGTAGCGCCCGGCGAGCATGACGAGGTCGGGCACGCCGCTCTCGACGGCAGCGAGCAGCCCCTCGACCGACTTGGTCCCGACGCCGACCGCGTCGACCAGGCCCTCCTCGCGCACCCGGGCGAGCGAGGCCAGCCCCTCGGCCAGCACGTCGCCCAGCGGGCGGTCGGGGGTGACGTGCACCTCGGGGTCGTGGAGGTAGGCGACGTCGACGCGGTCCACGCCCAGGCGGGCGCAGCTCTGGGCCAGGCTGCGCCGGACGCCGGCCTCGGAGGCGTCCCAGACGCGCCGGTGGTCGGCCGGCACGTGGAAGTCGCTGTCCTGCCGGTCGGCGGTCTCGGGGCTCGGCTCGAGCAGCCGCCCGACCTTGGTGGAGAGCAGGTAGTCCCCGCGCGGCCGGGCGGCGAGCCCGAGGCCCAGCCGTCGCTCCGCCAGCCCGAGCCCGTAGTGCGGGGCGACGTCGAAGGAGCGGACGCCGGCGTCCCAGGCCGCGTCGACGATGGCGCGGGCCTGGTCGTCGTCGATCTCTGCGTAGAGGTTGCCGAGCGCGGCGGCGCCGTAGCCCAGCGGGGGGACCTCCAGACGGCCGGCGCGCGGTGCCGCGGCGCTCACGGGAGCGTCCAGACCAGCGGCAGGCCGTGGTCGCCGCCGGAGTAGTCGTCCTCGACCTCGAGCAGCTCGGCCATCCGGCCCTGCCACGCGACGTTCACGGGGTCGTCGGCCAGCGCGTGGCGCATGGCCGCGTAGTCGTCGACCTCGACGAGGTGGAACAGGTCGCGCCCGCTGCGCCAGATCGACCAGGCGCGGACGCCGACGGCGCGCAAGCGGGCGTCGAGCGCGTCCGGCACGGTCGCGTGGACGCGCTCGTAGTCGGCCTCGCGGCCCGGCTTGAGCCGGGTGTGCAGGGCGATGCGTTCGGCCATGCGTGCTCCTCGCGTCGTCGGGGTGGAGACGGACTCGTCCGGTCTCCCGCTGTCCGGGGCGGAGCCGAGAGGTCGGATGTCTGGATGCTACTGAGCCCGGGGTCCTACCTGCAGGGGCCTCGCTGGATCCCGACCCGGTGTCCTACGGTGGTGTCCAGACAGCAGATGTCTGACGTCGAGGTCGTGCGCGACCGCCGAGGAGGACCGATGAAGTTCCAGCGCCGAGGTCCGGTGGGTGCGGAGCAGCCCGTCGTCGAGACCGACGAGGGGGTGTTCGACCTGCGCCCGGTCGCCCCGGACGTCGACCCGGCGTTCCTCGCCGCCGACGGGATCCAGGCGACCCGCGACGCGCTGCGGGAGGACCGGCTGCCGCGGCTCGACACGGTGCCGGAGCGCGTCGGCCCGCCGCTCGCGCGGCCCGGCAAGATCGTCTGCATCGGGCTCAACTACCGCGACCACGCGGCGGAGACGGGGGCGGCGATCCCCAGCGAGCCGATCGTCTTCATGAAGGACCCGTCCACCGTCGTCGGTCCGCACGACGACATCCTGCTGCCGCCCACCAGCCAGAAGACGGACTGGGAGGTCGAGCTCGGCGTCGTGATCGGCCGTACGGCCCGCTACCTGCCCGACCCGGCCGCCTCCCGGGGCGTCATCGCCGGCTACGTCGTCTCCCACGACGTCTCGGAGCGGGAGTACCAGCTCGAGCGCGGCGGCCAGTGGGACAAGGGCAAGTCGTGCGAGACGTTCAACCCGCTCGGCCCGGACCTGGTCCCCGCCGACGAGGTCGACCCGGCGGCGCTGGGCCTGCGGCTCTGGGTGAACGGCACGTCCCGCCAGGACGGCACGACCAAGGACCTGATCTTCGACGTGGACCACGTCGTCTGGTACCTGAGCCAGTTCATGGTGCTGCGACCCGGTGACGTCATCAACACCGGTACCCCGGCCGGGGTGGCGCTCGGGATGCCCGACCACCCGTACCTGACCGACGGCGACGTCGTCGAGCTCACGATCGACGGGCTCGGCCGCCAGCGGAGCACCTGCGTGCGGGCGACGGTGCAGGCGTGAGCGCCGAGGTGCGCCCGCCCCTGGAGGGGTTGCAGGCGATCGTGACCGGCGGGGCCTCGGGGATCGGCGCGGCGATCGTCGCCCGCCTCGTCGGGGGCGGTGCGCGAGTGGCGGTGCTCGACCGCGAGACCGGGGGCAGCCACCCCGACGCGGTGGCGATCCGGGCCGACGTCACCGACGACGCCTCGGTACGGGCGGGCGTCGCGGAGGCCGTCGAGGCGCTCGGGGGGCTCACGACCCTGGTGAGCAACGCGGGGATCGGTGCCCAGGGCACCGTCGCGGACAACCCCGACGACGAGTGGCACCGGGTCTTCGACGTGAACGTGGTCGGGACGGTCCGCATGATGCGCGCCGCCCTGCCGCACCTGCGGGCCAGCGGGCAGGCGTCGGTCGTCCTCACCTGCTCCGTCGCGGCCGACGTCGGCCTGCCGCAGCGCGCGCTCTACAGCGCGAGCAAGGGCGCCGTCGAGGCCCTGACCCGGGCCATGGCCGCCGACCACCTGCTCGAGGGCATCCGCGTGAACTGCGTCAACCCCGGTACGGCGGACACGCCCTGGGTGGCCCGGCTGCTCGCCGCCGCCGACGACCCGGCCGCCGAGCGGGCGGCGCTGGAGGCCCGCCAGCCGCACCGGCGGCTCGTGTCGGCCGACGAGGTCGCGGCGGCCGTCGCGTACCTCGTGGACCCGGCGGCGTCCTCGACCACCGGCACCGCGCTGACCGTCGACGGCGGCCTGACGTCGCTCCGGCTGCGGACCTGAGGGCCCGCGGCCGGAGCGCCGCGTCAGCGAGCCGGGACGACCAGCCAACACCTGCGCTGAGCCTCGCTCGCCAGCGCGCGCGGAGCTCGGCGGGCCGGGCGGGAGCTCACCAGGAGTGCGCCTCGGGCGAGGCGCCCGGCCCGATCCGACGACCGTTGTTGATGTTGAACATCGCGTCGAGGCGGGTCATGACCTCCGGCTCCAGCACGAGCGACGCGGCCCGGTCGAGCCCGTCGAGCTGCTCGACCGTGCGGACGCCCACGATCGCGCTGTCGACGGCCGGGTGCTGGAGCACCCACGCGGTGGCGACGACGCCGTCGGTCTCCCCGAGCTCGCGGCACAGCGCGGAGAAGTCCCGGAACTGCGAGTTGTCCGGCCCGAGGCTGATGCCGTACTCCTCCTCGACCTGGCGCGTCCGGCTGCCGTCGAAGGACTCGGTCTTGCCGGTCAGCAGCCCGCCGGCCAGCGGCATGTACGCCATGACGCCGATGCCGAGGTCCTGCGCGGCCGGCAGCACCTCCATCTCGGGCACGCGGCTCAGCAGGTTGTACTGCGTCTGCTCGGAGACGAAGCCGACGAACCCGCGGTCCCAGGCCTTGAGCTGCGCCTTGGCCAGGCCCCAGCCGGAGAAGTTGCTCGACCCGGCGTAGAGGACGTCACCGTCGGCGACCGTCTTCTCGTAGGTCCCCCACAGCTCCTCGTAGGAGACCTGCGGGTCGATGTGGTGGATCTGGTAGAGGTCGACGTGGTCGGTCTGCAGCCGCCGCAGCGAGTCGGCGAGGTGCCTGCGGACCTTGTACGCGGAGAAGCCGCGGCCCTCGTTCGGGGCCCACTCCGGCGTCATCGAGTGGAAGACCTTCGTCGCCAGCTGGATCTGGTCGCGCGCGCCGGGGCGGGAGGCGAGCCAGGTGCCGATGATCTCCTCGGAGCGGCCTTTGCCGGCCTCGGCGCCGTAGACGTTCGCGGTGTCGATGAACGTGATGCCCATCTCGAGCGCGCGGTCGAGGATGCGGTGCGACTCCTCCTCGCTCGCCTTCGGGCCGAAGTGCATCGTGCCGAGGCAGATCTTGCTGACCGTCATCGTCGAGCGGCCGAGGTTCGTGTACTCCATGGGTGTCCTTCTGTCGTCGTGCGCGCACGCGGCTGCGGGCGCAGGCCTGCGTCGAGCCGGTGCGGCGGGTGCGCGCACCGGGTGGTTCTCGAGGGGTCGGTCCCGGGTCGAGGCGCTCAGGCGCGCCAGACCGGCCCGTCCGGGAAGAGGTGGTCGGCCAGGCTCCGGGGGTGCATCTCGCCGCCGCCACCGGGTGCGGTCGGGGCGACGTAGTGCCCGTCCTGCAGGACCACGGGGGTCACGAAGTGCTCGTGCAGGTGGTCGACGAACTCGATCATGCGGTCCTCGGTCGTTCCCGACACCGCCACGAGGTCGAACATCGACAGGTGCTGCACCAGCTCGCACAGCCCGACGCCACCGGCGTGCGGGCAGACCGGCACCCCGAACTTGGCCGCGAGCAGCAGGATCGCGATGTTCTCGTTCACGCCGCCGACCCGCGCCGCGTCGATCTGCACGACGTCGACCGCCCCGGCCTGCAGCAGCTGCTTGAACACCACCCGGTTGGCCACGTGCTCCCCGGTGACCACCTTGATGGGCGCGACGCCCTTCCGGATGGCCGCGTGGCCCAGGACGTCGTCGGGGGAGGTGGGCTCCTCGATCCAGTACGGCTCGAAGGGCGCCAGCCGCAGCATCCAGGCGATGGCGGGAGCGACGTCCCAGCGCTGGTTGGCGTCCACGGCGATCCGGACGTCCGCCCCGACCGCGCTGCGCGCCAGCTCCATGCGCCGGACGTCGTCCTCGACGTCCCCGCCCACCTTGAGCTTGATCATCGTGAAGCCCTCGGCGACGGCCTCCCGGGAGAGCCGTACGAGCTTGTCGTCGGAGTAGCCCAGCCAGCCCGGGGTGGTGGTGTAGGCGGGGTAGCCCCGCTCGAGCAGCCGGCTGCGGCGCTCCTGCCGCCCCGGCTCCGCCTTCTGCAGGATCTCCAGCGCCTCGGCGGGGGTGAGGGCGTCGGTGAGGTAGCGGAAGTCGACCTGCGCGACGAGCTGCTCGGGCGTCATCGAGGCGAGGAAGTCCCACAGCGGCCGGCCCGCGCGCTTGGCGGCCAGGTCCCAGGCGGCGTTGACCACGGCGCCGATGGCCATGTGCATGACGCCCTTCTCCGGGCCCAGCCAGCGCAGCTGCGGGTCGTGCACGAGACGCTGGGAGAAGCCGCCGAGGTCGTCGCAGAGGTCGGCCACCCGGGTGCCGACGACCCGGTCGGCGAGCGCGGCGATCGCGGTCGCCTGGACGTCGTTGCCCCGTCCGGTGGTGAAGGCGAACGCGTGGCCCTCGAGGCCGTCGGGGTCGTCGGTGCGCAGCACCACGTAGGCGGCGGAGTAGTCGGGCTCGGGGTTCATCGCGTCGGACCCGTCGAGGTCGCGCGAGGTGGGGAAGCGGACGTCGAGCACGTCCATCGCCGTCACGGTCGCCGTCATGGTCGACGACCTGGTTGACGACATGGTCGACGTCGCGGTCGAGGTCGCGGTGGCCGCCGTCACGGGACTGGGGCTGCTGCTCGGCACGGGGCCTCCGGGGCTCGGGGCGCCGCAGGCCTCGGCGCCGGACGGTGGACGAGCAGGCGGTCGGTGGGGAACGGTGGGAGCTCCGCGGAGCCGGACTGCACGTCCGTGGCCCACCATAGACCTGATGTTTCCGCGAGAGTGGAGCAGGGCACGACGAAAGGAGAGGCCATGGCCGCACCGCTGACCGAGGCCGCGATCGAGCGGGTCCGCAGCCTGATCATCTCCGGCCGGCTCGTCCCGGGTGAGCGGCTGCCCGCCGAGGCGGAGCTGAGCGTCGAGCTGGGCGTCTCGCGGTCGAGCCTGCGCGAGGCGGTGCGCGGCCTGGTGACGGCCGGGGTGCTCGACGTGCGCCGCGGCGACGGCACCTACGTCACGAGCCTCACCCCGCACCTGCTGCTGACCGGGATCGGCGCGGCCGTCGAGCTCATGCAGGAGGACTCGATCCTCGACCTGCTGGAGTCCCGCCGGCTCATCGAGCCGGGGGTGACGGCGCTCGCCGCGGTCCGCTCGAGCGCGGAGCAGCGCGAGGAGATGGCCGGGCACATCGCCTTGATGGCGGAGGCGAGCGCGCAGAAGGACCTCATCCGCCACGACACCGACTTCCACGCCACCATCGCCCGGGCCAGCCACAACCCGGTGCTCGCCTCGATCCTCACGGGCATCTCCAGCGGCACCGTCCGCACCCGGGTGTGGCGCGGGATCATCGACGCCGAGGCCAACCACCGCACCGTCGAGGAGCACCGCGCGATCCTCGCCGCGATCGAGGCGGGCGACGCCGAGTTCGCCGAGGCCGCCGCGCTCGTGCACGTCGCGAGCGTCCAGACCTGGCTGCGCTCGATGGTCGCCGGCGGCGAGCGCGAGCCCGACGACCTCGGCGACACGACCAGCTCCCCGACCGGCTCCCCGACCGGCTCCCCGACTGACTCCGGGGCTGGCGCCGCTGACGGCACGGCACCCTTGACAGCCGTCTGAACCCCGGTCGATACTCCCAGACATCAGGTGTTTGCCTGGTCACCCGCTGTGCTGCGGTGTCGACCACCCCACGGGCGGCCCCTGCGGTGCAACGGACGAGGGAGTTCTGAGTGAGGGATGCACGCGCACGCACAAGGATCGTCGCCCTGGCGTCGACCGCGCTCCTGGCGCTGGGCCTGACGGCCTGCGGAGGTTCCGGGGGGCAGTCGTCGGGCAGCTCGAGCAGCGGCGGGGTCACGACGATGACCTGGCAGATGTGGTCGGGCTCGGAGATCGAGACCGAGACGCTCAACCACCTGTCGGAGATGGTCACCCAGGCCAACCCGGACATCAAGCTGACGATCCAGACCTCGACGTTCCCGGACTACTGGACCAAGCTCGCCGCGCAGGCCAGCGGCGGCGACGTCGGCTGCATCCTCGGCGTCCAGGGCCCGCGGGCCCCCAGCATCACCTCGCTGATGCTGCCGCTCGACCAGGGCAAGCTCGCCGCGGCCGGCATCACGATGAGCGACTTCAACCCCGCCATCTCCCAGGCCCTGCAGTCCGACGGCCAGCAGATCGCGATCCCGTACGACTTCGGGCCGCTGGTCGTCTTCTACAACAAGGACATGTTCGCGAAGGCGGGCCTGAAGACGCCGTCGACCACCTGGACGGTCGACGAGTTCGAGGCCGACGCCCGCAAGCTGACGAGCGGCGGCAAGAACGGCTACGGCATGTTCCCCACCGTCGACCAGTTCGCCGCGTGGACGCTGACCCGGACCGGCCAGCAGCCCATCGACGCCAGCGGCAAGCTCCAGATCGACACCCCCGGGATGGTCGACACCTTCAGCTGGCTGCAGGGCCTGCAGAAGGACGGGGTCATCCCGCAGCTGCCGGCCACGACCGACACCAACGCGGCCCTCAACGAGTACATCTCCGGCAACACGGCGATGGTCGTGGACGGTCCCTGGCAGTACGGCAACATCGTCAAGACGGCGAAGTTCAAGCCCGGTGTCGCGGTCATCCCCGCCGGGGCGGGCGGCGGCACGTCGCACATCGCGGGCTCCGGCTACGGCGTCTCGAAGTCCTGCAAGACCCCCGACGCGGCGCTGAAGGCCATCGCCACGATCACCGGGCCGGACGCCGAGACCTACCTGGGCAAGGCGGGTCGGGCGTACCCGGCGCGGACCGCGCAGTCGGACGCCTGGTACGTCGGTGACCTCGCCGAGGCCAAGCCTGCGCTCGACGCGGCCATCGCCAAGTCGGAGCCGTTCCACTCCTCGCCGACCCTGACGCAGGTCCAGACGGTGTTCCAGCAGTACGGGATCCCGGCCCTCAACGGGCAGCAGCCCGCGGCCGACTTCCTCAAGCAGGTCCAGCAGCAGGCCGGCGGGCAGTAGCCGGCCCGGCGCAGCGGCGGTCGTCCGGTCCCGCGGGGACCGGGCGGCCGCCTCCGGCCGACCCCGCCCGTGACCACACGCCCCGCCGAGGAAGGAGCTGGACCATGACCCTCGTCGCACCAGCCGCCGCCCGGGCGGCGACCCCCGGCCGGACCACCGCGGGACGCCGCGCCGGTCTGACCGCCCTCGGGTTCCTGGCCCCCAGCGGCCTCGGGTTCCTGGTCTTCACGCTGCTGCCGATCGTCGGCTCGATCGCGCTGGCGTTCTTCTCCTGGCCGATCCTCGGCGAGCACACCTTCGTGGGCGGCAAGAACTTCGTCACCCTGGTGACGACCGACCCGGTGTTCTTCCGGGCGCTGCGCAACACGGTGATCTTCGTCGTGCTGTACGTGCCGGTGAACTTCGTCATCTCGCTCGGGCTCGCCGTCTGGATCTCGCCGCGGATCCGGCTCCGCGGCCTCTACCGCGTGCTGTTCTTCCTGCCCGCGGTGACGCCGATCGTGGCCAACGCCCTGGTCTGGCGGCTGATGCTGCAGCCCAAGGGGCTCGTCGACGGGTTCCTCACCTCGGGCCTCGGCACGGCCCCGACCAACCTGCTCGGCGGGCAGCTCTCCGCGATGGTCTGCGTCGTCGCGATGTCGGTCTGGCAGGGCTTCGGCTACAACATGCTCGTCTTCTCCGCCGGTCTCGACGCGATCAACCCGAACCTCTACGAGGCGGCCGACATCGACGGGGTCAGCCGGTGGCGCCAGTTCTGGACGATCACGGTCCCGATGCTCTCGCCGTCGATGTTCTTCGCGGCGGTGCTGACCATGATCACGTCGTTCCAGGTCTTCAGCCAGCCGTACATCCTCACCGGCGGCGGTCCGGGCGCGGCGACCCAGACGATGGTCATGTACATGTACCAGAAGGGCTTCCAGTTCTACTCGCTCGGCATGGCCTCGGCGATCTCGACGGTCCTGCTGACCATCATCGTGCTGGTCACCGGGCTGCAGTTCCTGGGCCAGCGGAGGTTCGTGCACTATGACGGCTGAGGTCTCCGGGGCCGTGCGTCCCGCCCGCGCCACGAGCGCACCGGGTGTCCGAGCCGCCGCGGCCCGGCGGCACCGGCAGGTCGACCGGACCCGGCCGGCACCCCTCTCGCAGGTGCTGCTGACGATCGTGCTGCTCGTCTTCATGACCCCGTTCGTCTGGATGGTCGCGACGTCGCTCAAGCCCGGCAACGAGGTGTTCGCGAACCCGCCGAGCCTGGTCGGCAGCCAGGTGCGGTTCGCGAACTTCAGCGAGGCCTGGAGCTACGTCCCGTTCGGCCGCTACATGGTCAACGGCATGGTCGTGGCCGTCCTGGGCACGCTGCTGGTCTGCGTGACCTCGATCCTGGCGGCGTACGCCTTCGCGCGGCTCGAGTTCAAGGGCCGCGAGCTGATCTTCCTGCTCTACCTGATCACCCTGATGGTGCCGCAGGAGGTGATGATCGTCCCGATGTTCATCCTCATGCAGCAGCTGGGGTGGACCAACAGCTACCAGGCGCTCATCCTGCCGTGGGCCTTCTCCGCGTTCGGCACGTTCCTGCTGCGCCAGTTCTTCCTCAACATCCCCAAGGAGCTGGAGGAGGCCGCGCTCGTCGACGGCGCCAACCGCCTGCGGATCCTCACCTCGATCGTGCTGCCGATCGCCCGCCCGGCCGTCGCGGTGCTCGCCGTCTTCACCTTCATCAACTACTGGAACAGCTTCCTCTGGCCCTTGATCATCACCAACTCCACCGACCTCTTCACCGTGCCCGTCGGTCTCAACGGGTTCCTCGGCCAGCAGGGCAGCCAGTGGCACCTGCTCATGGCCGCGTCCACCATCTCGATGCTCCCGACCGTGATCATGGTGCTGCTCCTGCAGCGCCACCTCGTCCGCGGCATCGCCCTGTCCGGCCTCGGAGGTCGCTGACGCCCATGGGTTCGTTCTTCCCCCGCCGCACCGTCCACCTCGACTTCCACACCGGCCCCGACGTGCGTGACGTCGCGGTCGACTTCGACCCCGAGCGCTTCGCCGAGACCTTCGCGGCCGCCCACGTCGACAGCGTCACCGTCTTCGCGAAGTGCCACCACGGGCTGCTCTACTACGACACCGACCGCCCGGAGCGGCACCCGGGCCTCGCCCGCGACCTCGACCTGCTCTCCCAGCAGGTCGACGCCCTGCACGCCGTCGGCATCCGGGCGCCCGTCTACCTGAGCGTCCAGGTCGACGAGCACGCCGCGAACGCCCACCCCGAGTGGGTCGCGCAGGAGCCGGACATGACGCTCGTCCGCTGGGGCGAGCCGAACCGCACGCCCGGGTCGGCGTTCACCGCCGGCTGGCAGATCCTCGACATGTCGAGCCCGTACCAGGACTACCTCCTCGACCAGACGACCGAGGTGCTGGAGCACCTCGGCACGGTGGACGGGCTGTTCCTCGACATGTGCTGGGACCAGCCGAGCAGCACCCGCTACGCGATCACCGGCGCCCTCGAGGCCGGCCTCGACCCCGCGACCGAGGAGGGCCGCGCCGCGTACGCGCGGGCCAACGCCCTGCGGTACATGCGGCGCTTCGCCGACCTGGCCGCGCCCCACCTCAGCCCGGACGTCGCGTCGGGGGTGTGGTTCAACAGCCGCCCGAAGACCAACCTGCACGTCGAGGCGGCGCTGCTCAAGCACGTGGAGGTGGAGTCGCTGCCGACCGGCGGCTGGGGCTACGCCTACCTGCCCTACGTCGCGCGGTTCGTGCGCCCGCTCGGGCTGCCGACGCTGAGCCACACCGGGCGGTTCCACCGCAGCTGGGGCGACAACGCCTCGCTCAAGCCGCACGCCGCGCTGGCGTACGAGACCTCCCAGATCCTCAGCCTCGGGCTGACCAACGGCGTGGGTGACCTGCTGCACCCGCGCGGCGTGCCCAACGCCTCCGTCTACGCGCGGATCGGGGAGGTCTACGCCCACGTCGAGGCGTGCGAGCCGCACCAGGAGGGCACCGAGCCCGTCGCCGAGGTGGCGCTCGTCGTCGACCCGGAGCTGGGCGACGCGCCCGGGGCCGCCGGGATCGGCGCGGTGCGGATGCTGCAGCAGCTGCGCCACCAGTTCGCGATCGTGCCGCCGAGCGCCGACCTCGCGCCGTACGCGCTCGTCGTCGTGCCCGAGACGACCGTCGTCGACGCGGCGCTGAGCAGCGCGCTCTCCGCCCACGTCGACCGCGGCGGCGGCCTCGTCCTCGTCGGCGACGCGCTGGTCGGCCCGGACGGCGGACCGAGCGTGCCGGAGGCCGGCGTCGACGTGCACGGCCCGTCACCCTTCGCCACGACGTTCCTGCGGACCGTCTCCCCGGCGCTGCCCGACCTCGGGCAGGACACCGTCGTCTACGACCGTGGGCTGCGGATCACGCCGCAGGAGGGGACCGAGGTGCTCGTCGGGACGGTCGAGCCCTACTTCGACCGCACCTGGGAGCACTTCTCCGGCCACTCGTACACCCCGCCGGACGCGCTGTCGGCGTGGTCGGCGGTGACGCGGCGCGGGCGGGTGGTCGCGATCGCGGCGCCGCTGCTGCTCACCTACGGCCGCCTCGGCAACGAGGTGCACCGCCAGGTCGTGGGCCACGTGCTCGACCTGCTGCTGCCCCGCCCGGCGCTGCGGGCCGGCGGCCCGCTGCACCTGGAGACCACGGTCCGCCGCGGTCCCGACCGCACCGTCGTGCACCTGCTCAGCTACGTCCCGACCCGTGTCGGCGGCGGGCTGGGCGGCGACATCGACCTCGTCGACGACCCCTTCCCGATCCTCGACGTGCCCGTCGAGGTCGCCGTCGAGGCCGAACCCCGAACCGCGACGCTCGAACCGGGCGGGACGGCGCTGCCGCTCGCCTGGGCCGACGGCGTCGCCACCACCACCGTGACCGTGCTCGACGGCCACGCCATGATCGTCCTGAGGAGCTGACCCGTGCCCGACTTCACCCCCACCTCGTCCGTCGAGCAGAACGACACCCCGGAGCTGTGGGCCTCGCTCGCCCGTCCGCTGCCCGCCTGGTACGCCGACGCGCGCTTCGGGATCTTCATCCACTGGGGTCCCTACTCCGTCCCGGCCTGGGCCGAGCCGAGCGGCGCCCTCGGCGCGGTGCCCGAGGACGTGTGGTTCGCGCACAACGCGTACGCGGAGTGGTACTTCAACACCATCCGCATCGAGGGCAGCCCGGCGGCGCAGCACCACCAGGAGGTCTACGGCGGCGCGCCCTACGACGACTTCCTCGACGCCTGGACCGCCTCCGAGTTCGACGCCTCGGACTGGGCACGGCTCTTCGCCGCCGCCGGCGCCGAGTACGTCATCCCGACGACCAAGCACCACGACGGCGTCACGCTGTGGGACGCCCCGGGCACGGGGGCGCGCAACACCGTGCACCGCGGCCCGAAGCGCGACCTGGTCGCCGACATCGCCGAGGCGGTGCGGGCCGAGGGGCTGCGGTTCGGCGTCTACTACTCCGGCGGCCTCGACTGGTCGACCAGCCACTTCGGCCCGCACACGACGTTCGACGCGGTGCGCGACCTCCGTCCGCTCGACGCCGCGTACAACCTCTACGCCTACGAGCACGTCCAGGACCTCGTCCGGCGCTACGAGCCGAGCGTGCTGTGGAACGACATCGAGTGGCCCGACGCCGGCAAGCGCGGCGGCCCGGGCTCGCTGCACGCCCTCTTCGAGAGCTACTACGCCGCGGTGCCCGACGGCGTCGTGAACGACCGCTGGGGCGACACCCACCACGACTTCGCGACCAGCGAGTACGAGTACCACCTCGACGCCGAGGACCAGGGCGCGTGGGAGAACACCCGGGGCATCGGCTTCTCCTTCGGCTACAACCAGGCCGAGGACGAGAGCCAGTCGATGGACGGCCGCGCCATCGCCAAGCACCTCACCGACGTCGTCTCGCGCGGCGGCCGGCTGCTGCTCGACGTGGGCCCCACCGCCGAGGGCACGATCCCCGACGTGCAGCGGAGCGCGCTGGAGAGCCTCGCCCGCTGGATGGGGGCGGCGGCGCCGCTGCTGCGCACGTCGAGCCCGGTCGGGACCGACGTCGCCCGCCCGTCGAGCGAGCCGTGGGTGCGCTGGCTCGCCACCCCCGGGCACCTCGTCGCCGTGGTCGACGGCGAGGGCACGGTGGCCCTCGACGTCGACGCGGACCGGGTGGACGCCCGCGACGTGCGGGTGCTGAACGCCTCCGGCGAGGTCAGCGCCGACGGCGGTCGTCTCACGGCCTCGGTCGGCCGCGGCGCCGACGGGCCGGCCGTCCTGGTCCTCCCGACCCGCTGAGGAGCGGGACGTGACGACGGGCACGACGTCGGCGACGACGTTCCGGCCCGACCCGGAGGGGGTCGACCCGGCCTCGGTCCCGACCGTCCGGCTGGCCGGCGGGGCGAGCATGCCGGGCATCGGCATGGGCACCTTCGGCTCCGACGCGTACGGCCCGGACGAGATCGCCGCGGCCGTCGCCGACGGGCTGCGGCTCGGCTACCGCCTGATCGACTGCGCGGCGGTCTACGGCAACGAGCCGCAGGTCGGGCAGGCGCTCGGCGA
The DNA here is from genome assembly GCA_963713165.1 of uncultured Actinomycetota bacterium. GTDB lineage: Bacteria > Actinomycetota > Actinomycetes > Propionibacteriales > Propionibacteriaceae > Microlunatus. The sequence continues at coordinate 308,568 of CAVQKU010000009.1, forward strand.
GGCGCTGGCCGGCGGGCTGCCGCGCGACGAGCTCTTCGTCGTGTCGAAGGTGTGGAACGACCACCACGCGCCCTCCGACGTCGCCCGTTCCGTACGCCAGAGCCTGGCCGACCTCCAGGTGGACCACCTCGACGCCTGCCTCGTGCACTGGCCGTTCCCCAACCACCACGGGCCCGGCGCCGACTCCGACGACCGCGACCCGGACGCCCGGCCGTACCTGCACGACGACTTCATGGCGACCTGGCGCGCCCTGGAGGCCCTCGTCGACGAGGGCCTGGTCCGCCACCTCGGCACGTCGAACATGACGATCCCCAAGCTGCGGCTGGTCCTGGCCGACGCGCGGGTGCGCCCGGCGGTCAACGAGATGGAGCTGCACCCGACCTTCCAGCAGGGCGAGCTCTTCCAGTTCTGCCAAGACCACGACGTGCAGCCGGTGGGCTACTCCCCGCTCGGCTCGCCGTCACGGCCCGAGCGCGACCGCACGGCCGACGACCTGGTCGACGCGGAGACGCCGCAGGTGCAGGCCGTCGCGCGGGCGCGTGGGATCCACCCGGCGCTGGTGTGCCTCAAGTGGGCGGTCGCGCGCGGGCAGGCGCCGATCCCGTTCTCGGTCAAGCGGTCGCAGTACCTGTCGAGCCTGCGGGCGGTCACGACCGACCCGCTGACGCCGGCCGAGCTCGAGAGCCTGCGCGGGGCGGAGCGCAACAACCGGCTGATCAAGGGCCAGGTGTTCCTGTGGCCGGGAGCGGGGTCGTGGCTCGACCTCTGGGACGTCGACGGGACGATCCCCGGGTGGGACGGCTACGGTGCGCCCGCCTCCCGCTGAGGCACCGAGAACGAGGAACGAGGACCGATGCTCCGCTACACGCTCCTGCACCCGCCGCTGCTGTCGGCGCTCGCGCGCTCCGGTCACGGCGGCCGGCTCCTGCTGGCCGACGGCAACTACCCGTACAGCACCATCAGGCCGCCGCAGGCCGAGGTGATCCACCTCAACCTCAGCCCCGGCCTGGTCGGGGTCGACGACGTGCTGCGCGCGCTGCTCGACGCGACGCCCGTGGAGGCGGCGACCTTCATGCGGTCGCCCGACGGGGCGGCGGTCCCCGCGCACGACGCCTACCGCGCCCTGCTCGGCCCCGACGTGGCGATCACCGAGGCGGAACGGTTCGCGTTCTACGACGAGGTGCGCGACCCGGCCGTCGCGACCGTGGTGGCGACGGGCGACACCCGCCTCTGCGCGAACCTGCTGCTGACCATCGGGGTGCGCGCCCCGGGGGCCTGAGGGTCCGGGGCCCGGGTGCCCCTGCCGAGCTCAGCCCTCCGGGTCGTCCCACCACAGCACGGTGAGGCCGGGCGCACGGTCGACCTCCGCGCGGGCGATCCGCTCCGGGTCGGCCACGAGCAGCAGCTCGCGCACGCGATCGCCGTCGGATTCGCCGTCGGATTCGCCGTCGGATTCGCCGTCGGCGTCCAGGGCGACGTCGAAGACGAAGACGACCGTGATCACGCCCCGGTAGCGCCACACGGCGCCGGGCAGCCCGTCGACCAGCGCCGGCGCGATCGCGCGGGCCCGTCCCTGGTACGCGCGCGCCACCGCCTCCGCGCCCCGGATCTCCGGCTCCGAGCCCATGGCCGCGGCGGCCGGGTCGGAGCGGACGACCGCGTCCGGGTCGAGCACGGCGAGGAGGTCGGTGAAGCGCCCCTCCTTCGACGCGGCCAGGAACGCGTCGACCACCGCGCGGCGCCGCGAGCGGCTCGGTCCGGCCACCGGTCCGCCCGGTGCGCCGCCCTGGACCCGGCGCCGCGCCCGGCTCGCCAGCTGGCGGGCCGCGGTGGGGCTGCGGTCGATGACGGGGGCGATCTCGTCGAAGGGGACGGCGAAGACGTCGTGCAGCACGAACGCGAGCCGTTCCGCCGGCCCGAGGGCGTCGAGCACCACGAGCAGCGCCGTGCCGACGCCGTCGGCGAGCTCCGCGTACGCCTCCGGCCCGGCCTCTGCCGCCCGCACCGGCGGGCGGGCGTCCTCGTCGACCAGCAGCTCCGGGCGCGACCGACGGGCCCGCAGCACGTCGAGGCAGACCCGGCTCGTCACCGTGGTGAGCCAGCCGCCCAGGTTCGTGACGGGGTCGGCTGCGCCGGTCTCGCCGGAGCGCTGCAGCCGCACCCACGTCTCCTGCACCGCGTCCTCGGCGTCCGCCCGCGAGCCGAGCAGCCGCTGCGCGACGGCCGTGAGGCGCGGCCGCTCGGCCTCGAACTCCTGCGCCAACCCGTGGTCCGTCGTGCTCACCACTCCGCCTCCCGCCGTCACGTCCCGGCCACCAGGATCGTCACACCACTGACGCCGCCGCCGGGGCGGTCGTGACACGAAGGGACAGCACCACCATGACCACCGAGAGCACCGCGACCACCGCGTCGGGCCCCGTCATCCCCGTCTTCCCCGTCGACGACCTCGCCGCCGCCAAGACCCTCTTCACCGCGCTCCTCGGCACCCCGCCGTACGCCGACACGCCCTACTACGTCGGCTACCGGACCGGCACGGTCGAGATCGGGCTCGACCCGAGCGGCCCTCGGCAGGGCACCGCGGCGCCCATCGCCTACTGGGAGACCGACGACATCGCCGGTCGCATCGAGGCCCTCGTCGCGGCGGGGGCGACCGTGCAGCGACCGGCCACCGACGTGGGTGGCGGGATGCTCGTCGCGGTGCTCGCCGACGCGACCGGCAACCTGCTCGGCCTGCGGCAGGCCTGAGCCGGCGACCGACTCCGCCAGGTCAGTCCTGCGGCAGCACCACCGACGTCATCGACTCCTCCTGGCGGCCACCGCGACCGGGTGCGGGCCGTCGTCGCGCAGGGGCCCGTCGCCCTGAGGCTGCTCGAGCGCTCGGCGGCCGAGCGGAGGGGCGCGCGCACCGGCGTGGGCAGGAGGTACGCCCGAGCGGCCGCTGTCCTACGGTGGGCGGGCCGGGGCCGTCCCGGCGGGGAGAGGAGCGTCGCATGCCCGTTCTGGACCGTTTCCGTCTCGACGACAAGGTCGCCGTCGTCACCGGTGGGACCCGCGGCCTCGGCCGCGGCTTCGCCACCGCGCTGGGCGAGGCGGGGGCCAAGGTCGTCATCGTGGGCCGCGACGACGCCCTCGGCGAGGAGGTCGTGGCCGACCTGGGGGGCCGGGGCACCGAGGCCATCTACGTGCACGCCGACATCACCGTCCCCAGCGAGGTCGAGCGCATCCTCGAGCACACGCTCGAGCGCTTCGGCCAGGTCGACATCCTCGTCAACAACGCGGGCACCTGCGTGCACGCGCCCGCCCTCGAGGTGACGGCGGAGGACTGGAAGTCGGTCATGACGACGAACGTCGACGCCCTGTGGACCTGCTCGCGCGTGTTCGGTCGCCGGCTCACCGAGCAGGGTCACGGCACCATCGTCAACATCGGCTCGATCTCGGCGATGATCGTCAACCGGCCGCAGTGGCAGCCCGGCTACAACGCCTCGAAGGCCGCGGTGCACCAGCTGACCAAGAGCCTCGCCGCCGAGTGGGCGCCGCACGGCGTCCGGGTCAACGCGCTGGCCCCCGGCTACGTCAAGACGGACATGGCGCCGGTCGACGAGCCGCAGTACCGCCGGCAGTGGATCGAGGACGCCGCGATGCAGCGCTACGCGAGCGTCGAGGAGATCGCCCCGCTCGTCGTGTTCCTGGCCAGCGACGCCGCGTCGTTCATGACCGGCAGCGTGCTCGTGGCCGACGGCGGCTACACGCTCTTCTGAGCCTGCTCGGACCCGGCCGCGTCCACGTGGGCGTGGCGCGGCCGACGTCAGGTGTGGGTGACCCGCTGTCGAGCTCCCCGGGACTCGTCCAGCGGATCACCCACGGACGACCGGCTGGAGCAGCGGACCCCCGCGGGACGCTCCCCCAATGGTGGGCCCATCCCCCCGCTCCAGCCTGGCAGCAGAACGTTAGGCCCCGGATCCCTGTCCTGTCAGGGAAACAGGGTTTTCTCGGGGGAACCTCAGACCAGGATCAGTGCGACGACCCCACCGGAGCGGCAGCCGGCGGGGCTACCGTTGGAGATCGGCACCTCGACTCCCAGGAGCGTCAGATGAGCATGATCAAGTCCATCCTCCGGACCGCCGTCGCGGCCAAGGTCGTGCAGCTGGCCTCGCGCGAGCTGTCCAAGCCGGAGAACCAGCGCAAGCTCAAGGAGGGCCTCAGCAGGCTCGCCAAGCAGCGCCGTCGCTGAGACACCGCACGACGCGAGCCCGGACGCCGACGAGGTGTCCGGGCTCTCGTGCGCTCAGGAGCCGGCGAGGGCGCGACGAGGTCGGCGAGGCCGGCGGGCAGCGCTCGTCGCCGGCGTGGCCGTACGCGGGGTGGTCGACGGCCCGCATCCGGGTCGCCACCCGGACCGCCCGAGCCCGGCCCGGCGGTGTCGTGGATCAGGGTCGGTCACGAGCCGGTCACCGGCGGCGCGGCCTGCGGCTCCGGCCCCGGCGAGGTCACAGGGCGGGAACTGTTCACCCGTCAGGTGGTGACGTCGGGGCTCGTGTGAATTAGCGTGGCGCGGACGACGTGGCCGGGCAGCGGTCGCGGCAACGCTGGGGGACGACGTGCGGAGACACCCACGCAGCACCGTGATGACGAGCTGGGCGGGCGGCCTCGCGGCCGCGGCCCTGGTGCTCGCCGGCTGCGGGACCGTGCCGGCCGGACCCCTGGGCGCGGCCGAGACGCAGCCGCCCGCGGCGACCGACGTGCCGACGAGCGCGACGGCCGCCCCCGGCGCGACGCCCGGCACCGGTCCCTCGAGCAGCCCGACGACGCAGCCCGCCGCCGCCAAGCCGGCGGCCGCCAAGCCGGCGGCCGCCAAGCGGGCGAGCGCCGCGCCCGCCGTGCTGCTGAAAAAGGGCGACACCGGCGAGAAGGTCCGCGACCTCCAGGTGCGGCTGCGCGACCTCGACTGGTTCAGGGGGTCGATCACCGGCTCGTACGCGGCGAGCACCGTGAGCGGTGTCAAGGGCTTCCAGGGCAAGCGCGGGCTGACGAGGACGGGGGCGGTCGACGCGGCGACCTGGAAGCAGCTGACGAAGCGGACCTCGGCCCCGACCAGGGACGAGAAGCACAACGTGCTGCGCCCGGGCAGGGCGATCTACCGGCAGGGCTCCAGCGGCGACGGGGTCCGCACCCTGCAGGCGCGGCTGAAGCAGATCGGCTGGTTCTCGGGCTCGGTGACCGGGACCTACGGCAGCGCCACCGCGAGCGGCGTCAAGGGGTTCCAGGGCAAGCGCGAGATCCCGGTCACCGGCGAGGTCGACGCCCGCACGTGGAGCCGGCTCGTCGCGATGACGCGGACGCCGACCGAGGACGCCAAGCACAACCGGGTGCCCAGGCCGTCGAAGGCCGGGCTCGACAGCCGCTGCATGACCGGGCGGGCGATCTGCATCAGCAAGAGCAGCAACAGCCTGACCTGGGTCGTCGACGGGAAGCCGCAGCTGCGGATGGACGTGCGCTTCGGCGCGGTCGGCACGCCGACGCGGGAGGGGACGTTCAGCGTGCAGCGCAAGGAGCGCGCCTGGACCTCGACGATCTACCACTCGAAGATGCCCTACTCGATGTTCTTCTCGGGCGGGCAGGCCGTGCACTACAGCTCCGACTTCGCCGCCCGCGGCTACGCCGGCGCGTCGCACGGCTGCGTGAACGTCCGGAACCTCTCCGGGATCTCCTCGCTCTTCTCCCAGGTCCGGGTCGGCGACAAGGTCATCGTCCACCGCTGACGTCCTGCTCCGGCAGGCCCCTGACCGGTGGTCGACCGTGCAGGCGTTCGAGGACGGTCGCGGCGCCGTCCGGGTCGCGCACCAGGTCGTCCCTGGTGGGACGACGCACGGTCCCGTCGGCGGACACCAGCCGCGTCGCCGCGATGCTGCGTCGCCGGTCGTCCCGGAACGCCTCCGCCGGAGTGGAGGGCGTGACCGTCGAGCTCGAGGGCGACGCGCCGCTCGGGGAAGGCGACGTGGCCCAGCAGGTGCTCGCGGACGGTCGTCACGCCGGGAGCTGTGGTGCTCCCGGCGGGATCCCGCCGCCAGGGACCCAGGCTGTGGACCATCGTCCCGGCAGCCACCTCGGGGGTGGGCAACCGTGCAGACGTTCTAGCTGCGGGCGGTGAGGACGAGCGGGCCGTCCTCGGTGATGGCGATCGTGTGCTCGGAGTGCGCGCCGCGGGAACCGTCGCGGCTGCGCAGCGTCCAGCCGTCGGGGTCGGTGTAGATCTTGTCGGTGCCCTCGCAGAACCAGGGCTCGATGGCGATCACGAGGCCGGGCTTGAGGGTGAGCCCGCGGCCACGGCGCCCGTCGTTGGCGATGTGCGGGTCGCCGTGCATGGTGCGCCCGACGCCGTGCCCGCCGAAGTCCGTGTTGATCTTGTAGCCGGCGTGGTGGGCCACCCGGGCGATGGCGAAGGAGATGTCGCCGACACGCGCCCCGGCCTGCGCCGCCTCGATCCCCGCGGCGAGCGCCTCCTGCGTGGTGTCGATCAGGCGCTGGTCCTCGCCGCGCGCCTGGCCGACGACCACGCTGACCGCCGAGTCGGAGACCCAGCCGTCGACGGAGGCGGCGAAGTCCACGCTCAGCAGGTCGCCGTCGGCCAGCACGTAGTCGTGGGGGAGGCCGTGCAGGACGGCGTCGTTCACCGAGGTGCACAGCACCTTGCCGAAGGGGCTGGCGCCGAACGAGGGGTGGTAGTCGATGTAGCAGGACTCGGCGCCGCGCTCGTCGATCATCCTCATCGCCAGCTGGTCGAGCTCGAGGAGGTTGACGCCGACGTCCGCCTTGTCGACGAGCGCGGTCAGCACGTCGGCGACGAAACGGCCGGCGGGGCGCATCTGCTCGATCTCGGCGGGGGTGCGGTACTCGATCACGACCGTGATTGTGCCCCAGCCGCCACGGTGCGGCGGTCGCGCTCAGGCCCAGATGGCCGCGTGCAGGCCGTACGGCGCCCGTTGCGGCGGGTCCGGGACGCTGACCGCCTCGCCCCGCACCAGCCTCAGCGCGGTCCAGGCCACCGCGGCGGCGTCGACCACGTCGTCCGGAGCGGCCGAGCCGGTGCCACCGGTCAGCCGGGCGAGGTCGATCCCGGCCGCGGCGAGCAGCGCGAGGCGCTCGGCCTGGCCGGCCCAGGTCTTCTTCGGGTGCTGCGCCGGGTGCCCGGCCATGCGGGCGAACGTCACCTCCGGGTGCACCTCCCGGATCCGGTCGTCGCCTCCGCGGACCAGGAGATCGACCTCGAGGACCTTGGCGCGCAACCCCCAGGCCTGGACCGAGAAGCCGCCCCCGCTGCGCTCCCGGCTGACGGCGACCCCGGCCGCGTGGTCGACGGCGTCCAGGGCGGCCCGGACGGGGGTGGCGAAGATCGACGAACGTCGACGCCCGAGCGAGGCGGCCGCCAGCCGGTCGGCCGCGCGCCAGCCCTCGTCCAGGAGCCCGATCGGGATGTCGACGCCGACCTGCGCCACCGGGCCGTCCTGCTCGGCGAGGGCGACGAGGGCGAGCAGGTCGGGCGCCGCGTACGCCCGCGGCCCGTCGGGGTCCGGCGCCACCCCGACCCACCCGTCGCGGCAGCCGTCGACCCCGAGCACCCGCTGCGCCGTCACGGCGCCGGTCTACCACCCGGAATGGCGTGCGGACCGACCTGGTTGCACTCCCCATGAGCATCCGCCGGCTGTCCGTCCTCGACCTCGTCCCCGTCCGCGACGGGCAGAGCACCGGTCAGGCCCTGGCCGCGAGCGTGTCGCTGGCGAGGCGGGCGGAGGCGGCCGGCTTCCACCGCTACTGGGTCGCCGAGCACCACAACATGCCGGCCGTGGCCTCGACGAACCCGCCCGTGATCATCGCCATGCTGGCGAGCGCGACCGAGCGGCTGCGGATCGGCTCGGGCGGCGTCATGCTGCCGAACCACGCCCCGCTCGTCGTCGCCGAGCAGTTCGCGCTGCTCGAGGCCGCCTTCCCGGGTCGCATCGACCTCGGCATCGGCCGCGCGCCGGGCAGCGACCCCGTCACCAGCTGGGCCCTGCGCCACGGCGGCCCGCAGACCGGCGACGCCGACCGCTTCGGGGAGCACGTGGACAACCTCATCGCGATGATGGAGCCGGCGGGCGTGGGGCTCACCCTGCAGGGTCGCTCGTACGCGCTCCGCGCCACCCCGAACGCCCTCGGCCGCCCCACCCCGTGGCTGCTCGGGTCCTCGGACTACTCCGCGCGGCTCGCCGCCGAGAAGGGGCTGCCGTACGTGTTCGCCCACCACTTCTCCGGCGACAGCACCGCCGAGGTCCTCGACCTCTACCGCAACGCCTTCCGGCCCTCCGACGTCAGCCCGGCGCCGCAGACCTTCCTCACCGTGAACGTCGTCGTCGCGCCCACCCAGGAGGAGGCCGACCGGCTGGCCCGGCCGTACCTGCTGGCGATGGTCGCGCTGCGCACCGGCGGCGAGCTGCGTCCCCAGCTCAGCATCGAGGACGCCGAGCAGGTGCACCTGCCCGAGGCGCACGCCGCCCTCGCCGCCCAGATGAGCGAGCGCTGGGTCGTGGGCACGCCGGGCACGGCCGCGCAGCAGCTCGAGGAGCTGGCCGCGCACTTCGGCGTCGACGAGGTCATGGTCCACCCGGTCGCGGGGGCCTCGGCGGACGACCCCGCCGACCGCAACCCGGCCCGCGAGGAGAGCCTCGACCTGCTGGCCTCGGCCGTGCTCGCGTCCGTCTGAGTCGGGGTCAGGCGGGCAGGGTCAGGCGGGCAGGGTCACGTCCACGACGACCGGCGCGTGGTCCGAGGGCCCCGTGCCCTTGCGCGCCTCCCGGTCGACGTACGCGTCCTCGACGGTGACCGAGGGGCTCAGCAGCACGTAGTCGATCCGCATGCCCAGGTCCTTGTGGAACATGCCGGCGCGGTAGTCCCAGTAGGTGAAGGGCCGGTCGTTCTTCCCGGGCCGCGCGGTCACGTCGACCAGGCCCCAGTCGACCAGGGACTCCAGCGCCGCGCGCTCGGGCGGCGTCACGTGCGTGCTGCCGGAGAACGTGGCGATGTCCCAGACGTCCGCGTCGGTGCGCGCGACGTTGAAGTCGCCCATGATCACCAGCGGCTGGGCCGGGTCCTGCTCGTCGAGGGTGCGGCGCAGCGCGTCGAACCACTCCAGCTTGTACGCGTAGTGCGGGTCGTCGACCGAGCGGCCGTTGGGGACGTAGACGCTGACCGTCCGCAGCCCGCCGCAGTCGGCGGCGGCGTAGCGGGGCTCCTCCATCCCGGGCAGCCCGCGCGCCACGGGCTCGAGGCCGACGCGGGAGAGGACGGCGACGCCGTTCCAGCGGCCGTCGCCGACGTGCATCACCTCGTAGCCGAGCTCGGCGACCTCGGCGCGCGGGAAGCCCGCCTCGTCGGTCTTCGTCTCCTGCAGCGCGACGACGTCGGGCTCCCGGGTCTGCAGCCAGTCGAGGAGCCGGGGCAGCCGTGCCCCGACCGAGTTGACGTTCCAGGTCGCGATCCGCACGTCGACATCCTGCCAAGGGTGCGGCCACGCCGGTGCGCGTCCAGGTCGTCGTCCTGGGTGGGGCCTGCCGGGCGGCCCGTCAGCGGACGGTCACGCGCACGGTGTGGTAGCCGGTCGCGCCGTCCGGCGCGGGCGGCGCCTCGGCCTCGACCTGCTGCCGGCCCTGCGCGTCGGTCGCGCGGACGGTGAGGCGGTGGTCGCCCGGGGTCGCGTCCCAGGCGTACTTCCACTGGCGCCACGTGTCGGGGCCCGTGGTCTCGGCCAGGTCCGCGCGGGCCCACGGTCCGTCGTCGACCCGGACCTCGACCTGGCCGACGCCGGTGTGCTGCGCCCAGGCGACCCCGGCCACGGCGACCGTCCCGGCGGCGACGCTGCTCCCGGGCACGTCGATGCGGGAGGAGAGCTTGATCGGGCCGCGCTCGGACCAGCCCAGCGGCGTCCAGTAGCCGGCGTCCTCGGCGAACGTCGTCACCCTGAGCTGGACGACCCACTTGGTCGCGGAGACGTAGCCGTACAGGCCGGGGACCACCATCCGCACGGGGAAGCCGTGCTCGAGCGGGAGCGGTTCGCCGTTCATCCCGACGGCCAGCAGGCAGGCGCGGTCGGGGTCCTGGAGGACGTCGAGCGGCGTGCTCGCCGTGAACCCGTCCTGGCTGCGCGAGAGCACCATGTCGGCGCCGGGACGGGGCCGCGCGCGGGCGAGGAGCTCGCGGATCGGGAACCCGAGCCACAAGGCGTTGCCGATCAGGGTGCCGCCCACCTCGTTGGAGACGCAGGTGAGGGTGGCGACGTGCTCCTGCAGGGGCTGGGCGACGAGCTCGTCGAAGGTCATGGTGACCTCCTCCTCGACCAGGCCGGTGACCGTGATGCTCCAGCGGGCGGGGTCGATGACCGGCACCTGGAGGGCGGTGTCGATGCGGTAGAAGTCGTCGTTCGGGGTGAGGTACGGGCCGAGGCCGGCGATGCCGAGGTCGGCGCCGGCCGGCACCGCGGGCGCCGGGGTCGTGGCCGCCGGGAGGCGGAGGTTGCGTCGGGCGTCGCTGACCCGGTTCGCTGCGCCGACCAGGACGCGCCCGCCGACGGCAGCCGCCGCCGCGACGCCGCCCCAGAGCGCGGTCGCCACGAGGAACCGCCGGCGTGCGGGGTCGGCGGCGCCGCCGGGACCGGGGACGACGCGGGCGGGCTGCCAGCGGCGCAGCCGGGTGATCAGGCTGCTGAGCAGGATGGCGGCGAGCAGCATGCCCACGAGCGTGGGGACGTACGCCTTGACGTCGGCACCGGAGCCGAGCGCGACACCGAGCAGCCCGACGACCGCGACCAGGGCGAGGACGGCCGTGCCCCCGCCGCGACGGCGCAGCTCGGCCGCGCCGCCGAGCCCGCAGAGGGCGAGGACGCCGACGGCGATGATCGCCAGCAGCACGGGCTTGTCCGCGGTGCCGAGGAAGTCCTTGCCGAAGTTCACCATCCCGGCGGGCAGGAGGTCGATGATCACGCTCCCGACCGCCGCCAGGGGCGAGCCGGCCGGGGTGATCAGGCGGGCGGCGAGGTCGGAGACACCGATGCCGGCGAGGCCGGCGACCACGCCGCAGAGCGCGGCCCACCGGGTCTGCGGACGGGACGGGAGCGGGCGCAGCACGGGTCCATGGTCCGTCGCGCACGACCCGCTCACAACGTCTCCGCAGAACTGGCCCGTCCGGGACCCGTCCGGAGCCCGCCCGGGCTAGCGTGGCGCCCATGAGGCTGCGGTGCTCTTCCCTGCAGACGTGCGCGCCCGACCGGCTCGCCGCCGAGCTGATGCGGCCCGTGCTGCTGTGCCGGATCGCCTGGCCGATCCTCACGTTCACCCCGGTCGACCCGCCCGTGCTCGAGGAGCGGTGGACGACCAAGCCGTACGTGTTCGCGCTGCGGGTGGCCGGCCGGCTGGGGATCGGCGAGCACACCATCGAGCCGCGGACCCCGACGCGCCCCCACGAGGTGTGGCACGACGCCGGGCACAGCGCGCTCGTCCACGTGTGGGACCACCGGGTGGAGCTGACCGAGTACCACGGCATGACCCGCTACACCGACGTGGTCGAGGTGCGGGCCGGCGCGCTGACCCCGGTGGCCTGGCTCTTCGCGCAGGTCTTCTACCGGCACCGCCAGCGCCGTCTCAACCGTCTCGTCGCGCGGGGCGCGCTGGGACGGCGGGAGCCCGACCCGCACTGACACCACCCCGACGACACCGCACCCGACCCGGCCGGCGCCCTCGGACGGCCGGTGCGCGACGGGGAGCTCGCGCCCTCCGGCCCGGGAACGTGGGCCGGCGCACCGGCGCTTCCTGCTGCGCGGGGTCGCCGGCGACCTACTCGACCGTCTCGACCGCCGCCGCGAACTGGGCCTCGTAGAGGCGCCAGTAGGCGCCGCGCCGCTCGAGCAGCTGCTCGTGGCTGCCCTGCTCGACGATGGCGCCCGCCTCCATCACGAGGATCACGTCGGCGTCGCGGATGGTCGAGAGGCGGTGGGCGATGACGAAGCTCGTCCGCTCCGAGCGCAGCGCGGCCATCGCGTGCTGCACCAGGACCTCGGTGCGCGTGTCGACCGAGCTCGTCGCCTCGTCGAGGATCAGCAGCGTCGGGTCGGCCAGGAACGCCCGCGCGATGGTGATGAGCTGGCGCTCGCCCGCGCTGACGTTGCTGCCCTCCTCGTCGATCACCGTGGCGTAGCCGTCGGGCAGCGAGCGCACGAAGCGGTCGACGTAGGTCGCCTCGGCCGCGGCCATGATGTCGGCCTCGCTCGCGTCGGGACGGCCGTAGGCGATGTTGTCGTGGATCGTGCCGTGGAAGAGCCAGGTGTCCTGCAGCACCATCCCGATCTGGGAGCGCAGGACCGCTCGCGGGACCGTCGCCACGTCGACCCCGTCGAGCAGGATCCTCCCGGAGCGCGGGTCGTAGAAGCGCATCAGCAGGTTGACCAGCGTGGTCTTGCCCGCGCCGGTCGGCCCGACGACGGCCACGGTCTGCCCGGGCTCGGCGCTCAGCGACAGGTCCTCGATGAGCGGCTGGTCCTCGCTGTAGGAGAACGAGACCCGGTCGAACTCGACCCGGCCCCGCACCGCCGGCAGCACGGCCACGCCGTCGGCGGTCTGCTCGTCGGCGTCGAGCACCTCGAAGACGCGCTCGGCCGAGGCGACACCGGACTGGAGCAGGTTGGCCATCGACGCGACCTGGGTCAGCGGCTGGGTGAACTGGCGGCTGTACTGGATGAACGCCTGGACGTCGCCCAGCGACATCGTCCCGCTCGCCACGCGCAGGCCGCCGACCACGGCGATGACGACGTAGTTGAGGTTCCCGATGAAGAACATCGACGGCATGATCAGCCCGGAGACGAACTGCGCCCCGAAGCTCGCGCGGTAGACGGCCTCGTTCCTGGCGGCGAAGACCTTCTCGACCTCGCGCTGGCGCCCGAAGACCTTGACCAGCGACTGGCCGGTGAAGGCCTCCTCGATGTGGGAGTTCAGCTCGCCCGTCGCGCGCCACTGGGCCACGAAGAGCCGCTGGGCGCGCTTGCCGACGGCGGTGGTCAGCAGCACGGAGACCGGGATCGTCACCAGGGCGATCACCGCCAGGACCGGCGAGACGACGAACATCATGGTCGTCACGCCGATCACGGTCAGCAGCGAGGTGAGCAGCTGGCTCAGCGTCTGCTGCAGCGACTGCGCGACGTTGTCGATGTCGTTGGTGACGCGGCTGAGCAGCTCGCCGCGGGTCTGCCGGTCGAAGTACGACAGCGGCAGCCGGTTGATCTTGGCCTCCACGCCGTCGCGCAGCCGCTGCACCGAGCGCTGCACGGCGCCGTTGAGCAGGTAGCCCTGCAGGAGCAGCGCCAGCGAGCTGACCAGGTAGAGCCCCAGCGCGAGCAGCAGGGTGTCACCGAGTGCCCGGAAGTCGACCGGGCCGCGCCCGGTCACGCCGGCGAAGATGAGGTCGGTCGCCTGCCCGAGGATGCGCGGGCCGAGCACGCTCAAGACGATGCCGGCGACGGACAGCGCGATCGCGCCGACCAGCACCCCGCGCTCCGGGCGGAGCTGCTGGAGCAGCCGGCGCAGCGACGGCAGGAAGTTCAGCGACTTCTCCTGGACGCGCCCGCCGAACGGCCCGCCCCCGGGTCCGCCGCGCGCCTGGGCGGCGTACGCGGGACGTTCGGGCGCCCTCGCCGGTGCCGCCGCGGGCGTGGTGGGGGCCGTGGTGGGGGCCGGCGCGCCGCCGGTCGTGCCGGGCGTGCTCACGCGAGGACCTCCTCGGCGCTGCGCTGGGAGTCGACGATCTCGGCGTACGTGGGGCAGCCCTCGAGGAGCTCGGTGTGCGTGCCCTGGCCGACCACCCGGCCGTCCTCGAGCACGACGATCAGGTCGGCCTCGCGGATGGTGGCGACGCGCTGGCCGACGATGATCACGCAGGCGCCGGCGGTCTCCCGGGCGAGCGCGGCCCGCAGCCGGGCGTCGGTGGCGACGTCGAGGGCGGAGAAGGCGTCGTCGAAGACGTACACCTCGGGCCGCCTGACCAGGGCGCGGGCGATGGCCAGGCGCTGGCGCTGGCCGCCGGAGACGTTCGTGCCGCCCTGCGAGACCGGCGCCTCCAGGCCCTCGGGCATGGCGCGGACGAAGTCCTCGGCCTGGGCGGTGCGCAGCGCCTCCCACAGCTCGTCGTCCGTCGCGTCGGGGTTGCCGTAGCGCAGGTTGCTCGCGACCGTCCCGCTGAACAGGAACGCCCGCTGCGGGACCAGCCCGATCCGGCTCCACAGGGCCTCGGGCTCCAGGCGCCGCACGTCGACGCCGTCCACCTCGACCGCGCCGGTGGTCGCGTCGAACAGCCGCGGGACCAGCGAGACCAGGGTGGTCTTGCCCGAGCCGGTCGAGCCGATGATCGCCGTCGTCCGCCCGGGACGCGCCGTGAAGGTCACGTCCTGCAGCACCGGGGCGTCGGCCCCGGGGTAGGTGAACCCGACGTGGTCGAAGCGGACCTCGGCGACCGTGCTGCCCGAGGTGAGCCCGTCGACGGGCGGCACCACGGACGACGCGGTGCCGAGCACCTCGCCGATGCGCTCGGCGCACACGGCGGCGCGCGGGGCGATCATCAGCAGGAAGGTCGCCATCAGCACCGACATGAGGATCTGCACGAGGTAGGTGAGGAAGGCGGTGAGAGCGCCGATCTGCATCTCACCGGCGTCGATGCGCCGGGCGCCGAACCACAGCACGGCGACGCTGGAGAGGTTCAGCACGAGCATGACGACCGGGAACAGCGCGGCCTGGTAGCGCCCGACCGAGGTCTGGGTGGCGGTGAGCTGGGCGTTGGCCCGCCCGAACCGGTCGGCCTCGAAGGGCTCGCGGACGAAGGCCCGCACCACCCGGATGCCGGTGATCTGCTCGCGGAGCACCCGGTTGACGACGTCGATCCGGGTCTGCACGACCCGGAACAGCGGGCGCATCTTCCAGACCAGCAGCCCGATGGAGATCACCAGGACCGGGACCGCCACGATGATCAGCCAGCTCAGGACGACGTCCTCGCGCAGCGCCATCACGACGCCGCCGACCATGGTGATCGGGGCCGCGACGAACACGGTGGACGACAGCAGGGCGAGCAGCTGCACCTGCTGGACGTCGTTGGTGGTGCGGGTGATCAGCGACGGCGCGCCGAAGTGGTTGAGCTCGCGCGCCGAGAACGACAGCACGCGGTCGAAGACGGCGCCGCGCACGTCGCGCCCGAAGCCCATCGCGGCCCGCGCGCCGAGGTAGGTCGCGACGGCTGCGCAGACGATCTGCACGACGCTGACGACGAGCATCACCCGGCCGGTGCGCCAGATGAAGGCGGTGTCGCCGCGGACGACGCCCTGGTCGATGATCGCGGCGTTGAGGCTGGGCAGGTAGAGCGACGCCAGGGTGCCGACCAGCTGCAGGGCGAGCACGCCCAGCAGCAGCCGGCCGTACGGGGCGAGGAGGCGCTCGCGGAGGAGCCTGATCAGCACGTGGTCTCCTGGGTCCGGCCGGGGCGGGCGATCCCGTGGAGCACGAGGTCGACGATGCGGTCGGGCCGGGCGAGGCTCTCGTCGCCCAGCAGGGGGTGGCTCAGCGCGAAGACCGCGGCGCGCAGCGCGGTGACCGCCTCGGGGATCGTGAACCGCAGCTGGTCGGCGTCGCGGCCGATCAGGTCGGCGAGGACCAGCTCGAGCTGGCGGCGGTCGTGCTGCTGCCGCGCGCGCAGCGACTCGTGCGCCGGCGGGTCCTCGCCGTCCTCGCGCGCCCAGCCCGGTCGGAGCCGCAGCGCGTGGAAGAGCGCGAAGACCCGGCGCGTGCGGTCCTGCAGGATCGTCACCGCGGCGACCAGCCGCGCGGGCAGCGGGAGGCCCCGGTCGATGGCCAGGATCTCGTCACGGGCGCGCTGCTCGTCGAGGACCTCCTCGATCACCGCGTCGATCAGCTCGTCCTTGGTCGCGAACGCCCGGAAGATCGTGCCCTCGGCGACGCCGGCGGCCTCGGCGATCTGGCGCGTGCTGACGTCGCGGCCGTAGCGCTCGAGGAGGGGCTCGGTCGCGCTGATCAGGGCCGTACGGCGGTCCTCCAGCGGCAGGGGCGCGGCGCGGGGTGGCACGCCGACGACCATATGAGTGAGCACTCACTCACGCAAGGGGTTTGGGCACGCGGGCAGGAGGAGCAGCGTCCGTGGGCGAGGATGGGGCCCTCGCCGGCCTGCGCGGAGGAGCCGGCACGAGCGGAGGAGCGGGTGTGGGGCTGAACGGGCTCGAGGACGAGGTCTTCGACGCGGTCCTGTTCGACATGGACGGCACGCTGGTCGACTCGACGGCGGCGGTCTACCGCGCCTGGGCCGCGTGGGGGGTGGAGCACGGGGTGCCCGAGGAGCAGCTGCGGGGGCACGACGGGATCCCCGCGGCGAGCATCGTGGCCAAGTTCCTGCCCGAGGCCGAGCGCGACGCCGGGTTGCTGCGCATCAACGAGCTCGAGCTGGACGACACCGGCGGCCTGCTCGTGCTGCCGGGCGCGGCCGAGGCCCTCGCCGCGCTGGCCGCCGCGCCGAACGCCATCGCCACGTCCTGCACGATGCCGCTCGCCAGGGCCCGGATCGCGTCCTCGGGGCTGGCCGCGCCGTCGGTCCTCGTCACCGCCGACCAGACGGCGCACGGCAAGCCGGCGCCCGACCCCTACCTGCTCGCGGCCGAGCGCCTCGGGGTCGACCCGGCGCGCTGCCTGGTCGTCGAGGACGCGCCGCTCGGGCTGCAGGCCGCGAAGGCCGCCGGCTGCTCGACCCTCGCGGTCGTCACCACGACCGCGCGCGAGGAGCTGCACGCCGACGCGGTGGTGGCGAACCTCGCCGAGGTGCGCTTCGAGGCCGGCCCCGACGGCATCCGGGTGCGCCCGGCCTGAGCGGCCGGCGCTCCGGGCTGCTCCGGGCTACTCCGGGTCCGCCACCGGGGCGAGCGTGACGGCCGTGCCGTAGGCGACGACCTCGCTGAGGGACTGGGTGATCTCGCTGCAGTCGAAGCGCAGGCCGACGATCGCGTCGGCGCCGGCCTCGCGGGCCATGTCGACGAGCTTGGCGATCGCGTCCTGGCGGGAGTCGGTGAGCATCGCGGTGTAGCCCTCCACGACACCGGCGGTGCGCAGGTCCGGGCGCAGCTCGCGGGTGCGGGCGACGACCGAGACGACCGGGCCGAGCACGTCGGCGGTCCGGCGGCCGGGCACCACGTCCATGGTCACGACGGGCATCCCGAAGCGTCGCAGCGACGGACGCGGCGGCGGCGGGGGCGCCCACTGCTGCTGGCCGCCGCCGTACTGGCCGTAGCCCTGCTGCGGCGCCTGCCCGTAGCCCTGCGGCTGCCCGTACGGCTGCTGCGGCTGGCCGTAGGGCTGCTGCTGGGGCTGGCCGTACGGGGTCGGCTGGCGGCCCGGCTGGCCGTAGGGGGGCTGCTGGCCGTACGGGTTGCTCATGCGCTCAAGATATCCGCCGCCGGCAGCGTGCAGGAGGCGATCCGGACCCGCGGGGAGCGGGTCGCCCTCAGCCCAGCTCGGTCATCGAGACGCTCACGAACATCTCCGACGAACCGCCCGAGTACGTCCCGCGCAGGGGCGCGACGTCGCCGTAGTCGCGGCCCTGGCCGACGCGCACGTAGCGGTCGGTGAGCCGGCGGCCCTGGGTCGGGTCGTAGGAGACCCACGACCCGCACCACCACTCGACCCAGGAGTGGCTCTCGCCGACGACGGTGGCCCCGGTCGAGCCGTCGCGCCCGGGGTGGAGGTAGCCCGAGACGTAGCGCGCCGGCAGCCCGATCGAGCGCAGCGCGCCGAGCGCGACGTGGGTGTAGTCCTGGCAGACCCCGGTGCCGAGCTCCCAGACCTCGGCGGCGGTGCTGTTCACCGTGGTCGAGCCGCGGCGGTAGGAGAGGCGGTCGTGCACGATCCGGCAGACGTCGAGCCCGGCCATCCGCGGCGGCTGCTGCGCCACCTCCGCGACCAGGGCGGTCAGCTCGGGCGGGGGCGCCGTACGGGAGGTCACGGTGAGGAAGTCGGTCATCGGGTCGATGACGCCGCGGTCCCGCAGGGCCGGCCAGCCGAGGTCGTTGCGGGCGGGTCGACGTTCGGTGTCCCAGGCGATCTCGTCACCCCGGGTGTCGACCACGGCCTGGGCGTGCACGGTCAGGCGCTCGTGCGGCTCGTGGAGCTCGAAGGTGGTGACGTGGGTGCCCCAGTAGTCGACGTAGCTGAAGCTCCACGCCGTCGGCTCGATGGTGATCCGGCTCGTCCAGACCGTCTGCCCGTCGCGGGTCTGGGGGGCCATCCGGGCCTCGTTGTAGGACGAGCGGACCGGGGAGTCGTAGCGGAAGCCGGTCTGGTGGTCGATCGACAGCCTCATCGGGTCCCCTCCGTCACCCAGGCGCGCTGGTCCTCGGCGGCGAAGTACTGCCGCGTCACGAGCTCGGTCACCGCGGCGGTGACGTCCTGCACCGCGCCCATCTCCTCGTCGAGGCGGGAGACGAGGTCGCGCATGTCGGCGTACTCGAGGCGGGCCCGCAGCTGACCGAGCTGGCGGCGGGCCTGCGACGCCCGCCCCGAGCCCGTCGCGTCGTCGTCGGCGAGCTTGGCCAGGCAGTCCGACGCCGCGTTGAGCCCGTGCATGATCGAGCGCGGGAAGCGCGCGTCGAGGATGAGGAACTGCGCCGCCGACACGTCGTCGTGCACCCCGCGGTAGGTCCGCAGGAAGGCGTCGTGGCCGCCGCAGCCGCGCAGCACCGACGGCCACTTCGCCGCGCCGCCGGAGACCGACGCCGACGCGACGAGGCGCGAGGTCATGTCCGCCTGCTCCAGGCAGCGGCCCAGCGAGAGGAACTGCCACCCGTCGTCGCGCACCATCGTGCCGCGGGCGATGCCGCCGAACATCGCGCTGCGCTCGCGGGCCCAGTTCAGGAAGCCGTCGGCCCGCGCCACCCCGAACCCGCCCGACGGCAGCTGGTGCCAGGTGGTGTTGATGCACTCCCACAGGTCCAGCGGGATGACCTCGCGGGCCCGCCGGGCGTTGTCCCGGGCGGCCGCCCAGCAGGAGAAGATCGAGCTCGGCTCGCGGCGGTCGTACGCGAGCAGGCGCAGCAGGTCGGCGTGGGTGGGTTCCTCGACGCCCTCGACGCTCATCAGGGCGAGCAGGTTGGCGCTGGCCTGGACCTCGATCGAGCTGTCCTCGACGAGCAGGCGGAGGTGGGTCTGCAGGAGGCGCGCGGTGTCCTCGGCGCGCTCGACGTAGCGCCCGATCCAGAACATGGACTCCGCGATGCGGCTGAGGATCATCGCGCCACCTCGCCGGTGACCGGTGCGTGCTGCTGCTGCTGCTCCTCCTGCTGGCGGTGGCCCGCACCGCGGGGTTCGACGTCGACCCGGGGGCGGCCGACGAGCATCGGCACCACCGGTCGCGGCAGCACCCGCTCGACCAGCGGTCCCGGCTCCTCCGGGGTGGCGGCGACCGCGTCGCCGGCGGCCGGGCGGGCGGCCTCCGACTCGGCCACGGCCACGAGCTCGGCCTCGACCGCGTCGGCGTCCTCGACGAGCCGCGGGAGCGACGGGCTGATCACCCAGGTGTCCTTGCTGCCGCCGCCCTGGCTGCTGTTGACGACCAGCTCGCCCTCGGGCAGCGCGACACGGGTCAGCCCGCCGGGCAGCACGTAGATGCCGTCCCCGCTGTTGACCGCGAAGGGGCGCAGGTCGACGTGGCGCGGCCGCAGCTCGTCGTCGATGAGGGTGGGCACGGTCGACAGCTGCACGACCGGCTGCGCGATCCAGCCGCGCGGGTCGGCGACGACCCGGGCGCGCAGCGCGTCCAGCTCCTCGCGGGTCGCGCGCGGGCCGATGACGATGCCCTTGCCGCCGGAGCCGTCGACGGGCTTGACGACCAGCTCGTCGAGGCGGTCGAGGACCTCCTCGCGGGCCTCGTCCTCCTCCAGGCGCCAGGTGTCGACGTTGCGGACGACCGGCTCCTCGTGCAGGTAGTAGCGGATCAGGTCGGGCACGTAGGTGTAGATCAGCTTGTCGTCGGCGACGCCGTTGCCGATGGCGTTGGCCAGCGCGACCCCGCCCGTACGGACGGCGTTGGTCAGCCCCGGCACGCCGAGCATCGAGTCGCTGCGGAAGAAGACCGGGTCGAGGAAGTCGTCGTCGAGGCGGCGGTAGATCACGTCGACGCGGCGCAGCCCGGCGGTCGTGCGCATGTAGACCTTGCCGCGCCGGCACTCGAGGTCGCGGCCCTCGACGAGCTCGACGCCCATCGTGCGGGCCAGCAGCGTGTGCTCGAAGTAGGCGGAGTTGTAGACCCCCGGGGTGAGCACGACGATGTTCGGGTCGTCGGTCGACGGGGAGGCCTTGCGCAGCGCCTGCAGCAGCCGGGCCGGGTAGTCGCCGACGCCGCGGATCCGCTGGTTGGCGAAGGCGTCCGGCAGCGCGGTGATCATGGCCGTGCGGTTGGTCATGACGTACGAGACGCCGCTCGGCACCCGGAAGTTGTCCTCCAGGACGCGCACGTCGCCCTCGGGCGTCCGGATCAGGTCGACGCCGGAGACGTGGATGCGGACGCCGTTCGGGGGCCGCACGCCCCAGACCACGCGGTGGTAGTGCGACGAGGAGGTGACCAGCTGGCTGGGGATGACGCCGTCGGAGATGACCTTGGCGCCGGAGTAGACGTCGTCGAGGAAGAGCTCCATCGCGCGGACCCGCTGGGCCACGCCGGCCTCGATGGTCTCCCACTCGGCGGCGGCGATGACGCGCGGCACCAGGTCGAGGGGGAAGGGCCGCTCCACGCCGCCGACGTCGAAGGTGACGCCGGCCTGCGTGTAGTTGCTGGCCAGCGACTCCGCGATGGCCCGGAGCTCGGCCGGGGTCGACTGCTGCAGCGTGGCGTGCACGGCGCGGTAGCTCGGCCGCACCGCGCCGCCCGGGTCGACCATCTCGTCGAACGCCGCACCGGGGCGGTAGTCGGACAGGACGTCGCGCATGGCGCTGAGGTTACTCACGCCGTCGGGCCTCACACGCGTGGTGCTCCCGACGCCGTCCGACGTGATCTCGCCCTGTCGGCCTGGGTCGGCCTGGCTCGGCCCGGGTCTCAGGAGCCCGCCAGGATCCCGACGAGGACCGCGAGCACGAGCACGGCGCCGATGACGGACATCAGGCCGATGAACAGCCCCTTGCCCGGCCGCTTCTGCGGCTCGCTGCCCATCCGCCCGCCCATGCCGAAGGTCCACATCGGGCCGATGTAGTAGACCTCCGCCGTCCGGCCCTGCTCGACGGGCACCGTCATCGACGCCCGCCCGTAGGTCCACAGGTAGCTCGAGGCCACGTCGACACGGCGCACCCCGACCGGGGCGGGGAAGGAGTTCCGGCCCCACGAGGCGGTGGCCGGGTAGCCGTCGATCGTCACGACCGGGCTGATCATCCCCATCGCCCCGAAGGGCGCCTGGAGGTTCACCACGAGCTCGCCGGTCGGGCCGGCGCCGTACGCCTGGGGCTGCGGCGCCAAGCCCTGGCCCGCGTGGCCCTGGCCCCCGTAGCCCTGGGCCGGGTAGCCCTGTCCCCCGTAGCCCTGGGCCGGGTAGCCCTGGGCCGGGTAGCCCTGGCCCCCGTAGCCCTGGGCCGGGTAGCCCTGCGGGTGGTCCTGGGGCCCGTAGCCCTGCGGCGGCTGGGGTGCTGACATGGCCGACATCCTGGCAGCCGGAGGGTCCGCGCGCGGCCGGAACGCGACTTCTCCACAGCCCCGCCGTGACTAGATTGAGCGGGTGCCAGACCAGCCGACCGTCCCGCCGACCGAGGCCGAGGTCTCCGAGCAGCGCCGCGTCCGGCAGGACAAGCGCGCCCGGCTGCTCGCCGGGGGCCGGCAGGCGTACCCCGTCTCCGTGCCCCGCACCCACGCGCTGCGCGACGTCCGGCGGCGCTGGGCGAGCCTGGCGACGGGGGAGGAGACCCAGGACGTCGTCTCGGTCGCGGGCCGCGTGGTGTTCCTGCGGAACACCGGCAAGCTCTGCTTCGCCACCCTGCAGGAGGGGCTCTCGACCGCCGACACCGGCACCCGCCTGCAGGTGATGCTCTCCCTCGCCGAGGTGGGGGAGGACGCGCTCGCCGCCTGGAAGGCCGACGTCGACCTGGGCGACTTCGTCAGCGTGACCGGACGCGTCGTCTCCTCGCGGCGCGGCGAGCTGAGCGTCATGGCCTCCTCGTGGGAGCTCGCCTCCAAGGCCCTGCGCCCGCTGCCGAACCTCTACGCCGACGCCGGGCTGTCGGAGGAGACGCGGGTGCGCCAGCGCTACGCCGACCTGACGGTCCGCGAGGAGGCGCGCCAGATGGTGCTCGACCGCGCGCGCGTCACACGGAGCATCCGCGACACCCTGCACCGCCACGACTTCGTCGAGGTCGAGTCGCCGGTGCTGCAGCTGGTGCACGGCGGGGCTCACGCGCGGCCCTTCCCGACCCGTCTCAACGCCTTCGCCATCGACATGACGCTGCGCATCGCGCTGGAGCTGTTCCTCAAGCGGGCCGTGGTCGGCGGCGTCGACCGCGTCTACGAGATGGGCCGCATCTTCCGCAACGAGGGCGTCGACTCCACGCACAGCCCCGAGTTCACGATGCTCGAGTTCTACGAGGCGTGGGGCGACCAGCGCACGGTCGCGGAGCTGACCCGCCGGATCGTGCTCGACGTCGCCGACGTCCTCGGCTCCCGCCAGGTCGAGACCCCGGCGGGGACCATCGACCTCGACGGCGAGTGGCGCTGGCTCGGCGTCTACCCCGGGCTCTCGGCGGTGCTGGGCGAGGAGGTCACGCCGGCGACCCCGCTGGAGCCGCTGCGGGCGCTCGCCGCGGCGCACGACGTCACGCTCGACCCGGCGTGGGGCGCGGAGAAGGTCGTCCTCGAGCTCTTCGCCGAGCTGGTCGAGCCGACCCTGCTGCAGCCGACGTTCGTCTGCGACTACCCGCCCAGCGCGCAGCCGCTGGCCCGTCCGCACCGCAGCGACCCGGCGCTCATCGAGGCCTGGGACCTGTTCATCGGCGGTGTCGAGCGCGGCACCGGCTTCTCGGAGCTGATCGACCCGGTGGTCCAGCGCGAGCGGCTCACGGCGCAGTCGCTCGAGGCGGCCGCGGGCGACCCCGAGGCGATGCAGCTCGACGAGGACTTCCTCGACGCGCTCGAGTTCGGCGCGCCGCCGATGGGCGGCGTCGGCCTGGGCCTCGACCGGCTGATCATGCTCTTCAGCGGCGTCGGCATCCGCGAGACGATCCTCTTCCCGCTGCTGCGTCCCGGCTCGTGAGCGGCGGCCCGGTCGCCGAGGGCCCGGGGAGCGGCGTCCCGGCGGCGCCTGCGACGGGCACGCCGAGGTCGCCGACGTCGTGAACGACCCGGGGCCAGACCCCGCTCGCCGGGGCGGTGTCCACGGGCCACGCCGAGGTCGTCCGTAGAGCTCGGCGCCGCGCCCGACCTCGGTCCTCCACGTCCCGCGCCGTGGCCGGGGCCTACCGGCTGCGGCGTGGGGCGGGCTCGTCGGGGTCGCGGAGGTCGGAGAAGTCGCCGAAGTCGTCGTCGCGTGCGACGGCGCCTGCGCCGCGACGGCCGCTCGGTCGCGTCGGAGACGACGTCGGCCACCGGGTCCTTGGTCACGGGCGTCGTCCGCCCGGCCGGCTCCGGGGTGTCCGGGCCGATCGTCGGCAGCACGGTGGTGTCGACGTCGGACGGCTCGGCGCCGGCCGGCGTCTGCGGGCGGTCCGGCGTCCGCTCCGCCGCGGGCGCCGCGGCCGGCGCGGCCCGGCGCTTCAGCCGCGACCGGCGCCGCTCGGAGGGCACGAGCGCCGCCCCCCGCCCGGCGGGCTGGACCCGTCCGGCGCGGACGACGGCCACGCCGACGGCGGTGGTCAGCGGCACGGCCAGCACGAGGCCGATCGAGCCCACCAGCGTGCGCACGATCTCGTCGCTGAACTGCTCGGTCTGCAGGACCTGCAGCAGCGGCCGGTCGTAGACGGCGATGAGCAGCAGGACCGAGAGCGAGGCGCCCGCCGTGGCGAAGGCGATGGTGTAGACGGTCGAGGCGATGTGGTCGCGGCCGATGCGCATGGCCCGGCGCGAAGAGGTCGCGGTTGCGCAGCCGGAGCGCCTGGCCGTCCTCGTCGAGGTAGTGGCCGTCGGCCAGCTCCCACACCGCGGAGGCCTGGGTGATCGTCACGTCGTTCAGCACGCCGAGGCCGGCGACGATGATCCCGCAGATCACCACCGACGTCAGGCGCAGGTCGGGCGTGGAGGCGGCGAGCAGGTAGTCGTCCTCGCTGGCCACGCCGGTCAGGTGGGCCCAGCGCGTCGCGCCGTAGCCGAGGGCGGCGCTGAGGATCAGCCCGAACAGCGTGCCCACCAGCGCGGTCGTCGTCCGCGCGCTGAAGCCGTGGGCGGCGTACAGGACGACGAACATGATCGCCGACGACCCGATCAGGCCGACGACCACCGGGTTCTGCCCGGCGACCAGCGCCGGGAACATGAACTTGACCAGGATCAGCCCGGCGAACCCCAGCCCGATGAGCGAGGCCAGGCCGCGCCAGCGGGCGACGGCGACGACGACGACGGCGAAGACGATGGTGAGGATGATCAGCGGCGTACGGCGGTCGAAGTCGGAGAACTGGTACGACGCGGGCTGCCCGTCGCCCGGCGGCACGCGGATCAGCGTGACGCCGTCGCCGACCTCGGCGCCCGAGGCGTACACGGCCTGGGTGAGCGGGACGCTCGCGACGTCGCCCTTGCCGTCGCCGTCGCTCACGGTGGCGGTGATGGTTCGCGCAGGCGTTCACGCCGGTCTGGCCCGGCGTCGAGCCCGGCAGCCCGTCGCAGGAGATCGGCTCGACCGCGGTGATCGTGGCGTGGGGGTAGGTGACGCCGGGGACGCTGTAGCCCGCCGCGTCGGCGTTCACGTGGTCGGACGACGTCGCCCGGCCACAGCGCGATCAGGCCGACCAGCGTCCAGACGCCCAGCGGGATCAGCACCACGATGAGGATCCGCAGCGCGCGGCGGTGGCGGTAGAGCTCGGCGCCGGTGACCTGGTGGCCGCCGCCCTCGTGGAGGGCGCCTGCGGCGTTGCTGTGCGAGTGCGCCACGTGGTCCGCCTAGTCTCTTGGGCCGTGAGCCGATCGTCGGAGGGGCGGCGGACCCACGTCCCCCACGAAGATCCACGTCCCGCGCGGGTCGAGCGCCGCGTCGGCGCACAATCTAACCCAGCGCACCGCCTGCGCCGCCGTCGCGCGCGGCCCTCGGGACGTGGGCCGGGCGCCGGCTCGATGCTCCTCTGCGCGGCCGTCGGGCTCGTCCTGCTCGTCACCGGCGCCTCGACGCTGCCCCGTGCCCGCGACGCTCGTGCGCGGCCCAGCGTCCGTCCGCGCCGCCCCCGCGACCGGCGCCCCCGTGACCGGCTCCGGCAGCGCACCGTCGGGCCGTCCGGGCCGCTCGCGAGCCCGTCCCCGGCGACGGCGTCACGCCGCCGAGGCCCGCGTCGACGGCGTGCTCGTGCCCGACCGCGGACCGGGCTCGTACGCCGGCGCCGACGTCTCCGCGCCGACGACGGCGGGCTCCGGACGGCTCTACCGCTTCGACGTCCGGGTCGAGGACGGCGTCGGGCCTCGACCCGGACGACGTGGCCCGGGCGATCGCCCGCACCCTCGACGACCCGCGCAGCTGGCGCTCGACCGGGCGTGCCCGCTTCTCGCTCGTCGCGACGGGCCAGCCGGCCGACCTGCACGCGTACGTCGTCACGCCCGGCACCACCGACCGGCTCTGCTGCCCGCTCCTCACCCGCGGCGAGGTGTCCTGCCGCGCCGGCGACAAGGTCGTCCTCAACGCCAAGCGCTGGGTGCTCGGGGCGGAGGCGTACGGGTCGGGCAGCGACGCGCTGGCCGACTACCGCGAGTACCTGGTCAACCACGAGTTCGGCCACGCGCTCGGCCGCTCGCACGTGGGCTGCCCGGCCCCGGGCCGGCCGGCGCCGGTGATGCTGCAGCAGACCAAGGGCCTGCAGGGCTGCACCGCGAACCCCTGGCCCTCGGTCACCAGGGGCTGACCGGCCCGTGCCCGGCCCGGACGGTCCGGCTGGAGCGGGTGCCCGTCGCGCTCGTCCGCGCGCCTGGTCGCGCGGGACGCTCGAGCGGCCGGCGGCCTGGCACCCGGAGTTCCCCGCCGAGGACACGCTGAGCGCCGCCCGGATGCTGCTGGGCGCGTACGAGGCGCTCGGCGTCGACCCCGACGAGCTCGCCCTGGTGGTTCTTCGCCGTCGTGGTCGACGGGCCGGTGGTCGGCGACGCCGGCTTCCACGGCCCGCCGCCCGCCGACGGGCCCGGTCGAGGTCGAGATCGGCTACCAGGTCGTGCCCGCCCTGCGCGGGCGCGGCGTCGCCACCCGGGCCTGCGCGCTGCTGCTCGAGCACGCCTGGCGCCACGGGGCCGAGCGTCGTCCGCGCCGAGGTCGAGCCGGACAACCCGTACGCGGCCGCCTCCCGCGCCGTGCTCGCGCGCGAACGGCTTCCGTCCGAGCCGGAGGGCCGGCGGTCGGCTCTCGTCGTGGAGCGTCCCGTCGGTCCCCGGACGTAGCATCGGCGGCCGCGATGAGCACCCCCGCGGCCGGCCTGACGCGGCGGCTGGTCCTGGACCGGCCGCCGATGCTCGGCGCCGGTCTTCGGGCTCCACCGGCGCGGGCACCGGCGACCCGACCCACCGCGTGCTCGGCGGCATCCACCTGCGCACGACGCGGACCCCGCTGCGGCACCGCGCTGCTCAAGGTCGTCGCCGCCGGGGGCGAGGTGTCGGCGCGGGCCTGGGGCGACGGCGCGGAGCTGGGTGCTCGACCACCTGCCGCGCCTGCTCGGCGAGCACGACGACCTCGACGGCTTCGTGCCGCGCCACCCGGTCGTCGCCGAGGCGCACCGGCGCTACGGCCACTTCCGGGTCGGGCCGCAGCGACGCCGTGTTCGAGGCGCTGGCGCCCGCCTGCATCGAGCAGGTCGTGACGGGCAAGGAGGCCTTCCGGGCCTTCCGGCTGCTGGTGCGCGAGTTCGGCGAACCGGCACCCGGCCCGACGCAGCGAGGTCGGGCTCGGCCGCGTACGGGATGTACGTCGCGCCGACGCCGGAGCAGTGGGCGCGGGTGCCGAGCTGGCGCTTCCTCGCCGCCGGGGTGGAGGAGCGGCGCAGCCGCACGCTCGTGCGGACCGCCCAGCGGGCGGCGGCCCTGGAGCGCACCCTGCTCGGCACGCACGCCGCCGCCGACGCGGCGCTGCGCAGCCTGCCCGGCGTCGGTCCCTGGACCTCGGCCGAGGTCCGCCAGCGCGCCCACGGCGACGCCGACGCGTGGAGCATCGGCGACTACCACGTGGGCAAGAACATCACCTGGGCCCTGACCGGCGAGGTCCTCGACGACGACGCGGCGACCGAGCTGCTCGAGCCGTACCGCGGGCACCGCTACCGCGTGCAGGTGCTGCTGATGCTGGTGGCCGGCGGACGGCCCCGCCGCGCCCCCCGGATGACCCTGCCGACCCACACGCCGTACGCGACCCGCGGCCGTTCCTGACCCCGCCCCCCGGGGCCCGCCCGCTCCGCCCGCTCCGCCCCGCTCAGCCCGCTCCGCCCCCCGCCAGCCACCCCGCCAGCCACCCCGCCAGCCACCGGGGCGCGTCGGTTTCCCATGCCTTCATGGTGTCCCGGCACTCAGCACGGCAAATTCACCGTGCTGAGTGACCGGTTACCAAGAAAGCATGGGAAACCGACCCACCTGACCCACCCGATCCACCCGACCCGGGCTAGCGGGGCAGGGGTACGGACGGCAGCAGACGTGGGACGGCCCGGGACGCCGCGCGTCGTCCCGGGCCTGTGACCTCGGCGGACCGAGGTCGGTTCAGCTCAGACAGCTCCCGGCTCCGCCGGGAACGGCTCAGCCGTTGGCGTTGCTGGTGTTGACCTCGCCGTTGACGCCGGCCGGGAAGAACCCGCCCTTCGTCGCCTCGTTCGGGGTGAGGTAGACGATGTTCAGCACGTTGCCGGGGCTGCGGCTGTAACGCGATGCTGTTCGAGTCCGTCGGCACGAGGTTCGCGTGCTTCCGGCTCGTCCGGATGTTCTGGTCGTCGTCCGACGACCCGTCCACCGCGTCGCGCAGGTCGGAGATCTTCTTCGCCTGCGTGAAGAGGCCCTTCTGGTAGAGCGCCGAACGGACGATGCCGGCGTGGTACGCCTCCACCGCGAGGATGCCGGCGGCCGCCTCGAGGTAGGTGGCGTTGTCGATCAGCGGCGCCGCGCCCTTGTAGGCCGTGACACCGACGTCTTCGAAGATGAACGCGCCGAGGAGGAAGTTGTTCTCGTTCGCGAACGGGTCGAAGGTCTGGTGGCTGTTGATCAGCCCGGCGGCACGAGCAGCCGCCGTGAAGCTGGTCTTGAGGTCGATCTCGGGCTGCGAGACAGCCGCCCCGCCGAGCGCCCCGCGCAGGAACTTCACGTGGTTGCGCTCGTCCATGGCGATCTCGCGGGCGTACTCGCGGATGGCCCGCGACTTGAAGTGGACCTTCGTGCCCACCCTT
This sequence comes from uncultured Actinomycetota bacterium, assembly GCA_963713165.1. Lineage (GTDB taxonomy): Bacteria > Actinomycetota > Actinomycetes > Propionibacteriales > Propionibacteriaceae > Microlunatus. Next base: position 337,187 of record CAVQKU010000009.1, read on the forward strand.
GACCCCACCCTGGTTGCCGGTGCCGGTCACGTCACCGGAATCCAGGCCCTCGCCCCAGTAGGCGTAGGAGTAGAACTGCGCCTCGAGGTACTCGAGGTTCAGCGCGAAGTTGAGGATCGCGCTGTCGCTCGGGCCCTCGTCGCTGCTGGGCGCAGCGGACGCGGCCTCGGTCCCGGCACCGGCGAGGGCGACAGCCCCGACGGTCCCGAGGCCGGCCACCCCGGCGGCGCGGAGGAACGAGCGGCGGTCGTGCTCGTTCTCGGCGCTGCGGCTGATCATGTCAGCCACGACTTTCTTTCCGAACATCGTGCTCCTTCGCAGAGGCTCCGGATGACACCGCAGCGACGTCGGCCCGTCCGCGGAGCGCGGTCCGGGCGACCACGGAGACGTGTCCGGCGACGCATTCGCCGGACGCGTACCGCTGCGGTCGCGAGCGGGCTCCGGGCTTCCCGACCCCGCGCGGGGTCGGTGGGCGAGCAGTCCGTTCGACACTGCTTCGACGCTGCCTGCACGGAGGTTTGGTCGACGCTCAGGAAACTTTAGGGGCGATCTGACCTGGCCGTGGCCGGGCGGGTCAGAAAGGTGCAGGGCGCTCCAGCGCCTCGAAGGAGCGTGCTCCGGGGAGCACCACCGTGAACTCGGCACCGCCTTGGGCCGAGCGGCCGGCGCGTACGGTGCCGCCGTGCTGGCGGACGACCTGGGCCACGATCGACAGGCCCAGCCCGGTGCCCGGCGTGGTCCGTGCGGCGTCGGCGCGGAAGAACCGGTCGAAGACGTGCGGCAGGTCCGCCTCGGCGATGCCCGGCCCCGCGTCGGCGACCCGGAGGCGGTTGCCCTCGAGCTGGACGCGGACCGTGCCTCCCGGGGGGCTCCACTTCACGGCGTTGTCGAGCAGGTTGGTGACCGCCCGCTCGAGGTCGGCGGAGACGCCCACCACGAAGAAGGGGTCCAGCTCGACGTCGAAGTCCAGGCTCGGTCCCCGGCGGCGGACCCGTTCGAGGGCGGCGGTCACGACGTGGCGGAAGTCCAGCGGCTCGGGCGTGGCCTCCTCGTCGTCGCGCGCGAGCTGGACGAGGTCGCCGACCAGCGTGGTGAACTCGCCGAGCTGGCCCTGCACGTCGGCGAGGATCGCGAGCCGGTCGCCCTCCTTCAGCATGCTGGTCCGGGCGTCGATGATCAGCAGGTCGACGTTCGTCCGCAGGCTGGTCAGCGGGGTGCGCAGCTCGTGCCCGGCGTCGGCGATGAGGCGGCGCTGGCGCTCCCGCGACGCGGCCAGCGAACCGACCATGTCGTTGAAGGAGCGGGCGAGCACGGCGACGTCGGCCGCGCCGGAGACGTCGACGGGGCGCAGGTCCTTGGTCTCCGCGATCCGCTCGACCGCCCCGGAGAGCTGGCGCACCGGCCGGAGCCCGGAGCGGGCCACGGCGAGGCCGGTGCCCGCCGCGATCGCCACGCCCACCAGCCCCGAGATCCCGACCACGAGCAGCAGCGAGGTCAGCACCGCGGTCGTGCTGCCGAGCGGCCGTCCGACCACCAGGGCCACCCCGCCCAGCTGCGGGAGGGGGATGGCGACGATCCGGTAGGCGGTCCCGTCGGAGGTCTGGCCCGAGCGGGCCGAGTGGCCGAAGTGCAGCCGCGCCACGGCGAGCTCGTCGGGGCCGAGGACGAGGTGCTCACGCTCGTCGGGGACGTAGTAGACGTGCCCGTCGGCCCGGACCGCCGCGACGCTGATGTTGCCGGCCCGCAGGGCGCGCTCGGTGAGCCCGCCGAGGTTGCTGAGGTCCTGCGCCGTGGGCGCGGAGAGGCTCGAGGCGACCTCGACGAGGTCCTCGTCGAGGGTGGAGTAGAGCGAGGCGCGCACGCTGACCCAGCCCGCGAGGCTGCTGAGGGCGACCGCGAGCGCGACGGCCGTGGTGGTCAGGTAGCCGACGCGCCGCTGGAGGGGGAGCGTCGCGAGCCAGGCCCGGAACCGCTCGTACGCGCCGGGCCGCTCCTGCTGCCCGTCACCGTCCGCGCGAGCGGGTGCCGGGCGCGTACGCCGTCGGACCACGGGTCAGCCGGCCGCGTTCGTCCGGGCGGGCGCGGGCGCCGGCCGCAGCGCGGGCAGGGTTCCGGGCTGCCGGTCCACCCGCGACCGTGGCAGGACCCGTACGCACCTGCGACGACCTCCTCGCACCCCGGAGCCGGCCCCGCTGGACCGCTCGTCGTCGACCGACCTGCGGCCGGTCTACGGAGGGGTCTCGCGCAGGACGTAGCCCACCCCACGCACAGTGTGGATGAGCCTCGGCTCGCCGTCGACCTCGGTCTTGCGCCGCAGGTAGCCGATGTAGACCTCGAGCGAGTTCGCCGTGGTCGGGAAGTCGAAGCCCCAGACCTCGTTCAGCAGCCAGCTGCGCTCGAGCACGCGGCGCGGGTGCTGCATGAAGGCCTCGAGCAGCGCGAACTCGGTGCGCGTGAGGCTGATCTGGCGCGCGCCCCGCAGCACCTCGCGGGTCTGGGTGTTGAGCACCAGGTCGCCGAAGGCCAGGCTCTGCGTCGAGGGGTCGTTCGAGTCGGCGGTCGTGCCCGAGCGCCGCACCAGGGCGCGGAGCCGGGCCAGCAGCTCGTCGAGCGCGAAGGGCTTGGCCATGTAGTCGTCGCCGCCCGCGTCGAGCCCGTCGACCCGGTCGCCGACCGCGTCGCGCGCGGTGAGCACGAGGATCGGCACGTCGTTGCCGGCCGAGCGGAGCATGCGCGTCGTCTCGAGGCCGTCGAGGCGCGGCATCATCACGTCCATGATGACGGCGTCCGGGCGGTGGGCGGCCAGCTTGGCCAGCGCCTCGACGCCGTCCTCGGCCGTGCTGATCTCGTAGTCGTTGTACTCCAGGGAGCGCGCGAGCGAGTCCCGGACGGCCTGGTCGTCGTCCACGACGAGGATGTGCATGCGGTGGAGTCTGTCAGACGGTCCCGGCGTGCGGGTGCACCGAGGCTCCCGCGCGCGGGCGTGTCAGGTTCATGATCAACGCGTGCATCGCCGTCGGGTCGGGGCGACCGCGTGAAGAGCGCCCGCTGGAGCATGTGGTCGTGCGCGCCCATGAGCAGGTCGAGCGCGAGCTCGACGGGCATCGTGAACTCCAGCCCCGCGAACTGCAGCGCGTCCACCACCAGGGCGTGCACCTGCACGCGGCAGGCCTCGACGAACGCCTCGTACGGCGCGCGCAGGTCGGCGACCCGCGCGGCGTAGAGGAGCAGCTCCTGCTGGGCGAGCAGCGTGGTGCGGTCGCCGGTCCCGCCGAGGTTGAGGTGGCCGAGGACCTGGGCGACCGCCTCGGTCGGCGCGAGCCGCCCGTCCTGCGCCTTGAGGGCGGCGACGGCGCGCTCGGCCGCCGCGTACTCCTCGGCGACGCCCTGCTCGATCAGCGCGAGCACCAGGGCGTCCTTGTCGGCGAAGTTGGAGTAGAAGGCGCCGCGGGTGAAGCCGGCGGCCTCGCAGATCTCCTCCACGCTGGCGCCGATCACGCCGCGAGCGGCGAAGACGGCGAGGGCGGCGGCCATCAGGCGCTGGCGCGTCCGGGTCCGGCGCGCGCTGAGCGCGGGGACCGGCGTCGTCGTCGCTGCGGCGGCCGCCTCGGGGAGCGACGTCATGGGGATCACTCTAGCGCCCGTTGCATACACTCCTGTATCGCATACAGTCATGTATCGAGATGAGCTCCTTCCTGTACGGCCTCGGCCGCTCCGCGTACCGGCACCGCCTGCGCGTGGTGCTGGTCTGGCTCGCTGCCCTCGCCGTGCTGGGTGGCTCCTCGGTCGCCGTCAGCCAGGGGTTCGACGAGAACTTCTCGCTGCCCGGGACCGAGTCCCAGACCGCGCTCGACTCGCTGAACCGCACCTTCCCGCAGGCCGGCGGGACGACCGCCCAGGTCGTGGTCGTCCCCCGTGACGGCGAGCCGGTCCGCTCCCCGGCGGCGAGGAAGGCGATCGACGCCAGCGCCGAGCGCCTGCGCGGCGTGAGCCAGGTCGACAGGGTCTCGGGGCCCTTCGACCAGTACGCCAAGGGCCAGGTCGCCGACGACGACAGCGCCGCGATCATCAACGTCACCTTCGCCGTGCCGGCCGTCGACATCGGTGAGGCCACCTTCGACGAGCTGCAGCAGCAGCGCGCCGAGCTGCAGGCGGCGCTCCCCGGTTCGACGGTCTCGGTCGGCGGCGACGCGTACACCGGAGGCACCCCGGGGGTGAGCTGGGTCGAGGGCATCGGCGTGCTCGTGGCCCTGGTCGTGCTCTGGCTGACGCTCGGCTCGCTCCGCGCGGCCGGCATGCCGCTGCTGACCGCGCTGCTCGGCGTCGGGCTGACCGTCGCCCTGATCTTCGGCGCGACCGGCTTCGCCACCGTGTCCTCCACGACCCCGCTGCTCGCCCTGATGCTCGGGCTGGCCGTGGGGATCGACTACGCGCTGTTCATCACCTCGCGCCACCGCGACCAGCTGCGCGACGGCATGGACCCCGAGGAGTCGGTCGCGCGGGCCGTCGCCACGGCCGGCTCGGCGGTGGTCTTCGCGGGCATGACCGTGATGATCGCGCTCGTCGGCCTCTCGGTCGCGGGCATCCCCTTCCTCAGCATCATGGGCGTCGCGGCCGCCGTCGGGGTGGCCATCGCCGTCCTGATCGCGCTCACCCTGCTGCCCGCGCTGCTCGGCTTCCTCGGCGACCGGCTGCGGCCCAAGGTCACGCAGCCCAGGGGCAGGGCGAGGACCAGGGCCGCGGCTGCCGGGCACGCCCCGCAGGCCCAGCACGCCGCGGAGCCGGAGCGGCGCCCGCGGGTGGGCCTCGGCCGCCGCTGGGTGCGCGCCGTCACGCGCTTCCCGCTCGTGACCGTCGTGCTCGTGCTCGTCGCCCTCGGGGCGATGGCCTACCCGGCCAAGGACCTCCGCATCGCGCTGCCGAGCAACGGCACCGCCGACGCGGGGACGCCGGCCCGGGTCACGTACGACCTCGTGGCCGAGCACTTCGGCCAGGGCTACAACGGACCGCTCATCGTGACGGCGACCATCGTCGGTTCCGACGACCCGCTGGGCGTCATGAACGGGATGGCCGACGAGCTGCGCCGGCTCCCCGGCGTGGCCGGCGTGCCGCTCGCGACGCCCAACGAGGACGCCGACACCGGCATCATCCAGGTCATCCCCGAGGGCGCGCCCGACAGCGAGGAGACCAAGCAGGTCGTCCGCGACATCCGCGCCCTGCGGCCCCACTTCGAGGACGAGTACGGGGTGACCACGGCCGTCACCGGCTTCACCGCCGTGGGCATCGACATCTCCGACCGCCTCGGCGCGGCCCTGGTGCCCTTCGGGATCCTGGTCGTCGGGCTGTCCCTGGTGCTGCTGACCATGGTGTTCCGCTCGGTCTGGGTCCCGGTCAAGGCGACCGTCGGCTTCCTGCTGAGCGTGGGCGCGGCCTTCGGGGCGACGGCGATGGTCTTCGAGTACGGGTGGTTCGGCTCGCTGTTCAACGTGCACCAGACGGCGCCGGTGATCAGCTTCCTGCCGATCCTGCTGATGGGCATCCTCTTCGGGCTGGCCATGGACTACGAGGTCTTCCTCGTCTCGCGGATGCGCGAGGAGTACGTCCACGGCGTCACCCGGGCCGGCGGGCCGTCCCGCGCGGTCGCCCGCACGGCGGTCGAGGAGGGGTTCGTCGCCTCGTCCCGGGTCGTCGTCGCAGCTGCGGTGATCATGCTCTCCGTCTTCGGCGGCTTCGTCCCCGACGGCGAGGGGCCGATCAAGACCATCGGCTTCGGGCTGGCGGTCGGGGTGTTCGTGGACGCCTTCGTCGTCCGCATGACGCTGGTCCCGGCGGTGCTCACGCTGCTCGGCACCAGGGCCTGGTGGCTCCCGCGCTGGATCGACCGCCGGCTCCCGTCCTTCGACGTCGAGGGCGAGGGGCTGCACCACCAGGTCTCCCTGGCCGGCTGGCCGTCGGTCGACGACCGGCACCTCGTGCTGGCCGACGGCCTCTGCGTCGGCGGCTGGGACGTCAGCACCGCCCTGCCGCCCGGCGAGGTCCTCGTGGTCGAGGGCCCGGCCGGCCCCGGCCGGACCGCCCTGCTGCTGACCCTGTCCGGACGGATGCGCCTGCCGGAGGCCACGACCGGGCCGGGGCAGCAGGGCGAGCCGCGCGGGCACGTCGTACGGGTCAAGGTCGCCGGTCTCGTGCTGCCCGAGCAGGCCGGGCGCGTCCGGCGCCGGACGGCGTACGTCGACTGCGCCGCGGTCCGGGACCTCCCCCGTGAGCTCGCCGACCTGGCCCGCGCCCGGCCCGACGTGCTGTTCCTCGACCGGGTCGAGGCGCTGACCGAGCCCGGGGCCGACCCCGACGCGCGGGCCGCGCTGGCCCGCACCCTCGACGCCGTCAGCGCCTCGGGCACCACGGCCGCCGTCCTCGCGGTCGCCGACCGCTCCGGGCTCGACACCCTCCTGCGCGGCCCCAGCCGCGTCCTGGACCTGCGCCCGCGCCCGGCGCTCGCCCAGGCCTGACCCCGCCCCGCACGCCCTCGACACCAAGGGACCCCGCATGTTCTCGCTCGAACGCGCCGACGGCAGCCGCCGGGTCGGCCTCTGGTCGCTGGTCGGGCTGCTGCTCGTGCCGCTGGTGCTGGCCGGGGGCTTCCTCGCCGCCACCTGGAGGTCGACCGACCGCCTCGACCGGGTCCAGGCCGCCGTGGTCAACCTCGACGCGCCGGTCAAGATCGGCAAGCAGACGGTGCCGCTCGGGCGCCAGCTGGCGGGCGGGCTCGTCGACGGCAGGACCGGTGACAAAGATGCCAAGTCCGACACGAACTTCTCCTGGGTCCTCACCGACGCCGACGACGCCCGGAGCGGGCTCGACTCGGGTCGCTACGCCGCCGTCGTCACCATCCCCAAGGACTTCTCGGCGCGGGCGACCTCCTACACCGACCAGACCGGCGACTCCGCCGAGCAGGCCGTGCTCGACGTCCGGACCTCGCCGGTGAGCGGCATCTCCGACCCCGTCGTCGGCCAGGCCATCGCCGGCACCGCCACGCGGGTGCTCAACAGCACGCTGACCGAGCAGTACGTGCAGAACGTCTTCGTCGGCTTCAACGAGACCACGAAGCAGTTCAGCAAGGTCGCCGACGCGGCCGCCCAGCTCGACGACGGCACCCGGCAGCTCGCGGACGGGCTCGACCAGACCTCGACGGGGACGTCGCAGCTCTCCGACGGGCTCGACCAGCTCGCCGACGGCGGGCCCCGGCTGGCGAGCGGCACCGAGCAGCTCAGCAGCGGCCTCGACCGGCTCGCGGCCGGCGGGCCGCAGCTGGCCGGCGGCACCCGGCAGCTGAGCACCGGCCTGAGCCAGTACGCCGACGGCGTCGGCACCCTCGCGGACAGGACCGCCGCGCTGCCCGAGGGCGGCCGGCGGGTCGCCGACGGCGTCGCCGGGATCGAGTCCGGCCTGAAGCAGTACCAGGGCGCGCTGCGCGAGCAGGCCCGGCAGGCCGCGTCCGTCCCGCGCCCGACCCCGCCCTCCGCGGCGGAGATCGGCGCCGCGATCGAGAAGGCCTCGCCCGCGCCGCCCACGTGCGCGCAGCTCGCCCCGGGCTTCGCCGCGGCCGGGGCCACCGGGCTGGACGCGGCCCAGTGCGCGGTCGTCCTGGACCTGCTCGCCAGGACCGGCACGGGCGCGACCGAGACCGCGCTGACGGTGACCGGGGAGCAGACGGGCCGGTTCACGGAGGCGCTGGCCACGTACGCGGGCAGCCAGGGAGCCGCGAGGGCGCTCGACGGCGCCGCGGCCGGCCTCAGCACCAAGGACGACAGGACCGGTCAGAGCCTCGTCTCCGGCACGGCCGCGCTCGCCGACGGCGCCGACCGGCTCGCCGGCGGCCTCACGCCCCTGGCGGCCGGCATCAAGCAGCTCGACACCGGCGCCCGGGGCCTCGCCTCCGGCGCGAAGGAGCTCAGCAGCGGCGTCGGCCGGTACACCGACGGCGTCAGCACGATCGCGGACGGGGCGGGCACGCTCAGCACCGGCGTCACGCAGTACACCGGTGGCGTCTCCGGCGCCGCCGACGGGGCGCGGCAGCTCAGCACGGGCCTGGTCAGGCTGTCCGGCGGCGCCGACCGGCTCGCCGACGGCACGGCCCGGCTGGCCGACGGCCTCGAGTCGGGCGCGAAGCAGATCCCCACGTACGACAAGCAGGCCCGCGAGCGGCTCTCGACCGTCGTCGCCGCGCCGGTGGCCACGCCCGACGTGACCTCGGTGTTCTCCGACGTCGCCACCACGACCCTGCTCGCCGTGCTGGCCCTCTGGGTCGGCGGGCTCGCCAGCTACCTGGTGCTGCGGGCCGTCTCGGCCAGGGCCCTGTCGAGCATGAGGTCGTCCTGGCGCCTCAGCCTGGAGAGCCTGCTGCCGGCGGTGGCCGTCGCCGCCGTGCAGGCGGTGGTCCTGACCACGCTGCTCTCCGCGCTGCTCGGCCTCGGGGCCGGCCCGACCGTACGGATGCTCGGCCTGAGCCTGCTCGCGGGGCTGGTGTTCGTGGCCCTGAACCACGCGCTGGTGGCGTGGTTCGGCGGGGTGGGGCGGTTCGTCTCGCTGGTGCTCGTGGTCCTGACCGCGGCGACCGCGCTGACCTCGGCGGTCCCGGAGGTCTTCGACTCGATCACCCCGCTGCTGCCGCTGACCCCGGCCCTCCAGGGCCTGCGGGCCGTGGCGACGGGCCACGGCGCGGGTGCCCAGGTCGCGCTGCTGCTCGCCTGGCTCGTCGTCGGCCTCGCCGCCGGCGTGCTGGCCACCGCGCGACGCCGTACGCTCCGCTCGACCGCCCTGCTCGTCGCCCCCGCCCGCTGACCGCGCCGGGACCGCAGCGCCCGCGAGACCCTGCCGCAGGCCCCCGCCCCCCGCCCCCCGCCCGCGCTCGCCGGGGTGTCGGGTTACCAAGAAGTCATGGTGTCCCGGCACTCTGCACGGCAGATTTGCCGTGCAGAGTGATCGGACACCATGAAGGCATGGGAAACCGACGAGCCGTACGGTCGCCACGCCAGCGTGGGTACGCCGGGGCGAGGGCGGCGCGGACCGGGTCAGACCAGCGCGCGGGCGCACTGGGCGAGCTCGCCCAGGGCGTCGGCCAGCGGGACGCGCGCGGACCAGCCCCAGCCGCGGGCGCGGTCGGTGACGAGCCGACCGGTCCAGACCGCGCCGTCCTCCCAGACCGGTTCGACCCCGACGGCGTCGGCGACCGTCTGCAGGTAGTCGCGCTGGGTCGCCGGTTCGCCCGCGACGTTCACCGCGGTGCAGCCGCCCTCGAGCGGCCCGTCGGTCACGTCATCGCGGGCCGCGACCCGGCCGGTGGCGACGTCGGCCAGCAGGTCGACGAGGTCGTCGACGTGCACCCAGGCGAAGGTCGCGTCCGGGACGCGGTGCCGCTCCCGCTCGTCGTCGCGGACGCGCCGGGGCTGCAGCGTGTTCCAGACCGACGTGTCGCCGGCGCCGAGGATGGCCGGCGGGCGCACCAGGACCCGGGTGATGCCCTCGACGTCGGCCAGCGCGAGGTCGAGGTCGCGCTTCGTGCGCCCGTACGGGTCCGCGTCCTCGCCCACGAGCGCGGACGCCTCGTCGACGTCGCCGGCGCCTGGGCTGCGGTCGTAGACGGCCGCGGTCGAGACGTGCACGAGCCGGGCGACGCCGGCGTCGCGGGCCGCCTCGGCCAGGCGGACGGTGTCCTCGACACCGACCCGCTGCTGGACGTCGAGGGCCGAACCCATCGGGTGGACGGTGGTGACCACGGCGTCCGCGCCCGCGACGACCTGCGCCGCGAACCCGGCCTCTCCGAACTCGCCCACGTGCTCCTCGAGGCCCTCCTGGACGCGCGCCGTGCCCGGCCGACGGACGACCCCGCGCACCGTCGCGCCCCGGCGCACCAGCGCGTCGCACACGCGCGCGCCCACGAACCCGTTCGCACCGGTCACCACCACGACGGGGCTGGGCCCCTGCTCTGACGTCATGCCGCCAGCCTGGCACCCGTCCCCGAACCGCTGCGGCGTCCCGTGCCCCGGCGGGTGCCGCGACGACCCGACGGCCCGGGACGACCCCGACGAGCCCGGACGGCCCGACGCTCAGCGGTCCGCCCGGCTCGCGCGGGCCGAGGACGGCGACGAGGCCCGGCGACGAGGCCCGGCCCGAGCCCGCAGAACACGGCCCGCGGGAGGGGGCTCTGAGCCACCCGGGCGGGCGGTTCCATCGCGCGGCGGGTCGACGCCGCGCTGCTCCCGCGCGAGGCTCGAGGTCGAGCGGGTCCTCGGCGAAGGGTCAGCGCAGCGGGGCGCCCGAGGTGACGTGCACGTGCAGGTGCTTCGAGTCCTGGGAGGCGCCGAGGTTCGTCAGGACCGCAGCCGCGCCCTCGCGCTGCTCGACCTCACGGGCCAGGCGCTGGACGACGCGGAGCAGGGCGCGCACGTCGTCCTCGTCCTCGGCGCGAGCGAGGTCAGCGAGGCGAGGTGCCGCGTGGGCACGACCACCAGGTGCACCGGCCAGAAGGGGCGCGTGTGGTGGCAGCCAGGACGCGGTCGTCCTCGTGCACCACGTCCAGCTCCTCGAGCCGGGGGATCGCCACGTCGCAGCAGAAGTCGGAGCCCGCGTACGGCGTGGCCGCGCTGCCGGGGCCGCTCACCGTGAGCCGGCCCCGAGCCGGCGCACCTCGTCGAGGACGCCGGGGACCGCGGCCTCGACGGCGGCGAGCGTCTCCTCGAACCCCTCGGGCCCGCCGTACCAGGGGTCCGGCAGCCCGGAACCCTCCGGCGCCCGCGGGTCGAAGTCGCTCAGCAGCGAGAGGTTGTCGGCGCCGGGCGCGATGCGCAGCATCCGGTCGACGTGGATCGGCTCGGCGGCGATCACGAGGTCGGCACCGGCGATCTCCTCAGCGGTCACCTGGTGCGCCGCGTGGTCGTCGGCGCGGTAGCCGTGGGCGCTCAGCACGGCCCGGGCGCGCGGGTCGATCGGCGCCCCGATCTCCTCGCGGCTGGTCGCCGCGCTGGTGAACTCCACCCCGTCGACGCCGGCGTCGGCGGCCATCCGCTCGGCCACGCGCTCCGCGATCGGGGAGCGGCAGATGTTGCCCCAGCAGACGAAGACGACCTTGACCGGACGCGCGGCGGGACCGCTCGTGGGCGTCACGCCCGGGTGCCGCGCAGGCGGCGCCGAGGCTGGTTGCGGTCGGGCAGGAAGGCGTTGAGCACGAAGCTCACGAGAGACACGATGATCGCGCCGAGCAGCGCGGTCCAGAAGCCGTCGACGTACCAGCCGATCCCGATCCTGCCCGCCAGCCACGAGGTGAGCAGCAGCATCAGCGCGTTGATCACCAGCAGGAACAGCCCGAGGGTCAGCAGCACGATGCAGGCGGTCGCCGCGGTGAAGACCGGCTTCACCACCGCGTTCACCACGCCGAAGATCAGGGCCACGACGAGCAGGACCAGGATCTTGTCGCCCGTCCCGGCCGCGGTCAGCTGGATGCCGGCGAGGAGCCAGGTGGCGACGGCGAGGGCCAGGGCGTTCGCGACGAGCCGGAGGAGGAAGCGCACGCCCCCAGTGTTCCAGCCGGGTCCGCGGCGGCGGTCGCGCCAGGCCGTCCGGGACGCGGCCGAGGCCGCCGGACCCGGTGGCCCGTCGAGACGCTGCCCGCAGGGTCGCCGCGGCGACACCTAGGGTCGGGGGCATGCACATCGTCGTCACGGGTGGGTCCGGCAAGCTCGGCGGGGTCGTGGTGGAGCACCTGCTCTCCCTCGGCCACCAGGTCACGAACGTCGACGCCAGGCCCGTCGCCGGGGACGGCCCCGGCTCGGGGGCCCGCTTCCTGCGGATCGACCTCACCGACTACGGCCAGGTCGTCGAGGCCCTCACCGGGATCGACGACGCGTACGCCTCGGTCGACGCGGTCGTCCACCTCGCCGCGGTGCCGGCGCCCGGGCTCACGGCCAACGCCGCGACGTTCGAGAACAACGTGCCCTCGACCTTCCACGTCTTCCAGGCCGCCAAGCTGGCGGGGATCCGCAAGGTCGTCTGGGCCTCGAGCGAGACCGTGCTCGGCCTGCCCTTCGACACCGCGCCCGCGTACGTGCCCGTCGACGAGGCGGTGCACGAGCCCAACTCGACCTACTCCCTCGGCAAGGTCGTCGAGGAGGCCATGGCGGCGCAGTTCTGCCGCTGGGACCCGGACCTGTCGATGGTCGGGCTGCGGTTCTCCAACGTCATGCGGGTCGAGGACTACGCCGACTTCGGCGCGTACACCGCCGACCAGCGCCGCTTCAACCTCTGGTCCTACATCGATGCGCGCGACGCCGCCCAGGCCGTCGAGCTGTCGCTGGCCTACGAGCCGCGCGGGATGGAGGTGTTCGTCATCGCCTCGCCCGACGTGGTGCCGCACGTGCCGGTGGAGCAGCTGCTGCGGGAACGGTTCGGCGACGTCGAGCACACCCGCGAGCTGGGCGAGTACGAGTCGCCGCTGTGCATCGACAAGGCCCGCAACCTGCTCGGCTACGACCCGCAGCACAGCTGGCGCGACGAGGTCTGAGCCGGCTCGCGCGCGGGTCCGGCGCCCGACCGCCGAACCCGCGCCGGACGTCTGCGCCTGCGTGGGGTAGGCAGGACCCATGGACTACGTGAAGCTCGGGAGCACCGGTGTGGACGTCTCCCCGATCTGCCTCGGCTGCATGACGTACGGCGACCCGGCGCGGGGCAACCACGCCTGGTCGCTCTCGGAGGAGGACTCGAGGCCCTTCTTCGAGCGGGCCGTCGAGGCCGGCATCAACTTCTTCGACACCGCCGACGCCTACTCCGACGGCTCGAGCGAGGAGATCACCGGTCGCGCCCTCAGGGACCTCATGCCGCGCGAGGACCTCGTGCTGGCGACCAAGGTGTTCAACCCGATGCGGCCGGGCCGGCCCAACGGCCGCGGCCTGTCGCGCAAGGCGATCATGGTCGGCATCGACGCCTCGCTCACCCGGCTCGGCATGGACCACGTGGACCTCTACCAGATCCACCGGTGGGACTACGGCACGCCGATCGAGGAGACGATGGAGGCGCTGCACGACGTCGTGAAGTCGGGCAAGGCCCGCTACATCGGTGCCTCGTCGATGTACGCCTGGCAGTTCCAGAAGGCGCAGAACGTGGCGATCGCCAACGGCTGGACGCCCTTCGTGACGATGCAGGACCACTACAACCTCCTCGCCCGCGAGGAGGAGCGCGAGATGCTGCCGTACTGCCTCGACTCCGGCGTCGGCGTCATCCCGTGGAGCCCGCTGGCCCGGGGCAAGCTGACCCGCCCCTGGGACTCCGCGACGAGCCGCTCCGAGACCGACGAGTTCGGCAAGAACCTCTACGCCGACACCGACCGCGAGATCGTCGAGGCCGTGCTGGACGTGGCCTCGGCCCGCGGCGCCGCCCCCGCGAGCGTCGCCCTGGCGTGGGTGATGCGCCACCCGGCCGTGAGCGCCCCGATCGTGGGCGCCTCCAAGCCGAACCACCTCGACGACGCCCTCGCCGCGATCGACCTCGAGCTCAGCGACGACGAGGTGGCCCGCCTCGAGGCCGCCTACACCCCGCGCGAGAACTCCGGCTTCCAGTGAGCCGCTGAGCGTTCCCCGTTCCCCGTCCCCGCTCCTCCCGCTGTGCGTATCCGCTCGATCTTGACGGCTTCGCGCGACCTTGAGGTCGCGCGAAGCCCGGAAGGTCGAGCGAACGTCCACCGGGGGACCGGAGCCGCAGCTCGGCACGTCAGGTGCGGAGGTCGGTGCCGCGCTCGACCGCGCGTCGGAGTCGTTCGTGCAAGGCCCTCGGGTCCTGCAGGTCGGCCCACACCCACCGGACCACCTGCCAGCCGAGGTCGCGGAGCCGGTCCTCGCGGAGCTTCTCGCGCCAGAGGACGTCCGCGAGGTCCCGCCCGGGCTCCAGCCCCCGCCCGTACTTCACCCGCCCGTCGAACTCGCCGACGACGCCGAGGCAGGGCCACGCGAAGTCGACGCGGCCGACGAACGACCCGCCGGGACCGACGATCTCGAGCTGCAGCTCCTCGGGAGGCATCCCGAGCTCGAGCAGCACGACGCGGCTGAGCGACTCGCCGTAGCTCTCGCTGCGGCCGTCGAGGAGCCCCGTCGCACGCCTGGCCGACCCGATGCCGTGGCGCTGCCCGAGCCGGGCGAGCGCCGCAGCCACCTCTGACGTCGTGACGCCCGCACGGAGCGCCGCGTCACCGACGGCCACCGCGTCGTGGAGCGGCAGCGCGCAGGCCAGGTCGACGACCGTCCGGGCCGGGCTCGTCACGCGCTGCCCGCTGAGGTCGACCACGTCGGCGGCGTCCAGGCGGTGCGCGTGGACCTGGACCCACGTACGGCGCTGGCCTCCCGACGGTCGGACCCGGGTGAGGTGCGCCCGCCGCAGGGCGGACGCGGGCACCGGTAGCTCGTGCAGGACCGCCGCCGACCCGTGGCTGACCACGGCACCCGGGTGGCCCTGGGCCAGCGTCGCGGCGAGCAGCCGGCGGTGTGCGCGTACCGGGTCGTCCTCGGCGGTCGCGCTGTACGCACCGCGCCGGACCCGGGTCAGCGTGCCCTGCGCCAGGCGGCTCTGGATGGCGTCCGACGAGACGCCGGCTGCGGCGAGGTCGCGGGCGAGTCTGACGTCCTGCACCCGGCTAGACGAGCACGTCCGTGTCCCCGGGACGAGGGCTCGTCGCGAAGTTGTGGACGACTCCGGCCGTCCGGCAGCCCTGTGGACAACTCCCGACCCGCTCCATCCCCGGGCATCCGCTCGCTCTTGGCGGCTTCGCGCGATCTAAAGGTCGCGCGAAGCCCTCAAGATCGAGCGAACGCGGAGGGAGCGGGGCGAGCGGGGGTCGGGCGGGGGCGGAGCGGGGGAGGCCGTCAGACGTTCGCGCGCTCGGCGCCGAGGGTGGTGTCGTCGCCGTGGCCGGTCTTGACGACCGTCTCGTCGGGGAGGGCGAAGAGGCGTTCGCGGATCGAGGCGACCAGGGTGTCGCGGTCGCTGAACGAGCGCCCCGTCGCGCCGGGGCCGCCGTTGAACAGCGTGTCGCCGGTGAAGAGGACGCCCAGGTCGCGGGCGTAGAGGCAGACGCCGCCCGGCGAGTGGCCCGGGGTCGCGATGACCTCCAGCGTGGTGCCGGCGACCGGGACCTGCTGGCCGTCGACGAGCTCGCCGTCGGGGTCCTGGTCGTGGGTGAGGTGCCAGACCTCCGACTCGGCCGGGTTCAGCAGGACGGGTGCGCCGGTCACGTGGCCGAGGTCGGGAGCGAACCGGACGTGGTCGTCGTGGCCGTGGGTGCAGAGCACGGCGAGGACGCGGCGGGTGCCGACGACGCCCAGGATCGCCTCGATGTCGTGGGGCGCGTCGATCACCACGCACTCGGCGTCGTCGCCGACCACCCAGACGTTGTTGTCGACGTCGTACGTCTGCCCGTCGAGGCTGAACGTCCCGGACGTGACCGTGTGGTCGACCCGCGCCGTCACGAGGCGGCCTCGTCCGGGCCGGCGGAGCTGGTGCGCCCGCTGATCTCGACGGGCGAGGTGTCGTCGAGCACGACGACCGAGCGCAGCACGTCGCCGGTCTTCATCCGCACGAAGGCCTCGTCGACGTCGTCGATCCCGATCTCCTCGGTCACGAACGTGTCGAGCGGCAGCCGCCCCTGCAGGTAGAGGTCGACCAGCATCGGGAAGTCGCGGTCGGGCAGGCAGTCGCCGTACCAGCTCGACTTGAGCGAGCCGCCCCGACCGAACACGTCCAGCAGCGGGAGCTCGAGCGTCATCTCCGGCGTGGGGACGCCCACGAGGACGACGGTGCCGGCGAGGTCGCGGCCGTAGAACGCCTGGAGCCAGGTCTCGGGCCGCCCGACGGCGTCGATCACGACGTCCGGACCGAACCCGCCGGTGAGCGCCCGCATGGCCTCGACCGGGTCGGCGTCACGCGCGTTCACGGCCTCGGTCGCGCCCAGCGCCCGGGCCACGGCGAGCTTCCGCTCGTCCACGTCGATGGCGATGATCGTGCCCGCGCCGGCCAGGCTGGCGCCGGCGACCGCCGCGGCCCCGACGCCGCCGCACCCGATCACGGCGACCGAGTCGCCGCGGGTCACGTTGCCCGTGTTGATCGCCGCACCCAGGCCGGCCATGACGCCGCAGCCGAGCAGCCCGGCCGCCGCGGGACGGGCCCGCGGGTCGACCTTCGTGCACTGGCCGGCGGCCACGAGGGTCTTGTCGATGAACGCGCCGATGCCCAGGGCGGGGGACAGCTCGGTCCCGTCCTCCAGCGTCATCTTCTGCGTGGCGTTGGAGGTGTTGAAGCAGTACCAGGGGCGCCCGCGCCGGCAGGCCCGGCAGGTGCCGCAGACCGCGCGCCAGTTGAGGATCACGTAGTCGCCCGGCTCGAGGTCGCGCACGTCGTCGCCGACCTGCTCCACGACGCCGGCGGCCTCGTGGCCGAGCAGGTACGGGTAGTCGTCGCCGATCCCGCCCTCGCGGTAGTGCAGGTCCGTGTGGCACACGCCGCACGTCAGCACCCGGACCACGGCCTCGCCCGGTCCGGCGTCGGGCACGGTGACCGTGACCTTCTCGACGGGTGCGCCCTTGCTGCGCGCGATGATCCCCTGCACCTGCTGAGGCACGTGGCCTCTCCTTCCCGCTGTCGGACGGTCGAGCCATCGTAGGGTGCACGACCGCGGGGCCTCGATGCCCGGGGCCCTCGCCGGGTGCGTCGCCGGGCCCTCGCCGGGCGCGTCGTACGGGCCATGGCGGGACCCCCGCATCCCTTACCGTGGTGCCTCGTCGAGGAGTCGAGGAGGGCAGTGCGCACCGACCACCCGTTCGCGCGTGCCGGTTCGGCCTTCCTGGGCGACGTGGTGGTCCTGGTGCGCGACACGGTCACGGTCTTCTGGCGGCTCTTCCCGCAGATCATCACCGTGTTCCTGCTGGGCTGGCTCGGCGACGCCGTCGCGCTCCGGGTCGCCGCCATCGTCGGCGACACCAGCGGCTGGGCGGCGGTCGTGGTCTTCTCCTCCAGCTTCCTCTTCACCCTCGTCGCCGTCGTGGTCATCCTGCGGCTCTGCGGCGAGGAGCTCGGCATCCGCGCGCTGGTCCCGCGCGAGGGCGAGGGTGCGGCCGAGGACGACGGGCGCGACCGCAGCCTGAGCCGCCTCGTCGCGGTGACGCTGCTGCCCTTCCTCGGCCTCTACTCCGCCTTCGGCCTCGTGAACGACAAGGCGGGCCAGCTCGCCAACGAGCAGTTCTTCCGGGGCGGCCTGTTCTCCGGCGGGCCGTCGGTGCTGTCCGCCGTGCGCGGCCTGGCCACCCAGCACCCGTGGTGGATGGTCACGCTGCTCGTCGGCCTCTACACGTTGCGCCGCGTCGTCGACCACCTGCACGAGCGCACCGGGGTCGGGCTGCTGGGCATCCTCACCGCCGTCGTCGAGTCGTTCTTCATCCTCGTGGTGCTCTTCGGCGGCTTCGTGCTGCTCGCGCGGCCGCGTCGCTGGCTCGAGAGCCGTGAGGTGGCGGCCTGGTGGGCCGAGGCGGGGCGCTCGGTGAGGAGCGCGCTCGCCGCCCTGCACCTGCAGCTGCCCGCGCTGCTCGAGCGGCTCGGCTCGTTCCTGGCCACCGAGGCCTGGCCGGTCTTCTGGACCGTCGTCTCGCAGCCGATCATCTGGCTCGCCGTCGCCGCACTGGTCTTCGGCTCGCGGGTGCTCTCGCTCGCGGACCTGTGGCGCCGCGGCCAGCCCGCCGCCGCCCGGGTGGTCGGGGCCTCGCGCTTCGACCGGCGCAGCGACAAGCGGGCCCTGCGCCCGGCCGCGCCGCCCGGCGTGGCCCGCCTCGGCAGCGAGGTCCGCGAGGCCTTCCTGGGCGACATCGACGACAAGTACCTGCCGACCTTCCACTCGATCCGCCTGGTGCTGCGGGCCGGCGTCCGCTTCCTCGGGGCGTACGTCCTGGTCTACACGGCGGTGCTGGTGGCGCAGAACACCGTGCGCCGCGTCTACCTGTCCCTGCTCGGTGGGCACGACATCGACTTCTGGTACCGCCTCGGCCCGGTGCTCGACCTCGTCGACGACGTCCCCTGGGAGCCGCTGCGGCTCTGCCTCCTGGCGGTCGCCTTCCGTCGCTGCCTCGAGCTGTTCCAGCAGCGCACCGCGGCCGGCGCGGACGCCGACCACCCCACCCCGGTCGAGGCCGCCGCCACGGTCGGTGTCGGCACCACCGCCGGCACCACCGCCGGAGCGAGCGCGTGAGCGCCCCCCGCACGGTCGGCCGGTCGCGCGTGGTCGGCGTCGTGCTGGCCATCCTGCTCGTGACGGTGGCGGCGATCGGGTACCGGTTGAGCGACCCGGGCGCCTCGGAGGAGTACGGCTCCTCCGACCTCGTGCGCGCCCCGCTCGACGTGGCGACGCCGTACCAGACGGGCCGGGTCCTGGTCAGCGACGTGCGCGTGGCGTCCGAGATCACCGAGGGAGACGCCACCTTCCGCACCCGGGGGCTCTTCGTCGTCGTCAAGGTCGCCGTGCAGGCCGTCGCCCGCGACGACGTCACCGTGTCCGACACCCGCCTGGTGGCCGGCGACCGGACGACGTACCTGCCCGCCTTCTCCCGCGGCTCGACGATCAAGGCCGTCCCCGGCTTCGAGACCACGTGCGACCTGGTCTACGAGGTCGACCCGGCGCGCATCGACGGACTCACCCTCGAGCTGTGGCAGCAGGGCCTGACCTACCGCTACTTCGAGCGCACCCAGACCCCGCTCGGCATCACCGGCGCGAACGCCCAGCGCTGGCGCGACGCCGGCGCCGGGCGCACGGTCGGCGTGGTCCGTGACGGCCTCAGCACGGCGCTGGCGTGAGCGCCGCCGGTCCGCTGACGCGGCCGCCCCGGGGCCAGGGCGCGCCACCACCGCCGTCGCGCGCCGCCACGGACTCCCGGGCGCGCGCCTGGCTGGGCGCCGCCGGTGCGCTGCTGCTCGTCATGCTCTTCGTCGTCGTCGAGCTCACGTACTCCTCCACGCACCTGCCCCCGCCGCGCTACCGGCTGGTCGAGCCCGGGGCGGTCGCCCACGGCCCCTACGCCGACTTCCGGCTGCTGGGCCTGGGCCGGACCGAGCGGTGGGGGACGGAGGGCGGCGACCCGGGCTCGCCCGAGCCCGGCGCGGTCTGGGTGGTGGCCCGGCTGGAGGTGACGCCGCGGCGCCACCAGGACTTCCTGCTCTGCACCATGACCCTCGTCTCCGCCCAGGGCCGCGCCTGGGAACCGGTCAGCGGGCGTCCGAGCCACGAGGGCGAGTCCTGCGCCCCCGAGCCCGAGGCCGCCCGGATCGGCACGACCTACCCCTTCGTGCTCGGCTTCGAGGTCCCCGCCGCGGACGCCGACCGGCTCGCCGGGCTCGCCCTCGAGACCTACAGCTGGCGCCCCTCGCCGCTGCTGCGACCGCCGGGCTGAGACCGGCCGGTCAGTACTCCCGGTCCGGGAGCCGCTCCAGCGGCACGGTCATGGTCGAGGCCGCGCTCGTCGGGCGCCAGCCGAGCTCGTCGCTGAAGAGGTACGGCGTCGTGTGCTCCTGCCCGAACACGGCCAGCACGACGCTCTCGCCGGGCTGCCGGGCGAACCGGAAGGTCAGGGTCAGCGGGACCGCGGGCAGGCCGGGGGTGAGGTTGTCGAGGTGCTCGTACGAGGTGCTCTCACCGAGGTCGACCGTGCGGAGCGGCTGCGCCTCGCCCGTGGCCGGGTCCTTGGCGTAGAAGAACCCGTCCACACCCGTGGAGGGCGCGATGCTCGTCGTCCCGGTGGTGCGGGCGGTGCCGTGGGCGACGACGTCCCACTCGTCGCGCGAGGTCGTGTGCTGCAGCGTCGCCGAGGTCAGCGTGATCTCGTACGGGCCGGTGGTGATCACCGAACCCACGGCCACCGGCGTGATCAGGTCCGTGCGCCGCGTGAAGCCCCCGAGCAGGGCGACGACCCCGACGGCCGCGACCAGCACGGCGGCGGCGGTGGCGGTGACCAGCCGGCCGCGGCGCAGGCGGTCACGGGCCTCGGCGGCCTCGCGCTCGGCCAGCCCGGCCGGCCCGGCCTGCCCGGCCTGCTCGTCCGGCCCGACACGGCCGGCGTCCGGCGCACCGGCGTCGGGCACGACGTCGGGCCGCGGCGCCGGGATGGTCACGGCGGTGAGTCTAGGGTCCGGCCGGGTCGGCCGGGCCGTCCTGCGCACCTCGCCCGGTCCGGGAGCTCCTGGCGTGACGGCGGCTCTGCGCGGCCGGGCTCCGTCCCCAGGAGGGACCCCGATGCCGGGGGTCGGTCGCGTCCTGGACGCCCTCAGGGCCCGCTGGCGCGGACCGGTGGGGTTCCGGAGGCCTGCCGGACACCCGACGAGGCGGGCGAGCGGGTAGGCTGTGAGGCGTACGAGACGTCGTCGACGGGCCGTCCGGCCCGGTTCGAGTCGTCCGCCGTGACGCGCCGCAGCAGCCGGTCCTCCCAGACCGGCCTGCTTCGCGCGCGCCTGCGGCGTCCTCCCACCCAAGGAGACCCTCGCCCGTGCCCGACCAGGACGACACGCCGCAGCCCGACCAGCCCCAGGATCTCGCGAACGGCCCCCACGTCCTGCCGCCCGAGTCCGTCGAGGCCCCGGACGACGACGCCACCGGCGGCCTGAGCGGCGACGAGGCGGGCATCGCCGGCGTCCCGCACCCCGACGAGTCGGCCGACGCGGCGCTCTCGGAGGGCGACCTCGCCCGCCTGCGCGCCTCGAACGTGGACGCGGGCGTCTACGACTCCTCCTCCATCACCGTGCTCGAGGGCCTCGAGGCCGTCCGCAAGCGCCCGGGCATGTACATCGGCTCGACCGGTGAGCGCGGCCTGCACCACCTCGTCTACGAGGTCGTCGACAACTCCGTCGACGAGGCGCTCGCCGGCTACTGCGACACGATCGGCGTCACGATCCTGCCCGAGGGCGGCATCCGGGTGGTCGACAACGGCCGCGGCATCCCGGTCAAGGAGCACCCGACCGAGCACATCCCCGCCGTCACCCTCGCGCTCACCGTCCTGCACGCGGGCGGCAAGTTCGGCACCGGCGGCTACAAGGTCTCCGGCGGCCTGCACGGCGTCGGCGTCTCCGTGGTCAACGCGCTGTCGTCGCACCTGACCGTCGAGGTCCGCCGCGACGGCTACCGCTGGAGCCAGTCCTTCTCGCTCGGCGTCCCGGACGGACCGCTCGAGCAGCATGAGGCGACCGACGAGACGGGGACCACGGTCACCTTCTACGCGAGCCCGGAGATCTTCGAGACCACCTCGTACACCTACGACACCCTGGTCGCGCGCTTCCGGGAGATGGCCTTCCTCAACAAGGGCCTGACGATCACGATCAGCGACGAGCGGCCCGACCGCGTCGACGAGGACGGCAAGCCGTTCGCCGACACGTTCTGCTACCGCGACGGCCTGATCGACTACGTGAAGTACCTGACGGGGTCGAAGGAGACGCTGAACCCGTCGGTCATCGCGCTCGAGGCCGAGCGCGAGGACTCCGGGATGAGCCTCGAGCTCGCCATGCAGTGGAACACCTCCTACACCGAGTCGGTCCACACCTTCGCGAACACGATCAACACCCACGAGGGCGGCACCCACGAGGAGGGCTTCCGCTCGGCGCTGACCAACACCGCCAACAAGTGGGGCGAGACCTGGGGCCTGATCAAGAAGCGCGAGGACCGGCTCTCGGGCGACGACATCCGCGAGGGCCTCACCGCGATCATCTCGGTCAAGCTCGCCGACCCGCAGTTCGAGGGCCAGACCAAGACCAAGCTCGGCAACACCCCGGTGCGCTCGTTCGTCGTGCAGGAGGTCAACGACAAGCTCGGCGCGTGGTTCGAGGAGAACCCGAACGAGGGCAAGATCATCGTGCGCAAGGGCCAGGCCGCGGCGATCGCCCGCATCGCCGCCCGCAAGGCCCGCGACGCCGCCCGCGACCGCAAGGGCCTGCTCGGGCGCAGCGGCCTGCCCGGCAAGCTGAGCGACTGCCAGTCGACGAACCCCGCCGAGTGCGAGGTCTTCATCGTCGAGGGCGACTCGGCCGGCGGCTCGGCCAAGGGTGGTCGCGACCCGCGCATCCAGGCGATCCTCCCGATCCGCGGCAAGATCTTGAACGTCGAGAAGGCCCGCATCGACCGGATCATGCAGAACAACGAGGTCCAGGCGATCATCTCCGCCCTCGGCACCGGCGTGCACGACGACTTCGACGTGGAGAAGCTGCGCTACCACAAGATCGTCATGATGGCGGACGCCGACGTCGACGGCGCCCACATCCGGACGCTGCTGCTGACGCTGATGTTCCGCTTCATGCGGCCGCTGATCGAGGGCGGGTACGTCTACCTGGCGCAGCCGCCGCTGTTCAAGATCAACTGGACGAACGCCACCCCGCAGCTCGCCTACGACGACGCCGAGCGCGACGCCCTGCTGCGCGCGGGCGAGGAGGCGGGGCACCGGCTGCCCAAGGAGAACAAGATCCAGCGCTACAAGGGTCTCGGCGAGATGAACCCGGACCAGCTGTGGGAGACCACGATGGACCCCGACCACCGGATCCTGCTCCAGGTGACCCTCGACGACGCCGCCCGGGCCGACGAGATGTTCTCGATCCTCATGGGCGAGGACGTCGACCAGCGTCGCTCGTTCATCCAGCGCAACGCGAAGGACGTCCGGTTCCTTGACATCTGAGGTGCGTACGTCGCGGCGCCCGTTCTCCAGAAAGTGGTCAGTGCGGGCATCTCTGGGGGCCTCCGAGACCTCCGGAGCGACCACTTTCCGGGGGCTCTGCGCGTGGCGCCCCACGAACACCCCTTCTCGTCCCGAACCCAGGAGCTAGCGCATGACCGAGACGCCCCAGGTGACCGACCGGCGCGAGCCGGTGGACCTGCAGGACGAGATCCAGAAGTCGTACCTGGACTACGCGATGAGCGTCATCGTCGGGCGCGCGCTGCCCGACGTGCGCGACGGGCTCAAGCCCGTGCACCGCCGGATCCTCTACGCGATGCACGACGGCGGCTACCGCCCCGACCGCGGCTGGAACAAGTGCGCGCGCGTCGTCGGCGAGGTGATGGGGCAGTACCACCCGCACGGCGACGGCGCGATCTACGACACCCTCGTGCGCCTCGCGCAGCCGTGGGTCATGCGCTACCCGCTGGTGAGCGGGCAGGGCAACTTCGGCTCGCCCGGCAACGACCCCGCGGCCGCGATGCGCTACACCGAGTGCAAGATGGCGCCGCTGGCCAACGAGATGGTGCGCGACATCGCGGAGAACACCGTCGACTTCAAGCCGAACTACGACGGCAAGGAGTCCGAGCCGGTCGTCCTGCCGGCCCGCTTCCCCAACCTGCTGGTCAACGGCAGCACCGGCATCGCCGTCGGCATGGCCACCAACATCCCCACGCACAACCTGCGCGAGGTCGCGTCGGCGGTGCAGTGGTCGCTCGAGCACCCCGAGGCCACGTCGGAGGAGCTGCTCGAGGCCGCGATCGAGCGGGTCAAGGGCCCCGACTTCCCCAACGGCGCCCTGATCGTCGGGCGCCGGGGCATCGAGGACGCCTACCGCACGGGTCGCGGTTCGGTGATCATGCGCGCGGTCGTCAACGTCGAGGAGGACCGCGGCGGGCGCACGCACCTGGTGGTCACCGAGCTGCCGCACATGGTCAACCCGGACAACCTCGCGCTCAAGATCGCCGAGCTCGTCAACACGGGCAAGCTCAACGGCATCGCGGACATCCGCGACAACACCTCGGCGCGCACGGGCCAGCAGCTGGTCATCGTGCTGAAGCGCGACGCGCAGCCGCGGGTCGTGCTGAACAACCTCTACAAGCACACGCAGCTGCAGGACACGTTCGGCTGCAACATGCTCGCGCTCGTCGACGACGTGCCCCGCACGCTGCGTCTCGACCAGTTCATCTCGTACTGGATCGCCCACCAGATCGAGGTCATCCAGCGGCGTACGCAGCACCGCCTCGAGGACGCCGAGGCGCGCGCCCACATCTACCGCGGGCTGGTGAAGGCGCTCGACGCGCTCGACGAGGTCATCGCCCTGATCCGGCGGAGCCCGAGCACCGACGAGGCGCGCGAGGGCCTGAAGTCGCTGCTCGACATCGACGACCTGCAGGCCAACGCGATCCTCGACATGCAGCTGCGCCGCCTGGCCCAGCTGGAGCGTCAGCGGATCGTGGACCAGCTGGCCGAGTTCGAGCGGATCATCGCCGACCTCGAGGACATCCTGGCCCGTCCGGAGCGCCAGCGCGACATCGTCAAGGACGAGCTCGCGGAGATCGTCGAGCGCTACGGCGACGACCGGCGTACGCAGATCATCGCCGCCGACGGCGACCTGTCCGACGAGGACCTCGTCCCCGACGTGCCCGTCGTGATCACCATCAGCCGGGGCGGCTACGCCAAGCGCACGACGACCGACCAGTACCGCGTGCAGAAGC
>CAVQKU010000010.1:0-470571 GCA_963713165.1 uncultured Actinomycetota bacterium
CAGCGCCTTCTGAACCTCCACCAGGCACTCCGACGCCGGCCGCCCGGTGACCCGCGCGCCGTACAGGGCCGCGACCGTCGGCGTCCGGCTCTGGGCCTGGACGCAGTGGAGGAGGACCGTACGGCCCTCGGCGCGCAGGGCGGCGACCGCGTCGACGGCGTCGGCGAGGACGAGGTCGAGGTTCGGGTTCTGCGCGGGGTCGGCGCTGTCGACCAGCCACACCTCGACGTGGTTCTCCGGTGCGACCCCGGCGGCGGGCACCTGTCCGGCTCCGAGCCGGCAGAGCGAGACCACGGCGTCGACCTCGGACGGGAGGTCGTCGAGCGCGCCGACCCCGGCGAGCCAGACGTGCTCGTCGAGCGGGTGGCGGGCCAGGGCACTGCTCTCGTAGCTCGCGTAGTCGACGACCTCGGCGCTCGGCCAGCCGGCGCTGTCGGGCCGGCCGCCGCGGGCGGTCAGCACGGCGAGGCGGACGAGGTCGCGGCCACGCAGCCCGGGCCAGCCGTGCAGCACCCGGCGCCACGTCGACGGCACGGCCGACGCTCCCCAGCGGGCGCCGAGCAGCGAACCGGCGATCGCCGCGACGGTGTCGGTGTCCCGCCCGCCGCGCACGGCGGCCTCGAGAGCGAGGCGGAGGTGGTCCCCGGGTCGACTCCCGGCGCGGGACCTGCGTCCGGACGATCGCCGACCACGCGCCCTGCAGGGCCTCGACGACCCAGCCGTTGTGCGCGAACGTCGACGGAGGCTGCGCCTCGGCGAGGTCGAGGCGCTCGGCCCACAGCCGGCGACGCTCGGCGGGCAGGTGGTCGAGGGCGAGCCGCAGTCCCTCGAACGTCCCCTCGAGGACCGCGTGCCGGATCGCCAGGCACCACAGCGCGCACGCCTCGCCGGCCTCGGGGTCGGCGTGGGTGAGGGCACTCAGGGCGTGCGCCGCCTCCACCAGGGCGTCCGGATCGTCCAGGTACGCGAGGGCGACGGGGGCGGTGCGCATCAGCGAACCGTTCCCCGCCGTCCGCCCCGTACGCCGGTGCAGGTCGGCGGCCGCCTCGCGCACCCGGGCGGCCAGGCCCGCCGCACCGGCGTCGACGGACCCGAGCACCTGCCGCGTCTGGATGCCGACGTCCTTGGCGCCCCGCGACCAGCCGAGCCAGCGGGCGGCGATGCGGTCCTGGGCCTCGGCGCTGCGGAGGTCGAGCCCCTCGGCGCCGGCCTCGGCGATCGCCACGGCCATCGAGGTGTCGTCGGTCCACTCGCCGGGCGCCCAGGCGAACGAGCCACCACCCTCCATGCGGACCTCGACGTCGTCGGCCAAGGGCGGTCCGAACTCGTAGCCGGCCCCCAGGGCGTCGCCCGCCGCGAGGGCGAGCAGGACGCCGGCGGCGCGGTCGGACTGGGCGGTAGTGAGTGTCAGGGTCATGGTGGTTCTCCTCGGGTGGTGGGAGCAGGTGTGCGTGTGCGGGCCGGGGCTCAGGGAGCCGCCCGGCGCAGGATCGGGGGGTGGAGCACGGTGGCGCCGCCGTGCTCGTACGTCGCGGCCGGCCGGCCCCGGGCGCCGGCGCGTTGCTCGGCGGTGCGGCGGACAAAGCCCTCCGAGCCGAGCACCTTGCGGTGGAAGTTCCCGGGGTCGAGGGACTGGCCCCACACGACCTCGTAGACGTGCCGGAGCTCGGCGACGGTGAAGGTCGGCCCGACGAACGTCGTGGCCAGGGCGGTGTACTCGAGCTTGCTGCGGGCCCGGTCGACGCCCGCCTCGAGGATCGCGTGGTGGTCGAAGGCGAGGGGCTCGTCGAGCGCCGCCGAGACGGGTTCCCAGCGTGCGGCCGCCGCGTCGGTCCCCGCGACCGGGACGGGCAGCGCGGGCAGGACGGCCAGGTAGGCGACGGACACGACGCGGCCCCGGGAGTCGCGGTCCGGTGCGCCGAAGGTGGCGACCTGCTCGAGGTGGGCGGGCTCGACGTCGACGCCGGTCTCCTCACGCAGCTCGCGGCGGGCGGCGTCGGGCAGGTCCTCCTCCTGGCGCACGAAGCCACCGGGCAGCGCGAGCCGGCCCTGCTGCTCGGTGGCCCCGCGCTCGACGAGCAGGACCTGCAGCGTGTCGTCGCGGACCGTCAGCAGGACCACGTCGACGGTGACGTAGACGGGTGGGTACTCCGACTCGTACGTCAATCCCTCGCCCTCAGCCCTCAGCCCTCAGCCCTCGCCGGCGACGGGCGGGAGGGGGACGCTGCCGCCGTGCAGGGCCGTGAGCACCGGGCCGAGCCGGTCGGCGACCTTGAGCACCCGCGTGACCGCCCGACGGAGCGTGTCGGTGCCGACGGCGTCGGCGAGGACGAGCTGGTCCACCACGACGGCGCCGGTGTCGGTGAGGAAGACCCGCACCGCGCGGTCGGCCAGCATCGCCGCGTTGAGCTCCTTGTAGACCGCCACCTTCGCCGGGACACCGGTCGCGGCGTACGCGAAGACCCGCGCGCCCCAGGGCTGGTGCGTCTGGGCCCGCACCCATCCGGGGCTCGTGACGCCCCGGACGGGCAGGTCGCCGTCGCTGTCGGGCTCGTGGACGCCGAGGACCGACATCGTGGAGCTGACGTAGTTGCTGAACCATTCCGCCTGGGTGCTGAGCGTCGCCGTCATGGCGGCCTCCTGAGGTCTTCGTCCGTGATGACCTCACGCTACCTTGTCGCTCTGACAAAAAGTGCTCGAGCGGGTGCAGGGACGAGCCTCGCCGGCCGCAGACGAAGAACAGGACGGCCGAGAACGCGATCCCCGGTGGGGGCGCCCGCCGCCTCAGAACCCCTGGACCGGGTCGATCACCCCGAGGAGCTCCTCGCCGGCCCGCGAGGTCAGACGCGGGCGACCGCGGGGCCGGGGGCGTTCGACCCGGGTTCGGCGACCTGCTCGGGCGTCCGGGACGCGGTGCGCTGAGCGCCTAGCGTGCGCGGAAGGCCCGCGCCTGGGCGGCGGCGTAGCGCCGGTCGGCCCGGTCGATGCTCGCCCGGCTGCGCAGGTCGACCCCGGCGCGGCGCGCGGCCCGCTCGACCGCGGGGCTGGTGAGGTCCGGACGACGGAACCTCTCGGGCCGGATCGCGCGGTCCTGCGCGGCGTAGCGGCGCTGCTGCGTCGCGAGCCGCTCGGTGGACACGACGCTCGTGCTCGCCCGTCGCAGGGCCGACGCCGAGGAGCCGCCGAGCCGTGCGCCGACCAGCGGGGCGTAGCCGGCGGCGTGCCCCGTGCGGTTCGGGTGGTACGACTCCGAGGTCGGGCTGGAGAGCCCGTTGAGCCACTCGGGCGCGTCGCACACCGCGTGCCCGACGAAGGCCGGGGCCGGGTCGGCGACCGTGAACCCGGCCGCCCTCGCTGCGGTGGCCAGCACCCCGTCGAGCTGGTCGGCGGTCTGGTTGAGCCGGGCCTCCTCGGTGGGGGAGAACCACGTGAAGGCGTTGCAGTCCTCGCCGTTGAAGATCCGCGGGTAGCCCGCCACGACGACGCGGGCGTTGGGCGCCTTGGCCCGGACCTGGGCGAACAGCGTGCTCAGCCGACCGGGCACCTGGGTCGCCACGATCCGCTGCGCCCGGTCGACCGCGGCGTTGCAGCTGCTGGCCCACGCGGGCAGCGCGCAGGTGCTGAGCACGTCGACGAAGCCGGCGTCGTTGCCCCCGACCGTGACGCTGACGTACGCCGTCGAGCTGCTGAGGGCGCCGAGCTGGAGGCGGGAGACGTCGGCGATCGTCGCACCGGAGCAGGCGCGCAGGTTCAGGGCGTAGCCCCGGCTGGCGGCGACGAGCGCGGGGTAGGCGTAGACCGAGCGCTGGCAGCTGGTCCCGTCGTTGACGTGGCTGCGGGTCCCGACGCCCGAGGCGTACGAGTCGCCGAGCGCGACGTAGCCGGGGGCGGCGGCGTACGCGGGGCCGGCGGCGAGGCTGAGCAGGGCGGCGGCGGACGCGAGGCACGCGATCGCTCGGACACGGGTGCGCACTCAGGGCCTCCTCGGGTCGGGCCGTCGTCGGCCGACGGGCGGAACGTATCCGGTGCGGGTCCGGAGGCGGCAGCGCCTCGCCGTGGTCACGGGATCAGCGCGAGCTTGCCCCGGGGTGTCGGGTCCGGAGCAGCGCGCGGACCTCGATCGTCACCTCGCCGTGGGCGCGGTGCGGAAGGCTCGTGCTCCTGTCGGGCGGCCAGTAGCGCACCTGCGCCTGGCGCACCTCGACGGCGAAGACGGACGCCGATCGCACGTCGAGCGAACCGGCGAGCTCGTAGCGCCGCAGCGTGCGGAGGACCTCCAGCACCAGGTGGGCGGGAGCGAGCCAGTCCGCGTCCTCGGTGAGGACGCGACGCGCGGCGCCGCCCCGCGGCCCGGGGTCGAGCAGGGCGACGACCCAGGAGCTGCGTCGAGGACGATCAGGACCGCTCCCGGTCGAGGTGGAAGCCGCCGTCGCGACCCTCGCGGACGAGGTCGACCGGGTCGAGGTCCAGCTCGACCCGGAGGTGCTGGGTGCGATCGAAGAGGTCGCGGTTGCGGAGGGTGCGGACCTCGCGCTCGACCAGGTCGAGCAGGTAGGCCTGCACCGACTGCCCGCGTCGGCGTGCTCCGCTCGTCAGGGCGTCACGGACCTCGTCGGGCACCTCGCGGATCTGCAGGGCGACGGTCATGCATGCAGGACACATGCGTGCCGAGCGGGACCTCAGTCGACCTCGGGCTCCAACGCGTCGTGGAGGGCGTCGAGGCGGCCAAGGGTCTTGACCACGGTCAGGAACGTGCCCAGGCCGACGCCCGGGTCGCCGCCCTCGACGCGGCGGACGGTGCCGCGGGTCAGGTTGGCCCGCTCGGCCAGCTGGTCGACGCTCAGGTCCTGCTGCTCGCGCAGGACGGCGAGCTGGGCGCCCAGCTGGGCGGCCGCCCGGCCCGTCCGGACGGCGCGGGGTCGCGAGGCCACGACGCCTCAGCGGGGCAGGTCGTACGTGACGCCGGTGAGGTCCTCGCTGACGTCCCAGAGGCGCTCGCCGACGGCGGCGTCGCGGGCGCGCGCGCTCATGCCGACCCGCACCGGCGGACCTTTGCGCTCGCCCGAGCCGCCCGGCCCGAAGTAGTCACCGGGCACGACGTCCTGCGCCGTCGCGGCGTACAGGGAGGGGAGCGCGCCCTCGGCGGCGGTCTGGCCGATGCGGGCGTTGACCACCTTGCCGAGCTCGTGGAGCCGGCTCCCGCGCCCGAGGATCCCGTTGATCAGCTCGGTGTCGGAGAGGCCGGGGTGGGCGGCGGCGGCGAGCACCGACGAACCGGCACGGTTGAGCCGGCGGACCAGCTCGCGGACGAAGAGCAGGTTGGCGAGCTTGGTGCGCCCGTACGCGGCCCAGCGCTTGTAGCCGCGCTCCCAGTTGAGGTCGTCGAAGTCGATCTCGCCCCTCCGGTGGGCGAGGCTCGAGACCGAGACGACGCGGCCGGCGCGGGCGGAGCGGATCGCGGGCAGCAGCAGGCCGGTGAGCGCGAAGTGACCGAGGTGGTTGGTGCCGAGCTGGCTCTCGAAGCCGTCGACCGTGCGGGCGTGGGGCACCCCCATGATCCCGGCGTTGTTCACGAGGATGTCGAGCGGGCCCTGCCAGCTCTCGGCGAAGCGGCGGACCGACCCCAGGTCGGACACGTCCACGACCGCCAGGTCCGCGGTCCCGGGACCGTCCCCGAGCCGGGCGCGCACCTGCTCCACCGCGGCGGTGCCGCGCTCGGGGTTGCGGCACGCGAGCGTGGTGTACGCGCCGTGGCGCGCGAGCTGCAGCGCCGTCTGCAGGCCGAGGCCCGCGTTGGCGCCGGTCACCACGGCGCGCAGGCCGCTGAGGTCAGGGATGTCGTCCGCGGTCCAGCCGCTGGTGGTGCTCACGCCGACGAGCCTAGGTCGGCCGGGCGCCGGCACGCGCGTCGTCGACGGTCACACCGGTGGCGGCGACGTGTCGGCCTCCGCCGGCCACGCTCCGCACCGGGTGCACGCCGGGCGAGGCTCAGCCGCGGTCGTCCAGGTCGAAGGCCCGCACCGACTCGCGGCCGAGCATGATCGAGATCGTGCCCTCCTCGATCCGGGTGAGCTGGTGCCAGCCGTCGTCGTCGACGAGGTAGACGTGCGGGCTGAGCGGCCCCGCCGAGGAGGAGTGGGCGGCCTGGGTGACCTTGGCGATCTCGGCGATCGCCGGCAGCGTCTCGGCGCCCTCGACGACGCGGAGGACCAGGCGCTTGCGGTCGGGCACGGAGACGAGGACGCCGCGGCCGCGGTCGGACTCCCCGTTCAGGGCGAGCACGTCGGGCAGCACGGCGGCGAGGCTGGCGGTGTAGACCGAGTCGCCCTCGAGGACGTCGAAGCGGGGCATGGGGCTGTCCTCGCCCATGGCGTAGCGGTCGATGTGCTCCGTCTCCAGCTGGCGGCGGAGGTTGCCCAGGCCGATCACCCACCACCGGTCCAGACCGCCGCGGGCCTCGTAGAAGGACTGCGCCACGGTCGCGACCCGCTCCGGGTAGTCGATGCAGAGCACCAGCACCAGGCCGGGGGCGACCTCGCGCGCGTCGGGGAAGATCTCGCGCAGCTCGGGGGCGTCCTGGGCCAGCCGGGCCAGCACGGAGCGGCGCAGGTGCTCGTCGCTCATCTCGTCCTGGCCCGCCGGCTCGAGCATGAGGTCGAGGTGGTGCTCGACCATCCGGGGCCAGCCGGCGACGTCCTCGGGGGCGAGCGTGAGAGCCAGGTTGTGCAGCCCGAGCTGGTGGTCCGCGGTCACGACGTGCCCGGCGAACACCTCGCCCTCGAGCCCCCGGCGGACGAGGTCGGCACGTACGAGGCGGCGCAGACGCGCGGCCTGCTCGACGTCCAGCGGCACCAGCTCGTCATCGGCCGGGAGCGGCTCGCGGGGCTCCGGCTTCTTCCGCCGCCGACCGAAGAGAGGCACCACCTCACCCTACGAGCCGGGCGAAGGGGTGCCCCGTCGCCCGGACGTCGTCCCGGCCCCGAGCCGGGAGCCGCTGCGTCGGGCCGACCGCCCCGCCCCGCCGTCCGCTCGACCTGGGGGTGCCACGCGGGTCGGAAGGTGCGCGCACGGCACGAGATCGAGCGGACGGGCTGGGGGGCGGGCGGGGCGGGGCGGGAACGGGGTTCAGCGTCCGCCGGAGAGCAGGACGTCCTTGGCGATGCGGGCGAGCGTGACGGCGCCGACCGCGCGGAAGGGGTGCAGCGGGTCCGGGTCCGAGGAGCCCGTGGGACCGCCGAGCTCGGTGTGCCCGAGCGCGCTGAGCACCACGTACGCGTCCTCGCGGCTCCACCCGTGGTCCTGCGTCATCACGGCGTACAGGGACTCGTACGCCATGACGATCGAGTCCTGCACGGGGTCGCCGAGCCCGACGCACACCCACTCGTCGCCGGTGTCGACCTGGGGGCCCCGGATCGACCGGCCCTTGATCAGGTCGACCGAGAGCGTGGCGGTCCCGGCGATCTCGATCGCCACGAACGTGGACTCCGCCCGGGCCATGACGGCGTGCAGGTCACCGACGCTGAGCAGCGCGCCCGGGACCTGCACCGGCAGGTAGACCGTGCTGCCGACGCGGGCGTCGGTCAGGTCCATGTTGCCGCCGGTGGGGTAGGTCGGCATGACCGTGGACCCGTCGGCGTCCGCGGGGGCGACGCCGAGGCAGCCGATCATCGGTGCCGCCGCGCAGTCGAGGGTGTCGGTGAGCTGGACCCGGCCGTCGCGGACCGGGATGCGGCGCACGAAGACCTCCGGGCCCATCACGTCGGCGAGCGCTCCGGCGCCGGGGATGGAGACCGACCAGCCCTGCTCGGCGACGTCGATCGCGTGGATGGTCACCGCGAGCACGTCGCCGGGCTCGGCGCCCTCGACGAACACGGGCCCGGTCACCGGGTTGATGGTGGCGGTGACGCGCGCCAGGTCGCCGAGCTCCTCCATCTGCGCGTACGCCGCGTCGTCGGTCTCGAAGGTGATGCGGTCACCGTTCCCGGGGGTGACGGTCAGGACCGGCGCCCGGGTGGGGCTGAAGGCGGCGGCGCCGTGCTCGCGGCCGAGGAAGTGCTCGCTCATGCGCGCTCGGCCTCCAGGCTCGACGCGGACTCGGCGGCCTGGAACGGGTCGGCGGCGTGCTCGGCGAGCACGCCGGTGCCCTTGCGGGTGTAGTAGAGGAGCACCAGCGCCCCGACGCCGAGCCAGATGACGCCGCCGATCTTGGCCGAGGCGTCGGCGTTGTAGAGCACGAAGCCGATGATCAGGAAGCCGAGCACGGGCGAGACCCAGTGCAGCAGGATGTTCGTGCTGCGGCGCTTGACGGCGTAGTAGCCGATCACCGAGACGTGCAGCAGCAGGAAGCTGGTGAGCGCGCCGAAGTTGACCAGCGTCGAGATCACGTCGATCTGGCCGACGAAGACCAGGCCGAGCACGAGGGTCAGGCCGGCGACCACGAGGATCGCGCGCTGCGGCGCCTTGCTCTTGGGGTCGATGTGGGCGAGGAAGCGCGGCAGGCGACCGTCGCGGCTCATCGAGAAGAGCAGCCGCGAGGTGGCGCTCTGGGCGGCGACCGCGTTGGCGATGCCGACGGCCAGCGCGTTCATGGCCAGGAAGGCCACCATCCAGCCGCTGCCGCTGATCTGGCCGACGAGGCCGAAGAAGGCGTTGTTCGCCTCGTCCTCGCCGAACTCGGTGCGCCCGGGCACGAGCATCGCGGCGAGCCAGGTCTGGGTGACGAAGAAGATCGCGACCAGGACCAGACCGCTGATCATGGCGATGCCGGCCGAGCGGCGACCGCCCTTGGCCTCCTCGCTCAGGGTGGCGATGCCGTCGAAGCCGAGGAAGCTCAGCACCGCGATCGACAGCGCCGCGGCCGCGAGCTGGGGGGTGAAGAGGTCGGCGTTGAACAGCGGCGCGGTCGTGAACGCGGCGCCACCGGTGCCGCGGCTGATGGCGACGACCGCCATGATCACGAAGATCACCACGAAGATCAGCTCGGCGGCCAGGAAGAGCCGGTTGACGATGGCGGTGAAGGAGATGCCCACGTAGTTGATCGCGGTGTTGACGATGAGGAACACGATGATCCACGCCGGCTTGGGCACGCCCGGGAAGATGCCCGACATCGACTCGGCGGCGAAGACGTACAGCAGCGTGGGCACCAGCAGGTAGTCGAGCAGGATCGTCCAGCCGGCGAAGAAGCCGAGCACCGGGTGCAGGGCGCGGCCGACGTAGGAGTAGACCGACCCGGCGATCGGGAAGGCCTTGCTCATCTGCGCGTACGACAGCGCGGTGAAGATCATCGCGACCAGGCCGATGATGTAGACGAGCGGCACCATGCCCGACGCGGCGTTGAACACCACGCCGAAGATCGCCCACGGGGCGATCGGCACCATGAAGACCAGGCCGTAGACGATCAGGTCGAGGGTCGACAGCGTGCGGTTGAGCTCCTGCTTGTAGCCGAACTCGGCGAGTTCGGACGCTGGCGCGTCAGGCTGCTTGGGCATGAGGGTCCTTCGGGGTGGCGGGGTCGAGCCTGGCGGAGGGCGGAGGAGTGGGTGCGGGGCGTCAGTCGTGCTCGCGGAGGAACGACCCGACGACCTCGGTGAAGGCCTCGGGCTCCTCGACGTGCGGCATGTGGCTCGACTCGGCGAAGACGTGGCTGCGCACGTCGGGGATGCGGTCGAGGAACGGCTGGTAGACGCTCGGCCTGGCCTCGTCGTACGCACCGGCGACGACCAGGGTCGGCACGCGGATGCCGGCCACCCGGTCGACGACCGACCACTCCTTGAGGGAGCCGACGACGTGGAACTCGCTCGGCCCGTTCATGGCGTGGTAGACGGTCGGGTCGTCGTCGATCTGGTCGAAGCTCGCCGCCACCTCCGGCGGGTTGGGCACGACGCGGCAGACGTGGCGGTCGTAGAAGACCTTCTCCGCCTCGCGGTACTCCGCGGAGTCGGTGGTCCCGGCCTGCTCGTGGGCGAGCAGCGTCGCCTGCACCTCGGGCGGGAGCTCGTCGCGCAGCTCGTTCGCGGCCTGCAGCCACAGCGGCATCGACGCCGGGCTGTCGCAGATCGAGAGCGAGAGGATCCCGCTGTCGTCGGACAGCACGACCTCCGGGCCGAGCATCCCGCCCCAGGACTGGCCGAGCAGGTGGAACCGGCCGGCGATGCCGAGGTGCTCGACGACCGCGCGGAGCTCGGCGACGAAGAGCTCGACGGTCCAGAAGGAGGGGTCGACGTCGGGCAGGTGCGTGCTCCGTCCGCAGCCGAGCTGGTCGTAGTGCACGACCGCGCGGCCGTCGCCGGCCAACGACGTCATGGCCAGCGTGTAGTCGTGCGCGGCCCCGGGGCCGCCGTGCAGCACCACGAGGGGCGCGCGCTCGGCGTCGGGGTCGAGGGTGCCCGTCACCCGGTACCAGGTCCCGTGCCCGCGGAAGGGCACGGTCCCGGTCGTCACGGCGTCGTCCGACGCCGTGACAGGCGTCGCTCCTACACTGCTCACGTCCAGCTCCCCTGGTGGTCGACAACGGGCGAGGGCAGTCAAACATCGAAAAGGTGTGGTCTCAATACCTTTGGACGACGTGTCTCATGAGGGTCTCGTGCCGACGGGAGCCCTGCGCCCCGCCAGCGTGAGCGAGGACGTCGCGAACCGGCTCGTCACCGCGATCGCGGTCGGCACCTTCTCGCCCGGGGAGCGGCTGCCCGCGGAGCGCGAGCTGGCGACCCGGCTCGAGGTCAGCCGGGTGACGGTCCGCCAGGCGCTGCATCGCCTCGGCGAGCTCGGCCTCGTGGTGGCGCGGCGCGGCCGGACCGGAGGGACCTTCGTCACCGCCCGGGCGTGGGAGGACGTGGCGCCGGAGGAGGCGCGCCGGACGCTGGAGAGCGAGCTGCCGCGGCTGCGGGACCTGTTCGACTACCGCTGCCTGGTGGAGGGGCTGGTCGCACGGACCGCGGCCGAGCGGCGTACGCCCGAGCAGGGCGATCAGCTGGCCGGGGCGCTCGCGACCTTCGCCACGACGGGGGAGGACATGGTCCTCGCGCGGGCCTGGGACCGGCGGCTGCACGGGCTGGTCTGCGCGGCCGCGCACAACCCGCACCTCACCGCGCTGAGCGCGCACCTGACGGCGGCCGCGACGCTCGGCTTCGGCGCGGAGCCGTACGAGCGGGAGTTCTTCCAGCAGGCTCTGCAGGAGCACGAGTCGCTGGTCTCCGCCGTCCGTGACGGCGACGCCGAGCGGGCCCAGTCGGTCGCCCGGGGCCACTTCGCGCTCACCTACCTGACGATGGAGCGGAGCCTGCAGCGGGCCGCGGTTCGCACCTAGACCCGGCGTGGGTGCGGCGAGGACCCCGGCGGCGGCACGCGGGACGACGAGCTCCCCGGAGCACCGTCGGCCGCGCTCTCGGTCTCCGCACTGCTGGCCGCGCTCTCGGCCGCACTGTTGGCCGCGCTGTCGGCCGCGCTGTCCACCAGGCGGGCCAGGAGGTCCCCGAGCCCGTGGGCGGCGCGGCCCGGCATGCGGGCCGAGGTGGTGACGACCGGGGCCAGGGCGCCGACGACCAGGCCCGTCCGGGCCACCCGCTCGGCGAGCGCGCGTTCCTCGCCGTGCGCGACGGACGGGAAGCCGCCGGCCTCGCGGAACGCGGGGTAGGAGACCGCGAGGTTGGCCGCCCAGACGTGCCGGTGGCCCTCCTCGGTGAGCCCGGCGAGCAGCAGCTCGTCGTACGCCGCGCGCGCCCCTGCCTCCGCCTGCCACCCGTCGAGGGCGACGAAGCCGGCGACGAGGTCGGCGCCGCTGCGCTCCGCCGCGTCGAGCAGGCCGCCCACCCAGCCGAGCGGGACGATCGAGTCCGCGTCGGTCGACAGCACCCAGGTGTGCGCCGGGTCGAACGCCGGCGCGGCTCCGACGGCCGCCTCGACCAGCCGGGTGCGGACCGCGCCGACCGTGGCGGAGTCGGGGTCGTCGAGGACGAGGTGCTCCAGGCCGCTCGTCCGCAGCACCGCGCGCGCCCGCTCGGCCGTCGCGTCCCGGCAGCGGTGCGCCGCGACGGCGACCCGGACCCGGGCGACCCGGCCGGTGGCGAGGGCGAGCTCCAGCGCGGCGACCACGGCGGCCAGGCAGGCCTCGATGGCCTCCTCCTCGTCGCGGGCCGGCACGACCACGAGGACGTCGGGAGCGACCGTCGTCGGCGGCGCGGCGGTCACGACGTCGGCCCGTCGGGCAGGACCAGCAGCTGCTCGTCGTGGTGCGCGAGCATCTCCGGCGGGACGACCGGGCCCCAGCCGTCGGCGAGCGGGGCGATCTGGCTCTCGAAGCACCCGACGGCGTCGCGCCAGGCCCGGTCGTCGGCCTCGTCGACCCGTACGCGGACGAGCGACCCGCCGAGGTCGGTCCCCGGGTCGCCCCAGTAGGTCAGCCAGATCCCGAAGTGCCAGACGGGCACGCCGGCCTGCGCGGCGACCCGGGCGACCGAGCCACCGACCGCGCGGTGGTCGGGGTGCGGGTCCAGGGGGTGGGGTGCCAGCAGCACGGGCGTCCGGTCGGGGCCCGCCTGGGCCAGGGCCTGGTGCAGGGTCCGGGCCACCGCGGCGTCGAGCGCGGGCCGAGAGTCCTGCAGGCCGCTGTCGGGAAGCCCGTAGGTCGCGCCCGCCTCGACGCCGAGGACCGCCAGCGCCGCGTGCCACTCGGCGAGCCGGCGCGCGACCAGACCCGCGGGCCGCGCTCCGACGTGGTCGACGCACGCCTCGCCCGCCGTCGCGAGGACGGCCCGCGCCCGGCGCCCGGACCGGCACCAGGCGGCCAGCAGGCGTCCGGCCCCGATCGACTCGTCGTCGGGGTGCGCGGAGAACACGATCAACGACGCCTCCGCGCCGGCGAGACCTCGCAGCGCGTCGACGTCCACCTGGGGGCTCGAGGCGGCCCGGCGGCGCCAGACGTCGACGTGGTGGCCCGGTCCGGTCACCACCGCCGCGCCCGCACCCGGTTCCCGACCGGCCTCCGTCACCAGCCCCTCCTCGGTCCGCCTCGCACCCGACCCTGATCCTCCCCGAGCCGGCGCCCCACCGGGTGCGCCACCTGCCCTCGGCACGGGGCCGGACAGCGGCCCGGCTCCCCGCGGCGCGGACCGGCCCGGGACGACGCCCTCGCCGAGGGCGGCCAGCGCCGCGTCCAGGTTGTGCTGGAGGACGTAGAGCTCGAGGTCGGGGACCGCGTGCGCCACGTCGTCGTCGAGCGCGAGGCCGGTCGGGCCGGTGAGCAGGCGTGCGGTCGCCAGGACGCGGTGCACGGCCCGGGCGACGACCGTCCGGACCTCGAGAGCCACGGCGGTGGTGTCGGCGGCCGGGTCGTCCAGGAGCCGGGCGCCGGAGCGGACGGCCCCGACGGCCGCGACCAGCTCGGCGCGCAGCTCGCCGAACCGGACCTGCTGGGCCGGGTTCGGGCGGGGGTGGAAGGCGCGCAGCACGTCGAGGACGCGGGCGATCCCGCCGGCCCAGCAGGCGGCGACCCCGGCGCCGCCGGCCTGGAAGCCCGGCCGGCCGAGGTAGAAGTCCACCGGTCCGCGCTGGGCGTCGCGCGGCACGAGGAGCCGCTCCAGGCGGATCTCCGCGGTCCGGCTCGGCGCCATCGCCGACGTCCGCCAGAAGGAGGCGTCCGCCGGGAGCCCGGCGACGTCCAGTTCGAGCAGCAGGTGGTGCTGCTCGTCGGGCCAGACGGGGACGAGCGCCCGGTCCAGGAGCCCGGCGCCGGAGGCGAACCGCAGCGTGCCCGACACCTCCAGGTCCCCGCCCCGCTCGACCGCGGCGAGGCCGGTCTGCGCCGAGCGCGACGCCCAGACGCCGTAGAGGGCGCCGGGCACCGGCGTGGCGCCCGCCTGGCCGAGGATGCGGACGGCGTCGACGTGCGACTCGGCCAGCTTGGCGAGGGGGACGTCGGTCCGTCCGAGCGCGAGGAGCTCCTCGACGAGCGCGCACCAGGACAGCTCGGCCCAGGGCCGGCGCTCGACGAGCCCGGCGAGCACCGCGCGCTGGTCGGCACCCGGCGTGTGCCGGTCGTACCCGCCGGGCAGGGGGAGGGCCGGCGGGAGCGGCTCGAGCGTCGTCAGGGGCTCGGTCACGGCGCCATGATGGCGTCCGTGCTCGGGCCGCCGCCCGGGGGGTCGGGTCGGGCGGTCGCGGTGTCCGCGATCCGCTCGACCTGGCCTCCGTCGGCTCAGGCGCTGCCGCGGGTGAGGGTGTCGAGCAGGAAGCCGTCGTCGTCGTGGTGGATCCGGTGCGCCCAGCCACGCGCGGCCAGCTGCGTGACGGCCTCGAGCTGGGCGGCCGGCCCGCTGAGCCAGGAGTCCTCCGGCGTCCCGTCCCAGTGCACGACCACGACCTCGCAGGCGCGGGCCGCCCGCGTGTCGACCAGGTCGAGCGTGGCCGCCCGGGTCGCGTCGTCGAGGTAGTAGACGACCTCGCTGAGCACGACCAGGTCGGGGCGGGTCTCGTCCGCCGGGGGCACCGGGAGCGGGCGGTGCTCGACGGCGACGTCCAGGCCGGCGCAGCGCTCCGCCGCCAGCCGGGCGGCCTCGGCGGAGGCGTCGGCGGCCAGCACGCGCCCGCAGCGGGCGGCGAGGTCGACGGTGAGGTGGCCCGTCCCGCAGGCCGGGTCCCACGCCAGCGCGTAGCGCTCGCGCCGCAGGCAGGCCATCACGACGGCCCGCTTGCGCCGCTCGTACGCGCTCGTGCCCACCTCCCACGGGTCGGGGTCGGCGCGGTAGTAGGCGTCGAAGTCCGGCGGTCCGGCGCGCATCGCTGCTGACCCCTCAGCGCGCCGCGGCGCGATGACCCTGGGCGAGCCGGACGTAGGTCTCCGCGTTGGCCACGACGTGGGCCTGCTCGGCCTCGGTGAGGCTGCGGCGGACCTTGCCGGGGACGCCCGCGACCAGCGACCTCGGCGGCACCACGGTGCCCTCGAGGACGACGGCGCCCGCGGCGACCAGCGAGCCCGCGCCGATGATCGCGCCGTTGAGGACGGTGGCGTTCATGCCGATCAGGCAGCTGTTCTCGATCGTGCAGCCGTGCACCACGGCGGCGTGGCCGACGCTGACCCCGAGCCCGATCAGCGCGGGGAAGCCCTCGTCGGTGTGCACGACGACGTTGTCCTGGAGGTTGGTGCCGCGGCCCACGACGATCTCGGCCATGTCGCCGCGCAGCACGGCGCCGTAGAAGACGCTGGAGCGGGCGTGCAGCCGGACCTGCCCGACGACGGTGGCGTTCGGGGCGAGCCAGGTGGTGGGGTCCAGCACCGGCTCGTGGTCGGCGTACGGGAGCACGAGTGGCACGGCGTTCACCCTAGTGGTGACGGCGTGTCAACGGCCCTTCACCCTCCGGTGGCCGCCGTCGAGGCGCACGGTCCAGCCCCGGCGGTCGAGGTGCTCGAGCAGCGGGATGGCGACGCGGCGGGTGGTGACCAGCGCGAGGCGCGCCTCGCTGGTCGTGAACGGCTGGGCCAGCCCGGCCAGGACGCGCATCGCCCGCGCCGGCCCGTCGGGCAGCAGGACCATGTCGGGGGCGAGGCGGACCACGCGCCCGACGCGCTCCGCGGCCGCCAGCTCGGGGACGCCGAGGCCCCAGGCGTCGAGCTCGGGACGTTCGGGGGCGGCGAAGGGTTCGGCGGCCAGGTGCGCCTCCAGCCGGCGCACGCCCGCCTCCGCCGGGCCGAGGTCGCGGTCGTCGTCGCCGGACGTCCGACCCGCCCGTCGGCGTACGCGAGGCCGGCGGCGTCGGCGAGCGGGGCGAGCAGGGACCGGTCGGGCAGGCCGAGGCGGCGCCGGGCGGCGTCGGCGGTGAGGCGCGGGTCGAGGGGGGTGCGGGCGGCCTGCTCGTCGACGGCGGCGGCGAGGTCGGCGGCCCAGCGCTCCCAGGTGGGCGGGTCGACGAGCCAGTCGCCGACGGCCCGGACGCGGCTCGCGTCGCTGGTCGGCACACCCTCGGTGAC
This sequence comes from uncultured Actinomycetota bacterium, assembly GCA_963713165.1. GTDB lineage: Bacteria > Actinomycetota > Actinomycetes > Propionibacteriales > Propionibacteriaceae > Microlunatus. Next base: position 15,962 of record CAVQKU010000010.1, read on the forward strand.
CAGGTCGGCGGCGCGGGCGGCGCCGGTCCGGCGGACGCGGTCGGCCAGCACGGCGGCGGGGTCGTCGGCGTGCGCGAGGTCCCGGGCGCGGACGGCGGCGGCGCCGCGCCGGGAGAGTGCCGGTGGAGCGGTGTCGAGGACGACGGCGCCCGCGGCCACGGCGTGCCGGCCGGGGTCGCGCAGCACCAGGCGGTCGCCGGGCTCGACGGGGAGCGGGTGGTGCAGGTTCAGGCGGACCATCTCGGCGTCGAGGGGACGCAGCCGCACGGGGACGGCGGCCGTCCCGAGGTGGGCGACGAGCTCGCTCGGCAGGTCGGCGGCCGTCGTCTCCGCCTCGTGCGGGCGGACGCGCACGTCGAGCAGGTCGGTGCGCGACCACGCCCCGGGGGTCAGCAGCGCGTCGCCGCGACCGACCTGGTCGACGTCGACGCCGCGCAGGTTCACCGCGACGCGGGCGACCCCGGCGACCGCGCCGGCGTCGGCGCCCAGGCTCTGCAGGCCGCGGACGGTGACGCTGCGCCCGTTCAGCGCGAGGGTGTCGCCCACGTGGAGGGTGCCGGCGCCGAGCGTCCCGGTGACGACGGTGCCCGCGCCGCGGATCGTGAAGGCCCGGTCGACCCAGAGCCGGACGCGACCGTCGGTGCGTGGGGCGGGCAGGGTCCGGACCAGGCGGAGGAGCTCGGCCCGGAGCCGGGGCAGGCCCGCGCCCGTCGCACCGGAGACGGCGACGGCGGGGACCTCGCCCAGGCTCGAGCGGGCGATCCGCGCCCGCGCCTCGGCGGTCGCGACCGCGGGGTCGGCGAGGTCGCTCCGCGTGACCACGAGCAGGCCGGTGGTGAGGCCGAGCGCGTCGACCGCGGCGAGGTGCTCCTCGGACTGGCGGCGCCAGCCCTCGTCGGCCGCGACGACGAACATCACCGCGGGTGCCGGGCCGAGCCCGGCCAGCATCGAGGCGATGAACCGCTCGTGCCCCGGCACGTCGACGAAGGCCAGGTCGGTCGCGTCCGCGCCCTCGCCGACCCGGGTCCAGGCGTAGCCGAGGTCGATGGTCATGCCGCGCCGCCGCTCCTCGGCGAAGCGGTCCGGCTCCATGCCCGTCAGGGCGCGGACCAGGGTCGACTTGCCGTGGTCGACGTGGCCGGCGGTGGCGACGACGTGCACGCTCAGGCCCCGTCGGACCCGGCCGGGCGGGGGACGCGTACGGCGCGGACCGCGGCGGTCAGGCGGGCGTCGTCGGCGGGGTCGACGCAGCGCAGGTCGACCAGGCAGCGCCCGCGCTCGACCCGGGCGACGACGGTGGGGTCGCCGGTGCGGAGGGCGGCGGCGTACGCGGTGGGCAGCGCGACGGCCCAGCCGGGCAGGTCGAGCCCGGGCGCCCCGCCGCCGCCGACCGCGCCGGCGCTGGGCACGACCTCGGCGGGGACGATCGCGGTCAGTGCGGCGGCCAGGGCGTCGCAGCGGCGGCGCAGCTCGTCGGCGTCGGCGTGCAGGCCGGACCAGGTCGGGGTGCGCGGTCCGCGCAGGGTCGCCTCGAGGGCGGCCAGCGTGAGCTTGTCGACGCGCAGCGCGCGGGCGAGGGGGTGGCGGCGCAGGCGCTCGACGACGGCCGTACGCCCGAGGAGCAGGCCGGCCTGCGGCCCGCCGAGGAGCTTGTCGCCGCTGCCCGTGACCAGGTCGGCGCCGGCCCGCAGGGCCGAGTCGGCGTCGGGCTCGTCGGGGAGCAGCGGGTCGGGGTCCAGCAGGCCGCTGCCCAGGTCGGCGACGACCGGGACGCCGAGGCCCGCCAGGGCGCCCACCTCGACGGCGGAGGTGAAGCCGTCGACGCGGAAGTTGCTCGGGTGCACCTTGAGGATGCAGCCGGTCTCGGGGCCGACCGCGTCGGCGTAGTCGGCGAGGTGGGTGCGGTTCGTCGTGCCGACCTCGCGCAGCCGGGCGCCGGTGGAGGCGATGAGGTCGGGCAGCCGGAACCCGTCGCCGATCTCGACGAGCTCGCCGCGGCTCACGACGACCTCGCGGCCGGCGGCCAGGGCGGTGGTGGCCAGCACGAGGGCGGCCGCGCCGTTGTTGACCACGTGCACCGCCTCCGCGGCGGGCACGGCGGCGGCGAGGGCGGCGAGCGTCCCGCGGCCGCGACGGGCGCGGGTTCCGTCGACGAGGTCGAACTCGACGTCGGTGTAGCCGGCGGCGGCGACCAGCGCGTCGACGGCGGCGGGGGAGAGCGGGGCGCGTCCGAGGTTGGTGTGGAGGACGACGCCGGTCGCGTTGATCACCGGCCGGGTGCTGGACGCGGCGGCGGGCAGGGCCTCGACCGCCGCGTCGGCGACGGCCTCGGGCGCGAGCTCGCCCGCGCGCGCCCGCTGCTGGGCGGCGACGACCGCGGCCTTGACCAGGTCGGCGCCGAGCCGGTCCGCGGCCGCCCGCAGCCGCGGGTCGGCGAGCACCCGGTCGGTGCGCGGGACCAGCCGCCGGGGGTCTGCCGTGGTGCTCACCCGCCGATCCTAGGAAGGGGTGACCAATCCGGCCGGCACCTGGACGAGCTCGACGCGCTGGCGGGGCAGCGCCGCGGCGTCCGCGTGGTCGCGGGCCCAGGCCACCAGGCCCTCGCGGACGAGGCAGCGCAGGTCGAACAGCGTCGAGGCGTCGGTCGCGCTCACGACCACCCGGACGCGCACGAGACCGCCGGTCGCGTCGGTGACCGCCAGCGAGCTGCTGCGCCCGTCCCAGAGCGCCGTGGTCGACAGGATCTCGTCCAGGCGCGTCCGCAGCCCGTCCACGTCCACCCGCCAGTCGAGGTCGAGCTCGACGGCGCCGACGAGCTCGGAGGTGCGCCGGGTCCAGTTCTCGTACGGCTCCTTGGTGAAGTAGCCCGACGGGAGCACGAGGCGACGGTCGTCCCACAGGTGCACGACGACGTAGCTGAGCGTGAGCTCCTCGATCCGTCCCCACTGCCCGTCGACCACGACCACGTCGTCGATGCGGATGGCGTCGGAGAAGGCGAGCTGGATGCCGGCGAAGACGTTGGCCAGCGTGGACTGCGCGGCGACCGCGCCGATGACGCTGAGCAGGCCGGCCGAGGCCAGCAGGCTGGCGCCCACGGCCCGGACGCCGGGAAAGCTCAGCAGCGCCGCGCCGAGCGCGATGAGGACCACGAGGGCGACGGTCAGCCGGCGGATCACGAGCACCTGCGTGCGGAGGCGGCGCGCGTTGCGGTTGTCGGTCACGTCGGTGCGGTAGCGCTGCAGCCCGAGGTCCTCGAAGAAGAGCAGCAGCGCGCCGACGAACCAGGCCACGGCGCCGATCGAGGCGAGGCGCAGGACGAGGTCGACGCCCTCCCAGATGTTCACCGGCACCTGCTCGGGCCGGGAGGACCGGCAGACGACGGCGATGACGAGCACGACGGTCAGCAGCCGGAACGCGGTGGCGGTGGAGCGGGAGAGGAAGCCCACGAGGGGCCAGCGGCGGGCGAGGAACCTCGCGACGACGTGGACCACCACGACGGCCACGAGGGTCAGCAGCAGGGCGATCAGCAGGGTCAGCGAGAAGTCGGTGAACGAGACGGCCATGACGACAGGGTCCACGCCCCCGCACGCCCGCCGCGACGGTGTCCGGGGTGCGAGGAGTGGTGGCGGAGGCGGACGGGAATCGAACCCGCCAAGCCGAGATGCTCGGCTTCACCGGTTTTGAAGACCGGGGGGGCCACCAGGCACCCGTACGCCTCCGGGCGCGAGCCTAGCCGCCGCCGGGACGACGGTCTGCGGGCTCGCCCCTGAGATCCGTCCGCTCGATCGGCGGCGGTGGCCGGGCCGAGCGTCGTCCGCGAGCCGGTCCGCGCGTCGGCCGGTCGAGAATCAGGGCGTTCCCGGCCACGCGCGACTGAACCTGTACCGGGGGCCTCGGGCGGCTGGCTAGGTTGGGGCGGTGACAGCGACCGCCGCCCAGACGACCGAACCGGTCCGGCTCACCCAGTACGCCCACGGCGGCGGGTGCGCCTGCAAGATCCCGCCGGGCGAGCTGGAGGCGGTGGTCGCCGGGCTGACCCCGTGGTCCGACGCGAACCTGCTGGTCGGGCTCGAGACCGGTGACGACGCCGCCGTCGTCCGCATCGACGGGGACCGGGCGATCGTCGCGACGACCGACTTCTTCACCGCGGTCGTCGACGACGCCTACGACTTCGGCCGGATCGCCGCCGCGAACGCGCTCTCCGACATCTACGCGATGGGCGCCACCCCGCTCGTCGCGCTGAACCTGGTCGGCTGGCCCCGCGACGTCCTGCCGCTCGAGCTGCTCGCGGAGGTGCTGCGCGGCGGCCTCGACGTCGCGCGCGAGGCGCACGTGCACGTGGCCGGCGGCCAGAGCATCGACGACCCCGAGCCCAAGTACGGCATGGCCGTCACCGGCATCGCGGACCCGGCCAGGCTGCTGCGCAACGACGCGGCCGAGGCCGGCCTGCCGGTCAGCCTGACCAAGCCCCTCGGGGTCGGCGTGCTCAACAACCGGCACAAGGCCACCGGCGAGGTGTTCCGCCAGGCGATCGACTCGATGGTCCGGCTCAACGCCGACGCCTCGCGGGCGGCGCTCGCCGCGGGCGTCCGGGCGGCCACCGACGTCACCGGCTTCGGGCTGCTCGGGCACGGCTTCAAGATGGCCCGCGCCTCCGGCGTGACCCTCGTGGTCGACCACACCAAGGTCCCCTACCTCGAGGGGGCCCGCGAGGCGCTGCGCGACGGCTACGTCAGCGGCGGCACCCGGCGCAACCTCGACTGGGTCCGCCCGGACCTCGGTGCCGAGGGCATCGACGAGGACGAGCTGCTGCTGCTCGCCGACGCCCAGACCAGCGGCGGCCTGCTCGTCGTCGGCGAGGTTCCCGGCGCCGTGGTGGTCGGGGAGACCGTGGCCGCGGGCGAGCATGGGATCGTGGTCCGGTGATCAGGAACGTCGTCCTCGGCCGCCTCGACCCCAACGCCACCGAGGAGGTCCGCTTCGGCCTCGACGCCGGGCTCCTCGGCCTCGCCGGCATGCGGCCCGCCGGGCTCGTCGGCCCGATGCGCATCGGCTTCGACGCCGGGCTGCGCGAGGGCGGCTGGAGCTTCGCCATCACCAACGACTGGGTCGACGCCGCGGCGTACCAGGCCTACGACGTCGACCCCGAGCACGGCGAGTTCCGCGCCATGGTCGCGCGGGCGTGCGCGGAGATCGCCCGGGTGCAGTTCGAGACGCCGGACCTGCCGCCGGACGACCGCGACCCCGCGCTGCCCGGCGACCCCGAACCGCTGGGCCTCTAGGACCTTCCGGCCTCGTGCAGACCTTCCTCCCGTACCCCTCCTTCGAGGACTCGGCTCGCGTCCTCGACCTCAAGCGGCTCGGCAAGCAGCGCGTCGAGGTGATCCAGATCGTCCGGGCGCTGACCGTGCCCGGTTACGCGTGGAAGAGCCACCCGGCCGTCCTCATGTGGCAGGGCCACGAGGAGGCGCTCGGGCGCTACGGCCTCGCGATGTGCGACGCGTGGGTCGCGCGCGGCTTCGACGACACCTGCGCCGGGACGATCGTCGACGACCTCGCGGTGTACGGGGTGACCGAGATCCGCAGCGAGGAGGCCCTGCGCGCGGCCGGGGCGATGCCGCCGTGGACCGCCGACGACAAGGTGCTCGAGAGCCACCGCTCGGCGCTGGTCCGCAAGGACCCCGAGCGCTACGGGCCGCTGTTCCCTGACGCGCCGGCCGACCTGCCGTACGTCTGGCCGGTGCGCTCGCCCGCCGTCGTGGAGGCCGAGCAGCGCAAGGTCGAGAACGCCGTCAAGCGCGAGCAGCGCCGCCGCGAGAAGCTCGCGCTCGAGCTCGACAAGAAGCGCCGCGCGCGCAGTGCTGCGGCCAAGCGGGCGGCGAGGACGCGTGCGGCGAACAAGAAGGCCGCGGAGCGCCAGGGCTCCTGACGGGGCGGTCCGGATGCGCCCGTCGCCCGCCCGGCCCGACCTCCGGCGCTGAGCCGGGGACGGGGCAGGGCGGACGAGACGCAGGGACTACCGCTCGGCGGCGGTCGACTCCGCGCCCAGCACGCCCTCGTCCGCGCTCTGCCGCGTCCGCGGGATCCGCGTGACGAGCGGCAGCGCGATCGCGACCAGGGCGATGATGCCGATCACCGTGTAGGCGGTGGTGTAGTCCTTGTCCGGCCCGATCAGCGAGGCGGCGATCAGCGGGCCGAAGACCCCGCCGAGGCTCCAGGCGACGAGCATCAGGCCGTAGATCGCTCCGGCGAACTTGACCCCGAAGAAGTCGCCCGCGGTGGCCGGCATGGTGCCGAAGCTGCCGCCGTAGCAGAGGTAGACCAGCGCCGCCAGGACGAAGAAGAGCACGGCGTTGCTGACGTGCGGCAGGAGCAGCAGGCACACGCCCTCGATCGCGAGGATCGCCACGAACGTCCGCATCCGACCGAAGCGCTCGCTGACCGCAGCCCACAGGATGCGTCCACCGCCGTTGAAGAGGCCCAGGAAGCCGACCGCGCTGGCGGCCGCGATGGCGGAGTACCCGGCGATGTCGGCGAAGGAGGCCGCCGCCTGCGAGATCAGCGAGATGCCGGCGAGCACCGCGAGCGTGAGGATCGCGGTGAGCGCGTACCACTGCCAGGTGCGCATGGCCTCGCCGGGCTTGTAGTCCCGGCCGCTGTCGACGACGCGGCCGGTGGTCTTGGGCGTGTAGCCCGGGACGGTGTAGCCCGCGGGCGGGTTGCGGAACGCGAGCGCGCCGAGGACGCTGAGGACGAGGTAGGCGATCCCCAGCGGCAGGAAGGCCGAGGTCGGCTGGCCGGGGTTCGCGGCGATGAGTCGCTGGGCGACCGGCGCGGTCAGCACCGCGCCGAAGCCGAACCCGCCGACGGCGAGCCCGGTGATCAGGCCGCGGCGGTCCGGGAACCACTTCTGCAGCATGGCGATCGGGACGATGTAGCCGAGGCCGAGGCCGAACCCACCGATGACGCCGTAGCCCAGCACGAGCAGCCAGAACTGGTCGCTCCCGTGGGCGAAGGAGGCCAGGATGACCCCGACGCTGTAGAGGATGCCGCCGACGAGGGCGACGACCCGGGGGCCCCGCCGGTCCTGGATGCGCCCGCCGAGGTAGGTGCCGAAGAACAGCACGCCGATGGTGACCTCGAAGGGGATGCTGGCCTGGACCTTCGTGAGCTTCCACGCGTCCGCGCCCTGCAGGGCCTTGGCGAAGACGCTCCAGGCGTACACCGCTCCGAGCGACAGCTGCAGCAGCAGGGCGGCCACCACCAGGAGGACCCGGCCCTTGGTCGGGTTGGTGGCGGCGGAGGGCGCCGAGGTGTTCGCGGTGCTCATGTGGGGATCTCCTGGGTCGGGTCCGTGAGGTCCCGGCTGGGGTCGGTGGTCTGGGCGTCGTCCGCGGCCGGGCCGGGACGCTCGCTGGTCGGGGGCACGGCGGGCTCGTGGCCCGCCGCCCGCGCCGCCCGCTTGGCGTCGAGACGCTCGCGCTGCGGGATGACGGTGTAGCGCGGGTCCCTCGCGGACTCTTGCCCCGCTTCGAACACCCCGAAACGGGTGCACACCGAGCCGGCGACGAGGGCGAGGCCGCTGGCCACCGCACCGGCGCGCGAGCGCCCGCCGAGCAGCAGGGCACCGGCGGCACCGGCCGCGGTGAGGATCTTGCTCGCGCGCATCAGCCTGCCGGGCGTGCCCAGGTGCAGCGCCTCCGCGGAGAGCCCCATCGAACCCTCCATGCGGTGCTCGACGACGAGCTCGGCCGTGGCGCCGATGACCGCCAGCGCGCGGGCCGGGCCCGACTCGGCCAGCGGTGCGAGGGCCATGCCCAGCCCGCCCGAGGCCGCCGCGGCGGAGCCGACGAAGACGAAGGGCAGCTCGCGGTGCGCGTCGTGCCAGGCCGGGGTGGAGGTGTCGGTCAGCAGCACGGCGGTGTACGAGGCGACGGCCGGGGCGAACGCGGCGGCGGCGAGGCCGGCCGGGCGCGCCGCGAAGTCGATCAGGTCGCTGACCACGCCGAAGCGCCACGGCAGCAGCTTGAGCACGTCCGAGCCCGCGGCGAGGATGGCGAACGGCCCGTACGCCGAGAGGATCCAGGTCCCGACCGACATCGGCGACGTCGGCTTGAAGACGCGCAGCATGTTGTAGAACCGCTCCGGCCGACCGAGGTCGTGCACGAGGGCGAGCAGGCTGGTCGTGATGCCGGCGGCCGCGGCGATCCGCGCGTTGCGCCTCAGGTGCGGCCGACCGCTCAGGTCCGCCCCGGCCGCGATCAGCGACGACCCGCCGGCCAGCCCTCCCGCGAAGAGGTAGAAGGGGATGTCGGCCTCCCACGGGGTGGCCTTGACGACCTGGCGCCCGTAGTACGACGTGAACGTCGCGTCCGGCACCATCATCTCCTCGGCGCGGCCCTTGCGCCGTCGGTCGCCGCCCTTCCCACCACGGCCGTCGCCGCGCCGACCACGCCCGCCGCCACCGGTGCGCCGGGCGGTCGCGCTCGCGCTCGCCTGGCCCTCGGTGCCGGGCACGGCACGGATGGCGGCGTCGAAGGCCCGGTCGCCGTCGTGGCGCTCCGGGTTCGACGCCTTGCTGCCGGGCTCCTGCTGGCCGAGCTGGTAGTCGACGTCCCTGTCCTCGGACCGGGTGCCGTCGGGGCCGGGAGTCACTTCCGGCCCGCCACGAAGGCGGTCGCCGCCGCGGCGACGAGGCCGAGCGCGGCGAAGCCGGCGTTCTTCCACATCCGCGGCAGGTCGGCGGTGGTGACGATCGGGTCGGGCGGGAAGCCGTACACCTCGGGCTCGTCGAGGAGCAGGAAGAAGGCGCCCGCGCCACCGACGCCGCCCTCGGGGTCCTCGGCGTAGAGCTGGGCGCCCATGACGCCGGCCGCCTGCAGGGTCTCGACCCGCTTCTGGGCCCGCTCGCGCAGCTCGTCGACGTCGCCGAACTGGATCGACTGCGTCGGGCAGGCCTGCGCGCACGCCGGCGTGAGGTTCTCGCTCAGGCGGTCGTAGCAGAGCGTGCACTTCTGCGCGACGCCGTGGTTCTTGTTGGCGAGGTCGTCCTTCGGCTTGTGCTTGTCGCCGATGCGCCGGTCGATGACGCCGAAGGGGCACCCGGCGACGCAGTAGCCGCAGCCGTTGCAGACGTCGTCCTGCACGACGACCGTGCCGAACTCGGTGCGGAACAGCGCCCCGGTCGGGCACACGTCGAGGCAGCCCGCGTTGGTGCAGTGCTTGCAGACGTTCGAGGCCATCAGCCAGCGGAACTCGGTCCGCTCGCCGGCGTCGGGGGACGCGCTCGGCAGGTCGAAGGCCGGCATGCCCAGGTCGACGAGCGGCTTCGAGGCTGCCGAGGCCGACGCCTCGGGCTTCAGCGATCCGAACAGGTCGAGCGCGCTGTGGTCGGTCCCCGCGCTCCCGTCGAAGTCGGCGCGGAGCTCGCCGAGCACGACGTCGCGGCCCACGGAGGCCCCGGCGTACGGCGCCGTCTCCGGCACCCCGATGGTGACGCCCGTGGTCTGCCCGCCGAGCGGCTTGCGCTGCTCGATGAACTCGACGTGGCGCCAGGTGCTCGCGCCCAGGGCGCCCGTGTTGTCGTAGGAGCTCCCGAGCAGCTCGTAGATGCCGTCCTGCGGCACCCCGTTCCACTCCTTGCAGGCCACCTCGCAGGCCTTGCAGCCGATGCAGATCGAGGTGTCGGTGAAGAAGCCCTTGCGCGACTCCGGCTGCTCCCAGCCGGCCCGGTGCGCCGGACCCTCCGGGGTCGCCGACGTGAACGCCTGGTCCGACCCCCGGTGCGGGTCCGACCTCCGGTGCGAGGAGGTGATCAAGTCGTCCACGTCAGTCCCGTTCCTGCTTGTTCATCGCGTGCTTGCCGCCGGCGGCGCCGTCGCCGCCCTCGCCCGTGGACGCGTCCTGGCCGAGGTCGCCCGGCGTCGCGGGCCGGTGCACCCCGTCCGCGCCCTCGGGCGGCGTGCGGTGCGCGTTGCCGGTGGCGAGGGTGACCCCGGCCCGGGCCCGGTGCGCCGCGACGTAGTCCAGCAGGGCCGGGCCGCGGGGACGCCGTCCGGGCTGGATGTCGCAGGAGGCGACCTTGGTCTCCTGGATGTGCACGTTCGCGTCGAGCGTGACCCCGAAGAGGTCGTTGGCCGAGTCGCCCGTGACGAGGGCCTGGGCCCCGACGCCCCAGTGGTAGGGCAGCCCGATCTGGTGCACCGTCCGCCCCGCGATCCGCAGCGGCGTGACCCGCTCGGTGACCAGCACCCGCGCCTCGATGGCGGTGCGGGCGCTGATGATCGTCGCCCACCCGTTGTTCTCGAGGCCGCGCTCGCGGGCCAGCTCCGGGCTGACCTCGCAGAAGAACTCCGGCTGGAGCTCGGAGAGGTAGGGCTGGAAGCGGCTCATCCCGCCGGCCGTGTGGTGCTCGGTGAGCCGGTAGGTGGTGAACACGAACGGGTAGAGGTCGGCCCCCGGCTCGTCGCCCGACGGGTTCTGCAGGTTGTCCTCGCGCGGGAAGACCTCGCGCGTGGGGTTGGACTGCTGGCGGTACATCGGGTTGCTGACCGGCGACTCCTGCGGCTCGTAGTGCGTCGGCATCGGGCCGTCGAGCAGCCCGGCCGGTGCGTAGAGCCAGCCCTTCCCGTCCGCCTGCATGATGAACGGGTCGTCGCCGGCGAGACCGTCGGGACCCGACGCGCCCTCCGGCGGGCGGTAGGACGGAGCCTTGCCGACCTCGAAGTCCGGGACGTCGTGCCCGGTCCACCTCTGGGTCTCCTCGTCCCACCACACGTACGCCTTGCGCTCGCTCCACGGCTTGCCGTCCGGGTCGGCCGCGGCGCGGTTGTAGAGGGTGCGCCGGTTCATCGGCCAGGCCCAGCCCCACTCGGGGGCGACCCACGACTGCTCGCGGCCGGGCTTGCGCCGCTTGGACTGGTTGATCCCGTCGGCGTACACGCCGGTGTAGATCCAGCAGCCGCCCGAGGTGGAGCCGTCGGGCTTCATCTCGTTGAAGGTGTTCAACGGCTGCCCGGCCTTGTCGCCGGTGAGGTGGAAGCCGTTGATCTCGGCGAGCACGGCGTCGGCCGAGATCTCCCCGTCCTCGTCGAGCGGGTAGTCCCAGGTCAGGTCGAGGACCGGCCGGTCGCGGTCGTCGGTCGAGCCGGCCAGCCGCTGGCGGATCTTCTGCCCGAGCAGGTAGAAGAACTCCAGCTCGCTCTGCGCGTCACCGGGCGGGTCGACCGCCTTGTGGTGCCACTGCAGCATCCGCTGCGTCTGGGTGAAGGTGCCGCCCTTCTCCACGTGCGAGGCCGCCGGGAAGAAGAACACCTCGGTGTCGATCTCGTCGGTCTTGAGCTCGCCGGTCTCGATCTCGGGACCGTCGGACCAGAAGGTCGCCGACTCGATGAGGTTGAGGTCGCGGACCACCAGCCACTTGAGGTGGGACAGGCCCATCCGCTGCATCTTGCCGTGGGCCGAGCCGACCGCCGGGTTCTGCCCGAGCAGGAAGTAGCCGTCGATCTCGTCGCGCAGCATCGACATGACCGTCGCGTACGTGCCGTGGTCGCCGGTCAGCCTCGGCAGGTACCGGAACGCGAAGTCGTTCTCCTCGGTCGCCGCGTCGCCCCACCAGGCCTTGAGCAGGCTGGTGGTGTAGCTCTTGGCGTTGACCCAGAAGCCCTTCTGGTGCGGGCTGGCGATCTCGGCGACGTACTCGTCGAGCGAGTCGTGCGGTCCGACCTTGGGCATCGGCAGGTAGCCGGGCAGCAGGTTGAACAGCGTCGGGATGTCGGTCGAGCCCTGGATGCTGGCGTGCCCGCGCAGCGCGAGGATCCCGCCGCCGGGGCGGCCCATGTTGCCCAGCAGCAGCTGGATGATGGCCGACGTCCTGATCATCTGCACGCCCACGGTGTGGTGCGTCCAGCCGACGGAGTAGACCCACGCGGTGGTGCGCTCGCGGCCGCTGTTCGCGGTCACGGCCTCGCACACCTCGAGCAGCTGCTCGGCGGAGATCCCGCAGGTCTCCTGCACCATCTCCGGGGTGTAACGGGCGAAGTGGCGCTTGAGCACCTGGAACACCGTGCGCGGGTGCTGGAGGGTCTCGTCCCGGGTGACCTCGCTGTGGTCCAGCGACGCGCCGTGGCCGCCGAGCTCGTGGCCCGCGCCGCGGTCGCTCTCGGACTCCTCGCTCTCGTCGCCTCCCGTGGCCCCGTCGCCGCCGCCCGTCCCGCCGGCGTCGTCCCCGGTGTCCTGGGTCGGCACCCGCTTGCTGCCGCTGGCCGCGTGCTCCACCACGCCGTCGTAGGCCCAGGTCGAGGTGTCGTAGGTGCCGGTCTCGGGGTCGTAGCCGGAGAAGACGCCGTCGAGGTCGTCGACGTCGCGGAAGTCCTCCCCGACCAGGGTCGCGGCGTTGGTGTACGCGACGACGTAGTCGTGGAAGTACTTCCCCGTGCTGAGGATGTAGTTGATGATCGCGCCGAGGAAGACGATGTCGCTCCCCGCGCGGATCGGCACGTGGGTGTCAGCGACCGCCGACGTCCGCGTGAAGCGCGGGTCGATGTGGATCACCTTCGCGCCGCGCGCCTTGGCCTCCATCACCCACTGGAACCCCACGGGATGGCACTCGGCCATGTTGGAGCCCTCGATGATGATGCAGTCCGACTGCTGCAGGTCCTGCAGGAAGCTCGTGGCGCCGCCACGGCCGAACGAGGCTCCCAGACTGGGAACCGTGGCGCTGTGTCAAATACGCGCCTGGTTCTCGATCTGTATGGCGCCCAGCGCGGTGAAGAGCTTCTTGATCAGGTAGTTCTCTTCGTTGTCGAGGGTGGCGCCGCCGAGCGCGGCGATGCCCATCGTCCGGCGCAGCGGACGACCCTCCTCGTCGGTGTCCTGCCAGCGCTTGCGGCGCGACTCGACCATGCGGTCGGCGATCATGTCGGTCGCCTGCTCGACGCCGATGCGCTCCCACTCGCGGCTGCGCGGACGGCGGTAGAGCATCGTCGTCGCGCGGCCGGGGGAGTTCACCAGCTGCTCGCTGTTGGCGCCCTTGGGGCAGAGGCGCCCGCGGGAGACGGGGGAGTCGGGGTCGCCCTCGATCTGGGTGACGTGACCGTCACGCACGAACACGCGCTGGCCGCAGCCGACCGCGCAGTACGGGCACACGCTCTGCACGACCTTGTCGGCCGTTGCCGTGCGCGGGGTGATCGCCCGCGTCCTGGGCGACTGCACCGCGTTGCCGCGGCCCAGCGGGTCGCCCCCCGTGAGCTGCCGTAGCACCGGCCACTCCAGGAACGTCTTCTTGATGTCCACGCTCGCCTCCTGCGGCGGACCATAACCCCGCTGTCCGAACGGGTGACCGGGGGGCGCACGAGCCGACTCCGGATCTCGACAGCACGACCCCGGCGCGCGACCCTGGGGAGGTGACGGTTCCCCGGGGTGCCGGCCGTCCCGAGCTGGGCCGGTTGCAGACCGCGTTCCGCACCGACCACCGCAGCGACGACCCGGCCGCCGACCTGCGGGCGCTGGTCTACGTGCTGGACGCCCAGGAGACCCTGCCCAGCTTCCAGCGGCTCCGCGACTGGGCCATGGGACGGCTCGCCCCGGCGGAGGGGGAGACCGCGGTCGACGTCGGCACCGGGACCGGGGCGGTGGCCTGCGCCCTCGCGGCCGGGTCGGTGCCACCGGGCGAGCGGTCGGGGTCGAGCCGAACGCGGCGCTGCGCGGGTAGCCGCGGAACGCTCGGCGACCGCCCGGTGCCGCCGGTGCTCGTCGACGGGGACGCGAGCGCTGCCTCGAGGACGCGCGGTCGACGTCCGCACAGCGAGCGGGTCTGGCAGACACCTGGCGCACCCCGGGCGTGCGGCTCGTGAGGTCGCCCGGGTGCTCCGACCCGGAGGGCGCGCGGCGATCCTCGACAGCGACTGGGGCACGCTCGTCGTCGAGCCGGGTGACGCGGACGTGCTGCGCCGCGTGAGCCAGTCCTTCTTCGACGGCTCGCCCAACCCGTTCTCCGGGCGGCGGCTGCGCGGGCTGCTGCGGACCGCCGGCCTCCACGTGGATGCCGACGTGGGATCGAGCTCCTACGTGCTGCCGCAGGTGATGCTCCGCGACGCCGCCATGGCGGGTCCGGCGATCGAGCGCGCGATCGCCGGCGGCACCCTCACACCGGAGGAGGCCGAGGGACTGCGGTCCGCGCTGCGCGAGGCGGCGGACCGGGGCACCGCCTTCATGGCCGTGACGATGTTCGCCGTGGTGGCGCGGCGCTGAGCGACGGCCCGTCGCCGCCGTGGAGCGCGCGCGAGCGTCTCCGCGTCAGGAGACGGTCAGCCGCACGGGCAGGACGGTGATCGGCACGCCGGCCGGGTCGGACTGGGTGGCGACCAGGACGTAGCTGCCGGGCCGGTCCGCGCAGCCTGGAACCGGTTCCCGGGACCGGCGCACCGGGCGCCTCGCCGGTCTCCTCCACCCCCTCGGGGAGCTCGAGCGACCACGCGTACGCGGGGTCGGCGGGGGCCCGGGGCAGGGTGACGGGTTCGCCGACCACGCCGTGGACCTCCACCTCCTGGCGGGGTTCCTGCGTCATCGTCCCCCGTCACGAGCCGACGACGGCTCACCGCCCCACAGTGGCGGTCGCCCGCGCCGCGCGCAACGGTCCGGCGTCTCGGTGGGAGCGCGTCGCCAGCGACACGCCGCTCGCAGACGAGCAGCGCCGTACACCGGCTGCCCTCACCGCACCGCGCCGCCGACCGCTGGTCTGCGTCCGACGGCCTTTCCCGTCGTTGGTGGACCAGCCCCAGGAGGTGGATCTGCTTCGCGTGCATATCGGCCAGTACACTGATCTCTACTTGTGGCGCGGCGACGTCCAGCTGGGTCGTGAACGGGTTGAAGGCCGGCCATGAAAAGCCGACCCGACGTCCACGTCGGACGTTCGGGCCCTGCCGGACGACACGTCGAAGAATTCTGGGACGTCACGTCGGCGACACAGAGATGAGATATCGAACCGAAAGCGATCGGCTCGTCAGAACCGACGCCAGCAACAAAGCGAGCGTACGCTGTCGACAAAAGGGAATGAAGCTCGAGATCGAGCCGGAGCACCGTGACGAACATGATTCGTCGGCTCGGCTCCTCGGGGGATCCGGGGCGGAGGACCGGATACCCGGCCGTCCTCGCCGAGCGTGGCGCCGAGATCTCCGACGTCGCGTGGGGCTCGCGCGACGAGGCGGACACCAACGCGCCGGGGCGTGCCGCCCGCCTGGCGCGGGCGGCGGCAGGGCCATGGGTCGACCCTGGACAGGCCTGAACGGAGGGCCGTGTCTGAACGACCACCCGTCGACGGCCCTGTTCTGCCTCCGCGTGGCTCCCCCGACCCCGAGGCGGGGTCGTCGGCGAAGGACTTCAGACGCGCGATCTTGAGAATCAGCAGCCCGTACAGCGCCTTCGCCAGGATGTCGGCGATCGAGTAGCCGGCCTGCTTGCCCACCCAGGCGCCGGCGCTGTCGAAGCCGAGCAGGGGGATGAGGTAGGCGATGGGGTACACGCCCCAGGTGGCGAAGAGCAGGATCCGCAGCCGGGAGACGGTCGTCGCTGACCGCCTGCGGGCTGGCGGTCGAGCGAGCGCGTCAGCTCCACGAACAGCACGTAGAGGATGTAGAGGAACGGGACCGTCGAGGGCAGCCCGAAGAAGTTGCGGGTGAGGCCGTCGCTGCTGAGCTCGCCGGGGTAGCCGAGCGCGATCATGGCCGCGGCCGCGGAGGTCAGCCGCCGCAGACGATCGCCTGGAGGGCTGGCGAGGGTCAGGACGACACGCTCGACCAGCAGCAGGGGCCCGGTGAGCACCGAGGTCGACGTAGCGGTAGCCCTCGTTGAAGGACTTGCCGATCGCCTGGCTGTAGAACCCCGGCCGCCCGGCGCGTCGCTGACGTACGCGGCGGTGAAGGAGTTGAAGATCCGGAAGTAGTGGTAGGCCGCGATCGCGCAGACGATCGCGGACATGACCGTCGTCTGCCGGACGGGGGAGCACGCGGGGTTGGACGACCATCAGGTAGAGCGCGGTGAACAGCTGGGAAGCGATCACCAGCGACAAAAGGTTGTAGACCGTGTCGAACTGGCCCTGAGTCAATTGGTCGGGTAACACTTCGGCCTCCGTGGACGCGTCGTTGAGAATGTGCATCAGGACTCGTCGGCGGCGGGCTGACGATCGTCTCCAGAGCTCGGAGCTTTTGTCCGCCGAAGCGGATGCATGGTCAGTGTGCGCGCTCGGACAAAAGAACGCCAGAGAAGCTCAACCTTTCTTTACGCGACACCCGGCAGCAGGCGCACACTCGAGGACATGACCGACAACCTGCTGGCGCCCACGCGAATGTTCGACGTGGTCGCGTGCGGGCGTCCGGTGGTCACGCCGGGTCGTCGTGGGCACGCTCGTCGGTGACGCCTCCCGGCGCGGCGCTGCCGGCGACCCGGCACGACCTCGTCGTGCTCGTCCTGGACGGCCGCAGGGCTACTCGCGGGGCTGCCCCACGGGGCGGTCGACCACCGCTGGCCGCTCGCCTCACCGGGCGGCCCACGGCCGCTGGTCGGCCTGGCGTACGCCGCGCTCGCCGCGCTCGACCTGGGTGCTGCTGGTCGAGGTCGGGACCTGGTCGTCCTGGTGCCGGTGCTGGCGCTGAGCCTGCTGCACTTCGGCGCTGGGGCGAGCTCGAGGTCGTGCGGGAGACCAGCGGCCTGGCGGTCCGTCGCGCGTGGGTGGCGGTGGCCGTCGCGGCTGGCCGGGACGGGCGCGCTGGTCCTGCCGCTGGCGCGCGCCGGCGCCCAGCTGGCCGGGCGTCGCGTCCTCGATCTCGCCGGCCCTCGGCGCGCCTGCTCGCCGCACCGGTGTCCCGGGTCGGCCTGGCACGACGCTGTGGGTGGTCGCTGCGGCGGTCGCCGGCGACGTCGGCGGTCCGCGCGCGCGTCGGACCGGCGTGCTGGTGGACCTCGTCCTGGTCGGGGCCCTGGGGCTGCTGGCCCCGCCGCTGGTCGCGTTCGCGGTGTGGTTCGGGGGCTGGCACGCGCTGCGCCACTCCGCGCGGCTGCTCACGGTGGTCGAGCCCGCCGCCGTCGCTGGTCGCCGCCGGACGGCCCCGCGAGGCCGTCCGCGCGCTGGCCCGCGCCGCCCTCGGCCGTCGCGCGGCCGCCGGTCGCTCGTGCTGGCCGGCCTGCTGGCCGCGACGCTCGCCGCCGCCGGACCCCGAGGCCGCGATCGGCGGCACCCTCCTGGTGCTCCTCGCCCTGACGGTGCCGCACATGGTGGTGGTGCTGTGGCTCGACCGCGGGCACGGTGCAGCGGGATAGGCAGGGCCGCCGGGTCGTACGGCGAGCGCGCGCGGCCGCCCGGTCGCTGCGCCAGACTGCGGCGCCCGCCCGACGGCGCTGCCGCCCGACCTCCGAGGACCGACCGTGACCATCCCGAACCTCGTCGGCCTGCTCGGCGTCGCCGCGTACCTCACCGCGTACGCGCTGCTCCAGCTCAACCGGCTGGGCAGCCACGACCCCCGCTACCTGGTGCTCAACGCCGCCGGTTCGGCGCTGATCCTGGTGTCGCTGGTCTACGACTTCAACCTGCCCTCGTTCGTGACGCAGACGGCCTGGCTGGTCTTCACCGCGGTCGGGTTCGTGCGCAGCCGCCGGGGCCGTGCGGGAGCCGGGACCGCTCCGGACAGCCCTTCCGCGGGCGCCCCGCGCGGGTAGGGTCTGCCGTCGTGCCGACCACCCCAGCGAGAACCCCCGGTGAGCGCGTCGCGGTGGAGCTGCGGACGGTCCCGGTCGACGTCTCCGACCCGCTGGCCGCCCTCGTCGCGCTGCGCGGCCTGGCGGGGCAGGAGCAGGTCTTCCTGCTCGAGTCCCTGGCCGGCCCGGTCGCCGACACCCGGGCCTCGCTGGCCGGCGTGACCGGCCTGCTCGAGGTCCAGGTGCACCGCTCGCGCGTGACGTTCACCGGGGTGCCCGCGCTCGTCGCCACCGCCACCGCCGCGCTGCGGGCCGGCGGGGTCACCGACGACGACGACCGCCTGACCAGCGACGCCGGCCTGTTCGACCTGCCGCGGGTCCTGGACGCGGCCTTCGACGTCGAGCGCAGCCCGGACCGCTTCGGCTTCGGCCTGCTGGTCTTCCACGGCTACGACGCGGTCCGCTACATCGAGCGCCTGCCGCGCCTCATCGACGACCCCGCCGAACCCGCACCCGACGCCGTCTTCGCCCTGGTGCGCGCGCTGGTCGAGATCGACCTCAGCGAGCGGACCGGTCGCCTGACCGTCGCCTCCAGCCCCGGGTGGCCGGAGCTCGACCTGGACTCCGTCGTCGCCGCGCTCGAGGTGCTGCCCGCCCCGCTGGGCGAGCCGACGGTGCCCACGCCCGACTCCGTCTCCGACGACACCACGCGCGAGGAGTTCGTCGACCACGCGGAGCAGGCCCTGGAGCACATCCGGCTCGGCGACATCTACCAGGTGCAGGTCGGCCACGCGATCACCGTGCGCACGCAGGCCGACGCGCTGACCGTCTACCGCCGGATGCGCGAGCGCAACCCCAGCCCGTACATGAGCCTGCTGCCCATCGCCGGCCGCGTCGTCGTCGGAGCCAGCCCGGAGCTGTTCCTGCGCCTCGAGGGGCGGACCGCGACCATGCGCCCGATCGCCGGGACCGCGCGGCGCAGCGGCGACGCCGCGCGCGACGAGGTCGCGGTGGAGCGGCTGCTGTCCGACCCCAAGGAGCGCGCCGAGCACGTGATGCTCGTCGACCTCTGCCGCAACGACATGGGCCGGGTCTCGGTCCCCGGCTCGGTGTCGGTCGACGACTTCATGGTCATCGAGGCCTACAGCCACCTGTTCCACATCGTCTCCAGCGTCAGCTCGGAGGTCCGTGCCGAGCACGACGTCTACGACCTGATCCGCGCCGGCTTCCCCGCCGGCACGATGACGGGCGCGCCCAAGGTGCGGGCGATGGAGATCATCGAGGAGCTGGAGACGAGCCGGCGCGGTCTGTACGCCGGGTCGTTCGGCTTGATCGGCTTCGGTGGCTGGACCATCCTGGGCCTGGCGATCCGGATGACCGTCCGGACCGGTGCGGGGGCCGACGCGGCGTACGTGCTGCGCGCCTCCGCCGGCGTCGTCGCCGACTCCACGCCCGACGGGGAATGGGCCGAGACGCTGACCAAGATGGGCGCCGCCTACTGGGCGGTCACCGGAGAGGAGCTGGTGTCGTGAAGGTCGTCCTCATCGACGCGTTCGACAGCTTCGTCTACATCATCGAGCAGTACCTCGCCGAGCTCGGCGCCGATCCCGTCGTGATCCGCTCCGACCCGGGCAACGGCGACCGCGTCCGCGACCTGGCGCCCGACGTCCTGGTGCTGGGGCCCGGCCCCGGCCACCCGCTGGACTCCGGCCACGTCGAGCTGGTGCACGAGTTCGCCGGCGAGGTCCCGCTGCTCGGGGTGTGCCTCGGCCACCAGGCGATCGGCTGCGCGTACGGGGCCACCGTCAGCCCGGCGGCGCACATCATGCACGGCAAGACGAGCACGCTGGACCACGACGGCCGCGGCATGTTCCGCGCCGCCGAGGCCGACCAGGTCGTGACCCGCTACCACTCGCTGGTGGTGGAGGACGCGACGCTGCCCGACGAGCTCGAGGTCAGCGCCCGCAGCCGCGACGACGGCTACATCATGGGGCTGCGCCACCGTGAGCTCCCCGTCGAGTCGGTCCAGTTCCACCCGGAGTCGATCACCACGCGCTCGGGCATCGGGCTGTTCCGCTCGTTCCTGGAGACCTACGTGACCGAGCGGACCGGCGAGGAGCCGCTGCGCCCGCGCGACCCCTCGCGGGCGCCCTGACCACCGCGGCGGCCGGGGCCGGCAGCGCGGTCTCGGCCACGCTGGCCGACCTCGTCCCCGCCGAGCCCGGGCCCGACGCCACGTACGAGGCGTTCACCGGCTGGCTGGAGAGCCGCGGCCTGACGCCGTACGCGCACCAGACCGACGCGCTCATCGAGCTGGTGAGCGGCGCGAACGTGATCTTGTCGACCCCCACCGGTTCGGGGAAGTCGCTCGTCGCGACGGGGGCGGAGTTCGCCACCCTGGCCACCGGCGGCCGCACCTTCTACACCGCGCCGATCAAGGCGCTGGTCAGCGAGAAGTTCTTCGACGCCGTCGCCACCTTCGGCCACGAGCGCGTCGGGATGATGACCGGCGACGCGAGCGTCAACCCGACCGCGCCGATCATCTGCTGCACCGCCGAGATCCTGGCCAACCTCGCCCTGCGCCAGGGCGCGGACGCCGACGTGGCCTGCGTGGTCATGGACGAGTTCCACTACTACGGCGACGAGTCGCGCGGCTGGGCCTGGCAGGTGCCGCTGATCGAGCTGCCCCGCGCGCAGTTCCTGCTGATGAGCGCCACGCTGGGCGACGTCAGCCGCTTCGAGTCCGAGCTGACCCGGCGCACCGGCCGGCCCACGACGACGATCAGCTCGGTCGAGCGACCCGTGCCGCTGCACCACCGCTACGTGACGACCACGCTGCACGAGACCGTCGAGGAGCTGCTGGAGACGCACGAGGCCCCGGTCTACGTCGTCCACGCCAGCCGGGCGGCCGCGGTGGAGCAGGCGCAGGCGCTGACCAGCCTCAAGATCAGCAGCCGCGAGGAGAAGGACCGGATCGCTGCGCTGATCGCCGACTTCCGCTTCAGCGCGGGGTTCGGCAAGGTCGTCTCCCGCCTGGTCAGGCAGGGGATCGGCGTCCACCACGCGGGCATGCTGCCCAAGTACCGCCGCCTCGTCGAGCGGCTCGCCCAGGCCGGCCTGCTCAAGGTCATCTGCGGCACCGACACCCTCGGCGTCGGCATCAACGTCCCGATCCGCACGGTGCTGATCGCCTCGCTGAGCAAGTACGACGGCACGCGCGCCCGGCTGCTGACGGCGCGCGAGTTCCACCAGGTCGCCGGGCGGGCGGGCCGGGCCGGCTTCGACACCAGCGGGCAGGTCGTCGTGCAGGCGCCCGACCACGTGGTCGCCAACGAGAAGGCCCTGGCCAAGGCCGGCGACGACCCCAAGAAGCGGCGCAAGGTGGTGCGCAAGAAGCCTCCGGAGGGCACGGTCGGCTACGGCCTGCCGACCTTCGAGCGCCTGGTGTCCGCGCCGCCGGAGCCGTTGTCGTCGCACTTCAAGGTCACCCACGCGATGCTGCTCGACGTCGTCGCCCGGCCGGGGGACTGCTGGGCCGGCATGCGCCACCTGCTGCTCGACAACGACGACCTGCCCTCCGCGCGGCGCGGGCACGTGTCGCGGGCGCTCGCCATCTACCGCGGGCTGCGCGAGTCCGGGGTCGTCGAGGAGCTGCCCGAGCCCGACGCCGAGGGCCGTACGGCGCGGCTGACCGTCGACCTGCAGCGCGACTTCGCCCTCAACCAGCCGCTCTCGCCCTTCGCGCTGGCCGCCCTCGACCTCCTCGACCCCGACGCCGAGACGTACGCGCTCGACGTCGTCTCGGTGATCGAGGCGACGCTGGAGGACCCGCGCCCGATCCTCATGGGCCAGCGCGACCGCGCCCGCCGCGAGGCGATCGACGCGATGAAGGCCGAGGGCATCGAGTACGAGGAGCGCGTCGTCCTCATCGAGGACGTCACCTGGCCCCGGCCGCTGGCCGAGGTGCTCGAGGTGGCCTTCACCGCGTACGCGAAGAGCAACCCGTGGGTGCTCGACGAGCGGCTGTCGCCGAAGTCGGTGGTGCGCGAGCTCTTCAGCGAGGCGATGACGTTCTCCGAGTTCGTCGCCCGCTACGGGCTGGCGCGCTCCGAGGGCCTGGTCCTGCGCTACCTCTCGGATGCGTACAAGGCGCTGCGCCAGACCGTGCCGGAGGAGCGCCGGACCGAGGCGCTGACGGACCTGGTGGTCTGGCTCGGCGAGCTCGTGCGCCAGGTCGACTCCAGCCTGCTCGAGGAGTGGGAGCGGCTGTCCCACCCCGACCAGGCCGCCTCCGGCGCTCGTCGACGCCGCCCTCGAGCCGCCGCCCCCGGTCACCGCGAACGCGCGGGCGTTCCGGGTGCTGGTGCGCAACGCGCTGTTTCGTCGCGTGGAGCTGGCGGCCCGGCGGCAGTGGTGGCCGCTCGGCGAGCTGGACGGCGACGACGGTTGGGACGCCGACCGCTGGGCAGCGGCCTTCGAGCCGTACTTCACCGAGCACGCCGCGATCCTCACCGGCGCCGACGCGCGGGGCCCGGCGCTGTTCGAGGTGCACGAGGAGCCCGGGCGCTGGCGCGTCCGCCAGGTCGTCGACGACCCCGAGGGGAACCACGACTGGGTGCTCGGGGCCACCGTCGACCTCGCGGCGAGCGACGAGGCCGGCGAGGCGGTCGTGCGCCTCGACACGGTCGGACGGCTGCAGGGCTTCGCGCGCGACTGAGCGGAGCGCGATCCACCGCGAGGTGGACCGCGAACCTCGGGGGAGATCGCCCCGCCCGCCAGCGACGGTCGGGGCCCGGTGCCCGGCCGGGTGCGCGACGCGGTGCGAGACTGGGCGCGAGCAGCCGAGGAGGGCAGATGCCGGAGAAGGGCAGCGCGGCCGAGCGGATCGAGGAGGAGCGGCTCCCGAGCACCCTGGAGCGCTCCGACCAGAAGGCCCAGGACACCTACGCCGAGACGCTCGCGTCCGCCGAGGAGCAGTACGGCGACGGGCAGCGCGCGCACCGCACCGCGTGGGCGGCGGTGAAGCACACGCACGAGAAGGTGGGTGACCACTGGGAGCCCAAGGAGGAGAACGGGCCCTCCGACGCCAAGGCCGCGGGCGGGCTGGACACCGACGCCGAGACCAGGGGCGGGGTCGACGCGAACGCCACCAAGAAGCACCTCTACGAGCTCGCGCAGAAGGCCGGGGTCGAGGGCCGCTCGTCGATGACCAAGGACGAGCTGGTCGACGCCCTGCAGAAGGCCAACGACCGGGCGACCGCGAAGGCCCGCGCCAGGTAGCCGCTTGCTGTGGCGCACGTCACAGCACCGGACCGAGGTCGGACCTCACGTTCCCGGCCGCCCGGGCGTCTACGAGGTGACAGGCGCCGGGACGGCTCGGCGCCGTGCGCGAGGAGCAGACGATGACCGCGACGACGACGCTCGGGACGACCAGCGCGACCACCACGACCACACCCACCACACTGACCGCCGAGGGGGAGGCGGCGTCGGCCCGACGCCACGCGGTGGTGCCCACCGCGGTCGGGGAGCTGACGCTGGTGGCCGAGGGCGACGACCTGGTCGGGATCTACTTCCGAGAGCATCACCCGGCGCCCGACCGGTCGAGGTTCGGTGCACCGGTCGACCCCGAGGACGACGCCGTCCTGGCTCGCGCGGCGCGGCAGCTGGTCGAGTTCGCCACCGGCGAGCGCGCGGGCTTCGACCTCCCGCTGCGCCCCGTCGGCAGCGACCGGGCCCGCCAGGTCTGGGACCTGGTGGCCGCGGTGCCCCGCGGCAGCACGACGACGTACGCCGCCCTCGGCCGCGCGCTCGGCATCGGGCCGCGGGTGGCAGGCCAGCTCGTCGCCCGCAACCCGCTCTGCGTCGTGCTCCCGTGCCACCGCGTGGTCGCCTCCGACGGACGCCTGACCGGCTACGCCGGGGGCGTCGACGTCAAGCGCGCGCTGCTGCAGCTCGAGGGTGTTCTGGGCGAGGGGGCGACGGTGGTGCCCAAGGGCGCCCCGGTCACGGCCGCGGCGTCGGAGGAGGTCTCGTGAGCGAGCGGCTGCGCGAGGCGGTCGACGCGTCGGACAGCGACCTCGAGCGGCTGCTGGGGCGACTGGTCGCCGAGGCCGACCGGCGCGCCGAGGTCGACGTCGGCTACCGCACGGTCGACGGGCCGGTCGGGCCGCTGCTGCTGGCGGCCACCCCGACGGGCCTCGTCCGGGTGGCCTTCGCCAGCGAGGGCGAGGAGGCGGTGCTCCAGGAGCTGGCCGACCGGGTCAGCCCGCGGGTGCTGCCGCTGCCTGCGCGCCTCGACGCGACCGCGCGCGAGCTGGACGAGTACTTCGCCGGACGGCGGCACCGCTTCGACGTCGCGCTCGACTGGCAGCTGTCGGGCGGGTTCCGGCGCGAGGTGCTGGGGCACCTGGCCGTGGACGTCGAGTACGGGCACACCACGTCGTACGCCGGCCTGGCGGCGCTGACGGGGAGTCCCCGGGCCGTCCGCGCCGTGGGGACGGCCTGCGCGACCAACCCGATCCCGGTCGTCGTGCCGTGCCACCGGGTGGTGCGCTCGGACGGGTCGATGGGCCGCTACCGCGGGGGCGAGGAGGCCAAGCACGCCCTGCTCGAGCTGGAGGGGGTGCGCTGACGCCGCCCACGTGCTCGAGCCGAGGGTGGCGTCGAGGCCGCCCGCCCGGGGCGGACGGCCTCGTCGCGTCGCCGCGGGCGTGACGCGCCGCTGCGGGATACCGGGCGGCACGGGGCACCGGTCGGCACGAGCCGCCGGACGGCACGGGCACCGGACGGCATGGGCACCGGACGACACGGGATGCCCGACGGCGCGGGACGCCCGACGGGCGCCGCCGGGTGCAGGTCAGCCCTGGGCCTCGAGGGCGACGGGCTGCCACTCGTTCCACAGGGCGAGGCGGGACTCGTAGTCCTTGGTCGCGATGCCGAGCGGGGCCTCGCCGAAGAAGACCCGCAGCGGCGGCTGGTCGGAGTCCACGACCTTGAGCAGGGCCCTGGCCGAGGACTGCGGGTCGCCCGGCGTCTGGCCGCTCCGGCGGGTGCGACCGGCCTCGCGGGCCTTCTCGTAGGCGGGGTTCTCCTGGCTGTGCTTGGCCGACGGGCCCGACCAGTCGGTGGAGAAACCACCGGGCTCGACGAGCGTCACGTGGATGCCGAGAGGGGCGACCTCAGCCGCGAGGGACTGGCTGATGCCCTCGAGCGCCCACTTCGACGCGTGGTAGGCGCCGATGCCCGGGAACGCGCTGATGCCCCCGATGGAGGAGACCTGGATGATGTGGCCCGAGCCCTGCTCGCGCAGGTAGGGCAGGGCGGCCTGCGTGACCCACACGGCGCCGAAGAGGTTGGTCTCCAGCTGGCCGCGGAGCTCGTCCTCGCTCAGCTCCTCGACCATGCCGAAGTGGCCGTAGCCCGCGTTGTTGACGACCACGTCGAGGCGACCGAAGTGGTCGTGCGCCTGCGCGACCGCGGCCCGGTCGGCCTCACGGTCGGTGACGTCGAGCTTCAGCGGCAGCAGGGCGTCGCCGTGCTGCGCGACCAGGTCGTCGAGGGTGGAGGTGTCCCGGGCGGTGGCGGCGACCTTGTCCCCGCGCTCGAGCGCGGCGATCGTCCACTCGCGGCCGAAGCCGCGAGATGCGCCGGTGATGAACCAGACGAGGTTCGACACGTGCTGTCCTTCCGTCGTGGGGCGGAGTGCCTGCTGACTCCGCCGACGACAGCGACAACCCGGCCGCCCGGGCCTTTATGCCCCGGACGGCCGGGTCGTCGAGCGGGCTCGGGAGCCCTGCCGTGCGCCCCGCGCGGCTGGTTCGCGGCGTGCCCGTCGGGCCGGCCGAGCCGGCGTCCCCTCTCGGCGACCGACCGACCGACCGGACGGGGTCGGCTACGTCGTGCGGTCGGCGATCCGGGTCGCGGTGACCGTGCTGCCGTCCTTGACGGCGACGACACGGACCTTGTCGCCCTTCTTGACGTCGCCGATCGCGGCCTGCTCCTTGGCGTGGCGGACCTTCGTCGCGGCGTCGACCACGTAGGTGGCGGAGTAGCCGTCCTTGCTCTCGACGCTGATCGAGGTCGCGCTGACGGCGCTGACCGTGCCCCGCTGGAAGTCGACGACCCTGTGCTTCGGGCCGGCGAGGGTGACCTCGCCGTGCAGGGCCCGTCGGGCGAGGTCGCCCTTGGCGTGCCTGCCCGCCTTGTGCGGCGCGGCAGTCGAGCCGGGCGTCGCACTCGCGCTCGCGCCCGGGGACGGGCTGGTGGTGGGGTCGGCCGACGCTACCCCGATCCCGACCACGCCGGCGAGGGCGACGGTCGAGAGGGCGGTGGCGAGGATGACGACGGGCTTCTTCATGGGTGTCCTCCGGCTCGGGCGGGACGACCGACGCCCCGCGACCTCCGCCAGTCTCGGAGCGGGGCGGCGCCCGTCGCGACCTCCCGGCCGGATGCTTCAGGAAGCCTTCAGCCAGGTCGACACCCTCCGGGGCCGCGACCCCTGGTCCTCGGCGGAGGACGGCTCAAGCCGGGGTCTGCGGCGGGGCGATCTCGTCCGGCTCGACCAGCCGGGAGCGGTGGAGCGCCGGGACCGCGACCCCGAAGAAGGTGGCTGTCGCCACCACGCTGCACCCCACCGCGACGATCCCGAGCGGGACTGCGGTGTCCTCACCCGCAAGGCCGACGAGGGGCGCTACCACGGCGCCCATCACGTACTGCCCGAGGCCGAGCAGCGAGGAGGCGGCACCGGCCCGGTCGGGGTGGTCGGCCAGGGCCAGCGCGGTGGAGGTCGGGAAGACGAGCCCGAGCGCGCTCACCATCACGAAGAGCGAGCCGAGCAGGAAAGGCAGGCCGAGCCCGACGAGGACGGTGGTCGCGAGCCCGGCGCTGCCGAGCAGGTTGAGCAGCAGGCCGAGCGCCATCACCCGGTGCGGGCTCCAGCGGTGGGCGAGGCGGGCGCCGACCTGCCCGAAGACCATGATCCCCAGCGCGTTCGCGCCGAAGGCGAAGGAGAACTGCTGGGCCGAGAGCCCGAAGAGCCGCTGCAGCACGAAGGTCGCGCCGGCGATGTAGGCGAACATCGACGCGCCGGCGAAGCCGGCCGCGAGGACGACGGCGACGAAGAGCCGGTCCTTCAGCAGCGTCGCGAAGCTCCGCAGCGTGTCCCGCACGCCGCCCGCCCGCCGCCGCTCGGGCGGCAGGGACTCCGGCACCCCGAAGACGCCGGCGGCCAGGAGCACCACGCCGAAGCCGGCGAGCACGAGGAAGATCCCGCGCCAGCTCGTGACCAGGGCGAGCTGCCCGCCGATCACCGGCGCGAGGACCGGCGCGAGCCCGTTCACGAGGATCAGCCGGGAGAAGATGATGACCAGGCGGCGCCCGGAGTAGAGGTCGCGGGCGACGGCGCGGGCGACGACGATCCCGGCCGCGCCGGCCAGGCCCTGCACGAGCCGCAGCGCGACCAGGGCCTCGATCGTCGGGGCGAACGCGCACGCGGCCGAGGTCAGCAGGTAGACGACCAGGCCGACGACCAGCGGGCGGCGCCGGCCGAACTGGTCCGACAGCGGGCCGGCCACGAGCTGCCCGACGGCCAGCCCGAGGAGGCAGGCCGTGATGGACAGCTGCGCCGCCGAGGTCGAGGAGCGCAGGTCGGTCGCGAGGGCGGGCAGCGCGGGCAGGTACAGGTCGAGCGAGATCGGCCCGAACATCGACAGCATGCCCAGCACGACCACCAGGCGGACGGTGGAGACCGAACCGGCACTCGGCTCCGAAGGAGACGACGAGGACCGGCCGTCCGGCTCTGCGCGCGCGGGGCCGGGACGGGCGGGGTCGGAGGGCACGGGTCACCGTAACCGCGCCCCACGACCCGCCCACGTCCGTCTCTCAGGGCCCCCGCGACGGGGTCCGCGGTGGTTACCCTCTCGTCCGCGGGACGAGGGGCGCGTGACACGGACGACGGCCGGGAGCGTACGGGTGCTGGTGCAACGGGAGCGGATCGAGCGGCTCCGCGCGGGCTCGCGCCTGCTGGGCCCCGCGTTCGTCGCCGCCGTGGCCTACGTGGACCCCGGCAACGTCGCCACGAACACCGCGGCGGGGGCGACGTACGGCTACCTGCTGCTCTGGGTGCTCGTCGCGGCGACGCTGATGGCCGGGCTCGTGCAGTACCTGTCGGCCAAGGTCGGCTGGCTCACGGGGCGCTCGTTGCCGGCGCTGGTCGGGGAGCGGAACTCCACCTGGGCGCGGCGCGCGTACTGGATCCAGGCCGAGGTCGTCGCCGTCGCGACCGACCTGGCCGAGATCGTCGGCGGCTCCCTCGCGCTCAACCTGCTCTTCGGGCTGCCCGTCGTCGTCGGCGCGGTCATCACCACGGTGGTCAGCACCGCCCTCCTGCTCCTGCAGAGCCGACGCCGGCAGAAGACCTTCGAGCGAGTCGTCACGGGGATGCTGGCCGTCGTGGCGGTCGGCTTCCTCGCCGGGCTGTTCCTCGACCCGCCCGACCCGGCCGGCGCGCTGGGCGGGCTGGTGCCGCGGCTGGCCGGGGCGGACAGCGCGCTGCTCGCCGTGGGGATGCTCGGCGCGACCGTGATGCCGCACGCGGTCTACCTGCACTCCGCGCTGGTCGGCGACCGGCACGGCCGGGCCCGGCCCGACGACGCGCACGCGGTCCTGCGGGGGGTGCGCCTCGACGTGACGCTGGCCATGGTCTTCGCCGGCGCGGTGAACATCGGGATGCTGCTCGTCGCGGCGTCGACGCTGGCCGGCCTGCCGATCGCGAACCTGCCCGACGCGGTCGCGGGCATCGGCGACCGGCTCGGGTCCTCGGTGGCCACGCTGTTCGCCCTGGGGCTGCTCGCCTCCGGCCTGGCGTCGACGTCGGTGGGGGGCTACGCCGGGGCCGTGATCACCGAGGGCCTGCTGCACCGCCGCATCCCGCTGCTCGTGCGCCGCCTGATGACGGCCGGCCCCGCGCTGGTCCTCCTCGCGCTCGGTCTCGACCCGACGAGGCTGCTCATCGGCTCGCAGGTGGCGCTGTCCTTCGGCATCCCCTTCGCGCTCGTGCCGCTGGTCCGCATCGCCGCCGACGACCGGCTCATGCACCTCGCGCCGACCGGGCGCCGCACGATCGCCGTGGCCTGGCTCGTCGTCGCCGTGGTCGTCGTGCTCAACGCGACCCTGGTCGTCCTGACCCTGGTCGGCTGACGGCGGGCGGCCTTCGCGGCCGGGCCAGGCCCGGGGAGAGCGTCAGTCCCGGGGCGCCCACAGGTCGGGCCAGTGGACGCCGAGCTCGCGGAGCACCGTACGCAGCAGCGGCAGGCTGATGCCGACCACGTTGTGGTGGTCGCCCTCGATGCGCTCGACGAACGCGCCGCCGAGGCCGTCCACGGTGAACGAGCCCGCGACCTCCAGCGGCTCCCGCGTCGCCACGTAGGCCCGCACCTCGTGGTCCTCGAGGTCGGCGAAGTGCACGACCGTCGAGCCCACCACCGCCCGGACCGCGCGCTCGCCGCCGGTCAGCACGACGACGTGGTGACCCGTGTGCAGGACGCCGCTGCGGCCGCGCATCAGCGCCCAGCGCTCCACCGCCGCGTCCGCGTCGTGGGGCTTGCCGTACGCCTGCCCGTCCAGCTCGAGCATCGAGTCGCAGCCGACCAGCACCGTGGTGCGCGTGTCCTGGGCGAGCGTGGCCTCGACCGCCTCCGCCTTGAGCCGGGCCAGCTCGGCGACCAGCGCCGCCGGCCCCTCGGCCGTCACCCCGGACTCGTCGACGCCGGACACGACGACCTCCGGGTCCAGCCCGGCCGACCGCAGCGTGGCGAGGCGCGCGGGCGAGGCGGAGGCGAGGACGAGCCGGGTGCGGCCCGGGCCCGCCGTGCCGCCGGTCAGCGGAGGACTCCGCCGAGCAGGCCGGCCGGCCTGGTCGTCGGCAGCCGGGCGTCGAGGTGGCCGAGGTCGTCGAGGTCGTCGAGGTCGTCGAGGGCGCTCACGGGTGCGGGGGCTCCTTGTCGCGGTCGGTGCCGCTCACACCGGCGGGCGGCAGCCGGTCGGCGGCGAGGGTTCAACAGGGGCGTGCGGACGCCCGCCAGGCGCCGGCACCGGGAGGGCCCGGGGTCCGCCAGGCGCGCGCGGAGGACGCCCAGGCGGACGGACCCGTCGGTGGTGCCTCCGGCGCGTCGGCCGGACGCGCCCGCGCCGCGAGCACCACGCTCAGCGCGGCCAGCTCGACGTCGGTCGGCGTGCCGCGCACCACCCGGAACAGGGGCTCCGCCGGGGCCGGTGTTCCCGGCCCGGTGTCGGGGCCGCTGTCGGGATCGGTCGCAGGGTCGCTCACAGGGGGATGTTCCCGTGCTTCTTCGGCGGCAGCGTCTCGCGCTTGTTGCGCAGCAGCCGCAGCACGCGGGTGATCTCGGAACGGGTCTCGTGCGGCGCGATGACCGCGTCCACGTAGCCGCGCTCGGCGGCGACGTAGGGGTTCGCGAGCTCGTCGTCGTAGGCGGTGACCAGCTCCTGGCGGCGCGACTCCGGGTCCGGGTGGTCCTTGAGCTCGCGCCGGTAGAGGATGTTCACCGCGCCCTGGGCCCCCATCACGGCGATCTGCGCGGTCGGCCAGGCCAGGTTGAAGTCGGCGCCCAGGTGCTTGGAGCCCATGACGTCGTACGCGCCGCCGTACGCCTTGCGGGTGATCACGGTCACCAGCGGGACGGTGGCCTCGGCGTAGGCGTAGATCAGCTTGGCGCCGCGACGGATGATGCCCTGCCACTCCTGGTCGGTGCCGGGCAGGAAGCCGGGCACGTCGACGAAGGTCACGACGGGGACGTTGAAGGCGTCGCAGGTGCGGACGAAGCGCGCCGCCTTCTCCGAGGCGTCGATGTCGAGGCAACCGGCGAAGTGCTGCGGCTGGTTGGCCACGACGCCCACCGAGCGGCCGTCGATCCGACCGAACCCCACGAGGATGTTCGGCGCGAAGAGCTCCTGCACCTCGAGGAAGTCGCCGTCGTCGAGCACGTGGCCGATCACCTCGTGCATGTCGTACGGCTGGTTGGGCGAGTCGGGCACGAGGACGTCGAGCTCGCGGTCCTCGTCGTGCACCTCGAGGGTCTGCTCGGTGTCGTAGGCGGGCGGGTCCTCCATGTTGTTCTGCGGGAGGAAGGAGAGCAGGGCCTTCACGTACGCGATCGCGTCCTCCTCGTCGGAGGCGAGGTAGTGCGCGTTGCCGGACCTGGTGTTGTGGGTCCGGCCGCCGCCGAGCTCCTCCATCGTCACGTCCTCGCCGGTGACGGTCTTGATCACGTCGGGGCCGGTGATGAACATCTGCGAGGTCTGGTCGACCATCACGACGAAGTCGGTGAGCGCGGGGGAGTAGACGTGCCCGCCCGCCGCGGCGCCCATGATCAGCGAGATCTGCGGGATGACGCCCGAGGCGTGGGTGTTGCGGCGGAAGATCTCGCCGTAGAGCCCGAGGCTGACCACGCCCTCCTGGATGCGCGCGCCGCCGCCCTCGTTGAGCCCGATCAGCGGGCACCCCGTCTTGAGCGCGAAGTCGATGATCTTGACGATCTTCTCGCCGTAGACCTGCCCGAGGCTGCCGCCGAAGACCGTCACGTCCTGGCTGAAGACGCACACGGGCCGGCCGTCGACCGTGCCGAAGCCGGTGACGACGCCGTCGCCGTAGGGCCGGCGCTTCTCCATGCCGAAGGCGGTCGAGCGGTGCCGGGCGAACTCGTCGAGCTCGGTGAAGGAGCCCGGGTCGAGCAGCAGCTCGACCCGCTCGCGCGCGGTCAGCTTGCCCTTGGCGTGCTGCTTCTCCACCGCGGCCGCGGAGCCGGCGTGGACGGCCTGCTCCATGCGGGCGTCGAGGTCGGCGAGCTTGCCGGCCGTGGTGTGGATGTCCGGCGCGGGCGGTGCTGCGCCGTTGGTCGAGGCGTCGACGTCGAGACTCACAGCCGGTCACCCTAGCCCTCCTCGCGGCGCCGTTAGGGTTCGGACGTGCCCGACGCCGACCCCATCGACCGCGCGACGCTCAAGGCCGACCTCCTCACCACGGGCGGGCTCTGGCGGCGGCTCGACGTGGTGGCGTCGACCGGGTCGACCAACGCCGACCTGGCCGCGGCGGCGCGCGACGGGGCCCCCGGCGGGACGGTGCTCGTCGCCGACCACCAGTCCTCCGGCCGCGGTCGCCTGGGGCGCACCTGGACCGCACCGCCGGGCAGCGGCGTGGCGATCTCGGTGCTGCTGCGGCCCGAGGTGGCCCTGGAGCGCTGGACGTGGCTGCCGCTGCTCGCCGGGCTCGCGGTGAGCGACGCGCTGCGCCAGACCACCGGCCTGCCGGCGGACGTGAAGTGGCCCAACGACGTCCTCGTCGGCGACCGCAAGCTCTGCGGGGTCCTCGCCGAGCGGGTCGAGACCCCGACCGGCCCGGCCGTCGTGCTCGGCATGGGCGTCAACGTCCACCTCGGAGCCGACGAGCTGCCCGTCCCCACCGCGACCTCGGTCGACCTGGCGCGCGCGGAGCTGGGCGTCGCCGGCGTGCCGGTGTCGCGCACGGCGGTCACCTCCGGCGTGCTGCGCTGCCTCGAGCGGGACCTGCGCCGCTGGGAGGAGGTCAGCGCCCTCGGCGAGGGGCGGACCGACGCGGTCGCCCTCACCTACCGCGAGCGCTGCTCCACCCTCGGCCGCGCGGTCCGGGTGACGCTGTCGGACTCCACCGTCCTCGAGGGCACCGCCCGCGACGTGGACGCGCACGGGCGCCTGCTGCTCGACACCGCCGACGGAGCCCGGACCCTGGGGGCCGGGGACGTGGTGCACCTGCGCTAGACCACGCCGGGTCCGGCGGGTGCGCGGGACCGGAGCGTCCACGAGGCCGCCCGCGGCGCGGCGGGCCTGCCGCCGCGCACCGTCACCGGCGGGCGTACCCGCCCGGGGACGTTCCCTGACGCCGGGGCGGGAGGCCCCGCGAACCGGCCTCGCGCACAGGCCGCTGTGCCACCATGGCTGGTGTGGGCCTGCCGTCGCGGATGCTGGGCGCCGACGAGTACGAGGTCCTGCACACGCGGACCCACGCCAAGGCGCTCGTCGGCCCCGCGCTCGCGCTCATCGGCACCGGTGCCCTGGTCGGCGCCGGGACGGCGGTCGTCCCGCTCGACCACCGCCCGTTCGGCCAGGTCGTGGTGCTCGTGCTCGGTGCCGCGCTGGCCGGCTGGGCGTGCGTACGCCCGTTCCTGCGCTGGCGCGCGACGACCTACTCCCTGACGAACCGCCGGCTGGTCATGCGCACCGGCGTCCTGACCCGGGTGAGCGTCGACCTGCCGCTGTGGCGGATCACCGACGTCTCCGCCGAGCGGAGCCTGGGTGACCGGGTGCTCGGCTGCGGGACGCTGGTCGCGCGGACGGCGGGGGAGGGTTCGGTCGCGCTGCGCGACGTCCCCGAGGTGCAGCACGTGCAGCGCGCCGTCGCCGAGCAGCTGTTCGGCGAGCCGCACGGCGCCCCGCACGAGGGGGCCGTCCGGTGAGGCCGCTGCCCCAGCCGGTCGAGCTGCCGGTCGACGAGCGCGCCTCGGCACTGCCGCTGCGCACCCAGCTGGTGCGCTTCGTGCTGACCGGCGGGCTGTCGGCGCTGGTCGACTTCGGGCTGCTCGTCCTGCTCATGCACCTGGGCCTGGGCCACACCGCGGCCAAGGCCCTGTCCTTCGTGGCCGGCACGACGACGGCGTACCTGATCAACCGGCGCTGGACCTTCCGGGCGGAGCCGTCGCGGCGCCGCTTCCTCGCCGTGGTCGTCCTGTACGCCCTCACCTTCGCCCTGCAGGTCGGGCTGTTCTCCGTGCTCTTCGACGCCCTCAGCGCGCGCGGGCTGGCCCTGACCGTGGTGCAGGTCGTGGGCTTCGTGGTCGCCCAGGGTGTGGCGACCACGGTGAACTTCGTCGTCCAGCGCGGCGTGATCTTCTCGATCAGGTGACCCTCCGTCCACCCTCGTCGTCCCCTTCGGCCGAGGGCCGTGCCGGGGCGCTCCTGGTCGAGGTGCTGACGCCGGACGACTGGCGCCGCTGGCGGGCCCTGCGGCTCGCGGCGCTGGCGGACGCGCCGTACGCCTTCGGCTCCACCCTCGTCGGCACCCTGGCCAGCGACGCCGAGCCCTTCTGGCGCGCGCGGCTGACCACCGTCCCGCACAACCTCGTCGTGGTCCGCGGCGGCGCCGACGCACGCCAGGACGTCGCGATGGTCAGCCTGACCGCGCCCGCGTCGGCGGACGAGCCGCCCGAGCTCATCTCGATGTGGGTGGCCCCTGCGGCCCGGGGGACCGGCGCCGCCGGCACGGCCGTCGAGGCCGTCCTCGGGCTCGCCGCCGACGCCCACCCGGGCCGCCCGGTCGTGCTGTCGGTCTTCGCCGACAACCACCCCGCGGTCCGGCTCTACGCCCGCCACGGCTTCGTCGACGTCGGGGTGTCGCCCGACGACGACCGCGAGCGGCGGATGGTCCGGGCCCCCGCCGGTCTCGGCCGCTAGGCTCGCGCGGCGTGACGACCTCCGCTCCCGTGCGCCCGTTCGTCGTCGGGATCGTCGGCGGCGGCCAGCTCGCCCGGATGATGTACGAGGCCTCGGTCGGCCTCGGCGTCAGGGTGGCGCTGCTGGCCGAGGGCCCCGACGTCTCCGCCGCCCAGGTCGTGCACGACGTCACCGTCGGCGACTACACCGACCACGACACCCTCCGGGCCTTCGCCGAGGGGGTCGACGTGGTCACCTTCGACCACGAGCACGTGCCGACCGGCCTGCTGCGCGACCTCGAGGCCGCCGGCGTCGCCGTGCGTCCGGGGCCGGACGCCCTGGTGCACGCCCAGGACAAGGTCGTCATGCGCGACCGGCTGAGCGCCGCCGGCATCCCGTGCCCCGCGTACCGGGTCGTGGCCGACGCGGACGCGCTGCGCGCCTTCGGCGACGAGGTCGGCTGGCCCGTCATCGCCAAGACCTCCCGCGGCGGCTACGACGGCAAGGGCGTGTGGAAGGTCGACGACGCCGCGGGCGTCGAGGAGCCCTTCGCCGCGCTCGGCGGGCTGAGCGCGGGGGCGGAGATCCTCGCCGAGGAGTTCGTCGACTTCGCCCGCGAGCTCAGCGCGCTCGTCGTGCGGGCCCCCTCCGGGCAGGCGGTGGCCTACCCGGTCTCGGAGTCGGTGCAGCGCGACGGCATCTGCGTGGAGACCACGACCCCCGCGCCGGGGCTCACCGAGGAGCAGGCCGTGGCGGCGCAGGCCCTCGCCCTGCAGGTGGCCGGCGAGCTCGGCACCGTCGGCGTCCTGGCCGTGGAGCTCATGGAGCGCCGCGACGGCACCGTCGTGGTCAACGAGCTGGCCATGCGGCCGCACAACACCGGTCACTGGAGCATCGACGGGGCGCACACCTCGCAGTTCGAGAACCACCTGCGGGCCGTCCTCGACCTGCCGCTCGGCGACCCGGGCACGCGCGACGACTGGACGGTCATGGCCAACGTCCTCGGCGGCGGGGAGCCGGACCTGCCCTCCACCTTGCTGCACTGCTTCGCGCGCGACCGCCGGCTGCGCGTGCAGCTCTACGGCAAGGAGGTCAGGCCGGGCCGCAAGGTCGGGCACGTGACCACGTACGGCGACGACCTGGCCGAGGTCCGCCGACGCGCCCGGCACGCCGCCGGCTACCTGATGGGGGACCCGGATGCCTGAGTCGAGCACCAGCACGCCGCGGGTCGGGATCGTCATGGGGTCCGACTCGGACTGGCCCACGATGCAGGCCGCGGGCCAGGCGCTCGAGGAGTTCGGGATCTCCTACGAGGCCGACGTCGTCTCGGCGCACCGGATGCCCGACGCCATGCTGGCCTGGGGCCACGCGGCGCACACCCGCGGCCTCGAGGTCGTCGTCGCCGGGGCCGGGGGAGCGGCGCACCTGCCCGGCATGCTCGCCGCGGTCACCCCGCTGCCGGTCATCGGCGTGCCGGTGCCGCTCAAGCACCTCGACGGCCTCGACTCGCTGCTCTCGATCGTGCAGATGCCGGCCGGGGTCCCGGTCGCCACGGTCTCGGTGGGTGGGGCGCGCAACGCCGGCCTGCTCGCCGTACGGATCCTCGCGGCCGGCGACCCCGACCTCACCGCGCGCGTGCTCGCGTTCCAGGACGAGCTGCGGGCGGTGGCCGAGGCCAAGGGCGAGGCGGTGCGACGTGCCGTCGGCGCCGGCTGAGGCGCTTGGCGGCGCAGCCCTCCTGGGCCGCTCCGCGGCCTTCGTGCTGCGGCGCCCGCGGCTGTTCTGGCTCGGGGCCGTCCCGCCGCTGGTGACCTCGGTCGTCCTCGTCGTCGTGCTGGTGCTGCTCGTCGCCGAGCTGCCTGCGCTGACCGCGTGGCTGACGCCCTTCGCCCAGGGCTGGTCGGCCGCTACGGCGCTCACCGCGAGGGTCGTCGTCGGCACCCTGCTGGTCGGCGGGGCCGTCCTGCTCATGGTCCTGGTGTTCAGCGCCCTGACGCTGGCGATCGGCGCGCCGGTCTACGACCGCATCAGCGAGGCCGTCGACCGCGCCTGTGCCGACGCCCCCGCACCGCTCGACGAGCCCCTGCGCACCGGAG
Source organism: uncultured Actinomycetota bacterium (assembly GCA_963713165.1). Classification (GTDB taxonomy): domain Bacteria; phylum Actinomycetota; class Actinomycetes; order Propionibacteriales; family Propionibacteriaceae; genus Microlunatus. The sequence goes on from CAVQKU010000010.1 coordinate 52,222, forward strand.
CCGCCCGCGCCGTCCGGCAGTCCGTCGCCCTGGTGCTCGTCTCCGCGGCGGGCGCGGTGGTGCTCTTCGGCGTCGGCTTCGTCCCCGTGGCCGGCCAGGTCGTCGCCGCGGTCGGCGGCGCGCTGTTCGGGGGCTGGATGCTTGCCACCGAGCTCGTGGGCAGCCCTCTGGAGCGCCGCGGCGTCCTCACCCTGCGCGAGCGCCGGCGCACGCTCGCCCGCAGGCGGTGGCGCAGCCTCGGGCTGGGCGTCCCGTGCTTCCTGCTGCTGTCCGTGCCCTTCGTCGCGGTCGTCGTCTTCCCGGTCGCCACGGCCGCCGGGACGCTGCTCGCCCGCCAGCTCGGCGACGAGGCGACGGACCTCGCCGCGACCGGCCCGCCTGCGTCCCGCCGACAAGTTACCGACCAGTAACTTCGGGGCTACGCTGCCCGCATGGGCTTCGACGACGAGCTGACCGCAGGGCTGTTCCGGCCGACGGAGGACCACGAGGCGATCCGCGAGGCGGTCCGTGAGGTGTGCGACGCCAAGGTCGCGCCGCTGGCGGCCGAGGTGGACGAGCGGGCCGAGTTCGGCTGGGCGTCCTACGCGGCGCTGCGGGCCGGTGAGTTCCACGCGCCGCACGTGCCGGAGGCGTACGGCGGGGTCGGCGCGGACGCGCTGGCGGTCGCCATCGTCATCGAGGAGGTCGCCCGGGCCTGCGCCGCGACCTCGCTGGTGCCGGCGGTCAACAAGCTCGGTTCGCTGCCCTGGATGCTCGCCGGCAGCGACGAGCTGCGGCAGCGCTACCTGCCCCGCGTGGCCAGCGGCGAGGCGATGGTCAGCTACTGCCTCTCGGAGTCCGAGGCGGGCTCCGACGCGGCCTCCATGCGGACGCGGGCCGTCCGCGACGGCGACGGCTGGGTGCTCGGCGGCGCGAAGCGCTGGATCAGCAACGCCGGCGTCTCCGAGCTCTACACCGTCTTCGCGGTCACCGACCCCGACGCCCCGCGCGGCAAGGGGATCAGCGCGTTCGTCGTCGAGAAGTCCGACCCCGGCGTCTCCTTCGGGGCCCCCGAACGCAAGCTCGGCATCAAGGGCTCGCCGACCTGCGAGGTCTACCTCGACCACGTACGCGTTCCCGCCGACCGTCTGGTCGGCGAGGAGGGCGGCGGCTTCGCCCTGGCCCTGCGCACGCTCGACCACACCCGCGTGACCATCGCCGCGCAGGCTGTCGGGATCGCCCAGGGCGCGCTCGACGCGACGCTGGCCTACGTCGCCGAGCGGCGGCAGTTCGGGCACGCCGTCGCCGACTTCCAGGGCGTGCAGTTCATGCTCGCCGACATGGGCATGCGCATCGAGGCCGCACGCCAGCTCACGTACGCGGCCGCCGGCCGGTCCGAGCGTGACGACCCCGACCTGACGTGGTTCGGCGCCACCGCCAAGTGCTTCGCCTCCGACGTCGCCATGGCGGTGACCACCGACGCCGTGCAGCTCTTCGGCGGCTACGGCTACACCCGCGACTACCCGGTCGAGCGGATGATGCGCGACGCCAAGATCACCCAGATCTACGAGGGCACCAACCAGGTGCAGCGGGTCGTCATGGCCCGGCACCTGCTGCGGCACTGACCGCTCTCGGGCGGATCTCAGACGTGGGGCTGGGGAAAACCGCCCACGCGCCGTCGGTGCCCACGAGCAGGCTGATCCTGGCGACCAGGCGTACCGGCGCCGACCCGACCCGCACGGGCAGGGCCACGAGGACCTGCGGACGGGGCAGTACCTCGAGGCGCCCGGATCGCCTTGAGAACCGTACGCGAATCGCCTGGGTGTTCGATTCCTGTCAGTGTGCTTCCGTAGTGTCCTCGACATGGAGGACGGGGCGCGGCCGGTGGAGGCGACGCCGGTCGAGCTCGCCCTGGACGCGTGCGAGACCGCCTTCGCGCACCTGCTGAAGCTCCTCGGCGACGGGGGGCTGAGTGAGCACGACGACCTGGGCCTGGTCGCGACGATGCAGCGCCTCGAGCGGTTCCGCAACCGCCAGGCACTCCTGGACCACGCGCTGGTCGCCGAGGGCGAGGCGCGGCGGCTGCCCGAGACGTTGACGCAGCGGAACATGGCCGGGGTCCTGGTGTGGGCGCTCCGCGTGTCGCGGGGCGAGGCGGCGCGGCGTGTCCGCGCGGCGGAGCAGCTGGGTGCTCGCCGCTCGACCTGCGGGGAGGCGCTGGTGCCGCTGCGGCGGGCGCTGGCCGCCGTGCAGGAGGCGGGGGAGGCCAGTCCGGAGCAGGTCGACGTCTGCCTGCGTGCCCTGGCGTCGGTGGACCACCGGGGCTTCGACCCCGCCGAGATCGGTGCGGCTGAGGAGCTGTTGGCCGGGTTCGCGGTGGCGTTCGAGCCGAAGCCGCTGGCCGACCTGGCCCGGCAGGTCGTCGAGCGGGTCGACCCCGACGGGACGCTGCCCGCCGACGAGGTCGACGCCGAGCGGCGCCACCTGACCCTGCGCACGGCGCGGGAGGGCACGTGCGTGGGCGAGTTCCGCCTGACCCCGACCCTCGGCGCCAAGCTCAAGGCGGTCCTGTCACCGCTCGCGGCGCCGCGCCACAGCGTGGTGGGCGAGGTCGACGGCCGACCCGTCACCGAGGTGGACCCGCGCCACCACGCCCAGCGGATGCACGACGCCCTGGAGGAGGTCTGCGACCGGCTGCTGCGCTCCGGCACCCTGCCCGCCTCCGGCGGCACCCCCGCCACCGTGATCCTCACGATCGCCGCCGAGGACCTGCGGCGACGGACGGGTGCGGGCACGACCAGTGACGGGACCCGGCTCAGCGGCGCGGCCGTGGCCGAGCTGGTCGACCAGGCCGTGAGCTTCCCGACGGTCGTGGACGCGAGGGGAGTGGTCCTGACCATGGGCCGGACGGCCCGCCTCGCCAGCCGGGTCAGACGGTCGCGCTCGTCGCGCGGGACGGGGGCTGCAGCTTTCCCGGCTGTGAGCACCCGCCGGAGTGGTGCGAACGCCACCACGTCGTCGCCTGGACCGACGGCGGCCGTACGGACCTCGACAACCTGACCCTGGTGTGCCGCTACCACCACCGCCAGTTCCTGGCCCGCGGCTGGACCTGCCGGATGGTGGACCGCCTCCCGACCTGGACGCCGCCGGTGTGGGTCGACCCGCACCGCAGACCCCTGCGCAACGCCCGTGTCGCCACCCGGCACCTGGTCTGCTGACCGACGTGGGGCGGCTGACGTCCGCGCGCGGGGTCCGGCTACTGCGCGTACTTGCCGAGCTTCGAGGTGTCGCCCTTGGCGATCTGGCCGAACATGTCGTCGGCCTTCGAGGCGTCCCAGAGCACCGCCGAACCCACCGGCGACGCGAAACCCGGGTTCGCCACGGGCACGGTCAGGGTGAGGCCGCCACCACCGGAGACGGTGCGCAGCGCGAGCCCGGCCCGGGCGGTGTCGACGATCGTGGTGTCGTCGCCGACCGTGACCGCGGAGGCGGTCGCGGTGGAGAGCTGCCAGTAGCGGAGGGGGTTGAGCACGGTGGCCGGCGACGCGGCCTTGGCCGCCACGGCCGAGAGCATCGCGCGCTGCCGCTCGACCCGGCCGAGGTCGCCGCGCGGGTCGGCCTTGCGCATCCGCACGTAGCCGAGCGCCGTGGTGCCGTCGAGGGTCTGGCAGCCCTTCTTGAGGTCCAGGTGCGAGTCGCGGTCCTTGATGGCCGCCGGGATGCACATCCGGATGCCGTCCAGCGCGTCGATCACGCCGACGAACCCCCCGAACCCCACCTCGGCGTAGCCGTCGACGCGCAGCCCGGTGGCCTGCTCGACGGTCTGCACCAGCAGCTTCGGGCCGCCGAGGGCGTACGCGGCGTTGATCTTGTTCTGCCCGTGGCCGGGGACCGTGACGTAGGAGTCGCGCGGGAGGGAGACCAGGACGGGCTTGCCGGTGGGTGGTGCGTAGACCAGCATGATCGTGTCGGTGCGCTGACCGGCGACGTCGCCGGTGCCCAGCTTCTTCTGCTGCGCCTTCGACAGCCCCTCACGGGAGTCGGACCCGACCAGCAGGAAGGTCTCGCCCGGCTGCTCGCCGGGCCGCTTGCCGCTCGGGGTGTCGTCGACGCGACCGACCTGGCTCCAGGCGTACGCGGGCACGCCGACCAGCCAGACGAGCGCCACCAGCACCAGGACGAGCAGGGTGCGCAGGACGGTGCGCACCGGCCGACGCCGTCGAGGACGGCGGGCGCCGCGTCCCGAGGGGCCGTCAGGACCGCCGGGACCACCGGGACCGCCCGGTCCCCGGAGGCCGTACGGGTCGCCCGGGTCCACGGGGCCGCCGGGCTGCGGCGCGGGACGCCCGGCCGGCGGCGGGTAGGCGGGCGGGAGCGGTCGCGGCGGGGCCGGGGGAGCGGGGACGTCGGAGCGCGGCGGGGGGCCGGACGGGGCACCGTCGGGTCGCGGAGGCATGGGCATGACCCGGGTCGGCTCGGGCGCCGAGCGGCTGCGGTCACGGCCGTAGAGCCAGTCGAGGTCGTCCTCGCGACGGCTGGGCATGACCTCGAGGCTACCGGCGCGCGGGTGCTCGGTCCGCAGACCTCGGGCCCTTCTCGACGTGACCCGCGTCGGACCGGCGTGGCACACCGGGGGTGGGCGGGGAGCCTGCCCATACTGACGGACGGCCCGTTCCGGCGGGTCGTCCACGCCGTCGGCAGAGAGGCTCCACCCGGTGTCCAGCACCTTGACGCCCGAGCGCGAGGCATCCCACGACAGCCACGACGGGAGCCACGACGGGAGCCTCGACGGGGCCGACGGCACCGGTCACGACCTCCTGCTCAGCGGTTCGCTGCAGACCTCGCAGCGCCGCGCCGAGGGGGTCAAGCTCCGCCGCGGGCTGACCTTCCTGCTCATGACGCTCGTGCTGCCCGGCTCGGCGCAGGTCGCCGCGGGCAACCGCCGCGCCGGCCGCGCCGCCCTGCGCGTCTGGGCGACGCTGTGGGTCCTCGCCCTGCTCACGGCCCTGTTCCTGCTCGTCTGGCACACGGCCGCGATCACGGTCCTCACCGGCCCGGTCACGCTGCGCGTGGTCCAGGTCGCGCTGGTCGTGCTCGGCCTGGCCTGGGCGCTGCTCTTCCTCGACGCGTGGCGGCTGAGCAACCCGCCGGACCTGGCCCGGCGCCACCGGCTCGGCTTCGCGCTGCTCAGCCTGGGCCTGGCCTTCGCCGTGGCCGCCGGCCTCGTGGCCTCGGCGAACGTGGTCTCCGCCCAGCGCGAGCTCGTGAGCACGGTGTTCGCCGGCGGCGGCGACAAGGCCGCCAAGGACGGGCGCATCAACATCCTGCTCATGGGCGGCGACGCCGGGGCCGACCGCACCGGGCTGCGCCCCGACAGCATGACGGTGGCCAGCGTCGACCAGGCCACGGGCCGCACGGTCCTGGTCAGCCTGCCCCGCAACATGGAGCGCGCGCCCTTCCCGGCGTCGTCGCCGATGCACGCCAAGTTCCCGGGCGGCTTCCGCTGCCCCGACCACAGCTGCATGCTGAACGCGGTCTACACCTACGCGATGACGCACAAGGACCTCTACCCCCACGTGAAGAACCCGGGGGCGCAGGCGACCAAGGAGGCGATCGAGGGCGTCACGGGCCTGACGATCAACTACTGGGCGCTGATCGACCTCAAGGGGTTCCAGGACCTCGTCGACGCCGTCGGCGGCATCACCATGGACGTCTACCGCCGGGTGCCGATCGGCGGCGGCCACGCCAAGCTCTACGGCTACGTCGAGGCCGGCAAGGGCCGTCACCTCGACGGCCGCGAGGCGCTCTGGTTCGCGCGCTCGCGCTCGGACTCCAGCGACTACGACCGGATGGTCCGCCAGAAGTGCGTGATGAACGCGATGCTCAACCAGCTGGACCCGGTGACGGTGCTGACCAAGTTCAACTCCATCGCCTCGGCCAGCAGGGAGATCGTCGCCACCGACATCCCGAGCTCGCAGATCTCGACGGTGCTCGACCTCGCCCAGAAGGCGAAGTCCAAGCCGGTCGGCAGCATCGCCGTGGTCCCGCCGCTCATGAAGGACTCGAGCAACCCGAACCTACCCAGGATCCGGGCGGCGATCGACGCCCAGATCGCCGCGTCCGAGGCGATGGACCAGCCCAAGCCGGCGGCGACCCCGGCCCCGGCCGGCGCCGCGTCGGCCGGTCCGAAGCCGCGGAGCAGCACCGGCGCCGGCTCCGCCGACCCGGGCAAGAAGGGCGCCGACACGTCGAACCTCTCCAAGGTCTGCTCGGCCTGACCGGCTCGGCATCGGGCCCGGACACCCACGGCAGGCAGGATGGACCCGTGAACGGGGAGTGGCCGGGCGTCAGCGTCGTGATGCCCGTGCTCAACGAGGAGCGGCACCTCGGCGCGGCCGTGGCCGGCGTCCTGGCCCAGGAGTACGCCGGTGAGCTGGAGGTCGTGCTCGCCGTCGGTCCGAGCCGGGACCGGACCCGGGCCATCGCCGACGCCATCGCGGCGGAGGACCCCCGCGTCCGGGTCGTCGACAACCCGGCCGCCCGGACACCGCACGCGCTGAACCTGGCCATCGACGCGGCCCGCCACGACGTGATCGTCCGCGTCGACGGGCACGGGATGCTCGCCGACGGCTACGTGCGCCGGGCCGTGGAGCTGCTGGAGGAGACCGGCGCGGCCAACGTCGGCGGCGTCATGGACGCGCAGGGCTCGACGCCCTTCGAGGAGGCCGTCGCCGCGGCGTACACGACCAAGCTCGGGCTGGGCGGCAGCGCCTTCCACCTCGCGGAGTCCCAGGCCGGACCGGCCGAGACGGTCTTCCTCGGGGTCTTCCGACGCGAGGCGCTGCGGGCCGTCGGCGGCTTCGACGAGTCCATGCACCGCGCGCAGGACTGGGAGCTGAACCACCGCCTGCTGGCCAGCGGCCGGCTCATCTGGTTCTCCCCCGAGCTGCGGGTGACCTACCGCCCGCGCTCCAGCACCAAGGCGCTGGCCAAGCAGATGTACGACACGGGCAAGTGGCGCCGCGAGGTCATCCGTCGCTACCCCGACACCGCGAGCGTGCGCTACCTCGCCCCGCCCGTGGCGACCCTGGCCATCGCGGTCGGCACGGCGGCCGGGCTGGCGGGTTCGCTGAGCGGCTCCCGGCTGCTCCGGCTCGGCTGGGCGGCCCCGGGCGGGTACGCCGCCGTGGTCCTCGGCGGCTCGGCCGTCACCGCGCGCTCGATGTCCGACGCCGCCCGGGTCCGGCTGCCGCTCGTGCTGGCGGTCACGCACCTCAGCTGGGGCGCGGGCTTCCTCGTCGGCCTGCGGCGCCGCGGCCGCTGAGCCTCTCGGGCGGCGGCGTGCCGTCCTGAGCGAGGACCGGGTGGTCGAGGCCCCGCAGGCGCGTCGCGTCGGTGCGGGGAGCCGCGCGCTCAGCGGCGCCGCAGCCGCCGCTCGTAGACGTAGAGGACCGGACCGAGCACGGCGAGCGCGACCAGGAAGGCGACGACGCCGACGTACACGCTGTCGGTGCGCCACACGACGAGGGCCCCGACGGTGGCGCAGACCAGGGACAGCGCCCACAGCCGGCCCTGCTGGGCGAGCTCGCGTCGTCGTCCGGGGTCGTTCTCCATGGGTCTCCTCGTCAGCCTCGGCCCGGCGGTGGCCGGGTACCGAGCGTACGAGGCCGCGCGCGGCGAACCCGTTCGTGCACGGCTGGACGTCGCGGGCGGTTCCTGCTACTTTGTCCTTACAAACTTCTGAAGGGGACCCACCGTGCCGCTGGTCAGGATCGATGTCGTCGAGGGTCGCGAGCCGGCCGCGCTGCGCCGGCTGGCCGACGTGGTGCAGGAGGTCCTGGAGGACGTCTTCGCGGCTCCGCCCCTCGACCGCTACCAGGTCCTCGACGAGCACCCCGCACGGAACCTGATCCTGGCCGACACCGGCCTCGGCTTCGAGCGGACCGACGACCGGGTGCTCGTGCAGGTCTTCCAGCAGGGCCGGAGCGACGAGCAGAAGCAGGCCCTCTACGCCCGGCTGGCCGAGCGGCTGGAGGCCGAGTGCGGCGTCGCACCGACCGACCTGGTGGTCTCGGTGGCCGCCACCACCCGTGCGGACTGGTCGTTCGGGCTCGGCCGCGCGCAGTTCCTCGAGGGCGACCTCTGAGCCGTGGCCAGCGCGTGACCATTTGTCAGGACAAAGCGTTGACACTGTCAGCGCGGAGCCGTAGCGTCTGGGTCGTCGACCGACGGCCCGTCGGAGAACTCGAAGGAGAGCGATGACCAGCCAGTCAGCCGTGCCGCAGCAGCCGGCGGGGGAGCCGACCGGACCGGGCCAGCAGGACCTGGAGGTGCTGACCTTCGGCCGCGCCGGGGTCGACATCTACCCGCTGCAGGTCGGCGTCGGGCTCGAGGACGTGGAGAGCTTCGGCAAGTACCTGGGCGGCACCTGCGCGAACGTCGCCGTGGCCGCTGCCCGGTTCGGCCACCGCACCGGCATCGTCACCGGCGTCGGCGACGACCCCTTCGGCCGCTTCGTGCGCCGGGCCTTCCGCGAGCTCGGCGTCACCGACGCGCACGTCGTGACCAACCAGACGTACGCCACCCCGGTCACCTTCTGCGAGATCTTCCCGCCGGACGACTTCCCGCTGTACTTCTACCGCAAGCCCACCGCGCCCGACCTGCAGATCACCCCGGCCGACATCGACCTCGACGCGGTCCGCGCCACCCGGCTGATGTGGCTCTCGGTGACCGGCTTCAGCGAGGAGCCGAGCCGGGAGAGCCACTTCGCGGTGCTCGAGGCCCGGGCCCGCGCGCCCCACACGGTCCTGGACCTCGACTACCGCCCGATGTTCTGGGAGACCCCGGCGCACGCGACCGAGCAGATCCAGCGCGCGCTGCCGCAGGTCACCGTCGCGGTGGGCAACCGCGAGGAGTGCGAGGTCGCGATCGGCGAGACCGAGCCCGAGCGCGCGGCCGACGCGCTGCTCGCGGCCGGCGTCGAGCTCGCGGTGGTCAAGCAGGGACCCAAGGGCGTGCTGGCCAAGACCCGCTCGGGCGAGCGTGTCGAGGCCCCGCCGATCCCGGTGCGCCCCCTGAACGGCCTGGGTGCGGGCGACTCCTTCGGTGGTTCGCTGATCCACGGCCTGCTCGAGGGCTGGCCGCTGGAGAAGGTCCTGCGGCACGCGAACGCGGCCGGCGCCATCGTCGCCAGCCGGCTCGAGTGCTCCACGGCCATGCCGACGCAGGAGGAGATCGAGACCCTGCTCGCCGGCGGCGACCCGAACGAGCGGCTCGCCGACTCCCTGGCCGTGCACTTCGCCGGGGCCGGGCGGTGACCGCGACGGTGGACGCCACCCGGACGAGCGAGCGCGCGGGGTCGCGGTTCGTGTCCTCGGTGGGGGAGATCAGCGAGGTCCGGGCCCGCGAGCCGCAGCGGATCGGCGAGCTGCTGGCCGCCCGCGAGCGGCGCGACCTCTTCGGTGCCGAGGGCCAGCTGATGATCGTCGCCTGCGACCACCCGGCCCGCGGGGCGCTGGGCGCCTCCGGCCGGCGCAACGCCATGGCCAACCGGGTCGAGCTGCTCGAGCGGCTGGCCACCGCGCTGGCCCGTCCCGGCGTCGACGGGCTGCTGGCCACGGCCGACATCGCCGAGGACCTGCTGCTCATGGGCGCGTTGGAGGGCAAGCTCGTCTTCGCCTCGCTCAACCGCGGCGGGATCCAGGGCGCCTCCTTCGAGATGGACGACCGCACGACCGGCTACGACGTGCGCGGCACGCTCGAGGCGCGCTTCGACGGGCTCAAGATGCTGACCCGCATCGACCTCGACGACCCGGGCACCGTGGCCACGCTCGAGACCCAGGGCCGGGTGGTCACCGAGTGCAACCGGGCCGGGCTGGTCGCCATGGTCGAGCCCTTCATGTCGCGCCGCGCGGGCGGCAAGGTCGTCAACGACCTGAGCCCGGACGCGGTGATCAAGTCGGTGGCCATCGCCTCCGGCCTCGGTGCCTCGAGCGCGTACACGTGGATGAAGCTGCCCGTGGTCGACGAGATGGAGCGCGTCATGGACAGCACCACCCTCCCGACCCTGCTGCTCGGCGGCGACCCCGAGGGCTCGCCCGACGAGACGTACGCGTCGTGGTCGGCCGCCCTCGCGCTGCCCTCGGTGCGCGGCCTCGTCCTCGGACGCACCATGCTCTACCCGGCCGACGACGACGTCGCCAAGGCCGTCGACACGGCGGTGGGGCTGCTGCGATGAGCGACCTCTACCTCCCGGCCGGCACGGCAGGGCACGGCCCGTACGAGCTCGAGGTCACCCCGGAGTCCGCCGGCTGGGGCTACTCCGGTCTGCGCGTGGTCGCGCTGGACGCGGCCGAGGAGCACCGCTTCGACACCGGGGCCGACGAGGTCGTCGTCGTCCCGCTGAGCGGCGGCGCCACGGTCGACGCCGACGGCAGCCACGTCGAGCTGACCGGGCGCACGGACGTCTTCGCCGGGCCGACCGACTTCGTGTACCTGCCGCCGGCCACCACCGTGACGCTGCACAGCGACCACGGCGGACGCTTCGCGCTCTGCACGGCGCGCACCGACCGGCGGCTCCCGGTCCGCTACGGCGCGGCGTCGGAGGTGCCCGTCGAGCTGCGCGGCGCGGGCCGCTCGAGCCGGCAGGTGCGCAACTTCGGCACCCCGGACAACCTCGACGCGGGCGCGATCATCGCCTGCGAGGTGATCACCCCCGACGGCAACTGGTCCTCCTACCCCGCGCACAAGCACGACGAGGCGGGCGAGCACGAGAGCGAGCTCGAGGAGATCTACTACTTCGAGGTCGCCGCCGGTCCGCAGGGCCAGCCGGGCCTCGGGTTCTTCCGCACCTCGTCCTCGCCGGGCCACCCGATCGAGATCACCGAGGAGGTGCACGACCGCGACGTCGTGCTCGTGCCGCACGGGTGGCACGGCCCCGCGGTCGCCGCCCCCGGCCACGCGATGTACTACCTGAACGTGATGGCCGGCCCCCCGCACCCCAGCGCCACCGACGGCGCCGGGGGCCGGGCCTGGCTGATCAGCGACCACCCCGACCAGACCTGGGTCCGCGCCGCGTGGGCGGACCAGGAGGTCGACCCGAGACTGACCCAGGAGGGTTCCTAGATGCCCAAGACCGTGCGCCTGACGGTGGCGCAGGCGACGATCAACTTCCTCGGGGCCCAGTACAGCGAGTCCGACGGCGTCGAGCAGAAGCTCTTCGCCGGCTGCCTCGGCATCTTCGGCCACGGCAACGTCGCCGGCCTCGGCCAGGCGCTGCTGCAGGCCGAGCTCGAGGACCCCGAGCTGCTGCCCTACGTGCTCGGACGCAACGAGCAGGCGATGGTGCACACCGCCGTCGCGTACGCGCGGATGAAGGAGCGCCGCCAGACCTGGGTCGTCTCGACCAGCGTCGGCCCGGGCGCGACGAACATGCTGACCGGCGCCGCTCTGGCCACGATCAACCGCCTGCCGGTGCTGCTGCTGCCCGCGGACACCTTCGCCGACCGCTCGGCCTCGCCGCTGCTGCAGGAGCTCGAGCAGCCCTACGCCGGTGACCTCACGGTGAACGACGCGTTCCGGCCCGTCTCGGTGTACTTCGACCGCGTGTGGCGCCCCGAGCAGCTGCCGGCCGCGCTGCTGAGCGCGATGCGCGTGCTCACCGACCCGGCCGCGACCGGCGCCGTCACGGTGTGCTTCCCGCAGGACGTGCAGGCGGCCGCGTACGACTGGCCGGTCGAGCTCTTCGCCAAGCGCGTCTGGCACATCGCCCGCCCGCTGCCCGAGCGTGCGGTGCTGGAGCAGGCTGCCGCGCTGATCCGCGCGGCCAGGCGTCCGCTCGTCGTGGCCGGCGGCGGCGTGCACTACTCCGGCGCCACCGAGGCGCTCGCCGCCTTCTGCAGCGCGACCGGCATCCCCGTCGGGCAGTCGCAGGCCGGCAAGGGCACGCTCGTCTTCGACCACCCGCAGTGCCTCGGCGCCATCGGCTCCACCGGCACGACGGCGGCGAACGCGGTCGCGGCCGAGGCCGACCTGGTCATCGGCATCGGCACGCGCTACTCCGACTTCACCACGGCGAGCCGGACGGCCTTCGCCGACGAGGGCGTCGGTTTCGTGAACATCAACGTGGCCGGGATCGACGCGGTCAAGCAGTCCGGCCTGTCCGTGGTGTCCGACGCCCGTGAGGCGCTGGTCGGGCTGACCGGGCTGCTCGAGGGGCACCGCGTCGACGAGGCCTACGTCGAGCGCTACACCGCGCTCGACGCCGAGTGGGAGCGCACGGTCGAGCGCGTCTACGCCGAGACCGAGACGCCGGAGGGCCTGCTCACGCAGAACGCGGTCATCGGCACCGTGAACGAGGTCTCCGACCCGCGCGACGTGGTCGTGTGCGCGGCCGGCTCCATGCCGGGCGACCTGCACAAGCTGTGGCGCACGCGGGACCCGAAGGGCTACCACGTCGAGTACGGCTACTCGTGCATGGGCTACGAGGTCGCCGGCGGCCTCGGCGTCGCCCTGGCCTGCCCCGACCGCGACGTCTTCGTCATGGTCGGCGACGGCTCCTACCTGATGATGGCGACCGAGCTGGCCACCGCCGTGCAGGAGCACGTCAAGGTCATCACCGTGCTCGTGCAGAACCACGGCTACGCCTCGATCGGCGCGCTGTCGGAGTCGCTCGGCTCGCAGCGCTTCGGCACCCGCTACCGCGAGCGCGGCGCCAGCGGCCGCCTCGACGGGGAGTTCCTGCCCGTCGACCTCGCGGCCAACGCCGCCAGCTTCGGCCTCGAGGTCCTGCGCGCGAGCACCAAGGCCGAGCTCGCCGACGCGATCAAGGTCGCCAAGGCCGGCAGCGACCCCGTCGTGATCTACGTGGAGACCGACCCCTTCGTCGACGCCCCGAGCTCGGAGTCGTGGTGGGACGTGCCGGTCAGCGAGACCTCGACGCTGGACTCGACCCGGCAGGCGCGCACGACGTACGAGGAGCACAAGGCGCGCCAGCGGCTGTTCCTCACCCCGCCCCACACCTCCTGACCCACCCGCACGCACCTCCACCGCAGAAGGAGCACCACGCAGTGCCTGGCAAGCTGACCATCGGAACCGCCCCCGACTCCTGGGGCGTGTGGTTCCCCAGCGATCCCGAGCAGGTCTCGGCCGACGTCTTCCTCCGCGAGGTGGTGGAGGCCGGCTACGAGGCCATCGAGCTCGGCCCGTACGGCTACCTGCCCAAGGACCCGCAGCAGCTGACCGAGACGCTCGAGTCCCACGGCCTGAGCGTGCTGGCCGGGACGGTGTTCTCGCACCTGCACCGGCCCGACGCGTGGGACAACGTGTGGAAGCAGGTGACCGACGTCGCCGCCCTGACCCAGGCGGTCGGCGGCGAGCACATCGTCGTCATCCCCGACGTGTGGCGCGACCACAAGACCGGGGCCAACCTCGAGAGCCGCGACCTCACCGACGAGCAGTGGACCGCGCTCACCCAGGGCCACGACGAGCTCGGCCGGCGCATCCTCGAGGAGTACGGGCTGCACGTGCAGTTCCACAGCCACGCCGACAGCCACGTCGGCTACCAGCCCGACATCGAGCGGTTCCTGGAGTCGACGAACCCCGAGTACGTGAACCTCTGCCTCGACACCGGCCACGTCGCCTACTACGGCGGCGACTCGGTCGAGCTGATCACCAAGTACCCCGAGCGGATCGGCTACGTCCACCTCAAGCAGGTGAACCCCGCCGTGGTCGCCGAGGTCCTCGACAAGGACCTGTCCTTCCCCGAGGCCGTCCGGATGGGCTCGATGATCGAGCCGCCGCTCGGCGTCCCGGACATGCCGCCGGTGCTCGACGCCCTCGCCGGGCTGGGCCGGCCGATCTCGGGGATCATCGAGCACGACCTCTACCCGACGACGCCGGAGGTGCCGCTGCCGATCGCCAAGCGCACCCGCACCTACCTGCAGTCGTGCAGCTCGGCCGACATCGACCTGGGGGACCGCTCGTGAGCGACGACAGCCAGCCCGTGGGCGACCTGCGCGTCGCCGTCCTGGGCGTCGGGATGATGGGCGCCTTCCACGCCGACGCCCTCGCCACCCGGACCAAGGGCGCCCGGGTCGTGGTGGTCAACGACTTCGCGCCCGACAAGGCGGCGGAGGTCGCCGCGCGGGTCGGCGCCCGTGTCGTCGACGACCCGATCGCGGCGATCAACGACCCCGAGGTCGACGCGGTCCTGATCGCGACCCCGGGCAAGGCGCACGCCGAGCAGGTCCGGGCCTGCCTCGACGCGGGCAAGCCGGTGCTGTGCGAGAAGCCGCTGACCACCGACGAGGAGTCCTCGTACGCCCTGGTCGAGGCGGAGGCCAGGCTCGGGCGGACGCTGGTGCAGCTCGGCTTCATGCGCCGCTTCGACGCCGAGTACGCCGCGCTCAAGGAGCTGATCACCTCCGGCGGCCTCGGCAACCCGCTGCTCGTGCACTGCGCGCACCGCAACCCGACGGTGCCGGACTTCTTCAACTCCGAGTTCATGATCAGGGACTCGGTCGTGCACGAGGTCGACGTCGCGCGCTTCCTGCTCGACGAGGAGATCACCTCGGTCCAGGTGCTGCGCGGCGTCGCGACGTCGTCGGCGCCCGAGGGCACCTCCGACCCGATGGTCGTGGTCTTCGAGACCGAGTCGGGCCGCCTGGTCACCGACGAGATCTTCGTCCGCAGCGGCATCGCCTACGAGGTCCGCACCGAGGTCGTCGGCGAGTCCGGCAGCGCCATGATCGGGCTCGACCAGAACCTGGTGCGCACCAGCGCCGACGGCCGCTGGGGCGGTCGGATCACGCCCGGCTTCGTCGAGCGCTTCGGGCAGGCCTACGACACCGAGCTGCAGCGCTGGGTCGCCGCCGCGACGAGGGGCACGATCGACGGCCCCGGGGTCTGGGACGGCTACGCCGCCGTCGCGGTCTGCGAGGCCGGCGTGCAGGCCGTGCGGACCGGCGAGAAGGTGCCGGTCGTGCTCAAGGCCAGGCCCACGTCCGGTGCGGCGACCGGGTCGCCCGGCGACGAGCCCGGCATCACCGAGCCCGACCTGATCGCGAGCCGACCGTGAGGCTGGCGCTCGACGCCCAGATGTTCTTCGCCACGGCGAGCGTCTACGAGCTGCCCGACATCGCGGCGTCGCTGGGCTACTCCTGGATCGAGCTGTCGCCCAAGGACGACTTCATCCCGTTCTTCCGCCACCCGCGGATCGACGACGCCGGCGTGCGCCGGCTGAAGAAGATCACCGCCGACGCCGGGGTCGGGTTCTCCTCGATCATCCCGCTGAACCGGTGGGCCGGGCCCGACGAGGACCAGCGCCAGGCGGCCGTACGGTCGTGGAAGCGCGCGATCCAGATCGCGGTGGACCTCGAGGTCGACGTGCTCAACTCCGAGTTCAACGGCCGTCCGGAGGACCCCGAGACCGCGGAGGCGATGTTCCTGCGGTCGATGGACGAGCTGCTGCCGGTCCTGGAGCGCGAGGGCGTCCAGCTGGTCCTGGAGCCGCACCCGGACGACTTCATCGAGGACGGGCTGGACGCCGTCGGCCTGGTCAAGGGGCTGAACCGCGACTGGCTCGGTTTCCTCTACTGCACGCCGCACGCCTTCCACCAGCGCCACAGCCCGGCGGACGTGATCGCCGCGGCCGGTGAGAAGGTTCGCTACGTGCACCTCGCCGACGCCTTCGACCACACGGCGTCGCACGGCCTGCGCTACATCACCAACCCGCCCGGCAACGCCGTCCGCGTGCACCAGCACATGGAGGTCGGGCGCGGCGACGTCGACTACGACGCCGTGTTCGCCGCCCTCGCCGCGGTCGGGTTCGACGGCGTGATCAGCAGCTGCGTCTTCGGCTTCGAGGAGGACGCCCGCGCGATCTCCGAGCGGCAGCGCGACGCCGCCGTCGCCCTGGTCGAGAAGCACTTCGGCGGCGAGACCGCCGCCACCCTGACCCGCTAGCACCCAGCACACCCGACGAGACAGGCAAGGAACCCTGCGATGGCCACCACCCTCCACCACTGGCTGAACGGCGCGCCCCACGAGGGCAGCGGCGGCCGGTTCAGCGACGTCACGAACCCGGCGACCGGCGAGGTCAGCGCGCAGCTCGCGCTGGCGTCGGAGGAGGACGTCGACGCCGTCGTGGGCGCCGCGTCCGCCGCGTTCCCGGGGTGGCGCGACACCTCGCTGGCCAGGCGCACCCAGGTCCTGTTCGCGTTCCGCGAGCTGCTCAACGCCCGCGCCGGCGAGCTCGCCGCGATCATCACCAGCGAGCACGGCAAGGTGCTCTCCGACGCCCGGGGCGAGGTCGCCCGCGGCCAGGAGGTCGTCGAGTTCGCCTGCGGCATCCCGCACCTGATCAAGGGCATGTTCACCGAGAACGCCTCGACCCGGGTCGACGTGCACTCGGTGCGCCAGCCGCTCGGCGTGGTCGGCATCATCTCGCCGTTCAACTTCCCGGCCATGGTGCCGATGTGGTTCTTCCCGCTCGCCATCGCCGCCGGCAACACGGTGGTGCTCAAGCCCAGCGAGAAGGTCCCGAGCGCGGCCCTGTTCATGGCCGAGCTGTGGAAGGAGGCCGGCCTGCCCGACGGCGTCTTCAACGTCCTCAACGGCGACAAGGTCGCCGTCGACGGCCTGCTGACGCACCCGGACGTGCAGTCCATCTCGTTCGTCGGGTCCACCCCGATCGCGCGCTACGTCTACGAGACCGGCACCCAGCACGGCAAGCGCGTCCAGGCCCTCGGCGGCGCGAAGAACCACATGCTCGTCCTCCCCGACGCCGACCTCGACCTCGCCGCCGACCAGGCCGTCAACGCCGGCTACGGCTCGGCGGGGGAGCGCTGCATGGCGATCTCGGCCGTGCTCGCCGTCGGCGACATCGGCGACACGCTGGTGGAGAAGATCAAGGAGCGCACCGTCGGGCTGCGCACCGGCGACGGCACCCGCGGCTGCGACATGGGCCCGCTGGTCACCTCCGCCTCGCAGCAGCGCGTCGCGGGCTACATCGACGCCGGCGAGGCCGCCGGCGCCACCGTCGTCGTCGACGGGCGCGACCCGGAGGTCGACGCCGACGGCAACGGGTTCTTCGTCGGCCCGACGCTGTTCGACCACGTCACGACGGACATGAGCATCTACACCGACGAGATCTTCGGCCCCGTGCTCTCGGTCGTGCGCGTCGACTCCTACGCCGAGGGCGTGCAGCTGATCAACGACAACCCGTACGGCAACGGCACCGCGATCTTCACCAACGACGGCGGCGCGGCCCGGCAGTTCCAGAACGAGGTCAAGGTCGGCATGATCGGCATCAACGTGCCGGTCCCCGTGCCCATGGCGTACTACTCGTTCGGCGGCTGGAAGAACTCGCTGTTCGGTGACACGCACGCCCACGGCATCGAGGGCGTGCACTTCTTCACCCGCGGCAAGGTCGTCACCAGCCGCTGGCTCGACCCGAGCCACGGCGGGATCAACCTGGGGTTCCCGCAGAACCAGTAGCTCCTGTCCTCGCTGCGCTCGGACGCGCCCGGCGCCCTGGTCCGCTGCCCCCTCCGGAGGAAGCGCGGGCCCGGACCCGGGCGCGTCCGTGCCGCGGGCTCTCACCTCCACTCGTCCAGGCCTCAGCGGTCCGGTTGGCGCCGGTGGGTCCCCGTGGTCGGGCCGACGGCGCCACGCGCCTGCCGGTCAGCGTCGGGGGGCGCTGCGGGCGGCGTCCACGCCGCGTTCGACCCACGCCGCCAGGGCCTCGTCGTCGGCGAGGGCCTCGGGGGCGACGTCGACCCAGGAGCGGGAGGGGCGACCGGCCATCCGCATCGGCTCGACCCCGGCGGCCTCGGTGAGGTCGTCCTGCTCGGCGGGGTCGACGCGGACGAGCAGGCCGCCGCCGGAACCGGCGCAGACGGCGAGGTGGCCGGCCACCATGAAGCCCAGGCCGCCGAACATCGGCTTCTCGTCGACGAGGCCGAGGTCGTCGGCGTGGGTCTCGTCCCAGCCGCCGAGCGTCGCGCGCAGGCGGTCGGCGAGCTCGCGGTCGTACGGCACGGCCCCAGTCTGGTGCCCCGGCGCCACGCTCGGGCCGGCGCTAGGTTCGGGGTCTCACCAGACGACGCGAGGAGGAGCCGTGCCCGAGCCGTACGACGAGGTCATGGAGCCCGACCAGGACCCCGGCCTGCACCACGACCGCCGCGTCAAGGGCGGCATGCCGCTGCGCGAGGACGACGAGGCGCTCGAGCGCGCGGTCGAGGGGGACCGGGTCGCCGCCGGGCTGAGCGACTACGCCGACGCCGACGTGCCCCCGGCGACCGACCTGCCCCCGGAGGGCACGTCCGAGCGGGTCGTCAGCGCCCAGGAGGGCCTGCTCGGCGACACCAGCGTCAGCGGGCGGCGGGACCAGCAGGACTGAGCCGTGCGCCGTCCCCCTCAGCCGGGGAGGACGGCGTCCACGCGCTCGGTGGCCGCGATCGTGGCGAGCCGGGTCGGGTCGGCCGCGCCGCTGACCACGACCGCGGAGCCCCCGTCGCGCAGCGGCACGACGAGCGCGTCACGCGCCGTGGCCCACGGCTCGGTGGCGGTCACGAGGACCCGCCGGGGGTCGCCGGAGCCGGCTCCCAGCAGCTCCTGCTGGGTCAGCGAACGCTCCCCGTCACGCCAGGCCGGCGCGTCGGCGCGGACGGCCGGGCCGGACCACTGGTCGGGCTGGCCCCGCACCTCGGTCGCGAAGTCGACCACCCCCGGCGGCACGGTGGCCAGCCCCAGCCCGAGCGGGTGCAGCGAGCACGCGACCACGTCGGCCCCGCCCGTGGAGACCCCGGTGCCGACGACCGCGTCCGGCCCCGTGACGACCAGGGCGGCCTCGTCGAGCGCGCCGAGCGTGACCACCGCACCGGTCTGCCAGCAGGAGAGCGCCCACACCAGGCTCATCCAGTGGCCCGGGTGGGCCCGGGCGACGTCGAGCTCGACCCCCGCGCCGGGCTCGAGGAGCAGCTCGTCGGTGAGCAGGTTGCTCGTCTTGGCCACCCAGTTGGCCGTCGTCGTCGCCGACAGCTCGACGCGGGTGCCGGCGTCCAGGTCGTAGCACGTGACCAGCGGTCCGGAGCCGTCGCGGCGGACGCGGCGGGCGAGGAGCTCGGCGATCAGCGGCACGCAGCGGAGCGTACCGGTGCCCGGTCGCCCCGCCGATGCTGCTGGTGTCGGCGTCCGGGGCGGGCGTTTCCCCTAGCCTTGCGCCCATGCGTTTCGTCCTGATCGTGGCCGGCGGTTCCGGCAAGAGGCTCTGGCCGCTGTCGCGGCAGGGCATGCCGAAGCAGCTGCTGAAGGTCGTCGGCGGCAAGAGCCTGCTGCGGCTGGCGTACGAGCGGGTCGAGGGCCTCGTCCCGGACGAGAACATCCTCGTGTGCACGGGCCGTGACTACGCCGCGGACGGTCGCCGCGGACCTGCCCGAGCTCCCGGCCGCGAACATCCTCGGCGAGCCCGAGGGCCGCGACTCCCTCAACGCCGTCGCCTGGCCCGCCGCGATCCTGGCCGCCCGCGACCCCGAGGCCGTCGTCGCCGTCGTCACCGCGGACCAGATCATGAGCCCGGTCGAGGCCTTCCAGGACGCGCTGCGCGAGGGCTTCGCCGTCGCGGAGGAGGGTCCGGAGACGCTGGTGACCTTCGGCGTGGTGCCGACCTCGCCGCACACCGGCTACGGCTACCTGCACCGCGGGGACACCCTGGCGAGCCACCCCGACGTCTGCACCGTGCGCGCGTTCAAGGAGAAGCCCGACCGCGACGTCGCGGAGCACTACCTCGCCAGCGGCGAGTACTGGTGGAACTCGGGCATGTTCGTCTGGCGCGCCGCGACCCTGCTGCACCAGCTCGAGGTGCTGCAGCCGCAGACGCACGCCGCCGTCCTGGAGCTCGCCGCCGAGCCCGAGCGGCTCGCCGAGATCTACCCCGGGCTGCACAAGATCAGCGTCGACTACGCGGTGATGGAGCCCGTGTCCCAGGGCGAGGGCAGCGCCCGCGTGGTCGCCGTCCGGCTGCCGATCACCTGGCACGACGTCGGGGGGTTCACCGCGCTGGCCGAGCACCTGCCGCAGGACGACCACGGCAACGTCACGCAGGGCGTCAGCGTCCTCGTCGACGCCCGCGACAACCTCGTGATCAACCAGTCCGAGGACGGCCGGCTCGTCGCCGTCGTGGGCCTCTCCGGCATGGTCATCGTCCAGACCCCGCAGATCACCCTGGTCTGCCCCGCGAGCGAGGCCGAGCGCGTCAAGGAGCTGGTGGCCCAGGTGACCGAGCAGCTCGGCACCACGTACGCGTGACGGGCAGGATCGTCACGACGCTCGGGTGACCACCACCACCCGCCGGCGCGCCGCCGCGCCGCCGCGTGGAGGGAGGACCGTCAGGCGCCGTTCGGCTCGGGGCTGCCGGCGACGGGGTAGGTGGCCATGAAGTCGGCGATCGCCTGGCCGCTGACCTTGCTGCAGGACTGACGGACGCCCTTCTGCTGCGTCTGGTCGGCCGGGTTCTTCGGGTCAGCCGTCCAGTGCGCGAGGACCATGTCCTTGCCCTCGGGGAAGGCGCCGTCGCTGCTCGAGTAGGGCGCGGCGATGAACTTCTGCGACGGGTCGTAGGTCTCGCTGCCGAAGGTCTGGGCGGCCTGGCGCAGCGCGTTGACCTCGTCGGCGGGTGCGTCCGCGCGGTACCAGGCGATGGTGTAGCCGTGCTCGAGGTTGTGCACGAGCGTCTGGAGCGCGGGCCGGTCGTCGGTGGAGTAGAAGTGCTTGGTGAACCCTGCCGGCGTGGGGTAGTGCTTGCCGGAGTCGGGCGGGGACTGGTCGTAGGTGACCGCGGTGCCCTCGGCCACGTGGTCCTGGTTGCCCGTCGCCGGGTTCTCCTGCACGGGGTCGCACCCGGCGTCGGCCAGCGGCGTGCCCAGCCCCGGCAGACCCGCGGCGGTGGCCTTGGTGTCCTTGGCGACGAGGTAGACGGGGTAGGCGAGCAGGGCCGCGGCCACCACGACGCAGATCGCCAGCAGCAGGACCGTACGGCGTCGCTGCTCGGCCTTGCGCGCCTTCTCGAAGGAGGCGAGCCGGTCGCGACGGTTGCCGCCACCGCCCTTGCCGCCCCGGCTGGGCTGCGGCGGGGCGCCGCTGCCGTCGGTGCGGCCGGCCGAGGGCTTCGGCAGGGGCGCGTGGGTCATGTCGGCTCCTAGGGGCGCGGCGGGCGAGCGCGGCTCGCGGGTCGGGCCTGGGGCCCAGCGGGTCGAGGCGTCGGAGGGGACGGCCCGGTGCCCGATGGTAGTCGGCCCGGCTGTGCCCGGACGCCTCCGCGCAGCGCCTCAGCCGTCGTGGCGGTGCAGGTCGGCGAGCAGGAGCCGCTCGACGAAGGCGGCGACCGCAGGCTCCAGCCCCGCCGGGGTGGCGCCGTCGAGCAGCGCCTGCGCGCGCTCGCCGCGCGGCAGGTCGAGCAGGTCCTCGTAGCGGTCCGGCTGCCCGACGACCTCGAGCACGGCGGCGAGCACCGCCTCCTGGCTCCCGTGGCCGAACATGTCCTGCCCGGGCTCCCGCGCCAGGTCGCGGGCGGTCGAGGTCTCCTCGCCCACCAGGTGCGCGAGGCCCCGCACCAGCGCGACCGGACGCCCGGCGAGCTTGGTCTTGACGAGGTCGGCGGCGGAGGCGAGCTCGTCGGCGAGCGCGACGGCGGTCACCTGCAGGTCGTTGCCGTACGGGTCGCGGCGCCCGGCGTGGTCCTCGACGACGCGGACCCCGGCCGCGCCGACGGCGAGGTCGGTCTGACCGAGGCGCCAGGCCCGCCCGAGCGTGTCGGAGACGATGACGCCGACGTCGACGCCGGCCCGCTCGCGCAGCGCGGACCGCAGCCGGGCGGCGCTGGCGTCCGGGTCGAGGGGGAGCAGCAGGACCCGGCCGGGAACGACGTTGGAGTTGTCGACGCCGGCGGCGGCCAGGACCAGGCCGTTGCGGTCCCGGACGATCCGGGTCGGCCCGCGGCGGGCGAGCGTGTGCACGGCGGCTGCGCGGATCGCGGACTCGCGGTCCTCCGCGGGGACCGAGCGGCCCTCGCTCTTGGACACGACCTTGGAGGTGACGACGAGGACGTCGCCGTCGCGCAGCGGTCCGGCCGGGTCGGCCGCGACCGCGTCGAGCACCAGCGACGCCAGGTCGTCGCCGGCGTGGACCTCCCCGATCCCGCCCAGGGCGACGAGGCTCACCTCCGACCGGCCGGGTCCGCTCACGCCGCGACCTGCTCCACCGCCCGGCGCACGAACGCCGCGGTCGCGTCCGGGCTGCTCATCACCAGGTCGCCCACGAGGGCGCGCAGGCCGGCCGCCTCGACCGAGGTCACCGAACCCTCGTCGCCCGCGTCCAGCACCCAGGCGTCGAGCACGCCCTCGCCGTCACCACCGGCACGGCGGCGGGAGCCGTAGTGCCGCCCGACCGCGCCGGCGTCGACCTCGACGCCGACGGCGGGGAGCAGCCGGTGGGCCATCCCCAGGACCGGGGCGCCGCGCAGGATGCCGGCGAAGCCGAGGACCGGGGCGGGCGCGGAGCGCAGCGCGGCCCGGATGCCGGGCACGGCGAGGATCGGGCCGATCGAGACGACCGGGTTGCTCGGCCCGACGAGCACCAGGTCGGCGCGGGCGAGGGCGTCCTCCACCCCGGGGCCCGGCGTGGCCTCCTCGATGCCGACACGGGTGATCGCGAGGGCCTCGGGCTCGGCGTGCAGGCGCACCCAGTACTCCTGGAAGTGCACCGCGCGACGACCGCCCGGCGCCTCGGGGTCGGCGACGTCCACCCAGGTCTCGACGGGGTCGTCGCTCATCGGCAGCAGCCGCAGGGCCGGGTCGTGCGCCCACCAGCGCGCGCACAGCCGGGCGGTCACCTCCGAGAGCGGGACGCCGTCGGCGAGCAGCTGCGTGCGGAACAGGTGCGTGCCCAGGTCGCGGTCGCCCAGCCCGAACCAGGTGTTCGCGGCGCCGTACGCCCGCAGCTCCTCGACCGCGCGCCAGCTCTCGTCGACCCGGCCCCAGCCGCGCTCGGTGTCCCCACCGCCGCCCAGGGTGTACATCAAGGTGTCGAGGTCGGGGCAGATCCGCAGCCCGTGCAGGGTGATGTCGTCGGCGGTGTTGCCGATCACCGTGACGTCGGCGTCGCCGTACGCCCGGCGCACGCCCTGGGTGAACCGCGAACCGCCGACACCACCCGCGAGCACCACGATCCGCACCCGCGCAGTGTTCCACCGCGGCAGGAGCGCGCACCGTACGCTGCTGGGCGTGGACCGGCTCGCGAGGCTGAGGGTGCCGCTGGCGGTCGTCGCGCTGGCGGCGCTGACCCTCGTGGCCGCGGCCCGGGTCGTCCTGGGGCTCTCGGAGGTCGGCGCCGGCGGCTCGACCGCGGTCGCCGCCGCCCGCCTGGCCCCGAACGGCAGCGACGGGGCCCTGACCGTGCTCGTCGGTGTGCTGGTCGCGGCGTGCTGCGTACGCCCGGAGGTCCCGGCCGCGCGCCGGCTGGCGGCCTGGGGCGCGGTGCTGACCGCCGTGTCGCTCGTCGCGACCGTCCTGGCCCTCGCCCTGACCAGCGTCGAGGTCGCGGGCTGGAGCCTGGTGTGGCTCGTCCCCGACGTCGTGGTGCCGGTCGTGGTCGGTGCGGGCCTGGTCGCGCTCGCGCGGCCCGTGCGCATGGACGTCCTAGCCGAGCCGACGCCGGCCCCGGCGGCCGCGGAGGACGCGTCCGAGCCCGAGCCCGACCTCGAGCTGCAGCCGTCCTGGACGCCGGACGCGGCGTCCGGGGCGGTCTGGCGCACGGCGGGGGAGGCGGCGCGGGGCGCACCCGCGTCGGGCTGGGCCGAGCAGGGGTCGCCCTGGGCGGCGCCCGCCCCGGGGGACTGGCCGGGCGCACGATCGAGCGACCGGGGCGACGCCGCCCGCGCGGCTGCTGCGGCGGACCCCGACGGCCGCCCGGACGAGGCGCCGCGCGACCGGCCGGCGCGGTAGGTTCTCGGCTCCGGCTCCGGCTCCGGCTCCGGCTCCGGCTCAGGCCCGCTCGTCCGGCCCCGTCGTCCGGGGCGGCCGGCCCGTTCTCCTGGTCGCCCTCGGGGGAGTGGTCCCCAAGGCTCGTCCGTGCGGCGCAGACCGCCGTCGAGGCGGTGGTCCGAGCCCGACGGTGAGAGGGTCAGGTCAGGTTCCGGACGACCCATCAGTCTCTTTCGTCACCGTGGTAACAGGGCTCCGCCACGCCGACCTGATCGATTCTTGCCGTCCTCACAGGTATTGACAGGCATGTAATTTCACGTATGTTGTTCCGCAAGCGATCGCCGGTCCGGAGGATCCTCCCGGTGCACCGACAGCGGGGGACGACGGGCCGACGACGTGCCAGGCAGCCAGGTGACCCGCGAAGTCGCCGGACCTGGTCCACACGCTCGGGGTCGAGGAGGCGGGTCGTGAACGATCTGATGTTGCTGGTGGAGGGCGAGGAGACCGACGAGGGTCTGCTCGGGTGGCAGGAGCGCGCGCTGTGCGCCCAGACCGACCCGGAGGCCTTCTTCCCGGAGAAGGGCGGGTCCACCCGCGAGGCCAAGAAGGTCTGCCTGACCTGCGACGTCCGCGGCGAGTGCCTGGAGTACGCGCTCGCCAACGACGAGCGCTTCGGCATCTGGGGCGGGCTGAGCGAGCGCGAGCGGCGCAAGCTCAAGAAGCGCGCCGTCTGAGGTCCGCCCCCGGGTCCGACCTGCACGGTCCGCCGCGGCTGCTGGTGCCGGCGGACGCCCGTCCGAGTGCTCCACGCCTCCGACCCCACCGGGCGTCCCGCCGAGTCCCTGACCGCGCGGTCACCGTCCACGGCGGTCGCCGTGGGCCTTCCGGCGGTCGCTGGCTTGGGTCCCGGGGCAGGGTTGCCCGTACAGTGACGTGTCACCCACACGGGTGACCCACGCGTGAGCCTGCCCCTCGGCAGGACCGGTGCCCGCCCGCCGCGGACACCTCCGCGTGGCTCGAGAGACAGCGGGAGTGTCGTCGGTGTCGTGGTCCGTGGACGCTGAGGTGCGTCCCCGTCTCCGCCGGGCACCGGCACCCCTCGAGCGTCAGGAACCCGGCCGTGGCTGAGCGTGTACGCCGCGCACCGTCGGGCCTGCGCAAGCGCACCCGGGACCTCGGCTGGAGCGACCTGCCGGCGGCCGCGCTGGACGGCGAGGACGAGAACCCCTGGGCCTGGGCCGCGCACGAACCGGTCGAGGGCGAGCGGGTCGACGTCTCCCGCTTCGACGTGACCGCCGTGCTCGTCTGCTTCGACGCCGCCCGCTGGCTCCCGGCGACGCTCGCCGGACTGGCCCGGCTCGACGTCACCCCGCAGCGGCTCGTGGCCATCGACAACGGCAGCTCCGACACCACCCGCGCCCTCCTCGACCAGGCCCAGGCCGAGGGCGTGCTCGACGCCGTCTACGTCGGCAAGAAGGCGTTCGGGTTCGGCCAGGCCGTCGCCTCCGCGCTGCGCCAGGACCGGTTGGCCCGGACCGGCTCGGCGGAGACCGGCACGATCGAGCGCGTCGCCGTCGACGGGCTCCGGCGCGACGAGGCGGCGTCCGCCGACTGGGCCCGCGACCACCGCTGGCTGTGGCTGCTGCACGACGACGCGGTCCCGGCGTCGGACACGCTCTACCGCCTGCTCGCGCACGTCGCCGCCGAGCGCGGGATCGACGTCACCGGCCCCAAGCTGCTGCTGCCGCGCCGCCGGCAGAGCAACCACCAGCTGAGCGAGGTCGGCGTCACGATCTCCGGCACCGGTCGGCGCGAGCTGCTGCTCGACCGCGGCGAGATCGACCAGGGCCAGCGCGACGAGCCGGCCGAGCGCCTCGGCGTCTCGACCTGCGGCATGCTCGTCCGTACGGCGGTCTGGCGCGACCTCGACGGGCTGGACCCGGCCGTGCCGGTCTTCCGCGACGGCGTGGAGTTCGGCTGGCGGGCCCACCTGAACGGCTACCGCGTCGTCACCACCCCCGACGCCGAGATGACCCACCGCCAGGTCGGACGCGCCGGGCTCCGGCCGCGCGGGCTCGGCGGGCGCCACCCCGGTGCCCTCGACCGGCTCCTCGGCATGACCGTCGTCGCGGGGCACGCGCCCAAGCGCGCCCTGCCCGTCGTCTGGCTGCGCCTGGTGCTCAGCTGCCTGGTGCTGGCCGGCGGCTACCTGCTCGGCAAGGCACCCGGTCGCTCCCGCGACGAGCTCGCGGCGATGGCGACCTTCGTCGCCCACCCGGGCCGGCTGCGGGCGCTGCGCCGCCGCACCGCCTCGATCGACCCCGCGCCCGGCACCGCCGAGGTCGTGCGCACCCTGCGCCCGCCGTGGTGGTCGAGCCTGCGGATCGTCGCCGAGACGCTCGGCGGCGCGCTCTCGGAGCGCTACGCCTCGGTCGCCGGCGAGGTCGACTCCGCCTCGATCGACGAGCTCACCACCGACGAGTTCAGCTCGGTCTCCGACGAGGGCTCGCGGCACCCGTGGCTGCGCCCCGGGGTCCTGCTGCTCGGTGCGGCCGTCGTCGGGGCCCTGGTGGCGGCGCGGGGGCTGGTGGGGGCCGGCTCGCTCGTGGCCCCGGGGCTGCTGCCCGCGTACGACTCCCTGGGCGGGCTGTGGTCGGCCGTGTGGCAGCCGGTCCCCGGTGCCCCGGGCGAGGTCCCGCCGCCGTGGCTCGCCGTCACCGCGCTCGCCTCGACGATCACCCTCGGCCAGCCGGAGTGGTTCACCACGCTGCTGGTCTGCGGGGTCGTGCCGCTGTCGCTGCTCGCCGTCTACCCCGTGACGCTGCGTCTCGTCGTCGACCGGCGGCTGCGCCTGTGGTGCGCCGGCACGTACGCGCTGCTCCCCGTGCTGCTCGGCGGCACCAACCAGGGCCGCCTCGCGCTGTGCGTCACCAGCCTCGGGCTGCCGCTGCTGGTGATGGCGGTGCGCGCCCTCGTGCTGCGCCGCGTCCGCTCCTTCGAGGCGTGGCGCGGCGGCTGGGCCGCGGGCGTCGTCCTCGTCGTGCTCTCGGCCTTCCAGCCCGCCGTGATGATCCTGGCCGTCGCGCTCGGGGTCGCCGGGGCCGTCGCGCTGCGGCGTGCACCGCGCAAGATCGGGCGCATCGGGATCGCCCTCGGCCTGCCCCTGCTGGTCTGGCTGCCCTGGTGGCCCACGATCATCCGGGCGCCGGGCCGGCTCCTCGTGGGACCGGACGCGGCGCTCGACGGTGCCGGTCCGGCGCCCGACGTGCTCGGCCTGCTGCTCGGTCGCGGCCTCGGCCAGGGGCTGCCGCCGCTGTGGCTCGGCGCCGTGGTGGTCGGGACGGTCTGGGCCGTCGCCGTCTTCGCCCTCGTGCGCCGCCCGACCAACCGGGTCGTCCTGTCCGCGTGGGCCACCGCCGCCGCGAGCCTGCTGCTCGCCCTGGTGGCGTCGCGCCAGGTGGTCGACGTCCCGCCCCTCGGCACCGAGGTGCGGCCCTGGGTGGGGGCGCTGCTGCTGGTGACCTTCGCCTCGCTGCTGCTGGCCGGCGCGGTGGGTTCCGACGGGCTGTCGGGGGAGGTCGCCGGGCGCAGCTTCAGCTGGGTCCAGCCCGCCGCCGTCCTCGCAGGCCTCGCGGTGACCCTCGTCGCGCTCGGCGGCGGTGCCTGGTGGGTGTGGGCCGGCGCCCGCGGACCGGTCGAGAGGACCGGCACCGACGCCCTCCCCACCTACGTGAGCGTGGCCATGGCCTCCGACGCGCGACCGCGCGTGCTGGCCCTGGACCTCGACGGGGGCCGGGTCGGCTTCAGCGTGCTCGCCGGCAACGAGGGCACCCCGCGCCAGGGCGACGCCGACCGCGGCTTCGCCTTCGGCGGCTCCACGGCCGCGCGCGACGACGTCACCGACGCCGTGTCCCGGCTCGCTGCCGGCTCGGCCGACGCCGCCGTCGCCGAGCGGCTCCGCCGTCTCGGCATCGGCTACGTCGTCGTCCGCGGCGCCGACGACGAGCAGCGCGCCCGCATCGGCAACACCCCGGGCCTGGGCACCGCCAGCGGCACCGGCGGGACCGTCGTCTGGCAGCTCGACCCCGCGGTCAGCCGCGCGGCCGTCGTGCCGGCCGACCCGGCGAGCACCGAGCCCGACGTGGCGGTGACCCGAGCCCCCGCCGCCGTGCCGGCCGGCACCGGCGAGCGCCACCTGCTCGTCGGCGAGGCCGCCGACCCCCGCTGGCGCGCCGAGCTGGGCGGGTCGGCGCTCCCGCGCGTGACCGACGGCTGGCAGCAGGGCTTCGTGGTGCCGGCCGAGGGCGGCACCGTCGTCTGGCGGCTCGTCAGCGCGGCGCCGTGGCTGCTGCCCTTCCAGGGGCTGGCCCTGCTCGTCGCGCTCGTCCTCGCCGCGCCCGGCATCCGGCGCCCCGACGTCCGCGACCCGGTGCTGTCCGCGCGACGCGCCGCGACCCTGAGCGAGGTGAGCGCCTGATGGCGCGTGCCACCCGGCCGGTCGGTGCGCTGCGGCGCGGTCTGACCCTCGCCGTCGTCCTCGTCGTCCTCGCCCTCGTCGTCGCCGCGGGCACGCTGCTGCGCCCTGAGCAGGCCGACCCCCGCGAGGTCGTCACCGTCGCCACCGGGCAGGCCGACGCCGTCTGCACCGTGGGCAGCGTGGCCGCAGCAGCGACCCCCACGCCCTCGCCGGGCACGCAGCCGACGGCGTCCGCAGCCCCGACGGCGCCCACGGCCCCGACGAGCCCGACCACAGCGGCCGGCACGCCCGGCGGACCCGGCTCCGCCCCGGTGACGCCGACCCTGCCCACGCCCGGCTCGTCGACCGCGGCGACGCCCACGAGCCCGTCGCCGACGCCCCCCGCGCCCACGACGCCCACGACCCCGGCGCCCACCGGGTCCGCGGCCACCCCCGGCGGCACGCTTCCCGGGCCGACGCCTGCCGCTTCGCCCGGTGGCGCCCCGACCGTCGCCCCGCTGCCGAGCTCGACCGCCGGCGCGACGTCGGGCGACGTCGTCGTGGTCGCGTCCGGCCCGACCGACACCGGCACCGGGGGCAGCGACGGCCGGGTCACCCTCGGGCCGCTGGCCGGCGGCCCGAGCACCGTGACCGTCGACCGGCAGGGCCGCGGCGCGACGCTGCAGCGCGCCGGAGCGCCCGTGCTGCTCCGGGCGGAGGGCAGCATCGCGCCGACGGCGGTCGGCGCGGTCCTGAGCTCGACCCCCGACGGCCCCGAGGCCGGACTCGCCGCGGCGCCCTGCCTCGTCGCCTCCACCTCGGCGTGGATCCCCGGCGTCGCCTCGGGCCCCGACGACCGCACCGAGCTCGTGCTGAGCAACCCCGACGACTCCGGGGCCACGGTCGACCTCACCTTCTACGGCCGCACCGGACGTGTCGCCGTGCCGGGCAGCCCCGGCGTCGACGTGCCCGCCCGTTCCAGCCGCTCGGTCTCGCTCTCGGGGCTCGTCGACGCCCAGGGCCCGCTCACCGTCGCGGTCCAGGCGACCGACGGCCGGGTCGCCGTGGCCGCACGGCGCATCCGGACCGACGGCGACAAGCCCGCCGGGGCCGACTGGGTCGTCCCGGCCACCGCACCGGCCCGGCAGGTCGTCGTCCCGGCGGTGCCGGGCGACGAGGGCGCGCGCGAGCTCGTCGTGACCAACCCGACCGAGCTGCGGACCACCGTGGACGTCTCCGTCCTCGGTCTCCAGGGACCCTTCGCCCCGGTGGGCGCCGAGACGCTCGACCTCGCGCCGCAGAGCTCGGGCACGCTCCAGCTCGCCGACGGGCTGGCCGGCACGGGCTCCGGGGTCGCGCTCACCAGCGACCAGCCGGTCACGGCCGCGGTCGTCTCCACCAGCTCCCGCAGCGCCGCCCAGCCCGACATCGCGGTGCAACCCGCCACGCCGGCCCTCGTCCGGACGGGCGTCGCCGCCGTGGCGACCGCCCGGAACGCCGACGCGGAGCTCGTGCTCTCCAACGCCGCGACGACCGACGTCAGCGTGCGCTTCTCCGTCCGCAGCCTCGACGGCGTGGAGCTGCGGGGCGGCGACGTCCTGCTCGCGGCGCAGGGCAGCGCGACCCGCCGGCTGAGCGCGCCCGGCTCGTCCTACGTCGTCGTGACCGTGCCCGAGGGCTCCTCGGTCACCGGCGGGGTCGACCTCGTCCGGCCCGAGGGGGACGTGGCCGGGCTGGCCTCGGTCCCGCTGGTCTCCCCGGACACCTCGGGCCCGCCGCCGGTCGTCGAGCAGGACCCGGGAGCCGGTCGCTGAGGCGCCCTGCGCCGCGGACGACGCCTCCACCTCGGTGCAGGGTCCCAGCGAGGGGTCAGTCGTCCTCCGCGCCGAGCCCGTCGGGGTCGATCTCGTCGACGCTGCGCCCGGTGAGCGCGCTCAGCTGCTCGACCACGGTGCGGTAGACCAGGATCCGCAGCCCGCGGCGGCTCGCCGCGCGGTGCTCGAGCGGGCGGCGGTAGAGCACGACCTGCGCGCCCCGCGTGGTCGTCGCCTCGATGGCCGACGCCAGCGGCACCCGGCCGTGCGCCCACGACGGGTCGAAGGCCGGGACGTCCTCCACGCCGACGCTCGTGCCGCTGAGGGCGTCGGGGCACTGCCGCGCCACCCGCTCCACGGCGGCGCCGACCGCGTCGTCGAAGAACGCCACCCGCGTCGCCGGCCGCGGCGGGAGCGCGCTGCGCACGCCCAGGGCGTTGGGGAGGGCCAGCGGCCCGCGCAGGCCGCGACCGTGGCGCTCGCGGCGGGTCGACATGCCCGCCACTGTAGGGGCGCGGCGCGCTGGACGGACCCCGCGTTCGCGGTAGCGTCGCGGGGTGGTGGGGATGCGTCGGTGCTCGCGAGCGGGGTGCCCGCAGCGGGCCGTGGCGACCCTGACCTACGTCTACTCCGACTCGACGGCGGTGCTCGGGCCGCTGGCCACCCGCGCGGAGCCCCACGGCTACGACCTCTGCGAGCAGCACGCCCACTCGCTGTCGGTGCCGCGCGGCTGGGAGGTCATCCGGCTGGCCAACGACGACGCCGCCACCCACAGCGAGGACGACCTGCTCGCCCTGGCCGACGCCGTGCGGGAGGTGGGCCTGTCCTACGACGCGCCGGCCCCGGTCGAGGCGCAGCCCGCCCGGCCGAACATCGTCGAGCTGCGGCGCCGCGGGCACCTGACCGTGCTCGCCGACCCCGACGCCTGAGCGCTCGAGCCCCGACAGCGTTCCGCGTGTTGCCGGTTCGGCGGCGGTCACCGGCCCCGCGACCCTAGGATGCACCGCGTGCTGAAGCCCGTCATCTTCAAGGCCAACGACATCCGGGGGATCACCGAGGGCGACGAGCCCGAGTGGGACGAGGCCGGCGCGTACGCCCTCGGTGGAGCCCTGGTCGAGGTGTTCGGCCTGGTCGGCCGCTCGCTCGTGCTGGGTCGCGACATGCGCCTGTCCGGGCCGCGGATGGCCGCGGCGTTCGTCGAGGCCGTCCTCGACGCGGGCACCGACGTCGTCGACGTGGGCCTGGCCAGCACCGACGAGCTGTGGTTCGCCTCGGGCCTGCTGGGCCTGCCGGGGGCCATGTTCACGGCGAGCCACAACCCCGGCGCGTACAACGGCATCAAGTTCTGCCACCCGGGTGCGCGCCCGATCGACCCGACCGAGCTGGTCGCCATCGCCCGGCGCGCCTCGGCCGGCCCGGTCCCGCCGGCGCCGCTGCGCGGCTCGCGCTCGGAGCGCGACGTGCTCGGCCCGTACGCCGACCACCTGCACTCGCTCGTCGACCTCGACGGCATCCGGCCGCTGCGCGTCGTCGCGGACGCGGGGAACGGCATGGCCGGCCACACGCTGCCCGCCGTCTTCCCCGGCGGCGAGGGGGCCCCGCCGATCGAGGTGGTCGGGCTGTTCACCGACCCCGACGGCAGCTTCCCGAACCACCCCGCCAACCCGCTGATCCCGGAGAACCTCCTCGACGCGCAGGCGGCCGTCCGGGAGCGCGACGCCGACCTCGCCCTGGTCTTCGACGGCGACGCCGACCGCTGCTTCATCATCGACGAGCGCGGCGAGGTGGTCAGCCCCTCGACGGTCACCGCGCTCATCGCGGCGCAGGAGCTCGACCGCCACCCGGGCTCCACGGTGGTCATCAACAAGATCACCTCGCGCTCGGTGGCCGAGGTCGTCGCCGAGCACGGCGGCGAGACGGTCGTGACCAAGGTGGGGCACACCTTCGTCAAGGCCGCGATGGCCGAGCACGACGCCGTCTTCGGCGGCGAGCACTCCGCGCACTACTACTTCCGCGAGTTCTGGGGCGCGGACACCGGCATGCTCGCCGCCCTGCACGTGCTGGCGCTGGTCGGGCGCGGCGCGGCGCCGCTGTCGGAGCTGGCCGCCGGCTTCAGCCGCTACGCCGCGTCGGGGGAGATCAACTCCGAGGTCGACGACCAGGCTGCGACGATCGAGACCGTCGCTGCCGCCTTCGAGGGCCGGGGCGAGGCCGACCGCGTCGACGGGCTCACCGTCAGCGGTCCGGACTGGTGGGTCAACGTCCGCCCGTCCAACACCGAGCCGCTGCTGCGGCTCAACGTCGAGGCGCGCACCGAGGACGCCATGGCCGCCCTGCGCGACGAGGCGCTCACCGCGATCCGGGGCTGAACGGGGCTACCGTTCTCGGGTGCCGAGCCCCCTCGTCGTCCTGCTGCGCAACCACCAGGCCGGCGGGCGCGCCGCGCTCGACCTGCTCGACCGGGCCATCGACGGCCAGCGCGCCCGGTCCTGGGCCGACGGCCTGCGCACGCTGCGCGGCGAGTACCGCGAGGACCTGGACTTCAACGAGTCGGTGATGCGGCGCCTGCGCGTGCAGGCCTCGCCCGTGCAGGTGCTCGGCACCCGGCTCGCCGAGCGGGTCGGCCGGCTCAAGCCGAACGGCCGCATCGTGCGGCGGAGCCCGCTCAGCGACGTCGTCGAGCTCGAGGGCCTGATCGCCGCCGTCCACGTCAAGGTCGCGGGCTGGCAGGCGGCGCAGGTGGGGGAGTTCCTCACCGCCGAGGAGTCCGCCCGGCTCGAGGAGCTCGAGGCGCGGGCGCACACGCAGGCCGAGCGGCTCTCCGGCATGCACGCGCAGGCGGCGGCCGACGCGCTCGGGAGCCGGGGCGGGCGCGGATAGACTCCGCTGCGGACCGGCGGCCGGAGCAGCCGGGACGTCGAGACCGAGCCCCTGAAGGAGGCACCCGTGGCGGTCGACCTGGCCCCGGAGCTGCTCGAGATCCTGGCCTGCCCCAACTGCCACGGCCCGCTGGCCGTCGACCACGACCGCGACGAGCTGGTGTGCCAGACGCCCGACTGCGGGCTGGCCTACCCGGTGCGCGACGGCATCCCGGTCCTGCTGGTCGACGAGGCACGGCGCCCCGCCACCGACGCGGACGCCTGACCGGCCGCGACGACCGCCAGCCATGGACCGTGCTGCGATGACGACGCTGAGATGACGACGCTGTGATGACGACGCTGTGAGGTTGACGGCGCGATGACGACGTTCGACGACAGCGCCCTCGACGACGCCGAGGCCCTGGCCGGGGCCGACGCGATCGTGCGCCGGCTCGCGGAGGCGGGTTCACGCGTGCGCCGCGAGACCGCCGACGCCGGCGAGCCCATCGACCGGCTGCGCGAGCTGCCCCGCCCGCGCGCGCTCGTCGCCGCGGGCAGCGAGGCGCGCTTCCTGCGGGCCATCCTCGAGCCGGTCTGCCCGGTGCCCCTCGTCGCCTGGCCCCACCACGGGCTGCCCGGCTGGGTCGGGGCCCTCGACCTCGTGGTCGTGATGGCCAGCGACGCCGCCCCGGCGGCGGTCGTCGCCACCGTGCACGAGGCCGTACGCCGCGGGGCGATGCTGCTGATCGCCTGCCCCGCCTCGTCCACCGTGGCCGAGCACGCCGCCGGCTCGTCGACGGTCCTGCTGCCCACGGCCACCGCCGACCCGTTCGCCGCCGCCGTCGTCGCGCTCGCCGCCCTGCACCACATGGACCTCGGCCCGGCCGTCGACCCCGACGCGGTGGCGGCGACGATGGACGAGGTCGCGCGCGACTGCTCCCCGTACGCCGACGTGAGCGAGAACCCGGCGAAGGACCTCGCGCTCTGCATGGCCGACAGCCAGCCGCTGGTCTGGGGCGGGTCGACGCTCGCCGCGCGCGCGAGCCGCAGGGTCGCCGAGGCCCTGCGGGCCGCGAGCGGTCGTGCGGCCCTCGCCGCGGACGCCGACGCGCTGCTGCCGATCCTCGAGGCCACGACGGCCCGCGACCCCTTCGCCGACCCGTTCACCGACGAGCTGTCGGCCGACCGCCGCCCCTGCCTCGTGCTGCTCGACGACGGGAACTCCGCCCCGGTCGTCCGCGCCGACCACGGCCGCCTGGTCGCGGCCGCCGAGCGCGCGGACGTGCGCTCGAGCGTGGTCCAGCACGACCGCGGCACGGGCGTGGAGCGCTACGCGGCCCTGCTGCAGACGGGCATGTTCGCTGCGGTCTACCTCTCGGTCGGCCTGCGGCGGACCTCCGAGGCCTGACTCCGGGCCGACGGCCGGACCTGCGTGCGGTGCCGCGGCCCGCGCTTCTGAGAGGATCGAGGCGTGAGCGCGGAGGGCGGGACCAAGGCCGTGGTGGCGGCGCTGAGCGCCAACCTGGCCATCGCGGTCGTCAAGTTCGGGGCGTGGTTGCTGACCGGCGCCTCGTCCATGCTGGCCGAGGCGATCCACTCGGTCGCCGACTCCGGCAACCAGGTGCTGCTGCTGGTGGGGGGAAAGCGGGCGCAGAAGGGGGCGACCCCCGAGCACCCCTTCGGCTACGGACGCGAGCGCTACGTGTTCGGCTTCATCGTCGCGGTCGTGCTGTTCAGCGTCGGCGGCCTCTTCGCCCTGTACGAGGCGTACCACAAGTGGCACGAGCTCCACCTGGGTCACTCCGACGAGCTGCTCGAGAGCCGCTGGTGGTGGGTGCCGCTGGTCGTGCTCGGGGCCGCGATGATCGCCGAGGGCCTCTCCTTCCGGACCGCGGTGCGGGAGTCGAACAAGACGCGCGGGCAGCAGAGCTGGCGCCGCTTCATCCGCTCGGCCAAGGCACCCGAGCTTCCCGTGGTCCTGCTCGAGGACTTCGCCGCGCTGATCGGCCTCGCCTTCGCCCTCCTGGGCATCGGACTCACGCTGCTGACGCGCAACGGGTTGTTCGACGTCATCGGCACCGGGCTCATCGGCGTGCTCCTGGTGGCCGTGGCTCTCACCCTCGCTGTGGAGACCAAGAGCCTGCTGCTCGGGGAGTCGGCGGGCCCCCGGGTCGTCCGCACGATCGAGCAGGCCCTCGCCGGCACCGATGGCGTCGAGCACGTCATCCACATGAAGACCATGCACCTGGGGCCCGAGGAGATCCTCGTCGCTGCCAAGATCGCGGTGAGCCCCACCGATCGCGCCGCGGAGGTGGCCGACATCATCGACCGGGCGGAGCAGGCGATCCGCGGTGCCGAGCCGATGGTCACCGACCTCTACCTCGAGCCGGACATCTTCCGGCCGGACCACGAGCCGGTGCCCCTGCCCGAGCGTCCCGCGGCCGCCGGGCACTGAGGGCCCCCTGCAGAGCTCGACGTACGGGCCTGTTCCGTGAGCTCGCTGCGGAGCAGCCGGAGTGACGCGTCGCCCGGTCTGCCTGCGGTTCGGTGTCCTTCGAGCATCGGGTTCCGGGTCGCCACGGGCTGACGCCGCACCGGCGGGCTCGGTCTCCCTGACGAGTTTCTGAGTATTTTTACCCATCCTCAGGGGACATGCTATGATTTTTGACATCGGTGTCAGTCGGGGGGACGACACCGGAAGCTGTTGAGGCGACGTCTGACCCCCCGAACATCATCTCGGGGGAGAGAAAACACATGTACCGACGTCCTGACGCTCCGACGGTCTCGATCATCGTCCCGGTCAAGAACGAAGCCGCCAACCTTCGCGAGGTGCTTCCTCGCCTGCCGCGCGTCCACGAGGTCATCGTCGTCGACGCCAACTCGGTCGACGGGTCGGTCGACGTGGCGCGGGAGGTGCTGCCGGAGGTGCTCATCGTTCGGCAGACCCGCAAGGGCAAGGGGAACGCCCTGGCCGCCGGGTTCCTGGCCGCCACCGGAGACGTCGTCGTCATGTTCGACGCGGACGGGTCAGCCGACCCCGCTGAGATCCCGGCCTTCGTGCAGGCGCTCGTCGACGGTGCGGACTTCGCCAAGGGATCCCGCTTCACGACCGGCGGTGGCAGCGAGGACATCACCCGGCTGCGGTCGCTGGGGAACCACGGCCTCAACGTCGTGGCCAACCTCGCTTTCCGGACCCGCTTCTCCGACCTCTGCTACGGGTACAACGCGTTCTGGCGCGACCTCGTCCCGACGCTGGACCTGCCGGCGTTGGACCTGCCCGCGCCCGAGAACGGCATGCTCTGGGGCGACGGCTTCGAGATCGAGACGGTCATCAACTGCCGCATGGCGGCGGCGGGTGTCCGGATCACCGAGGTCGGCAGCGTCGAGCTCTCACGCATCCACGGCGAGTCGAACCTGCGGACCTTCTCCGACGGCTTCCGGGTCCTGCGCACGATCGGCGCCGAGTTCCGTCGCAAGCGCGCCCAGCGCAGTGGTGCACGGGTGACGCAGCTCTCCAACGTCCGCGACTTCCAGCACCCGCGGCAGGATCTCGTCGAGCTCGGCGCCCCGGCCGTCGCGGCCAGCCACGCCGTCTGACGAAGGGCCCTCGTCAGGCACCTCTTCTCCGACGTCGAGCGGGCACCCGGGTCTCCGGGTGTCCGCTCGAGGGCGTTCAGGAGCCGTGAGTCGCCCCGGCGGGTCAGCCGCCGTGTCCGACGAGCGAGGACTTAGGAGGGGTGTGGTCGCGGTGCTTCGAGCGCGCGCCCAGCAGACGGTCGACGACTAGCCGGATCGGGGACCCTGGCCGGCTCGCTCGCAAGCCGAAGCGCGGGCAGCTCGCAGGACCGCAGAGGCCGCAGTCACTTCCTCGACGGTAGTGCTCGTGCGCTGCCCGTTCGTGGCCGCACGTCCGGCAGACATCGTCGTCCACGGGCTGTCCTTCGTCGTAGGAGAACCAAACTGTACGCGGTAATAA
This sequence comes from uncultured Actinomycetota bacterium, assembly GCA_963713165.1. Taxonomy (GTDB): domain Bacteria; phylum Actinomycetota; class Actinomycetes; order Propionibacteriales; family Propionibacteriaceae; genus Microlunatus. The sequence goes on from CAVQKU010000010.1 coordinate 89,283, forward strand.
CCCGTTGCGCGAGTACGTGGCGCGTCGAACGGGTCGCCTAGACTCGCGATCATGGACTTCCGCGTCGCCGACCTCTCGCTGGCCGGGCTGGGCCGCCTCGAGATCACCCTCGCCGAGCACGAGATGCCCGGCCTGATGGCGATGCGCGAGCGCTACGGGGCCGACAAGCCCCTCGCCGGGGCGCGGATCGCAGGCTCGCTGCACATGACCGTGCAGACGGCCGTGCTCATCGAGACGCTCGTCGCCCTCGGCGCCGACGTCCGGTGGGCGAGCTGCAACATCTTCTCCACCCAGGACGCGGCCGCCGCGGCGGTCGTCGTCGGTGACGGCACCCCGGACGACCCTCACGGCGTCCCCGTCTTCGCCTGGAAGGGCGAGACGCTGCAGGAGTACTGGGACTGCACCCGCGAGGTCCTCGACTGGCCCGGCGACGAGACACCGAACATGATCCTCGACGACGGCGGCGACGCCACCCTGCTCGTGCACCTGGCGGTCGAGGCGATCAAGACCGGCGTCCGACCCGAGGCCAGCGACGACGACTCCGACGAGGTCAAGGTCCTCTACGCCCTGATCAACAAGACCCTCGACGAGGGCGTCGACTGGGTGGCGATCGCCAACGCGATCCAGGGCGTGACCGAGGAGACCACGACCGGTGTGCACCGCCTCTACGAGATGCTGCGCAACGAGAGCCTGCTGTTCCCGGCGATCAACGTCAACGACTCCGTGACCAAGAGCAAGTTCGACAACAAGTACGGCACCCGCCACTCGCTCATCGACGGGCTGAACCGCGCGACCGACGTCCTCATCGGCGGCAAGGTCGCCGTGGTCTGCGGGTACGGCGACGTCGGCAAGGGCTGCGCGGAGGCGCTGCGCGGGCAGGGTGCGCGCGTGATCGTCACCGAGGTCGACCCCATCTGTGCCCTGCAGGCGGCGATGGACGGCTTCCAGGTCACGACGCTGGAGAACGCGCTCGCCGAGGGCGACATCTACGTGACCGCGACCGGCTGCAAGGACGTCATCACCGCCGACCAGATGAGCCGGATGCGCCCGCAGGCCGTGGTGTCGAACATCGGCCACTTCGACAACGAGATCGACGTCGCCGGCCTCGCCCGCCGCCCCGACGTGACCCGCGTGAACATCAAGCCGCAGGTCGACCAGTGGGTGTTCGACGCCGGCACCGACCACGAGCGTTCGATCATCCTGCTCAGCGAGGGCCGGCTGATGAACCTCGGCAACGCGACCGGGCACCCGAGCTTCGTGATGAGCAACTCCTTCACCAACCAGGTGCTCGCGCAGATCGAGCTCTACACCAAGCACGAGGACTACCCGTTGGGCGTCTACACGCTGCCCAAGCACCTCGACGAGCTGGTCGCGCGCCTGCACCTGGACGCCCTCGGCGTCCAGCTCAGCGAGCTCACCCCGAGCCAGGCCAGCTACCTGGGCGTCCAGGTCGAGGGCCCGTACAAGGCGGACGAGTACCGCTACTGACGGCGGGGGATCCGTCCGGTCCACCGGCCGACCTGGCGTCGTACGCGAGGGTGACCGAGGCGAACCGCCCCTGACCGCGGGAGATCTGCCGAGGTCACCGTCGGTTTACCACGTTGACGTGGTAAACCGACGCCGCTGGGAAGCTCGCCCTCCCGGCTGCCGTACCGATGTCTGGCTCCCAGGGCCGTACGCAGCGTGACCTCGGCAAACTGCCCCTGACCGCGGCAGATCTGCCACGGTCAGGGCTGGTTCACCACGTCAACGTGGTAATCCGACGCCCTCCAGAGGACCCCCGACCCGGCTGCCGTCAGGACGCCGGGCTGCCCGGGCCGTACGCAGCGTGACCTGGGCGAACTGCCCCTCCAGAGGACCCCCCGACCCGGCTGCCGTCAGGACGCCCGGCTCCCCGGAACCGTACGCAGCGTGACCTCGGCAAACTGCCCCTGACCGCGGCAGATTTGCCGCGGTCACGGTCGGTTCACCACGTCAACGTGGTAAACCGGCAGCGCCAGACGGGTCGCCCACACCCCGCCAGACCCCCGGGGCCAGGCGGTGCTGCCGTCTACGCGGCCTCCTGGGCAGGGCAGCGCCTGGCGAGGCGCACCTCACGGTCGCCGCCGGCGCGTTCACGTGGTCGTCACACACGCTCCCAGCGCCGGTCGTGCGGCTCCAGGGCCCCGCGGACCCCGTTAGGGTCAGCCCGTGAGCATCAAGGTCGCGCTGGAGCACCGCACGACGTATCGCTTCGATGCGCCGACGCAGCTCTTCCCGCACGCGGTGCGGCTGCGGCCGGCGCCCCACACCCGCACGCCGATCGAGGCGTACTCGCTGACGGTCTCGCCGTCGGAGCACTTCCTGAACTGGCAGCAGGACCCCTTCGGCAACTGGGTGGGCCGGCTCGTCTTCCCCTCCCCGGCGCGCGAGCTGGAGATCACCGTCGGCCTCGTCGCCGACCTCGGGGTCATCAACCCCTTCGACTTCTTCGTCGAGGAGTACGCCGAGACCTTCCCCTTCGCCTACGCCCCCGACCTGGCCGCCGAGCTCCGCCCCTACCTCGCCGACCCCGCCGACGCTCCTGGCCCGCGGTTCGGCGCCTGGCTCGACGCGCTGCCCATCGACACGGTGACGCCGCAGCGCGTCGTCACCTTCCTCGGCGCGCTCAACGCGTGCGTGAACCGCGACGTCGCCTACTCCGTACGCATGGAGGTCGGCGTGCAGACGCCGGACGTCACGCTCGAGCGCGGGATCGGCTCCTGCCGCGACTCCGCGTGGCTGCTGGTGGAGGCCCTGCGCCACCACGGGCTCGCCGCGCGCTTCGTGTCCGGCTACCTCGTGCAGCTGGCCTCCGACGACCCGACCCAGGGCGGGCCGGCCGAGGACTTCACCGACCTGCACGCCTGGGCCGAGGTGTACGTGCCCGGCGCCGGCTGGATCGGGCTCGACGCCACGTCGGCGCTCTTCGCCGGCGAGGGGCACATCCCGCTCTCCGCGACGCCGACCCCGGCGTCCTCGGCCCCGATCACCGGCGCGACCGGCCCGGCGCAGGTCGACTTCTCCTTCGCCAACACCGTGCGCCGCATCCACGAGGACCCGCGCGTCACCAAGCCCTACTCGCCCGGTCAGGTCGCCGCGCTGCAGCGCTCGGGGGAGGCCGTCGACGAGCGGTTGCGCGCCGCCGGGCTGGAGCTGACCATGGGTGGCGAGCCCACCTTCGTCAGCCGCGACGACATGGTGAGCCCGCAGTGGACGGTCGCCGCCGACGGGCCGGAGAAGCGCGTGGCGGCCAACCGCCTCGCCGCCGCCCTGGCCGGGCGGTACGCCGACGGCGGGCTGGTGCAGCGCAGCCAGGGCAAGTGGTACCCGGGCGAGCCCCTGCCGCGCTGGCAGATCGGCCTCGTCTGGCGCCCCGACGGCACCCCGGTGTGGAGCGACCGCTCCCGGCTGGCCGACCCCTTCGACGAGACCCAGGCGAGCCCGGACGCGCCGGCCCGGGCCGAGGCGCTGATGGCCGCGCTGGCCGCCGACCTCGGGCTGCCCGCGGGCACCCCGCTGGCCTGTTTCGAGGATCCCCTCGCCGCCCTGGCGCTCGAGGTGCGCCAGCCCGAGGGCCCGCGGCCCGAGGTCGACCCGGAGACGGCCGACCGGGCCGTCGTGGCCGAGCTCGACGCCGCCGCCCCCGACCCGGTCGCGTGGGCGCTGCCCGTCGTCCCGGCGTGGTTCGGTGACGTCTGGGCCAGCCCGGCCTGGCGGACCCGCCGCGGCCGGATCGTGCTCGTGCCCGGCGACTCGCCCGCCGGCGCGCGGCTCCCGCTCGGCTCGGTCGCCTGGCGCGACCCCGACTACGCCGGTGAACCGTCCTACGTCCACCCGCCCGAGGACCTGTCCGCCCAGGCCGGCCGGCCGCAGGCCGTGGTCGTCGACCCCGTCGAGGTGCCGACCCGCACGGCGGTGGTCGCGGAGGCCCGCGACGGCTTCGTGCACGTGTTCCTCCCGCCGGCCGAGCAGCTCGAGCGCTGGCTCGACGTCGTCGCGCTGGTCGACCGGGCGGCGGGGACGACCGGGGCGCGGGTGGTGCTGGAGGGCTACGGCCCGCCGCCGGACCCGCGGGTCACCACCCTGCTCGTGACCCCGGACCCCGGCGTGATCGAGGTGAACCTGCACCCGACGGCCGGCTGGTCGGAGCTGAGCGAGCTCACGCACACGCTCTACGCCCTGGCGGCCGAGCAGGGCCTGGGCACCGAGACGTTCGCGATCGACGGGCGCCACTCGGGCACCGGCGGCGGCAACCACCTGACCCTCGGCGGGCGCACGCCGTCCCGCTCGCCGTTGCTGCTGCGTCCCGACCTGCTGGTCAGCATGCTCACCTGGTGGCAGCGCCATCCGTCGCTGTCCTACGTCTTCTCCGGCCGGTTCGTCGGGCCGACGAGCCAGGCGCCGCGCTTCGACGAGGGTCGGCCGGAGAACCTGTACGAGATGGAGATCGCGTTCGCCGAGATCGAGGCCGCCGCCGCCGACGCCGCCCGTACGCCGGGCGCGGACGAGGCGGAGCAGCCCGAGGCCCAGCGCCGAGGCCTGCCCTGGGTGACCGACCGGGCGCTGCGGCACCTGCTGACCGACGTCACCGGCAACACCCACCGCGCCGAGTTCTGCATCGACAAGCTCTACAGCCCCGACTCCGCCCGCGGGCGTCTCGGGCTGCTGGAGCTGCGCGGCTTCGAGATGCCACCGCACCCCGACATGGCGCTGGTCCAGGCCCTGCTCGTCCGCGCGCTCGTCGCCCGCTTCGCCGAGGAGCCGTTCTCCGCACCGCTGGTGCGCTGGGGCACGACCCTGCACGAGCGCTTCCTGCTCCCGCACTACGCGATGGCCGACCTCGGGGAGGTCGTGGCCGACCTGCGCGCGCACGGCTTCGAGGTCGAGGAGTCCTGGTTCGCGCCCTACCTGGAGTTCCGCTTCCCGCGGATCGGCGTCGCCCGGGCCGGTGCCGTCTCGATCGAGCTGCGCCAGGCCGTGGAGCCCTGGAACGTGCTGGGCGAGGAGGCGACCGCAGGCGGCACCGCGCGCTACGTCGACTCCTCGACCGAGCGGATCCAGGTCCTCGTCTCCGGCTTCAACCCCGCGCTGCACCTCGTCACCTGCAACGGGGTGGCGGTGCCGATGACGGCGACGGGGACCCCCGGCGAGGCGGTGGCCGGCGTGCGCTTCCGGGCGTGGAAGCCCTGGTCCTCCCTGCACCCGACGCTGGAGATCGACGCGCCCCTGCACGTCGAGGTCGTCGACCGGGCCAACCGGGTCTCGCTGGGCGGGGCCACCTACCACGTCGTCCACCCGGGCGGGCGCTCGTACGACTCCCCGCCGGTCAACGCCCACGAGGCCGAGGCGCGCCGCGCCCGCCGCTTCGAGGCGATGGGGCACACCCCCGGCGAGATCGACGTGGACGCGCTCGACGCGCAGCTCGCCGGCCGGGGCACCGACGGCACCGACTACCCGCTCACCCTCGACCTGCGCCGGCGCGTCCCCACGGCCTGGGGCCGTGCGCAGGCCAGGCCGGTGCGACGCGCATGACCGTGGTCGGCTCCCCGTTGGACCGCTACCTGCAGGCCGCACGGAGGCCCGACGCCGAGCAGTCCGGCGGCGGGCCCGACGGGCCCGGCTTCGACGAGCTCGCGGCCCCCGACGGCACGCCCCGCCCGGCCTGGACCACCCTCGTCGACGACCTGTCGCGCGCCACCGGCGACCTCGCCTCGGCCCGGCGCGAGGTCGCCCGCCTCCTCGAGGACGACAACGTCACCTACACCCCGAGCCCGGCGTCGGCCCGCTCGATCGCCGACCCGCCCGGCGAGGCGCCGGACGCGACGGCCCCGCTGGAGCAGCCGCGCCCGTGGCGCCTCGACCCGCTGCCGCTGGTGCTGCACGACCGCGAGTGGGCCACGCTCGAGGCCGGCGTGGTCCAGCGCGCGGAGCTCCTCGACGCCGTCCTCGCCGACCTGTACGGCGCCCGCCGCCTCCTCGCCCGCGGGCAGCTCCCGCCCGCGGTGGTGCTCGACCACGAGGAGTACCTGCGCCCGGTCGTCGGGGCCGAGAGCGTGGTCGACCAGCGGCTGTTCATGACCGCGGCCGACCTCGGGCGCGACGCCACCGGCGCGTGGAAGGTCATCTCCGACCGCACCCAGGCGCCCTCGGGCGCCGGCTACGCGATGCAGAACCGGCGCGTCATCTCCCGCGTGCTGCCTGGCACCTACCACGCCGCGCAGCTGCACCGCCTGACGCCGTTCTTCCAGGCCATGCGGGTCGCGCTGGTCGAGTCGGCGCCGAGCACGGTCGAGGACCCCCGCGTGGTCGTGCTGAGCCCGGGCACGCACTCCGAGACCGCGTTCGACCAGGCCTTCGTCGCCTCCCTGCTCGGCTACCCGCTCCTCGAGGGCAGCGACCTGCTCGTGCGCGAGGGGCGTGTCTGGATGCGGGTGCTGGGCCGCCTCGAGCAGGTCGACGTGATCCTGCGCCGCGTCGACTCCACCTGGATGGACGCGCTCGAGCTGCGCGGCGGGTCCCGGCTCGGCGTCACGGGCCTGCTGGAGTGCGTGCGTCAGGGCACGGTGAGCGTGGTCAACACGATCGGGTCCGGCGTGCTGGAGAACCCGGCGCTGCTGCCCTTCCTGCCCGACCTGTGCGAGCGGCTGCTCGGCGAGCCGCTGCGGCTGCCCTCGGTGGACACCTGGTGGTGCGGCGACGCGGCCGGGCTGGCGTACGTGCGCGAGCACCTCGACGACCTCGTCGTCCGCGCGGTCAGCCGCGGGGTCGGCCGCAGCGTCGTCGGTGCCGCCCTGACCGGAGAGCAGCGCGCCCGGCTGCTGGCCCGCATCGAGGCCGCGCCGCACCGCTTCGTCGGGCAGGAGGTGCTGCCGCTGAGCTCCGCGCCCACCGTGCCCGAGGCGGACGCGGCCCCCGGGACCGAGGGCCTGGTGCGCCGCAGCGTCGTGCTGCGCTCCTTCGCCGTACGCAGCGGCAGCTCCTACACCGCGATGCTGGGCGGGCTCGCCCGGACCAACGACGAGCACTCCAGCGGTCGCGGCGCGCTGGTCACCGCCCCCGAGGGCGGGGTGGCGAAGGACGTCTGGGTCGTCAGCAGCGAGCCGGTCACCACCTCGCGCAGCGCCACCTCCCGCAGCCGCGCCGACGAGGGCAGCGCCGTGCTGCCGGGCTCGGCGTCGGCGGCCATGGTGCCGCGCGTGCTGAGCGACCTGTACTGGTTCGGCCGCTACGCCGAGCGCGCCGAGGACCTGCTCCGGCTCGTCCTGGCCACCCGCACCGTGAGCCTCGAGACCGACGCCGACGTGCGTCCCGGGCGGGCGCTCGTCGTGCTGCTGCAGGCCGTGACGCACCTGAGCACGACCTACCCCGGCTTCTTCGCGCTGCCGGAGGAGACCGGTGCCCGGCGGGCGGCCGTCATGCCCGAGCTCCGCTCGCTGATGCTCGACCGGCGCCGCGCGGGTTCGGTGGCGCAGTCGCTCCAGTCGCTGCAGACCGCCGCCCAGGGGGTCCGCGACCAGCTGTCCGAGGACGTCTGGATGGTGCTCGCCGACGTCGACCGGGCGCTGCAGACGCTGCGCGCCCTCGAGTCCGACCAGGGCCTGCACCTGAGCGAGGTGGGGGAGCGGGTGCTGTCCGGCCTGCTCGCCCTGTCGGGCATCGCGGGGGAGAACATGGTGCGCGACCCGGGCTGGCTGCTGCTGGACGCGGGCCGCGGCCTGGAGCGGGCCATGCAGGTGGTGGGCCTGCTCCGTGCCACGCTCGTCGAGTCGTACGGCCCCGACGTCGACCGCGCGGTGCTCGAGGCGGCGCTGACCGGCTCGGAGTCGATCGTCACCTTCCGGCGACGCTACCGGGGCCGTTCGGGGGTGCCGGCCGTGCTGGAGCTGCTGGTGCTCGACGCGTCCAACCCGCGCTCGGTGGCCTACCAGCTGCAGCGCCTGCAGGCCGACCTGCGGGCGGTGCCGAGCACCTCGCCGACCGCCCGGCCGCTGCGGCTGCTGGACGGGCTGGCCGAGCAGGTGCGGCTCGTGGACCCGGTCGCCCTCGGCGCGGTGGTCGCGCCCGACGCTGCCGCCGGCCCGGGGGCGCCGGCCCGCCGCGACGCGCTCGAGGCCTTCTGCGCGGAGCTGTACGCCGGCCTGCGCGACCTCTCGACCGCGATCCGCGACCAGTACCACGCGCCGCCGCCCACGCAGCAGTCGCTGCCGCGCCAGCAGGCGCTCCACGAGGGGGGCCACCCATGACCCGCTACCGCATCGAGCACGTGACGACGTACGACTACGACGCCGACGTGACCGGCAGCTTCGGGCAGTTCCACCTGACGCCGCGGGCGCTGGAGTGGCAGGCGGTGCTCGAGCACCGGGTGAGCATCGAGCCGGGTCCGGCGACCCTGCTGGCCCACACCGACCTCTACGGCAACACCAAGTCGTCCTTCCACGTCACCGACCCGCACACCCGGCTCGTGGTGCGCGCCGTGAGCGTGCTCGACGTGGTCCCCCCGGTCCTGCCGCCGGAGGCGCTCGCCGTCGCGTGGGAGGACGCGCGTCCGGCCCTGCGCTCCGAGCAGCCCGACGCCTGGGAGGCGGTGGACTTCACCTTCCCCTCGCCCTACGTCGACGTGCCACCCGAGGTCGAGGCGTACGCCCGCGAGTCCTTCACCCCGGGCCGGGCCCTCGGCGAGGCGGCGACCGAGCTGATGCACCGCGTGCACGACGACTTCGCCTACCGCCCGCGCTCGACGGTGATCGGCGAGAAGGTCGTCGACCTGCTCGTGAAGCGCCACGGCGTGTGCCAGGACTTCTCGCACGTGCTGGTCGCCGGCCTGCGCTCGCTGGGGCTCGCCGGGCGCTACGTCAGCGGCTACCTCGCCACCCGCCCGCCGCCCGGCCGGCCGCGGCTGGTGGGGGCCGACGCCAGCCACGCCTGGGTGGGGGTGTGGGTCCCGGGGGCCGGTTGGCTGCACCTCGACCCCACCAACGACCGCCTCACCGACGCCTCGCACGCGACCGTCGCCTGGGGCCGCGACTACGGCGACGTGCCGCCCGTGCGCGGCGTGATCTTCACCGAGGCCAAGAGCTCCTCGATGAAGGTCTCCGTCGACATGGCGCCCGCCGCCTGAACCCCGGTCGGGGCTAGAAGCCGCTGCCCGCGTAGTCCTCGCCGGCCGGCTCGGGGCGCTCGGCACCGTCGGGGGCGTTGGTGGAGCCCTCGGCGTAGCCGTCCTCGACCACCGCGCCCTGGCCCGGGTCGGGGTCGGCCGGCTGCGGCGGGTCGGGCACCTCGGCGAGCTGCTCGTCGTCCATCTGGCGCGGGTCGTCCTGCACGGGTTCGCTCATCGGTCCTCCTGGTGTCGGTCGGTCCTTGCTGGCTTACCCCCTCCCGCGGTCGCCCACGCGACGTCGCCCCGGCGACCACCGAGGCGACCCGTGGCCCGCCGGAGACTTGCCGTGCCGGCCACCGTGGACCCGCTCGACCCGCGAGGGTCGGCGAGCACCGCGGTGGCCGGCAACGGTACGGCGACCTGCGTGGGGTCAGCGGTCCCCGTCGACCCCCGGGATGTCCGCACCGGGAACGTCGGCCGGGGCGTAGAGGCGGTCGTCGCCCGGGTAGGGCTTCTTCCACCCGTGGGTCTGGTACCAGGTGTAGCGGTTCAGCTGCTCGGGGTGCGCGTAGTCGGGGATCGCCCCGTTGCCGCTGAAGTGCTGCTGGTTGCCCCAGCTCCTGCCACTGCTGCGCGAGCTGTTGCGCCCCGTCCGGCACGACGGCAGCCCGTTCCTGCGCCTGGGCGACCTTCTTCGCCGCTGCGCCCTTCTTGCCCAGCGTGTCGACGCCGCAGTCGGGAGGCGTCACGACGCCCTCGGTCAGCGGGACCTGGTGGGCGCGGGAGTCGAAGGGCGTGAGGTCCGCCCTGGCGTTGAACGCGCCGTACATCGGCGTCGCGGCCGCGACCTTCTGGTTGAGCGGCTGCGCCCCGAGGATCTGCTCGATGGTGCGCACCATCGTGATCTGGGAGTAGTAGGTGTGGTCGACCTTGCCGTGCTTGGCGTACGGGCTGATGACCTGCACCGGTGCCCGGTGGCCGTCGACGTGGTCGGCGCCGTCCTGGCTGTCGTCCTCGACGACGAAGATCGCCGAGCTCTTCCAGTAGCGGCTGTGCGAGATCTCGTCGACGATCTTGCCCACCGCGAGGTCGCCGTCGGCCACCTGCGCGCGGGGGTCGGCCGGGCCGCCGGTGTGGTCGCTCGAGAGCCACATCATGTTCAGGTTCGCCGGGCCCTGGCGCTCGAACTCCTGCTTCCAGACCTGGTAGCGGTAGAGGTCGGGGATCGAGGTGTCGAACTGCGGCGCGTCGTGGTTGCTGATCGTGTCCAACGACGGGATCGGCGAGTGGTCGTCGACCTTGATCGCCGGGTCGGTGAGCTGGGCCGGGTCGCCGCCGGCCTCGACGCCGGTGGCGGCGCAGTAGTACTGCTGCCAGGTCGCGGTCTCCGGCTTGTTCTCGAAGGCCATGAACTCGCCGAAGTTGCGGGCCGTGCCGCCCGCGGCCTGCACGGCCGTCCACAGGAAGCCCGAGCGCTGGTGGCCGAGCACGTCGTTCTCGGTGTCGTAGCTGCGGACGTACTCCCCGGCGCTTGACTCGGTGTACTCGGGGTTGTCGCCCTGCATCACCCAGTTGTGGCCCTCGGCGGAGTTCGTGCCCACGTCGTAGAAGTTGTCGTACAGCCCGAACTGGTTGGCCAGTGCGTGCTGGTTCGGGGTGACCTTCGCCCCGAACTGCGCCAGCGACGGGTCGCCGTTGCCCTTGGCGACGTCGCCGTACACCTGGTCGTAGGTGCGGTTCTCCTTCACCAGCAGGAAGACGTGCTTGATCGTGGACGGGTCACCGATGCGGGTCGGCACCGCGACCGCCTTCTTCTTGCGGCCCCTGGCCGTGGTGACGTCCTTGCCGGTCCAGCCGTTCTGAGCGAACACCGTGGCGGTGGCCCGCGCGACCTGCTGGTCGCTCGGCAGCGCGAAGGTGGTCAGCGAACCGGTCGTGCTGTGCGTGCCGTGGCCGGTGGCGAGCACGGTTCCGGGACCCTTGTCGAAGCTGAGCTCGGGCCCGCGGGCGTCGACGCCGCGGGTGTTGGTCACGACGACCTGCCCCCGGGAGGTGGTGGCGACCTCGGCCGGGTAGTAGTCGGTCGGCAGCAGCCCGACGTAGCTGACCGGCTCCTGCGGGCTGCCCGGCGTAGCGGTAGACCGCGAGGGCGTTGGCGCGGCCCAGGGTCACGAGCAGGTGCCCGTCGGGGGTGAGCGTGACGCTGTTGGGCTGGTAGCCGACCTTGGCCGAGGACCACGGCCGGGTGCTGATGGTCTGCACGACCTGGTCCACGCGCGTGTCGATCACCGAGACGCTGTCGTCGACGGTGTTGGTCACGAACAGCGCGTCGCCGGCGGCGTGCAGCGCCGTGGGGTGGAGCCCGACGCGGATCGAGCGGACCGCGGCGTCCGGGGCCGGCGGTGTCGATGACGCTGACGGTCCCGTTGGTCGAGGTGCCCTTGCGTCGGTCGGCGGGCACCTGCGTGCCGTACGACTCGAGGGTGGTCGTCGCCGGCCGGCGCGGTGCGACCGCCCTCGTTGCTGACGTAGAGCCTGCTGCCGACCAGCGCGACGGCGCGCGGGGCGATGCCGACCGACCAGGTCTGCTTCACCGCGCCGCTCGTCGCGTCGAGGGCGACGACGGTGTTCTGACCGTTGACGGGCACGTAGACGGTGGTGCCGTCGGGGGAGAAGGTCGCCCTGCCCGGCAGCGCCGAGAGCGCGGCCAGCCCGGTGTCGGGGTTCGGCGTCACCGCGAGCGCCGGGATCGCGATCGGGGTCGGCGCGGACAGCGAACCGTCCGCGGCGACCGCGAACCGCGTGTAGCCGTTCGTCTGCGGCAGCCAGAGGAAGGCGCCGTCGGGGGAGAAGGCCGGGCCCTCCTGGCCGACGCTGCGGTCGCCGAGCTTGGTGTTCACCCCGGCCTTGCTGCCGACGAGCCAGACCGCGCGCTGGGTGACGAGGTCGAAGACCTGGAGGACGACACCTCCGTCGGCGCTCGACGCGGCCAGGAAGCGGCCGTTCGGGCTCACCGCGGAGCCCAGGAGCTTGCCGTACTTGGACAGCAGGCGCTGCCCGACCGGCTTGACGGCCTGGTCGGCCGACACCTGCAGCCCGGCACCGTAGGTGGTGCCGACGTGGTGCTGGCGGAAGACGCTGGTGCTCGCGTACGCGACCCCGCTCGAGGCGACCGCGAGGGCCGCGACCCCGGTGAGGACGATCCGCCCGGACCGGCTGAGGCGGGCGCCTGGGGTGGGGGCCGCAGGGGAGCGGCGACGTCTGACGTGCATGGTCAGTCCTTCCGGGTGGGGGTGAGCAGGTCGACGAGGCCGTCGAACTGCCAGAGGGGGTTGGGCGCTGGTCCGTGCCGGGCCTGGAGGAGGAAGAAGCCGTTGACCTCCTGGGGCCCGTCGCCGTCGGCCACGTAGCGGCCGTCGGCGGCGACGTCGAGCTGGTAGACCGCCGAGCCGACGGCCCGGGCCCCGGGCAGGTGCCAGGAGACGACGCACCGCCAGTCGTTCCCGGCGCCCTCGTCGTCGACCAGCGACCCGCCCTTGTCGCAGGCGGCGCTGGTCCGCAGCTGCGTCCTCCGTGACCGCCGGGCGGCCCAGCTCGTCGGCCTGCAGCCGGTAGAGGTGGGCGTACGTCGTCGCCAGCGAGCGCTCGAGCCCGGCGCGGTCGATGCCCGAGCCGGCGGCCGGGGTGACGAGGCCGACGACCAGGGTGAGGACCACGGCGAGCAGGGCGAGGGGCAGCAGCCCGGCGAGGACGAGGCGGCGCCCGGAGCCGTCGTCGGCGAGGTCGGTGAAGTCCCGGCGCAGGAACAACCGGTAGGCGACGAGCGTCGCCGCGGCGGCCCAGCCGAGAGCGACCACGACGCCGACGGCGAGCGGTCCGACCTGCGGGTGCTCGACGAACAGCCCTCGCCAGGCGGTGAAGGCCTGGCTCGGCAGGGCGAGGCGCACGGCCACGGGCAGGGGCAGCAGCTGCAGCACGGCCAGCAGCACGGCGAGGAGGCCGGGGACGACCAGGCCCATCGGGGAGCGACCGAGCGCGACCGAGCGAGCAGCCCCACCGCGGCGAAGGCGCCCGTCGGCGCCAGTACGCAGAGCCAGGCGAGCACGAAGCGCCCGGCCAGGGCCGTCCCGTCGAGGGCGTAGCCGTCCAGACCGGCCAGCGGGCCGCTGCCGACGAGGAGCAGTCCGCCGACCAGGCCGGAGACCGCGAGGCCGAGGACGAGCAGGACGACCACGGTGGCGCTCGCGAGCGCCTTGGCGGCGAAGATCCGCCGCTTGGAGCGGACCGCCAGGAGCAGGTGGCGCCAGGTCCCGAGCCGGTCCTCCACCGCGAAGACGTCGCCCACCACGAGGGCGGTGAGCAGCGGCAGGGGCCACACGCAGGCGAAGGCCAGCACCACGAGCGCGCCGGCCCACCCGGTGGAGTGCATGAGGCGGCCGAAGACCGTGTCGACCGGCAGCGCGCCCTGCCGGCTGACGACGCCGACGAACGCTCCCGGGGCGAGCCAGCAGGCCAGCACGAGCAGCCGCACGCGCCACTGGGACACCAGCTTGAGCAGCTCGAAGCGGTATCCGCGGGCCAGTGGTGCGGGACGCGGCGAGGCGGGCGTGCCGGCCCACGGGGTGGCCGCGCTCACGCTGCTCCCCGCTCGTCGTCGCCCTCGGTCTCGTCCTCGCCGCCGGTCTCGTCGACGGTGAGGGCCAGGAAGGCCGCGTCGAGCGGCGGCACGACCGGACCCAGCTCGCGGACGCCGACCCCGGCGCGGACCAGCCCGACGACGAGGTCCTCGATCGCGTGCACGGAGCCGCGCACCTCGAGCACCTCCCCGCCCGGGCGTGGCGCACGGTCGTCGGCGCCGAGGAGGCGGATGCCCCGGGTCTCACCGGCGACCCGTCGCGCCGCGGTGTCGTCGGTCGTGCGGAGCCGGTGGTCCAGGTCGCCGCTCTCGGCGGCCAGCTTCTCCAGCGGCCCGGCGAAGACGACCCGGCCGGAGGCGAGGACCGTCAGCTCCGAGCACAGCTCGGCGAGGTCGTCCATCCGGTGGCTGGTCAGCACGACCGCGGTGCCGCTGGCTGCGAGGGACGTGATCACGTGGTGCACGTGCTGCCGTGCCGCAGGGTCGAGCCCGTTGGTCGGCTCGTCGAGCACGAGCAGGCGGGGCCGGGCGAGCAGGGCCGAGGCCAGGCCGAGACGCTGGCGCATGCCGAGCGAGAAGCCGCGGACCCGGTCGTCGGCGACGTCGCCGAGGCCGACCTCCTCCAGCGCCCGGACGACGTCGGTCGGGTCCGAGCCACGGAGCGAGGCGAGCGCGGCCAGGTTCTGGCGAGGGGTGAGGGAGGGGTAGAGCCCCGGCTCGTCGACGAAGCCGGCGATCCCCGCGGGGACCGAGGTCGCGTGTCCCACGAGCGTCCCCAGGACCTCGAGCCGGCCACGGTCGGCCGCGGTCAGGCCGAGCAGCAGACCCAGCAGCGTCGACTTGCCGGCACCGTTGGGACCGACCAGGCCGTGGACCCGGCCCTGCTCGACGTCGAGGTCGACGTGGTCCAGCGCGACCACGCCGCCGAAGGTCTTGACGACGCCTCGGGCACGGACCGCCGATGTTCCACCCACGTGTGCTCCCCTCGAGAACTACTGAGGGAACGTAAGCAGCGGGTGTGGCGCCCCGAGGTCGTCGGGGAGAACGTCAGGCGAACGGCGGGAGGGGCGCAGGAGTCCGACCGCGGGGCGTGCGCGCCTGGCGGCGCCTCCCAGGACCGGCGCGGCCCCGCAGGGGGGTGCGGGGCCGCGGTCCGTGCGCCGTGCAGGCTCAGGTGAGCTGCATGATCACGATCACGAGCACGATGATCACGAGGATGCCGATGATCGTCCCGATCAGGCCTCTGTTCATGGTGGTCCTTCCGTCGTGGGGCTGTTGGTGGAGGGACGGTCGCCGGGCGGCGTCCGTCCCTCCACCTCGATCAGACCACCGTCGGCGGGAGCCGGGCACATCCGCAGGGGTGTACGGAGCGGAGCACGACCGGAGGCGGGGGACCCGGCACGCGCCGGATCAGCCGCGCGGGACCGCGTACGCCGCGAGGCTCGCCGTGCCCGGCGTGAGCCCGCTCCACGACCCGGTGACGTGGAGGACCGCGAGCGCGCTGGTCGGGAAGTCGCCGACCGGCGCGTCCCCGGTGCCGCGGTTCAGACGCTCGGCGAGGTCGGGGACGCCGGGCGCGTGGCCGACCAGCACGACCGTCCCGACGTCGTCGGCGAGGCCGCGCACGAGGTCGAGCAGCGTGTCCGACCAGGCCTGGTAGACGGGCGCCTCGAGGCGGACCGGCACGTCGGCCAGCTGCTGGGGCGCGGCCTCGAGCGCGCTCGCCCAGGTCTGGCGGGTCCGCAGCGACGTCGAGCACAGCACGAGGTCGGGGCGGACGTCCTGGGCGACGAGCCAGCGGCCGACGGCGGCGGCGTCGCGCCGCCCGCGGGCGGTCAGCGGGCGCTCCGCGTCAGAGAAGGTCCGGGTCGTCGGAGGAGGCCTTCGCGTGCCGCAGCAGGACCAACCGTCGCGGGACGTCCGCGTCCCCCTCGCCACCCATGCCTCCACAGCCTAGAGCTCGCGCGTGACGCGCGGGCCGGGTCGGGTCGGGTCGGGTCGGGTTCCGGTCACCAGGCCGTGCCAGGCCCGTCCCACGCCGCTCGGGTGCTCCGGGCGGGCGTCGTCGTCCTGGCCCGGGGCAAGGGCGCGACCCGGCGGGGCCTCGACCCGACCGAGCCGCCCTCCGGCTCATCCGGGACGTCCGTGGTCGAACCTCGAGCGTCGTCACCACCGAGACCGTGGTCGTACCGAGACCGTGGTGCCGTGCGCCGGCCGCAGCAGACGTGGACCCTCGCCCTCGACCGGCGGTCCGATGTCCACCTCGTCGCTGGCGAGCGAGCCGTCCGCGTCGTCGGTGCCGGCAGCACGCGGCGGGGCTACGTGTCCTTGCCGCCCTTGAAGCCGCCGGAGCCCTTGTCGGGCTTGCCGGGCTTGAGCCCCTCCCAGATCTCCTTGCACTCCGGGCAGACCGGGAAGCGCTCCGGGTCCCGGCTGGGGATCCAGACCTTGCCGCACAGCGCGACCACGGGCGTGCCCATGACCATCGCCTCGGTCAGCTTCTCCTTGGGGACGTAGTGGGCGAACCGCTCGTGGTCGCCCTCCTCGACGCGGAACTCGCGGGTCTCGGTCCGCTCGTCGACGATGGTCTCGGCGCCAGGTGCTGTCTGCTGACTCACGTTCGTCAGTGTAGAGAGGTCCGCGCGTGTCGCCACCCCCTTCGAGCCCCCTCCAGCCCCCTCCAGCCCCCTCGGCCCGCCTCGCGCCCCGCGCCGGCAGCGCGCCGGGGGCCGCGAGCGGGCCCGCCGTCCCGTACCGGGGGAGCGGTTTCCTTTCGGACGCCGCAGGTGATGCACTGATCCCGATGAGCAAGCAGCAGGCACTCCCCGGGGAGCAGGACCAGGGGAGCTCGCCGCTGCCGATCTCCCAGCGCGCGCTGACGGTCGGGATCTGCACGATCACCGTCTCCATCGCCTTCGAGTCGATCGCCGTGGCCACGGCCATGCCGGTGGCCGCCCGGGACCTCGGGGGCATCGCCTACTACGCGTGGGCCTTCTCGCTCTTCGTCATCGGGATGCTGCTCGCCACCGTGCTGGCCGGGCGGGTGTGCGACCGGATCGGGCCGTCGCGACCGCTCCTGGCCGGGCTCGGCATCTTCGTCGTCGGCCTCGTCGTCGCCGGCACCGCGGAGACGATGCTGCAGCTCGTGGCGGGCCGCTTCGTCCAGGGCCTGGGCGGCGGCGTGCTCAACACGGCCATGTTCGTCACCGTGGCCAAGGCGTTCCGCCCGGCGCAGCGCCCCAAGGTCTTCACGTTCATCTCCACCGCGTGGGTGCTGCCGTCCTTCGTCGGGCCGCCCGTGTCGGCCTGGCTGACCTCGCACCTGTCGTGGCACTGGGTGTTCTTCACCGTCATCCCGCTGTCGGTGATCGGCGGGGCCATGACCCTGCCCACGGTCCGGGCGATGGTCCGCATCCCGATGCCCGAGGTCGCCGCCGAGGACGCGTCGGGCCTCCCGCCCGCACCCGTGTGGGCGGCCTTCGCCACGGCCGTCGCGGCCGCGCTGCTGCAGGCCGCCGGCACGCGGCTGGACTGGTGGGGCCTCGGCCTGCTCGTGGTCGCGGTCGTGCTGCTCGGCCTCGGGCTGCCCAGGCTGATGCCGCCGGGCTTCCTGCGCCTGGGCCACGGGCTGTCGAGCGTCATCCTCACCCGCGCGCTGCTGCCCGGCGCCTACTTCGGCGGCGAGGCCTTCCTGCCGCTGATGCTCGTCGAGCAGCGCCACGTCCCGCTGCTGCTCGCCGGCGGCACGCTCACGGTCGGCGCCGTGGGCTGGACCACCGGCTCGTTCCTCCAGGCCGACCGGCGGCTGCCGCTGCGGCGCGACCAGCTCATCACCATCGGGTGCGCCAACGTCGCCCTCGGCCTCGCGCTCGCCGGCGTGCTCGCCCTGGTGCCGTCGCTGCCGTACTGGCTGATCGCGCTGGCCTGGGTCTTCTCGGGCCTCGGCATGGGCTTCGCCACGGCGAGCACCTCGCTGGCCACCATCACCTTGTCCACCGAGGACGCCCAGGGCCGCAACGGGTCGTCGCTGAACCTCGGCGACGCCCTCGGCTCGAGCGTCTTCGTGGGCCTGGCGGGCACGCTGTTCGGCGCCCTGCACCCGGGCGGCAACCTCGCGCTGACCTTCGGGGTGGTGCTGCTGAGCATGAGCGTCGTCGCCGCGCTGGCGCTCCTCGCCTCCCTGCGTGTCGGGTCGCTCAGCGACCCGGCCCACTGAGCCGGCCGACCTAGGATCTTTCGGATGTCCGTCCCCGAGCTCGCGCCCGCAGGGCTGCCCCCGGCCTTCCCGGACCGGGCGGCCTGGGGCACCGCGGGAGCCCTGCGCGCCTGGCAGACGGCGGCGCTGGAGCAGTACTTCGCCGACGAGCCGCGCGACTTCCTCGCCGTGGCGACGCCCGGCGCCGGCAAGACGTCGTTCGCCCTCACCGTCGCGGCCAACCTGCTCGCCCGCCGGCGCGTGGACCGTGTCGTCGTCGTCGCGCCGACCGAGCACCTCAAGGTGCAGTGGGCCCAGGCGGCGGCCCGGATCAACCTGGCCATCGACCCCGAGTACGGCGTGCGGCAGGGCAAGGCGTCGCGCGACTTCGTCGGGATCGCGTTGACCTACGCCGCCGTCGCCGCCAACCCGCTCGCCCTCCGCGTCCGCGTCGAGGGCTTCAAGACCCTCGTCATCCTCGACGAGGTGCACCACGCCGGCGACGCGCTCAGCTGGGGCGAGGCGGTGCGCGAGGCGTTCGAGCCGGCCACCCGCCGGCTGATGCTCACCGGCACGCCGTTCCGCTCCGACACCAACCCCATCCCGTTCGTCCGCTACGAGGCGGACGCCGGCGGGGGCCTGCGCTCGCGGGCCGACTACGCGTACGGCTACGCCACCGCGCTGGCCGACGGGATCGTCCGGCCGGTGCTGTTCATGGCCTACTCCGGCGACCTGCACTGGCGCACGAGCGCCGGCGACGAGGTGAGCGCGCGGCTCGGCGGACCCATGACCCGTGACCTCGCCGGGCAGGCGCTGCGCACCGCGCTCGACCCGCACGGCTCCTGGATCCCGGCGGTCCTGCAGGCGGCCGACACCCGCCTGTCGGAGGTCCGCGCGCACGTCCCGGACGCCGGCGGGCTCGTCATCGCCACCGACCAGACCGCGGCCCGCGCGTACGCCGACCTGCTGCACGCCATCAGCGGCACCAGGCCGGTGCTGGTGCTGAGCGACGAGCCGGGCTCCAGCGCGCGCATCCAGGCCTTCGCCGACTCCGACGAGCGCTGGATGGTCGCGGTGCGGATGGTGTCGGAGGGCGTCGACGTCCCGCGGCTCTCGGTCGGGGTGTACGCCACCTCGACCTCGACGCCGCTGTTCTTCGCGCAGGCCGTCGGGCGCTTCGTCCGGGCGCGCAAGCGGGGCGAGACGGCCTCGGTGTTCGTGCCGAGCGTGCCGCACCTGCTGCTGCACGCGGCCGAGATGGAGCGCGAGCGCGACCACGTGCTCCGCGCGCCGTCCGGGCCGGACGACGACGGCCTCGAGGACTCGCTGCTCGCCGAGGCCGAGCGCGAGCTGTCCGAGGACGACCGGCCCGAGGGGGGCGGGTTCGCTGCCCTGGCCAGCGAGGCCGACTTCGACCGGGTGGTGTTCGACGGTGGGGAGTTCGGTCTGGCCGCAGCCAGCGGCAGCGCCGAGGAGCAGGACTACCTGGGCCTGCCGGGCCTGCTCGAGCCCGACCAGGTCAAGGACCTGCTGCGACGCCACCAGGACACCCAGTCCCGTTCGACCCCGCGTGCGGCCCAGCCCAGGACCGACCCGACCGCGGGGGAGCGGCTCAAGGAGCTGCGCCGCGAGCTCAACGGGCTCGTCGCCGCCTGGCACCACCGCACCAGCAGCCCCCACGGCGTGATCCACGCCGACCTGCGCTCGGCCTGCGGCGGGCCGCCCACCGCGGTGGCCTCCGCCGACGACCTCGAGCGCCGCATCGCCACGATCCGCAGCTGGGCGGTGCACCGGCGGGCCTGACGCAGAGCTTCCTGTCTTTGCGGTTTGGGGCACATGCCGGGCGAGACCTCCGGTAACGAGGAAGGTTCTCAGGGAAGCCGTCCAGGCCGAGGTGCACGAGCAGCCCTGCCCAACGGCGTGGGGAGGCACCTGTCATCGCTCCGACGAGCCCGTTCAGGCCTTCCCTCGGCAACCCGAGGGCACTGGTCTCCAGCGTCCGGCCGCCCCTGTGACGCACTCCACAGGCTGAAAGCCTCTT
Organism: uncultured Actinomycetota bacterium; assembly: GCA_963713165.1. Taxonomy (GTDB): domain Bacteria; phylum Actinomycetota; class Actinomycetes; order Propionibacteriales; family Propionibacteriaceae; genus Microlunatus. The sequence goes on from CAVQKU010000010.1 coordinate 109,276, forward strand.
ACGCATTTCTCGGGGGCCGAGGTTGTTGTAGCGTCAATGACAACGATGTCAGCGGGGGTTGGACATCGGCACCGCGTGAAGATCGAGCGTCTGAGGGGCTGGACTTCGATCACGAGACGCGGGACGGCACAAAGCCAGATCCCCCGCAACCAGACCATCTCGGGGGAGATTTCTTATGTTCCGACGTAACACGCTCGCGCCGACCGTCACCATCGTCGTGCCGGCCAAGAACGAGGCAGCCAACCTCCGTGAGGTGCTTCCGCGCCTGCCCGAGGTCCACGAGGTGATCCTCGTGGACGGGCACTCGGTCGACGGCACCGTCGAGGCGGCGCGCGAGGTGATGCCGGACATCCGCGTCGTCAGGCAGACTCGCAAGGGCAAGGGCAACGCGCTGGCAGCGGGCTTCCTCGCGGCCACCGGTGACATCATCGTCATGTTCGACGCGGACGGCTCGGCCGACCCGGAGGAAATCCCGGCGTTCGTCCAGGCGTTGAAGGACGGCGCGGACTTCGCCAAGGGCTCGCGCTTCGCTGCGGGCGGTGGCAGCGAGGACATCACGGGGCTGCGCTCGCTGGGCAACGGTGGTCTGAACCTGGTGGCCAACCTCGCCTTCCGCACCCGCTTCTCCGACCTCTGCTACGGCTACAACGCCTTCTGGCGTGACCTGGTCCCGGTGCTCAACCTCCCCGGCCTCGACCTGCCCGCGCCCGAGTCGGGAATGCTTTGGGGCGACGGCTTCGAGATCGAGACCGTGATCAACTGCCGCATGGCTGCGGCCAAGGTGAAGATCACCGAAGTTGCGAGCGTCGAGCTCTCGCGCATCCACGGCGAGTCGAACCTGCGGACCTTCTCCGACGGCTTCCGCGTCCTGCGCACCATCGGTGCCGAGCACCGGCGCATGCGACGCGGCCGGCGGGTGCTTCCGGACGTCACGAGCATCGAGGACGCCCGCAACTACCTGCACCCTCGCGTCGACCTGATCGTGGGCGGGGCGCCGGTCGCGCAGGACGCCATGACGATCCAGACCGAGGGTCAAACGGTGGCCCTTCCGGCCTACGCATGAACCCTTGAGCGCCGGATAGGCCTGCGCGTCCTTTCGGGCGTGACCTCATCGAGCCGGCTCGACGTCACATGCTCGACCCGCACCCGTCGTAGGTCCTCGTCGAGCACAGTTCGGCAGCTGCCCATGAACGATGGCCGACCAGGCTTGCCTACGATCTCTTCTCTCGTTCCAGGACATTTGATTAAGAATCCTCTCGAGCAGGACAACCAAAAGCCGTCGAGCTCGGCGTTGGGTGTCGACGCGAACAAAGGGTGGACTGCGAGTTCCGTCCAGGAGCATTCGTTCACGGCGGCGCGCATCCGGGGGCGGTCGAGACGGAGACGCAGCGGTGCTCGTGCGCGTTGGCGCGAGCGAAAGATCGTGCTCTTCGACACGTGGCGCGGCAGGTACGGAGACAACCCTGGCGCGATTTCGGAGAGGCTCGGCGAGGTCATGCCCGAGCTGCACCGGGTGTGGGTGCTCAAGAGTGGAGTGGGCGCGCCGCAAGACGTGACAGCAGTTCGCCCGTTCGGACTCCGGCACCTCTACTACCTTCTACGAGCCTCGTACGTCTTCGCGAACAACGCCATGCCTTTCTTCTGGCGCAAACCTTCCTGGTGTCAGTACGTGCAGACCTGGCACGGCTCAGGTGCCTTCAAGAAGGTCGGTTGGGACATCGAAGATCCGCGCTTCGCCGGAGGTCGTCGGTATCTTCGACGGTTCGCCCGCGACGTCAAGCAGTGGGACCTGTTGCTCACGTCGAACGCGGCCGCAACGCGTCACCTGCCCGCCGCTTTCCGGTACCAAGGGCGGGTAATCGAAGTGGGTAGCCCGCGGCTGGACCAACTCGTGCGTCAGGTGGTGGGAGGCACGCATAAGGGCCTGAGGGATGAGCTGGGAGTGCCCGAGGAAGGCCGCCTCATCCTGTACGCGCCCACGTGGCGTGACGCGACCGAATCTGGGGTGACGCTGATAGACCAGGTGGACGCCTTGGTTCGAGGACTGGGGCCTGCTGACTGGCTCCTGATCCGTGCTCATCCGAACGACGAGCAGCTTGCTGCTTACCACCCTGCGGCGGAGCGGGTAGTCAACGTGTCTCTGCACAGCGATGTAGCGGACCTGCTGCTCGTGACCGATGTTCTGGTGACTGACTACTCGTCAATCTTCTACGACTTCGCGGTAATGGAGCGACCGATGTACTTCTTCTGTTACGACCTGGAGCAGTATCGGGACCAAGTCCGCGGATTATACGTTGATATCGAACATGATATGCCAGGGAAAGTCGTACAAACCGTGGGCGAATTGCTGGAAGCGCTCAGCGCGCCGAGTGAGGACTACTCTGATTGGTTCGCCGAGAATTGCCCTCATGAGGACGGCTCGGCGACCGACCGCGTCATTGCTGACGTGTTCGGGCTTGAGTCGATGCCGGAGGAGGCGGGGCGCCGCGAGTTGCCGGCTGAGCCGGACCTTCCTCACAAGCAGTAGGCGGCGCTCAGCGCGCTTACTTCTGAAGTGCGTCGCATTGCTTGGTGGCACTTGGATTGAATGGAGATGGACCGTGTCGAAGAACCGGAGTCGGACTGCCGACGACACGCCGTCCGGTTCTACTGGCCGGACGAGCGGCGACTCGACGGCGCCATCGTTCGTACGGGCTACGAGGTTCCGTTCGATCGAGCCCGGGGCACCGAGGGGCGTTCCGCTCCGCAAGGACACGCTTGGCCCTCGGCAATGAAGTCCTGCAGCCGAGCAGCGACTCCGTCGGGGAGCGCGTCTTCCTGTCGCTGCTCGAACGACTTCGGCGCTCAACCCGACCGAGCCTCGGCCCAGATCGGGAACGGTACGAGGGCTTGTTCGGTAGCATCACGGTGGTGATGTCGACGGGGGGCCACAGCGCTTGGCCCGTCACCTCAGCCAACGTCGCCGCACAGTCGGCGCCCAGACCCAAGGGATTGGCATGACCCGCCCCACCACTGCCGTCGTCATCTGTGCGTACACACTTGAGCGGTGGACCGAGTTGTCGAACGCGGTCGCTTCGGCGGCGGCGCAGGATCCCCCGCCTGATGAGCTTCTGCTCGTCGTCGACCACAACGACGTGCTGCTGAGGAGGGCCCGCGAAGAGCTTGTCGTTCTCCACCGAAGTCTTCAAGTCGTCCCTAACCATCGAAAGCAGGGCCTAGCCGGAGCACGTAACAGTGGTCTCGAGGTCGTCAGGACCGAGATCGTCGTGTTCCTCGACGACGATGCCGCGGCCGAGCCGGGCTGGCTGTCTCGACTTGTCGCTCCTTACGAAGACGAGGCCGTGCTAGCCGTCGGGGGTTCGGCCATCCCGAGCTGGCCCTCTGGAGCGACCCGTCCAGCCACGTTGCCCGCACCGGCCGCCGGAACTCGTGGGGAGCTGGACTGGGTGGTGGGCTGCACCTATCAGGGTCAGCCAACGTCGCTCGGGCCGATCCGCAATCTGATGGGCTGCAACATGTCTCTACGCACTGCTGTCTTCGCTGCGGTAGGCGGCTTCAACGAAGATCTCGGCCGCGTCGGCCGAACCCCTTTGGGGTGCGAGGAGACGGAGCTGTGCATCCGCGCCTCTAGCGGCTTCCCGGATTCGACGATCCTCTTCGAGCCCGCAGCGGTGGTCCACCACACGGTCAGTTCAGATCGACTGACCTGGAAGTACTTGGTCCGTCGCTCCGCGGCCGAGGGGATCTCGAAGGCGGCCGTGGCGACGATCGTGGGGCCCGGCGCAGCATTGTCGACCGAGCGCGGCTACGTCGCCTCGATCTTGCCGGCGGGCGTCCTCAGGCAGATCAGAGGCACGGCGCGCCCCCGGGCCAGCATTGGGGCTGAACTGGCCGGCGCAGCGGCAATCGTGCTCGCGCTCGCCGCCACGACGGTGGGATACGCGCGGGGTCGGCTGCTGGGCCGAGGGGCGTTCGAATCCGCTCGTCTCCATGCCGGTCCAAGGCTCGTCGTGCACCTGCCGGGCGAATCGACCTCTGTAGCGGCTGATCGGAAGAGCCACGGACGCGCTGCGACTGATGACTGATCAGTGCGTCCCAGGTGCAGAGGAGGCGGGATCAGGTCCGATGCAGCCGGCTGAGCGGCGCCGCTTGGAAAAGACCGCGGTCGTCCTCGGACTCGTCGCGTTGGCCGCGGTGCTGCTGCCGGCTCTACAACCGGTGCGACCGCTGCTCGTGCTGCCAGCCTTTCTCGTGCTGCCGGGCGCGGCAACGATGGTGGCGCTCCGAGTGGACTCGGTGCTGAGCTGGGTCGTGCTCTCCGTCCTGCTGAGCCTCGCTGTCCAGACGCTGGTGGCGCTCGTGCTGCTGTGGTGCGGCGCCTGGCACCCGATGCTGCAGCTGGGGGTCGTGGGTTTGGTGGCCGCTACCGTCCTCCTTGTCAGCGCCTTGAGATCGCGCAGCGCTGAGTCTGCCCGCAGGGCGGACGAGCAGTGAGCGGGCAGGCGCGGACCAGTGGCCTGCGAGTGCAAGACGTCCCTGCGGCTCGTTCTGGGCGACAGACGGTCATGCTGCTGGCTGCTGCGGGAGTGGTCGGTACCTTGCTCTGCCTGCTGTCCTTGCCAGGCGCCGATGTCAATGACCTCGGACAGTTCGGGCTGATACCGGCCCTCCCGCTCACCTGGTACCTCGGGCTCGTGGTGCTGCTCGGTGGTTCCCTCGCAGCTGGTCTGGTTCCTCGCGTGCCGTGGTGGCTCGCAGCCGGCCAGCTCGTCGCGCTCGTGCTCGTCCTGTACGGAACCGTCCCGTTGCTGTCGGCCACCCCGCGTTACACATGGTCTTACAAGCACCTCGGTGTGACGCGGTTCATCGAGGTCTTCGGAGTCGTCGATCCCCAAATCGACATCTATCACCGCTGGCCGGGTTTCTTCGCTCTCGCCGCGCTCTACGGGACATTGGCCGGTCGACCGGAACCTACGTCCTACGCGTCTTTTTGCGGCCCGCTGTTCGTCCTCGTCCAAACCTTGTTGGTCGTCGCCATCGCTCGAGAAGTGCACCGCGACCGGAGCAAGGCGTGGCTGGCCGGCTCGCTGTTCAGCGTCATCAACTGGGTTGGCCAGGATTACTTCGCCCCGCAGCCACTGGCTCTCGCGCTCGGTCTGGGCGTGCTGTGGATCGTTCTGCGCGAGTTCGGCGAGGAGCCCGGGCCACGTCGAATGGCACTTCTCGCGAGGCTGACCCGCACGCCTCCGTCACGAGCGGTGGATCCGCCGCCCCTCGTCCCGCCAGCATCGCGACAGTGGCGCCGGGGCGCCGCGCTCGTCGTCGTCGTCGTGCTCTTCGCGGCGATCGTGCCTAGCCACCAACTGACCCCGTACCTCGTCGTCATCACAATCAGCGTCCTGACCGTCACCGGATTCGTCCGGCCGTGGTGGCTGCCGTTGGTCCTTGGCGCGACGGCGGTGGCGTACCTCATTCCCAATCTGGACTACATCCTGAACACCTTCGGTATCTTCTCGGGCTTCGACGTCTTCAACAACGCCCACCCGAGTGTTCCGAACGAGCATTCCCTGCCCGGAAAGGTGCTCGCCGCCCGCGCCGGTGAATCCCTCTCGGCGGTTTTGTTCCTCTCCGGACTTGGCGGGCTCGTCCTCGCCTGGCGACGAGGCATCCGCGTCCTGCTGGTGGCGACGGCCTGCATGCTTGCGCCGGTTCTGCTGCTGTTCGGTCAGAGCTACGGCGGCGAGGGCGCTCTCCGGGTGATTCTGTTCAGCGCCCCCTGGGCGGCCATCCTCATCACCGGCTGGGTTCTCGGCACCGCACGTCGGCGCTCCGTGGTCGCTTTCTCCACACTTGCCGTAGTGATGACGGCCCTTTTCCTGCCCGCGTACTTCGGCCAGGAGGAGCTCAACATCGTGCCGGCGAGCGAGGTGCAGGCGGCGGAATACCTCTACGAGAACGGGGTTAGCGGATCCGTCGTGCTGCTGTCGGCGCCTGGCTTCCCGATCCGCCTGAACGAGCGTTACCCGCTTTTCGCCGGCCCGTTGAGTGACAAGGACCCGAACTTCCTCGCCGATGAGTCTCGCCAGCGGCGACCCCTCGGGCCGAGCGACGTGCCAGCCGTCGTCGACCAGATCCGCCAGTACTCCGATCGGGGGTACGTCGTGTTCAGCAAGACCCAGGAGTCCTTCGCGACCACCTACGGGGTGAGCAGCACGACCGACCTCCGCGAGCTCGAGAGGGCACTGCTGGAGTCAGGCCGTTTCCGGGTCTTTTACCAGAATGACACCACCCGGATCTACGAGCTCCTCAAATGACAGTTCCCGCCGGCATGGCTGATGGCCCAGCCGCTGACACTGAGGCCGTCGCCGGATCGCTCAGCCGCCGGGCCGCCCGCGGCGGTCTCCTCACCTTCGCTGGCGAGGCGAGCCAACGTCTCGCTCAGGTCGTCTGCTTCACGTTGCTCGCTGGGCTGCTGTCGCCGGCCGACTTCGGTCTGGCAGCTGTGGCCTTCCTGGCCGTGCAGATCGGCCACAGTCTCAGCTACGCGGGCCTAGGACAGGCTCTGCAGACGCTTGGAGCCGACGAACGTCGCGACCGCACGGCAGTCGGTCTCGCCTTGGTCTCCGGGTCTGCGGCAGCTGCACTCCTGGTTGCCGTGAGTGTGCCGTTCGGCGGGCTGATGCAAGCACCAGAGGCTGCCGGGCTGGTGCGGCTGGTCGCACTGTCGCTCCCGCTCCTCCAGCTCGCCGAGGTGCTGGCCGCTCGGCTGGATCGCGAGTTCCGCTACACCACGACCGCGAGCGCTCAGGTCATCGGCAGCATCGCGGCTGTCGTCACCGGGGTCGGTCTGGCTCTCGCTGGAGCGGGCCCCGTCGCCCTGGTCGCTCAGTCCGTCGTTCAGCAGGCCATGCGGCTCTCGGCCCTGGTGCTCCTGGGCCGTCCGAGCCTACGGGTGGCGCTCCACCGAGGGGAAGCCGCGGACCTTTGGCGCTTCGGGCGGGTCGTGCTGGTCACCACGGTTCTCTTCACCATCTACGGCAACGTCGACAACTTCGTCGTGGGTGCCGTCCTCGGGCCGGCCTCCCTCGGCAACTACAGCTTCGCCTACAACCTCGCACTGATTGCTTATTTCTTGCTGAGCATGACCAGCACGAGGACCCTGGTCCCGGTATTCGCGCGGGTGAAGGCGGCGGGCGAGTCCCTCGCCCGGGTTCATCAGCAGTCGGCCAGCGTGACGATGACTGTGGCGATGTTGCCGCTGGGGTTTCTTGCCCTCGCCGGGCTGTCGGCGGTCCGTGTGGTCTTCGGGGACCGGTGGGACGACGCCGGCTCGGTACTGCGCCTGCTGACCGTCTTCTCGTACCTGGGCGTGGTCGGCGCGACCAGTGTTCCGGTCCTCCTGGTGACGGGAAGGGCAACCATTCAACGTCGGATCCAGTTTTTCCAACTGGTCGCGCTGCTCGCCTGCGTCTATCCGGCCACGCGGTGGTTCGGGATCGAGGGCACCTGCGTGGCGGTCGCCATACCTGCCCTCGGAGGCTCAGCATTCCTGCTGCATCATGGCGCCCGAGCCAGTGGTGAACGGTTTCGGAACCTCCTCAAACCGGCCCTGCTCGCCCTCCTGGTCGGACTGGCGTCAGGATCTCTCGGTGCTCTGGTACTCAACCGGGAGACGTGGCCGGCACTGCTGCTCAGCCTCCTCGTGACCACCGTGGCGTGGTCGCTGCTCGCGCTCCTGACGGTGCCGGCTGCCCGTGAGGAGGCCCTGCGCCTGCTCCGGTTTCGACGACAGGCAGGATCCTTGCCCGAGTCGACCGATTGACAGAGAAGCGATTGACGTGATATCCCAAGTCCTGTTCGGGGGACGGTTCCGCCAGCGCAGGCCACACACGGTCGAGGCGCTGGCTCTTCCCCGAAGGGTCCTTGGTGAACGTCTGCGCCCTCGCCCCGCGTCGAGTCGTCGCTCTTGTCATCGGCCTCCTGCTGCTAGCCGTGACGAGTGCTCCCGGTGCAGCCGCCGCCGGGGGACGGCTGTCACTGGTCGATCTGACGGTCTCCGTCTCGGGTGCTGCAGTGTCGGCCCGTTCGACGGTGCGGGCCAGTGCCAACGTCGAAGCCCGCTACTTCGGCGTCTGCATGCGAGACCGCGCTGGTCGTAACCTCGACTTCTGGAAGGTGCCCGCAAGCATCACGAGCCGAGGCACGCAATCAGTACCCGACACCAAGGTGCTGGCACCGGGTACCTACCGCGTGTTCGCGTGCGTCCTGGTCGACGCCGGCTGGGTCAACCTCGGCGACAAGACCATCGTCATTAGGGCGACGGGTCTGACGTCGCCAACGGCGCCCCGCGGGGTCGGGGGAGCGTGGCAACTCGACTTCTCGGACGACTTCGACCGTCCAGCGCTCGACGCGCGCTGGTCGACGGGATGGTTCGGAGCAGGCGTGACGCAGCCGGTCAACGCCAGTGAGGACCAGTGCTACGCCCCGTCCCAGGTGCGTCTGCCAGGAGACGGCACGTTGACGCTGGCGCTGAGAAAGCAGTCGACATGGTGTGGCGGCCGGCAGCGGAGCCATGTGTCGGGCTTGGTGTCGACGTTCGGCGCCTACACGTTTCGCTACGGCGCCGTCGAGAGCCGCGTGCTCCTGCCCTCTGACTCGAACGACCGACTAGTCAACTGGCCCGCCTTCTGGACCAACGGCGAGCACTGGCCTGGCGATGGCGAGAACGACGTGATGGAGGTCATCGACGGTCGCCTTGGCGCGCATTACCACTCCGGCTCCGGCGAGGCTCATCGATGGGTCGATGGAGCACGTGGAGGCTGGCACACCTTCACCTCGGTGTGGGAGCCAGGCCGGGTCACGTACTACTACGACGGCCTGGAAATTGGGACGGTTGGGGGCCCTGTGAGCGGCGCACCCCACTACCTGGTCCTCGACCTGGCCGCGGCCCGGACCGGGCAGACAGTGCCAGCGGACCTGAAGGTGGATTACGTCCGTGTGTGGCGTCGCTGAGCGGCTCGGCTTGATGCAATGCGTCGAGCAGCGGCAGCCAGAACAAGAGATGGCTTTCTTGAACGAGCACGATGTCGGCCCTCCTCGCGGGTGTGGCGTGGGAGCATGAGGCGTGATGTCGGCGAGCCACCAGAACCTCGATGACCACTTCTCGCTCATCCCGGTTGGAACTCTTGAGCTCTCGGACTCGGTGCCCGCGCCAAGCACAAACGCGTCTGGTCAGATCTCGTTGCTGGTGACCCTGCACGGGGTGCCGTTGGGCGTCCTCGATCTGCTTGAGGGAGGTCCGCCGGAGGCTGACCTGCGAGCCCGTGCGCTCACTGAGTTCCGGGCCGCAGTCCTGCTGCACCTTCGCGGGGACGGGCTCACAAACCCCAAGATCGCGGACGTCACGAGCCCGGATCTGACGTGCCGTGACGTCCCGGAGCCGTTGCAGGACCTCGTGACCGTTGTGGTCTGCACGCTGGGGGAGGACCCTCGGCTGCAGGCGACCGTGGCGTCAATCCTGGCTCAGACCAGCGTCGATCTCGAGCTCGTCGTGGTGGACAATCAACCCTCCGTGGGCAAGGCACGCCGGCTGCTGGCAGACGTCGTCGATTCACGACTACGGATCGTCGACGAGCCACGCCGAGGTCTCTCCGCAGCGCGCAACGCGGGAGTGCGGGCCGCCCGTGGCGCGATTGTGGCCTTCACCGACGACGACGCCTACGCCGAGCGTGACTGGGTCGCTCGCCTGGTCGGGCCCTTCGCGATCCACCGGACCGTGGTATGCACGACCGGTCTGGTTCTTCCGGCCGAGCTGGCGACCCCTGCTCAACTATGGTTCGAGGAGTTCGGGGCATTCGACAAGGGCTTCGATCGCACGCTGTGGTGCGCAGGGCCGATACCCCCCGAGCTGGCGACGACCGGGCAACCGGGAACTCACGGCCCACTCTTCCCTTATTCCGCAGGCGTCTACGGTTCCGGGAACAACATGGCCTTTCGTCGTGACTGGCTGGTTTCGCAGCCGCTGTTCGACGAAGCGCTCGGTGCCGGCAGTCTCTCCAGAGGCGGCGAGGACCTCGATGCCTTCCTGTCGGTGATGCTCGACCAGAAGGTGCTGGTGTACGAGCCGAGGGCGCTCGTCCGGCACCATGCGCGCCGGGACATGACAGCGCTCCGCCAACAGATGTATGGCTACGGGAGCGGCATGGCTGCAGTGATCGCGAAGCACGCCGTCCGGCCACGACGTGCGCTGCAGATCAGCCGCATGGTCCCGGCGGGTCTGCGCAAGCTCCTCGACCAGGATTCAGAGAAGAACGCCGGCCGCAGCAACGCCTTCCCGACGGAGCTGAGCCGGGCAGAGCTGAAGGGCTTTCTGGTGGGACCGCTCCTCTACTTCCGCGCACGCCGGCGGCTCCGGCGCTGACGGGATCACGCGGCGACTGCACGTCGCGCCCTCGCTCTCGGCGTGGCGAGGGCGCGGCCCGTCCGACGCGTCGCCTGTCTCCGACCGTGCCTGGTTCCTCGATGCTTCCGTGGGGGGACCACGGCTGAATCTCAGACCGGTCGCCTGACCAGGTCTTCCAGCGTCGCCCGTGAACCGCGCTCGTGGAGCGAGGCGAGCGTGGCGAGGTAGGGCCTCGTGAACTCCTCGTGCTGGGCGAGGTCGCCGAACAGGTCGGTGTTCTGCACGAAGGCCAGCGGCTCGTCGTGCTGCCGCGCGGCGATCGTCTTGAGCTGGTCGGCCAGCTGGTCGACGACCTCGATCGGCTCGCCCTGCTCGTCGACGGCCTCGTCGTAGCGCGCCCAGCTGGCCACGATCGCCGCCGCGTAGGTGACGTCGCGGCCGGCCGCGACGTTCTCCTTGATCACGGGCACGAGCCACTTGGGGATGCGGTCCGAGCTCTCGGCGCAGAGCCGCGCGACGGTGTCGCGGACGCCGGCGTTGCTGAACCGCTCGATGAGCTGCGGCTTGTAGGCGTCGAGGTCGATGCCGGGCACCGGCTGCAGGGTGGGGGTCGCCTCCTGCATGTAGTCGAGCAGGAAGGTCGCGAACAGCGGGTCCTGGCAGACCTCGTGCACGAGCCGGTAGCCGGCGAGGTAGCCGAAGTAGCACAGCCCCTGGTGACTGGCGTTGAGCAGCCGCAGCTTCATCGAGCTCGTACGGCTCGACGTCGGGCACGACCTCGACGCCGACCTCCTCGTACGGCGGGCGGCCGTCGGTGAAGCGCTCCTCGAGCACCCACTGCGTGAAGGGCTCGCAGACCACCGGCCAGGCGTCGGTGATGCCGAAGCGCTCGGCGACCTGGGCCCGGTCCTCGTCGGTGGTGACCGGCGTGATCCGGTCGACCATCGAGTTGGGGAAGGCGACGTGCTCGGCGACCCAGTCGGCCAGGCCGGCGTCGCCGGAGGCCTCGCCCTTCAACCGCGCGTACGCGGTGAAGACCTCGGCGGCGATGTGGCCGTTGCCCTGGATGTTGTCGCAGGACATGATCGTGAACGGCACGACACCGCGGTCGCGGCGGCGCAGCAGCGCCTCGGTGACCAGGCCGAAGACGGTCTGCGGGGCGGCCCCGGGCTGCAGGTCCGCGACGACCTTGGGGTTCGTCGCGTCGAACTTCCCGGTGACGGGGGAGAAGTTGTAGCCGCCCTCGGTCACGGTCAGCGAGACGATCCGGGTGGCCGGGTCGGCCATCTTCTCGATCACGGCCTCGGGGTCGTCGGGGGCGTACAGGTACTCCACGATCGAGCCGATCACCCGCGGCGTCCAGGTGCCGTCGGCGTCCTTGAGCACGAGGGTGTAGAGGCAGTCCTGGGAGACCAGCGCGTCGCGCATCTTGAGGTCGAAGGGCATGACGCCCACCCCGCAGATGCCCATGTCGAGGGCCTTGCCCTCGTTCATCAGCCGGTCCAGGTACATCGCCTGGTGCGCGCGGTGGAAGCCGCCCACGCCGAAGTGGACGATGCCGGTCGTGACCTGGCTGCGGTCGTAGGACGGCACCTCGACGTCGAGGGATCCGAGGGAATCGGCGTTGAGCTTCACCGGCCCAGTCTCCCGGCTCACTTGACGGCGCCGAGCGAGAGGCCCTGCACGAGCTTGTCCTGGGCGGCGAAGCCGGCGATCAGCACGGGCAGCGAGACGGCCGTGGCGGCGGCGCAGACCTTGGCCAGGAACAGGCCCTGCGAGGTGACGAAGCTGGTCAGGAAGACCGGCGCCGTCTGCGCCACGATGCTGGTCAGGGTGTTGGCCAGCAGCAGCTCGTTCCAGCTGAAGATGAAGCAGATCAGCGCGGTGGCCGCGATCCCGGGGGAGATGATCGGGACGATGATGCTGCGCAGGGTGCGCAGCAGCCCGGCGCCGTCGATGGCCGCGGCCTCGAAGAGCTCGACGGGGATGTCGGCCAGGAACGAGCGCAGCATCCACACCGCGATCGGCAGGTTCATCGCCGTGTAGAGGATGACGATGAAGTTGATGTTGTCGAGCAGCCCGAGGGTCTTGGCGATGATGTAGAGCGGCAGCAGGCCGGCCACCGCGGGCAGGAACTTGGTCGAGAGGAAGAAGAACATCACGTCGGTCCACTTCTGGACCGGCTTGACGCTCAGCGCGTACGCCGCCGGGATGGCCAGCAGGATCACCACGATCGTGGAGACGATCGAGGCGGTCGCGGAGTTGATCAGCGGGGGCCAGGGGCTGGCGCCGGACGACGCGCCGAAGAACTCGCGGTAGCCGTCGAGGGTGAGCGGGGCGAAGAAGCTCGGCGGGTTCGTCGCGGCGTTGACCTCGGAGTGGAGGCTGGTCAGGACCATCCACACGACGGGGAAGACGAAGAGGATCCCGATCACCCAGGCGAGCAGGCCGAGCGCGATGTTCGCGCCGCGGCCGCCGTGGCGGCGGTTGCGGGCGTTGGAGGCGCGCCGGGTGGCGGCGAGCTGCGACGGGGCGGAGGCGAGTGCGGTCGTCATCGTCAGTTCCCTTCCTCGAACAGGCTGGACACGGTGCGCAGGGCGAAGGTCGCGACGATGATCGTGCCGATCACGACGATGACGCCCTGGGCCGACGCGAGGCCGTAGTCCTGGGCGTTGTAGAGGGTCTGGTAGATCGTGTAGGGCAGGTTGGCCGTGCCGTACGCGCCCGCGGTGAGGGTGAAGACCGAGTCGAACTGCTGGATGATGTAGATCGTGCCGAGCAGGCCGGCCAGCTCGAGGTAGCGGCGCATGTGCGGCATGGTCATGTTGACGAAGGTCTGCCAGGTGCCGGCGCCGTCGACCTGCGCGGCCTCCATCACGTCGCCGGGGCGCGACTGCAGGCCGGCCAGCAGGATCAGGGTCATGAACGGCGTCCACTGCCAGATCAGCTCGCCCATGATCGCGAGGCGGGGGAAGTCGGTGATCCAGTCCGGCTGCGGGGCGCCGGCGCCGAAGACCTGGGTGAGCAGGCCGTTGAACAGGCCGTACTCGGGGTTGTACATGGCGTGCTTCCACAGCAGCGCCGCGGCGACGGGCACCACGAGGAACGGCGCGATCATCATGGTGCGCACGGCACCGCGGCCGATGAAGTTCCGGTTGAGCAGCAGCGCGATGCCGAGCCCGAAGGCGAGCGAGACCAGCACCACCGTCACGGTCAGCAGGATGGTGAACAGCACGCTCTGGCGCAGGCCGGCGTCGGTGAAGACCGTCTTGAAGTTCTGCAGCGTGCCGAAGGCGATCTCGTCGGGGTAGTTCGCGTTCCAGTTCGTGAACGACACGATGATCGTCGCGAGGAACGGCAGCTGGGTCATGATCACGACGAACACGAGGGCCGGCAGCAGCGGCACCCGCCGGGCCCAGCCCTTCTTGTCGCCCCAGCGCTCGGCGAAGCTCGGCTGGGGTGCCTTCCTCGGCTGGCCCGAGTCCGCCCGGGTGGGCGGGCTGGCGGTGGCGGTGGCCATGCGCTTCTCCTCGCGGTGGGTTCGTGGTGCTGGGTGGTGGGCCTGCTCGGCCCGGCGGTGCGCTGCTGGGGACGGGAGGACGGCTCGAGGCCGGGCCGTGCTGCCGCTGGACGGGACCAGCGCCAGCACGACCCGGCCTCGAAGGGTGCTACTTGCCCTTGTACTTGTCGCCCGCGGCCTGCGCGAGCTTCTGGCCGTTGTTGAGCGCCTCGTCCACGGTCTTCTTGCCCGCGATCACCGAGGACACGTCCTGGGAGATCTTGGTGGCGAAGTCGGTGAACTCGGGGATGTCGACGAACTGGATGCCGACGGTCGGGCGCGGCTGCACACCCGGGTTGGTCGGGTCGGCGGCCTCGATCGCCTTGCGGGTCGGCTCGGCGAACGCCGAGGCGGCCTTGACGTACTCCGGGTTCTTGTAGGTCGACTCACGCTTGCCGGCCGGCACGGTCGCCCAGCCGTCCTGCGCACCCACGAGCTCCTCGTACTTCTGCGAGGACGCCCAGGAGATGAACTTCCAGGCGTTGTCGGCCTTCTGGCTCTTCTTCTCGATCGCCCACGACCAGGCGTACAGCCACCCGGAGGCCTTGGTCTCCTTGACCGGGGCCTGGACGTAGGCCATCTTGCCCTTGACCGGGGAGTCGGGAGCCTCGAGCGAGCCCGCGGCGGAGGTCGCGTCGTACCACATGGCGACCTTGCTCTGGGTGGTCGCGGTCAGGCACTCGGCGAAGCCGGCCTGCGCCGCACCGGCCTCGCCGTGGGCCTTGACCAGGTCGGTGTAGAAGGTCGTCGCGTCCTTGAACGGCTGCGCGTTGACCTGCGCGTTCCAGTCCTTGTCGAACCAGGTGCCGCCGAAGGTGTTGACGACGGTGGTCAGCGGGGCGAAGACCTCGCCCCAGCCGGGCAGGCCGCGCAGGCAGATGCCCTTCATGCCCGACTCGGCGCCGTCCATCTTGGCGGCGGCGGCCGCGACCTCGTCCCAGGTCGGGGTCTCGTTGAACTTGACGCCCACCTTGTCGGCGATGTCCTTGCGGTACATCAGGAACGACGACTCGCCGTAGAAGGGCTCGCCGTAGAGCTTGCCGTCCGGACCCTTCAGCGAGTTCGTCATCGACGGGAAGATGTCGGCCTGGTTGAAGGCCGTGTCGCTCTTGTACGCGGGGATGTCGTCCATGGACGTCAGCCAGCCGTTCTTGGAGTAGAACGGGATCTCGAAGTTCGACAGCGTCGCCACGTCGAACTGGCCGGACTGGTTGGCGAACTCCTGCGCGGCCTGGTTGCGCATGTCGTTCTCGGGCTTGACGGTGAAGTTCACCGTGATGCCGGACTCCTTGGTGAACTCGCCGATGTGCTTCTGCAGGGCGAGCATCTGCGGGTTGTTGACCATCAGCACGTTGATGGAGTTGTCGCCGCCCCCACCGCCGTTGCTGCCCCCGCCGGCACCACCGGCTCCGCTGCAGGCAGCGGTCGCGGCGAGCACGGTGGACAGGCCGACGGCGGCCACCAGCTTGGACGTCAATCGCATGGAAGATCCCTCTCTGACTCCGGACGGGGACCGCAGGGAGTCAGCGCGCTGCTCCGGTGCGGAGGGGCCACCCGCTCGACCGTCGGAGCAGGAGGCCGCCGGCGTCGAGGCCGGCGCGAGAGGGCAGGCGCGGTGGCGCCCGAACCCCCTCGTCCACGGCCTGATCGGTCGCTGATCAGCACACGTCGCTCCGCAGGCCGTTGCCGGCTGCCCTTGATGGCACAGGTATATCGGAAGCTGGGCGGCCGTGACCAGTCTTCTGCGCGTGTTGCCCGAGTCTTTGTTATCGGATCGATACGACCGCGCTTCGGCGCCTGAGATCGTGCCCGCCTGGTTGGAATCGGTCCCACAGCCCGCAGAACTAGGCTGGAGGGCATGTCAGACATCCCGGTCGGCTCGCCCCCGGCCCCTCCGGGGCGGCACGCAGCGCCGGGAGGCTGGTACCCCGACCCCCTGGACGCCGCCCGCGAGCGCTACTGGGACGGCTGGCAGTGGTCGCGCAACACCCGTGAGGCCGAGCTCGCCGCGTCCCGGCCGTCGGCGCGTCCCGCGGGGGTCGGCCCGGGGCCCTACGGGGTCCCTCCTGCCGCCGCGTACGGGGGGCGGGCGACCGGGGTCTCCCGGCAGGCAGCGACCACGGCCGACGGCGTCCCGCTGGCCGGCTGGTGGTGGCGCGCGCTCGCCGGGCTGATGGACGCGGTGCTGGTCGGCGGCGTCTCGTTGGTGCTGACGCTGCCGTTCTACCGCGAGATCGTCTCCGCGGTCGGCACCTACTGGGGCGAGGCCTACCGGGCGGCCCAGGCGGGCTCGACCACGCCGCCCCCGACGCCGAACTTCGCCGCCATGATCACCGGGACCGACCAGCTCCTGATCATGCTCGTGACCTTCACGATCGGGATGGCCTACCACGTGCCGCTGCTGCGCGGCCGGGCCGCGACGCTCGGCATGATGGCCTGCGGGCTGCGCGTCGTCCCCGTGGACGAGGGCCGCTCGCGTGCTCGGCTCGCCTGGTCCTGCGTCGTCGTCCGCGCCCTCCTGTGGGTGCTGCCCGGTGCCCTCAGCCTGCGCATCCTGACCGTGGCCGACGTGCTGCTGCCGCTCTGGCACCCCAGGCGCCAGAGCCTGCACGACCTCGCCGCCCGTACGCAGGTCGTCCGCCTCCGCTGACCTCGTGCGCCCGCCGGCGGGGCCGCTCTCAGAGCAGTCCTGCCCTGCCGAGAGTGCTGAGGGTCGCGGCGGGGTCGGTGCAGTCGACGGCCCGCAGGCGCCGCCGCACGCGGTCCTGGGTCGCGGTGTCCCAGCCCCCGAGGCCCGCCACGGCCCGCTGCTCGTCGACGTCGGCCAGCAGGGCGTCGGCGTCCTCAGGGTCCGCGCCGTCGACCAGGGCCTCGACGGCCATCAGGAGCGCGACCAGGCCGTACGGCCCGAGCGGGTCCGGCCCCAGGCCGGTGGCCTTGAAGGGCAGGTCGGACTCCACGAGGGCCGAGAGCTGTGAGGCCGCACCCGGTCCCACCGAGATCCGGCCCAGCAGCCCGGCGGCCTCGACCAGCTCCACCGCCTCGACCAGGCCGGTGCCCGGGGGCAGCCCGACGAAGACGTCGACCCCGTCGGGCAGCCCCGCGGCGGCCGCGACGACGCGCCCGGCGTTGCCGGGCAGGTCGTCCAGGTCGCGGAGCACGGTCTCGACCGCGACGAGACGCAGGTCGGCGGCGCGGCCGGGGAGCGCCGCGACGGACCCGGCACCACCGCTGGTGACCACGCTCACGGCGACGTCGGGATCGAGCCCGGAGAGGCGTTCGTCGCTGACGACCAGCGGTCCGACCGCCCAGCCGTCGGTTCGGGCGAGCAGGGCACGGTGGGCGGCCCCGGCGCCCCTCGACGCGTCGTGCAGCAGACCGCGGAAGACGTCCATGCCTCGACAGTCTGCCGCCATGGCGTCGGGCGTCAGAGCACGGGCAGGAGCGCGACGGACGCACCCAGGCGGGCGCGCTCCCGCTCGGTGGCGGTGCGGCGGCCGGTGCCGAGCAGGACCGCGTCCGCGTCGTCGGCGACGGGCAGGGGCGCACCGAGCAGCGCCTCGACGGTGCGCCGGGCCAGCCTCGACGAACCTTGGTCCGGCCGCGGGACGGTGAGGTCGCGCCCGAGGTCGAGCTGGTGGACGGCGAGCTCGACCGCCCAGGTGGCGAAGAAGTCGCCGGTGGTGAGCACGTGGCCCTGGAAGGCGAGGGTGCCGTCCCCGATCCGCGCAACACCGGCCCGGAGCGCGTCGGCGACCGTGGCCAGCGGCGCGACGGCGCTGGTCGGTCGCCGGGTCGCCGAGCCCAGCCGGCGCGTGGCCACGATCCCGGGGACGGGGTCGTCGGCGTCGGCGCCGGCCGCCTGGACCGGGTCGGACCAGTAGGTGGCCGCGTCCCGGTCGGGCGGGCTCGCGGCCGCACCGACCGCCAGCAGGGCGGCGGCGACCTCGTCGAGACCCGCGCGGACGTGCACCACGACGTCGACGACGGCCCAGCCCCAGCAGCGCGACGCGGCCAGGAGGTCGTGGTCGTCGAGCGGGGAGACCGCGGCCAGGAACCCGTCGAGGGCGGCCACGAACGTCTCGCGCCCCTCGGCGTGCGCGACCGCCAGCGCAACGGTCACCCCTTCAGCCCTCCCGGACCGCCACGCCGCCGGCCGCCCAGTCGGCGAGGGTCGTCCCGACGCGGTCGGGCGCCACGGCCGCGGTGAGCCCGACCAGGACGGTGGGGGACAGGCCCTCGCCGGCGGCGTCGAGCGCCGTCGCCCGCACGCAGTAGTCGGTGGCGATGCCGCAGACGTCGACCTGGCGGACGCCGTGCTCACGGAGCCAGTCGCCGAGCCCGGTCCCGGCGGCGTCGCGGCCCTCGAAGCCGGAGTACGCGGCCGCGTACTCGCCCTTGTCGAAGACCGCGTCGAAGTCGTCGGGTGCCAGCGGGGCGGTCAGCTCCGCGCCGTCGGTGCCGGCCACGCAGTGCCGCGGCCAGGAGTCGACGAAGTCCGGGTGGTCGGAGAAGTGGGAGCCCGGGTCGATGTGGTGGTCTCGGGTGGCGACCACGAGGTCGTAGCCGTGGTCGGTGCCGAGCAGCTCCTTCACCCGCGCGGCCACCGACAGCCCGCCGGCGACCGCCAGCGAGCCGCCCTCGCAGAAGTCGTTCTGCACGTCGACGACGACGAGCGCCCGCCGGTCGCCGCGCCCGGTCGCGGCCGCTGACGACGCGCTCATCGCCGGGCCCCCGTCGTGGCGTACGGGTTGGCGGCCGGCGCGGTCGCCCCGACGAAGTGCGTGGGGATGACGGGCTCACCGCGCGACAGCTTGCGGGCCTCGAGCGGCAGCTCGGCGCGCGCGGCGCGGTGGCGCTCGCGGGCGGCCTCCAGCGGCTCCTCACCGACGATCTCGCCGTCGCGGACCAGCGGCACGAGCAGCGCGCGGTCGTTGCCGTCGTCCTCCGGCGCGGCTCCGATGCCGATCTCCTCGGCCTCCGCCACGCCGTGGACGTCGAAGCGCCGCAGCGCGTACTTGCGGCCGCCGACGGACACCTTGTCGAGGCTCTTCTTCGCCACGGGTACCAGCGGGGCGCCGGGGGCGTCGGAGCCGGCGCGGGCGACGAGCTTGTAGACGAAGCCGGAGGTCGGGTGCCCGCTGCCGGTGACCAGCGCCGTGCCGACGCCGTAGCTGTCGACCGGGGCGCCCGACAGCGAGGCGATCGCGTGCTCGTCGAGGTCGCTCGTGACGACGATGCGGGTGCTCCGGGCGCCGAGGGAGTCGAGCAGCGCCCGGACCCGGACGGCGAGGGCCGACAGGTCGCCGGAGTCGAGCCGGACGGCGCCGAGCCGGCCGTGGGTGAGCTCGACGCCGAGGCGGACCGCCGCCTCGACGTCGTAGGTGTCGACGAGCAGCGTCGTGGCCTCGCCGAGCGCGGTCAGCTGCGCGGTGAAGGCCTCGCGCTCGTCGTGGTGCAGGAGCGTGAAGGAGTGCGCGGCCGTGCCGGTGGTCGGCACCCCGTAGCGCCGGCCCGCCTCGAGGTTGGAGGTCGCGTCGAAGCCCGCCACGTAGGCGGCGCGCGCGGCGGCGACGGCCGACAGCTCGTGGGTGCGGCGCGAGCCCATCTCCACGCAGGGCCGGCCGTCGGCCGCGAGGGTCATCCGCGACGCGGCGGACGCGATGGCGGAGTCGTGGTTGTAGATGCTGAGCAGCAGCGTCTCGAGGACGCAGCACTCGGCGAAGGTGCCCTCGACGACCAGCAGCGGCGAGCCGGGGAAGTAGACCTCGCCCTCGGGGTAGCCCCAGACCCGGCCGCGGAACTCGAAGTCCGCGAGCCAGCGCGCCGTCGCGCCGTCGACGATGCCGCCCTCGGTCAGGAAGGCCAGCGACTCCTCGTCGAAGCGGAAGCTCCGCAGCGCCCGCAGCGCCCGGCCCACGCCCGCGACCACGCCGAACCGGCGCCCGTCGGGCAGCCGCCGGCCGAAGAGCTCGAAGACCGAGTGCCGCTCCGCCGTGCCCGCCCGCAGCGCCGAGCGGAGCATGGTCAGCTCGTACTGGTCGGTCAGCAGGGCCGTCGTCGGAGCCTCGCGGGGCCCGAAGCGCGCGCGGCGCTCCTCGCCCTGCAGCCCCGACTGCCGGCCGGTCGTCGCTCCACCGTCGATCACGCGCGCCAGCGTACGAGGGGCCCCGCCGCTGCCCCCGGGGACGGTGACCGGTCCGAACCGCCAACCCCTGCGATGATGGAGGACGTGTCGGAGACCGGAGCGCCCACCGTGACGCCGGCCGGGGGGACGGCGGTCGCGGAACGACCCCTCGAGGAGGTCGGCTCCGACGTCCCCTGGGTGACCATCGTCTGGGACGACCCCGTCAACCTGATGTCGTACGTGGCGCACGTCTTCTCCACCTACTTCCACTACGCCAAGGCCAAGTCCGAGCGGTTGATGATGCAGGTCCACACCGAGGGCAAGGCGGTCGTCTCCAGCGGGAGCCGCGAGGCGATGGAGCGCGACGTGACCGCGATGCACGAGTACGGCCTGTGGGCGACCCTCGACAAGTCCGGCGAGTGAGCGCCCACGCGGACGCGCTCCCTCCGGGTGTCGGCCAGGGCGGCGCCGGGTCCGGTGCGGAGCACCGAGCGAGCGTGCACGTCGCCGCGAGCCGAGCACCGACGGGGACCAGGGCCGGGCGGGCGAGGGAGGACGACCGGACCACGAGGCGGAGCCCGGGCGCGAGGAGGACCGCACCATGAAGAAGTTCGTCAAGCGCCGCGGGGTCCTGACCACCGCGCTGAGCGCGTACGAGGTGGAGCTGCTGACCTCGCTGGTGCGCCAGGTGGTCGAGCTGGTGTCCGACGGGGAGCCGGAGGGCTACGCACCGCTCGACCCGGCCGCGGACCCGTTCGAGGCGCTGGCCGCCGATCTCGCCGTGGACCCCGACGACCCGGAGGTCCCCGACGACCCGGTGCTGCGCAGGCTCTTCCCGAACGCCTACCCGCACGACGCGGCCGCCTCCTCCGACTTCCGGCGCTTCACCGGGCGCGGGCTGCGCACGACCAAGGTCGCCGACGCCCGGGCGGTGCTCGACGACCTCGCGGCGACCGACCACGGCCGCGTCGACCTCAAGGTCGCGGCCGACCACGTGGACGCCTGGCTGCGCACCCTCGCCGGCGTCCGGCTCGCGGTGGCCACGCGCCTCGGCATCACCGACACCGAGTCGGCCGAGGAGCTCGCGCAGCTGGACGAGTCCGACCCGCGCAGCTACATGGTCAGCGTCTACGACTGGCTCGGCTTCGCCCAGGAGACGCTGGTCGGGGCGCTGTGACGCCGACCGTGACCGCCGGGCCGGGGGCGCGCTGATGCTCCACGACGGCAACGGGTGGGTCGCCGACCACCAGGGCCGGCGGCACTGGGGACGCTTCGGCGCGGCGGGCCTGCTCGTCGTGGACCGCCGCGGTCCCGGAGCGCCGTCGGTGCTGCTGCAGCACCGCGCGCGCTGGACCGCCGACGGCGGGACGTGGGGCATCCCGGGCGGCGCCCGCGACAGCCACGAGGACGCCGTCGCCGCGGCGCTGCGCGAGGCCTTCGAGGAGACCGAGGTGCCGGCCGAGGCGGTCCGGATCACCGGCGAGCCGCACGTGGACGACCGCGGCGGCTGGAGCTACACCACGGTGCTCGCCGAGCTCGTCCGCGACGTCGAGCTGGTGGTGGAGGCGGAGTCCGAGGCCCTCGCCTGGGTCGTCGTCGACGAGGTCGACCGGCTCGAGCTGCACCCCGGCTTCGCGCTCAGCTGGCCGCTGCTGCGAGCCCGGCTCGACGCCGGCGAAGCCGAGGCGCGCGAGCCCGGCACGCCGGGCTGACCGGAGCCAGGGCGCGATACCGGGCCGCTCCTGCGGGGGAAGGCCCGAGGTTCGCAGGGTGCTCGGCCTCGCGGGCGGCCGGCGCCCTGAGCCTCACCACCTGGGGCACCGACGCCGAGACGACGCTACCGATCGGGCCGCTCCACCTGCAGGGGCAGCTCGGTCCGGACCACGGCTCCACCATGGCCGTCGCGCTGCTCGACGTCACGCCGTTGGTCGTGCCGTTCCTCGTCGTCCAGCGCTCCGTCGTCCAGGGCTTCGTCCGCCTCGGCCTCCGTTGACCGGCCGCCGGTGCGCTCCGCGCCGATCCCGGCGACGACCACGCACGCGATGCCGAGCACCGCGAGGGGGCCGGGGACCTGCGCGAGCACGACCAGCCCGACCAGCATGGCGAACCCGGGCTCGAGGCTCATCAGCGTGCCGAACGCGGCGGTGCTCAGCCGGCGCAGCGCCAGCATCTCCAGGCTGAAGGGCACGACCGGCAGCAGCACGGCGAGCCCGAGGCCGTAGAGCAGCAGCTCCGGCGTCATCCGGCCGAGCACCGACGGGCCGACGGTCAGCGTGGCCACGAGCGCGGCGACCGGCATGGAGACGCCGAGCCCGGTCAGGCCCTGCACCTGGTCGCCGACCCGCTGGGTCAGCAGGATGTACGCCGCCCAGCAGCACGCGGCCGCGAGGGCGAAGGCCACCCCGACGGGGTCGGCCTGCCCGGTCCACGGCTGGGTGAGCAGCAGCACCCCCACGGCGGCGAAGACCGGCCACACGAACCGGCCGGAGCCGCGCCCGCGGGCCACGGCCACCCCGAGCGGCCCGAGGAACTCGATCGCGCTCGCCGTGCCCAGCGGCAGCCGGGCGACGGCGGCCATGAACAGCAGGGTGACGGCGCCCGTGGCGACACCGAGCCCGACCGCCGCACCGAGGGCGGCGCGGCCGAAGCGGTGGCGCCACGGCCGGCCGAGCACCAGGAGCAGCGCGCCCGCCCAGGCCAGCCGCAGCCACGCCGCGCCCTCGGCCCCGACCTGGTCGATCAGGGTCACCGAGACGGCGAGCCCGAGCTGGACGCAGAGCATCGACGCCGTCGCCATCAGCGCGCCCTGACGGGCCCGGCCGGGGACGGCGTACGAGGGGGCGGTGGTCACGGTGACCAGTCAAGACCGCCGAGACCCCTGGCGTCCACGTCGACCGGCCCTACCCACCGTCCAGCGGTCGTGGACGCTGGCGCGCCTGGACCTGGCCGGCTGCACGTGCCGGTCGGGCTGTCGCGCCCCGGCTCGCTGCGGGCGGTCGCGGGGACGCACGGCCTCACGACCTCGGCGTTGTTGCAGCAGGTCGCCGTTCTCGCGCTCAGTCGGCGTACCACTGCCCGTGGAAGCCGAGGGGCAGGGCGTCCGGCACCTCGGCCCGGCCGACCTCGTCGAAGGTCGTGGCGTCGAGCGCGAGCAGGAAGGACCGCCGGGCACGGGAGTCGAGGACGAGGGAGAGCACGACGCCGTCGTCCTCGGCCGTGCCCGAGGGGTCGACGGCCAGGACCGGCTCGCCCGGCCAGCACCCGGGGCTCGTCCACGTCCGGGCGCTGCCGTCCTCGACGTCGACCTTGACCAGCCGGTCGGAGAAGGAGGTCGTGAGGGTGCCCGGGGTCCCGACCCCGTAGACGTGGCGGTAGGGGCGCCCCAGCCGCTGGTCGTAGGCGATGGCGGGGAACTCGAAGGGCGTGGTGCTCAGCAGCCGGTAGGTCACCGGGCCGCCGTCGAGCGGCACGCGGTAGCGGCGCAGCTCCCCGGCCGGGGTCCGTGGGCCCGGGCCGCGGAGCGCGTTCAGGTCGAACTGGTGCAGGGCGCGCTCGCCGGGCACCGACGGCAGGTCGACGAGCAGGGCGCCGTCGGACTCGAAGGCGTTGACCTGGTGGTAGCAGAAGAACGCCGGGGCGACGCTGCGGCACACCACGGAGCCCGTCGAGCGCTCGACGACGGTGAAGCGGGTGCCGCGCTCGGGGCGCCAGTCGTGGCTGTCGACGATCGAGCGGCCGGCCAGCAGCGAGAGGGTGTTGGCCAGCAGCGGGTACTCGAGCAGCACCACGAAGCGCGCCGTGAGGGCGAACGAGTGCATGTACGAGGCCCGCTCGGTGGGCACGCTGGCCACGAGGCGCCGCTGGAGGCTGTCGTCGTCGAGCTCGTAGACGTGGTAGCTGCTGCGCCGGCCGTACTCGAGGGTGAGGCCGGTGAGCAGCCCGCGGTCCCGCTCGTGGTGGGGGTGCGCGCAGCACCACTCACCGGGCAGGTCGTCGGTGTAGCCGATGACGTCGGTGGTCTGAAGCGTCAGCGGGTCGTAGGGGATGGCGTCGGGCGTCTCGGTGACCGCGACGTGGCGCCCGCCGAGGCGCAGCACGTTGACGACGGCGTTCGTGCCGGTGCGCGGAGGGCGTCCGAACCGCGCGACCCGCTGGGGCCAGGAGCGCGGCGGGACCGTCCCGACCTCGGCGAAGCCGAAGCTCCCCGTGCTGGTCGCAGCCCGCCACGCGGGGCTGCGCACGTAGCGGCGGGCGTACGACACCCGGCCGTCGCGCACCGAGAACCGCTGCAGCAGCGCCGATCCGTCGAACCAGTGCCGCACCTGCTGGCCCCTGCCGCCCGGCTGGGCGGTGAAGCGCCCGGGGCCGTTGCGCACGAGGGTGCCCCGCAGCCAGGCGGGCCAGGTCCCGCGCGTCTCGAGCTCGGTGTCGGTGACCTCGCTGTCGAGCCCCTCGAGCCCGACCCGGAAGTCGTCCTCCACGGTGCCTCCCCGTCTCCCCGGTCGTCCCCGCTCATCCCCGGTCGTCCCCGGGCGTCGTCGCGCCCGGCCACCGTAGGCGGCGCGGCCGCGACCCGGGGCGACGGGTCACGGGCCGCGCCGCTGAGGCTGCCCGGTCGACGTCGGGTGGCGCTCAGGTGGCGTCGGGTGGCGGTCAGGTGGCGTGCGGTGACGGTCCGGCGCACCATGGAGGGGTGAGAGGTCGGGTGCTGGCGGTGCTCGCCCTGGTCGTGGTGGTCGCCGTGGTCGTCGCCTCGACGGTGTCGTGGTGGACCCACCGCCAGGAGCCGAGGGTCGTCGACGCCGCGTGCCCGCCGCTGCTCACGAACACGAGCAACGCGGCCGACGACTACGGCGACGTCGTCGCGTGGAGCGGCCGGAGCCTCTGGCGCACCGGGGGACGCACCACCGCGGGGGAGCAGGTCGGCGTGGTCGGGTGCTCCGTCTCCTCGATGCCCGACCGGGACGGCCTGCGGGTCTCCCAGCTGCCCTGGGCGGACGGGACCGCGACGGTGCTGCCGCGCGGGACGACCCTGCACCGGCCGCGTGAGGACCGCGGCGGGTCCGCCCTGGTCGCACGGACAGCCGCCGGCGACGTCCTCTACTGCCCGGACGTCGAGAACGGCCCGCCGACCTGCTGAGATCCGCCCCCAGGTCCCGGTGAGGTGGTCGAAGTCGCCGCGGACCCAGCCCGGCGGCTCGACGGTGTCGGGCTGCCCGACGGCACAGGTCCGGCAGCTCCGGACGGGCACGGGTGCCCTCTCTCCTCGGCGCTCAGGTGGCGAGCGAGTGCGGCGCGCCGGCGCTGAGCTCGGCGTACGCGGCGTCCAGGGCGACCGCGGCCGGCCCCAGCCCCTCGATGCGCCCGACCGCGTCGGCCAGTCGGGGCGAGCGCCACTCGTAGGCGAGCAGGTCCATCGACATCGACAGCAGCATCGCGTGGCTGTGCAGGCAGACGTCGAGGACGTGGCGCAGGCGCTCGTCGTCCTCGTCCTCACAGCTCCGCGGCAGCTCGTCGCGCAGGCTGAAGAAGCGTCGCACGAGCGGACCGCCGCGCGGGGCGATGGAGCCGAGGTGCCCGTGGCGGCGGATCTCGCGGAGCAGGCCCTCGGCCCGGTCCTGCAGGATCACCGCCTCGGCCGCGGTGCGGCGCAGGACGCCGCGGTGGTCCGCCGGCGCCGGTGGTTCCGGGCGCGCCGCCGCGTCGGTCAGCACGACGTCGCCGCCGCGCAGCCAGTTCCACAGCCGGGCCACGGGTTCACAGTAGGCCGGGCCCGGGCAGGCGGCCAGGGACGCCGGATACCGTGCGGAGCGTGGCGGGAGAAGACGCGGGACGGCCCCTGCGACGGCTCGGGTTCCTGACCATCGGGCTCTTCGACCCGGCCGACCCGGGACCGGGGCACGCGTTCACGCTGGAGATGATCGAGCTCGGCGAGCGGCTGGGGTTCGACAGCGCGTGGCTGCGCGACCGCCACCTGCAGCACGGCATCTCCTCCCCGGTGGCGGTGCTCGCCGCCGCCTCGCAGCGGACCTCGCGCATCGACCTCGGCACGGCGGTGATCCCGCTCGGCTGGGAGAACCCGCTGCGCCTCGCCGAGGACCTCGCCACGGTCGACGTGCTCAGCGGCGGCCGACTCAACCCGGGCGTCAGCGTCGGGCCTCCGATGGCCTGGGACGACGTCAAGGCCTCGCTCTACCCCGACACCGCCGACGTCGAGGACCTCGGCTACACCCGCCTCGAGCGCCTGCTCGGCTTCCTGGCGGGGGAGCGTGCGAGCACGTTCACCGGCACGCGCGGCATCGAGGTCTTCTCCGACCGCGTGCAGCCGCAGGCGCCGGGCCTGCGCGAGCGCCTCTGGTACGGCGGCGCCAGCCTCCGCTCGGCCCGGTGGGCCGGCGAGCACGCGATGAACCTGCTCACCTCGAGCGTGCTCAAGGTCGACGACCCACAGCCCGCCGGCGAGCCGTACGACTTCGCCGCGCTGCAGGCCGCCCAGGTGCGCGCGTTCCGGGCGGTCCACCCCGACGGCGACGCGGCGCGGGTCTCCCAGGGCCTCGTCGTGCTCCCCACCGACACCGCGAGCCCCGAGCAGCGCGAGCGCTACACCGCGTACGCCGCCTCGCGGCTCGAGCGGACCCGGGAGCCGCAGGGGCCGGGGCGGCTGCTCTTCGCGCCCGACCTCGTCGGCACGTCGGAGGAGCTCGCCGAGCAGCTGGCCGGGCACGCGGCGTTCCGGGAGGTCGACGAGGTCGCGTTCGCCCTGCCGTTCACCTTCGAGCCCGAGGACTACGTCCAGATCCTCACCGACATGGCCACCCGCCTCGGGCCGCTGCTCGGCTGGGCGCCCGGCGCCTGACCGGTCCGCGCCCGCCGGTCACCGGTCTCAGCGGCCGGGAGCGAGCCGCCCACCGCCGGGCGCGGCCTAGGGTTGGCGCGTGCTCCGGATCAGCCAGGACCTCGTCGACGGGATGGTCGCCCACGCGCGCGCCGACCACCCCGACGAGGCGTGCGGCATCATCGCGGGCCCCGAGGGCTCGGACACCCCGCTGCGCCTCGTCCCCATGATCAACGCGGACCGGTCGCCCACGTTCTTCCGGTTCGACCCGACCGAGCAGCTCGAGATCAGCAAGCAGCTGTGGGCCGCCGACGAGGAGATCGTCGTCGTCTACCACTCCCACACCGCGACCGAGGCCTACCCGTCGCGGACCGACGTCTCCTACGCCGCGGAGCCGCAGGCGCACTACGTCCTGGTCTCGACCGCCGAGTCCGGCCGCGAGGCCGGCCCGGTGTCGGTGCGCTCCTACCGGATCCTCGACGGCGTCGTCACCGAGGAGGAGATCGAGGTCCTCCCGGCCGCCGACACCTCGGGCGGGACGGAATAGGCCCTGCCGCAGGGGCGTTCGACCCGGAGCAGTCCCAGCAAGCGAGTGGAAGAGGGCAGGACATGGCGGTAGAGGTGCGGATCCCGACGATCCTGCGGACCTACACGGGCGGCGAGAAGGCCGTCTCCGGGCAGGGGACCACCCTGTCCGAGCTGTTCGACGACGTCGAAGGCCGTCACCCCGGCCTCCGGGCGCGGATCGTGGACGAGAAGGACAGCGCCGCCTCGTTGCGCCGCTTCGTGAACGTCTACGTCAACGACGAGGACGTCCGCTTCTCCGGCGGGCTGTCGTCCCCGGTCGCCGACGGCGACGTCGTCGTGGTGCTCCCCGCCGTCGCGGGTGGTTCGCGCTGACGCGCTACGCGTCGCTGGAGGACTCCGTCGGCGGCACCCCGCTGGTCGGGCTGCCGTCGCTCTCGCCCAGCGAGGACGTCCGGCTGTGGGCCAAGCTCGAGGACCGCAACCCGACGGGGTCGATCAAGGACCGCGCGGCGCTGGCCATGATCAAGGCCGCCGAGGCCGAGGGCCGGCTGCGTCCGGGCGCCACGATCCTCGAGCCGACCAGCGGCAACACCGGCATCTCGCTGGCCATGGCCGCCAAGGTGCGCGGCTACCGGATGGTCTGCGTGATGCCCGAGAACACCTCCATCGAGCGCAAGCAGATCCTGGCGATGTGGGGCGCGGAGATCGTGTCCTCCCCGGCCGCCGGCGGCTCGAACGAGGCCGTGCGCGTGGCCAAGGAGATCGCAGCCGACCACCCCGACTGGGTGATGCTCTACCAGTACGGCAACCCGGCGAACGCCGAGGCGCACTACCGCACCACCGGCCCCGAGATCCTGGCCGATCTCCCGACGGTCACCCACGTGGTCGCCGGCCTCGGGACCACCGGGACCCTGATGGGGATGGGCCGCTTCTTCCGGGAGCACAAGCCCGAGGTGCAGATCATCGCCGCCGAGCCGCGCTACGGCGAGCTCGTCTACGGCCTGCGCAACCTCGACGAGGGCTTCGTGCCCGAGCTGTACGACGCCAGCCTGGTCGACCGGCGCTTCTCGGTGGGCGCGCGCGACTCCGTGCGGCGGGTGCGCGAGCTGCTGGAGCGCGAGGGCATCTTCGCCGGGCTCTCCACGGGCGCGATCGTGCACGCGGCGATGGCCCAGGCCACGCGCTCGCTCAAGGCGGGCGAGCCCGCCGACATCGCGTTCATCATCTGCGACGCCGGCTGGAAGTACCTCTCGACCGGCGCGTACAACGTCGACCTCGACACGACCGAGGACTTCCTGGACACGCAGGTCTGGGCCTGAGGCCCACTCGGCGCGCCGGACCTGCCGCCGCGCCGCACCGACCCGCGCGACAGGTCCGGGGCACACTGCTCCCATGAGCCAGCACCCCGTCGGCGCCGCCAGCCCCACCGGACTGCACCACGTCCGCCTCACCGTGACGGACATCGCCCGTTCCCGGGCCTTCTACACGGCGCTGCTCGGCAGGGAACCGAGGATCGACGAGTCCGCCAGCGTCGACGAGCCCGGGGTCAAGCAGAGCCGGGAGCGCTTCTACGGCGGGTGCGTGTACGCGCTCGGCCACCAGGTCCTCGGGCTGCGGCCGGTGGCCGAGCCGGGCGACCGCTTCTCCTCGACCCGCGTCGGCCTCGACCACGTGGCCCTCCAGGTCGCCTCCCGCAGCGACCTCGACGAGGCGGTCGAGCGTCTCGACGCCGACGGCGTGGAGCACGGTGAGATCACCGACCTCGGCAGCATCGTCATCCTGTCGGTCCAGGACCCCGACGGCATCAACCTCGAGCTGGCCTTCCCCACCGCCTGACCTGCACCGCCTGACCTCACCGGCCCGCGGCGCGCTCGTCGTGGTCCGAGGGCCCGGTCGAGCAGCGGCGCGTCCTGGTCCGCCGCGCCGCCTCGCGGAAGGCCACCGGAAGCCCGAGCGCGTGCGCGGGCCCTTGTCCACGCTGCCCGCGCGCCGGGCCGCTAGGATCGGCGCTCGTGGCAGCGGGTCCGGTCGGCGCTCAAGGGACCTCGCCCGGCCAGGTCGAGGCCCGCGGCACCGAGGCGCCGATCGGCATCTTCGACTCCGGCTTCGGCGGTCTCACCGTGGCCCGCGCGGTGACGGACCTGCTGCCGTACGAGGACATCGTCTACCTGGGCGACACCGCCCGGTGCCCCTACGGCGACCAGCCGATCGCCCAGGTGCGCGAGTACGCGCTGGAGTGCCTCGACCACCTCGTCGAGCAGGGCGTGAAGGCGCTCGTCATCGCCTGCAACGCCGCCAGCGCCGCCGTCCTGCGCGACGCCCGCGAGCGCTACTCGGTGCCGGTGGTCGAGGTCATCTCCCCGGCCGCCCGCCGTGCGGCCGCCGCCACCCGGAGCGGGCGGGTCGGCGTCATCTGCACGGAGGCGACCGCGACCTCGCAGGCCTACGACGACGCCTTCGCCGCGGCACCCGGCATCGAGGTGACGACGGTCGCCTGCCCCCGCTTCGTGCCCTTCGTGGAGGCCGGGGTGACCGGCGGGCCCGAGCTGCTGGCCGCGGCGGAGGAGTACCTCGCCCCGCTCGGACGCACCGCCGGCGGCCGGGACGTCGACACCCTGGTCCTCGGCTGCACCCACTACCCCCTGCTGGCCGGCGTCATCTCCCTCGTCCTCGGCGACGAGGTCACGCTGGTGAGCAGCGCCGACGAGGGCGCCAAGTCGGCCTACGCCGCGCTGACCAGGCGAGGCCTGACCCACGCCGAGCCGCGGACCAGCACGCACCGGTTCCTGACCACGGGCAACCCGGAGGCCTTCGAACGGCTCGGCGCCCGCCTCCTGAACGGTCTCGTCACCGACGTGGAGCAGCTGTTCTGATGCGGGTCCGCCGGTGAGGCTCACGGTCGTCGGGTGCAGCGGCTCGACGTCGGGCCCGGGCTCGCCCGCCTCCTGCTACCTCGTGCAGGCCCCCTACGAGGGCCGGACGTACTCCCTCGTGCTCGACCTGGGTCCCGGCTCCTTCGGCGCGCTGCAGCGCTACACCGACCCGCGCGCCGTCGACGCGTACGCGCTCAGCCACCTCCACCCCGACCACTGCGTCGACCTCTGCGGCGCCTACGTCGCCGCGCGCTACTCGCCAAGCGCGCCGTGGCCGCGCCAACCGGTGCTGGCCCCGGCCGGGGCGGGGGAGCGGATCGCCCGCGCGTACGACGTCGCCCCGCGCCCGGGCGGCGCCGGCGAGGGCGGCACCTCCATCGCGGACTGGTTCGACTACCGGACCTGGCGCCCCGAGCAGGTCCTCGGGCCGTTCCGCCTGGCGAGCGCGCTCGTCGACCACCCCGTGGAGGCGTACGGGATCCGGGTCACCGAGGTGGCGAGCGGGGCCTCGCTCGCCTTCTCCGGCGACACCGGGCCCTGCGACGCGCTCGTGGAGCTGGCGCGCGGCGAGGACGGGCGGGGGGTCGACCTGCTGCTCGCGGAGGCGGCCTTCATGGACGGCCCCGACCTCCCCGCCGGCGTGCACCTGACGGGCCCGCAGGCGGCCGCGGCCGCGCAGGCCGTCCGGCGCCCGGTCCCTGGTGATCACCCACGTCCCGCCGTGGCACGACCCCGAGCGGGTCCTCGCCGAGGCGACGCCACACTTCGCCGGGCCGAGCGCCCTCGCCGTGCCCGGAGCGGTCCACCGGGTCCCGCCGCGCTGACCTCGGACGGCGGGGGTGCGCCGGGGGATGACGGGGTCGTCCCCCAGGACCGGCTCACCGCGCCCGGAGGCAGGCGCCGCGCTCGCCGGGCTCGGGTCCTGCTGCTCGCTGTGGCGATCGGTGCCGTGGCCGTCTCGTGGGCCGGGCGTCGTCGGTCGGCACGCCTAGGCTCAGCCCCATGACCACCCGCGCCGACGGCCGCAGCAACGACCAGCTCCGCGACGTGCGGATCACCCGGGGCTGGCTCGAGCAGGCCGAGGGCTCCGTGCTCGTCGAGTTCGGCCGCACCCGGGTCCTCGTCGCGGCGAGCGTCACGCAGGGCGTGCCGCGCTGGCGCAAGGGCTCGGGCCTGGGCTGGGTGACGAGCGAGTACGCGATGCTGCCCCGCGCGACGAACACCCGCAACGACCGCGAGTCGGTCAAGGGCCGGATCGGCGGGCGCACGCACGAGATCAGCCGGCTGATCGGGCGCAGCCTGCGCGCGGTGATCGACTACGCCGCGCTCGGCGAGAACACGATCGTCCTCGACTGCGACGTCCTGCAGGCCGACGGCGGCACGCGCACCGCCTCGATCACCGGCGCGTACGTCGCGCTGGCCGACGCGGTGAGCTGGCTGCGCGACCGCAACGCCCTGAACGGCGAGCCGCTCACCGGCTCGGTCGCCGCCGTCTCGGTCGGCGTGGTGGGGGAGACCCCGATGCTCGACCTCGCCTACTCCGAGGACTCGGTCGCCGAGGTCGACCTCAACGTCGTCACCGACGGCACCGGCCGCTTCGTCGAGGTCCAGGGCACGGCCGAGGGCACCCCCTTCGACCGCTCGGTCCTGGACGCCCTGCTCGACCTCGGCGCCGCCGGCTGCGCGCAGCTGACCGAGCTGCAGCGCGCCGCCCTGGCCTCGTGACGCCGACCGTCGTCCTCGCGACCGGCAACGCCAAGAAGCTCGTCGAGCTGCGGCGCCTCGTCGCCGAGGCGGGCGCCGACGTCACCGTCCTCGGCCTGGGCGACCTGCCGCCCTACCCTGAGCCGGCCGAGACCGAGCGCACCTTCGTCGGCAACGCGCTGCTCAAGGCCCGCGCCTGCGTCGCCGCCACCGGGCTCCCGGCGCTGGCCGACGACTCGGGGATCGCCGTCGACGTCCTGAACGGCATGCCCGGGGTCCGGTCGGCACGCTGGTCGGGTCCCGAGGCCACCGACGAGAGCAACAACGCCCTGCTCCTGGCCCAGCTCGACGACGTCGCCGACCCCGACCGCACGGCGCACTTCGAGGCCGCCGTGGCGCTCGTGCTGCCCGACGGGACCGAGCGCACCACCACCGGCCGCATGGCCGGCCGACTGCTGCGGGCAGCGGTCGGCGACAATGGCTTCGGCTACGACCCGCTGTTCGTCGCCGACGGCCAGCAGGTCAGCAACGGCGTGCTCGACCCGGCCGCCAAGGACCGGATCAGCCACCGGGGCCAGGCGGTCCGCGCGATGGTGCCGGTGCTGCTCGAGGAGCTGACGAAGGAGCGAGGGGCATGAGGGCTCGGCGATGAAGACCTACCTCGACCTCGTCCGCCACGTGCTCGACCACGGCGTCCAGAAGTCCGACCGGACCGGCACCGGGACCCTGAGCACGTTCGGCCACCAGATGCGCTTCGACCTGCGCGAGGGCTTCCCGCTGGTGACGACCAAGAAGGTGCACACGCGCTCGGTGTTCGCCGAGCTGCTGTGGTTCCTGCGCGGGGAGTCGAACGTCGCCTGGCTGCGCGAGCACGGCGTGACGATCTGGGACGAGTGGGCCGACGCCGACGGCGAGCTGGGTCCCGTCTACGGCGTCCAGTGGCGCTCCTGGCCGACCCCCGACGGGCGTCACGTCGACCAGGTGGCGGAGGTCGTCCGCTCGATCAAGGCCAGCCCGGACTCGCGGCGGCACCTGGTCAACGCCTGGAACGTGGGCCAGCTCGACGAGATGGCCCTCCCGCCCTGCCACACGCTGTTCCAGTTCTACGTCGCCGAGGGCCGGCTCTCCTGCCAGCTCTACCAGCGCTCGGGCGACGTGTTCCTCGGCGTGCCCTTCAACATCGCCTCGTACGCGCTGCTCACCCACCTCGTCGCGCAGGTCTGCGGGCTGGAGGTCGGCGACTTCGTGCACGTGATCGGCGACGCCCACCTCTACCTGAACCACCTCGACCAGGCCCGGCTGCAGCTCACCCGCGAGCCGCGGCCGCTGCCCCGGCTGCTGCTGAACCCCGACGTGCACGACATCGACCGCTTCACCCTCGACGACATCAGCCTCGTCGGCTACGACCCGCACCCGGGCATCAAGGCGCCGATCGCCGTATGAGCCCTGAGCTGGTGGGCATCGCCGCCGTGGCCCGCAACGGGGTGATCGGCGCGGACGGCGACATCCCCTGGCGCATCCCGGCCGACTGGCGCCGCTTCAAGACGCTCACCACGGGCCACACCCTGGTCATGGGCCGCAAGACCTACGACTCGATCGGGCGCCCGCTCCCGGGCCGCACGACGATCGTCGTGACGCGCGACCGCCAGTGGCGCGGCGAGGGCGTGCTGACCGCAGCCACCATCGAGCGGGCGCTCGAGGACGCGGCGACGCGCGAGCCGCAGACCGTCTGGGTGGCGGGCGGGGGAGAGGTCTACGCGGCGACGTGGGAGCGGCTCGACCGGCTCGAGCTCACCGAGGTCGCCCTCGACCCGTGCGGCTCGGTCCGGATGCCGGTGGTCGACCCGGCCCGCTGGCGCGAGGCGTCGCGCGAGGAGCACGCCGCGAGCGACGGCCACCCGGCGTACGCGTTCGTCTCCTACGTCCGCCGCTGACCGCGCGGTGCCGGAGAAGGGACTCGAACCCTCACGCCCTGCGGGCACAGGAACCTAAATCCTGCGTGTCTACCGTTCCACCACTCCGGCTCGGCGACCGAGCCTAACCGGGCCCGGTGGTCAGACGCCGAGCTCGCGCTTGAGCTTGTCGACGTGCCCGGCGGCGCGCACGTTGTACTGCGCGACGGCGACCGTGCCCTCGCCCTTGGCGTCCACGTCGACGACGAAGGTCGAGCGGATCACGCCCTCGACGAGCTTGCCGTAGAGCAGCTTCTCCCCGAAGGCGCCGTACGCCCCGAGCACCGCCTTGTCCGGGTCGGACAGCAGCGGGAAGCCGACCGACTGGCGCTCGCGGAACTGCGCCAGCTTGGGCTGCTCGTCGGGCGAGATGCCCAGCACGTGGTAGCCGGCGTTGCCGAGCTCGTTGACCGCGGCGGTGAAGTCGACGGCCTGCGTGGTGCAGCCCGGGGTCAGGGCGGCCGGGTAGAAGTAGACGATCACGCGCTGGCCGGCGTAGTCGGCCAGCGACACGGTGCGCCCGTCGGCGTCGGGCAGGGTGAAGGCGGGGGCGGTCGCGCCGGTCTCCAGTCGGGTCACGTGCGGAACTCTAGTGCCCGCCGCCCGGGCGCCGTCTCGTACGGTCCGCGGCCGGCAGCGGGGGACGCGCCGCTACCACTAGGCTGCGACCGAGCGCCTCCGGCACCGCCGGCGGCCCGCGCGCGAGAGCAGGAGGACAGGTGTCGACCCAGGCCAACCAGCCCAGCCTCACCGGTCGGACGAAGTCCCAGATCGAGGCCGACCTCGGCGCCACGCGCGAGCGGTTGGCCGCGTCGGTGTCCGGTCTCATCGACCAGGTGCACCCGACGCGCATCAAGCAGCGCACGGTCGGCCGCGTCCGCGCCGCGATCCAGGCCCGTAAGGACGACGTCCGCGCGTACGTCTTCAGCTCGCGCGGCGACCTGCGCACCGACCACGTCATCACCCTGGCCTCGGTCGCCGCCGGCACCCTCACCGTGGTCCTCCTGCTGCGCGCGCTCCTCCGCCGCGGCCGGCGCTGACCAGCGGCGCAGACCTGGCGCGGCGCAGACCCGGGGCGGCGCAGACCTGGCGCGGCGCAGAGCAGGGCGGCGCAGACCCCAGCGGTGCCGGAGAAACGGCGTGCCGTCGTCATCAGTTCGACGCCCGTGATTTCTTAATGGTTCCAGCCGCGCATCCGGCCGCCGGAAGGCGACACGTTTCCCGACGACACCGGGAAGGGCGCTTCACAAATGCCCTGCGAGCGTGTTACCGCCTACATAACGATCTTTGCGGAATCGTTGTGCGAGGTTGCGCTGCCACGGTGAGGTGCCCCTAGTGTGGCGGCACAGCACCCCGGAACAGGTGCGTTCTCGACACAATGAAGTGAGGCTTTCATGCGTTTCGTTCGTTCAGGGCGCCGCGTCGCGGTTGCCGCTGTCTCTCTCAGCGCGCTGCTCGTCGCGGCCGCCTGCGGTGGCAGCAGCAGCAGCGGTTCCGGCACCGGCACCGGGTCGTCGGCACCCGCGGTGGACTTCGCCAAGCAGGGCGACATCGAGGTGTGGCAGGGCAAGGACACCTCGGGCAACTTCCCGAAGCTGATCGCGCAGTTCAACGCCTCCCACCCGCAGGGCAAGGTCACCTTCCACGAGCTGCCGGACAGCGCCGACCAGCAGCGCCAGCAGATGATCCAGAACACCCAGATCAAGAACCCGGCCATGGCCGTGCTCAGCGTCGACGTGGTGTGGACCTCGGAGTTCGCGGCCAAGGGCTACGTCGTGCCGCTGCCGGCCGACCAGTTCCCGACCACCGGGTTCCTGCAGTCCGCCGTGAGCTCGTCGACGTACTTCAACAAGCTCTACGCGTACCCGTCGACCTCCGACGGTGGCCTGCTGTACTACCGCAAGGACCTGCTCGACAAGTACAACCTGCAGCCGCCGACGACGTTCGACGAGATGAAGACCGCCTGCGACACCATCAAGAAGGGCGAGAACAACTCCAAGCTCGACTGCTTCGCCGGCCAGTACAACAAGTACGAGGGCCTGACGGTGAACTTCGACGAGGCCGTGCACAGCGCCGGCGGCGTCATCGTGGGCGACGACGGCAAGCCGAACGTGGCCACGCCCGAGGCGGCCAAGGGCCTGCAGACCCTCGCCGACTGGTTCAAGAACGGCGACATCCCCAAGGCCGCGATCACCTGGCAGGAGGAGAACGGCCGTCAGGCGTTCGAGGCCGGCCAGCTGATCTTCCACCGCAACTGGGGCTACGTGTACAACCTCGCCCAGACCGACAAGAGCAGCGTCATCAAGGGCAAGTTCGACGTCGCGCCCCTGCCGGGCATCTCGGGCCCGGGCGTGTCGAGCCTCGGTGGCCACAACTACGCCATCGCGGCCAACGCCGAGAACAAGGGCACGGCCGTCGACTTCCTCAAGTTCATGAGCTCGGAGGAGGTCCAGAAGTCGAACACGCTGGCCACCTCGAACTCGCCGACGCTCGAGAAGCTCTACACCGACTCCGACCTGGTGAAGAAGTTCCCCTTCATGCCGACCCAGCTGAAGTCGATCCAGGGTGCCGTCCCGCGGCCGAAGGCCGTCGAGTACGGCGACGTGACCCTGGCGATCCAGGACGCCGCCTACGGCGCGCTGCAGTCGGGGGCGAACGGCCAGGCGGCCGACGCCACCGCTGCCCTCCAGGGCCTGCAGACCAAGCTGCAGACGCTGATCAAGTAACGATCGGTCTCACCCGACGGGTCCCCGGCACGCGCTGCGTGCCGGGGACTCGCGGGCTCTTCTCCTAGGAGGTCACCGCATGGCCACTGCCACGGTGGAAACACGCAGCGCCACCGCCGCCCCGAGCGACGGGCACAAGCACAAGAAGAACGCCCTCAGCGACGGGCAGGGCCGGCTGGCCTACATCCTGCTGGCGCCCACCCTGCTCGTCATCCTCGTGGTCGCCGGCATCCCGGTGGTCATGTCGATCCGCGAGTCGTTCTTCCAGACCAACAGCGGCGTCGACCCGGTGACCGGCATGGTCGCCGGCGGCGAGAAGTTCAGCGGGCTCCAGAACTTCACGAACATCTTCCAGGGCAGCGACCCCGTCTCGGGCCTCTTCGGCACCCAGGACCGGTTCGTCAACGCCTTCCTCAACACCACCGCCATCACCATCGTCTGCGTCATCCTCGAGACGGTGCTCGGCGTGGCGATGGCCCTGATCATGGCCAAGGCCTTCAAGGGCCGCGGCATCGTCCGGGCCGGCATCCTCGTGCCCTGGGCGATCCCGACGATCGTCTCGGCGCTGATGTGGAAGCTGATCTTCGACTCCTCCGGCGTCATGAACCGGATCCT
This sequence comes from uncultured Actinomycetota bacterium, assembly GCA_963713165.1. GTDB lineage: Bacteria > Actinomycetota > Actinomycetes > Propionibacteriales > Propionibacteriaceae > Microlunatus. The sequence goes on from CAVQKU010000010.1 coordinate 146,597, forward strand.
GGGCTCGCAGATCCTCTGGCTCGCCGACAACACCTCGTCCTTCTGGGCCGTCGTCATCGCCGACACCTGGAAGACGGCACCCTTCATCGGCCTGCTGACGCTCGCCGGGCTGCAGACCATCCCGGCCGAGGTCTACGAGGCGGCCAAGGTGGACGGCGCGACGACCTTGCAGCAGTTCACCCGGATCACGCTGCCGCTGGTCAAGCCGACGCTCGTCGTCGCGGTGCTCTTCCGCACGCTCGACACGCTGCGCATGTTCGACCTGCCCTACGGCATGATCGGCGGGGGCAAGTACCACGTCGAGACGGTGTCGATCTTCTCCTACCTGGAGGCGACGCAGACCCGCTACGGGCCGGCTGCGGCGTACGCGATCCTGCTCTTCCTCTACGTCCTCCTGGTCGCCTTCGTCTTCGTGAAGGTGCTCGGCGCCGACGTGATCGGTGACACCGGGATGCCGAAGAAGAAGAAGGACAAGAAGAACCCGGGTGCCGCCGCGGCGCCCGGTCTCGAGATGGCGGGAGGGGCCCACTGATGGCCACCACGACCACACCCCCGACCACGCAGTCGCACCTCTCGCAGGACGAGGTGAAGGAGCTGGCGCGCGAGAAGCAGAGCACCAAGGCCGTCGTGGGGATGATCGCCTCCTACGTCGGCATGGCGCTCATCGTCCTCTACTGCATCATCCCGTTCTACTGGATGGTGGTCTCCGCGCTGCGCGACCCGAGCCAGGGCCGCAGCACGCAGTTCATCCCCAACCCGGTGTCGGTGGAGAACTTCAAGGGCGTCTTCGCCGGTCAGAACAACTTCGGCCGCTCGCTGATCAACTCGCTCATCGTGTCCGGCACGACGACGATCCTGACGCTCCTGTTCGGCATCGTGGCGGCGTACGCGCTGGCGCGGCTGGCGTTCAAGGGCAAGAGCCTCGTGCTCTGGCTGATCATGGCCTGCTCGATGTTCCCGATCATCATCCTGATCCCGCCGCTGCTGAAGATGTTCTCCTCCACGGAGCCGTTCCAGTGGTTCCCGCGGTGGGTCGACACCTACCAGGCCGTCATCGTCCCGGGGTTGAGCTTCGGCCTGCCCCTGGCGGTGTGGAACCTGACCGCCTTCTTCAAGCAGCTCCCCGTGGAGCTGGAGCAGGCGGCCATGGTCGACGGCTGCACGCCGGGGGTCGCCTTCCGCAAGGTGATCCTGCCGCTCGCGGCGCCGGGTGTGTTCACGACGGCGATCATCGTGTTCATCGGCTCGTGGAACGAGTACCTGCTGGCCCTGACCTTCCTGCAGGCCGCGGACAAGCAGACCGCGACCGTGGCCATCAGCAAGTTCACCGGGACGACCGGCTTCGACACCCCGTACGGCACCATCATGGCCGCCGGTGTGATCGTGACGGTTCCGCTCCTCATCGCGGTGCTGCTCTTCCAGCGCCGCATCGTCGCCGGCCTGACCGCCGGTGGCGTGAAGTAGGGGAGCACCCTCCCGCACGACCCCGCACACCCGCACGACCCTCGACGGGCCCGGCCACCTCGGTGACCGGGCCCGTCCGTCGCCTCCTCGCCAGAGCCACCGCTGAGCAGGGCCCCGGAGTGGTTGACGAGCGCGACCGGGTCTGGCTGCTGAGCGAGACCGACCACGAACGGCAGCGAACGGCTCCTGGTCCGGGCGCGGCCAGCACGACCCGCCGCGCGGACGTCCCGAGTGCCACCGCCGGAACGACGGACCGCCCGGTCCGATCCTGCGGTGTTCGTCGCTCGTTGTCACTGGCCGTTGACCGCCTACGACAAGGGACGACGGTGTACCAGGCGGCTGGTTGACAGTCGTCAGTCGCCGCTGACCATCGTTCTACTGCCGTGGCTTCAATTGTCGCTGTGGGCCGACCACAGCTGCCTCTGGGCACGTACGGGAAGATCCGCGTCCACCCTCACGGCTGCCCGGAACGTCGGGGATCATGGCGGAGGAGCCTGAACCAACCTGAGCCCCTACGGCAGGACGTGATGATGACGGTTCGTGGTGCGAGCCGGCGGCTGCAGGAGTCTGCGAGGCAGGCCTTCGTCGTGCTGGCCGCCTTGGCAGCCCTCGTGGCGTGCGGCCCCGGGGAAGACGCAGCGCGCGATGGGACGGGCACCTCGGCGCTCGACTACAACGAGGCCGACGTGGTCTTTGCTCGAACCATGATCCCGCACGGCGAGCAGGGCGCCTCCATGAGCGAGCTCGTGCTGGAGCAGAAGGGCCTGAAGCCCACCGTGCAGGCGCTGGCCGAGGAGCTCCGTGGAAACCGCGCTACGGAGACCGACCAGCTGCAGCAGTGGATCGCGGAGCGTGGCGAACCCGTGGCTGCTGAAGCCAAGCACGACCACGGCGGTGGCGAGGACGGCATTGCCACCCCGACCCAGATGCACGAGCTGGACGAAGCAACGGGCTCTGCTGCGCAGACCCTGTACGTCGAGATGATGACCAAGCATCACCGTGGCGCCGTGGCTGCTGCTCACGAGGAGATCGAGCACGGGAAGAACCCGGTCCTGATCGACTTCGCGCAGATGGTCCTTCGCACCCGTGAAGAGCAGCTGGCGGTGCTGCTCGACACCGCTGCTCAGCCCGTCACGTCGGCGTCACCGGCTGAAGACGAAGGGACCCGCTAGCAGCGGAGGGTCTTGTCAGTGGCCTCCCGTCACTCCTTGGCTCGATACCCCCATGGGGTTCGGCGCTAGCCTGGCGTCATCACGATGACGGGCGGAGGTGCTACACAACGATGACTTCGGGACCTGCGGCGCGTCTCCGCGTTCTGCGGCTCCGTCGTCGCTGGCTCCCACGTCTGCTGCTCGCTGCGGGCCTGGTCGTGGTGGTACTCAGCGTCGTGGGAATGCACCAGCTGTCCTTCGGCCACGACGCGGTCACTGGCCCGAGCACCTCATCCACTCACGCTGAGTCCATGCACGGTGCCGTGCCCGGCGAGACGCAGGCAGCAGCGACGGCTGGATCTCTCGCCAGCCACCTCGTCACGGGGACGCCCTTGGGCGAACCGGTCGACGGCTGCCCTGACTGCTCGGACCACCTCATGGCGTTCGGGTCCTGCCTGCTGGCCCTCACCCTGCTGGTACTGAGCTGGTTGCTGACCCCACCACGGCCGCGTCAGGTCCCGCCGTCGCTGGTGCCCCGACAGCCCCTGGCCCCGGGCCTCTTCGCTGCGGGCCGCCATGTCCCCTCGCTGTCGTTGGCGGAGCTCTCGCTTCTTCGCACCTGATCGGCTGTGAGCTCGACACTCGCTGAGCCCTGGCTCAGCCAGGTCCCCGCGTCCCGGCCTCCGGCTCGTGCGGCGCGCGGTTGACCTGTCGTTCCCCACGGTCCCTCGACGGAAAAGACATCTGATGAAGAACCCACGCACGCTCAAGGCCGGCCTTGTGGGCCTGGCCCTGACTACTGCTCTCGGCCTGGCCGGGTGCAGCGACCACGACATGGGCACCATGGCTCCTGCATCCTCGGCGCCGCCCTCCAGCGCCAGCGCCAGCACCACGGCTGAGTTCAACGACGCCGACGTCATGTTCGTCCAGATGATGTTGCCCCACCACGAGCAGGCGGTCGCGATGAGCGACACCCTGCTGCAGAAGACAGGGGTGGACCCGGACGTGACGGCGCTTGCCCAGCAGATCAAGGCCGCGCAGCAGCCCGAGATCGACACCATGAAGGGCTTCCTGACCGCCTGGGGCAAGCAGGAGATGAGTGGCGGCATGGGCGGGATGAACCACGGCGGCGACGACGGCATGGCCAGCAAGGCCGACCTGAAGAAGCTCGAAGAGGCTGACGGTCCCACCGCTCAGAAGCTGTACCTGCAGCTGATGACCCGGCACCACCAGGGCGCGATCACGATGGCCAACACCGAGGTCGGTGGCGGGAAGAACCCCGAGGCCATCGAGATGGCCAAGGACATCGTCGCCACCCAGCAGCAGGAGATCGGCGTGATGAAGGACCTGCTCGCCAAGCTGTAGGTCCACCGCTCCAAGGGTGCCGGGACCGGGCCGTAGCTGGTCTGGTCCCGACGCTCGCGGTCTGCCTTGCCTGCTCTGGCGCGGTCAGGTCGACCTGCGCCAGGCGACCGGCGCCCATGGGCCTTGTCAATCCCGTACTGGTTAATCAACTTCTCCAGGCCTGGAATAGATCACCCTTACTGCCCTGTTCGCCAGGACAGTGACCCATACCCCCTGGGGGTATCAGCGGAGGAGACATCCATGGTGACCAATGCGGCACCTCACGATGGGCACAGCTCGGCCCATCACGACGAGATCGACCACGGAGAGGCTGCTCGCACCATGGCTGATCGCGGCAGCAACCAGCCGGCGAGCGTGCAGGAGGGCCATGTAGAGCCCGGTGGACGCCTCGCCGAACCTGGCCACGATCAACGCCACCCCTCGAGCGACACGCAGCACCCGGTCGACCACGCCACGCACAGCGACCACGCAGAGCACGGCGGACACGGCGGGCACAGCGGACATGGGGGGCACGGCGACCACGTCGCCATGTTCCGGCGGCTGTTCTGGATCATGCTGGCGATCGGGCTGCCGGTGGTGTTCTTCTCCCGGATGTTCGCGATGATCTTGGGCTACGACCTGCCGGACGCCGCCTGGTTCGGATGGATCTCCCCGGTCCTCGGCACGCTCATGTACGTCTGGGGTGGCAAGCCGTTCCTCACGGGCGCGGTCAGCGAGCTGCGCGCGAAGAGCCCCGGCATGATGCTGCTGGTCGCCCTCGCGATCACGGTCGCGTTCCTGTCCTCCCTCGGCTCCAGCCTGGGTCTGCTCAGCCACCAGCTCGACTTCTGGTGGGAGCTGGCGCTGCTCATCGTCATCATGCTGCTCGGTCACTGGATCGAGATGAGGTCCCTGGCTCAGTCGGCTTCCGCTCTGGAGTCCCTGGCCGCGCTGCTCCCTGACGAAGCCGAGCGCGTCGAGGACGGTCAGACGGTGACCGTGTCGCCCGCCGACCTGCGCCTTGGAGACGTGGTGATCGTGCGCCCAGGCGGCCGGGTCCCCGCTGACGGCAAGGTCGTCGACGGCACCGCGGACGTGGACGAGTCGATGATCACCGGAGAGTCGCGCCCGGTCTCCCGCACGACGGGAGACACCGTGGTCGCGGGCACGGTCTCGACCGACTCTGCCCTACGGGTGCAGATCACCGCCGTCGGCGACGACACCGCGCTCGCGGGCATCCAGCGTCTGGTCACCGAAGCGCAGGGCTCGGCGTCGCGGGCCCAGCTGCTCGCGGACCGCGCCGCTGGCTGGCTCTTCTGGTTCGCCCTCGGCGCCGCCGGCATCACCGCGCTGGTCTGGTCGCTGCTCGGGCAGCCGGACAACGCCTTGATCCGCACCATCAGCGTCCTCGTGATCGCCTGCCCCCACGCCCTGGGGCTGGCCATCCCGCTCGTCGTGTCCATCGCCACCGAACGAGCTGCCCGTGGCGGCGTGCTGGTGAAGGACCGCACAGCCCTCGAGGCCATGCGGACTGTCGACACCATCTTGTTCGACAAGACCGGCACCCTCACCCGCGGCGAGCCGGCCCTGACCCACGTCCTCGCCGCCGACAACCGCGCCGCGGACCAGGTGCTGGCCCTGGCCGCAGCCGCCGAGGCCGACAGCGAGCACCCCCTTGCCCGCGCCATCACCACCTCTGCTGCCGACCGGAACCTGCAGCGGCTGACCGCGACCAGATTCCAGGCCTCGACTGCGGTGGGGGTCACCGCCGTCGTCGACGGCCAGACCGTCAGCGTGGGCGGACCGGCCCTGCTCCGCGAGCACCGCCTCGAACCCATGCCTGAATCGGAGGCATGGTCGGCTGAGGGCGCGATCGTCCTGCACGTCCTCGTCGACGGCCAGGTCGCTGGAGCACTTGGCCTGGCCGACGAGGTCCGCGACGAGTCCCGCGAAGCAGTCGAGGCCCTGCACACGCTCGACAAGCGCGTCGTGATGATCACCGGCGACGCCGAAGCAGTCGCGCGCAACGTCGCTGCCGAGCTCGGCATCGACCAGGTCTTCGCCGGCGTCCGGCCCGAGGACAAGGGCGACAAGGTCAAGGAGCTCCAGGCCCAGGGGCGCCGCGTGGCCATGGTCGGCGACGGCGTCAACGACGCACCCGCCCTGGCCCAGGCCGACGTCGGCATCGCCATCGGCGCCGGTACCGACGTGGCCATCGCCTCTGCCGGTGTGATCCTCGCCAGCGACGACCCGCGCTCGGTCCTGTCCGTGATCGAGCTGTCCCGAGCCAGCTACCGCAAGATGCAGCAGAACCTCGGCTGGGCCGCCGGCTACAACCTGATCTCGGTGCCACTGGCCGCCGGCATCCTCGCCCCGATCGGCTTCGTCTTGCCCATGGCCGTCGGCGCTCTGCTCATGTCGGCCTCCACGGTCGTCGTCGCCGCCAACGCCCAGCTGCTGCGCCGCCTCGACCTGCGCCCCGCCACCAGCACCCGCACCCTCCTCGAGCGGTGAGACCGACGAGGAGGAGAAGACCGTGAGCCCGAGCCTGACCTGCCACAGCTGCGACAAGGACCTGAGTGCAGACACCGAGGACGTCGTCGAGCTCGGCCAGGCGCACGCCGTAGAGCACGGCCACACCCCGCCACCTGCCCGCGAGCACGTGCTTGCCCGCATCAGACGGCACAACTGCGGCGCTGCTGGTTCCTCGCCCTCGCCATCCAGCTGGAAGGGGCTTCCCATCACCCCACCCTCAGCACCGCTGCCCGGCGTCTGGGTCGGACAGATCCCTAGGCCGGATCGATCCTGGTCAGGGGCGCCTTTCTCCTTGATCAACACGGGTGGAGGAGTCATCCTGAAAGCCCCGGGTCAGACAGGTGCTTCCCCCGATGCGAGGGGTGCCGAGCGGGGGCCGGGGTCGGCCCGTGGGCTCCGCAGGCTGCGGCCCTACTGCTCTCGTCGGGGTCTGAGACGCGAGCCTTCTGCGTGGCTCATCCGTGGCTATGTGGAGCCCAGCCATGACGATGTTCTAGCCAAGACAATGCCCTAGCCAAGACGATGCCCTAGCCAACACGAAGTCGACGAGGGCTGCTGTGCGCCGCGAGGGAATCGAACCCCCAACCCGCTGATTAAGAGTCAGCTGCTCTGCCTGTTGAGCTAGCGGCGCGCGAGGAGAAACACTACCAGCGGCGAGCCCCAGACCCGAATCGGATCACCGGGAGCGTCGTCAAGCCGTCCGTCGAGCACGGCCATGGCCGCGTTGTGGCCGCCGAGACCGCTGACCGCACCGCCGCGGACGGCCCCCGAACCGCAGAGCAGCACGCCCGGGTGCGCCGTCGCGACGCCCCAGGACTCGGCCGGCGTCCGGGCGGGAGCGTCGTCGGCGAGCCAGGGCCAGGCGAGGTCGCCGTGGAAGATGTGGCCGCCGGGCATCCGCAGCTCGTGCTCGAGGTCGACAGGCGTCACGACCTCGACGCACGGCTGCCCGTCGGCGTCGAGGGCGAGGCAGTCGGTGAGCGGCTCGGCCAGCACGGCCTGCAGCGAGCGCAGCGCGGCGTCGCGGGCCCGGTCGCGCAGGCCGTCGGGGTCGTCGCGGAAGAGCCTCGCGGGCGCGTGCACGCCGAACAGGGTCAGCGTGTGGTGGCCGGACGCACGCAGACCCGGCCCCAGGATCGAGGGGTCGGTGAGGGTGTGGCAGTAGACCTCGCTGGGCAGCGGGTCGGGCAGCTCGCCACGGGCCGCGAGGTCGTACGCCTCGTCGAGCCGCGCGGCGCCCTGGCCGAGGTGCAGGGTGCCGGCGAAGGCGGTCGCGGGGTCGGCGCCGGAGCGCAGCCGCGGGAGCCGGCGCAGCAGCAGGTTGACCTTGAGCTGGCTGCCCTCGGGTCGCGCCCGGTCCGCCTCGTCGACGCCGAGCAGGGCGTCGGCGACCGCAGGGGCGCAGCCGAGCAGCACGTGCGGCGCGGCGAACCTCGACCCGTCCGCCAGCGCGACCTCGGCCCCGCCGCCCGGCAGGGGCACCAGGCCGGTGACGACGGCACCCGTACGCAGGTCGGCGCCGGCCGCGCGCGCGACGCGGACCAGCTCGTCGGCCACCCGGCCCATGCCGCCGACGGGCACGCGCCACTCGCCCGTGCCGTTGCCGATCAGGTGGTAGATAAAGCAGCGGTTCTGCACCAGCGAGGCGTCGTCGGACCGCGCGAACGTCCCGATCAGCGCGTCGGTGAGGACGACGCCGCGGACGGTGTCGTCGGTGAAGGTGCGCCCCAGCACCTCCCCGACCGGTCGCTCGACGAGGTCGCGCCAGGTGCAGGCCGGGACGGCGGCGCGCACGTCGGCGGCCCGCGGGAGCGGTCGGGTCAGGGTCGGGGCCACGACGGCGGCCAGCTCGCCCACCCGCGCGTAGAAGGCGCGCCACGCCTCGTACGCCTCGTCGCCGCCGGTGAGGGCGGCGAAGGAGGCACGCGTGGCCTCCCCCTCGGACCGCTCGACGAGCAGGTCGCCGTTCGGGGTGGGCGTGTACGAGGCCGTCCGCCGGGAGCGCAGCTCGAGGTCGAGGCCGAGCTCGGCCACGACGGTCCCGGGCAGCAGCGAGACCAGGTAGGAGTAGCGCGACACCCGGGCGTCGACGCCGGGGAAGAGGCGGGCACCGGCGACGGCGCCGCCGAGCTCGTCGCGGGCCTCGAGCAGCGTGACCCGGCGGCCGGCCCGGGCGAGGTAGGCGGCCGCGACGAGCGCGTTGTGCCCGCCGCCCACGACGACGACGTCCGGCTCAGCGGTGGCGGGCACCGGGAGGCCTCAGGGCCGTCCGGTGGCGCTGCAGCGGGCGAGCTCGTCCTCGGTCAGCGTCAGGTCGGCGGCCTTGGCCGAGTCGATGATCGAGGCGGGCCGGCGCGCGCCGGGGATCGGGATGACGACGTCGCTCAGCGAGAGCTCCCACGCCAGCACGACCTGCTGGGGGCTGACCCCGTGCGCCTCGCCGATCTCGGCGAAGGCCGCGAACTCGCGCCCGATGCCGGTCGCGCCCCCGCCGGTGCCGCCGAGCGGGCTCCAGGGCAGGAAGGCGATGCCGTGCTCGGCGCAGAGGTCGAGCTCGTCGGAGCTGGACCGGAACCGCGGCGAGAACTCGTTCTGCACGCTCGCCAGGCCGCCCTCGCCCAGCACCTGGATCGCGACCTCGATCTCCTCGACGTTGGCGTTGGAGATCCCGACCGCCTTGATCAGGCCCTCGTCCTGCAGCGTACGAAAGTTCTCGATCACCTCGCCGTAGACCTTCCACCGGTCGGGCCGGTGCCACTGGTAGAGGTCGATCCGCTCGACGCCCAGGGCGGTGAGCGACTTCTCCACGGCCGAGCGCAGGTAGTCCAGCGACCCGTCGCGGCGCCGGGTCTCGCCCTCGCCCCGGACGATGCCGCCCTTGGTGGCGAGGACCACGTCGGCGGTCGAGCCGCTGTAGGTCCGGACGGCCTCGCCGACGATCCGCTCGTTGTGGCCCATCGTGTCCCAGGTGGGGGCGTAGACGTCGGCGGTGTCGATGAGGGTGATGCCAGCGTCCAGCGCGGCCTGCACGGTGGCGACGGCGTCCTCGTGGGAGGGGTACACCTCGTCGTTGTTCATCGACATCGGCATGGCGCCGAGCCCGATCGCGGAGACGGTGAAGGGTCCGAGCGTCCTGGTCTGCACCGACGCGACCCTACCGAGGGGTCCGAGACGTCAGCGCGGGTGGCGGACGGCGGCCAGCCGCTGGGCCCGCAGCGTGTCGATCTCCGGGCGGGGGAGCGGCGCGAGCTCCTCGCCCAGGGCGAGCTCGAGCAGGTGGTCGGCCAGCTCCGGGTTGCGCGCGAGCACGGGGCCGTGGGGATAGGTGCCGATCACGGTCCCGTTCACGGCGCCCTCGGTGCCGTCGGCGCAGTTGCCGACCCCGACCTCGACGTCGGCGAGGGGTTCGGCGTCGGGGCCGAGCCGGGTCCAGCCGCCGTGGTTCTCGAAGCCGGTCAGGAGCGCGGAGTCCCCGGAGCGCCCGCGCCAGCGGCTGAGGACCTCCCCGACCGCGCGGCGCGGGCCGCGGGTGGTGGTGACGTCCAGCAGGCCGAGGCCCTCGATGACCTCCCCGCCCTCCTGTCCCGACCCACCAGGCACGGTGGGGTCGCCGACCGTGAACGACCGGCCGGCGATCTGGTAGCCCGCGCAGACCGCGAAGACGACGGCACCCCGGTCCACCGCGCGGTGCAGCCCGCCGTCGGCCTGCAGGGCCCGGACGGCCGAGATCTGCGCCGCGTCCTCCCCGCCGCCGAGGAGGTAGACGTGCCCGGTGTCGGGCAGCGGCTCGCCGGGCTCGACCACGGTCAGCACCGCGTCGAACCCCCGCCAGGCGAGCCGGCGGGCCAGCACGGTGGCGTTGCCGCGGTCGCCGTAGATGCCGAGCAGCGACTGGTAGACGAGCACGACCTCGACGCGGGGGCCGTCGGCCGGCCCGTGCTCGCCGGCGACGTCCACGGTCGACCCGCTGGTCATCAGAGCCCTCCGAGCTTGCGCAGCCGCTGGAACGGCGTGTAGGTCGCGACGACGTCCACTGCGCTCGGCGTGCCCGCGCAGGGCCTCGCCGAGGTCGGGCACGGTGCGGTGCTCGACACCGGCGTACGCGAGCCGCACGGCCAGGTCCTGCGCCCGGGGGCCGGTGGCGACGACGGTGCGCCCGGCCAGCTGCTCGTACTCGACGTCCCAGAGCCAGGACACGTCGCGACCGTCGGCGGCGGCGGAGTCGATGGCGAGCACGACGGTGGAGGAGGTGGCCAGCGGCAGCGCCTCGGCCCAGCCGGCGGGGTTCTTGGCCAGCAGCAGCCGGGCGCGGCTGCCGGAGATCGTGGCGGTGCCGAAGCGGCCGGCGGGCGCGCTGACCGTCCGCATGCCGGCGAGCGCGGTCTCGGGGTCGATGCCGAGCAGCTCGGCCGCGGCGAGGGCGCAGGCGGCGTTGGAGACGTTGAACCCGCCCGGCACCCTGAGCGCGGGCGTCACCGACGCACCGTCCGGGCGCACGATCGCGTCGCCGACGACCCGGTAGGTGGCCTCGGGCTGGGCGAGGTCGCAGCGGCTGCAGTGCCAGTCGCCCCCGGCGGCGAGCGTGGTGCCCCCGGCGGCGAGCGTGGTGCCCGTGCCGCCCGGGACGTCGGCGGGCTGCTCGCGGACCAGCGGGGCGCCGCACTGCGGGCAGAGCGAGGCGTCCTGCGTCCAGGTCGTCGCCGTGTCGACCCAGACGACCTCCCGCGCGGTCTGCGCGGCCCAGACGATGAGCGGCTCGTCGGCGTTGGCCACGACGACCGGGCCGTCCTCGCCGGCGGCGGCGAGCGCGTCGCGCCAGCTGCGGCCCAGGCCCTTGATCTCGTGGTGGCGGTCGAGCTGGTCGCGGCTGAAGTTCAGCAGGACGAGCACCTCGGGGCGCCCGAGCCGGACGAGGTCGGCCACCACGCGCTCGTCGGTCTCGAGGATCGCCAGGTCGGCACGGGGGTGCTCGCTCAGCGCGGAGGCGATGCCGCCGTGCAGGTTGGCGCCGTCGGCGTTGTGCACGAGCCGGTGCGTGTCGCGACCGAGCGCCTGGCGCACGGCCGCGGCGAGGAAGTGCGTCGTCGTGGTCTTGCCGTTGGTGCCGGAGACCATCGCGACGCGCCGGCCGGCCACCAGCTCGCCCAGCGCCGCGGGGTCGAGGCGCAGCATCACCGAACCGCGGATCGACGTCCCCGAGCCCCGCCCGGCGAGCCGGGACGCCACCGCCGCGGCCCGACCCGCCCAGATCGCGCCGCGCAGCCGTACGCGGGCCAGCGGCGCGAGACCGGGACGGGGGACCGGGGCGGGGAGCTCACCCGCGATGGTCGGGCTCCCACGGCGAGCGGGTCAGCGGCTGGGTCGGTTCGGTGCCCAGCGGGTCGACGCGGGTGGGCTCCGGCGCCGACCAGGTCCGGTCGGAGGCGGGGAGCGCCGGCGGGGTCGGCGGTGCGGTCGGCGGCGACCAGGCCTGGGGCTCCAGGGCCTGCTGCTCCCACGGCTGCGGCGTCCGGACCCAGGCCGGCTGCGCCGCAGACGGGCCCCAGGGCTGCGCCGCGGAGGGCTGCGGCAGGTGGGCGAGGGCCGGGGGCGCGTACGTGTGCTGCACGACCACGACGGGCCGGTCGCTGCCGCACGCCATCACCAGCGCCACGACCCAGCCGACGAGGCTCCAGCCGAGGAAGAGGTTGATCATCGCGATGGCGGCGACGTTGCTGCGGTTGCGCGTGGCGGCGACCGCCCAGGGCAGCAGGTAGGCCAGCGTGAGCACGGCGCCGACCCACGCGACGACGACGTGGGCGGTGGAGCACCGGTAGGGCTGCACGAGCACCTGCGTCTGCGGCGGGGGAGCCGGGTAGCCGTACGGCTGGTAGCTCATCTGCGACCCCTGACGACGAGGTGGACCCGTTGCCGCCGGTCCGACGACGTGGGGTGAGTGACGGGACTTGAACCCGCGGCCACCTGGACCACAACCAGGTGCTCTACCAGCTGAGCTACACCCACCGTGGCAGCGCGTGGCCGGGGCCGGAGCGCTGCGCAGCGACGAGTGTAGTGGTCCCGGGCACCCACGCCGAACTCATTCCGCCGCGGCCGCCTGCGACCCGGCCGACCCGCCCGGGGAGGTGCCCGTCGCCGACGCCCTGGCGGTGCCCCTCGTGGGGCCGGTGGCGGTCGCCCCGGTGAGGGCGCCCTGGTGGCGCGCGGCGATCTCGCGGGCGCTCGCCGAGTCCGGGCCGGGCAGCGGCACGAAGACGGCCTCGCGGTAGTAGCGCAGCTCCTCGATCGACTCCTGGATGTCGGCCAGCGCGCGGTGGTTGCCGCTCTTGGCCGGGGAGGCGTAGTAGGTCCGCGGGAACCAGCGCCGGGCCAGCTCCTTGACGCTGGAGACGTCGACGTTGCGGTAGTGCACGTACGCCTCGAGCGTCGGCATCCCGACGGCGAGGAAGGCGCGGTCGGTGCCGATCGAGTTGCCCGCCAGAGGCGCGCGGCGCGGTTCGGTGACGAAGGTGCGGATGTGCTCGAGCACGCGCTCCTCGGCCTCGGCGAGGCTCACCCCGCCGTCCAGCTCGGGCAGCAGCCCCGAGTGCTCGTGCATGCCGCGGACGAAGTCGCCCATGTGCTCGAGGGCGGCCGCGCTCGGCTTGATGACGACGTCGATGCCGTCGCCGAGCACGTTCAGGTCGCTGTCGGTGACGAGGGCGGCGACCTCGACGAGCTCGTCGCGCTCGAGGTCGAGGCCGGTCATCTCGCAGTCGACCCAGACCAGGAAGTCCTTCACCGCCGTCACTCTAGGCGGTGCCTCTCCACGCCGGCACGGGTCGGGACCCGGGAGGCGCGGCTGCCCCGCCGCCGGGCGCCGCGGGATCCGGCGGGCGAGCCTGGCGACACCGGCTGAAGGCCGGGGTGGGCTCGGGCGCACCGGCGAACCTACGATGGGTCCGGGCGCCTGTAGCTCAACTGGACAGAGCAGCGGGTTTCTACCCCGCCGGTTGGGGGTTCGAGTCCCTCCAGGCGTGCCCAGGCCCGGGCGTGCGCTCCGCTAGGGTTCGGCCCATGCCGAACGTCCAGCTCGCGAACGGGCCGACGCTGCGCTACCGCGAGTGGGGCCGCCCCGACGGGGCCGTCCTGCTGCTGCTGCACGGCACCACCGCCGACGGCAGCACCTGGGAGCACGTCGCGCCCGTGCTGGGCGAGCAGTTCCGGGTCATCGCTCCGGACCTGCGCGGCCGCGCCGACAGCGAGTGGACCGACGAGTACTCGATGCAGCTCCTCGCCGACGACGTCGTGGCCCTGATGGACGCGCTCGGCGTGCTCGGTGCCGTCCTGGTCGGCCACTCCACCGGGGCCTCGGTGGCCTTCCTCGTCGCGACCCAGCACCCGGAGCGGCTGCGCATGCTCGTGCTCGAGGAGATGCCCCCGCCCGACGCGGCCAAGCCGCCCCTGCCGCTCCCGCTGGGCCCGGACCCCGAGGGTCGCTGGGACTGGCGCTTCGTGATCATGATGAGGCGCTGGCTCAACGAGGCGCACCGGGACTGGTGGCAGCTGGCCACCAAGGTCACGGTCCCCACGCTGGTGGTCGCGGGCGCGCGGAGCGCGGCCGACGAGGGCCGCCAGCACGACCTGGCGCGTGCCATGCCGGGGGCCACCTTCCGCAGCCTCGACCTCGGCCACACCCCTCACGAGGAGCGCCCGAGCGCGTTCCTGCAGGTGGTCGGGCCCTTCCTCGCCCCGCTGGCGAAGTAGGGCGAAGTAGGGCGAAGGAGGGACCGCCTCCGCGGACCGCCTCCGCCGCACCGGGGCCCGCCTATCCTTTGACGCATGTCCGCCCCGGTCGCCGTGCGCCGTCGCACCGTGAGCCGGCGCGACGAGGCGCGCAACGGCCTGCCGGTCGAGCCCGACGTGACGCAGCCGCTGCCGAAGCGGCTGCTCCGCTCCCCGCTGGCCTGGCTCACCGCGCTGGTGGTCGTCGGGTACGCGGTCTGCCTGGTCCTGCTGTACCGCCAGGTCGTGCCCGACCAGGAGGTGCCCGGCGGTGTCCTCCCCGGCCTGGGCCGCGAGGCGGTGCCCATCGCGACCCGCTACGCCGCCGTCACGGTGGTCCCGCTGACCCTGCTGTTCCTCTGGGCCGACCGGTTCCGCCCGCAGCGCTTCTGGGTCTGGCTGATGACGTTCGGCTGGGGCGCCTGCGTGGCGACCTTCGTCTCGGCCCAGGTCAACACCTGGGCGGCGAGCCGGCTGTCGATCATCGGTGACGGCGACCCGGCGACGGGCGCACGGGCGGCCATCTTCGTGGCGCCGTTCGTCGAGGAGGCCGCCAAGGGCACCGTGCTCTTCTGGCTGGCGATCCTCATGCGCTACGCCTGGGTGAGCCGGCTCAGCGGCATCGTCCTCGCCGGCCTCTCCGGCGCCGCCTTCGCGTTCGTGGAGAACATCCTCTACTACGGCCGTGCCTACCGCTACGCCGCGCGGACCATCGGGTCGGTGCCGCCCGAGGAGGCGCTGCACCAGGTCTTCGTGCTCCGCGGGCTGCTCACCTTCTTCGGCCACCCGCTCTTCACGTCGATGACCGGCATCGGGCTGGCCGTGGCCCTGCGCTCCAGGTCCAAGACGGTGCGCGTCGTCGCGCCGCTGGCCGGCTTCTGCTGCGCCGCGCTGCTGCACATGAGCTTCAACACCGCCGCCAGCCTGCTCTCGGGGCGCCAGCAGCTGCTCGTCTTCCTCTTCGTCGCCGTCCCGCTGGTCCTCGGGTTCGTCGGGTTCGTGGTGCGCCAGCTGCTCGGCCAGGGCCGCCTGATCCGTACGCGGCTCGGCGACTACGTCCGGGTCGGCTGGCTCGAGGCCGAGGACCCCGTCCCGCTGGCGCGGCTGCGCACCCGGGCCCGGGCGCTGTGGCACGCGCTGTTCCGGGGGCCGTCGGCCTTCCTCGCCACGATCCGGCTGCAGCGGGCCGTCACCGAGCTGGCCTACCTGCGCGACGCGATGGACCGCGGCCTGGTCGACGCCGCCGGGCACGGGCGCGAGCGCGTGCTGCTGGCCAGGATCCGTACGCTGCGGCCCGCCGCGGTGATCCAGCCCGTCGGCGCCGCCGACTACCCCTGGAAGCGTCTGCGCCGCCGGGGCTCCGCCGCCGCCGTGCCCACCTACGTCCCGCCGGCCTTCCCCGGTCCGGCCGGCCTGGCGGGCAGCTACCCGGCGGCCCCCGCCGTCGCGGGCGCGCCCACCTCGGCGCCGGGCCCGTTGGGGCAGACTGCTACCCGGTACTCGGAGGTCGACCCCACCTGGAAGCCTCCCGGCGAGCAGTAGAGGGAGGCGGTCGGGGTGAGCGAGCTGGCGCCGGCCCGTGAGCGCACCCCGCTCGAGGACCGCCTGCTCCGCCTGCGCGAGGTCCTGGGCCGGGCGCGGCTCCCGCTGCCCCTGCCGGGTGCCGTCGAGCAGCAGGGCAGCGCCGAGCAGCTCGGCTCCCAGCTCGACGACTACGTCCTGCCGCGGCTCGCCTCGATCGACGCCCCGATGCTCACCGTCGTCGGCGGGTCGACCGGGGCCGGCAAGTCCACGCTGGTCAACTCCCTCGTCGGGAGCCGGGTCACCGAGCCCGGGGTCATCCGCCCGACCACCCGCGCCCCCGTCCTCGTCCACCACCCCGACGACGCCCGGTGGTTCGCCGACGACCGGGTCCTGCCCGGGCTCGCCCGCTCGAGCGGCTCGGGCCGCGCCGCCACCGGGCTGCAGCTCGTGCCGCTCGCGGCGGTCCCGCGGGGGCTGGCCGTGCTCGACGCCCCCGACGTCGACTCCGTGGTGGTCGAGAACCGCCAGCTCGCCGCGCAGCTGCTCGAGGCCGCCGACCTCTGGCTCTTCGTGACCTCGGCCGCCCGCTACGCCGACGCCGTCCCGTGGGACTACCTCGCCGCCGCCGCGGCCCGCAGCGCGGCCGTCGCCGTCGTGCTCGACCGGGTGCCGCCGCGCGCCATGCGCGACGTGCCGCCGCACCTCGGGCAGATGATGAGCGAGCGCGGTCTCGCCGACTCGCCGCTGTTCGCGGTGCCGGAGACGGCCGTGGACGCCGACGGACTGCTGCCCGACGCCGCGGTCGCGCCGATCCGCGGGTGGCTCTCGGCCCTCGCGTCGGACCGCTCCCGCCGCGCCGCCGTCGTGCAGCAGACCCTCGACGGCGCGGTCGGCGCGCTCGTCGACCGCACCCCGGCCCTGGCCCTCGCCGCGGACGAGCAGGCCGAGGCGCTGGAGCAGCTGCGCGCCGAGGTCGACCGCTCGTACGCCGAGGCCGTGCGCACCGTCGGGGTGCAGACCGAGGACGGCACCCTGCTGCGCGGGGAGGTGCTGGCCCGCTGGCACGACTTCGTGGGCACCGGGGAGTTCTTCCGTGCCCTCGAGCAGCGCGTCGGCTGGCTCCGTGACCGGGTCGTGGCGGCCATCAAGGGCGACCCGCCCGGCGCGCGCGACCTCAAGGTCGCCGTCGAGTCCGGCCTGGAGTCGCTGGTGCTGCAGGAGGCCGACGCCGCCGCCGAGCGGGCCGAGTCGTCCTGGCGGTCGAGCGCCGCGGGCCGAGACGTGCTGGGTCGTACGCCGGCGGACCTCTCCCACAGCTCGCCGGAGCTGCGCACGCGGGCGGCTGAGGTCATCCGCGACTGGCAGGGCGCGGTGCTCCGGCTCGTCGCCGACGAGGGGATGACCAAGCGCTCGCGCGCCCGGTTCCTCGCCTTCGGCGTCAACGGCATCGGCGTCGCCTTGATGATCGTCGTCTTCGCCCACACCGGCGGCCTGGTGGGCGCCGAGGTCGGCGTCGCCGGCGGCACCGCGCTGCTGGCGCAGCGGGTGCTCGAGGCGGTGTTCGGCGACCAGGCCGTGCGCCGGCTCGCCGAGACCGCGAAGACCGAGCTCGACGCCCGTGTGGAGGCGCTGATGGCCGAGGAGCTGCTCCGCTACCACGTGCTGCTGGACGGGCTCGCCGTGGACGCGGGCCTCGGGCCGGCCCTGCGGGAGGCGGCGCGAGCCGTCGACGGAGCCCGCCGTGCGTCGCCCGCGCCCCCGTCCGCACCCCCGTCCGCAGCGCCGGCCCTGCGCGCCCCGGAGACGGTGCCCGTGCTGACCGCCGGCCCGTCGGGGGACCCGCTGGACGACGTCGTGGACGCCGAGCTCGTCGAGCCCGAGCCCGACCGCGCGCCCGAGCCGCGCTGATGGCCGGCTCGCTGGTCGCCCGGGGCCGGGCCCTGCTGCAGCGCGACGACCCGACCACGGCGCTCGTCGACCGCGTGCGTGCGCTCCGGGAGGCGGCCGACGCCTGCGAGGGCCGGGTGCCGGCCGAGGTGGTCGACGAGGCCCACCGGGTCGGCCTCCAGGTCGACCGCCGGCTGGCCCTCTCGGGCGGCGCGACCGTGGTGGCGCTCGCCGGTGCCACCGGTTCGGGCAAGTCGAGCACCTTCAACGCGCTGACCGGTGCCGACGTGGCCACCGTGGGGGTGCGCCGCCCGACCACGTCGGTGGCCATGGCCGCGACCTGGGGGGCGCGGGCAGGGGAGGAGCTCCTCGACTGGCTGCAGGTCCGCCGGCGCCATGTCGTGGACACCGGCGCGTACGCCGATGCCGTCGCCCTCGACGGCCTGGTGCTGCTCGACCTGCCCGACCACGACTCGACGGCCACCGAGCACCGTACGGAGGTCGACCGGCTGGTCGCGCTCGTCGACGTGCTGGTCTGGGTGGTCGACCCGCAGAAGTACGCCGACGCGGCGCTGCACGAGCGCTACCTGCGCCCCCTCGCCGGGCACGCGGCGGTGATGCTCGTCGTGCTCAACCAGGTGGACACGCTCGGCCCGGAGGCCCGGACGGCCTGCCTGCGCGACCTGCGCCGGCTGCTCGACTCCGAGGGTCTCGACGGCGTGGAGGTGCTGGGCGTCTCGGCGGCCACCGGCGAGGGGCTGGACACGCTGCTGCGCCGGCTCGGCCACGTCGTCGCCGGCAAGCGGGCCGCCGCCGCGCGGCTCGCCGCCGACGTGGGGGCGGCCGCCGCCCGGCTGGCCTCGGCGTCCGGGACCGGCCCGGCACCCGAGCTGAGCCGCCGTACGGTGCAGGCCCTCGACGCCCAGCTCGGCGAGGCCGCCGGCGTCCCGGTGGTGACGCGGGCCGTCGACCAGGCCTGGCGGCTGCGCGGCGGGCTGGCCACCGGCTGGCCGGTGCTCGCCTGGGTGGCGAAGTTCAAGCCCGACCCGCTGCGCCGGCTCCGGCTCGGCGGCGGCCGCGCCGAGCAGCACGAGATCGCCTCCCCGACGGCCACGTCGCGGACGTCGCTGCCCGGGCGGTCCGGCGTGCAGCAGGCCCGGGTGGACACGGCCCTGCGCGCCCTGGCCGACGAGGCGTCGGCGGGTCTCAGCCGGGGCTGGTCCGACGCGGTGCGAGCGAGCACGCGACGTTCGTCGGAGGGGCTCGCCGATGCCCTCGACACCGCCGTGGCCTCCACCGACCTGGACGTCGAGCGCCACCGCCGCTGGTGGGGCGCGGTCGGGGTCCTCCAGTGGCTGCTCGTCGCCGCGGTCGTGGCGGGTCTCGGCTGGCTCGGCTCGGCCTTCGTGCTCGCCTACCTGCAGCTGCCGCCGCTGCCGCCGGTCACCTGGTGGGGCTTCCCGGCCCCGACCGTGCTGGTGGTCGGCGGTGTGGTCGCCGGCCTCGCCGTCGCCGCCCTCGCCCGGGTCGGGGTCGCCGTCGGCGCCCGCCGCCGCGCCGGGCTGGCCCGCCAGCGCCTGCTCGCCGCCGTCTCCCGCGTCAGCGCCGACCAGGTCGTGGCCCCCGTGCGCACCGAGCTCGAGCGGTACGCGGCCGCCCGCGCCGCGATCCTGCGCGCCCAGGGCTGAGCCCGCCGCGGATGCCGTCCTCCGACGCTCGTCGGGCACGAGCCGGTCTCGGCGGTCGACCGGCCCCCGGGCTCACCGTTCGTGGCCGGAGGTGCTCCGCTGGCATACTCGGAGGTCGCCCGAGCGTTGTCTCGACGAACGCGTCCGGCCTCCGCGCACGGAACCTCTCGATCCGAAAGCACCCATGCCTGAATTCATCTACTCGATGCACAACGTCCGCAAGACCCTCGGCGACAAGCTCGTGCTGGACAACATCACGCTGTCCTTCTACCCGGGCGCCAAGATCGGCGTCGTCGGGCCGAACGGCACGGGCAAGTCGACGCTGCTCAAGATCATGGCCGGCCTGGAGAACGCCAACAACGGCGACGTGATGCTGGCCAAGGACGCGACCGTCGGCATCCTGCTGCAGGAGCCGCCGCTGACGCAGGGCAAGACGGTCCTCGAGAACGTCGAGGAGGCCGTCGCCGACGTCAAGGCGCTGCAGCGGCGGATGGACGAGCTGGGCGAGGCCATGGCCGACCCCGACGCCGACTTCGACGCGCTGATGGCCGAGATGGGCGACGTCCAGACCGAGCTCGACAACCGCAACGCGTGGGACATCGACTCCCAGCTCGAGCAGGCCATGGACGCGCTGCGGTGCCCGCCGCCCGACGAGATCGTCGACGTCCTCTCCGGGGGTGAGCGCCGCCGCGTGGCGCTGTGCAAGCTGCTGCTCCAGCAGCCCGACCTGCTGCTGCTCGACGAGCCCACCAACCACCTCGACGCCGAGAGCGTGAACTGGCTCGAGGGCCACCTGAACTCCTACCCGGGCGCCGTCCTGGCCGTGACCCACGACCGGTACTTCCTCGACAACGTCGCCCAGTGGATCCTCGAGATCGACCGCGGCAAGACGCACCCGTACGAGGGCAACTACTCGACCTACCTCGACACCAAGAAGTCCCGGCTCCAGGTCGAGGGCAAGCGCGACGCCAAGCGGGCCAAGATCCTCGAGCGCGAGCTCGAGTGGGCGCGGTCCAACCCCAAGGCGCGCCAGGCCAAGAACAAGGCCCGGCTCTCGCGCTACGAGGAGATGGCCGCCGAGGCCGACCGCAACCGCAAGCTCGACTTCGAGGAGATCAACATCCCGGCCGGTCCGCGCCTGGGCAGCCAGGTGCTGGACGCGGACAAGCTCGTCAAGGGCTTCGGTGACCGGCTGCTGTTCGACGGTCTCGACTTCTCGCTCCCGCGCGCCGGCATCGTCGGCGTCATCGGCCCGAACGGCGTGGGCAAGTCGACGCTGTTCCGCATGCTGGTGGGCGAGGAGCAGCCGGACTCCGGCGAGCTGCGGCTCGGCGAGACGGTCAAGGTCAGCTACGTCGACCAGGGCCGCTCGGGCCTGGACCCCAAGAAGAACGTCTGGGAGCTCGTCTCCGACGGCCTCGACTTCATCAAGGTCGCGAACTTCGAGATGCCGTCGCGCGCGTACGTGGCGTCGTTCGGCTTCAAGGGCCCCGACCAGCAGAAGCCCTCGGGCGTGCTCTCCGGTGGTGAGCGCAACCGCCTGAACCTGGCGCTGACGCTCAAGATGGGCGGCAACCTGCTGCTCCTCGACGAGCCGACCAACGACCTCGACGTCGAGACCCTGCAGTCCCTCGAGGACGCGCTGCTGGAGTTCCCGGGCTGCGCCGTGGTGATCTCCCACGACCGGTGGTTCCTGGACCGGGTCGCCACCCACATCCTCGCGTGGGAGGGCGACGACGAGGAGCAGTCCAAGTGGTTCTGGTTCGAGGGCAACTACGCCGACTACGAGGCCAACAAGATCACCCGCCTCGGCGCGGAGGCCGCCCGCCCGCACCGGGCGACGCACCGCCGCCTGACGCGCGCCTGAGCCGTACGGCGACCGGCCGCACCGCCTGGGCCGGACAGCACGCGAGCGACGAGGCCGCCCCTGCCGGACACCGGTCCGGTCGGGGCGGCCTCGCTGCGTCTCGGGTGCGGTCGGACCTCGGCCGGCGGTCAGACCTCGTCGGTGCGGTGCCGGGAGTCGTAGGCGTCGAGGGTCTCGGCGAACGCGGCCGGCTCGACGTCGTCGGCGAGCGCCTGCGCGACGATCTCGGCCTGCGAGAGCGGCGTCAGGCCGCCGACGTTGGCGTCGCGGTCGAGGTTCGTCGGGAAGGGGTAGCCCTCGGCCGAGGCGGCCAGCGCGTGGGCGAGGGTGGCCGGGTCGACGCCGGCGGCCCGCCGCGCCCGCAGCACCGGGTAGACCGCGCGCACGACCTTGGAGCGGTCGACGGTCTCCATCGCCCGGCCGAAGGCCGAGCTGACCTGCAGCAGGTTGGCCATCCGCTGCACGTCGGCGGAGACGTTGGTGCCGGCGCCGTGGAAGAGCGCGGGGTTGAAGAACACGGCGTCGCCCTTGGCCAGCGGCAGCTGCACGTAGGAGGCCAGGAAGTGCTCACGGAACTGCGGCAGCCGCCAGGCGAGGTAGCCGGGCGCGTACTGGTGGGAGTAGGGCAGGTACATCGTCGGGCCGCTCTCGACGGGCATGTCGGAGTGGGCCACCGCGCCCTGCAGCGTCAGCACCGGCGACAGCAGGTGGACGTGGGCGGGGTAGCGCGCCGCGGTCTCGTTGGGCAGGAAGCCGAGGTGGTAGTCGCGGTGCGGGTCCTGCGCCTGGCCGCCGGGGCGCACCACGTTGACCTGCGAGGTGACCTGGTAGGCCGGGCCGAGCCACGCCGAGGACACCAGCGCGAGCAGGTCGTTGCCGTAGTAGTCCACGAACGTCCCCGGGTCGGTCACCGCGAGCTTCTCCAGCGCGTTCCAGACGCGGTCGTTCGCGCCGCTGCCGAAGTGGTCGTTGCCGCCGGCACCGCTCGTCCGCTCCGCGGCGATGATCGCGTCGAACGCGGCGGTGGCCCGGTCGACGACCCCCGTGTCCGGGAAGGCGCCGCGGAAGGCGACGACGCCCGGGCCGTCGGTGAACGCGCGGACGAGCTCGGCCTGGACCGTCTCGCGCCCGGCGTCGTCGACGGCGACCCGGCGCAGCGTGGCCGCGTCGTAGACCAGCACCTGCTGCACGACCTCGGCCGCGTGCGGGTAGTCCGCCACGTCGGTGCGCTGGTCGAGCAGCGCGACGAGGTCGTCGAGGTGGCAGTCGGCCTCGGTGAACCGGGCCGGGGTGCTGCGGGTGGCGCTGCGCTGGGCGGTGACCGTCATGGTCGTCTCCTCCGGGGTCGTGGTGCGTGGTGGCGTACGCAGCACAGTAGGGGAGCGTGAGAGGCTGCAGACCTCACCGAACCCCTCAGAAACCCCTCACGGACCCCTGACGAAGCGAGCGGAACCGACCCGTGCCCCACCACCCCTACCGGGTCCGCGAGATCGCGGAGCAGTCCGGGCTCAGCCTCGCCACCGTCGACCGGGTCCTGAACTCACGCCCCGGCGTGCGGCCCAGCACGGTCGCCGAGGTGCAGCAGGCGATCGTCGACCTCGACCGCCAGCGCGACCAGGTCCGCCTGGCCGGGCGGACCTTCCTCGTCGACCTGGTGATGCGGGCGCCGCGGCGCTTCACCGACGGCGTGCGCGCCGCGCTCGAGGCCGAGCTGCCCACGCTGGCGCCGGCCGTGGTGCGCAGCCGCTTCCGGCTGCGCGAGGAGGGTCCGGTCGCCGAGGTGGTGGCCACGCTCGACGACATCGCCCGCCGCGGGTCGCACGGTGTGCTGCTCAAGGCTCCCGACCACCCCGACGTCGTCGAGGCCGTCGACCGGCTCGTGGCCCGCGGTGTCCCGGTGGTGACGCTGGCCACCGACCTGCCGCTCAGCCGGCGCACCGCGTACGTCGGCATCGACAACCGGGCGGCGGGGGCGACGGCCGCCTACCTGCTCACCCGGATGGGCGCGGGCAGCGAGGGTCCGGTGCTGGTGACGCTGAGCAGCACCAGCTTCCGCGGCGAGGAGGAGCGCGAGGCGGGCTTCCGCTCGGCGATGCGGACGATGGCGCCCGGACGCCTCCTCCGCGAGGTGTCGGAGACCGACGGGCTCGACGCGTCGATGCTGCGCGCGGTCGGCGCGGTGCTCGACGCCGAGCCCGACCTCGACGCGGTCTACTCCATCGGCGGCGGCAACACCGCGGTCCTCGAGGCGTTCCGGGGGCGCGGGCGCGCGCCGGCGGCCTTCGTCGGCCACGACCTCGACGAGGACAACCTCGTGCTGCTGCGCCGCCACCAGATCACCGCCGTGCTGCACCACGACCTGCGCGCCGACGCCCGCCGGGCCTGCCGCCTGCTGCTGCAGTGGCACGGCGCGATCCCGGGGGTCGTCTCGTCCGCGCCCTCGGCGATCCAGGTCGTCACCCCGTACAACGTCCCCCTCGACGCCGGCGGGGGCGCGTCGTAGCGTCGCCGCCAGGACGTCCGACCCGGCGCGGCCGCGGGCGCACGCCCGCGGGACGGTCCGGCTCAGCGGATCGAGCGGACCTCGAGCGGCTGGGTGTAGGGCGCACCGCTCAGCAGCGTCGCCGAGAAGGCGTCGTCGGCCCAGACCAGCAGCGTGTGGTCGCCGGGCTGCAGCCGGTAGACCGAGTCGTTGGGGAAGAACGGCTGCTCGCCGGGCTCGCCGTCGGGGGCGTACAGGCTCGCGCGGTTCTCCGCGGCCGGGCTCCGCTCCACCCGGTACAGCCCCGGCCGGGTGACGTGGAGCGTGCGCAGCGCGTAGCCGCCGCTGGTGAAGGCCACCTGCTGGCGCCGGTCCGGCTCCAGCACACCGCCCGGCGCGTCGGAGCGCTCGGCGTCGAGGACCATGAGCACCTGCGCCCGGGTGAGAGCGCGGGCGAAGCCGATCACCGCGTCCGCCGCGCTCTCGGGCAGGCTCGTCCGCCAGCCGTCGCCGGTGCGGGTGGCGGTGAGCGAGAAGGCCCCGTCGTGCCCGAGCAGCTCGAGCCCGCCGAGCGTCCCGGACCCGCCGGCGTAGCGGTACGGCGTGGGTCGCAGGCAGGTCCGCCGGCCGTCCACGGTCGCGCAGCCGCCCGCCACCTCGACGTCGGTGCCGACCCGCAGCGCGTCGAGGCGGACCACGGCACGGGCGTCCTCGGCGGGTCCCGGGCTCGTCGTCAGGCCCGTCACCCCCGCCGGGGACCGGTCCAGGCCGGTCAGGCCCAGCTGCCCGGCCCAGAGCTGGACGACGTCGGAGCCCGAGGCGTCGAGGGTGCGGGCGAGCGCGCTCGCGTCGCTCCGGGTCCGGGGGTCGAGCAGCGCGACGACGGTCGCGCGCAGCGCGGCCTCGGGGTCCGCCGAGGGCGCGGGCTCGACGTCCTCGACGGCGGTCGGCCGCCCGGCGGCGACGCCCAGGCCCAGGGTGGCCAGCACGCTGAGGTACCAGCGGCCCTCGCGCCGCACGGCGACCAGCCCGGGGCGGGTGCCGAGCCCGGGCAGGTCGCCGACGTCGTACGCCTCCTCCTCGGGCTCGGTCATGCGCTCGCGGGCGAACCACGTCCGCAGCAGCCCGTGGGCCCGGCCGGGGTCGCTGCGGACGTGGACGACGAGGGCGCCGAGCCCGACGACGGCCACGTCGCCGCCGCGGGAGTCCACGTGCGGGCTGGCTCCCGTCAGGGTCAGGTCGAGCCCGTCGAGGGGGTCGGCCCCGTCCGGCGCGCGCCCGCCGCCGACCGGCTCCGGAAGGTCGAGCTCCGCGAGGCGCTGCGACAGCGCCGTCCCGAGCCGGACGAGGGCGGCGCGCTCGCTCGGTTCCACCAGCCGACCCAGGGCGCCGAGGTCCTCGTGGTCGAGAGCGGTCACGACGCGGTCGGCGAGCGCGGTCGGGGACGAGGCGCCGCCGCGCAGCCGGTCGACGACGGCGAGGCCGCCGAGCACGAGGGCGACGACCAGCACGCCGACGCCGAGCACGACCAGCAGCCGTCGGTCCACCGTGCGGGGCTCGACGGCGAGCACCTCCGGACCGGTCGGCACCGGCGCCTCAGGGGACGTCGACGGAGTCCTGGTCCAGGGTCGGGCGCTGCTGGGCGACCGGCGGCTCGGCGGTGACGGACCCGTCGCGCGGGTCGCCCGGGGGCGTCGCGGTGACCGGGGTCGGGGCACCGTGGGGCCGGGGCGCCCGGAAGCCGGGAGAGAGCAGCTCGGCCAGCGTCACGGCCTGCCGGTCGGCGAGCTCGGCGAGCTGGGTGCGGCAGGAGAAGCCGTCGGCCAGCACGACCGCGTCGGGCCGTCGCCGGACCGCGGGCAGCAGGTCGTGCTCGGCCACCGCGACCGAGACGTCGTAGTGGCCCTGCTCCACGCCGAAGTTGCCGGCCAGGCCACAGCAGCCGCCGACCGTCGTCACCGTCGCGCCCGTCGCCTCGAGGAGCGCGGCGTCGGTCCGCCAGCCGATCACCGAGGCGTGGTGGCAGTGCGGCTGCGCGACGACCTCGACGCCGCTGAGGTCGGGCGCGCTCCAGCCGTCGGTCCGCTCGAGCAGCTCGGCGAGCGTCAGCACGCCGGCGGCGACCTCGGCCACCCGCGGGTCGTCCAGCAGCTCGGCGGCGTCGCTGCGCCAGACGGCCAGGCAGGAGGGTTCGAGGCCGACCACCGCGACACCGGCTGCCACGACCGGGTGCAGCACGTCGAGCGCCTGGCGCAGCTGGCGCCGGGCGCCCTCGCGCTGGCCGGTGCTGATCCAGGTCAGGCCGCAGCAGGCGTTGCGCTCGAGGAAGCGCGGCGCGTAGCCCGCCGCCCGGAGCACCTCGACGACCGGCGCCGCACCGGCCCCGTCGAAGCAGTCGGAGAACGAGTCGACCCACACCACCACGGGCGTGCCCACGGTCTCGCGCTGCGGCGCCTCGTCCGGGCTCAGGCGTGCCCGGGCCGGACGGGCGGCGAACCGGGGCAGCGAGCGCCGCTGGTCCACCCCGGCGCTCCAGCGCACGAGGTTGCGCAGGCCGGGGGTGGCCGTGGAGAGGTTGACCAGGGTGGCGAGCCCCGGGAAGCGCGTGATGAGCCGGCCCCAGCGCGGCAGCCAGCCGAGCGCGTAGTGGCTGCGCGGGCGCAGCCGGCCCGCGTACGCGTGGTCGGTGGCGATCGACTTGTACGAGGCCATGTCGACGCCCGTCGGGCAGTCGCGCGCGCAGCCCTTGCAGGACAGGCACAGGTCGAGGGCGTCGTGCACCTCGGGGGCCCGCCAGCCGCCGGGCAGCGTGCCCTGGACCAGCTCCTGGAGCACCCGGGCGCGACCGCGCGTGGAGTCCTTCTCCTCGCGGGTCGCCTGGTAGGACGGGCACATCACGCCCTGCGAGCCCGTCGTGTTGGCCAGGCACTTGCCGACGCCGGAGCAGCGGTGGACCTCGGCGGAGAAGTGGCGGCTGACCGGCAGCGGGCGTCCGACCAGGCCCGAGGCGCGCAGGTCGGCGTCGACGGGGGCCGGGTCGACCAGCACGCCGGGGTTGAGCAGGTCGTCGGGGTCGAAGGCCGCCTTGACCTGGGCGAAGAGGGCGATCGCGGCGGGGGAGTACATCGCCGGCAGCAGCGCCGACCGGGCGCGGCCGTCGCCGTGCTCGCCGGACATCGAGCCGCCGTACGAGGCGACGACACGGGCCGCCTCCTCGACGAAGCGCCGGTAGGTCGCCGAACCCCCCGGCCGGGTCAGCGGGAAGTCGATCCGCGCGTGCACGCACCCGTCGCCGAAGTGCCCGTACGGCAGCGCGTCCAGCCCGAACTCGGCCAGCAACGCGTCGAAGTCGCGCAGGTAGGCACCCAGGCGGGCGGGCGGAACGGCCGCGTCCTCCCAGCCCGGGTAGGCGGGTTCGGCGAGGCTGACGCCGGCCAGGCCCGCACCGTCCTCGCGGATCTTCCACAGGGCCAGGGCCCGGGTCGGGTCGGTGACCACGAAGCCGTCGAGGGCGGCCGCGTCGGCCAGCACGCGCGCGGCGCGGGCCTCGACCTCGCCCGGCTCGTCGCCGACGACCTCGACGAGCATGAAGCCGTCGCCGCGCGGCAGGGGCGGCACGGCGGAGTCGCCCCGACGGCGCCGGACCACGTCGACGATGCGCCGGTCGAGGCCCTCGACCGCGGTCGGGCGGTGGGCCAGGACGGCGGTGACCGCGTCCGCCGCGTCGGCCATGGTGGCGTAGCCGAGGGCGACCATCCGCTTGTGCGGGGCGTCGGCCACCAGGCGCACGGTGGCGCCGGTGATCACCGCGAGGGTGCCCTCGGTCCCGGCCAGGAAGCGCGCCACGTCGAAACCGCGCTCGGGCAGCAGGTGCTCGAGGCTGTAGCCGGAGACCTGGCGGCCGAAGGTGCCCAGCTCGGTGCGGATGGTGCCGAGGTCGCCGGCCACGACGCCGCGCAGGGCGGTCAGGCTCGCGGCCTCGGGCGCGGTGCCGCCGTGCTCCAGGTGCAGCCGCTCGCCGCGCCCGGTCACGACGTCGAGCGCGAGGACGTTGTCGGCCGAGCGGCCGTAGCCGAGCGCGCGCGGGCCGCAGGCGTTGTTGCCGATCATCCCGCCGATGGTGCAGCGGTTGTGCGTCGAGGGGTCCGGACCGAACCGCAGCCCGTACGGCGCCGCCGCGGCCTGCAGCGAGGACTGGACGACCCCGGGCTCGACCCGTGCGGTGCGGGCCTCCGGGTCGACCTCGCCGATCGCGGTCAGGTGCCGTCCCACGTCGACGACCAGGCCGGGCCCGACGGCGTTGCCGGCGCACGAGGTGCCTGCGCCGCGGGTGGTCACGGGGACGCCGGCGGCCCGCGCCGCGTCGAGGACGGCCAGCAGCTCGGCGGTGTCGCGGGGCCGGGCCACGGCGCGCGGCACGACGCGGTAGAGCGAGGCGTCGGTGGAGTAGAGCGCACGGGCCAGCGTCGAGGAGTCCAGCGCGCCCAGCGCGTCGCGCGAGCGGAGCTCGCGGGTCAGGTCGCCGAGACCCTCGGGGACGTCACCGTCGCCGGGGGCGAGGAGCAGGGGTGCGGGCGCGGACATGGTCGTCGCCGATCGTAGTCGGGCGCGGGCGGGGCCGGGCCCGACGGAGGTCAGTGCTGGGACACCGCGACGACGGCGCCGAACACCCGGCCGACGGCCTCGAGGTCGGCGGCGTCCACCGCGTCGACGAAGTTGCGCCGCACGCACTCGACGTGGCTGGGGGCCGCGTCCTCCAGCAGCCGGTAGCCGGCGTCGGTGAGGTTGGCCCACACCCCCCGCCGGTCGACGGGACAGGTGGAGCGCTCGATCAGCCCGCGCTTCTCCATGCGGGTGACCGTGTGGGTCAGCCGCGAGCGGCTCTGGTGCACCGCGTCGGCGAGCTCGGCCATCCGCAGCTGGCGGTCGGCGGACTCGGAGAGGGTCACGAGGATCTCGTACTCGGCGAGGTCGAGATCGTGGTCGCGCAGCTGGGCGTCGAGGCGTTCGCTGAGGACCGCGCTGCCCAGCAGGTACGCCCGCCAGGCGCGCTGCTGGTCGTCGGTGAGCCATCGCGCTGCCGGGGGTGCAGTGGTGGTCATGGTGAGGCCCATGATAGGTGGTTGACGCGCCAACCAGCGACGCACCGGCGCGCCGGCGTGGGGCCTCGTGCCCGGGGCGGCCGGCCCGATCCGCCTCGGCACGGCCCGGGGGCCCGCGGGTCGCCGTCCGGTAGCCTGACGCACCAGCCTTCACCGTGGCCGGCTGACGCTTCTCGAGGCGGCCCGTCCAAGCATGCGGAGCCCTCATGGACCTTGCCGAGCACACCGACCGCGCGGCGGAGATCGTCGCGAGCCGCCCGTCCTCCATGGGGGCGATGCTGCTCGAGCAGGCGGCGTCGTCGGGCGAGCGGGAGGCGTTCCGGCACCTGGAGGGGGGCCGTTGGGTCTCGATGAGCTGGAGCGACACCAAGGACGCGGCGTTCGAGATCGCGGCGGGGCTGCTGGCCGTCGGGGTGCAGCTCGAGGACCGCGTGGCGATCGCCTGCGGCACCCGCATCGAGTGGGTGCTCGCGGACCTGGCGATCATGTCGGCCGGGGCCGCGACCACGACGGTCTACCCGACCACGCAGCACGAGGACGTCGCCTACATCCTCGGCGACTCCGGGGCCCGCGTGGTCTTCGCCGAGGACCAGGGCCAGGTCGACAAGATCGAGGCGCACGCCGACGAGCTGACCGACCTCGAGACCATCGTGCAGATCTCCGGCACCCCGCGCGGCGCCCGGACGGTCAGCCTCGACGAGCTGCGGTCGCGGGGCCGGGAGCGGCTCGCCGCCGCCCCCTCCTGCGTCGAGGACGTCATCGCCCGGACGGGGCCCGACCACCTCGCCACCCTGATCTACACCTCCGGCACGACCGGGCGCCCCAAGGGCGTGCGGCTCGTGCACGACTGCCTCACCTACGAGGGGGCCGCTGTCGAGGCGTACGACATCATCTACCGCGACGACCTGCAGTACCTCTGGCTGCCGCTCAGCCACGTCTTCGGCAAGGCGCTGCTCGCCATCCAGCTGCGGATCGGCTTCGCCACCGCGGTCGAGGGCGACATCGACTCGCTCGTGGAGAACCTCGGCGTCGTGCAGCCCACCTTCATGTGCGGCGCCCCGCGCATCTTCGAGAAGGTGCGCGCGCGGGTGATGACCAGCGCCTCGTCCGGGCCGAAGAAGAAGATCGTCGAGTGGGCCTTCTCGGTCGGGCGCAGGACGTCGCCGGTGCGGCTCTCCGGCGGTCGCCCCCGGGGGCTCCTGGCGGCGCAGCAGGCCCTGGCCGAGCGCCTGGTGTTCTCCGCGATCAAGGCCCGGATGGGCGGCAAGATCAGGTTCTTCGTGTCCGGCTCCGCCGGCCTCAACCGCGAGGTCCAGGAGTGGTTCTACGCGGCGGGGCTGCTGGTGCTCGAGGGCTACGGCCTCACCGAGACGAGCGCCGCGACGTGCGTGAACAACCCGCGCGCCACGCGCTTCGGCACCGTCGGGCCCGTGCTGCCCGGCTCGGAGGTCAAGATCGCCGAGGACGGCGAGATCATGATCAAGGGCCCGGGCGTCATGCGCGGCTACCACCACCTGCCCGAGGCCAGCGAGGAGGCCCTCGTCGACGGGTGGTTCGCCACCGGCGACCTCGGTGAGCTCGACGAGCGCGGCTATCTCAAGATCACCGACCGCAAGAAGGACCTGATCAAGACCTCCGGCGGCAAGTACGTCGCCCCGTCCGAGGTCGAGGGCGTGATCAAGGCGGCGAGCCCGTACGTCAGCCAGGTCGTCGCGCACGGCGAGGGCCGCAAGTACATCAGCGCGCTGATCGCGCTCGACCCGCAGGCGATCGGCGAGTGGGCCGACGCGCACGGCATCAGCCACGCCTCGCCGGAGGAGCTGACCAGGTCCCCGGAGGTGCGCGCGCTCATCGACAGCGGCGTCCAGGCGGCCAACCGCAAGCTCGAGCGCTGGGAGACCGTCAAGCGCTGGGCCTTCCTGCCCGCCGAGCTCGACGTCGAGCGCGGCGAGGTGACCCCGAGCATGAAGGTCCGCCGGGCCGAGGTCGAGCGCCGTTACCACGACCTGCTCGACTCGCTCTACGACCGTGACTGAGCCGGCCCCGGTCCCCGCGCACCCCCGCTTCCGCTACCGCTCGCCCCGGCGCTGGGGCGACCTCGACGCGCAGGGCCACGTCAACAACGCGGTCTACCTCGACCACCTGCAGGACGCCCGGGTGGCGTTCCTGCACGCGGGCGCCGAGGGCCTGGCCGACATGCTGACCACCGGTGTGCTCGTGGTCGCCCACCAGGTGGAGTACGTCGCCCCGGTCGGCTACGGCCCCGAGCCGCTGGAGGTGTCGGTGTGGATCGACGCGCTCGGCGCCAGCCGCTTCGTCGTCGGCTACGACGTGCTCGACGGCGACACCCTCGCGGCGCGGGCCCGCACGACGCTCGTGCCCTTCGACCTGCGCGGCAGCGGCGTGCGCCGGCTCAACGAGATCGAGCGCGCCGCCTTCACCGCCTACCTCGACCCGTCCGCGCCGCTGCGGCCGCTGCCCAGGCCGGGGGTGGGGGAAGGCGCGGCCCGCTACCCCCTGACCGTGCGCTGGTCCGACCTCGACGCGTACGGCCACGTCAACAACGTGAAGTTCTACGACTACGTGCAGGAGGCCCGGGTGGCGGTCATGACCGCCTCGCTCGACTGGTCGGCCGGGGTCGTGTGGTCCGTCGTGCGCCAGGACCTCGACCACCTCGCGCCGCTCGACTTCCGCAGCGAGCCGTACGAGGTGGCCACCAGCGTGGCCGCGGTCGGGAACCGGTCGTTCACCCTGGTCGCCGAGATCCGCGACCCGGCCTCGGGCACCGTCTACGCCCGCGCCCGCACCGTCGCCGTCGGCCCGCGCCCGCTCGACGCGCAGGAGCGGGAGGCGCTGTCGACCTGGGCGCTGCCCGGCGCGATGGGGGTCCCGGGCGCCTGAGGTTCAGTCCTCGGCGGCCCGGCGGGGCTGCAGCGAGATCGCGCGCCC
Source organism: uncultured Actinomycetota bacterium (assembly GCA_963713165.1). Classification (GTDB taxonomy): domain Bacteria; phylum Actinomycetota; class Actinomycetes; order Propionibacteriales; family Propionibacteriaceae; genus Microlunatus. Next base: position 178,351 of record CAVQKU010000010.1, read on the forward strand.
GCCGACGGGCAGGCCCATCGAGGAGGGCGGGGGAGCGGCGTCGGCCGAGCCGCCCGGGGCGTTGACCATGAACTGCGCGGCCCGCTCGAGGTAGGTCCACATCTCGTCGCGCCGCGCCTGAGGGAGGTCGAGGGACTCGACGGCGTCGCGCATGTGGGTGATCCAGCGGTCGCGCATGTCGGGCGTGACCGCGAAGGGGGCGTGCCGCATCCGCAGCCGCGGGTGGCCGCGCTCGTCGCTGTAGGTCGTGGGCCCGCCCCAGTACTGCTCGAGGAAGCCGCGCAGCCGGTCCTCGGCGGGGGCGAGGTCCTCCTCCGGGTAGAGCGCGCGGAGCGGTTCGTCGCCGGCGACGCCCTCGTAGAAGCGGCGTACGAGCGCCACGAACGTGGGGTGCCCGCCGACGGCGTCGTAGAAGCTGACGGGACCGGTGGAGGGTGCGGGGCTGGCTGCTGGCTCGGACATCGGCTCCATCATCCCCGGTGGCCCGACCCGGCCCCGGTCGAGACCGGCGGACGGGCCGCCGAGCCGATCCGGCACGATAGGTCGCGGACGACCGACCTGGACGTCCACGCACGCGCCGGCCATCGCCGGCGACCCACGATCACGCAAGGAGCTGCACATGGCTGTCGTCCGTACCGCGCAGGCCCACTGGGAGGGTTCGCTCATGGAGGGCCAGGGCGAGGTCGAGCTCGTCTCGTCCCAGGTCGGGAGCTTCGAGGTCAACTGGCCGTCGCGCGCCGAGGAGCCGAACGGCAAGACGAGCCCCGAGGAGCTCATCGCCGCGGCCCACTCGACCTGCTTCTCGATGGCCCTCTCCCACGGCCTCGCCACCGCCGGCCACCCGCCCACCTCGATCGACACCACCGCCGACGTGACCTTCCAGGCCGGCAAGGGCATCACCGGGATCAAGCTGACCGTCGTCGGCGACGTCCCCGGCATCACCGCCGACGAGTTCGACGCGGCCGCCAAGGACGCCAAGGAGAACTGCCCGGTCTCGCAGGCGCTCACCGGCACCACCATCACCCTGGAGTCCAGCTTCAAGGGCTGATCCGCGGCGCACGACCCGGGGCGCGACCCCGGCGCACGACCCCTCGCCCGGCACCCGGCCCTCGTGGCCGGGGGCCGGGCGGCTCAGTCCTCGGGCGGCTCAGTCCTCGGGCGGCTCAGTCCTCGGGCCGCTCAGTCCTCGGGCGGCTCAGTCCTCGGGGCGCGCCGGGGTCTGGGTCACGGGGTCGACCAGGCGGACCTTCGCGGTGCCGTGCTCCGGACCGGGCCGCCCCGAGCCGCCCTGGCTGAAGTTGCCCACCCGCACGATCTCGCCGTTGCGGACGTACCAGGCGTTGCCGCTGTCGTCGCGCAGGGTCGTCGTGCGCAGCCCGATGGCCTCGACCGTGCCCGAGGCCTCCTTCATGTCGATGAAGTCGCCCACGCCGAACTGGTCCTCCACGAGCATCGTCACGCCTGCGACGAGGTCCTTGACGACGTTCTGCAGCCCGAACGCGATGGTCACCGCCACCACGGAGGTGCCGGCGACGAGCGAGGTGATGTTGAAGCCGAGCTCGGAGACGACCATGAGCACCGTCACGACGGTGATCAGGACGGTCGCGGCGTTGCGGGCGAGGGAGCCCAGCGCGCGGATGCGCGAGTCCCGGCGCCCGGCGACCGAGGGGTCCGGGTCCCGCAGCGCCCGCAGCGGCCGGATCCGCAGCCGGTGCCGGTCGCCCGTGGTGTTGCGGACGGTCCGGTCGATCAGCCCGCTGACCACGGCCCGCGCGACGAGCGCCAGCACGACGAGGAAGAGGATCCGCAGCGGGACGAACTGCGTCGCCTGCGCGAGCGTGCGGGGGAACCATTCCGGCAGGGAGTCGGGCACAGGACCACCCTAGGAGCCCGGGACGGCGCCGAGGCTGTCGGAACGTCCTGCGATCCTTCGTGCGTGGTCACCGTGCAGCAGAGGTCGGACGTGTCGTCGGTGGGCCTCGGCCGCGCCGGTCTGGTCGCCGTCGGGGTGACCGTGCTCGCCTGGGCCTCGGCCTTCGTGGTCATCCGCTTCGCCGCTGCCTGGCTCAGCCCCGGGGCCCTCTCGTTGGGCCGTCTCCTGGTGGGCACGGTCGCGCTGACGGCGATGACCTCGCTGCCCCGCTTCGGCGGCGGTCGACGGCTCGCGTCGCTGCGGGCGCTGCCGACGAAGGTCCGTTGGCTGCTCGTGCTGGTCGGGCTCGCGTGGTTCGCGCTCTACAACGTGGCCCTCAACGCCGGCGAGCGGCACGTGGACGCCGGCACGGCCTCCATGGTCATCCAGATCTCGCCGGTGCTGGTCGCCGTGCTGGCCGGGACGGTGCTGCGCGAGGGCTTCCCCGCACCGCTGGTCGTCGGGCTGGCCATCGCGCTGGCCGGCACGCTGCTCATCGGGATCGCGTCCGGCGCCGCCCGCACCGGCGGCGGGGGCGGCGGCTCGCCGGGGCTCGGGGTCGCGCTCGTCGTCGTCAGCGCGGTCGCCTACGCCGGCGCGCTCGTCGCGCAGAAGGTCGTGCTGCGCCACCTGTCCGGCCTCGTGGTCACCTGGGCGGCGTGCACCGTCGGCACGGTGGCGTGCCTGCCCTTCGCCGGCGAGCTCGTCCGCGGCCTCGCCGACGCGCCGCCGCTCGTCTGGTGGGCCGTGGTCTACCTGGGCCTCGTGCCCACCGCCCTGGCCTTCTCGACCTGGGCGTACGCGCTGGGGCGCAGCGACGCGGGCCGGCTGGCCACGACGACGTACGCGGTCCCGCCGGTGGCGATCGGGCTCGGCTGGCTGCTGCTCGGCGAGGTGCCGCTGCTGCTCGCGGTGGTCGGGGGCGTCGTGAGCCTCATCGGTGTGGGCGTCGCCCGACGACCCGGCCGTCGACGACGTGAGCCGGTGGCGACCGCCTGAGCGTCCGCGGGCCGCCCGACGCTCAGGTCGAGCTCGGCCAGTCCGCGCCCACGCGGTCCCACGCCTCGTCGAGGTGGGCGAGCACGTCCGGCGGGAGCGGTCCGGCGGCGGCGGCCTCGACGCCCTCGGCGAGGTGCTCGAGCGAGGCGGTGCCGAGGATCGCGGTGCTGACGCCGGGGGCGTACGCGGTGAAGCGCAGCGCCAGCGCGGTCCAGCCGAGGGGGCCCGGATCGAGACGCAGCTCCTGGAGCCGCTCCCAGTAGAGCTCGGCGTAGTGGCCCACGGGTCGCTCGGCGAAGCGCCACGGGGCGTTGGCGACCGGTCGCTTGGCGATCACGCCGAGGGCGGGGTGCTGCCCGACGACGCGGTGGAGGTTCCGACGGTCGGCCACGTTCACGCTGCACTCCAGCGCCCCGAACCGCCCGGAGCCGGCGGCGTACGCCAGCGCCTCGTTGTCCCCGCTGTAGCCGGCGACGCCCACGCGGCCGGCCGCGACCTCCGCGTCGAGGGCGTCCTGCACCTCGCCGCGCCGCAGCACCTCGAGCGAGCAGGAGTGCAGGAAGAACACGTCGACGCGCTCGGAGCGGGTGCGGCGCAGGCGTCTGCTCGACGCTGGCGCGGACCGCGCCCGCCGACCAGTCCTCGTGCCCCTCGACGCCCGAGCCGCCCTTGCTGGACAGCACGAAGTCCGCGCGCCGGTCGCGGAGGTGACGCCCGACGCGCTCCTCGCTCGAGCCGTAGCTGAGCGCCGTGTCGACGAGGGTCACGCCGAGGTCGAGCGCACCGCGCAGGAGGCGCTCGGCCTGTGCTTCGCCGACGTCGCGCTCGCCGACCTGGCCGGCGCCGAGGCCGATCCGGGAGACGGTGAGGCCGGTGGTGCCGAATGGTCGCTGCTCGATCACCGGACGATCATCGCCTCACGCGCGGGTGAAGGTTCGGCGGCCCTGCCACCACGTCGCGACGACGGGGTCGGGCAGGTCGCGGCCGTGCCACGGGTTGTTGCGCGAGAGCGACGCCGAGTCGTCGCGGTCGACGACCGCGCGACGGTCGGGGTCGACCAGGACGAGGTTCGCGGGCTCCCCGACGCGGAGCGGTCGACCCTGGCCGGTCAGCCGGGCGATGTGCGCCGGGACCGACGACATCCGCGTCGCGACCCCGTCCCAGCCGAGCGCACCCGTGGCGACCATCGTCTCGACGACCACGGCGAGCGCGGTCTCCAGACCGAGCATGCCGAAGGCCGCGTCGACGAAGGCGTGCTCCTTGTCGTGGCGCGCGTGCGGGGCGTGGTCGGTGCCCACCGCGTCGATCGTCCCGTCGCTCAGCGCGTCGCGGAGCGCAGCCACGTCCTCCGCGGCGCGGAGCGGCGGGTTGACCTTGTACGTCGGGTCGTAGCCGAGCAGCTCCTCGACGGTGAGCAGCAGGTGGTGCGGGGTCACCTCGGCGGTCACGCCGACGCCGCGGGCCTTGGCCCAGCGCAGCACGTCCACGGTCTCCGCGGTGGAGACGTGGCAGACGTGCAGGCGGGAGCCGGTCAGCTCGGCGAGCTGGACGTCGCGGGCGACGATCCCCGCCTCGGCCACCGCGGGCCAGCCCGGCAGCCCGAGGCGCCCGGAGGTCTCGCCCTCGTCGCAGCAGGCGTCGCGGCCGGCGAGGCGCGGGTCCTGCGCGTGCTGGGCGACGACGCCGTCGAACGCGCGCACGTACTCCAGCGCCCGCCGCATGAGCCGGCCGTCGCTGACGCAGTGGCCGTCGTCGGAGAAGACGCGGGTCCGGGCGGCCGAGCGGGCCATCAGCCCGAGCTCGGCCAGCTCCTCGCCGGCGAGGCCCTTGCTCACCGCCCCCACGGGCACGACCTCGGCCGAGCCGACCCGGGCCGCGACGCCGAGCAGGTGCTCGGCCGCCTCCGCGGTGTCGGTGACCGGGCTGGTGTTGGCCATGGCCAGCACCGCGGTGTAGCCACCACGGGCGGCCGCGCGCGTGCCGGAGGCGACCGTCTCGGCGTCCTCACGGCCCGGCTCGCGCAGGTGCGTGTGCAGGTCGACGAGGCCCGGCAGCGCGACGAGGCCCTGCGCGTCCACCCGGACGGCGTCGGCCCCGGCGTCGGCCGGGTCGGCGAACCGTCCGGCGCGGATCAGCAGGTCGCCCGCGCCCGCACCGGCCAGGTCGGCCCCGAGCACGAGGACCTCGCGCGCCTGCTCCTCGCCCGGCTGGGTCACCGCACCGCTCCCGTCGTGTCGTCCTCGCCGCCGAGCAGCTGGTAGAGCACGCTCATCCGCACGGCCACCCCGGCCGCCACCTGGTCGAGGATCAGCGAACCCGCCGAGTCGGCCGCGTCGGCGGAGATCTCGAGGCCGCGGTTCATGGGTCCGGGGTGGCAGATCGGCGTGCCGGGGCGCAGCAGCCCCAGGCGGGCGCGGGTCAGCCCGTAGCCGACGGTGTACTCGCGCGGGGTGGGGAAGTAGCCGCCCGACATCCGCTCGCGCTGCACCCGCAGCATCATCACCGCGTCGACGTCGGGCAGCACCGCGTCGAGGTCGTGACCGACCTCCACCGGCCAGGAGCCCACGCCCGAAGGCAGCAGGGTCGGCGGGGCGACCAGCACGACCTCCGCGCCGAGCGTGGTGAGGAGCAGGACGTTGCTGCGGGCGACGCGCGAGTGCGTGATGTCGCCGACCACCGCGACCCGGCGCCCGGCGAGCGCGTCGGCCCGGCCCGGGTCGGTCGTGGCGAAGTGCCGGCGGAGCGTGAAGGCGTCGAGCAGCGCCTGGGTCGGGTGCTCGTGGGTGCCGTCGCCGGCGTTGACGACGTGGACGCCGAGGCCCTGCTGGGCGAACCAGCGCGCGACCTGCAGCGGCGCCCCGCTGGCCATGTGGCGCACCACCATCGCGTCGATGCCCATCGAGGCCACGGTGAGGACGGTGTCGCGCAGGGACTCGCCCTTGGAGGCCGAGGACCCCTTGGCGCTGATGTTGATCACGTCGGCGGAGAGCCACTTGCCGGCCAGCTCGAAGGAGCTGCGGGTGCGGGTCGAGTCCTCGAAGAAGAGGTTGACCACCGTGCGGCCGCGCAGCGCCGGGAGCTTCTTGACCGGACGGCTCTGCACGAGCGCCATCTCCTCGGCCAGGTCGAGGATCTCGGCGACCTCGCCCGCGTCGAGGTCGGCCGCCGACAGCAGGTGCCGCATCAGGCTTCGTCCTCCGTGGGGGTGGCGGGCGGGTCGTACGTCGGGTCCTCCGGGCCGGCGTCGGCGAGCCCGTCCGGCGCGGTGATCGTCACCTCGCTGGTGCCGTCGACCTCCTCCAGGCGCACGGACACGCGCTCGCCGGAGCGGGTCGGCAGGTTCTTGCCCACGTGGTCGGCGCGGATCGGGAGCTCGCGGTGGCCGCGGTCGACCAGGACGGCGAGGCGTACGGCGCGGGGACGGCCGAGGTCGCCCAGGGCGTCGAGGGCCGCGCGGACCGTCCGGCCGGAGAAGAGCACGTCGTCGACCAGCACCACGACCGCGCCGTCGACGCCGACCGGCACCTCGGTGCGCCCGACCGCCCGGGTGGGCTGGCGGCGCAGGTCGTCGCGGTACATCGTCACGTCGAGCGAACCCACCGGCACCGGCCGGTCGAGGCCGGGCTCGGCCTCGGCGATGGCCCGGCCCAGGCGCCGGGCGAGCGGGACGCCGCGGGTCTGGATGCCGAGCAGCACCAGGCCGGCGGCGCCGCGGTTGGCCTCCAGGACCTCGTGGGCCATGCGGGCGCAGGCCCGGCTGATCTGCTCGGCGTCGAGGACCGTGCGGCTCGCGGCGGTCGGGTCGTCGGGCCCCGTCAACGACACGCCCGCACCCCTCCCGTGGCCCTCGTCGGACCCGTCGCCGGCCCGAGGGCCACGGACCCCTCACCCAGAAGGGGTCCCGTCGTCGCCGTGCCCCGCCGGATACCGTGGGGGCATGACGGTGAGCATGCTAGTGCCTCTCGACGTGACCCTGTTCGGCCAGCCGGAGGTGCCGCCCACCTCCGCGCTGCAGGAGCTGGGGCTGCTGGTCGGCATCCCGCTCGTGGTGATCCTGATCGTGTTCGCGGTGTCCAAGGGCAACGCGGTCATGCACGCGTCGCGGCGCGGACCCGGCCCCCACGAGGACGACCCGGTGTGGATGGGCGGGCGCGCGCGCTCGATCATGGGCGGCGCCGAGGGCGAGGCCCCCGCGATCACCGAGGGCCAGCGCCGCCAGCTCGAGGCCGCGCCGGCGTCGGCCACGTCCGAGGCGGACGCCGGGGGTGCCAGTGCCCGCTGGTGACGACCTGAGCCCGGACGCCGACCGCCGGCTGCGGCGGGCCGTCGAGATCGCCGAGGACGCGTCCGGCCTGCGCTTCTCGCTCTACGTCGGGCCGGCGGAGGAGGACGCGCGGGCGTTCGCGCGCGAGGTCCACGGCTCGCTCGAGGACCCGGCCGAGACCGTCCTCGTCCTCTGCGACCCCGACCGCCGCGTGCTCGAGATCGTCACCGGCTCCGCCGCACGCCGTGCGCTGTCCGACCGCGACTGCGCGCTGGCCGCCGCGTCGATGCGCTCCTCCTTCGTCGCCGACGACATCGTCGGCGGCCTCGCGCACGGCATCACGCAGATGGGCGAGGCGGCCCGGCAGCCGACCACGCTGCACGCCAGCACCGGCGACGAGTGAGCCTGCCGGCGCGACGAGCAGCACGTCGGGCCGGAGGGCCCGGTCAGACGTAGGGCCGCCACAGGTGCACCGTCGCGTAGCTGCGGAACGGTGACCAGGCGTCGGTCGCGGTGATCCCGCGGGCCTCGAGCTGGCGGCGCACGGCGAGGTCGGTGCCCAGCAGGACGTCCCGCTCGCCCAGCGCCCGCAGGCCCACGACGTCCGCCGTCCACGGGCCGATGCCCGGGAGCGCGACCAGCGAACGGCGCAGCTCCGGCCAGCCGCGTGCCGGGTCGAGCACCAGCGCGCCCGAGGCCAGCGCGGTCGCGAGGCCGACGAGCGCGCGGCCGCGGGCCCGCGGCATCGGCAGCGTCTCCGGGTCGGCCCCGGCCAGCGCGTCCATCGTGGGGAACAGCCACCCGACGCCGGACCCGTCCGGCGCGTCGAGCCGCTCGCCGTACGCCTCGGTCAGCTTGGCCGAGCACCGTGCGGCCGCCGCCATCGACACCTGCTGGCTGACCAGGGCCTGCACGGCGGCCTCGGCGACGTCGGTCGCGCCCGGCAGGCGCAGCCCAGGGCTGCTGGCCACGTCGGCCGCGAGGTGCGCGTCGGCCCCCAGCGTCGCGCCCACCTCGGTCACCGGTGCGTCGGCGTCGACGAGCCGGCGGACCCGGCGCACCGCGTCGTCCTCGTCGTGCGGCGGGCCCGCGTACGCGTACGTCAGCGCCGTGCCGTCCCAGCGCAGCCGCACGACGGCCGGCCCGTGGGCGAGCCGCAGCGTCCGGGACAGCTCGTCCACGCCGCCGGCGGAGGTGTGCGCCTCGATCCCGGGCACCGCGAAGCGGCGGAGGAAGGCGAAGAGCGTCGCCCCGTCGAAGGGTTCGGTGGTCTCCAGCCTGCGGAGGACCCCGACGCCGTCGGCGGGGCCGCTCGCCGTGCCCACCCGCTACGGACGCTCCGCGGCCTGCTGGCAGCGGAGGGAGCGCAGGGCGTCGTCGCGCCGCTCACGCACGGTGCGGCTCACCGAGGCCGAGAGCTCGACCCCGTCCAGCCACGCGTCGAGGCGGGCGAGGAAGGGTTCGCGGTCCTGTGGCATCGGGAAGAGGTTGCGCACCGCGGTGGTGCGCAGCGCCGCGCCCTTGCTCTGCCAGATCCCGCCGAGGGCGGAGGCCTCCTCGACCATCGCCAGGTAGGGCTCGACGTAGGGCGCGAGCACCTCGTCCTGGCCGCGCTGCACGAAGGACGCGCAGATCGCGGACTGGACGCTGTTCGTCACCTCGTCGGTCTCGCAGGCCAGCCGCCACGCCTCGGCCTTGGCCTCGGCCGTCGGCCGGGCCGCCCGCGCACCGGCCGCCAGCTCGGCGCCGGTGTTGGAGTTGTCGCGGGCCTGCTCGGCGTCGATGGCCGCGCCGTCGAGGCGCCCGAGCCGGGCCAGCTGGCCGACCAGCAGCCAGCGCAGGTCACGGTCGACCACGAGCCCCTCCGGCACGTCGCGCCCCTCGAGCCACCCGGCGACGGCGTCCGCACCCCAGCCCGGGTTGGCCGCCGCGGCGAAGGCGCGGGTGAGGGCGAGCTGCTCGTCGGAACCCGCCGACGCCGCTCCCAGCAGGGAGGACAGGCCTTCCTCCAGCGTGGCCTGCACCGCCTCGCGCTCCTGGACGGCGGTGTAGGAGTTCGCGGCGAGCGAGGCCTGGGCCAGCACCAGCCGCAGCTGCGTCGGCACCGTCTCGACCGCGGCGGCCCGCAGCACCACGTCGACGTAGTCGCGCGCCGGCAGCTCGGCGTCGCGGCAGGAGTCCCACAGCGAGGCCCACACGACGGCCCGCGCGAGCGGGTCGCCGACCTCCGGCAGGTGCTCGACCGCCGCGGCGCGGGACCGCTCGTCGAGGCGCACCTTGGCGAAGGTGAGGTCGCCGTCGTTGGGCAGCAGGAGCGCGGGGAGGGGGCGCCCGACCAGGTCGGGCACCGGGGTGCGGCTGCCCTGCACGTCGAGCTCGACCCGGTCGGTGCGGGTCAGCCGGCCGTCGACGAGGGCGTACGCGCCGACGGCGAGCCGGTGCGGGCGCAGGGTGTCGTGCTCGGGCGGTGCGGTCTGCACGACCTCGAGGGCGGTGACGGTCCCGTCGTCGTCGGTCGCGACGTCGATCGCGATCGTGTTCACCCCGGCCGTCTCGAGCCAGGCCCTGCTCCACGCCGTCAGGTCGCGGCCCGACGGCGGCTCCAGCGCGCGCAGCAGGTCGGTCAGGCTGGTGTTGCCGTACGCGTGCTCGGCGAAGTAGTCGCGCACGCCGGACAGGAAGGCGTCGCGCCCGACGAAGGCCACGAGCTGGGCGAGCACGGCGGCGCCCTTGCCGTACGTGATCTGGTCGAAGTTGGTGCTGACCGCCTCGAGGTCCACGATGTCGGCCGCGATCGGGTGCGTCGAGGGCAGCTGGTCGGCGCGCAGGGCCCCGGTCTTGGAGCCCGCGCTGAACGTCGCCCAGCTGGTCGCCGGGTCGCCGGTCAGGGCCTCGGCGGCGAAGTTCGAGCACCAGGTGGCGAAGGACTCCTTCAGCCACAGGTCGTCCCACCACCGCATGGTCACGAGGTCGCCGAACCACATGTGCGCGAGCTCGTGGAGGATCACCTCGCGCCGGTAGTCGCGCGAGGCCTGGGTGACCCGGCTGCGGAAGACGTACTCGTCGCGGAAGGTGACGAGCCCGATGTTCTCCATCGCGCCCGCGTTGTACTCCGGCACGAAGGCCTGGTCGTACTTGCCGAACGGGTAGGGCAGCCCGAAGTGCTCCTCGAAGACGTCGAAGCCGCCCTGGGTGATCGCGAAGATGGCGTCGGGGTCGAGGCTGTCGACCAGCGAGCGCCGGCAGATGATGTTGGCCGCGACCGGCCCGCCGGTGCTGGTGATCCCGCCCTCGACCACGGCGTAGTCGCCGGCCAGCAGCGAGGTGAGGTAGGTCGAGACGGGCTTGGTCTCGGCGAAGGTGGTCAGCGTGAGGGCCGCGTCGTCGGCGTCGGGGGCCTGCGCCACGATCGCGCCGCCGGAGACCACGGTCCAGGAGGAGGGCGCGAGGACGGAGAAGGAGAACCGCGCCTTGAGGTCGGGCTGCTCGAAGCAGGCGAAGACCCGGCGCGCGTCGGCCGGCTCGAACTGGGTGTAGAGGCACACGGCCCCGTCGGCCGGGTCGACGAACCGGTGCAGGCCGTCGCCGCTGCGGCTGTAGCGCACGACCGCGTCGACCACGAGCTCGTGCTCGCCCGGGGTGACGTCGAAGGGCAGCCGCGAGGCGACGAACGTCGCCGGGTCGAGCGCGACGCCGTCGAGGGAGGCCGAACGGACGCGCTCGGCGATCAGGTCGACGTGCAGCGAACCGGCGTCGCGGGCCGTCAGCCGGATCGTCGTCGTCGTCGTGTACAGGCGGGTCGGGTCCTCGACGTCGCGCCCGGACAGGTCGACGTGCACCGCGTACGTGTCGGTGCCGATGAGCGCCGCGCGCGCCTGCGCCTCGGCCCGGGTCAGGTTGTCGGGGAACATGCGCCCGATCCTTCCACGGCTCCCGCCGAGCGTCGGCGCCCGCGGCCCGGGGTGCTCCGTAGGCTTGCGGCCATGGTGAAGCCGACCAAGCAGAAGACCAAGCAGCCGGACGCCCGGACCGAGCTCGAGGCCCTGGGCAAGCAGACCCGCAAGGCGTTCGAGGCCCTCGTGGCCGAGGTGCGGCAGCTGGGCGAGGAGGTGCGGGCGAGGACCGTCGAGGCGACGAGCCAGGTGGCGGCCCGCACGGCCCCCGGCGCCGTCGCGACGCAGACCGTCGACTTCTGGTTCGACCCGATCTGCCCCTGGGCGTGGATGACGTCGCGCTGGATGCTGGAGGTGGAGAAGGTCCGCCCGGTGACGACGGTCTTCCACGTGATGAGCCTGTCGGTCCTCAACGCCGGGCGTGACCTGCCCGACGACTACCAGGAGGTGCTGGACAAGGGCTGGGCCCCGGTCCGCGTCGCGCTCGCCGTGGAGGAGCAGTACGGCCAGGAGCAGCTCCGCGCCTTCTACACCGCGGTCGGCACCCGGATCCACCTCCAGCAGGCCGGCTTCGGCCGCGACACCCTCGAGGCCGCGCTCGGCGAGGTCGGCCTGCCGACCTCCCTCGCCGACGCCGGCGACGTCGGCGACAACGACGAGGCCCTGCGTGCCTCGCACCACCGCGGCATGGACCCGGTCGGCCAGGAGGTCGGCACACCGGTCATCCACGTCGGCGACGTCGCCTTCTTCGGCCCCGTCATGTCACCCGCGCCCAAGGGCGAGGAGGCCGGCCGCGTGTACGACGGCGTCCTGGCGCTCGCGTCCTACCAGGGCTTCTTCGAGCTGAAGCGCACCCGCACGGTCGACCCGATCTTCGACTGAGCCGGCCCCGGGCCCCCGTCCTCCCCGGGGTCCGGCGGTCCGCTCTACACCTCGACCAGGTGGCGCGGCGGCTCGCGGTAGAGCGGGTAGAGCGGGCCGACGACCCGCTCGGCGGCCGCGTAGGAGTACCAGGCCGGGCCGCCCAGCCGCTCCTCGGCGTCGGCGGTGAGGACCACGCGGTCGGGGTGGCTCTCGCTCGCGGAGCCGCCGACCCGGACGAGCCCGAGGTCGGTGGTGAGCAGGTCGGCCACACCGAGCTCGCCGATCCGCCCGTACGACATCGTCTCCACCTCCAGCCCGGTGGCCAGGACCTTGGCCGCCCGGGCGTCGCCGTCGCGGCCGACGGCGGCGAGCACGTCGTGCCCCGCGACGCAGGACAGCAGCACCTCGAGCGCGCTCGCCCCGGCCGGGACGGAGCGCGTCGGCGGCTCGACGGAGGCCAGGTCCACCCGACGCGAGCGGTCCGGCGCCGTGAGCGCGCGCAGCCGGTCGGCGCCGAGGTCGTGCCAGGCACGCATCGCCGCGACGGCCCGGGGCTCGCCGCCCGCGCGGCCCCGCTGCACGGCGTCCCAGTAGGCCGGGTCGGCCACGGCCCGGGCGGCTGCGGGGTCGCCGAAGAAGAACGCCTTGCGGGCGCGGGAGTTCGCGTACTCCAGCAGCGACTTGGTCAGGCTGCGCGCGACCGACGGGTCGGCCGCCTCGCCGCAGGCCGTCAGCCGGATCGGCACGGCGTCGTCGGCGTCGAGGCCCACGACGTAGGTCGAGCAGATCCCGAACGCGGTGGCGGCGTGCTTGAGGACGGGCTCGACGCCCTGGGCGGCGAAGCGCGCCGCGAGCGCGGCGACCCCGGGGTCCAGCGCCTCCAGCCCGGCCGGGTCGATCTCGGGCGAGCGCGCGTCCAGCGCCCGGAACCGCAGCCCGTTCGTGTGCCGCTGCAGGATCTCCTGCAGCCCGTGCACGACCGGTCGCTCGTCGTCCAGCCCCGCGCCGAGCCCGTTGGTGACCGGCGGCAGCAGCCCGGGTCCGGCGGCCCCCTCGAGGTCGGCGGCGTCGCTGGCCACGAGGTCGAGCGGGGCCCAGACCTCCTCGCCGGTGCGCACCCGCACCAGCGGCACCCAGTCGAGGACCGTGCCGGCGTCCCAGGGCGACCCGGCGGGCAGGCAGAGGGTGGCCGGGTCGGCCACGCGGTCCGCGCCCTCGCGGCGCACCAGCTCCGAGAACGACCCCCGGCGGCTCCGCCTCCGCAGGGCGGCGACGTGCCCGGCGGCGAGCACGCCCTCGGCCAGCTCGCCCAGCCCGCTGACGCGCGCGGCCTCGGCGGTCAGGCCGTAGCCGTTGCCCTGCTGCACGAGCCGGCCGTCGACGAGCAGCGAGCAGCTCGTCACGGGGACGCCGAGGCGGTCGAGGGAGGAGATGTCGAAGTCGAGGACCCGCCCGTGGCGTCCGAGCACCTCCTCGTACGCGGCGATCGCGGCGGCCAGGTCGGCGGCGCCCGTCGCGGGCTGCTCGGCGGGGTCGGGCACCGGGTGCCTCCTGTCCTGCTGGTCGGCCGACGGCCTGCTGCTTGACTGACGCCCGCGCCCGGGCCCGGATGACGACCGGGAGGGGTGGAGCGGTCGGGAGGCACAGTGCAGCACGGCGACGTCAGCGCGGCGGGGGAGGGCACCGCCCTGCGCGACCTCATCCTGGCCCAGACCCACCAGGGCGCGGGCGTGCCCGTCCTGCTGCGCACCTCGGGCCCGGCGCCGGGGGAGCGACGGCCGTTCGGCGCGGCGGCCTACCGGGTGCAGGTCGACCTCGCCGCACGGCTGCTCGACGGCGGGGCCCCGGCCGACGCCGAGGCCGGCACCCTCGCCGCGAGGTTGCTCGAGCGCCCGCTGCTGGCCCTGAACTTCCACCGCATCCGGCGCCGCAACCAGGGCGTCGTGCGCGAGCAGCTGACCCGCGCGGCCGCGCTGGGGCGCTCCTTCGACCTCGACGCGCCCGGGCAGGCGCCGGGCGAGGTGCGGGTGCTCGTCGGCTTCTACGACGGCTTCGCGCGGACCGCGGAGTTCGCGGCCGACCTGTGCCACGAGCTGGGCCTGCGGGCGCTGTTCTTCCCGATCTTCCTCGCGCCGCGCTCGGGCCGGCTGCTGAGCGACGCCCAGCTCGCCGACTTCGCCACCGAGCACGAGGTCGGCTGGCACACCACGAGCCACGTCCACGCGGCTGAGGCGACCGGCGAGCTGGTCGACACCGAGGTCGTCGAACCCTTCCGGCGCATCGAGCGGGTCACCGGCCGGGCGCCGCGGATCGGGGCCTGGCGCGGGGGCACACGCTTCGACGACGCGCTGCCCGGCAACCGGGCGCTGCGCGGGCTCGGTCTCAGCCGGATGGTCTCCAACTGGTCGGTCGAGAACGTCTGAGGCTGGTCCTGGCCGGCGCCGCGAGGTCTGCGAGACTGCCGCCATGCGCGTTCACATCGGCAGCGACCACGCGGGGTTCGAGCTGAAGGGGCACCTCGCCGAGGCGCTGCGCGGCGACGGCCACGAGGTCGTGGACCACGGTCCGGTCGAGTACGACGCCGAGGACGACTACCCGATCTTCTGCATCCCCACGGCCGAGGCGGTGGTCAGGGACCCGGGTTCGCTGGGCATCGTCATCGGCGGCTCGGGCAACGGCGAGCAGATCGCGGCCAACAAGGTCCGGGGCGTGCGCTCGGCGCTCGTCTACGACACCGACACCGCCACGCTCGGTCGCCAGCACAACGACGCGAACGTCATGGGCATCGGCGCCCGCATGCACACCAAGGAGGAGGCCGTCGAGCTGGCCCGGACCTTCCTGTCCACGCCGTTCAGCGGCGAGGAGCGCCACGCGCGGCGCGTCGCGCTGCTCGCGCGCTACGAGCAGACCAGCCGCGCGGCCCAGTCGCAGGGCTGAGGGACCGCGACGGCACCGACCCGGGCGGGTCGGGCGCTAGCGCGCGTACGCCCGCGGGCGCCGGCCGTCGATGCGGGCCAGCAGGCTGTCGACGACCTCGGCGGCCTCGAGCTCGTCGGCCAGCGTGGGCCGGGAGACGTCGCGGGCGCGCATCGCCCGGTCGAGGGTCACCAGGCCGGAGGCTCCGTCCCGGCCGAAGTCCCGGGGCCACAGGTCCCGGTCGGCGTGGGGGTGGTGGGCTCGACGCCCGTGGTCGCTCGGCACGTGGTCCACGCTAGGAGCGCGGCACGGCCGAGCCGAGCCCGGACACGCAAGCGTTATCGAGCCGCGATGATTCCCGGCACGGAGGAATACGACGGCGCCCGGTCGGGCGCGAGGGGGCGAGACGTCGGTGGGTGAGCGCGAGGCGGCGGAGGTGACGCTGAGGACCGCGGACCTCGTCCTGCGGTTCGCCCCCGACGGCCTCGTCCGCGAGGCCGCGCACGCCGGTTCTCCGACGTCCTGGCTGGCCGGAGCGGGTGAGCTCACCCTGGCGAACGCCCACGGCCCGGTCCCGCTCGGGCCCGCGCACGTGGACGTCGACGCCGACGAGGTCGAGGTCGTGCGCACCGGCGGCGGCCTGCGGACGATGGTCCGGCACGCGGTCGAGGACGCCTGGACCGTACGGGTCGTGCTCGGCAACGAGTCGGAGGCCGACGTGACCCTCACCGACGTGCGGCTCGGCTGGCCCGCTGCGCCCGGGGCGGTGGTGACCGCGCTGGCGGCCAGCGCGACCGCGCTGCACACGATCACCCCGGCCCCGGGCACCGGGCCGCTGCTCGTCGGCCGGCTCCGCGCCGGCGCCCAGCCGGGTGCGGAGGAGGACGGCCTGCTCCTCGGCCCGCTGGTGCTCCCGGCCGGCCACCGGGTGGCCCTGCAGTGGCGCTGGGACGTGGTGGGCCGGCCCGGGCTGGTCGACCCGACCGGGCGGCTGCCGCCGACCCCGTGGCTGGAGCCCGACCAGACCGTCACGGTGCCCGCGGGCCCCGACGTCGCCGTCGTCGCCCCGGGGCTGGACGTGGAGGCGGGCGAGGACGCCGTCCAGGTCGCGGCGCTGGTCCCGGGTCCGACCACCCTCGAGCTGCGCTCGGCCCGCGGCACCACCACCTACCACCTCACCTGCGCCCCCGACCTGGACGACCTGCTCGACGTGGAGGCCGAGGCCCTGCTCGCCGGCCCGACCACGGTCGCCGGGACCGTGCGCCTGCGTGACGCCGCCGCCGGCCTCGTCGTGCAGGACGTCCTGCGCCGGCGCCAGGCCGGCCCGGCCGCCGTCGCGGGCGACGCGCTCGACCTCCTGGTCGGGCTGCTCGAGGAGCAGGCCGACGAGCAGACGCCCGCCGGGCCGGACCCGCTGGCCCCCGCCCTCCTGGCCCGCGAGGCGGACCGGTCGGGCGGGCCCAGCGCCCACGCCGCCCTCGAGGCCGCGACCCGGGCCCTGCGGACGGTCCGCGTCCCGACGCCCGGCGCCGGGCTCGCCGGCATCGCGGTCGCCCTGGCCCGCGTCCGGGCCGGCCTCGACCCCGCCCCCGCGGTCACGCACCTCGCCCGGCTCCTCGACGCCTCCACCCCGTCCTCCGACGAGGGCCTCGAGCTCGCCGTCCTCCTGAGGCCCGACCCGGGCGGGCAGGAGCCGGTGCTCGGCGGCCTGCGTCGCCTCGGGGCGTCGGTCGGGGCGGGCCTGCCCGGCCGGGTGCTGCCCGCCGTCGGCCTGGAGCGCCTCGCGCTGGTCTCGGTGGTGCTCGGCCTCGTCGACGAGGGCACCGGCGAGCGGCTGCGGCGGGAGTGGGGGACCGCGGCGGCCGAGGTCGCGCGCCGCACGGCGGCGGAGGTCCGGGCCCGGGTCGCCGAGCGGCCGGGCGAGCGCGCCGCCGGACGGGCGCTCGCCTGGCTGGTCCTCGGCCGCACCGCCACCTGAGCACGGCTGCCGGACACCGCCACCTGAGCACGGGCTGGGCGGCGCGGGTGACCCGGCCGCGCGCGAGGGAACTCCCCGGGCCTCGGTGGCGTCTGCCACAGTGTGAGCGTGACGAGCACGACCGTCGGGCCCTCGGCCTCCGGGCCGCAGGTCGCCGACGGCGTACGTCCGTCGACGGCGGCGCCGCGCCCGGACGTCGCGCGCAGCGCGTCGCGGATGCCCCGGCTGCCGTTGCTGGCCTCCCGGCTGTGCTTCGTCGCGGCCGTCGTGATCGTGCTGGGGACGGCGTTCCCCGGGGTCGCGTGGGTCGACGCGCTCGTCGACCTGAGCTCGACGCTCTTCTTCCCCGTCGACGGCGCCTCGATCGGCTTCGCGGTCTTCCTGCTGCTGCTCGGCGGGGCGCTGGCGCGGCGCAAGCACGTGGCCTGGGTCCTGGCACTGGTCATCTTCGGCTTCTTCCTGCTGACCGACCTCGCCGTCGTCGTCGGGCTGGTCGCCTCGCTCTTCGCCGTCCAGACCGACTTCGGCGTGCTGCCGGTCTACGCGCGCTTCGCCTTCAACCTCGCCGCCCTCGGTGCGCTGACCGCCGCGATGGTGCACCACCGCGGCGAGTTCAGCGCCCGGCGGGCACCGGGCAGCGTCCGCAAGGCGCTGCTGGTCCTGCTCTCCGGGCTCGTGGTGACCATCGGGGTCGGCATGGCGCTCGTGACCGTCTTCCCCAACGAGCTGGTCGGCCCGCGCGGGCGCATCGGGTGGATCGTGCACCGGCTGGCCCGCACGCTGTTCGGCACCGACACCGAACTCGTCCCGCAGCCCGTCACGACCGCCCCGGGCTGGATCGGCACGGTCGTCGGGCTGCTGCTCGGCCTGACGCTGCTGGCCGCCGTCGTCGCGCTGACCCGCTCCCAGCAGCTCGCGGCGCTGATGTCGGAGGAGGACGAGCCCCGCGTGCGGGCGCTCGTCGCCCGGTCCGGCGACGACTCGCTGGCCTACTTCGCCACCCGCCGGGACAAGTCGGTCGTCTTCGCCCCGGACGGCTCGGCCGCCGTCACCTACCGCAACGACCTCGGCGTGTGCCTGGCCAGCAGCGACCCCATCGGTCCGCCGGAGCGCTGGGTCGCCGCGGTGCGGGCCTGGCGGGCGCTCGCCGACACCTACGGCTGGACCCCCGCCGTGGTGGGCGCCAGCGAGGCCGGCGCGACCGCGTACGCGCGGGACGCCGGGCTGCGGGTGATCCGGATCGGCGACGAGGCCGTGCTCCACCCGCGCGACTTCCACCTCGCCGGCCGCGACATGCGGCCGGTGCGCCAGGCGGTGCAGCGCCTCGAGCGGCTCGGCTACACCACCCGCATCCGGCGCCACCGCGACATCCCGCCCGCCGAGCTCGCCGCCCTCGTCCAGCGCGCCGACGCCTGGCGCGACACCGAGAGCGAGCGAGGCTTCTCCATGGCCCTGGGCCGCCTCGGCGACCCCGCCGACGCGGCCTGCCTGATGGTCGAGGCGCTCCTGCCGCCGGAGCGGGTCACGGCGGTCGACGGGGCTCCGGCGGACCGGGTGGCCGGGCTGCTGTCCTTCGTCCCGTGGGGGGCCGACGGCTTCTCCCTCGACGTGATGCGCCGCAGCCCCGACGCCGACAACGGCGTCACCGAGCTGATGGTCAGCGCCCTGATGGCCGCCGCGCCCGAGCTGGGCCTGCGGCGCGTCTCGTTGAACTTCGCGGTGTTCCGCAGCGCCTTCGAGGAGGGCGCCCGGATCGGCGCCGGACCCGTCCTGCGGCTGTGGCGCGGGCTGCTCCTGGTCGCCTCGCGCTGGTGGCAGTTCGAGTCGCTCTACCGGTCCAACGTCAAGTACCGCCCCGAGTGGCAGCCGCGGTTCCTGTGCTTCGCCGAGACGCGCGACATCGCGCTGGTCGGCACGGCGCTCGGCGTCGCCGAGGGGTTCTTCGACCTGCCGGCCATCCTGCGCCCGCGGGCCGGGCGGTCCACGCCCCGCCGCCCCGCGGTCGCCGAGGAGTCCGCCCCGCTGCCCGTCGCGGAGCCGGTCGTGGACGTGGGGCCGCCGCAGCCGCGGCTGCCCGAGCAGGTCCGGCTGCGGATGGCGACCCGCGAGCGGCTCGTCGCCGAGGGGACCGACCCGTACCCGCCGTCCTTCCACCCGCGAGACACCGCAGCGTCGCTCGTGCCGGTGGACCCCGGCCGCGGGTCGGAGGAGGGCCTCGGGCGCCCGGTCAGCGTCGCCGGCCGGGTGGTGGCGGTGCGCGACCTCGGCGGCGTGGCCTTCGTGGTCCTGCGCGACTGGACCGGCGACGTGCAGCTGCTGCTCAGCGCGGACGTGGCGGGGGCGGACGCGCTCGACCGGCTGCGCCGTGACGTCGACCTCGGCGACCACCTCGGTGCCGAGGGCACGCTGGTCCGCTCCCGCAGCGGCGAGCTGTCCGTCGGCGTCACGACCTGGCTGCTGACCGCGAAGTCGCTGCGGCCACCGCCCGACAAGCGGGGCGGCGTCGCCGACCCCGAGGCCCGGGTCCGGCAGCGCTACCTCGACCTGGCGGTCAACCCGCTCGCCCGCGAGCGGCTGCGGTCCCGCTCGGCGGTGCTGCGCGCGGTGCGCGACACGCTCGACGCCCGCGGCTTCCTCGAGGTCGAGACGCCGATCCTGCAGACGATCCACGGCGGGGCGAACGCCCGGCCGTTCCGCACCCACATCAACGCCTACGACCTCGACCTCTACCTGCGCATCGCCCCCGAGCTGTTCCTCAAGCGGCTCATGGTCGGCGGCGTCGACCGCGTCTTCGAGATCGGGCGGAACTTCCGCAACGAGGGCGCCGACGCCACCCACAACCCCGAGTTCACGATGCTCGAGGCCTACGAGGCGTACGGCGACTACACGACCATGCGCACGGTCGCCCAGCAGATCGTCCTCAACGCCTCGCGGGCGGTCAGCGGGGGCACCCTGGTGCGGGGCACCGACGCCGCCGGGGTCGAGCACGAGGTCGACCTGGCGAGCGACTGGCCGGTGGTGACGGTGAACGACGCGGTCTCGGCCGCGGCCGGCACCCTCGTGACCGCCGACACCGACCTCGACGCGCTGCTGGCGCTGGCCCGCTCGCTCGGCATCGCCGTCGACGGCTCCTGGACCCGCGGCAACGTGCTGCTCGAGCTGTACGAGCACCTGGTCGAGTCGCGCACGGTGCGGCCGACCTTCTACACCGACTTCCCGGCCGAGGTGTCGCCGCTGACCCGGCAGCACCGCGTCGACCCGCGCCTGGCCGAGCGCTGGGACCTGGTGGCCTTCGGGGCGGAGATCGGCACCGCCTACTCCGAGCTCGTCGACCCCGTGGAGCAGCGGGCGCGCCTGACCGCGCAGTCGCTGCAGGCGGCGGGCGGCGACGCGGAGGCCATGGAGCTCGACGAGGACTTCCTCCTCGCGCTGGAGCACGCGATGCCGCCGAGCGGTGGCCTGGGGATGGGGATGGACCGGCTCGTGATGATGCTGACGCAGGCCTCGATCAGGGAGACCATCGCCTTCCCGCTGGTGAAGCCGCGCTCCGGCGACGTGGGCCGGTGAGCGCCGCCGAGCTGGTGCGCACCCCCGGCTCGCACGTGACGAGCCTCGGCGGGCGTGAGGTGCACCTGGAGGTCGCCCTCGGCGAGGAGGACCACCCCGGCACCCCGATCCTGCTGGTGCCCGGCTGCGCCGTCCCCTCGTACGCCTTCCGCCCCGTGCGGACGGCGATGCCGGGCCGCTGGTTCGTGGCGCTGGACCGGCCCGGCATGGTGCGGACGCCGTGGCCCGGGCGGCTCCCGACGCTCGCCGAGGAGGTCGCCACCCTGCTCGAGCTCTGCGAGGCCCTCGGGCAGCCGCCGGTGGCCGTGGCGCACTCGATGGCCGGGCCGCACGTGGAGGCGCTCGTGCGTCAGCACCCCGGTTCGGTGCGCGGGCTCGTGCTGCTCGACGCCAGCATCGAGGTGGACGCCAAGCCGGCCCCCGCCGCGCTGGACCGGGCCTGGCTGGCCGCCTCGAAGCTGGCCCTCGAGGGCTCCAGGCTCCCGCCCTTCGCGGTCGCCGCGTCGGCGTCGACCCGCGTCGCCGTGTGGTCGCAGAGCCACCGCCTGCCCATCGGCTACAGCCGCCCGCCGGACTCGGAGGACCTCTTCCGACGCCCCGACACCCTGGCCAGCCTCGTGGCCGAGCAGGCCGCGTACGCCGACCAGCTCGCCGACCTCCAGTCCCTCCTCGAGACGACGACCTGGCCGGGCACGCCCTCGGTCGTGCTGACCGCGGGCTCCCGGTCGGCCTGGGTGCGCAAGCAGCGCGTGCTGGCCGAGCGGGTCGGAGGGCGTCACGTGGTCGTCGACCGCTGCCGGCACCTGATGATGGTCGACCGCCCCGACGCGGTCGCCGACGCGGTGCTGGGGCTGCTGCCCGAGGAGCAGGAGGTCTAGCCGGGCCGCCGTCGGGTCAGGCCGACGCCGTGGCGGACCGGCACCGTCCCGGGCTGGTTAGGCTCGCGGGACGCCGCCCCGGTCCGGTGCGGCTCGAACGAGGGGGACGGCCGTGGCCGAGCGCGAGGGGCTGGTCGCCGAGCTCTGGTACGAGACGGCGCCCGACCTGACGGACCCGCTGCTGGTCGCGGGGCTCAGGGCGGTGTCGCCGGGGACGGAAGCGCAGGACGGTTCGCTCGTCGTGCCCTACGACGGCGGCGAGCTGCCGCCGCGGCCCGGGCCCGGCGCCGACGGCCGGCTCGGCGAGCAAGCCGCTGGTGAGCCTCGTGCTGCCCGGGTCCTCGCTCGACGAGCCCGGCAAGGCGCTGCCCGACACGAGCCAGACCTGGGACTGGCCGGAGGCCGAGCAGGCGCTCGCCCCCGCGCGGGCGAGCCTGCTCGTGGTCGAGACGTTCGCCGAGGGGTGGGCCCCTCGCGACCGCGCCGCGGCGCTCGTCGGGGTGGTCCGCGCGCTGGGCGTGGCGACGCGGCCGCTGGCGGTCTCGTGGCCGACGAGCCAGCGCGTGACCGACCCCGGCGAGCCGGGGGTCGACGGCCTCGGCGGCCTGCTGAACGTCCGCCTGTTCAGCGTCAGCGACGACGAGGACGAGCTGGTCATGGACACCCGCGGCCTCGCGCCCTTCGCCCTGCCCGACCTGCAGGTGCACTTCCGCGACCTGGAGCCGGGACGGCTGGCCGGGTTGCTCTACGCGACCGCGGGCTACCTGCTCGAGGAGGGCGACGTCCTCGGTGAGGGCCACACGATCTCGGGGCTCTCGCCCGAGGACCACTGGACCTGCCACCACGAGGACTCCCTCGTCGGCCCGCCGCGCCGCGTCGTCGACATCGACCCCGGCGACCCGTACGCGGCGGGCAGGCGCGCCCGCTGAGAGGTGGGCCCCGGTGCAGCCCGCGCGCCCGGCGGGCCTACTCGTCCTCGCTGCTGGTCAGGCGACGGCGGACCGACAGCAGCTCGACCTCGGGCCGGTACGCCGTCAGGCGCTCCGCGGCGTCGAGCACCTCGACCACGTGGGCGCGGTCGGCGGAGACCAGCGCGACCCCGACCGCGGTCCGGCGGTGCAGGTCGACGTGGCCGACCTCGGCGGCGCTGACGTCGAAGCGGCGCCGCAGCTCGGCGACCAGGGGCCGCACCAGCGAACGCTTCTCCTTGAGCGAGTGCACGTCGCCCAGCAGCAGGTCGAGCTCCAGCGTCCCGGTCCACACGCCCTCCATGGTGACCGCTCGCACCCCGGGCGCGCGGCGCGCTCCGACCGGGCGGCGCCGACCGCCGCGGTCGGTCTGTGAGGATGGGCGCGTGCTGCCGCGTCCCGTGATCGGTCTCAGCACCTACCGGGAGCCCGCCCGCTGGGGCGTGTGGACCGAGGTCGCCGACCTGCTGCCCTCCACCTACGTGCGCTCGGTCGAGGCGGCGGGGGGCACGGTGGTGCTGCTGCCGCCCCAGGCCCAGGGGGCCGAGGTGCTGGTGGGCCGGATCGACGGGCTCGTGGTCACCGGCGGGGCCGACGTCGATCCCTCCCGCTACGGCGAGGAGCGCGGCCCGCACACCTTCGTGCGCCCCGACCGCGACGCCTGGGAGCTGGCCCTGCTCGACGCCGCCGCGCAGCGGGGCGTGCCGACCCTCGGCATCTGCCGCGGGATGCAGCTGATGGCCGTGCACGGCGGGGGCCGCCTCGAGCAGCACCTGCCCGACGTGGTGGGCCACACCGAGCACGGGCCGGAGGGCGACGCGTACGGCTGGACGTCGGTCCGCACCGTCGCCGGCTCGATGGTCGCCACGATGGTCGGCGACGCCATGCAGGTCAGCTGCCACCACCACCAGGCCGTGGTGGCGCACCCGGGCTTCGAGATCTCGGCCCGGGCCGCGGACGGCACCGTCGAGGCCATCGAGGACGCCGCGCGCGGCTACTGGGTGGGCGTCCAGTGGCACCCCGAGAGCGGGGACGACCACGGGCTGTTCGCCGGTCTGGTGGGCGCGGCCGCCCGCGCCACCACCGCGCGCTGAACCTCAGCCGAGCGTCCGCCGCCTGAGCGCGGGGTCGTCCTCGGCGAACGTCCGCACCGGGCCCGGCGGGGTGTCGCGCGTCTCGAAGCGAACCGTCACCCGGCCGCGCCCGGCCCCCCACACCCAGCCCGGGCCGTGCTCGTCGTGCTCCACGTCCAGGCCCGGGGCCCAGCCGGCCGCCGGGGGGCCGTACGCGTGGTCGTCGGTCGGCCCGGGCGCCTCCGTCGCGGCCGCCTCTGCCTCGGCCGGGCCCGCGGTCACCGGCTCCGGGGCTGCCGAGCCGCCCGGCTCCGCCCCGTCGTCGGCGAAGAGGTCGTCCTGGAGCAGGTCGGTCAGCCCCGCCACACCGACGCCGAGAAGCCGTACGCCGCCGGTCACGTCGACCGCGTCCAGCAGCGACTGCGCGGTCCGGGTGATCACGTCCACCCGGTCGGTCGCGCCTCGCAGGGTCCGGGCCCGGGTGAGGGTGGAGAAGTCGGGACGACGGACCTTGATCGTCACCGTGCGCGCGAAGAGCCGTGCGGCGCCCAGGCGCGCGGCCACCTGGCGGGCGTGACGCCGCAGGATCTCGGCCAGCTCGGCGGCGTCGGTGACGTCGGTCGCGAACGTGTCCTCGGTGGAGATCGACTTGGCCTCGCGCTCGGCCTCGACCGGACGGTCGTCGCGGGCCCAGGCGAGCTCGGCCAGGCTCTCGGCGTGCGCGCGCCCCACCACCTGGGCGAGCTCGGCGGGCGCGACCCGGCGCAGGTCGGCGACCGTCCGGACGCCGATGCGGTCGAGGCGCTCCCGCGTCACCGGACCCACGCCGACGATGACGCCGACGTCCATCGGGCCGATCCGCTCGACCTCGGTGCCCGGCTCGACGACGGTCAGCCCGTCGGGCTTGTCCAGCTCGCTGGCGATCTTGGCGAGGAACTTCGACGACGCCGCGCCGACCGAGGCGGTCAGCCCGCCGGTGACGTCGTGCACGTCGTCCTTGAGCCGCCGCACCAGCGCGCTCAGCCCGGCCGGGGTGAGGTCGACCGGGGTCGGGGAGGCCCGCAGGTCGACGAACGCCTCGTCCAGCGACAGCGGCTCCACCAACGGCGACAGGGCACGCAGCAGCCCCATCACCTGGCTGCTCGCGACCTTGTAGACGTCGAAGCGCGGGACCAGGAACGCGGCGTTGCCGCAGCGCCGCCGGGCCTCGTGCGACGGCATCGCCGAGCGCACGCCGAAGACGCGGGCCTCGTACGACGCGGTCGCCACCACGCCGCGCTGGCCGACGCCGCCGACCACCACCGGCTTGCCGCGCAGCGACGGCTTGTCGCGCTGCTCGACGGAGGCGTAGAACGCGTCGAGGTCCAGGTGGAGCACCGAGGCCTCGCGTCGCACCCGCCCATCATGCCGACGCCCGGAGGTGGTGCGCGTCGCGACCGTCACCCCGGGGCCCGGCGGTCGTGGGCGAATCCTGAGCAGACCCTGCGGGAACCGACATCGTTGTCTGCAGGTTGAGGCATCAACATGATGACGTCGGGCCGATCGGCACGGTCCGACACCTGCTCACGCGGCTGGTGGGGGCGATGTCCACGGGCGCTCCCACCAGCTCCTTGTCCAGGTGAGCAGCCGGGCCGCTGGACGCAGCCCGGCCGTCGCCGGTGGTGCCTGTGGCACCATGTGCCCCCGCAGTGCGCCGGGCCCCGAGCAGGTGGGCCGGCCGACGAACGCGCCCGTGCGCGCGTGACGAGACCCCCGAAGGTGACCATGGACCTCTGGCCAGGCAGGCCCTACCCGCTCGGTGCGACGTTCGACGGCACCGGCGTGAACTTCGCCGTCTTCTCCGCGGTCGCCGACTGCGTCGACCTCTGCCTCCTCGACGACGACCTCGTCGAGACCCGCATCGAGCTCATCGAGGTCGACGGCTCGGTCTGGCACGGCTACGTGCCCGGCCTGCAGCCCGGCCAGCGCTACGGCTTCCGCGTGCACGGCCCGTACGACCCCGCCCAGGGCCAGCGCGCGAACCCCGCCAAGCTGCTGCTCGACCCGTACGCCAAGGCGATCGAGGGCATGATCGACGGCGACCAGTCGCTGTTCAGCTACGACTTCGACGACCACCAGGCCTTCAACGCCGACGACTCCCGCGAGCACACGATGCTCTCGGTCGTCATCAACCCGTTCTTCGACTGGGGCCACGACCGCCCGCCGGGCCACCAGTACCACGAGTCGGTCATCTACGAGATGCACGTCAAGGGCCTCACGATGACCCACCCGGACATCCCCGAGGAGATCCGGGGGACGTACGCGGCGGTCGCGCACCCGGCGACGATCGAGCACCTCAAGGCGCTCGGCGTGACCGCCGTCGAGCTGCTGCCGGTGCACCAGTTCGTGCTCGACTCCCACCTCGTCGACCAGGGCCTCACGAACTACTGGGGCTACAACACGATCGGCTTCCTCGCGCCGCACAACGCCTACGCCAACTCCGGTCAGCGCGGCCAGCAGACGACCGAGTTCAAGGCGATGGTCAAGGCGCTGCACGAGGCGAACATCGAGGTGATCCTCGACGTCGTCTACAACCACACCGCCGAGGGCAACGAGCTGGGCCCCACGATCGCGTTCCGCGGTCTCGACAACGCCTCGTACTACCGCCTCGTGGACGGCGACCAGGCGCACTACTACGACACCACCGGCACCGGCAACAGCCTGCTGATGCGCAGCCCCCACGTGCTGCAGCTGATCATGGACTCGCTGCGCTACTGGGTGCTCGAGATGCACGTCGACGGGTTCCGCTTCGACCTCGCCGCGACGCTGGCCCGCCAGTTCCACGAGGTCGACAAGCTGAGCGCCTTCTTCGACATCATCCAGCAGGACCCGGTGATCAGCCAGGTCAAGCTGATCGCGGAGCCCTGGGACCTCGGCGACGGGGGCTACCAGGTCGGCAACTTCCCGCCGCTGTGGACGGAGTGGAACGGCCGCTACCGCGACACCGTGCGCGACTACTGGCGCGGCGAGCCGGCGGCGCTGGGGGAGTTCGCGTCCCGCATCACCGGCTCGAGCGACCTCTACAACCACTCCGACCGGCGCCCCACGGCGTCGATCAACTTCGTCGTCGCCCACGACGGCTTCACGCTGCGCGACCTGGTGTCGTACAACGAGAAGCACAACGACGCCAACGGCGAGGGCGGCAACGACGGCGAGAGCCACAACCGCTCCTGGAACTGCGGCGTCGAGGGGCCGACCGACGACATGGCGGTCAAGGGCCTGCGGCTGCAGCAGATCCGCAACTTCATCACCACGATGATGGTCAGCCAGGGCGTGCCGATGCTCGCCCACGGCGACGAGCTCGGACGCACGCAGGGCGGCAACAACAACGTCTACGCGCAGGACAACCCGACCTCCTGGGTCGACTGGGGCCTCGACGCCGACCAGCGCGCGCTGCTGGAGTTCACCTCCGGCGCCATCGCCCTGCGCAAGGCGCACCCGGTGCTGCGCCGGCGCCGCTTCTTCGCCGGCGACGCCAGCCACGGCGGGCAGAGCGCGCTGGGCGACATCGTCTGGCTCAAGCCCGACGGCACCGAGATGAACGACGCCGACTGGCAGACCGGCTACTCGCAGTCGCTGATGGTGTTCCTCAACGGCGACGCCATCCCCGAGTCCGACAACCTCGGCCGCCGGATCAGCGACGACCACTTCCTGCTGATGTTCAACGCCAGCGCCGACGCGATCGTCTTCACCACGCCGGTCAAGGCCTACGGCGACAGCTGGGTGGTGCGCCTCGACACCGCGACCGGCGGCGTCGACCCCGACCTCAAGCCGTGGCGCTCGCGCACCCGCCACACGGTGCCCGGGCACTCCATGGTCGTGCTGTCCACCTCGGCGGTGCCGGAGTCGGCGCGCCAGGACGCCGAGCGGCGGGCCGACGACGTCCGTCCGACGTTCGCGAAGGCGTCTGGTCGGGGCTGAGCAGGCGGGGTGCGCGCCCGCCCCTGGGGTGGGCGCGCGCCCCCGCTACGTTGGGGACCAGCGCGTCGCCGGCCAACGGCGTCGCGCTTCCCGACGCAAGGAGCCACCCGCATGCCCGACGTCCCCGACGTCTCCCTGAACGACGGCCGCACCATCCCGCAGCTCGGTTTCGGGGTGTTCCAGATCGACCCGTCCGAGACCGCGCAGGCCGTGCGCACCGCGCTGGAGATCGGCTACCGCCACATCGACACCGCCGAGATGTACGGCAACGAGGCCGAGGTCGGCGAGGGCATCCGCACCTCCGGGCTCGACCGCGACGACGTCTTCGTCACCAGCAAGCTGAACAACGGCTTCCACGAGCCCGACGCCGCGCGCCGCGCCTTCGACGAGACCCTCGCCAAGCTGGGCACCGACCACGTCGACCTGTTCCTCATCCACTGGCCGCTGCCGACGCGCTACGACGGCGACTTCGTGTCGACGTGGAAGACCCTCGAGGAGTTCTACCGCGACGGCCGGGCCCGCTCGATCGGCGTCTCCAACTTCACCCCGCACCACCTGCGCCGCCTCGCCGGCGAGACCGACGTCGTCCCGGCGGTCAACCAGGTGGAGGTGCACCCGTTCTTCACCAACGACGAGGTGCGCGCGTACGGCGCCGAGCACGGCATCGCCACCGAGGCCTGGTCCCCGATCGCCCAGGGCGGCGTGCTGAAGGACCCGACCATCTCCGCGATCGCCGAGCGCGTGGGCAAGAGCACCGCCCAGGTGACGCTGCGCTGGCACGTCCAGCTCGGGCACATCGTCTTCCCCAAGTCGGTGACCCCGGAGCGCATCCAGGCCAACTACGACATCTTCGACTTCGCGCTGACCGACGAGGACCTCGCCCTGATCAGCGCCCTCGACCAGGGCGAGAAGGGTCGTACCGGGCCCAACCCGGAGTCGTTCGACTACATCCCGGACTGAGCGGGGGCCCTCGGGCCGGACCCCTCCACGAGGCGCACCGTCCTCCTCGTCGCGCACCCCGCCGGGTGCGTGCGGCGGAGCACGGGGCGCCTCGTGCCGTTCCGGGACTGCCCGCCCAGGACCGCGAGCACCCGCCCGGGAGCTGAAACACTCCTGAACACCGCTGGAACCTGGCCGGAACACGACCTGGGCAGGCTCGTGCGCGTCCCCCCTCTCCCCAGGAGCGCGCATGACCCAGGAGCTGACGCCCGGACTGACCGAGCCCCTGCCCGGGGCCTCGCCCGGCACCCCCGAGCACCCGCCCGCCGGCACCACCGGCGCGACGCGGGAGACGCTGGAGGACTACACCCTCCGCTTCGCCCCGCGCCACTACCGGCGCTGGTCGACCGGCGTCGTCGCGGTCTCCGCGCTCGGCGGCATCGCCTACCTCGCCGACTTCGCCATCGGCGCGAACATCGGGATCTCGTACGGCACCACGAACGCCCTGTGGGGGATCGCGGTCTTCGCGGTGGTGATCGTCCTGACCGGCTTCCCGCTCGCGTACTACGCGGCCCGCTACAACCTCGACCTCGACCTGATCACGCGGGGCAGCGGCTTCGGCTACTACGGCTCGGTGGTCAGCAACGTCGTCTTCGCGACGTTCACCTTCATCTTCTTCGCCCTCGAGGGCTCGATCATGGCCCAGGGCCTGGAGCTCGGCCTCGGGGTGCCGCTGTGGGCCGGGTACGCGGTCTCGACCCTGGTGATCTTCCCGCTCGTGGTCTACGGCATGAAGGTGCTCTCCACGCTCCAGCTCTGGACGACGCCGCTGTGGCTCGTCCTCATGGTGCTGCCCTTCGCCTACCTGCTCCTCAGCCACCCGGACTCGGTCGGCTCGTTCTTCGCCTACCGGGGCGAGGACGGCCGGGGCGCTCCCGACCTGGGTTCGGTGATGCTCGCCGCGGGCGTGTGCCTGTCGCTGATCGCGCAGATCGCCGAGCAGATCGACTACCTGCGGTTCATGCCCCCGCGGACGGCGGAGAACTCCGGCCGGTGGTGGCGGGCGATGATCATCGCCGGTCCGGGGTGGGTGGTGTTCGGAGCGGTCAAGCAGGTGATCGGGCTGTTCCTCGCCGTCTACCTCATCGCCAACGTCACCGACGGTGCCGCCGTGGCCAACCAGCCGGTGCACCAGTTCCTCGAGATCTACCGCGACATCGTCCCGGCGCCGGTCGCCCTCGGCCTGGCCGTCGTGCTCGTGGTCGTCAGCCAGGTCAAGATCAACGTGACGAACGCGTACTCCGGCTCCCTGGCCTGGACCAACTCCTTCACCCGGGTCACCAAGCGCTACCCGGGCCGGCTCGTGTTCGTCGGGTTCAACCTGCTCGTCGCCCTCGTGCTGATGGAGGCGAACATGTTCGACTTCCTCAACACGATCCTCGGCTTCTACGCCAACTGCGGCATGGCCTGGATCGTGACCGTGGCCTCCGACATCACGGTCAACAAGTACGTGCTCAAGCTGTCGCCGCTGCGGCCGGAGTTCCGTCGCGGCATGCTGCACGCGGTCAACCCCGTCGGGTTCGGCTCGATGCTCGTCGCCGCCGGCGTCTCGATCGTCTGCTTCTTCGGCGGCCTCGGTGCCGCGCTGCAGCCCTTCTCGCCGCTGGTCGCGATCGTCCTGGCGCTCGTGCTCCCGCCGGTCCTCGCCCTCGCGACGCGGGGCCGCTGGTACCTGCGCCGCACCGACGACGGCATCGCGCTGCCGATGCTCGACGACTTCGGCAACCCCTCGGACGTGGTGCTGGGCTGCCACGTCTGCGGCCAGTCCTACGAGCGCCCGGACATGTGCGCCTGCGAGGCGCACGGGGCGTTCGTCTGCTCGCTGTGCCTCAGCACCGACTCGCGCGGGGAGCACGTGCTCCCGGCGCAGGCGGTGCTCGACGCGACGCCGGGCCGTTAGACTCGGCCCTCGTCGGTCGACGTCTCCTCGCGGGGACCTGGGCTGGGCGGGGCGTAGCGTAGTGGCTAGCGCGTCTGCTTTGGGAGCAGAAGATCGCAGGTTCGAGTCCTGTCGCCCCGACCCCGTAGGGTGGTGCCTCGCAGCGGCAGAGGCCCCTGAGGGGCGCGCGGATGTAGCTCAATGGTAGAGCCCCAGTCTTCCAAACTGGCTACGCGGGTTCGATTCCCGTCATCCGCTCCAGCACGCCCGAGGAGCGTCTGCGTACACCGACCGCCGCCGCGGGGGGTGCTCGCGGACCCACGTCCCGCGCAGCCGCGGAGCCCGCGCGAGCGGGTCCGGCCGGGTCACAGCAGGGGGCACCGGCAACCGGAGGCCGCGCGGTCGCTCGCTCGCCCGTAGCCGGACCGACAGCCGGACCGACAGCCGGACCGACAGGCGGATTGGTGCGCCTGCGGCAGGCCCCCGTACGCTGGACCGTCGAGCCGGAGCACGACGCGTACCGATCTGCGTGACCGACGCGCCGTCCCGCACGCCAGCCCAGACCTTCCAGGAGTCCCACCACCGTGCCCAGCACCGTCGAGCAGCTCAGCCCCACGCGGGTCAAGATCACCGTCGAGATCCCCTTCACGGACCTCAAGCCCAGCCTCGACAAGGCGTACGCCGACATCGCGCGCTCCATCAACGTGCCCGGCTTCCGCCGCGGCAAGGTGCCGCCGATGGTCATCGACCAGCGCTTCGGGCGCGGCGTCGTGATCCAGGAGGCGTTCAACGACTCCTGGTCGCGCTTCTACGGCGCGGCGGTCACCGAGAACTCCCTGACCCCGCTGGCCCAGCCCGACGTCGAGGTCACCAAGCTCGAGGACGGCGACCTGATCGAGTTCACCGCCGAGGTCGACGTGCGCCCCGATTTCGAGGTGCCCGACCCGTCGGCGATCGCCGTCCAGGTCGACGCCCTCGAGGTCGCCGACGGTGTCGTCGACTCCCAGATCGACGTGCTCCGCAGCCGCTTCGGCAGCCGGACGACCGTCGAGCGCGCGGCGGCCGACGGCGACCTGGTCACCCTGAGCCTCACGGCGAGCAACGACGGGGAGGCGCTGCCCGACGCCACGGCCGAGGACGTCGAGTACACCGTCGGTTCCGGCCAGATGCTCGACGGGCTGGACGAGGCCGTCACCGGCCTGTCGGCGGGGGAGTCCGCGAAGTTCCGCTCGACCCTGGTCGGCGGGCCGCTGAAGGACGAGGAGGCCGACATCGAGGTCACCGTCGCCAAGGTGCAGAGCCAGGAGCTCCCCGAGGCTGACGACGACTTCGCGCAGGAGGCGTCCGAGTTCGACACCATCGACGAGCTGCGCGCCAGCATCACGACCATGGCCACCAACGCCGCCCGGCTCGAGCAGGCCACGCAGGCCCGTGACGCCGTCCTCGAGGCGCTCGTCGACGCGATCGACGTGGCCGTTCCCGAGAACCTGCTCACCTCCGAGCTCGACGGCCGCCGCCAGCAGATCACCGGCCAGCTCGCCCAGGCCGGCCTCACCCTGGAGCAGTACCTCGCCGACAGCGAGGAGGGCCAGACCGAGGAGGAGTTCTGGGCCGACGTCGAGCGGCGTGCGACCCAGTCGCTGAAGGCGCAGATGGTGCTCGACAAGGTCGCCGAGACCTCCGGGATCGGCGTCGACCAGGACGACCTGACCCAGCACATCCTGCGCCGTGCGCAGGCCGAGGGCACCGCGCCGCAGCAGATCGCGGAGCACCTGCAGGAGCACCCGCACCACATCGAGGAGTACATGGTCGAGATCCGGCGCGGCAAGGCGCTGGCCTCGGTCGTGGAGGCGGCCACGGTCACCGACTCGAACGGCGACCGCGTCGACCTCGCCTCGGTCCGCGAGGACGGTTCGCTGGCGACGCCGGAGTCCGAGGCGCAGGACGCCGCCGCCGGTGCCGCCGCCCTCGCCGCCGCCCAGCAGGGTGGCGCGCAGGACGCGGAGCAGGGCCAGCCCGCGGAGCAGGGCCAGGACGCGGAGCAGGGCCAGCAGGAGGCGCAGCAGCAGTCCTGACCAGGAGCCGGCGGGGCTCGCGAGGCAGACCTTGAGAGACTTCTGCGAGGTCGTAGAGCCGATGACGAGATTCGCACGGCACACTGGACAAGCCCAGGCACGACGGTCGGGGAGCGGCTCGGGGGAGCACCACCGTTCGTCGTCGCACGGGAGCGGAGGGCGGTTCCGGTCTCACGACCGGGCCGTCCTCCGGCCTTCTCAGGGCCTGCCGGAGCGGGCCGACGAGGAGCCGCGCCACCGGCGGCGACCACGGCCCGCGGGACGAGGACGCCGGGGTCCGCAGCGGTGGGCGGACGGCGTACGGGCTGTGGACCGATGATCGGCCGGGACCGCGTCCAGACACTGCGCCGACAGCGAACAGCACCCCGCACCCGCCCGGAACGTCAGTGGTGCCGGGTAGGTTCGGCTGCGTGAACGCCTCCTTCAACGGCCCCCGCTCCGCGGTCGACCTCCCCCGGGCTGCCGCCCGGGCCGGCGTCGGGCTGGACGACAACGTCTACCAGTCGCTCCTGGCCAACCGGATCATCTTCCTCGGCTCCGAGGTGCGCGACGAGAACGCGAACGCGATCTGCGCGCAGATGCTCCTGCTGAACGCCGAGGACCCGCACAAGGACATCTACCTCTACATCAACTCGCCCGGCGGCTCCGTCGACTCGGGCATGGCGATCTACGACACGATGAACTGGATCTCCAACGACGTCGCGACCGTGGCCATGGGCCTCGCGGCCTCGATGGGGCAGTTCCTGCTCTGCGCCGGCACCAAGGGCAAGCGCTACGCGCTGCCGCACAGCCGGATCATGATGCACCAGCCCTCCGGCGGCCTCGGCGGCACCGCGAGCGACATCCGCATCCAGGCCGAGCAGTCGCTGCACATCAAGAACGTCATGCAGAGGCTGATCGCCGAGCACACCGGGCAGACCCTCGAGCAGATCGAGGCCGACTCCGACCGGGACCGCTGGTTCACGGCCGAGGAGGCCCTGAAGTACGGGCAGATCGACCGGGTCTACGCCTCGGCCGCCCAGATCCCCGACGCCGCCGACGCGCCCAACCAGTGACCTCCGAGTACAAGAAGGATCGACCGATGAGCCAGTTCGGAGCCCCCTTCGCCGAGGGTCAGCCCTTCGCGCCGCAGATGGACTACTACATCCCGCAGTGGGAGGAGCGCACGTCCTACGGGATGCGGCGCATCGACCCCTACACCAAGCTGTTCGAGGACCGCATCATCTTCCTCGGCACCCCGATCAGCGACGAGATCGCCAACGCGGTGATGGCCCAGCTGCTCTGCCTGCAGCAGATGGACGCCGACCGTGACATCGAGATCTACATCAACAGCCCCGGTGGTTCCTTCACGGCGCTGACGGCGATCTACGACACGATGCGCTACATCAAGCCGGACGTCCGTACGGTGTGCCTCGGCCAGGCCGCCTCGGCCGCCGCGGTGATCCTCGCGGCCGGCACCAAGGGCAAGCGCCTCGCCCTGCCGAACAGCCGGATCCTCATCCACCAGCCGGCGACCGAGGGTGGCTACGGCCAGTCCTCCGACATCGAGATCCAGGCGCGCGAGATCCTGCGCATCCGCTCGCTGATGGAGGACATGCTCTCCAGCGACACCGGCAAGGACACCAGCGAGGTGAGCCGCGACATCGAGCGCGACAAGTACCTCACCGCCGAGCAGGCGCTGGAGTACGGCATCATCGACGAGATCCTGACCTCCCTCAAGGCCGTCCCGGTCTGAGGCCCGCCGGTCCCGGCTGCGGTTCGTCGCAGCCGGGACTCCGCGATTTCTCCCCCCACCGGCAAGGTCCGGGGCTTAGGGTGTGGGGACCACGAAACCCCCCCGGCCGCGCACGAACGTGCCGTAGGCGCAGCGAAGTAGAGGAGATGGCGTGGCCCGGATCGGTGAGAGCGGCGACCTCCTCAAGTGCTCCTTCTGCGGCAAGAGCCAAAAGCAGGTCAAGAAGCTGATCGCAGGCCCCGGGGTCTACATCTGCGACGAGTGCATCGACCTGTGCAACGAGATCATCGAGGAGGAGTTCTCCGAGACCAGTGAGGTCGGGCTGCTCGACGAGCTGCCCAAGCCGCACCAGATCCGGCAGTTCCTCGACGGCTACGTCATCGGGCAGGGCAACGCCAAGAAGGCCCTCGCGGTCGCGGTCTACAACCACTACAAGCGGGTCCAGGCGCAGGCCAACGCGCCGGCCCGACGCGGCGACGACGAGGGCGTCGAGCTCGGCAAGAGCAACATCCTCCTCATCGGCCCGACCGGCTGCGGCAAGACCTACCTCGCGCAGACGCTGGCCAAGATGCTGAACGTCCCCTTCGCGATCGCCGACGCCACGGCCCTGACCGAGGCCGGCTACGTGGGCGAGGACGTGGAGAACATCCTCCTCAAGCTCATCCAGGCCGCCGACTTCGACGTCAAGAAGGCCGAGACCGGGATCATCTACATCGACGAGGTCGACAAGATCGCCCGCAAGAGCGAAAACCCGTCGATCACCCGCGACGTCTCCGGCGAGGGCGTGCAGCAGGCCCTCCTGAAGATCCTCGAAGGCACGTCGGCCTCGGTGCCGCCGCAGGGCGGGCGCAAGCACCCGCACCAGGACTTCATCCAGATCGACACGACGAACGTGCTGTTCATCGTGGGCGGCGCCTTCGCCGGCCTCGAGCACATCGTCTCGTCGCGGGTGGGCAAGCGCCCGCTCGGCTTCAACAACAGCGTCGACTCGCGCAAGCCCGACAGCGAGGACCCGTACGCCGACGTCCGGCCCGAGGACCTGGTCAAGTTCGGCCTGATCCCGGAGTTCATCGGCCGGCTGCCGATGATCTCCTCGGTCGCCCCGCTCGACCGCGACGCGCTGATCCGCATCCTCGTCGAGCCGAAGAACGCGCTCGTCAAGCAGTTCCGCAAGCTCTTCGAGCTCGACGGCGTCGACCTCGAGTTCTCCTCCGACGCCGTGGAGGCGATCGCCGACCTCGCGCTGCTGCGCGGCACGGGCGCCCGCGGTCTCCGGGCGATCCTCGAGGAGGTCCTGCTGAACGTCATGTACGACGTCCCCAGCCGCGAGGACGTCGCCCAGGTGATCATCACCGGCGAGGTCGTCCGCGACGCCGTCCTCCCGACCCTGGTGCCGCGGGAGAAGTTCGCCAAGCGCGAGCGCCGCGAGAAGTCCGCCTGACCCGTACGGCGCCCCTGCCGCCCTCGCTCCCCGCCCCCCGTTCCCCGCCTCCTCCGGAAAGTGGTCACTCCGGGGCTGTTCGTACGCTCCCTCGGCCAGCGGAGCGACCACTTTCCTGCTCGTCGAGGGCGCGCTGCCAGTGGGTGAGCGCGCGGTGGCGCCCGGGTCGGCGCAGCATCGAGGCGTTCAGCAGGTCCTCCCAGCGACGTAGCCGCGCGGCGTCCCACGAGCGCCCGAGCACGGCGTCGGTCTCCCGGATGATCGCCGCGGCCTCGTTCAGCAGATGGCGCGCCGTGAACCCGAACCGTTCCCATCCCTCGGCGTTGAGGAGGCGCTGGCGGCGGAGGTCGGCGTCCTGCACCTCGGGTGTGCGGTGGTCCGAGCCGTCGTACTCGTGAAGACGCCGGGTGCCCACGACCCAGAAGTCGGCGCGGGCGAGGAACCTCCCGTCGTCGGCGTGGATGACGCGCTGTGGTTGCACCGGGATGTCCGCCGCCCCCTGGAGGACCCGCATCATCGACTCCCAGGCCGACTCGCTGCGCCCGTCGAGGAGGGGGATGACCTCCCGCAGCAGCGGCGCGCCCCGGCGGCGCCGCTCAGCGACGATCTCCAGCTCGGTCACGGTGGTGTGGCCGAGCCGGAGAGCGGAGTCCCCGAGCACCACGAGGTCGAGCACACCCAGGTCCCGCGCGGCCGCCAGCAGGGTCTCCGCCGGGGTGGTGACCCGTACCCCGTCGCGCACGGTGAACGCGAACGACCTCGGGTGCCGGCAGACGAGCAGGCCTGGTCGTCGCGGGCGCGGGTCGCCACGACGCATGGCGGCGAAGACAGGGTGCGGCGGACTGCTCGGCAGCCACCAGCCGTACAGCCGCGCGGCCGTGAGGTGGGTGAACGCCGAGGTCTCCGGCAGGAGGACCGACCAGGCCCGCAGCTCGTCGACCGGCGTGGGCGGGTCGTCAGGCGGTAGCCAGAGCCCGCGTGAGACCCGGTGCCACCCGCGCCCCGGCGCCTGCCCATGGACGGGAACGCTCACGCCGGAGTCTTCCCGCCGCTGGCTCCGCCGTGCCGGTCGGAGCCGTCCGTGTGGACGACCTGGCGACCGGCTGGCCGTACCTGTGGACAACCGACACACCCCTCGACCGGAAAGTGGTCACTCCCAGCTCCACAAGGAGCTCACAGAGGGCCGGGAGCGACCACTTTCCGGAGAGAAGGGGGAGGGGGGAGGGGGGAGGGGGAGGGGAAGGGGGTAGGCGTACGGGGTCAGGCGCGGAGGGCCTTCTGCACGTCGGGCTCGATCTTGTCCGGGGTGGTGGTCGGGGCGAAGCGGTCGATGACGCGACCGTCGCGGCCGACGAGGAACTTGGTGAAGTTCCACTTGATGGCGCCGCCGAGGAGGCCGGAACGTTCCTCCTTGAGCCAGCGGAACAGGGGGTGGGTGTCCTCGCCGTTCACGTCGACCTTGGCGAACATCGGGAAGCTGACGCCGTAGTTCATCGTGCAGAAGTCGGAGATCTCCTCGGCGCTGCCCGGCTCCTGGTGCGCGAACTGGTCGCAGGGGAAGCCCAGCACGACCAGGCCCTCGTCCTTGTGCTCGCGGTAGAGCTGCTCGAGCCCCTCGTACTGCGGGGTGAGGCCGCACTGGGAGGCGGTGTTGACGACCAGCACCACCTTTCCGTCGTAGGTGGACAGGGGGGTCTCGACCCCGGTGAGCGAGGTGGCGGTGAAGTCGGTGAGCGGCACGCCCCGATGCTAGGTCGCGCCCGGTACGGGAAGAACGACGCGCCCGGATGCCTTGTCCCCAGCATGAAGAGCATCGTCTACCGGACCACCGGCGACCCGTCCGTCCTCGAGCTGGTCGAGCGTCCCGTGCCCGAGCCCGGCCCCGGCGAGGTCCGCGTGAACGTCGCGGTCTCCGGGGTCAACCCCACCGACTGGAAGTCGCGCACCGGCAGCCGGCCCGGCGACGACCTTCCCTTCGCCGAGGTCACCCCGAACCAGGACGGCGCCGGCACCGTCGAGGCCATCAGCCCCGAGGCCGCCGAGCTGAACCCGCAGCTCGAGGTCGGCGACCGCGTCTGGATCTTCCTGTCGCAGCACCAGCGCCCGTCGGGGACCGCGCAGGAGTACGTGACCGTGCCGGTCGAGCACGTCGTCCGGCTCCCCGACAGCATCTCGTTCGACGTCGGCGCCTCCCTCGGGGTGCCGGCCATGACCGCGCACCGTGCGCTCACCGTGGCCGAGGGCGGCCCGACCCGGCTGCACCCGGGCGCGCTGAGCGGCCGTACGGTCCTCGTCGCCGGGGGAGCGGGGGCCGTGGGGCACGCCGCCATCCAGCTCGCCCGCTGGGCCGGCGCCACGGTCGTGACGACGATCAGCAGCGACGCCAAGGCCGCGCTGGCCCGCGCGGCCGGCGCGCACCACGTGGTGAACTACCGCACCTCCGACGCCGCCGCGGAGATCCGGCGCGTCGCACCCGACGGCATCGACGTCGTCGCGGAGGTCGCCCCCGGTCCCAACGCCGCCCTCGACCTGGCGGTGCTGAACAACCACGGGACCATCGCCGTGTACGCGAACGACGGCGGGGAGAGCGTGACCTTCGACGTCCGCCCGTTCTTCGCGCGCAACCTGCGCTTCCAGGGCCTGCTGCTCTACACCGTGGGCGAGGACGCCCTCCAGGTCGCGGCCGAGGACATCACCGCGGCGCTGGTCGACGGCGCCCTCGGCGTCGGCGAGGAGCACGGCCTGCCGCTCGTGCGCTTCCCGCTCGAGCAGACCGCCGACGCGCACGCGGCGGTCGAGGCCGCCGCGGTCGGCAAGGTGCTGATCGACGTCGCCTGACAGCATGGCCCGGCGCGATGCGGGCGACCGGACCCGTACGGACCCGACGACGAAGGAGCAGCCGTGACGAACCCCGACCCCCGCGAGGGCCTCGACCGTGAGCACCCGGGCGGACTGATCGAGGGCGGGCAGGCCGACGTCCCGGGCGTGCAGGACGAGGGACCGGCCGACGCCGAGAGCCGGGCCGACGAGGCCCGGCAGCCGACGACGGGCGGCACGGCCGGAGCCGTCCCGCCCGCCGAGGAGGAGTAGGACCCGCAGGTCCCGCGGAGGGCTCAGCCCTCCGCGGGCACCAGCTCCACCGCGAGGCTCAGGGGCGCGTCGGTCGTGCTCCACACGAGGTCGCCGGTGATGCGGCCGACGGCCCGCAGGTCGGCCTCGGCGCCGCGGAGGCGGTCGAGCACCTCGGCCGGGCCGCTGAGCTCGGCCCGGGCGACCGCGGTCTTCATCGAGACCTTGGCCGAGGACTTCGCCCCGCGCAGCCCGGCCAGGGCGGTCGCGACGTCGCCCAGGAGGGCGGCCTCGCCGTCCACGGCCAGCTCGCCCGGCGGTCGGCCAGCCGGCGTGGTGGATCGAACCCTCCTGCCACCACGACCAGACCTCCTCGGTCGCGAAGGGCATGATCGGCGCGAGCAGCCGCAGCAGCGTGTGCAGCCCGAGACCCAGGGCAGCGCGGGCCGACGCCGCGGCCTCCTCGCCCTGGGCGCCGTACGCCCGCTCCTTGACCAGCTCGAGGTAGTCGTCGCAGAACGACCAGAAGAACGTCTCGGTCACGTCCAGCGCGCCGGTGTAGTCGTACGCCTCGAACGCGGTCGTGGCCGCCTCGACGACGTCGACCAGGCCGGCGAGCAGCGCGCGGTCGGCGGGCTGGGTGACCAGACCGAGGTCGAGCGAGCCGGGCCCGACGCCGAAGCCCAGCACGAACTTGCTGGCGTTGAGCACCTTGAGCGCGAGGCGGCGCCCGACCTTCATCTCCCGCTCGTCGAAGGGGGAGTCCATGCCCGGGCGGGCCTTGGCCGCGCGCCAGCGGACCGCGTCCGAGCCGTAGCGGTCGAGGATCTCGGTCGGCACGACGACGTTGCCCTTGGACTTGCTCATCTTCTTGCGGTCGGGGTCCATGACGAACCCGCTGACCATCGAGCGGGCCCAGGGCAGCGAGTGGTTCTCGTAGTGGGCGCGCACGACGCGGGAGAACAGCCAGGTCCGGATGATCTCGTGGGCGTGGGTGTTCAGGTCCATCGGGAAGGTCATGGCGAACAGCGCCGGGTCGCGCTCCCAGCCGCACACGATCTGCGGGGTCAGCGACGACACCGCCCAGGTGTCCATGACGTCGGGGTCGGCGACGAAGCCGCCCGTCACGCCGCGCTGGTCGGCGGTGAAACCGTCGGGCACGTCGCTGCTCGGGTCCACCGGGAGCCGGTCCTCCGAGGGCAGCAGCGGGTGCGCGTAGTCGGGCTCGCCGTCGGCGTCCACGGGGTACCAGACGGGGAACGGCACGCCGAAGAACCGCTGCCGCGACACCAGCCAGTCGCCGTTGAGCCCGTTGACCCAGTTGTCGTAGCGGTGGCGCATGTGCTGCGGCACCCAGGCGAGCTCGTCGCCGCGCTCACGGAACGTCGCCTTGAGCGCGGCGTCGCGCCCGCCGTTGCGGATGTACCACTGGCGGGTCGAGACGATCTCGAGCGGCTTCTCGCCGCGCTCGTAGAAGTTCGCCTTGCGCTGGGTGGGCGTCGGCTCGCCGACCAGGGCGCCAGCCTCGCGCAGCCCGGCGACGACGGCCTCCCGGGCGGAGAAGGTCGTCCTGCCGCTGATCGCGTCCCACGCCTCGGCGGCCGGACCGTCGGTGATCCACTCGGGCCGCTCGCGCAGGATGCGCCCGTCACGGCCGATGACCACCCGCGTCGGGAGCTGCAGCTCGCGCCACCAGGTGACGTCGGTCAGGTCGCCGAACGTGCAGCACATGACCAGGCCCGAGCCCTTGTCGGGCTCGGCGGCCTCGTGGGCGAGCACCGGCAGCTCCACGCCGTACAGCGGCGAGGTCACCGTCTGGCCGACCAGGTCGGCGTAGCGCTCGTCGTCGGGGTGCGCGACCAGCGCGACGCAGGCGGCGATCAGCTCGGGTCGCGTCGTCTCGATCAGCGCGGGGCTGCCGTCGGGCCGGGTGAAGGCGACCTTGTGGTAGGCGCCGGGGTAGTCGCGCGCCTCGAGCTCGGCCTGCGCGACCGCGGTCTGGAACGTGACGTCCCACAGCGTCGGGGCCTCGGAGAGGTACGCCTCGCCGCGGGTCACGTTGCGCAGGAAGGCCTTCTGCGCGACGGCCTGGGAGTCGTCGGAGATGGTCGTGTAGAGGCTCGACCAGTCCACGCTCAGCCCGACGCGACGCCACATGTCCTCGAAGACCTGCTCGTCGAGGTCCGTCAGCTCGTGGCACAGCGCGACGAAGTTGCGCCGGCTGATCGGCACCTGGTTCTTGGGGTCGGGCTTGGCCGGCGGGGTGAAGTCGGGGTCGTAGGCGATGCTCGGGTCGCAGCGCACGCCGTAGTAGTTCTGCACGCGCCGCTCGGTCGGCAGCCCGTTGTCGTCCCACCCGATCGGGTAGAAGACGTGCTTGCCGCGCATCCGCTGGTAGCGGGCGACGAGGTCGGTGTGGGTGTAGGAGAAGACGTGGCCCACGTGCAGCGAGCCCGAGACCGTCGGCGGCGGGGTGTCGATGCTGTAGACCTGCGCGCGGGCCGCGGCCGGGTCGCCCTCGGGGCGGACGAAGGCGTACGTGCCCGCGTCGCGCCAGCGCTCGAGCCAGCGGCTCTCCAGCCCCTCCAGCGCCGGGCGGTCCGGGACCGACGTGTGCGTGCGGGGGTCCGGGGCGGTGGTGGTCACGGGGAGCAATCTTAGGTAGTGCCCGCGCACCTAGACTCGGAGCGCCATGCCTGACACCGCCCTGCCCGCTGAAGACCCCGGGACACGCACCCACGCCGACGTCGTCCGCGACCTGACGAGCCGCTGGCCCGAGCACCGGGTCGCGCCGTCGCTGGGCCGCATCAGCGCGCTGACCGAGCTGCTGGGCGACCCGCAGCGCGCGTACCCCGTGATCCACGTGACCGGGACGAACGGCAAGGGCAGCACCGCGGCCATGACCGAGTCGCTGCTGCGCGCCACCGGCCT
Source organism: uncultured Actinomycetota bacterium (assembly GCA_963713165.1). Taxonomy (GTDB): domain Bacteria; phylum Actinomycetota; class Actinomycetes; order Propionibacteriales; family Propionibacteriaceae; genus Microlunatus. The sequence continues at coordinate 219,752 of CAVQKU010000010.1, forward strand.
GCGGACCGGCCGCTTCACCAGCCCGCACCTCACCGCGCTCACCGAGCGCATCACGATCGACGGCGAGCCGATCTCCGACGAGCGCTTCGACGAGGTCTGGGCCGAGCTGGAGCCGTACGTGGCCATCGTCGACGAGCAGCGGATCGACGGGGTCGTGTGCACCTTCTTCGAGATCATGACCGCGATGGCCTTCGCCGCGTTCGCCGACGCCCCCGTCGACGTCGCGGTGGTCGAGGTCGGGCTCGGCGGCACCTGGGACGCCACCAACGTCGCCGACGGCGGGGTCGCGGTGATCACCCCGATCGACCTCGACCACACCCACCTGCTCGGCTCCACCGTCGCCGAGATCGCCCGGGAGAAGGCCGGGATCATCAAACCGGGCGCCCACGCGATCCTCGCCGGGCAGCCCCTCGAGGCCGCCCAGGTGCTGCTCGAGCGCTGCGCCGAGGTCGGCGCGCTGCCGCAGCGCGAGGGCATCGACTTCGGGGTGCTCGGCCGCCAGCTCGCGGTCGACGGCCAGCTCGTCCGCCTGAACGGCGCCGAGGGCCCGGTGGAGGACGTCTTCGTGCCGCTGCACGGCGCGCACCAGGCGTCGAACGCCGGCCTCGCGCTCGCCGCGGTCGAGGCCTTCCTCGGGCTCAAGGCCCTCAACCCCGACGTCGCCCGCGAGGGCTTCGCGCAGGTCACGGTGCCCGGCCGGCTGGAGGTCGTCCGGCGCTCGCCGACCGTCCTGCTCGACGCCGCGCACAACCCGCACGGGGCGGCCGCCGCCGTCGCGGCCCTCGACGAGGCCTTCGACCTGACCCCGCTCGTCGGCGTGATCGGCGTGATGGCCGACAAGGACGTCCGCGGGCTGCTGCAGACCTTCGAGCCCGCGCTCACCCACGTCGTCGTCACCCAGGTCGCCTCGAGCGGGCGCGGGCTGCCCGCGGAGGAGCTCGGCGAGCTCGCGGCCGAGGTCTTCGGCGCCGAGCGCGTCACCGTCGCCCCGCGTCTCGACGACGCGCTGGAGGCGGCGATCGGGCTCGCCGAGGGCGAGGGCGTCGGTTCGCCCGGCGTGCTGGTCAGCGGCTCGGTGGTGCTCGTCGGCGAGGCCCGCGGCCTGCTGGTGGGCGGGGGCAGGGACGCGGCCGGGGCGCCGAACCCGGGCGAGGAGGCCGGCGACGACGACTGGGACCCCCTCGAGGCCGACCTCGGCGGGGACGAACCCACCGACGAGGAACGCGAGAGCTGGACATGAGCCCCTCCACCCCGGCCGTGCCGCCCCGCGAGTCGCCGATCACGCTGACCCCGCGCAACCCGATGCGGGTCGTCCTGCTGTCGGTCCTGCTCTTCGAGGTCATCGTCTTCGCGCTGGCGATCCCGGTGATGATCCTGATCTCCGACGTCGCCCCCCTCCCGGCGGCGCTGCTCGGCAGCGGTTCCGCGGTGCTCGCCCTCGTGGCGGCCGGGCTGCTGCGCAAGCCGCCGGGCTACCCGGTCGGCTGGATCGCCCAGGTGGCCGGCCTGCTGCTCGGCCTGCTCACGCCCTCGATGTTCATCGTGGGGGGCATGTTCGCCGCGCTCTGGGTCGTCTCCTTCGTCCTCGGCAAGCGCCTGGACGCCCGCTCGGCCCCCACCGCCTCCTGAACGCAGCCCGTCCGCAGGCGTGACCGCGCCGACACGCGACGAGGGTGCCCGCGCGGGTCACCGCCCACTACGGTGCTCCCACCGGACCGCGGGCACGAGCCCGTCGCCGCGTCCGGCGTAGGGAGGGTTCGACCCGTGGACGTGGTGCTCCAGAGCCTGCTGTGGATCGCGGGCGCGTTCGTGCTCTGCGTCGTCGGCGCGTTCCTGCTCGGCCTGCTGCTGTGCCGTCGGACGCGGTTCGGCCGTCAGTTCTGGCGGCTCTCGGGCCCGTACTTCACGCCACGGGCGGGGGACCGGCGCAGCTGGAAGCCCGTGCTCACGGTCCTGCTGCTGGTCCTCTTCGCGGTGTTCGAGGTCCGCCTCAGCGTGCTCTTCTCGAACAACCAGAACACGCTCTTCACCGCCCTGCAGCAGAAGGACGCCGCAGCGTTCTGGCGGACCGTCGCCGTCTACTCGGTGCTCGCGGTCATCGCGATCGCCGAGGCCGTCGTGTCGTACTACGTCACCTACCTGCAGCTCATCCGGTGGCGCCAGTGGACGAACGCCCAGACCCTCACCGACTGGCTGAGCGGGACGGCCTACCACCGGAGCCGGTTCATCCCCCAGCCGATCGACAACCCCGAGCAGCGCATCCAGGCCGACGTGGCCAACTTCGTCAGCAGCTCGCAGTCGCTGGCCATCGGGCTGATCAGCCAGATGCTCACCCTGGTCAGCTACACCGCCATCCTCTGGTCGCTGTCGGGCACCCTGACGCTGTTCGGCATCGGCTTCCCGAAGGCCCTGGTCTTCATCGCCTACGTCTTCGTGCTGCTGGCGACGGTCCTGGCGATCAAGATCGGCCGGCCGCTGATCAGGCTCAACTTCCTCTCCGAGCGGCTGAACGCCTCGTACCGCTACTCGCTGACGCGCACGCGGGACAACTCGGAGGCGATCGCCCTCTACGGCGGCGAGGCGGTGGAGGAGCACGGCCTGCAGACCCGCTTCTCGGCCGTCATCGCCAACCAGTGGGCGCTGGTCTGGCGGAACCTCAAGTTCCAGGGCTACAACGTGCTCATCACCCAGCTCCTCGGGATCGTCGCGATCATCGTGCAGGCCCCGCGCTACTTCGCCGGCCAGATCCAGCTGGGCGACGTCACGCAGTCCGACCAGGCGTTCGGGAACGTCGTCGGCTCACTCTCGTTCTTCCGCACCACCTACGCCACGTTCGCCTCCTACCGCGCGACGCTCGACCGCCTGACGGGCCTGCTCGACGCGGACGCGCAGGCCCGGAGCCTGCCCGTGCCGCTGCGGTCGCGCCCGACGGTCGGGCTGGAGGTCGAGGGGCTGGACGTGTTCCGGCCCACCGGGGAGCCGCTGGTCAACCGGCTCGACCTGACCGTGGAGCCGGGGGAGTGGCTGCTCGTCCGCGGGCGGTCGGGCAGCGGCAAGACGACCCTGCTGCGGAGCCTCGCCGGGCTGTGGCCGTACGTGCGCGGCGTGGTCTCGCGCCCGCAGGGCCAGGTGATCTTCTGCGCCCAGCAGCCCTACCTCCCCCTCGGGGCGCTGCGCGACGCGGTCACCTACCCGGTGCCGGCGGAGGTCGTGCCGGACGCCGCGGTCCGGCAGGTGCTCGCCGACGTGTCTCTCGGCCACCTCGGCGACCACCTCGACGAGACCAAGGACTGGATGACCACGCTCTCGCCCGGGGAGCGGCAGCGGGTGGCGTTCGCGCGCGTGCTCCTGCTGCGGCCGAGTCTCGTGTTCTTCGACGAGAGCACGTCCGCGCTCGACGAGGGCATGGAGCACGCGCTCTACGGGCTGGTGCGCGAACGGCTGCCGCACGCCTCCGTGGTGAGCGTGGGGCACCGCAGCAGCCTCGGCCCGCTGCACCAGCGTGAGCTCGTCCTGCTCGGCCAGGGGGCGTGGTCGAGCGGGGCCCTGGTGGGCGGCTCCGGGACCTAGAGCGGTCGCGCCTGCCGCCTGCCCGCGCTGCTCGGGTGCACGACGACGGCACGGGGACGCACGGGCCGATAGGGTTCGGCGCATGACCACCACGCCGCCGGAGGCTGCGACGCAGCGATCCTTCGTCCTCATCAAGCCCGACGCCGTACGGCGCGGCCTCGTGGGGGCCGTGCTGTCGCGCTTCGAGAGCAAGGGCCTGCGCCTCGTCACCCTCGAGCTGCGCCAGGTGACCGGCGAGGAGGCCGACCAGCACTACGCCGAGCACGTCGACAAGCCGTTCTACCCGCCGCTGCGCACGTTCATCACCTCCGGCCCGTCGGTCGCGCTGGTGCTCGAGGGCGACGAGGTCATCGAGGTCGTCCGTGCCCTCAACGGCGCGACGGACGGGCGCAAGGCCGCCCCGGGCACCATCCGCGGCGACTTCTCGCTGTCCAACCGCGAGAACCTCGTGCACGGCTCCGACTCCCCGGAGTCGGCCGCCCGCGAGATCGCGTTCTGGTTCCCCGCCCTGGCCTCCCACTAGGGTTCAGGTCCCCGCCGCCCACCGACGAGGACCTCCGTGACCCTGCTGCTCGCCGTCCACCTCGGCGTCGCCCTGGTGGCGCCGTGGTTGCTGCGTGCCCTCAGGTGCCGGGCGTTCTTCGTCCTCGCGCTGGTCCCCGCCGCCACCGCGGTGTGGACCGCGCTGCAGGGCCCGACCGTGCTCGCGGGCGGCGTGGTCGGCGAACGCTTCGCCTGGATCCCCGCCCTCGGCATCGACGTCAGCTTCCGCATCGGGCTGCTGCAGTGGGTGCTGACCCTGGTCGTCAGCGGCATCGGCGCCCTGGTGCTCTTCTACTGCCGCTACTACTTCTCCCACGACGAGCCGCCGCTGCGCACCGGTGCGGTGCTGCTGGCCTTCGCCGGCGCGATGACCGGGCTGGTCACCTCCGACGACCTGATCGGGCTCTACGTGTTCTGGGAGCTCACCACCGTCTTCAGCTACCTGCTCGTCGGGCACAACCCGCGCTTCGCGGCCAACCGGCGCGCAGCGCTGACCGCCCTCGTCGTCACCACCTTCGGCGGCCTGGCCATGCTCACCGGCATCGTGCTGCTCGGCGTGCGCTACGACACCTTCTCGCTGTCCGGCGTCCTGGCGTCCGCCGCGGCGGGCGGTGTCGGTTCGGCCTACGTGGTGACCGCGGTGATGCTGCTGCTCGTCGGCGCGCTGACCAAGTCCGCGCTCGTGCCGTTCCACTTCTGGCTGCCCGGGGCGATGGCCGCGCCGACGCCGGTCAGCGCCTACCTGCACGCCGCGGCCATGGTCAAGGCGGGCGTCTACCTGGTCGCCGTCCTCGCGCCCGTCTTCGCGTCCACCCCGGGCTGGCGGCCGGTGCTGCTCACGCTCGGTGCGGCCACGATGATCCTCGGCGGGTGGCGCTCGCTGCGGCAGTACGACATCAAGGTGCTGCTCGCGTACGGGACCGTGAGCCAGCTGGGCTTCCTCATGGTGCTGTGCGGCATCGGCACCCGCTCGGCCGCGCTCGGGGGGCTGGCGCTGCTCGTCGCGCACGCCCTGTTCAAGTCGACGCTCTTCCTCGTGGTGGGCATCGTCGACCACAGCGCCGGCACCCGGGACCTGCGCCGCCTGAACGGTGTCGGACGGCGCATGCCCGTCGTCGCCGGGGCCGCGCTCCTGGCCGGCGCCTCGATGGCCGCGCTGCCGCCGACGCTGGGGTTCACCGGCAAGGAGGCCGGCTTCGAGAGCCTGACCTACCTCGTGGGCGGGGACGGCACGGCCGTCCCGCCGCTGCCCGCCGCGCTGCTGGCCGCGACGCTCGTGGCCGGCTCGGCCCTCACCGTGGCGTACACGCTGCGCTTCTGGTGGGGGGCCTTCGTGAGCAAGCGCGGGACCTACTTCCTCGACGCCCGCGGGCAGGACCGGCCCGTCACCGCCTCCCACCCGGTCCCGGCCGGCTTCGCGGCGGCCCCGGTGCTGCTCGGGGTGCTCTGCCTGGCCGGCGGCCTCGTCGGCCACCAGCTCACCGAGGGGTTCTCGGGCTACGTCGACGCCTTCGCCGTCGGCGAGGAGAGCCACGGGATCGCCCTGTGGCACGGCTTCAGCGTGCCGCTGCTGATGTCGGCGCTCGCCGTCGCCGGGGGCGTGGTGCTCTTCTGGCAGCGCGCGTCCATCGCCCGCGCGCAGTCGACGTTCCCCGCGCCGTACGAGGCCGAGACCGCCTACCAGCGCGTCATGCGCGGCCTGGACCGGCTCGCGGTCGAGACGACGGCGATCACGCAGCGCGGGTCGGTGCCGGTCTACCTCGCCTCGATCCTGCTCGTGCTCGTCGTGCTGCCCGGCGGGGCGCTGCTGCTCGTGGGCGACTGGCCGGGCGTGCGGATCTTCGACACCCCGGCGCAGCTCCTGACCGGCTCGGTGATGGCGGTCGCCGCGGTCGTCGCGGCCGGCTCGCGCGGCCGGCTCCGCGCGGTGCTGCTCGTCGGCGTCACGGGCTACGGCGTCGGGGTGCTGTTCCTCCTCCACGGCGCGCCCGACCTCGCCCTGACCCAGGTGCTGGTCGAGACGGTGACGCTCGTCGTCTTCTCCCTCGTGCTGCGCAAGCTGCCGAAGTACTTCACGACCCGGCCGCTGTCGTCGAGCCGCTGGTGGCGCCTGGCCGTCGCCGTGCTGGTGGGCCTCGTGGTGGTGGGCATCGCGCTCGTCGCGAGCGGCGCGCGCACCGCGGTCCCGGTGTCGATCACCTACCCCGAGGTCGCCTACACCTTCGGCTACGGCAAGAACGTCGTGAACGTGACCCTGGTCGACATCCGCTCCTGGGACACCATGGGCGAGATCTCGGTGCTCGTGGTCGCCGCGACCGGCGTGGCCAGCCTGATCTTCCTGCGCAGCCGCTACTCGGCGCGCCCGGTGCGCCCCGAGGCGCCGACCGGCGGGGGCGCGGCGGGGCGCACCGTCTGGCTGCGGGGTGGGGAGACGCTGTCGCCCACGCGCCGCTCGATCGTCTTCGAGGTCGTCACCCGCGTGCTCTTCCCGGTGATGATCGTCGTCTCGGTCTACCTGCTGATGGCCGGGCACAACGCCCCCGGCGGCGGCTTCGCCGGCGGGCTCGTCGCGGGGACGGCGCTGATGATCCGCTACCTCGCGGCCGGCAGCCGCGAGCTGGACGAGGCCGCGCCCGTCGACGCGGGCAGGGTGCTCGGCTCCGGGCTCGCGCTGGCCGCGCTCGGCCTGCTCGCGCCCGCCGCGTTCGGGGGGCGGATCGGGCAGAGCTACGACATCTCGTTCGACCTCGGCGCGTTCGAGGCCGTCCGTACGCCGTTCGGCGAGCTCGCGCTCACGGGCTCGCCGCACCTGGTCACGTCGGTCTTCTTCGACGTCGGCGTCTACCTCGTCGTCGTCGGGGTGATGCTCGACCTGGCCCGCAGCCTGGGCTCGGGCATCGACACCCACGAGGCCGAGGACCGGGCCCCGGCCCCGCACGCCCACGAGACCAGCGCCCGGCCGTCGCGCCGTGCGCCGCTGCCCGAGCGCGAGGCCGCCCCCGTGAGCGCCCCGTGAGCGCCCCGTGAGCCCCAACCTCACCCTCGCGCTGCTCGCCGGCGTCCTCGTCGCCGCCGGGGTCTACCTGGTCCTGGAACGTTCGCTGACCCGCATCCTCGTCGGCGTGCTGCTCGCCTCCAACGGGGTCAACGTGCTCTTCCTCGTCGCGAGCGGCGCGGCCGGCGGGGCGCCGATCACCGGCGTCACCGAGCCGCAGGACATGAGCGACCCGCTGCCGCAGGCCTTCGTGCTGACGGCGATCGTCATCACGCTCGCGGTCACGGCCTTCCTGCTGACCCTGGCGTACCGCAGCTTCCAGATCGCCGGCAACGACGAGGTCTCCGACGACGTCGAGGACGCCGCGATCCGCCGGCTGGCGCTGGAGGACCTCACGCCGGGCAGCGACGACCCCGACGACGAGGGCCACCCCGACGAGGCGGGCCGGGCGACCGGCGAGCAGGAGGGGGAGCGGGTCACCACGGACCCCGAGAGCTCCGACGCGGACCCGGTCGGCTTCACGGGAAGCGACCGAGGGAAGCACCGGGGGGAGTGCCGGGGCGGACCCCGGCGACGCGGCGGCGGACGGCACGCAGGGCGCGGACGAGGAGCCCGCGACCGAGGCGCCGAAGGCGCAGGTGGCCACCCGCGCGCCCGGCGAACCACCACCGAGCTACCCTTCTCGGACGACGCACGGACACGGAGGAGGGCTCGTGAACAACCTGCTGCCGCTCCCCGTGCTGCTGCCGCTGCTCGGGGCCGGGCTCGCCCTGGCCCTGAACCGTCACCCCCGGGCCCAGCGCGTCGTGGCGTCGGTCGCCCTCGTCGCGGTGACCGCGGTCGCCGGGCTGCTCGTCCACCTCACCGACGCGCGCGGACCGCTGGTGCTGTGGGTCGGCAACTGGCCGCAACCGCTGGGCATCGCGCTGGTCGCCGACCGGCTGAGCTCGCTGATGCTGCTCGTGTCCTCGGTGGTGACGCTGGCGGTGCTGCTGTTCTCGATGGGCGCACCCGAGGCCGAGCGGCGCCGCGAGACCCCGGTGTCGATCTTCTACCCGACGTTCCTGGTGCTGTCGGCCGGAGTGTCCAACGCGTTCCTGGCCGGGGACCTGTTCAACCTCTTTGTCGGCTTCGAGATGCTGCTCTTCGCCTCGTACGTGCTGCTCACCCTCGGCGGCACCGGCGAGCGGGTCCGCGCCGGGAGCACGTACGTGCTGGTCAGCCTGCTGTCCTCGACGTTGTTCCTGATCGCGATCGCCGCCGTGTACGCCGCGACCGGCACGGTGAACCTCGCCCAGCTGTCGATCCGCTTCGCCGCGCTGCCGCACGACGTGGCGCTGGTGCTGCAGCTGCTGCTGCTCACCGTCTTCTCGATCAAGGCCGCCGTCTTCCCGATGTCGGCCTGGCTGCCGGACTCCTACCCGACCGCGCCGGCGCCGGTGACGGCCGTGTTCGCGGGCCTGCTGACCAAGGTCGGCGTGTACGCGATCATCCGGACGCAGTCGCTGCTCTTCGGCGAGAGCCACCTCACCACGCTGCTGATGGGGGCCGCGCTGGTCACGATGGTCGTCGGGATCCTCGGCGCGATCGCGCAGACCGAGGTCAAGCGCATGCTGTCCTTCACCCTGGTCAGCCACATCGGCTACATGGTGTTCGGCGTCGCGCTGGCGACCACCTCCGGCTACGCCGGCGCGATCTTCTACACCACGCACCACATCACCGTGCAGACGACGCTGTTCCTCGTGCTGGGCCTGGTCGAGGTCCGTGCGGGCAGCACCTCGCTGACCCGCCTCGGCGGGCTGGCCGCGCTGTCCCCGGTGCTCGGCGTCCTGTTCTTCGTGCCGGCCATGAACCTCGCCGGCATCCCGCCCTTCTCGGGCTTCATCGGCAAGGTCGGGCTGCTCGACGCCGGCGTGCAGCACGGCGGCTTCCTCGCCTACCTGCTCGTCGGCGGCGGGGTCGTGACGAGCCTGCTCACCCTGTACGCCGTGGCCAAGGTCTGGAACCGGGCGTTCTGGCGCCCGCTGCGCACCGAGGCCGACGAGCTGGAGACGGTCGGCGTCGAGACCGTGCAGCAGGTCGCGCAGCAGCCGGCCGGCGGCGCCCGCCCCAGCCGGACCGCGGCGGCCTCGGGCGACCTCGAGGAGGAGCCGGGCACGACGATGCAGCAGGAGGGCGGCGAGGACGGCGCCGACGGGCGCACGATGCCCTGGCCGATGGTCGCCACGACCGTCGTCCTGGTGCTCCTGGGCGTCGGCCTCACCGTCGTCGCCGGACCGCTCTACGGCTACTCCGAGCGGGCGGCCGCCGACCTGCTCGGGCGTGCCGCGTACGTGGACGCGGTCCTCCCGGGCGGCACCCGGTGAGCGCGCCCCCGCGCCGGCCCAGCCCGGCCGCGGTCGTCGTGCTGACCCTCACCTGGACGCTGCTGTGGGAGCGGGTCTCGCTCCTCGTCGTCGTGACCGGCGTGCTGCTGTCGTTCCTGGTCTTCCTCGTCTTCCCGCTGCCGCGGGTGGAGCGCTCCGGACGGGTCCGGCCGGTCGCGCTGGGCCGCCTCGTCGGGCGGCTGACCGCCGACATCGTGGTCTCCAGCGTGCGGGTGGTGGCGCTGGCCTTCTCGCGCCGCGAGCCGCGCAGCGCGATCATCCGCGTCCGGCTGCGGCCCTGCTCCGACCTCATCCTCACCATGACCAGCGAGCTGGTCTCGCTCGTGCCGGGCAGCCTGGTGCTGGAGGTCCGACGCACGGACAGCACCCTCTACGTCCACGCCCTCGACACCGTCGAGACCGCGGCGCTCGAGCGGGCCGCCCAGGGCGTCCTCGACGCCCAGGAGCGGGCCCTGCGGGCCTTCGGCAGCGACGAGGACGTCGCCGCGCTCGACGCCGAGCAGGCACCACGACCCAGGACGAGGGGAAGATGACGGTGAGGTCGAGATGAGCCCGGTGCACGTGGCCGTGATGGTCATGGTCGGGACCGGCGCCGTGCTGCTCGTGGTCGCCGCCGCGATGACCGTCGCGCGGGTGGCGCGCGGGCCGAGCAGCCTCGACCGGGTGGTCGCCGCCGACGTCCTCGTCGCCGTGGTGATCGCCACCCTGGCCGCCGAGGCCGTCGTCGAGGGCCGCACGACGACGCTCCCGGTCATGCTCGTGCTGTCCCTGCTCGGCTTCGCCGGCGCGGTGAGCATCGCCCGCTTCGTGGCCGAGCGCGACACGGTGGTGCCCCGGGATGACCCGGGCACGCGGCCCGGGGACGGCGCCCGGTGACCGGCGTGTCGCCCGGCGACGTCCTCGACCTGCTCGGGGCGTTCCTCGTCCTCGCGGGCTGCTTCCTCTGCTTCGCCGCCGCGCTGGGCATCCTGCGCTTCCCCGACGTGATGTCGCGGATGCACGCGGCCACCAAGCCGCAGACCCTCGGGCTGATCCTGCTGGCGACGGGCGTCGAGGTGTCGCTGCGGACCTGGGCGTCGTTCGGCACCCTCGTGCTGATCGCCGCCCTGCAGCTGGCGACGGCGCCGGTGTCGGCCCACCTCGTGGGGCGCACGGTCTACCGCACCGACCAGGTGCGCCACGACCTCCTGGCCCGCGACGACCTGGCCGCCGACCTCCGGGCGGCGGGCTTCCACCTCGCCCCGGCGCCCAGGGCGAGGACGGCCCGGCCGACGACGACCGCCCGATGGGCTAGCGCCGTTACGCTGGTCCGACCATGACCGTCCTCGACCCCGCCCCCAGCCCCGACTCGCTCTTCGCGCGCATCGAGCCCCTGCTCGCGCGCGTCAGCAAGCCCGTGCAGTACGTCGGCGGCGAGCTGAACAGCGTCGTCAAGGACTGGGACGCCACCGACGTGCGCTGGTGCCTGTCCTACCCCGACGCGTACGAGGTGGGCCTGCCCAACCAGGGCGTCGCGATCCTCTACGAGGTCCTCAACGAGCGCGACTGGATCCTGGCCGAGCGCACGTACGCGGTGTGGGGCGACATGGAGGCCCTGATGCGGGAGCACCACGTCCCGCAGTTCACCCTCGACGGGCACCGCCCGGTCGGGGCCTTCGACGTCTTCGGCCTGAGCTTCGCCACCGAGCTCGGCTACACCAACATGCTCACCGAGCTCGACCTCGCGGGCATCCCGCTGCACGCTCATCAGCGCCGCGAGCACGACCCGGTCGTGCTGGCCGGCGGGCACGCGGCCTTCAACCCCGAGCCGATCGCCGACTTCATCGACGCGGCGGTGCTGGGCGACGGGGAGGAGATCGCGCTCGCGATCTCGGAGGTGATCCGGGAGTGGAAGGCCGAGGGCCGTCCGGACGGGCGTGACGGGCTGCTGATGCGCCTCGCCGCGAGCGGCGGCGTCTACGTCCCCAAGTTCTACGACACCGACTACCTGCCCGACGGCCGCATCCGGCGCATCGCGCCCAACCGCAGCGGCGTGCCGTACACGGTCCGCAAGCACACGCTGATGGACCTCGACGCCTGGCCCTACCCCAAGAAGCCGCTCGTGCCCATGGCCGAGACGGTGCACGAGCGCTACTCGGTGGAGATCTTCCGCGGCTGCACGCGGGGCTGCCGCTTCTGCCAGGCCGGCATGATCACCCGCCCGGTGCGCGAGCGCAGCATCGAGACGATCGGCAGCATGGTGGCCGCGGGGATCGAGGCGACCGGGCTCGAGGAGGTCGGCCTGCTCAGCCTCTCCAGCGCCGACCACTCCGAGATCGGCGAGGTCGCCCACCAGCTGGCCGACCGCTACGACGGCACCAACGTCTCGCTGTCGCTGCCCAGCACGCGGGTCGACGCGTTCAACATCGACCTGGCCAACGAGCTGTCGCGCAACGGCCGGCGCTCCGGGCTGACGTTCGCCCCGGAGGGCGGTTCGCAGCGGCTGCGCCAGGTGATCAACAAGATGGTCACCGACGAGGACCTGATCCGGACGGTCTCCGCGGCGTACGCGAGCGGCTGGCGCCAGGTGAAGCTCTACTTCATGTGCGGCCTGCCGACCGAGACCGACGAGGACGTGCTCGCCATCGGCGACCTCGTCCGGCGGGTCATCGACACCGGCCGCCGGGTGAGCGGGCGCCGCGACATCCGCTGCACGGTGAGCATCGGCGGCTTCGTGCCCAAGCCGCACACGCCCTTCCAGTGGGCCGCGCAGTGCGACGCCGACGTGATCGACGACCGGCTGCGCCAGCTGCGCGCGTCGGTGCAGTCCGACCGCCAGTACGGCAAGGCCATCGGCTTCCGCTACCACGACGGCAAGCCCGGCGTCGTCGAGGGACTGCTCAGCCGCGGCGACCGCCGGGTCGGCAAGGTCATCGAGACGGTGTGGCGCGACGGTGGGCGCTTCGACGGCTGGAGCGAGCACTTCTCCTACGAGCGCTGGATGCGCTGCGCCGACGAGGCGCTGGCCGGCACGGGCGTCGACGTCGGCTGGTACACGACCCGCGAGCGCGACCACAACGAGGTCCTGCCCTGGGACCACCTCGACTCCGGCCTCGACCGCGACTGGCTCTGGGAGGACTGGCAGGACGCCCTCGACGAGCGCGAGGTCGAGGACTGCCGCTGGACGCCGTGCTTCGACTGCGGGGTCTGCCCGCAGCTGGACACCAGCATCCAGATCGGCCCGACCGGTCGGACGCTGCTGCCGATCGCCGGGGTCCGGCAGGGCGCGGGCCTCGAAACCGCCTCGGCCGCCGGGGCTCCTGCGTCCTAGGCTGCGGCCATGGCCACCGTCGCCCAGCCCGTGCCCGGCAGCAGTGCCACCGAGACGCCCGTCCGCACCCTCGACGAGCTCGTCGCGGTGGTGGGGGAGCCGAACGAGGTCGCGGCCCACAAGGTCCGCGACCGGCTGCACGACCTGCACCGCCAGTGGCTGGAGGCGTCGCCGTTCTGCGTGCTCGCGACCTGCGACGCCGAGGGCAACCTCGACGCCTCGCCCAAGGGCGACCCGTCCGGTCAGCTCGTGCACGTGATCGACGACGTGACGATCGCGATCGCCGAGCGGCCGGGCAACCGCCGCGTCGACGGCTACCGCAACGTGCTGGCGAACCCGCACGTCGGGCTGCTGTTCGTGGTGCCCGGCCGCGACGACACCCTGCGGGTCAACGGGCGCGCACGGCTGGTGTCGGAGGCGCCGTGGTTCGACGAGGTGGCGGTCAAGGGCCGCCGGCCGGTCCTCGGGCTCGTGGTCGACGTCGACGAGGTGTTCACGCACTGCTCGAAGGCGTTCCTGCGGTCCCGGCTGTGGCACCCGGAGACCTGGGAGCCGGACGCGGTCCCGAGCCGGGCGGTCTTCTCCCACACCTTCGAGCGCGTCGACCAGACGCTGGCCGAGGTCGAGGAGCACTACGGCCCCGCGTACGCCGAGGAGCTCTACTGAGCCAGGTCGCACCCGTCGTCCCGGTCGCACCCCGACCCGTCGGGCGCGGGTCGGCGCTGATCCCCGCGCCTCCCGCGTAGGGTCGCGCCCATGGCCCGACAGCAGCCGGAGCAGCAGGCGCCGCCCGTGCAGCGGCTCCGCCTGCGCTACGCCAAGCGCGGGCGCGCACGGTTCACCAGCAGCCGCGACTTCAGCCGGGCCTTCGAGCGGGCGCTGCGCCGCGCGGAGGTGCCCATGGCCTACTCCTCGGGCTTCTCCCCGCACCCGCGGATCTCGTACGCGAACGCCGCCCCGACCGGCGCGGCGAGCGAGGCCGAGTACTGCGAGATCGGGCTGACCACGCCCTGCGACCCCGACCGGGTGCGCGGCGCGCTCGACGCCGCCCTGCCCGCCGGGCTCGACGTCGTCGAGGTGTGGGAGGCGCAGAGCGGCGCGCTCGCCGACCGGCTGACCGGGTCGCACTGGTCCGTACGGCTGCCCGGCGCCGACCTCGACGAGCTCGCGGCGGCCCTCGCCGACTTCACCGGGCGCGCCGAGGTCGAGGTCCAGCGGATGACGAAGAACGGCCTGCGGACCTTCGACGCCCGCGCGTGCGTGGTCTCGGCGAGCACGACGAGCGACGGGCTGGACCTGGTGATGCACCACACCACGCCGCTGGTTCGCCCCGACGACGTCCTCGCCGCGCTGGTCGCGCTGCACGAGCGCCTCGTGCTGCCCGACCCCCCGGTGCTGACCCGGCTGAGCCAGGGCGTCCTCGACGCGACGACCGGCGAGATCGCCGACCCGCGCCACCACGCCGCGCCCGTCTGAGCGTCGCGGACCGAGCAGCGCGGTCCCCGAGGACCGGTGTGGGATACTGGACCTCGACCGGGAGCCCTCGCAGGCGTCCTGGTCGTGGCGACACCAGGTCGCGGGGTGACAGCCCGTGACCCCGCGAGACCACGGAGCTCCACCGCGACGGGCGGCCGAACCGGCCCGGCCTGACCGCGGGTCCTTCGTGCGCGGCGCCGTCCCACGCAGGCTTCCGTCCCTCCCGGCTGCGCCGGAGGGCGACCGACATCGATGCGCGCGAGCGTGTCGCAAAAGGAGTTCGAGTGCTCGACAACGAGCCCGACGCACAGCAGACCACCCCGGCGCCCGACCAGCAGGCCGCGCCGCCACCCCGGCGGCGCCGGGCTGCGAGCCGACCGGCCGGCCCTCCGGCCGCCGCCGCCGCGCCGCCCCCCGAGGCCCCGGCGCCCGAGGGCGGCCTGGAGCCGGCCCTCAGCACCGACCCCGACCCGGTCTCCGACCCCGTCGCGGACCGTCTCGACGCCCTGCTCGAGCAGGCCCCGGCGGCGCCCGACGACGAGGCGACCCCCGAGGCGCAGGACGACCCGACCCCCGCGCCGACCCCCGAGCCCGAGGCGAGGCCTGCCCGCCGCCGCACCCGCAAGACCGCCGCGGCCCCCGCGGCCGAGGCGCCGGCCCCCGACGCGTCCGACGGCACGCCGGACGAGCCCGCCGGGCCGCCTGCCCGGCCGACCCGGCGCCGTACCCGCAAGGCCGCCGCCGTCCCGGCCGCCGAGACCGACGCGGACGACCTCCTGGCCGAGGCCTCCCAGCCCACCACCACCCAGCCCACCACCACCCAGACCCCGGACGCACCCGCCTCCGACCCGGTGGTCTCCGCCCCGCTCGCGGGTCCGACCGATGGCGTGGTCGTGGCCCCCGTCGACGAGGCCCCGGCGCAGGACGACGAGGCGACGCAGGACGACGCCCCGGTCCCGACCGACCAGCCGGCCGACGAGACCGACCAGCCGGCCGACGAGGACGACCAGCCGACCGACGAGAACGACAGCGCCGACGACAGCGCCGAGGACGACTCGGACGACAGCTCCGACGACAGCTCCGACGACAGCGACGCGGGCAGCGAGGGTGACGACGGCGGACGTCGTCGCCGGCGCCGCCGCGGTGGCCGTCGCCGTCGCCGCACCGGGGACTCCGACAGCACCGACGACAGCGGCGGCTCCGACCGCTCTGACGGGTCCGAAGGCTCCGACGAGCAGGACGGGGACGGCGACGAGCCGGCCCCGGCGACGTCCGCGTCCGACGCGACGGCCTCGCCGGCCGACGAGCCCGGCGACGCCGGGGACGACGACGGCGCCGACGAGTCGGGCGAGGAGGGCGACGGCACGCGCCGTCGCCGTCGTCGTCGCCGCCGTCGCGGGGAGGACACCGGGGCCGCCGCGGACGACCCCACCGAGGTCGTCGTCCGGGTGCGCGAGCCGCGCAAGTCGTCGCGCCCGGAGAAGTCGGCCGAGGACCAGGTCACCGGCATCAGCGGCTCGACCCGCATGGAGGCCAAGCGGCAGCGCCGCCGCGAGGGCCGCGAGGCCGGCCGCCGCCGCGCCCCGATCCTCAGCGAGGCCGAGTTCCTGGCCCGCCGCGAGGCCGTCACGCGCCGGATGATCATCCGCCAGCGGGCCGACCTCACCCAGATCGCGGTGCTCGAGGACGACATCCTCGTGGAGCACTACGTCGACCGCGAGTCGGCGACGTCGCTGATCGGCAACGTCTACCTCGCCCGCGTCCAGAACGTCCTGCCGAGCATGGAGGCCGCGTTCGTCGACATCGGCCGGGGCCGTAACGCGGTCATCTACGCCGGTGAGGTCGACTGGGACTCCTTCGGCGCCCAGGGCCAGAACCGCAAGGTCGAGAAGGTGCTCAAGTCGGGCCAGACCGTGCTCGTCCAGGTCACCAAGGACCCGGTCGGGGCCAAGGGCGCCCGCCTCACCAACCACGTGTCGATCCCGGGGCGCTACATCGTCTACGCCCCCGCCGGCCACCTCTCGGGCATCTCCCGCAAGCTCCCGGAGAACGAGCGCAAGCGCCTCAAGGACATCCTCTCCGGTCTCGTCGGCGAGGCGAGCGTCATCGTGCGCACCGCCGCCGAGGGGGCGAGCGAGGAGGAGCTGGTCCGCGACGTCAACCGGCTCAAGGCCCAGTGGTCCGACATCGAGGCCAAGGTCGCCAAGGGCCAGGCCCCGCAGCTGCTCTACGGCGAGCCGGACCTGACCGTGCGGATCGTCCGGGACCTCTTCACCGAGGACTTCTCCGAGCTGATCGTCTCCGGCAGCCAGGGGCCCGACGACGCGTACGACGCGATCGACGGCTACGTGCAGCACGTCGCCCCGCACCTCGCGGACCGGCTCAAGCGCTACGAGCCCGCCCACGAGGACGACGACGCCTTCGCGCGCTACCGGATCGACGAGCAGATCGCCAAGGCCCTGGAGCGCAAGGTCTTCCTGCCCTCGGGCGGTTCGCTGGTCATCGACCGCACCGAGGCGATGACGGTCATCGACGTCAACACCGGCAAGTTCACCGGGAGCGGTGGCAACCTCGAGGCCACCGTCACCAGCAACAACCTGGAGGCGGCCGAGGAGATCGTGCGCCAGCTCCGGCTGCGCGACGTCGGCGGCATCATCGTCATCGACTTCATCGACATGGTGCTCCCGGCCAACCGTGAGCTCCTGCTGCGTCGCCTGGTCGAGTGCCTGGGTCGAGACCGGACCCGCCACCAGGTGGCCGAGGTGACGAGCCTCGGCCTGGTCCAGATGACCCGCAAGAAGATCGGCACCGGCCTGCTCGAGGCGTTCGGCACCGAGTGCGCGGCCTGCCACGGCCGCGGCTACGAGATCCACGACGAGCCGGTCGAGAGCCAGCGCCAGGCCGACGGGGGAGCGCGCGAGCAGCGCGGTTCCCGGCGCGGCGGTGGCAACGGCGGTGGCAACGGTGGTGGCAACGGCGGGAGTCACGACCACGGTGCGCACGACGTCGGGCACCATGGCGGCAACGGCTCGGGCGGGAACGGTGGGGGCAACGGCGGTGCCGCCAGCGCGGGGCGCAACGGCTCCGGCGGGCACTCCTCCGGGGGCTCCGGCGGCGAGACGTCCCCGAGCAGCGGCTCCGGCCGCTCCGGGCGCAGCCGCGGCGGTCGCGGTCGACGCGCGGTCGAGGAGGCCCCGGTCGAGGAGAGCTCCTCGGGCGGCACCGACCCGGCCATCCGCGCCGCGGTCCAGCACGCCATCGCCGAGGTCGCCGCGGGCTCCCGCGTCGCGGTCGAGGACGCCCCGCACGCCGAGCCGGAGCTGCAGGAGGCCCTCGAGGTCGCCGTGGAGACCGACCCGGCGACCGAGCCCGGCCCCACGCCCGAGGCCGACCCCGCGCCCGAGGCCGACGCTCAGTCGACCCTGGTCGACGAGCCGGTCGCCGAGCCGGTCGCCGAGGCGCCCGCGCCCGACGAGCAGCCGGTCGACGAGCAGCCGGTCGGCGTGGTCACCGCGCCGGTCGACGAGGTCGAGGAGCCCGCTGCGTCCGCGCAGGCCGACGAGACCGGGCCGGCCACCGCCGGCGCGTCCGACAGCTGACCTGAGGCCGGTCCGGACGTGCGCCTGGTGGTCGCGGTCGTCGGCGCGGGTCCGTCCGGCGTCTACGCCGCGGAGGCGCTGACCCGGCAGCGCCGGTTCGAGGACCTCGACGTCAGCGTCGCGGTCCTCGACCGGCTCCCGGTGCCCTTCGGGCTCGTGCGCTACGGCGTCGCGCCCGACCACCCCTCGATCCGGTCCATCCGCAGCACCCTCGAGCGGACGCTCGACGCCCCCGGCGTCACCTTCTACGGCGACGTGCAGGTGGGCCGGGACCTGACCGTCGACGAGCTCCGGGCGAGCGTCGACGCCGTCGTGTACGCCTACGGCGCCGGCAGCGACCGACGCCTCGGCATCCCGGGAGAGGACCTCCCGGGCAGCCTCGCCGCACCGGAGCTGGTCACCTGGTACACCGGCCACCCCGACGTCCACCCCGACGACGGCGGCGCCGCCCCCGGCCACCCCTGGGTGCCGGGCCTGCTGTCCACGGCGCGCGAGGTCGTCGTCGTCGGTGCGGGCAACGTCGCTCTCGACGTGGTGCGCGTGCTCGTCCGCGGCGTCGACGAGCTGTCGGCGACCGACATGCCCGACGAGGTCCTCGCGGCCCTGGGCGGGCGGACGGTCACCGACGTGCACGTGCTCGCCCGGCGCGGTCCGGCGTACACCGCCTTCACGACCAAGGAGCTGCGCGAGCTCGGTGAGCTCGACGACCTGGACGTGGTGCTCGACCCCGCCGACCTGGTGCTCGACGAGTCCAGCCGCCTGGTCGCCGAGACCGACAAGGTCGCGGCGCGCAACCTGGCCGTCCTCGCCGAGTGGGCCGGACGGCCCGCCTCCGGCGCCGGCCACCGCGTGCACCTGCACTTCTGGACCAGCCCGCTCTCCGTGACCGGGACCGACGCGGTCGAGGGCGTGGAGGTCACGCGCTCGGCGATCGACGTCGACGGCCTGGTGCGCCCGGTCGGTGACGCCTGGACCCTCCCGGCGCAGCTCGTCGTGCGGGCCGTCGGCTACCGCGGGCTGCGGCTCGCCGGGGTGCCGTACGACGACCGCACCGGGCGCATCCCGCACTCCGAGGGGCGCGTCATCCGCGGCGGCGCCTTCTCGGCGGGGGAGTACGTCACGGGCTGGATCAAGCGCGGACCGACCGGCGTCATCGGCACCAACCGCTCGGACGCGGTCGAGACGGTCGCCTCGCTGCTGGACGACGTCGAGGCCGGGGTCCTGGCGCCGGCGGCGACGCCGGACGCGCTGTCGGCGCTGCTGGCCGCACGGGGCCTGCACCCCCTCGGCATGCCGGAGTGGCACCGCATCGACGCCGCGGAGGTCGCGCGCGGCCAGGGTCACGGGCGCCTCCGCACCACGCTGGCCCACCGGGGCGACCTGCTCGGCGCCGCCGGGGCGCCCGAGGACTGACCGGCCGGCTCAGCCGCGGGGGCGGGTCGAGCTGCGGACGACGAGCGAGGGCGTGAGGCGCAGGACGGCCGGCTCCGCCGGACGCTCCTCGACGACGTCGCGCACCGCGTCGAGGACGTTGGTGCCGAGCCGGCGGAAGTCCTGGCGCATCGTGGTCAGCGGCGGTGCGAAGTGCGCGGCCTCGGGGATGTCGTCGAAGCCGACGATGCTGACGTCGTCGGGCACGCGGATGCCCTGCTCGGCCAGGGCGTGGACGCAGCCGAGGGACATCTGGTCGTTGGCCACGACGAGCGCGGTGAAGCCGGGGGAGCGCTGCGTCAGCAGCGTGCCGATGCGGTAGCCGGAGCCGGGCGTCCAGTCGCCCTCCAGGGGCCGGCGGGCGACCAGGTCGTGCTCGGCCATGGCGTCGCGCCAGCCCCGCGACCGCTCGGTCGCGTCCATCGCGTCCGAGGGGCCGGCCACGTGCAGGATGGCGCGGTGGCCGAGCGCGATGAGGTGCTCCGTCGCCAGCCGCGCGCCGGCGTACTGGTCGATCGACAGCGACGGGCGCTCCGTCCGCCCGCTCGACTCCACGACCACGACGGGGAGACGCAGGTTCAGCCCGGCCAGGACGTCGAGCGTGCGGACCCGGGACGCGACCACGACGAGGGCGTCGACGTGCTGGCCGAGGACCAGGTCGACCGCGGCCTGCACCGACTCGGGCTCGGTGTCGATGGCGGTGGCGAGCGAGACCGAGTAGTCCGCGTCGCGGGCGGCCGACAGCAGGCCGAGGACGGTGCTGGTCGGGCCGTAGTCGGAGGACCCCGTCGTGACGAGCCCGATGCTGCGGGTGCGCCGCCCGACCATCGCGCGCGCCGCCGCGTTGGGCCGGTAGCTCAGCTGCTCGACCGCCTGGCGCACGCGCTCGCGCGTCGACTCCCGCACGCTGGCGTGGTTGTTGATGACCCGCGAGACGGTCTGGTGCGACACCCCGGCGAGCCGGGCCACGTCGAAGATCGTGGGCGACGTCCTCCCACGGGAGCTCGGCGGCGAAACCATGGCCCGTGCTCCCGTCGCTCTCCCTGTCGCAGGCCCGAATGTTATCGCACACATTGCAGGACCGGGTCCCGAGCCACGCCGTGCCCACGGCCTGAGCACCTCGCGGACCTGAGCCGAGCCGGGCTTCGGTCACGGGCCGATCACGATTTCGGCCATCTGTCAGGCGCGTGCGGCTCCGGGTTGACACCAGCGCCGAGCGGTGCAATGTTATCGCTCACATCGGCGCCGATGCCCGGCAGCGTGGACGATCCCCAGGTCGTCGTCCGCGGCTTCCTGCTCGTCGTCGTCATCCTCCAGGCGACGGTCAGCCGCCGGTTCGGAAAGGCCACATGAGCACCCTCAGCGCCGACGTCGCGGCCACCGTCGAGCACCTCCGCCGCGAGGTCGCCGCCCTGCACGCCGAGCTCCCGCGCAACGGGCTCGTCGTCTGGACCGCGGGCAACGTCTCGGCGCGCGTGCCCGGCCAGGACCTGCTGGTGATCAAGCCCTCCGGGGTCAGCTACGACGACCTCACGCCCGAGAACATGGTCGTCACCGACCTGCGGGGCGAGCTGGTCGAGGGGGAGCGCAGCCCGTCGTCCGACACCGCCGCCCACGCCTACGTCTACACGCACATGCCCGAGGTCAACGGCGTCGTGCACACCCACTCGACCTACGCCACGGCGTGGGCCGCGCGGGGCGAGGCCATCCCGTGCGTGCTGACGATGATGGCCGACGAGTTCGGCGGGGAGGTCCCGGTCGGGCCGTTCGCGGTCATCGGTGACGACTCCATCGGCCGGGGGATCGTGGACACGCTGCGCCACCACCGCTCCCGGGCGGTCCTCATGCAGAACCACGGCCCCTTCACCGTCGGCGCCTCGGCGAAGGCGGCGGTCAAGGCCGCCGTCCTGGTCGAGGAGGTCGCACGCACCGTGCACGTCTCCCGCCAGCTCGGCGAGCCGCTGCCCATCGAGCAGAGCAAGATCGACGCCCTCTACGACCGCTACCAGAACGTCTACGGCCAGCGCTGAGCCCACGCCAGCCCCGGTCCCCACCACCTCTCACCAAGGAGCACAGTTGCCTGCCTCGTCGTCTCCCGCCACGTCGTCCGCGCCCGTCGTCTGGTTCCTCACCGGCAGCCAGGGCCTCTACGGCCCCGAGATCGTCGCGCAGGTCGAGCAGCAGTCGCAGGAGGTCGTGCGGCAGCTCGGCGCGGCCGGTGTGCTGCCCGTGCGCGTCGAGTGGAAGCCGGTGCTCACGGACTCGGGCTCGATCCACCGCACCGTGCTCGCGGCGAACGCCGACCCCGACTGCGTCGGCCTGATCGCCTGGATGCACACCTTCTCCCCGGCGAAGATGTGGATCACCGGCCTCGACTCCCTGCAGACCCCGCTGCTGCACCTGCACACGCAGGCCAACGAGTCGCTGCCGTGGTCCGAGATCGACATGGACTTCATGAACCTCAACCAGGCCGCCCACGGCGACCGGGAGTTCGGCTACGTCCAGACGCGCCTCGGCGTGCGCCGCAAGACCGTCGTCGGCCACGTGCGCAACCCCGACGTGCTCCGCAAGGTCGCCGACTGGCAGCGCGCCGCGCTCGGCGTCGCCGCCGTCCGCGCGCTCAAGCTGGCGCGGTTCGGCGACAACATGCGCGACGTCGCCGTCACCGAGGGCGACAAGGTCGAGGCCGAGCGGGTCTTCGGCGTGTCGGTCAACGCGTACGGGGTCAACGCCCTCGTCGCCGCGGTCGACGAGGCGGGCGACGCCCAGGTCGACCAGCTCGTGCAGGCGTACGGCGACGAGTACGAGATCGCCCCCGAGCTGCTCCCGGGCGGCGAGCGGCACGAGTCGCTGCGCTACGGCGCCCGCATCGAGGCCGGGATGCGGAACTTCCTCGAGGCCGGCGGGTTCGGCGCCTTCGTGACCAACTTCGAGGACCTCGGCGGGCTGCGCCAGCTGCCCGGCCTGGCCGTGCAGCGGCTGATGGCCGACGGCTACGGCTTCGGTGGCGAGGGCGACTGGAAGACGTCGGTCATGCTGCACACGATGAAGGCCATGGCCGGTGGCGACGTGCCGGCCACCGGCGGCACCTCCTTCATGGAGGACTACACCTACCACCTGGCCCCCGGGAAGCAGAAGATCCTCGGCTCGCACATGCTCGAGGTCTGCCCGAGCATCGCCGCCGCCAGGCCGCGGGTGGAGATCCACCCGCTCGGCATCGGCGACCGCGAGGACCCGGTCCGCCTGGTCTTCGACGCGGCGGCCGGACCGGCCGTCGTCGTCGGGATCTGCGACCTCGGTGAGCGCTTCCGTCTCGTCCTCAACGAGATCGACGTGACCGCGCCCGACGAGCCGCTGCCCAGGCTGCCCGTCGCGCGGGCCGTGTGGGAGCCCAAGCCCGACCTGCCCACCTCGGCGGAGTGCTGGATCATGGCCGGCGGCCCGCACCACAGCGTGTTGTCGAAGGCCGTCGGCACCGACGTGATGGACGACTTCGCCGAGGCCCTCGGCGTCGAGCTCGTCGTCATCGACGGCGAGACCCGGCCGCGGCAGTTCCAGCAGGAGCTGCGCTGGAACAACGCCTACCACCGCCTCGCCGCCGGCTTCTGACGCCGTCGGCCGCAGGACCCACCAGTGAACCACGGAAGGAACACACAGTGAGAGCACGCAAGCTCATGGCCGTGGCGGCCGCGACGGCCGCCCTCGCGCTCACCGCCGCCGGGTGCGGCGGGGGCCGCGCAGGAGCCGAGGGGGCGGGCGCGACGCCCGCCGCCGGCAGCAACAAGGGCGCCCTCATCGGCGTCGCGATGCCGACCAAGACGTCCGAGCGCTGGATCGACGACGGGAACAACGTCAAGGCCAAGCTCGAGTCGCTCGGTTACAAGGTCGACCTCCAGTACGCGAACGACTCGGTGCCGCAGCAGCAGCAGCAGATCGAGTCGATGCTGAACAACGGCGCCAAGGCCCTCATCGTGGCCTCGATCGACGGCACCGCGCTGACCCAGCAGCTGGCCGACGCGAGCGGCGACGGCGTCAAGGTCATCGCCTACGACCGCCTCATCAACGGCTCGCCGAACGTCGACTACTACGTCACGTTCGACAACCAGAAGGTCGGCGTGCAGCAGGGCACCTCGCTGCTCACCGGGCTCGGTGTCCTCGACGCCAGCGGCAAGGACACCGGCAAGAAGGGCCCGTTCAACATCGAGCTCTTCGCCGGCAGCCCGGACGACAACAACGCGCAGTTCTTCTTCAAGGGCGCGATGAGCGTGCTCCAGCCCTACATCGACAAGGGCGTGCTCAAGGTCGTCTCCGGACAGACCGACTTCAGCCAGGTCGCGATCCAGCAGTGGAAGCTCGAGACGGCGCAGGCCCGGATGGAGAACCTGCTGAACAAGTCCTACGCCTCCGGCACCAAGCTCGACGGGGTGCTGTCGCCCTACGACGGCCTGTCGCGCGGCATCCTCAACGCGACGAAGGCGGCCAAGATCGCGAACCCGATCGTGACGGGTCAGGACGCGGAGAAGCCGTCGGACAAGCTCATCCTCGACGGCGTGCAGTACTCGACGATCTTCAAGGACACGCGCAAGCTCGGCGACACCGCCGCCACGATGGTCGACGACGTCCTGAACGGCAAGACGCCGGAGACCAACGACACCACGACCTACGACAACAAGGTCAAGGTCGTCCCGGCCTACCTCCACCAGCCGGTGGTCGTCACCAAGGACAACCTCATCAAGGAGGTCGTCGACACCGGCTACTACACCAAGGACGGCGTCGAGAAGGGCGAGTAGCCCGACGGCGCAGCGCGATGACCGGCGCCGGGGTCCGTCCGGGGACCCCGGCGCCGGTCCACCCCCGCAGGCAGCAGCACAGGCACCCAGCACCAGACACGCAGCACCAGGCACGCAGCACCAGGCACGCAGCACCAGACACGCAGCACCAGACACGCAGCGGCCGCCGCGAGCGGCAGCACGGAGGACACCATGAGCGACGCCATCCTGCAGATGGTCGGCATCACCAAGACGTTCCCCGGGGTGAAGGCCCTGACCGACGTCAACCTGACCGTCGAGCGCGGCGAGGTGCACGCGATCTGCGGTGAGAACGGCGCCGGCAAGTCGACGCTGATGAAGGTGCTGTCCGGGGTCTACCCGCACGGCACGTACGAGGGCGAGATCGTCTTCGAGGGCCGGACGGCCTCGTTCTCGGGCATCCGGGACTCCGAGCGCGCCGGCATCGTGATCATCCACCAGGAGCTCGCGTTGAGCCCCTACCTCTCCATCGCGGAGAACATCTTCCTCGGCAACGAGCAGCAGCGCCGCGGGCGCATCGACTGGAACGCCACCAACCTCAAGGCCGCCGAGCTCCTGCGGCGCGTGGGGCTGGCCGAGAACCCGGTGACCAAGATCGTCGACCTCGGCGTCGGCAAGCAGCAGCTGGTCGAGATCGCCAAGGCGCTCTCGAAGGAGGTCAAGCTGCTCATCCTCGACGAGCCGACCGCCGCGCTCAACGACACCGACTCCGCGCACCTGCTCGGCCTGATCGACGGCCTGCGCGAGCACGGCATCACCTCGATCATCATCAGCCACAAGCTGAACGAGATCAAAGCGATCGCCGACCGGGTGACGATCATCCGCGACGGCCGCACGATCGAGACCCTCGACCTGCACGGGGGTGAGGTCTCCGAGGAGCGGATCATCCGCGGCATGGTCGGGCGCGACCTCGACAGCCGCTTCCCCGAGCGTGACGTGGTGATCGGCGAGGAGGTGCTGCGCATCGAGGACTGGACCGTGCACCACCCGCTGGAGCACTCGCGCCTGGTCGTGGACCACGCGAACCTCCACGTCCGCGCCGGCGAGGTCGTCGGCATCGCCGGGCTGATGGGCGCCGGCCGCACCGAGCTGGCCATGAGCGTCTTCGGCCGCTCCTACGGCCGCGACATCTCCGGGCGGCTCTTCAAGGACGGCGTCGAGATCCACGCGAACACGGTGAAGCAGGCGATCGCGCACGGCATCGCGTACGCGACCGAGGACCGCAAGCGCTACGGGCTCAACCTGATCGACGACATCAAGCGGAACATCTCCGGCTCCGCGCTCGGCAAGCTCGCCTCCTGGGGCCACGTCGACGCCAACCGCGAGACGGTGGTCGCCAACGGCTACCGCCAGAGCATGCGCATCAAGGCACCCGACGTCGGCGTGGTGACCGGCAAGCTGTCGGGCGGCAACCAGCAGAAGGTCGTGCTGTCCAAGTGGATGTTCACCGACCCCGACGTGCTGATCCTCGACGAGCCCACCCGCGGCATCGACGTCGGCGCCAAGTACGAGATCTACACGATCATCAACCAGATGGCCGCGCAGGGGAAGGCGATCATCGTCATCTCCTCCGAGCTGCCCGAGCTGCTCGGCGTCTGCGACCGCATCTACGCGCTGTCGGCCGGCCGGATCACCGGTGAGGTCGACGTCGCCGAGGCGCACCCCGAAAAGCTCATGCAGTACATGACGAGTGAGAAGGAGTGAGTGGCATGACCGCGTCCACGCAGACCGCGACCGAGCCGACCCCGGTCGCCCCCCCGAACCCCGAGCCCGGCGGTGCCGGCCTCGGTGCGCTCCTGTCCGGCCGGCTGCGTCAGGTCGGCATCTTCCTGGCCCTGATCGCCATCGTGATCCTCTTCCAGGTGCTGACCCACGGCACCCTCCTGACGCCGCGCAACGTGACGAGCATCGTCGGCCAGAACGCCTACGTGCTGATCCTCGCCATCGGCATGGTCATGATCATCATCGCCGGGCACATCGACCTCTCGGTCGGCTCGGTCGTGGCCTTCGTCGGCGCGATCAGCGGCATCATGATCGTCCAGTGGGGCTGGCCGTGGTGGCTCGGTGTCATCGGCGCCGTCGTCGTCGGCGGGCTGATCGGCGCCTGGCAGGGCTTCTGGATCGCCTACGTCGGCATCCCGGCCTTCATCGTCACCCTCGCCGGCATGCTGACCTTCCGCGGCCTCACCCAGATGGTGCTCCACAACGTCCCGATCACGCCGTTCCCCGACGCGTACGTCGCGATCGGCTCCGGCTACCTGCCCGACCTCGGCGGCGGCCAGACCACGTTCGAGCCGCTGACCCTGGTGCTCGGCATCGTCGCCACCGTGGGCCTCGTCGGCACCCAGGTGCGCGAGCGCTCCAAGCGGGTCAAGCTCGGGCTCGAGGACGAGCCGCGCTCGTGGTTCCTCGCGCAGGCCGTCTTCACCGCCGTCTTCATCCTCGCCATCACCTTCACGCTCGCCAGCTACCGCGGGACCCCGATCGTGCTCGTCATCCTGGCCGCGCTGATCCTGATCTACACCACGGTCATGCACTCGTTCGTCTTCGGCCGGCACATCTACGCCCGCGGCGGCAACCTGCACGCCGCGCAGCTCTCCGGCGTCGACACCAAGAAGGTCGACTTCGCGCTGTTCGTGAACATGGGCCTGCTCGCCGGCATCGCGGGCATCGCCTTCACCGCGCGCAGCAACTCCGCGCTGCCCGGGGCCGGCACCGGCTTCGAGCTCGACGCGATCGCGGCGGCCTTCATCGGCGGCGCGGCGGTGACCGGCGGCATCGGCACGGTCACCGGTGCGATCATCGGTGGCCTGATCATGGGCGTGCTCAACAACGGCATGTCCCTGCTCGGCCTCGGCACCGAGGTGCAGTCCTTCATCAAGGGCTTCGTGCTGCTGCTCGCCGTGGCGTTCGACATCTTCAACAAGCGGCGCGCGGCCAACGCGTCGAAGTAGCAGCGGGTCCGCACTCCGCGGACCCGGCCGCCGACCCAAGGGGAGCCCTCTCGTGACCATCGACCTGGACCGGTGCGCGCTCGGCGTCGAGCTCGGCTCGACGAGGATCAAGGCGGTCCTCGTCGACGCCGACCACGCGCCCGTCGCGGTCGGTGGCCACGACTGGGAGAACTCCTTCACCGACCGCCTGTGGACCTACCCGCTGGACTCGGCGTGGGAGGGTCTGCAGGCGGCGGTCGGCGAGCTGGCCGCCGACCTCCGGAGCAGCCACGGCGTACGGCTGGACCGGGTGGGGGCGCTCGGCGTCTCGGCGATGATGCACGGCTACCTCGCCTTCGACGCCGACGACGAGCTGCTCGTGGCCTTCCGCACCTGGCGCAACACGAACACCGGGCGCGCGTCGGAGGAGCTCAGCGAGCTCTTCGGGCAGAACGTGCCGCACCGCTGGAGCGTGGCGCACCTCTACCAGGCGCTGCTGGACCACGAGGAGCACGTCGGACGGGTCGCGTACGTGACCACGCTCGCCGGCTACGTGCACTGGCGCCTGACCGGCGAGAAGGTCATCGGCGTCGGCGACGCGAGCGGGATGTTCCCGATCGACCCGGCGACGCACGGCTACGACGAGCGGATGCTGGCGCAGTTCGACGAGCTGGCCGGCCCCCTCGGGCTGTCCGTGCCGCTGGTCGAGCTGCTGCCGCGGGTGCTCAGCGCCGGCGAGGAGGCGGGCCGGCTGACCGCGGACGGGGCCGCGCGGCTCGACCCGAGCGGTGCGCTCGGGGCGGGGGCGCCGCTCTGCCCGCCGGAGGGCGACGCCGGCACCGGCATGGTCGCGACCAACTCGGTCGCGGCCCGCACCGGCAACGTCAGCGCCGGGACCAGCATCTTCGCCATGGTCGTGCTCGACCGGCGGCTGAGCCGGCCGCACCGCGAGCTCGACCTCGTGACCACGCCCGCGGGCGACCCGGTCGCGATGGTGCACTGCAACAACGGCGCCAGCGAGCTCGCGGCCTGGGTGTCGCTGTTCCGTGAGTTCGCCGAGGCCGCCGGCAGCCCGGTGCCGTCCGCGACCGCGTACGAGGCCCTGTTCGGGGCGGCGCTCGACGGCGAGGCCGACGGCGGCGGGCTGGTCGCCTACAACTACCTGGCCGGCGAGCCGATCACCGAGACCGAGGAGGGCCGGCCGCTCTTCGTGCGGACGCCGGGCAGCAGCCTGCGCCTCGGGACCTTCATGCGCACCCAGCTCTACAGCGCCTTCGCCACCCTGCGGGTCGGCATGGACGTGCTGCAGCACGACGAGGACGTGGCGATCGAGGCGATGTTCGCGCACGGCGGGGTGTTCAAGACCGCCGGCGTCGCCCAGCGCTTCCTGGCCGCGGCCGTCCGCGTCCCCGTCGCCGTCGGTGACGTGGCCGGCGAGGGCGGGGCGTGGGGGATCGCCGTGCTCGCCGCCTACCTGCGCGACCGGCAGGAGGGCCAGAGCCTGGCCGACTACCTCGAGGACGTGGTCTTCGCCGGCGCCACGCTGAGCACGGTCGAGCCGGAGCAGGTCGACGTGACCGGCTTCGACGCCTTCATGGAGCGCTGGACCGAAGCCCTCGACGTCCAGCGCTCGGCCGTCGCGCACCTGCGCTGAGCCCCTCGCCGGCCCGATGGGCGCAGGAGGCTGCTCGCGGGGCGTCGTACGATCTGGCGGTGCTGTACTCGCTCGCCTACGAGAGCCAGGCCTCGGTCCCGTTGACGACGCCCGACCTGCTGGACCTGCTCACCCACAGCCGGGAGAACAACACCCGCACGGGAGTGACCGGCATCCTGCTGTACCGCCGGGGCACCTTCCTCCAGGTCCTCGAGGGCCCGCGCGAGCAGGTCGACGCGCTGTACGCGGTCATCGCCCGCGACCCCCGGCACCGCGACGTCAGCACGGTGCTGGCCGAGGACCGGCGCGAGCGCCGGTTCCCCGACTGGACGATGGGGTTCGCCGACGTCGACGGGCAGCTCGGTGAGGTCGACGGGTTCAACGACGTGCTGACCACCGCCCAGGGTCCCGACCTCGAGGAGAGCGAGAAGTTCCTCGAGCTGCTCACCCTCTTCGCCAGCGAGGACCCGGACCCCGAGGACTGAGCCCGGTCCCCCCGGGGGCGTCGTGCTCAGCCGGCGCTGACCGTCCAGGACGCCGTGTGCTCCTGGCCGGGCTCGAGCACGACGAGGTCCTCGCCGGTGCTGAAGGCGTCCGGCGGGCAGGTCATCGGCTCGACGGCCAGCCCCGCACGGTCGAGCTCGGGCTCGGGCCGGTCCGCCGTGTGCACCTGGACCCAGTCCAGGGCGGTGCCCCACGTCATCTCCACGGCGAACCCGTCGGGCGCCTCGAGGCGGACGCGGGCGGTGCCGTCGGCCTCGCGCCGCAGCCCGGTGAAGGCGTGGTCCACCTGCGCGGCGCCGATCACCGTCGGGGTCCGGAAGTCGGGCCAGGGGGCCGCCGCGGCGTCCTGCTCGCCGGCCGGCAGCAGCCGCTCGCCCTCGGTCGCGACGTAGCGGTCGGCCGGGAGCGTGAGCGTGCAGGTGTCGAGCCGCGCGCCGCCGGCGGTCAGGTAGGGGTGGGCCGAGGTCCCGTACGGGGCGCGGTCGTGGAGCGTGCGTGCGGTCACGGTCTGGGTCAGCCCGGCGTCGGAGAGCGCGTACGTGCAGGTCAGGGCGAGCCGGTGCGGGTAGCCGCCGCTCGGCGCCAGCTCGGTCGACAGCTCGACGCTCGAGCCGGTGGTCTCGCCGACCTCCCAGTCGGTCCAGCCGAGCAGGCCGTGCAGCGCGTGGCCGCGGTCCGGCTCGGACAGGTCGAGCTGCTGCTCGACGCCGTCGAAGGTGTAGCGGCCGTCGACGACGCGGTTGGGCCACGGGGCGAGCGTCACGCCGCGGAACACGGGCCGGAGCTCGTCGGCGGCGAAGGCCACGACGAGCGGGCGGCCCCCGTGCTCGAGCGAGCGCAGGCTGGCCCCGACGGAGACGACGGAGGCGGTGTAGGAGCCGTGGGCGAGCTGGACCTCGCGGCCCGTCAGGGGGTGGGACACGCGGGCAAGCCTCGCACCAGCCGGTGCGCCCCTGCGCAGGCCCCCGGTCCGCACCGGTGGGGCTCAGGTGGGCGGGGCGACCAGCCGGGCCAGCAGCCGGGACAGGGTCTCGCCCGGGTCGCTGGTCAGGCCGGCGTGGACGGGCGAGGGCTGGACGACGGTGCTGCGTGGCGCGGTCAGCATGCCGAACCGCACGGCGAGGCCCTCGTTCTCCCGGGCGGAGCCGACCGGGGTCCGCGAGGCGAGCACCACGGCCTCCGCCGCCGTCCGGACCGCGTCGAGGTCGACGTCGGGGGCGATCGCGCGCAGCCGCACCGGGTCGAGGACCACCGCGGCCGCCAGGTGGTCCAGCGCCTGGCAGTAGAGGACGACCCCGACGTTGACGAACTCCCCGCGGTCGACGCGCGGCACCGCCCGCAGCACCGCGTAGACGAAGGGGTGCCGGGTGACGCCGCGCGGGCTGACGGCGCTCACGGGAGCCACCGTCCGGCCTCGGCGAGGCGTAGCAGCAGGTAGTCCACGTACGCGGCCCGTGCGGCCGGCGCGTCGGGCGGGGCCTGCGGGTCGGGCCGCCGCGGGTCGGGCAGCAGCCAGGCGTCGGGGACGAGGTCGAGCACGTCGGCCAGCAGGTCGCGGTCGACCTGGCCGGCGAGCTCGGCGTGGACCGAGCGCGGGTCGCCCCGCTCGGCGAGGACGTGGTCGTCGTAGCGGTAGGCCGAGCGCGCGAACGCCTCCGGCCGGCCCCACGCGTGGTGGAAGCGCAGGCAGGCGCCGTGGTCGATCGCCCAGAGGCTCTTGTGCCAGACGAGCAGGTTGGTGTTCCGGGCGCTGCGGTCGACGTTCGCGACGAAGGCGTCGAGCCACACGATCCGCGCCGCCTGACCGGGGTCCACCTCGAAGCCGGGGTCGTAGCCGACCGAGCCCGGCAGGAAGTCGACGGCGAGGTTGAGCCCGGCGCTCGCCGTGACGAGCTCCTGCACCTCCTCGTCGGGCTCGCGGCGGCCCAGCTCGGCGTCGACCTCGATGAGCGCGAGCTCGGGGACGTCCACGCCCAGCGCGCGGCCCAGCTCGCCGACGACGATCTCGGCGACCAGCGCCTTGGGCCCCTGCCCGGCCGCGGTGAACTTGACCACGTACGTGCCGAGGTCGTCGGCCTCCACGAGCCCCGGCAGCGAACCGCCCTCGCGCAGCGCGGTCAGGTACGCGGTGGCGTGCACGTGGGGCAGGGCGGCGGCACCGCCGCCCTCGCCGCCACCGCCGCCACCGTCGTGGCCGTCACCGGCTCCGGGAGCGGTCGGCACGCTCACGACGCCTCCGCCCACGCGTCGTCGACGGGGGAGTAGCCGATGCTCCGCCGGGTCTGATCGAGCTCGGCCACGCGGTGCCGGTTCGCCGAGGTGCCGTTCGCCACGACGAACCCGTCCACCCCGGCCGGCAGGTCGGCCTCGACCGCCGCGCGCACCAGCTCGGTGGCGTCGCGGCCGCTCAGCCAGGCGGACCGCTCGAGCACGTCGGTGCCGGCCGGGGGCCGGTCGAGGTGGAAGTAGCCGATGCGCAGCGCGACCACGCTCGTGCCCGTCGTCGCCGCGGTCATCGCGCCGACCGCCTCGCTCCAGGCCTTGCTCGCGCCGTAGAGGTTCGCCGGGCGCGGCGCGTCGGCGGGCCGGCGCTGGACGGTCCTGGGCAGCCCCGACACCGCGTGCAGGCTGCTCGCCAGCACCAGGCGGCGGACCCCGGCCTCCGCGGCGGCCCGCGCGACGGCGTACGGGCCGACGAGGTTGGGCGCGAGGAGGTCCTCGAACGTCGCGTCCGGCGAGGGGTCGGCCGCGAGGTGCACCACCGCGTCCGCCCCGGCGAAGGCGGCCCGGCACGCGTCGAGGTCGCTCACGTCCAGCGCGGCCACACCGTCGGGCGGGCGGGCGTCGGTGAGCCGGAGGTCCCAGCGGGTCGCCAGGCCCGCGGCGACCGTCCTCCCGATCCGTCCGGCCGCCCCGGTCACGACGACCGTCCGGGGGCCGGGCGAGGGGCTCTGGTCTGGCATGCTCGACACCGTACTGGGGCCCGGGCGCCGTCCGCGGTCCCGCGCACGGCCCGCGTAGGGCGTCACAGGGCGGCGTGGTTTGACCGGCCTTGAAGGCGGCACGTAACCTTGACCCTCGGTGCTCGCACGTGACGTGGGTGCACCCGGCACGCGCCCGTCGTCCGACGAGGTCGTGCGCACCACCAAGACATGGCAGCAACACCAAGAGAGTGGGTCAGGCGTGTACGCGATCGTGCGTAGTGGCGGCCGCCAGCACAAGGTCGCCGTCGGCGACGTCCTCGAGATCGACCGCGTGCACAGCGCGGCCGGGTCCTCGGTGGCGTTGACGCCGCTCCTGCTGGTCGACGGCAGCTCGGTGACCTCGGACGCCTCGGCGCTCGCCTCCGCCTCGGTCACCGCCGAGGTCGTGGCCGAGACCAAGGGTCCGAAGATCCGGATCATGAAGTTCAAGAACAAGACCGGCTACCGCAAGCGCCAGGGGCACCGTCAGAAGTACACCCAGGTCCGCGTCACCGGCATCGAGAGCTGAGGCAGGCAGATGGCACACAAGAAGGGCGCGAGCTCGACCCGCAACGGTCGCGACTCCAACTCCCAGCGGCTCGGCGTGAAGCGCTTCGGCGGTCAGCTGGTCAACGCCGGCGAGATCATCATCCGCCAGCGCGGCACGCACTTCCACCCCGGCGAGGGCGTCGGCCGCGGCGGGGACGACACCCTGTTCGCGCTCGTCCCGGGCCACGTGGAGTTCGGCACCCGTCGTGGGCGCCGCGTGATCAACATCGCGCCGGTCCAGGTCGCCACCCCCGAGGTCGCGGCGGTCTGACCCGTCGGTCCATGGACCGGCACGCAGCACGGCCCCCCCAGCGGGGCACGGTGAGAGGGTGGCCCGTTCGGGCCACCCTCTCGTCGTTTCTCACCCCTGCCTGTCCGGGCGGCACGCGCCGCCCGTCCCTCTGAGAGGAGGCGCCCGTCATGGCCATCCCCAGCTTCGTCGACCAGGTCACGCTCCACACCTTCGGCGGCAACGGCGGTCACGGCTGCGCCTCCGTGCACCGGGAGAAGTTCAAGCCGCTCGGCGGCCCCGACGGCGGCAACGGCGGCCGTGGCGGTTCGGTGATCCTCAAGGTCGACCCCGACGTCACCACCCTCGTCGACTACCACCGCCAGTCCTACCGCCGCGCCACCAGCGGCCAGCCCGGCCGGGGCGACCACCAGAACGGGTCGAACGGCGAGGACATCGTCCTGCCCGTCCCCGACGGCACGGTCGTCACGGACGCCGAGACCGGCGAGCGCCTGGCCGACCTGACCGGGCCCGGCGCCGAGCTCGTGGTCGCCCAGGGAGGTCGCGGCGGTCTCGGCAACGCCGCCCTCGCCTCGTCCAGCCGCAAGGCCCCCGGCTTCGCCCTGCTGGGCGAGGAGGGCCTGGAGCGCACGGTCTCCCTCGAGCTCAAGGTCGTCGCCGACATCGGTCTCGTGGGGTTCCCGAGCGCCGGCAAGTCCTCCCTCGTCGCCGCGATCTCCCGGGCGCGGCCCAAGGTCGCGGACTACCCCTTCACCACCCTCGTGCCCAACCTCGGCGTCGTCGTGGCCGGCGAGGTGACCTTCACCGTCGCCGACGTGCCCGGCCTCATCGAGGGCGCCAGCGAGGGCCGTGGGCTCGGCCACGACTTCCTGCGCCACGTGGAGCGCTGCGCCGCCCTCGTGCACGTCGTCGACTGCGCGACCTTCGACCCGGGGCGCGACCCGGTCACCGACCTCGACGTGATCGAGGGCGAGCTCACCGCGCACGGCGGCCTGGAGGACCGGCCCCGGCTGGTCGCGCTCAACAAGGTCGACGTGCCCGACGCCTCCGACCTCGCCGAGATCGCCCGCGCCGACATCGAGGAGCGCGGCTACCGCGTCTTCCCGATCTCCACCAAGACCGGCGAGGGCCTCCGCGCCCTGGAGTACGCGATGGCCGAGCTCGTCGCCCAGCGTCGCGCGGCGCTCCCGCCCGCGCCGGCCCGGGTCGTGCTGCGTCCCGAGCCCGTCCGCGGCGGGTCGGCCAAGCCGTTCACGGTGACCCGCGAGGGCGACCTGTGGCGCGTCC
Organism: uncultured Actinomycetota bacterium; assembly: GCA_963713165.1. Lineage (GTDB taxonomy): Bacteria > Actinomycetota > Actinomycetes > Propionibacteriales > Propionibacteriaceae > Microlunatus. The sequence continues at coordinate 254,011 of CAVQKU010000010.1, forward strand.
GGGGCGACAAGCCCGAGCGCTGGGTGCGACAGACCGACTTCGGCAACCCCGAGGCCGTGGGCTACCTCGCCGACCGGCTCAACCGGATCGGCGTCGAGGACAAGCTGCTCGACCTCGGGGCCCGCGCCGGCGACGGCGTGGCCATCGGCGGCTCCGCCGACGGGACCGGCGCGGTCGTGTTCGACTTCGCCCCGCAGGTCGAGGTGGGCGCCGAGATCCTGGGACGCCGCGGCGAGGACGACCGGCTCGAGGACCCGCAGCGCCCGGCCGTGGCCCGCCGCCGCGAGCTGGACCGGGAGTACCACGAGGCCCGCGAGGCCGAGGAGCTCGAGGCCCAGCGTGGAGGTCAGCGCGGTGGTCGCGGACGCTGACGCCGGCCCTGGTGCGGGTCCGGACGACGACCGCACGGTCGTCGCCACCGCCCACCGGGTCGTCGTCAAGGTCGGCTCGTCCTCGCTGACGACGCCGACCGGCGGCATCGACCCGGAGCGCATCGGTGCCCTCGTCGACGCCCTGGTGGCCGTGCGCCTCGCGGGCCGCGAGGTCGTGCTGGTGTCCTCCGGCGCCATCGCCGCGGGCCTCGCCCCGCTGGGCATGAGGACCCGTCCGCGCGACCTCGCCAACCAGCAGGCCGCCGCCTCGGTCGGCCAGAGCCTGCTCATGGAGCACTACGGCCGCCTCTTCGCCCGCGCCGGCCTCGGCGTCGGACAGGTGCTGCTGACCGTGGACGACGTGACCCGCCGGGGCAACTACCGCAACGCCTTCCGGACCTTCGGCCGCCTGCTCGAGCTCGGCGTCGTGCCCGTCGTCAACGAGAACGACACCGTCGCCACCCAGGAGATCCGGTTCGGCGACAACGACCGGCTGGCCGCGCTCGTCGCCCACCTCGTGCACGCCGACGCCCTCGTCCTGCTCAGCGACGTCGACGCCCTCTGGACCGCGCACCCGGCGACGCCCGGTGCCCGGCGGATCGCCCGGGTGACGTCCGCGGCCGAGCTCGCCGACGTCGACGTGACCCGGCGCGGTTCGGCGGTCGGGACGGGCGGCATGCAGACCAAGATCGAGGCCGCCCGCATCGCCACGTCCGCGGGGATCCCCGTCGTGCTCACCTCGGCCCCGCACGCCGGCGAGGCGCTGTCGGGGGCCGAGGTCGGCACCCTCTTCGCGCCCACCGGCAAGCGTCGTCCGACCCGGCTGCTCTGGCTGCGCCACGCGAGCGAGACCAAGGGCCGCCTCGTCCTGGACGCCGGCGCCGTTCGAGCGGTCGTGCAGCGCAAGGCCTCCCTGCTGCCCGCCGGCGTCACCGGCGTCGAGGGGACCTTCGCCGCCGGCGAGCCCGTCGACCTCGTCGGCCCCGACGACGTCGTCGTCGCCCGCGGCCTCGTCGCGTACGACTCCGACGAGCTCCCCGCGCTCCTCGGCCGCACGACCCAGGACCTCACGGCGGAGCGGGGCAGCGGCTACGACCGCACGGTCGTGCACCGCGACGCCCTGGTGGTGCTGACCGACTGAGCGCGGTTCCGCGGCCTGCTGCGCCGGATGACGCCCGGCCGCGGCCGGTCGGTCGGCGGAGGGGGCCAGGATGGGCGCATGAGCGAACCGATCGGAGGCAGCGCGACCCCCGCGCCGCAGGGCAGGAGCGCGACGGGCAGCCAGGTGGCGGCCGACGACGACGAGCGGCCCGGCGCGGGCAGGCGGCCCGCGGTGCCCGCCACCCTCGACCGGCACGCGGACGCCACCACGCCCGGCGTGACGCGCGGCGGGACGGCGTGCGCCACGGGCGCGACGGGCGCGCAGTTCTTCGACGCGTACGACACCCAGGTCGGGGTCGTGGGGATGCTCGCCGGCCCGGCGGGACTGCGCCGGCTGGGCTGGGGGCTCCAGCCCGGCGACGCCTCGCGCGAGCCCGACGAGACCGTGCAGCTCGTCCTCGGCCAGCTGCGGGAGTACTTCGCCGGCCAGCGCCTCGACTTCGACCTGCCGCTCGACCTGCCACCGCTGGAGCCGAGGACGCTCGCCGTGCTGGTGACGCTGCAGGGCGTGCGGGCGGGGGAGACGGTCACCTACGCCGAGCTGGCCCGACGCAGCGGCACCGGCGTCCCCGCCCGCGCGATCGGGTCGATCATGGCCGCGAACCCGGTGCCGCTGGTGATCCCGTGCCACCGGGTCGTCGCCGCGGACGGGCTGGGCGGCTACTCCGGCGGCGAGCCGGGCCGCGAGCTGGAGACCAAGCGGTGGCTCCTCGAGCACGAGGGGGCGCTGCCACCGGCTCTGGTCTGACGCGTCGGCGAGCTCGCACCACGCTGCGGAGCCACGCCGTCACGGGTCGCCCCGGCCCCAGCACCAGGTGCACGTCGACGGCCCGACGCGGCCTGGCAGGCTGACGGCGTGGACATCTGCGAGCTGATCCTCTCCGACCACCACGAGCAGCGGCGGATGTTCGCCATGCTCGACGACGTGGCCAAGGACGACACGAAGACCCTCGGCCTGCTGTGGCGGCGGCTCTCGACGATGCTCGAGGTGCACGCGCAGGCCGAGGAGGAGCTGTTCTACCCCGAGCTGCTCACGCTCGGGGAGCGGCTGCACACCGACGCCGAGGTCGAGGAGACCGAGGACGCGATCGGCGACCACAACGACATCCGTGACGGCATCCTCGCCGCCCGGGACGCCGAGGTCGGCAGCGAGGCGTGGTGGAAGGGCGTCAACGACGCGCGCGAGGCCAACGACGAGCACATGGGCGAGGAGGAGCACGAGGGCCTCAAGGAGTTCCGCGAGCACGTGGACCTCGAGACCCGGCACCGCATCGGGGTCGCCTTCGCCGCGTACGAGGCCGAGCACGTCGACGGGGTGCCGGTCGTCGACAAGGACCCCGAGGAGTACGTCCGCGAGAACAGCTGACGACCCGGGGTCGCGTCGATCCGTACTGGTGACGCGGGTCACGTCGCTCTAGCATGCGCCCATGGGGGCGAGCGCGACGCGGACGGTGCAGGACATCCGCTTCGCGCGCTCCGCCGACGGGACCCGGATCGCGTACGCCGTCCACGGCTCCGGCCCGCCGCTGCTGCTCGACTCCTGCTGGCTCAGCCACCTGCAGTTCGACTGGCAGAGCCCGGTGTGGCGCCACTACCTGGTCGAGCTGGGCCGCGTCGCCACGGTCGTGCGCTTCGACGAGCGGGGCCACGGCCTGTCCGACCGCGGGGTCACCGACCACAGCCTCGCGGCCCGCGTCGCCGACCTGGAGGCGGTCGTCGACGACGCCGGGCTGGACCGGTTCGCGGTGCTGGCGATGTCCCAGGGCGGGCCGGTCGCGATCGAGTACACGGCCCGCCACCCCGAGCGCGTCAGCCGGCTCGCCTTCTACGGCAGCTACGCCGGGGTGCGCTCCGCCGCGGCGACGCCGGAGGACCTCGAGCTCGACGAGGCCTTCACCGCGCTGATCAAGGTCGGCTGGGACCGGCCGACGCCGGAGTTCCGCCGGGTCTTCACCAGCCTGATGATCCCGGGCGGCTCCGAGGAGCAGATGCGCTGGATCGACGACCTGCAGCGCACGGCCGTCGACGCCGACACCGCGGTGGTCGCCCGCCGCCAGCGGCAGGCGACCGACTCCTCCGCACGGCTGGGCGAGCTGGACCTGCCGGTGCTGGTGGTGCACAGCCTGGGCGACCAGATGAACGCCTTCTCCTACAGCCGTCAGCTGGCCACGGGCATCCGGGGCGCGCGTCTGGTGGCGCTGCAGAGCGACAACCACATCGTGCTCGCCGACGAGCCGGCCTGGCCGGTGCTGCTCGAGGAGCTCATCCGCTTCCTCGCCCCCGAGCGGGAGCGCGTCGTCGAGGTCGCCCCGGAGGGCCCCGGCATTGCCGCCCTGCTGTCGCCGCGCGAGCTCGACGTCCTGCGCCTGGCGGCCCGCGGGTGCGACAACGAGGAGATCGGCGCCGGGCTCTTCCTGTCCGTGCGGACCGTCGAGCGGCACCTGCAGAACGCCTACGCCAAGCTCGGCCTGCACGGGCGCGCGGCCCGCACCGCCGCCGTCGCCCGGCTCCTCGCGCGGACCTGACCGCGTACGCGCCAGCCGCCGTCCCCGCGTACGCGGTGCGCCGCAGCTGCGTGCCGGCGCCGATGCCGGCGGCGCCCCCGCGCTCCTAGCGTCGTCCTCACCACCGACCCAGGAGGACACCATGACCACCGTCACCACCCCGTCGCCCGCCGAGCAGGACCGGGCGCTCAAGGCCAAGCACGCCGCGATGTGGGCCAGCGGCGACTACCCGGCCGTCGCCGACGAGGTCGTCGGCGGGCTCGGCGCCGTCCTCGTCGAGGCCCTCGACGTCCGGCCGGGGCAGAGCGTGCTCGACGTCGCCGCCGGCACGGGCACCTCGGCCGTCCCGGCCGCGCAGCGCGGGGCCCACGTGACCGCGACGGACCTGACGCCCGCGCTGCTCGAGGTCGGGCGCGCCCGGGCGCCCCAGGACCTCGCCATCACCTGGCGGGTCGCCGACGCCGAGGCGCTGCCCTCCGCCGACGGCGAGCACGACGTCGTGATGTCGTGCATCGGCGTCATGTTCGCGCCCCACCACCAGCAGGCCGCCGACGAGCTCGTCCGGGTCTGCCGGCCCGGCGGTTCGGTCGGGGTGCTGAGCTGGACGCCGGAGGGCTTCATCGGCCAGCTGTTCGCGACCATGAAGCCGTACGCGCCGCCGCCACCGCCCGGGGCCTCGCCGGCGCCGCTGTGGGGCCGGGTCGACCACGTGCGCGAGCTGTTCGGGGACCGGGCCACCGACCTCACCGCCCGCCAGCAGACGCTGCGGGTCGACCGGTTCGGGTCCGGGGCGGAGTTCCGGGACTTCTTCAAGCGGACCTACGGCCCGACCATCGCGGTCTACCGCTCCCTCGAGGCAGACGCCGACCGCGTCGCCGCGCTCGACGCGGACCTGGCCGCCCTCGGCGACCGCTGGGTCGTCGACGGCGTCATGGAGTGGGAGTACCTCCTCGTGACCGCCCGCCGCGCCTGAACGCCGGTCCTCGGCGGGCCGGGCGCCGCTAGCGTGTGGCCATGAGCGTGCAGCACCAGGCCCTGGCCGCCCGCGCCGCGGCCCAGACCCTCGCGACGACCACGCGGGCGCGCAAGGACGCCGCCCTCCACGCGATGGCCGACGCGCTGGCCAAGGCCGAGACGGCCGTCCTGGAGGCCAACGCCGCCGACGTCGCCCGGGCGGAGGGGGCCGGGACCGCCGCCTCGCTCGTCGACCGCCTCCGGCTCACCCCCGAGCGGGTCGCGGCCATGGTCGACGGCCTGCGCGACGTGGCGGCCCTGCCCGACCCGGTCGGCGACGTCGTCCGCGGGTGGACGAACCCGAACGGCGTCGAGGTCCGCCAGGTCCGGGTGCCCTTCGGGGTGGTGGGCATGGTCTACGAGGCCCGGCCGAACGTCACGGCCGACGCCGCCGGGCTGTGCCTCAAGTCCGGCAACGCCGTGCTGCTGCGCGGGTCCTCCTCCGCCGCGGTGTCCAACGAGGCGGTCGTGGAGGCCCTGCGCGCGGGGCTCGTCGACGCCGGGCTGCCGACCGACGCCGTGCAGCTCGTGCCCGGTCCGCGCGAGGTGACCGACGAGCTGATGGCCGCGCGCGGCCTCGTCGACGTGCTGATCCCGCGCGGCGGCGCCGGCCTGATCGACCACGTGGTCCGCCACAGCGTCGTCCCCGTCATCGAGACCGGGGTCGGCAACTGCCACCTCTACGTCGACGCCAGCGCCGACCCGGCGATGGCGCTGGCCATCCTGCTGAACGCCAAGACGCAGCGGCCCTCGGTGTGCAACGCCGTGGAGACCCTCCTCGTGCACGTCGACGCCGCCCCGCGCTTCCTCCCCGCCGCGCTGGCCGCGCTCAGCGAGGCCGGCGTCACGGTGCACGGCGACCGGGCCACCTCGGCGTACGGCTCGGGCGTCGTGCCGGCGACGCAGGACGACTGGGACACCGAGTACCTGTCGCTCGACCTCGCCGCACGGGTGGTCGCCTCGCTCGACGAGGCGATCGACCACGTCCGCGACCACTCGACGGGCCACAGCGAGACGATCGTGACGGACTCGGAGTCGGCCGCGGCGCGGTTCACGGCCCGCGTCGACGCGGCCGCGGTCCTGGTCAACGCCTCCAGCCGGTTCGTCGACGGGGGCGAGTTCGGCTTCGGCGCCGAGATCGGCATCTCCACGCAGAAGCTCCACGCCCGCGGCCCGATGGGCCTGCCGGAGATGACGTCGACGAAGTACGTCGTGACGGGCTCCGGACAGGTCCGCTAGGAGCGGGCGACGGCGTCGCACAGCGCCCGGGCCGGTGCGTCGACCTGGCGCACGGCCTCACGTCGACCCCGCTGCCGGGCCGCACGCCCGCCGACGTCGTGTCGAGCCGGACCGCGTGGGCCATGCTCGACGACGCGCCCACCCCGGGGGACACGGTGGAGGAGCGCGGGTCTCGGGTGGGGCCCGGGACGCGCGGACGCTAGAGTGCGGGCATGGACTTCGGACTGGCTCTCCTCGCCACCGAGCGCGAGCTGCCGATCCCCGCGTGGGGCTTCGGGCTGATCGCCTTCGTGATCCTGCACCTGCTGCTGTTCATCACGATCGCCGTCGGCAAGGGTCGTCCGCACAGCTGAGCGGATCGAGTCCTGACGAACGCGCCGTCGACGGTCGCGACCACCTCGTGCGGGGTGGCATGACCCTCAGGTCGGCGGCCGACCCCGTCCCCTCCACCGGCCTGGCCCGCCAGCCGGGCAACGGCCGACCCCACCGCCTCGGTGTCATGGGCGGGACGTTCGACCCGATCCACCACGGCCACCTGGTCGCCGCGAGCGAGGTCGCCGGCCGCTTCGCCCTCGACGAGGTCGTGTTCGTGCCGACCGGGCAGCCGTGGCAGAAGGCGGACCGCGAGGTGTCGGCCGCCGAGGACCGCTACCTCATGACGGTCATCGCGACCGCGTCCAACCCACGCTTCAGCGTCAGCCGCGTCGACATCGATCGGCCGGGGGACACGTACACCTACGACACGCTGCGCGACATCCGCGCGGAGCGGGGTGACGACGTCGACCTCTACTTCATCACCGGCGCCGACGCGCTCGACCAGATCCTGACCTGGCGCAACGCCGACCAGCTCTTCGACCTCGCGCACTTCGTCGGCTGCACCCGACCCGGGGTGGAGATCGACACCCCCAACGTCGCCCAGCTGCCCGAGGAGCGGGTCACCCTCCTGGAGATCCCGGCGCTGGCGATCTCCTCGACAGCCTGCCGTCGTCGCGTCGCCGAGCAGGAGCCCGTCTGGTACCTCGTGCCCGACGGCGTGGTCCAGTACATCGCCAAGCGCGGGCTCTACCACGCCGAGCGCTCGTGACCCCGGCACCGACCTTGCCCCGACCTGGCATCCTGGGGTGGTTGTGCCAGCTCCTGGGGAGTGGCAGCACCCCCGGACGAGAAGAGGCACCATGACCGCCACCGAGCACGCGCTCGAGCTCACCCGTGTCGCCGCCGAGGCGGCCGCGGACAAGCTCGGCACCGAGATCGTCGCCTTCGACGTCTCCGACCAGCTCGCCATCACCGACGTCTTCCTGGTCGTGACCGCCAGCAACGAGCGCCAGGTCGGCGCCGTCGTGGACGGCGTCGAGGAGGCCCTGCGGGGGATCGGCGAGAAGCCGGTGCGCCGTGAGGGCGACCGCGAGCAGCGCTGGGTGCTGCTCGACTACCTCGACCTCGTCGTGCACATCCAGCACAGCGACGAGCGCCGCTTCTACGCCCTCGAGCGACTCTGGCAGGACACCCCGGGCATCCCGCTCGGCCTCGACGTCCGCCGGTGACGGCGGACTGCCTCGTCCTCTGGCGGCACGGCCAGACCGACTGGAACACCTCCGGGCGGTTCCAGGGCCAGGCCGACATCCCGCTCAACGCCACCGGGCTCGAGCAGGCCCGGGACGCCGCGGGTGTGCTCGCCACGCTCGGCCCCGCACAGCTGTGGTCGAGCGACCTCACCCGTACGCGGCAGACGTGCGCCGCCCTCAGCGAGGTCACCGGCCTCGAGCCGCGCCTGGACGAGCGCCTGCGCGAGGTCGACGTGGGGACCTGGGAGGGTCTGCGCGGGCCCGAGATCGCCGAGGCCGAGCCCACGGCGTGGGCCGCCCTGCGGCGCGGCGAGGACGTCCGCCGCTCCTCGACCGGCGAGACCGTGTCCGAGGTGGGGGAGCGCGTCGCCCGGGCGCTCGCCGAGATCGCGGAGCGGGCGCCGGACGACGCCACCGTCGTCGTCACGACCCACGGGCTCGCCGGTCGCGCCGGGCTCTGCCGGCTGCTCGGTCTGCCCTTCGAGCTGTGGCGCACGTTCGGCAGCCTCGACAACTGCGCGTGGTCGGTCCTGCACCGTCACCACGCGGGCGGCTACTGGCGGCTGGCCGAGCACAACGTCCGCCCGCTCGCCGTACGGGAGACGATTTCGTGAGGCCGCGCGGGACTTGGTAGTCTTCTCGGGTTGTCGCGGGAGGGCCTCCGGCCCGCACCGCACACCCGCGAGGGGCTTTGGCGCAGTTGGTAGCGCGCTTCCATGGCATGGAAGAGGTCAGGGGTTCGAATCCCCTAAGCTCCACAGTAAAGGGCCTAGTCAGAGGCTGTTTCTCAATCGAACACTACTGTTGATCAAGTCGATCTGGTGGTCCTGGCAGCCTAACTGACAGCCAACGGAACCGAGTTTGGCTGGCAATGGCTCCGTGTTCCGCCTCCTTTGCCCGCAGCGTTCGACTCCTTCCAAGGCGTTTGGCCTAGTCAGAGCGCGTTTGCCGATACGAATCGAACAGGTGACTTCTTCCGTTCTCGGGGTATGACCAGGCAGTTCGCCGGCGTCGCCGAGCTCGGGCTGGCTCGCGGTCGATACGCAACGCGAGCACGCGACGCTGGCCAGCTCCGGCCCTGTCGCCGAGAGGATCGAGGACGAACTCCCGCATCGTCATGCTCGTGTCTGGGCGCCAGGCCGGAACCGGTGTGCGTATCGGTCGTCGTGCCCGGTGGCCAGCGTCGACCTCGACTTGGCGGACCTATTTGCGCACCAGCTCCGCCGTGCCGACTTCGAGCAAGCTCGGCGACCTCATTCGTTGCGGCCCGCTGCGACTCGAGATCGTGGGCGACTTCGGTGACCGTCCGGACCGCCCCCCACGCAGCTCGGACGCATACATCTTCGACGTACTTCCTGCAATTACTCGAACCCCTCAAGGACTGGAGTCTCCGGACATGCCGGTGCGGTTCAGTCACTCTCGGTGACGGCACAACGGTCAAGCTCAGCGTCCAGTCCGACTATCGCCCTTATTAGTGAGGTGCGTCCACGCAGCGCCTCGGCCAGACCGCCGATGTCATAGATGCGCTGGTCGGGGGACTCCGGCAGGCCAGGATCGGACTTATTGATGAGGACAACGTTGGCTGAGCCCAAGCAGTAGAAGAATCTTGCGTCGGTCACCGACGAGAACGACGTGACCGCCGAGGTCGACATCTCCCCGACCGGCCTTGCAAACCTGCACGTCGCCAACCACGACGACTACATCTACCTGACCCTGAGCCCCGAACGCGCCCTAACGCTGATCGGTGGCTGGCAGGACTACCGGCTCTTCACAATTGAGGGTGTAGTCGTGGCCTGAAGCCGCCGGTCTCGAGGAGTGCTCGGGTGATGTCGTTGGTGAGGTTGCGGAAGCCGAGGGCGGAGCCGCGGGCTGCGCGCGATCGGTTACACCGGTCCGATGTCGGTGGAGTGGGAGGACGCCGGGATGGACCGGCTGCACGGCGCCGCTGAGGCCGTCACCTTCGTCCGGTCGCTGCTCTGGAAGACGCCGGACGCCCGGTCCGACGCGGCCTTCAGCAGCAACGCCTGACCCGGCACCCCAGGCTCGCCGCCGAGCACTCAAGCTGGCGAGTTCCGCCGCCTCCTTCGATCCGAGCTCGAAGTCCAGGCCACGCCACTTCTCGTGGACGCACCGGGCGCGGGCATACTCGGACGCGAGCAGTGGGTCTCAGGGAGCGGATCGAGGGTCGGAACGGGTGGCGAAGGCAGCGGCAGAGGGTGCCGGGAGCGAACCCCTCGGTGGTGACCGATCCGCTCGGGTGCCAGCCGTACGCCGGAAGCCGAGCATCACCGACGTGGCCCGCGGTGCTGGTGTGTCGTACCAGACCGTCTCCCGCGTCATCACCGGCTCACCGTCGGTGAGTGCGGCGACCCGTGCGCGGGTGCTCGAGGTGATCGCCGAGGTCGGGTACCGCCGCAACAAGGCGGCGACGGCGCTGGTGACCAACCGTTCGACCACGATCGGGATCGTGACCGACGACTCGCCTCGCTACGGTCCGGTGGCGACGTTGCTGGCGGTGGAGAGCGCGGCGCGCGCTGCCGGGTACGGCTCGGCGGTCGTCGGGGTCAAGGAGCCGTACGACCGGACCGTGCCCGAGGCGATGGGCTCGCTGGGAGACGCCGGGGTGGACGGCATCATCGTGATCGCCCCTCTGCGGACGATGGCCACCGCGGTGCGCAAGGTGCACACGGATGTCCCGGTCGAGATGATCGCCGCGGGGGTGTCCTCGTCGGCGCACGAGCAGCTCTTCACCTTCTCGGAGAACCAGGAGCTCGGGGCGCGCATGGCGACGCAGCACCTGATCGACCTGGGCCACCGCGACATCGCCCACGTCGGCGGGTCGATGGCCTGGTTCGACGGCAGGGTCCGCAAGCGAGGGTGGGAGTCGGCGCTGCGGGAGGCGAGCCTGACGCCAGGGTTCTACGCCGAGGGCGACTGGAGCCCGCTGTGGGCCTACCGAACTGGTCTGCGCCTGGTGCGAGAGGGTGTGCCGGAGGCGATCTTCGCGGCCAGCGACCACACCGCACTCGGGTTGATCCGTGCGTTCGTCGAGAACGGGGTCCGGGTGCCCGAGGACGTGAGTGTCGTGGGCTTCGACGACATCGAGGGGTGCGACGTCTTCCTGCCTCCGCTCACCACGGTGCGTCAGGACTTCCCGGCGCTGGGGCAGGCCAGCATCGCGGTTCTGCTCGGGTCGATCGAGGGCGTCGAGGTGGACCGTACGCCCATCCTGCCGACCCTCGTGGTCCGCAGCAGCACCACCAGACGCCGCCGCAGCTAGGCTCCTCCCAGGACCCCCGCGCGGTCGGGGAGCGCTGGTGCGGCGCGATCAGCGACAGACCCACTTCTCGAGAAATCCTTGACAGGCGGCATATGCGAACGTTCACACTCAACCAAGTTCATTCGCTGTGAACGTTCACACCACGACAGGGTTGTCGAAGGAGAAGACATGCAGCTCGGGTACCACACCATCTGCTGGGGTGGGGTCGTCGGCGACGCGACCGGAGTCACCAGCGTGAAGGACCTCTACTACCGCACCCCCGGATCGATGCGGACGGCCATCTCCGACATCGCAGCCGCGGGCTACGCCGGGATCGAGATGTTCGACGGGAACGTCGCCGACTACGCCGACCAGCCTGCTGTGCTGCAGGGGCTCCTGACCGACGCCGGCCTCGAGCTGGTCTCGGTCTACACGGGCGGCAACTTCATCTACGCGGATCTGCTCGACGACGAGCTGTACCGCGTCACCCGCGCTGCGGATCTGGCACAGCAGTTCGGCGCCGGCAATCTCGTGGTCGGGGGAGGGGCCCGGCGAGCGGTTGGTACGTCGGAGGCGGACTACACCGCCCTCGCCGGCGCCCTCGACCGGGTGACCGACATCGCCGAGCAGCGCGGGCTCACCGCCTGCTACCACCCCCACCTGACGACGATCGTCGAGAGCCCTGACGAGCTGGACCGGCTGATGCCGCAGACGCGGATCGGCTTCTGCCCCGACACGGCCCACCTCGCCGCCGGGGGTGGCGACCCCGCCGAGCTCATCCGTCGCTATCCCGACCGGGTTCGGCACGTCCACCTCAAGGACGTCCGGCTCGACCCCTTCGCGTTCTTGCCGCTGGGCGAGGGAGAGGTCGACTTCACCGACGTCCGGGCGGCGCTCGCCGAGATCGGCTACGACGGCTGGCTGATCGTCGAGCTGGATTCCTACGACGGAGATCCCGCCAAGGCGGCGCGGATCAGCAAGGCGTACCTCGAGCAGCTCCTCGCGACTCAGGCTGCCTGACTCGGACCAGCCCCGGCTCGGTCAACACCTCGAGCTCTTGCTCCACCCCGCTCTGCTCGCGCACTCCAGCGCACCCGAACGCACCCACACCGATCCACAGACGGAGAAGATCATGAACAAGACCAAGCTGACCGCGGTGGCCGCCCTGGCCGCCTCGACGCTGATCGCCTTCAGCGGCTGCACCAAGGCGTCCACGAGCACCACCACCACGGCTGACACCGGAGTCTCCGCGCAAGCAGACAAGGCGCTCCAAGAGGTCACGGGCAAGGTGCTCTCGAAGGGCCCGAACGGAGAGGACCCCGCGCCGGCGTCGACGGCCGATCTGACCCCGGACGAGATCACCCAGATCAAGGCCAAGAACCTGAAGGCGGCGATCGTCATGCACTACGGCGGCAACGACTGGGCCAACGCTCAGATCGCCGGGCTGAAGGACCAGTTCGCCAAGCTCAACATCGAGGTGGTCGCGACGACCGACGCCAACTTCAAGCCGGACAAGCAGGTGTCCGATCTGGAGACGGTGATGAGCAAGAACCCGGACATCATCGTGTCCATCCCGACCGACCCGGTGGCCACGGCCTCGGCGTACAAGAAGGTCGCTGCGGCCGGCGTGAAGCTCGTCTTCATGGACAACGTGCCACAGGGGATGACCGCCGGCAAGGACTACGTCTCCGTGGTCTCCGCGGACAACCTGGGCAACGGCGTGGTCTCCGCGCACCTGATGGCCAAGGCTACCGGCGGCAAGGGCGAGATCGGCCTGATCTACCACGAGGCCGACTTCTTCGTCACCAAGCAGCGCTACCAGGGCTTTAAGGACACCGTCACCGCCGACTACCCGGACCTCAAGATCGTGGAGGAGAAGGGCATCGCTGGGCCGGACTTCGCCGGCGACGCCCAGAGCGCGGCGAACGCGATGCTCGCCAAGCACCCGAACCTCTCCGGCATCTGGGCGGTCTGGGACGTGCCGGCCGAAGGCGTGCTGGCGGCGGCTCGAGCGTCTGGCCGCGGTGACCTGAAGATCGCCACCGAGGACCTGGGCAAGAACGTCGCGATCGCGATGGCGAAGAACGAGCTCGTCGTCGGGCTCGGGGCCCAGGTGCCCTTCGACCAGGGGGTCACCGAGGCCAACCTGGCCGCCGGTGCCGAGATCGGCAAGAAGGCTGCCCCCTACGTTGCGCTGAGCGCCCTCCCGGTCACCCACGACAACGTCCTCGAGGCCTGGAAGAAGGTCTACCACGAGGACGCGCCGGCCGACCTGCAGTCGTCCTTCAAGCCGTGACCGCGCCGTCGACCCACGAGACGGGGGCAGTGATGACGGACCAGGCGTCGCCCGAGCTAGCGATCGAGATGACGGGCATCAAGAAGAGTTTCGACGGCGTCGTGGTGCTGAAGGGCGTGGACTTCGAGGTGGCCCGCGGGGAGATCCATGCCCTCGCGGGCGGCAACGGCGCCGGCAAGTCGACGCTGATGAAGATCCTGCAGGGCGTCTACACCAAGGACGCCGGGCAGATCGCGATCAACGGCCGACCGGTGGAGCTGAGCTCGATCCACGCGGCCAGGGCGGCCGGCATCGGGATGGTCTTCCAGGAGTTCAGCCTGGTGCCCAGCCTGACCGTGGCGCAGAACATCTATCTCGGCGTGGAACCCATGTCCCGCGGTCTGATCGACGACCGGGCGTCGGTCCGTCAGGCGCGGCAGGTGTTCGCCGACATGGGCGTCGAGGTCGATCCGCGGGCCCGGGTCAGCGAGCTGAGCACCGCCTACTGGCAGCTCACCGAGATCGCCAAGGCCCTGGCCCAGAACGCCCAGGTCCTGATCATGGACGAGCCCACGGCCAGCCTCGCCCGGCACGAGACCGAGGCGCTGTTCGAGCTCATCGACCGGCTGAAGGCCCGGGGCATCGCCATCGTCTACATCTCGCACCGGATGGACGAGGTCTACCGGATCGCGGACCGGATCACGATCCTGCGGGACGGCGACCGGCTGCTCACCCGACGGCTCGCCGACATCACCCCGGCCCAGATCGTCGAGGGCATCGTCGGCAAGGAGATGGGAGCCGAGATGGCTTACCGGGACCGCGGCGGGGCAGAGCTCGGGGAGGTGCTGCTGGAAGCCAAGAACCTCAAGGCGCCACCGCGCGTCAACGACGTCTCCTTCACCCTGCGGGCCGGCGAGATCATCGGTCTGGCCGGGCTGATGGGCAGCGGACGGACCGAGCTGGCCCGCGTGCTGTTCGGGATCGACGCGCTCCGCTCGGGCGAGATCACCCTCCGCGGTCGCCGGGTGAACCTGTCCTCGCCGCAGCGGGCCATCTCCGCCGGACTCGCCCTGATCCCGGAGGACCGGCGCGAGCAGGGGCTGGTGCTGGACCACTCGGTCCGAGAGAACCTGCTGCTGCCGCTGCTCGACAAGGTGCAGAACGGCGTCCTGCTGAGCAAGGCCAAGGGCCAGTCGCTGTCCGACGACCTGATCAAGCAGTTCACGGTCAAGGTGGCCCATCCCAACCGGGCAGTCCGGCTGCTCTCGGGTGGCAACCAGCAGAAGGTGGTGCTGGCCAAGTGGCTGGGCACCGACCCGGACGTGTTGATCTTGGACGAGCCCACCGCCGGTGTCGACATCGGCACCAAGAGCGAGATCCTCGAGATGATCCGCGAGCTGGCCGACGCCGGCAAGGGAGTCATCGTCATCTCCTCCGAATATCCCGAGCTGCTCGCCGTCAGCGACCGCATCTTGATCTTGCGCGACGGTGCCATCGCCGCGGAGATGCCCCGCAGCGACATCGCCGACGAGGAAGCCCTTCAACTAGCCGTACAAGGAGTTCCTGCATGACCACCACCGCCACCACCCTGAGCGAGACTCGGGACGACAGCTTCACCACGCGGCTCAGGACGGTCGACTGGCGCCGCTACGTGATCTACATCGGGTTCGTCGTGATCTTCATCTTCTTCGCCGTGCTGCTCGGCGACGAGGGCTTCCTGTCGGCGAACAATCTGCTCAACATCTTCCGCCAGACCGCGACGATCACGGTGATCGCGGTGGGCATGACCTACGTCATCGCCTGCGCCGAGATCGACCTCAGCGTCGGCTCGGTGGCCGGGCTCTCGTCGGTCTGCGCCGCGATGGGGATCGCCGCTTTCGGGTTGATCCCGGGCATCATCGCCGGCCTGCTCGTCGGGGTGGTGATCGGCGCGGTCAACGGCGCACTGGTCAGCCTGCTGGGCATCCCGTCCTTCCTGGTCACCCTCGGCATGCTGGGCGTGGCGGCGGGCCTGGCGCAGTGGATCACCCAGTCCGCCCCGCAGCCGATCCTGAACGACACCTTCATCGTCATCTTCGGTGGTGGCAACTTCGGCCCCATCCCCGGCCTGCTGGTGTGGAGCGCGATCTTCGTCGTCATAGGCGCCGTGGCCATGAACAAGACCCGCTTCGGACGGCAGGTGCTGGCCACCGGTGGCAACCGGACGGCGGCCCAGTTCACCGGCGTGAACACCAAGCGGATCAAGTTCCAGGTGATGCTCCTCTCCGGCGTCGTAGCCTCGGTGGCGGGCATGCTCTACGCCGGCCGGCTCGAGTCCGGGCGGTTCCAGTGGGGCTCCGGTGACGAGCTGTCGGCCATCGCCGCGGTGATCCTGGGCGGCACCAGCCTGTTCGGAGGCGCCGGCTCGGTGGTCGGCACCCTGATGGGCGCGCTGCTCATCGGTCTGATCAACAACGGTCTGATCCTGGCCGGGCTGGACTCCAGCCAGCAGCAGGTCGTGCGCGGCGTGATCATCATCCTGGCCGTCGCCCTGGCGCGGAAGAAGTGATGATGACCGAGACGACGACCAAGACCAACACCTACTTCGACCAGCACCAGCGGGCCACCGTCGAGGCGGCGATGGCCCGCATCATCCCCACCGACGACCTTCCGGGGGCCCGAGAGGCGGGCACGGTCGACTTCGTGGACCGCTACCTGTCCGGGATCGACTTCATCTACGCCAAGCCGGACGGTAGCGGTTTCGAGGAGCTGTCGGGGCGCAGCGCGGTCGCCTGGACGCGACGGGTCGAGCTGGCCCGACAGAAGTACGACGACGGCGTACGCCACCTGGACCGACAGGCCCAGGCACTGGCCGACGTCGACTTCGTCGAGCTGACGGAGGCTGAGCAGGACCGGATCCTGACCGCGCTCGAGCGGGGGGTCGAGGCCGGGCCGCAGCTGGCCAAGCCCGAGGTCCCATACGGCATCGAGCCCGCCCTGCAGCAGACCAACGCGGAGTCCGAGCTGGACTTCTTCTCCCTGCTGGTCACCCACACGCGCCAGGGCTTCCTGTCCGACCCGATCTACGGCGGCAACCGGGACCAGGTCGGCTGGCAGGTCATCGGGTTCCCCGGACCGGCTTCGCTGGCCGAGGTTCATTCCGGTCGCTACAGCACGCTGGACTACTTCGCCGACGACCGCCGCCATCCCACGCAGCACCGACAGCCAGACCAACAGCAACAAGGCCTGAACGGCCAGGAGGACGCGTCATGAGCACGCCCGTGCGCAAGCCCGAACGGGTCGACGTCTGCATCGTCGGCGCCGGTGCCACCGGTGCCACCGCCGCGAAGGTGCTGACGGAGGCCGGCCGCTCGGTGGTCGCCCTGGAGAAGGGGCCCTGGCGGACCAAGGAGACGTTCGGCGGCGACGAGCTGGCCAACGTCAACCGCTACAACCTGTGGCCCGACCCGGCGCAGGACCCGCGTACGGTCCGGACCACGGCCGACGAGCAGGCCCACGAGGAGCTCTTCTGCCCGGTGCCGCAGATGGTCGGCGGCGGAACCGTGCACTGGCAGGGCTGGCTGCCCCGGTTCACCCCGGAGGACTTCCGCCTGCGCAGCATTGCCGGGGAGGTGCCCGGCACCTCCCTGGTGGACTGGCCGATCAGCTACGACGACCTCGAGCCCTACTACTCGAAGGTGGAGTGGGCCTTCGGGGTCTCCGGCGAGGCGGGGGCGAACGCGTACGAGGGGTGGCGGAGCCAGGGCTACCCGTGCCCGCCGATGCCGCAGTCCCGCTACGCCGAGAAGTTCCACAAGGGCTGCGCGAACCTGGGGTGGAACTCGTTCCCCACCCCTCAGGCCGCGCTGTCCCAGCCCTTCAACGGTCGCCCGGCCACCGTCCTGAGCGCCTTCGCCCAGCAGCACGGCGACCCGAGCGGCACCCGCTCCAGCGCGCTCAACGTCTTCATCCCGGACGCCGTCGCCACCGGCCGCTACGACCTGCGGCCGGAGTCGTACGTCCGCGAGCTCGTGCTGGACAGCCGGGGCCGGGTCCGGGCCGCGATCTACGTCGACGCCGACGGCAACACCGTCGAGCAGGAGGCCGACGTGTTCATCCTGGCGGGAGGGGCGATCGAGTCGGCTCGGCTCCTGCTCATGTCGCAGTCCAGCCGTTTCCCCAACGGCCTCGCCAACGGCAGCGACCTGGTGGGCCGCAACGTCACGTTCCACGAGTACTCGGCGTCGGTCGGCACGTTCGCGGACCCGATCAACGCGTGGGCCGGCGGCGGCTACGTCAGTGCGAGCTCGTTCCAGTTCTACAACCACGACGCGTCGCGCGACTTCGTCAGCGGCGGTCACATCGCGGCCGCCGGCGTCGGTATCCCCCTGCCGATCAACTGGCACCTGCCGGGTCGGCCGACCTGGGGGGCCGAGGCGAAGAAGGTCGACCGCGAGCTGTTCAGCCACAGCATGGCGGTCGCCATGGTTCTGCACGACATGCCGCAGCACGACAACCGGGTCGACCTCGACCCCGACGTCACGGACGCCTGGGGATTCCCGGTGGCTCGGCTGACGCTCAAGACGCACGAGAACGACCTGACCCAGGGCCGCTTCCTGGTCGACCGCTGCGGCGAGATCCTCGAGGCGGCCGGCGCTGCGACGGTGGACAAGGTGTATCCCACCCGCGTGACCGGCAACTGCTCGCACCAGCACGGCACGACCCGGATGGGCCACGACCCGAGCTCCTCGGTGCTGAACGCGAACTGCCGGGCGCACGAGGTCGACAACCTGTTCGTGGTCGACGGCGGGCCGTTGCCGACCGCCACCGGGGCCAACCCGACCCTGACGTTGATGGCCAACGCGTGGCGGGTGGCGGACCGGATCATCTCCAGAGACTGACCTACGAGCTGGACTGCCCACCCGGTCCGAAAGGCAACGTCGCAACGCGAGCTGCTGTCCACCGATCGAGAGACTCGCTACTGTGATTTGGAGAGGCAGGGGTCAGGCGTTCGATTTGGTGAAGCAGGCGTCCGTCGTGACAGCCAAACTGACAGCCAACGGCCTCCGGTCGGGGGTGGACATCGGTGGACGTCGACGGCCGTTCGGGAGGCGCGAGCGCGGAAATCTGAGCGTGCGGGAATGCCATGGCATGGAAGAGGTCAGGGGTTCGAATCCCCTAAGCTCCACAATAAAGGGCCAGGTCAGCGGCTGTGTGACGGATCGAACGCCGCTCTTGACCAAGCCGCTGTGTGGCTCTGACAGTCGACGGGATCGACTTCGGCTGCCGAAGCGGCGAAGATCCTGCCCTCCACGCCACCGCAGCGTTCGAATGCGGTAGACCGTCTGTCCTGGTCACAGCGCTACCGCGTGATGAATCGAATGGGTGGCTTCTTCCGTTCCTGTGACTTCCTCGCTGACGGCGGCGCTGACTGGGGTTGAACGGGTGAAGCACCGCAGCGTGACCACGCTTCGTATCGGCTCGACCACACGAACGCCCGACCTGCGCTGCTCCCGCGACGACGCTGACGTCATCCCCGAGGAGCACCTGGCCTCTCCCGAACCGTAGCGGCGTCAAGACCGGTTGATCGCTGACAAGGTCGGCATGGCCGACAAGGCCGAGTCGCTCGTCGAGGCTCAGGCCCTTTGACCGGCGATGGCAGACTTGACGTACGTGCTCCGGGGTCGGTGCAACTCCGAACCGGCGGTGACAGTCCGCGACCCGTCTGCAGCCAGCAGCCGGTTGACCTGGTGGAACTCCAGGACCGACGGTGAAAGTCCGGATGGTAGGTAGCACGTGCGCAGGTCCTGTTCAGGGCTGCGGTGGTTCTGCTTCGGCGACCCCCGCGACCTCTGGCGTGGCTTGTGTTCAGTTCAGAGCGTTCGCCCGTGCAGCAGCGGGTGGCGTCGCTGGGCTGTACCTGTCGTCCCCGGAGCTCGCCTGTCAGGGCTGAGCACGAGGGGACCACACGGATGAATGAACGGGCAGACGTCGAGCGGTTGATGCGCGACGCCCTGTCTCTTGCCCGCCAGGGACCAGTCGCTGACCCGAACCCGCGCGTCGGGGCGGTGGTGACCGACGTCGAAGGCAAGGTCGTGGGCCGTGGCTACCACCTCGGCGCAGGTACTCCGCATGCGGAGGTGGTGGCCCTCGCCGAGGCCGGACCAGCCGCCCGGGGCGGTACTGCGGTGGTGACGCTGGAACCGTGCGGCCACACCGGTCGGACCGGTCCGTGCTCGGCCGCGCTCTCAGCGGCGGGGGTAGCCCGGGTGGTCTACGCACAGGCGGACCCGAATCCGCAGGCGGCGGGCGGGGCCGCCGCGCTGCGGGCGGCTGGTGTGACGGTAGAGGCTGCTCTGCTTGCCGGGGAAGCGGCCGCGCTCAACCGGGCCTGGTCGTTCGCGGTCACCCACGACCGCCCGCGGGTGGTGTGGAAGTTCGCCGCGACGCTCGACGGACGCTCGGCGGCGGCGGACGGCAGCAGCCGGTGGATCACCGGTCCGCAGGCCCGCGCCGACGTGCACCGCCTCCGCAGCGAGGCCGGCGCGATCCTGGTCGGCACCGGCACCGCGTTGGCAGACGACCCTCGACTGACCGTCCGCCACCCGGACGGGACTCCTCTCGCCCGGCAACCGCTGCGCGTGGTGATGGGACGGCGTGACCTGCCAGCCACTGCTCGGGTCCTCGACGACTCCGCCGCCACCTGGCACGCCCGCACCCACAATCCTGCCGACGTCCTGCGCGGGCTCGCGGGACGCGAGGTGCGACAGGTGTGGCTCGAGGGCGGCCCCAGGGTCGCCGCCGCGTTCCTGACGGCCGGCCTGGTCGACGAGGTCGTGGCCTACCTGGCTCCGACGCTGCTCGGTTCCGGGCGCTCGGCCGTCGCCGACCTCAACATCTCGACCCTTGGACAGGCGCTGCACCTGCGCCTGGACGAGGCCACCACCGTCGGCTCCGACCTGCGGGTCCGGGCCACTCCCATCTCCACCAGCGAAGGATCTTGAACATGTTCACCGGAATCGTGGAGGAGCTCGGCCAGGTGGTCGACCTCCGTCAGCACGGCGACTCAGCTGTCCTCAGCGTCCGCGGCTCGAAGGTCAGCCAGGATGCCGTCCACGGCGCTTCGATCGCGGTCAACGGCGTCTGCCTCACCGTCACCGAGCACGGACAGGACGTGCTCGCCTTCGACGTGATGGCCGAGACGCTGAACCGGAGCAGCCTCGGCGCCCTCGTCGTCGGGCACCCGGTCAACCTCGAGCGGGCGATGGCGGCGACGGACCGGCTCGGCGGCCACATCGTCCAGGGCCACGTCGACGGCACCGCCGCCCTGGTCAGCCGGACGCCGGGGGAGCGGTGGGAGGTGGTCCGGGTCGGGCTGCCGGCCGACCTCGCCCGCTACGTGGTGGAGAAGGGGTCGATCACCGTCGACGGCGTCTCGCTGACGGTGTCGGCCGTCGGCGCCGACTTCTTCGAGGTCTCGCTGATCCCGACCACGCTCGCCCTGACCACGCTGGGCGCCAAGCAGGTGGGTGACACGGTCAACCTCGAGGTCGACCTCATCGCCAAGTACGTCGAGCGGCTGCTGCAGAACCCGGGCCGCTCCGCGGCGACGGTGGTCGCCCGATGACCGCGTCGACGCGGGCCTGGACCGTCGAGGACGCCCTGGACGCCCTGCGGGCCGGGCGCCCGGTGCTGGTGACCGACGACGCCGACCGGGAGGACGAGGGCGACGTCGTCCTGGCGGGGGAGACGCTGACCGCGGAGTGGATGGCGTGGACGATCCGGCACTCGTCGGGTTACGTGTGCGCGCCGATGACGCAGGCCCGGGCGGACGAGCTGCGTCTGCCGTTGATGGTGGCCGACAACGCCGACCCGCTGCGCACCGCGTACACGGTCACCGTCGACGCGCGGGCCGGCGTGACCACGGGCATCAGCGCCGCCGACCGTACCCACACCATCCGGACCCTCGCCGACAGCCGCACCACCGCTGCGGACCTGATCCGGCCCGGCCACGTCGTGCCGCTGCGTGCTCGGCCAGGTGGGACGCGGGAGCGGCGGGGTCACACGGAGGCGGCGGTCGACCTCTGCAGTCTCGCCGGCCTGCAGCCGGTGGCCGCGATCGCCGAGCTCGTCAGTGACGACGGCACCATGATGAGGCTGCCCGAGATGCTCGACCTCGCTGGCGAGCACGATCTGCCGGTCCTGTCGATCGCGCAGCTCGTCGCCTGGCGCGCGGTGCACGACCGGGTCGCGCGAGTGGTCGAGACGACCCTCCCGACCGAGCACGGCGTCTTCACCGTCGTCGGCTACGGCGACCTGCTGACCGGCGCGGAGCATCTGGCGCTGATCAGCCCCCGCGGGCTGCCGGCGGACCGGCCCCTGGTGCGGCTGCACTCGGAGTGCCTGACCGGGGAGGCCCTCGGCTCCCAGCGTTGCGACTGCGGGCCGCAGCTGTCGGCTGCGCTCAGCCGGGTCGCTGCCGAGGGCGGGGCGGTGCTGTACCTGCGCGGGCACGAAGGTCGCGGTGTCGGGCTGCTGAACAAGCTCCGTGCCTACGCCGCTCAGGACGACGGCCTGGACACGGTCGACGCCCAGACCGCCCTCGGCCTGCCGATTGATGCTCGCGAGTACGGGGCCGGCGCCGCCATGCTCGTCGACCTCGGCGTCGACGCTGTCCGGCTGCTGACCAACAACCCCGTCAAGGTCGACGGGCTGCGCCGGCACGGGATCGAGGTGTCGGCCGTCGAGTCGGTGGTCACGCCGCCGACCATGGCCAACGCCGGCTACCTCCGCACGAAGCACGAGCGGATGGGCCACCAGCTCGATGCCGGCGCTGCACTGACTGGCCCGAAGCCCTCACCCCGACCACACCTGACCGCAACACCCCGAGGTGCACGATGAAAGACGGATCCCCCACCCTCAGCGTCGACGGACGAGGCCTGAGCGTCGCGCTCGTCGCCGCATCCTGGCACCGCACGGTCATGGACGGGCTGATCGACGGCGCGCGCCGCGGCCTGGCTGCGACCGGCGTGACCGATGTCCGCTTCGTCGAGGTGCCCGGCAGCTTCGAGCTCACCGTCGCCGCAGCCCGCCTCGCCCCCCACCATGACGCCGTCGTCGCCCTCGGCGTCGTCATCCGCGGCGGCACCCCGCACTTCGACTACGTCTGCCAGGCCGCCACCAACGGGCTCACGGAGGTAGCAGTCAGCACCGGCGTACCGGTCGGCTTCGGGCTGCTGACGTGCGACGACGAGCAGCAGGCCCTCGACCGCGCCGGGCTCGACGGCTCGACCGAGGACAAGGGCCACGAGGCCGCCGTCGCTGCTGTGGCCACGGCCGTCGCCCTTCGCGACTTCCCCGTGCTCCTGTCGAACAGGACACGGGGATGAGCCGGCGCGTCCTCGTCGTGGACAACGATGACCACATCCGCGAGCTCGTCCCGACCTGCCGAGGTCGTCGGCGCCTTCACGGTCGAGGCCGCGAGCTCCGGGCCCGCCGCCCTGGCTTCCCTGCATGAGGGTGAGCTTCCGGACGCGGTCCTGCTCGACGTCATGATGCCCGGTGTCGACGGCCTGTCTCTGGTGCGCCGGCTGCGTCAGTCCGACGCCACGTGCACGCTGCCCGTGGTGCTGCTGACCGCCAAGAACGTCTGCCACGAGTTCGATCAGGCCCACCCGGGCATCAGCGGCATCCTCCGCACACCGTTCAACCCGATGACCCTCCCGGGTCAGCTCTCCGCGCTGCTCGGCTGGTCGCAGGAAGGCGGACGATGAACGCCGTCCGGCACAGCAGCTGGTCCTCCGCCCACCACCGCGCACCCACCACCGACCTGCTGCTCCTGCGCCACGGTGAAACTCCGCTCACCCCGCAACGTCGCTTCTCCGGGACCGGCAGCGACGACCCAGGCCTCTCGGACATCGGACGAAGCCAGGCCGAGCAGGCCGCCCACTCCGACCTCCTGGCCGGCGCCGGCCTCACCACGATCCTCACCTCGCCGCTGCGTCGTTGCCGCGAGACCGCCGACATCGTCTCCGCCGCCCTCGACCTCCCGGTCGAGGTGGACGGCGATCTGCGGGAGATGGACTTCGGCCAGTGGGAAGGGCTCACCTTCGCCGAGGTCGAGCAACGCCACCCGATCGACCTCGCCGCCTGGAGAACCTCCGCTGACGCGGCACCGACGGGCAGCTCGGAGACCTTCGCGGGGCTCCTGCGCCGCATCGCCGCTGCCGGTGACCGAATCTCCAGCAGCCATCCCGACGCCGCCGTCCTCGTCGTCTCCCACGTCACCCCGATCAAGGCGTTCACCGCTCACGCCTTGAGCGCGCCGCCGACGGCGTTCTTCGCCATGGAGCTCTCGCCCGCCGCCCTCTGTCGCATCACCTACGCCGGGACTGACGCTGTTCTCCGCTCCTTCAACGACACCTCCCACCTCGAGGCTCGATGACCGGTGCGGCGTCCGCGCAGGCCGCCACCCGCAGGCCGAGGCCGGATAGCCGGATAGCCGGATAGCCGGACAGCGTCTCGTCCAGCTCGGTCCTGCGCCGCAGTGTCGAGGTAGTGCGCACCGTTCTTCAAGGTCGCCGGGCTGCCTGACCTGATCATGAGCCCCGGACCCGATCTCCGGCGAGAATCGGGGGAGGGGCTGTTCCCTGGTCGAGCCACTGAACGGCCTCTCCGTCGAGACGGAGCACGAGCCAGATCCTCGGCTCACACGACTCGGGTTCCACAGCGCCGTGCAGGTCCCGCCAGCCACCTCGGCCATCCGTTCGAAGCGGCCGTCACGCCGAGCGTGGGAACGGCTGCTCGTACGCGAGGTCGAAGAACGCGAGCTCGAGGGTGACCGCCCGTCGGAAGTAGTCCCGCGCCCGGCCGGCGTCCTCGGGGCCGACGCGGTCGAGCTCGTTGCGGAGGAAGCCGACACGCTCGCGGAACGACGGGTCGTCGTGCAGCGTGATCCACTCCGCGTGGACGAAGTTCTCCGGCAGCGGGTCCGGCGCGCGGCTCGCCCAGTCGAGGTAGAGCCATTCCGCGACCACGAGGACCGCGAGGATCACTGCGTAGTCGCGGGTGGCCGCGGCCTCTCGGAACAGCTTCTTGAACCCCGCCGTGGCGGTCGTGTCCGGGACCGCGTCCCGTTGCAGCTCGCTGACGCCGAGCGACGCGAACGCTCGGAGGAAGTAGGTGTTCTCGTCGCCGGAGATCTCACCGGCGAACCTCCCCAGCCGCAGCCTCGCCTCGAACCTGTCAGCACTGGCGATCGCCGCCCCTACCAGGACCAGAAAGCTGTCCAGGAAGCGATGGTCCTGAATCAGGTAACCGGCGATCACCGGATCAGCGATGGTGCCGTCGCACAGCTCGCGGGCGAACCGGTGCTGCACCGCCTCGGACCACGTCTGTTCGTTCTCCGCCCTCAGAGCCCCCGTGAAGCTGTCTCTCATCGTTTCCCTCTCCCATCGCCGTCGCTCCGCTGCCGACCTCGTCCTATGCCTCTCAGTCGCCGACGAGATGGCCACGTACGACGACCTCGCCGTGTTCCGCTCCGGACTCGAGAGGACCCGCTGACAAGTTGGATGGCATACCTGACAAGTTGGATGCGCCGCGCCGGACGACGACGATGTCCGTTGCCATCCAAGTGGTCAACTATCTCGCGCTCGGGCTGACAAGCTCAGGGCTGGCTTCTGATTCGATCCGTGCCGGGCAAGGTGTCAGCGCCCGGATCAGGTGACAGCCAACGTGTCACGACTGCACTACCCGCGCGACGTTCTGCTCGGTCTTCGATGACCTCGAACAAGACAGGCTCAGCGCGTGCATTCGAATCGGTGACCTCTCTGAGTGCTGCTAGCCAAACTGCTAGCCAGCGGCCCACTGTCGCCGGTGGACGCCGACGGACGTTGGCGGCCGTGGGGGAGGCGTCGGGCCCGCAGTTCGAGCCTGGTTGAGTGCCACGGCATGGAAGAGGTCGGGGGTTCGAATCCCTCAAGCTCCACAGTGAAAGACTTGGTCGAAGGTAGTTCAACCATCGATCACAACTGTTGATCAAGGTCCCCGGGTAGTAGGGGGAGCCTAGCTGACAGCCACCGGGATCGAGTTTGCTTGGGCGCCGGTCTCGAGTTCGCCTTCGCGCAGCCGTATGTCCGATCTCATCGGAGGACGTGGCCTAGTCAAGGCGCTCTTGCCTGACGAATCGAACGGTCGACTTGATCCGTTCCTGGAAGAAGTCAACCAACCGTATCCGGCGGCCACCGCCAAGCAGCCTGGCGCTGTGGGCGGTCATCATGTCCAGGGACTTGGGGCACTCGTGCGGGTCTCAGCAGACCTGACCTTGACGGTCGTGTGAAGAACGGGCTTCTCCGCGTCTGGCGCGCCCCGTGTCGTGGGGAGTAGCGTCCGTGGACAGGCACTTGACATCGGGGGTCAGCTCATGCTGGAGAACTGTGAGGTTCACGTCAACATCCCGGCGGCGGATCTGGCGCGCGCACGCGCCTTCTACACGGAGAAGCTGGGACTGACGCCGTCGACGGCGGACGAGCAGACGAGGTCGATCAGGTTTCCAACGCCCAGCGGGTCGTGGTTCCAGGTCTACGAGACGGGCGCCGCAGGAACCGGCAAACACACCGTTGCCCAGTGGGACGTCGCCGACCTCCCGGCCACGGTCAAGAGCCTCCGCCAGGCGGGCGTCACCTTTGAACACTACGACCTCCCAGGTGTCGACTGGGACGGCGAGATCGCGTCTGTCGGTGACACCCGAGTCGCGTGGTTCACAGACAGCGAGGGCAACATCATGTGCCTCGACGAACGTTCGCCCAGCTGAGCTGGCCGATCGGCGGCGCGGCTACGTCGTGCGTCGGGTCGACAGCGGCTGTCGCGAGGATCCGGGCGCGTCGTGGGAGCCGGACGCCTGAATGGGCCGTCGACCTTCGCGCGGGAGAGGTAGTCGCGCTGCAGGATGGTCGCGACGAGCGCGCCTCGGTCGCTGGCAGCGGCCCGACGGGGTCAAACGAGATCTACCACGGCAAAGACGCGATCTCGGCGTGGCTTCAGCAGCTCGAGTTCGCACACGGCGCCTACCGGTTGGGGAACGTGACCTGCGATGCCGAGGGCATCTTGTTGACCGAGGTGATCTGGCACCCTCACGGGCGGAACATGATCTTCCGGACGGCCCTGCACCTGGACCGGGGCCAGATCGCCGACCAGGACACCACCGTGATCTGGGCAGACCCGCACGGCTGACCAGAGCCCGCACGAGGCCAGGAGAAGACTTCCTTGCAACGGGCCGACGAGCGTGCGGACACTTCGGGTGGGCACGCAGTCGGTCAGGCGAGGGCATGGAAGCGGTAGGCGTTCAGCGCTGGGGCACGCCGGTTGATCCTGCAACGACTGAGGCGTAGGGAGCTTGGGGGTTGGTCCGGGCGGCTTGAGCGGGCCGCCGCTGCGGCTCATGGTGATCATCTCGGCGACGACGCGCAGAGCCTAGGGTGAGACATGGCCCTGGTGGTGTCGATCAATGATGCTGAGCCGTGCTCGCTCGCTGCCGTCGGCGGCAAGGCGCTCAATCTCGCGATCTTGACCACCTCAGGGTTCTCCGTACCGCGGGGGTTCGTCGTCACCACGCAGGCGTACGAGCTGGCGGTCGGTGACCGTGTCGAGGTTCTGCTGGCGGATCTGGCCGTGGGTGTTGACCCTGCCGCCGTGGCCGAGCGGGTGCGGGCGATCATCCTGGCGACGTCGGTCCCGGTCGAGGTACGCGAGAGGGTGCTGGAGGGCTACGGAGCACTGGGTCCGGACGTGGCGGTGGCGGTCCGGTCCTCGGCCACCGCGGAGGACCTGCCGTTCGCCAGCTTCGCCGGGCAGCAAGACACCTTTCTGAACGTCATCGGCGGCGATGCGGTGGTCGAGGCTGTGCGCCGTTGCTGGGCTTCGCTGTGGACCGACCGGGCGGTCGACTACCGGGCTCGGAACGGCATCGACCAGGCCTCGGTGCGGCTGGCGGTGGTCGTTCAGGAGATGGTGCAGGCCGCTACGGCCGGTGTGTTGTTCACGGCGGACCCGGTGACGGGGACCCGGCACCACAGTGTGATCGACGCCAGCCCAGGCCTGGGAGAGGCGGTGGTGTCGGGCGCCGTGAACCCGGACCAGTTCGTGGTCGACTCCGCCAGCGGTGTGGTCCTCACGCGTCGGATCGGCGACAAGCGAGTGCGTGTTCCGTGCGCGGACCGGCGGTGGTGTCGAACGGGTCGAGCAGCAGGACGGTGAGGGTCTCCCGACGCTGAGCGACGAGCAAGTTGTCGCGCTGACCGACGTGGGACAGCAGGTGCAAGCTCGTTACGGCTCGCCCCAGGACATCGAGTGGGCCGTCGACGGGTCCGGCCGGCTGTGGCTGACCCAGGCCCGACCGATCACCACCTTGTACCCGCTGCCCGACGCCGTCGGAGGGGGCACTACCCGCGCGTACCTGTGCCTGAGCCTGGCGCAGGGTCTGACCCGTCCGATCACGCCGATGGGCCTGGCTGCGTTCCGGTTGATCGCCAGCTCCATCGCCTCCGCCGCCGGGCACCCGCCGCCCGACCCGCTTCGAGGGCCGGCCGCCTACCAGTCGATCGGTCAGCGGCTGTTCGTGGACGTGACAGCGGTGGTGCGCAACCGGATCGGCCGCCACGCCATGCTGGCCGTCTTCGGGGTGATGGAGGCTCGGGCTGCGGCCGTTGTCCGAGCGCTCAGCTCCGATCCTCGCCTGGCGCTGCTCCCCACCTCACCGGTGCGGACGTTGCGGCCGGTGGCTCGGATCGTGCTGCGCGCCCGTGTGCCTGGCCGCATTCTGCTGGCCACCCTGAGCCCGACCAGGGCCTATCGCGCCATCGACGCGGTGGAGGCGCGTCTGCGCGACGAGCTCGTGTCGCCGGCAGCGGCCACGCCTGAGGAACGTCTCGATCACGTCCAGCGGCAGCTGTCGGGCCGGATCTTCTTGCTGATGCCGACGGTGGTCTCGTATCCCCTGGCAGGGTTCGCGCTGCTGGGACTGGCGCGAAGACTGCTGGGCGACCTGGTGCGACCAGGAGAGCTTCAGTCGATCCTGCGCGGACTTCCGCACAACGTGACGACCGAGATGGATTTGGAGCTCTGGGAGCTGACGCAACGCATCCGACTTGATCACGATGCGGGCCGCCTGGTGGGCTCGGGATCCGTGGCGGAGCTGACCGACGCGTTCCACCGGGGTGGGCTGCCGCAGACGGTGCAGGCGGGATTGTCCGATTTCCTCGTGACCTACGGCCATCGGGCGGTCGCTGAGATCGACACGGGTATGCCCCGCTGGTCAGACGACCCGTCTCACCTGCTCGGCGTGATCAAGAACTACCTCCGCCAAGCCGATGAGGCCCGATCACCCTCCGCCCAGTTCGCGGAGGGCATCGAACAGGCCGAGGCGATGATGATCGAGCTGGTGGCGCGGATGCGGCGCCGGGGCCGGGTCCGAGCCCAGGTGGTCGAGTTCGGGCTTCGGCGGACACGCCAGCTGGCTGGCCTGAGGGAGCGGCCGAAGTTCCTGCTCGTCCTCGCCCTGGCAGCCGTGCGCCAGCAGCTGGCCCTGGTCGGGGAGGCCCTCGCGGACGAAGGGCGGATTGCCCGCGCCGACGACATCTTCTTCCTCGATCTGTCTGAGGCGCGACGAGGACTGGGCGGGGAGGACCTGTCCGCGCTGGTCGAGCAACGCAGGGCGGACTACGAGCTCGAGCTGCGCCGTCGCCACATACCCCGACTGCTGCTCTCTGACGGTACGGAGCCAGAAGCAGTCGGGCGGGTCGAGCCCGCGGAGGGTGCTCTGGTGGGCAGCCCGGCGTCGGCGGGGGTGGTGACGTCGCGGGCGCGGGTGGTCCTGGATCCCGTCGGTGCGCACCTGGAACCGGGGGAGATCTTGGTGGCACCCTCCACCGACCCGGGGTGGACCCCGCTGTTCTTGACCGCGGGCGGGCTGGTCATGGAGATGGGCGGGTCGAACTCGCACGGCGCCGTCGTGGCGAGGGAGTACGGGATCCCTGCCGTGGTCGGGGTCCCTGACGCCACCACCCGGATCACCTCAGGGCAGCTCGTCACCGTCGACGGAGCCGCCGGGTCGATTCAGATGGTCGAGAAATCGAACGGTCACCCGGCCGGGCCGTTGCCCTGAGCTGAGCGTGGCAGACCGGCTCCGCCGTTGGTTGGACTCAACATGATCGAGCCGGGTGCCTCTCCTCCCGCAACTCGACCGCGTACCACCAGACGGCCGCGGCCAGGACACCGAGGAAGCCAGCCATCAGCAGCCAGGTCAGTGGCCGGTCGGGCTTGAGCTCAGCCCGACCTGGGACGGCTGCGACCACCATCGAGACGATCATCACGATGGCGACCTGGATCATCAGCTTGAGGGCCGTCCAGCGCGGGTCGACGAGCACCGCCAAGCCGGCGCTGCCCAGGCAGAAGATGGCACCCACCACGCGGGCGGTCAGCGGGGTGAGCGGCCAGGGCCAGATCGGGATGATCGTGGCCGGCGAGAGGTACATCACGAGGCCCTGGACGAGGGCCAAGAGACCGACCGACCCGACGACCCACCGGCCGATCCGCCCGACGCGCCGCTCACCGGGCTCGACCGGGGCGGCGAAGCGGCGGTTGGTCAGCCACGCCCCCAGGACGAGGAACGGGGCGGCGAAGTACAGGGTCGTCCAGATCCAGAACGGCACGTGCCCGTGGTTGAACGTGGCCCAGTGCAGGATCGTTGCGACGCCCAGAAGCGTGGCGAAGACCATGACGGCCACGAACCCGGTCTTCACCTCGTGCCAGCGCTTCCCCCAGAGAAGTCGCAGAAAGAAGTAGGCGCCGCCGAGGTAGGCCGAGGCGAGCATCCTCGCGGTCATGGAGGACGAGATCGTCCAGGCGAAGAGGCTGCGGGTGTGACCTGGGAGGAGATAGAGCACGACGAACGCAGCGAGCAGGAACGGTGCGATAGCCAGCGACAACACCTTGGTGCGGGCAAGCACCCGGTCGTCCCTGGTCGCCCCCCAAGACATCATCCGGCACGCTCATTCCGCAGGCGCAGACGGTGGCCTGTCGTAGCCGCACGATAGACCTCCCGTGGCGCCCTGGGAAGGACGGCCGCGACCCTGCACAGCTCGATGAGTGGAGGATGATGGCGCTCCTCGAGCGGGCCGAGGACTGAACAGCATCGCCAGGTCCTGGCCGAGGCCTCTGTAGTCGTCACCCATGCCGGTCACGGCACCGCCACCCAAGTTCTGGCAGCGAGCGTGCCTCTGGTGAGTGTGCCGGTGAGCCGCGACCAGAAGGACGATGCCGTCCGAGTGGTACGGCTGGTGCAGGCCTACGCCTGAGCCCGTGGTCGACCCTGAGCTCCATCTCGGACGCGGTATCCGAGATGTTGCACAAAGCCGCGCTGTTCAGCCGCTGCCCCTGAGCTCGGTGCCGTGCTCTCCGGTGAAGCCCACAGCCGGCCCCAGCGCCGCGGACGAGGCCGGGTGTGTTCCGCGCTGACGCGAGTGCATGAGCCATGTCGACATCAACACCTTGTGCCTGGACGTCGAGCGCGGGCCCGGATCTCGGCCGATGGCCGGCTCAGCACCGCTCGCCGCACCGATCACGGCGCCGCAACATCGGTCGGCTCGGCAAGCGGCGGAAGCCGGCATGCTGACCGTGTTCGATACCGCTGAACTCCTAGAGGTTCTGCCCGCCAAACGGACAGCCAACGACCCTATTCAGCGGCGGACACTGGCGGACGCAGGTGGTCGTGGGGAGGCGCCGAACCAGCGATCCCGTGCGTGCGGGAATGCCATGTCATGGAGGGTCAGGGGTTCGAATCCCCGAGGCTCCACCCTCAAGGCATTGTGTAGCAGCGGCCACCGAAAGCACGGCGTCGCTGCGCAGGCGTCGATGGCGATGACGGCCCGATGATCGGAGTCCGACTTCAGGATCACTTCGCCCGGGCATGGTCGGGACGGGTTGAGGCTCTGTCCGGTAGACCCTTTTGTTTCCGTGGTTCTCGTGTCCGACCGTCAAGTCGCGGCCGTGGCCGCTGACGACGTCGATACCGGTTCACCCGTACCTCGCTCGTGATGAGTGCCGTCCGCGTCCTCGTCCTCTCACCGATCGGTTACCGCGGATGGGCAAGCAACCGGATCAGGTCCCCGAGCGGTACTTGGTGCTGCGCACAGCTCGGCGGGGCCGGTCGGGGGTCCGACGGCGTGCAGGAAGCCTCCGTCTGCCGATCCATCGCGTGCTCGAGCGTCCGCCGACTGGAGTCGGAGAGCGTCCAGCCGAGCGGCGCGTCGATCTCGAGCGCGGCGAGCCGGTCGACGACGACGACGCGGTGAGGAAAGGCCCCGTCGATCGCCTCGCACGTGCTGTTGGCCGCAGAAGCGCCCGCGGCCGGGCACCACGCGCTGGTCGCGACCGTCTGCTGAGCCCGGGCCAGCAGCGCTCCGGTCCCGGAGAGCGCGACCTTGCCGTGGTTCAGCGTCGAGATGGGGAGCGACAGCTCGCTCGCCGGTCCCTTGTCCAGCCGCGGGGTTGCCGGCGCGGTGTCGCCGTTCGCGAGGTAGACCACGATGGGCATGACGAAGGGCTCGGAGCTGCCGGCCTGGGCGGCCATCTCGTTGTGCGTCCGCACCAGGTCGAGCCAGCGGGGTCCCAGGTCGGTGATCGTGGCGAGCCCGGTGTTCTCGAGGTAGCCACCGTCGACGAGCTGGGTCGCGGGCCAGTACGGTCGCGCGCCGTCACGGTCCCGGTCGGGGCGTGGGCAGGGCCCGACCACCGCACCCGGCGTGACGTACGGAAACCGCGCGGTGAGCAGCGCGCCGGTGACCGCCTTGACGTCGCCGAGGCAGTCGGTACGGTCGCCGGCGCTGATGGCGTCGGGCCCGTAGGCGGAGAACAGGTCGGTCGTGCGTGGGCCCGGCCCGCTGACCCGGTCGCAGGTCAGGCTCGGGTCGAGCGTGATGTCGCGGTCCAGGGCTGCCGCGTCGTCGCCGAGAGAGATCTGGCTGACCCACGTCCGGCAGTTGTCGCCGACGTCGGAGGAGTTCAGGACGAGGGCGCCCGTTGCCGGTGAGAGGTCGCTGTCGCCCAGGAACGAGCGGCTTCCCCAGGCCAGGCCGGCGGGCGCGTGCGACGCGGTCCACCCGTCCTCGATCAGTCGCGCGCGGTCCTTCCAGTCCCACGCCCGACCGGCGCCCCCGATGTCCGGCAGGGGGACGCCGGTCGCGCCGTACAGGACGTCGCGGACGAACATCCCGTCGGCTGCTTTCGAGAGCGTCGACGGCTCGGACATCACCTTGACGGCGGCGACCGCCTGGTCGACCTGGGGGGCGTCCCGCCGGCCGCTGAACCGGGCCACCGTCAGTCCCACCGACCCCCCGCTCGCCCCGCTCGAGAAGAGCACGGCATGGCTTGCGCACGGCGTCCGCGCGTCCAGGGCGGCGAGGCCCAGGACGGTCCAGTACGCGGCCCGGATCCCACCGCCCTCGGCGGCGACCATCAGCATCGGACGCACTCGGCGCGTCGTGCGGGTCGCAGTCGGCACCGGGATCGTGCAGCTCTCGGGGTCGGCCAGCCAGCTGCGGAAGGTGTCGTCGAGGGTGGGACGCGCGGGCTGCGGGCGGCCGGGCGTCCCCGGGTCGATCCGATGGATGGAGCCCTGCCCGCTCACCGCACCGACGACGACCACCGTCAGCACCAGCGCCGTGACGAGCGGGGTCCGACGCAGCCCGAGGGCGCTCAGCACGTCGGCGGGTGGTCGGTCCTGGACGATCAGGCCGAGCCCGGCCACCAGGCCGACGAGTGCGCCGATGCTGAGGGTGGCGACCGCAGGGAGCCCCAACCCGGCGGCAGCGGTCGGGAAGAACGCCAGCCCGAGGAACACGCCACCGCAGGCTGCCAGGACGAACCGGCCGACCCGCGCGGACCGCTGCGCTGCCCACCAGGGCGAGACCACCGGCTCGTGAGCCCGACGTCGTAGCAGCACCCAGGGCAGGGTGACCGCGCCGCTGCCGGCCAGCAACCAGGCGATGGCACCCGCGAGCGAGATGGTCTGCGGGTCGTGCCGCGCGGTGGCCAGCACGTTGTCGTAGAGCACGGCCACCGGGGTGAACGCGCGGATCAGCCCCAGCCCGCCGATGACGACGACGCTCGCGGTGGCGATGTTCCCGGCGAGGACGTTCGACCTCAGTGCGTCGGCCGACGTCGGTCGCAGGTAGTCGGTCTGCAGGCCGGGCGGCCCAGCCGCGAGGTTCAGCCACTCCCTGAGCCGCATCAGGCCGGAGGCACCGACGACCACGACCGGCAGGGCCAGGAATGCCGTGAGCCGCGCGAGCTGGACCTTGCCGACGTCCGCGGCGCCCGTGGGGCTCCAGCCAGCACCGTTGACGGCCAGCGCGACGGCGCCGAGTGCGACCGCGACCACGCCGCCGTACCACCAGTCCCGCAGGCGTGCCTTCTCGGGCGGGGGTGGCGGGTCCGGATGTTCCGTGGCGAACCAGCAGCGTACGGAGTAGGCGTTCCGGATCCGGGTGACCACCCAGACCAACGACGTGACCAAGCCCAGCGCGAGCACGGCGAAGCCGCCCTGCAGGCTGAATGGGCCGTGATCGATCCACGCCCGTTGTGCGTCCGGCAGCTGCTCCAGGACTGGTGAACCGGCCAGCACGGTCAAGATCCCGAGAACCAGGCTGGGCAGGAACGAGACGCGCTGGAAGACCAGCGCCTCCCAGGCTCGTGCGATCGACGCGCGGTTCACCCGGACGGGTTGGCTGCCGCGGAAGAGGACCGTGAGGGCGGCGACCAGGAGCAGCGCGAGCAAGCTCACCCACTTGACGAGCGTCAGCCACGGCAGGACGTCGCCGGCCCGATGACTTCCGCCCCAGGCGGCAGCGACGGTGAGGACGTCCTCGGCCACGTCGGCGACGACGAGCAGCACCAGCGGCGCCCAGGCCGCCCGGCTCGACAGGGACAGAGCTCTCAGCACCTGCGCGGCGAGCGTGGCGTAGACGGCGATGTAGACCACGTCGACGCCCAGGTGCACAGCGAGCAGCCTGGTGAACGTGAGGGTCCCGGGCGGTGGCGTCGGGTAGGTCGCGGACCAGGCTTGTGCCGTCAGGTTCGGGTGGAACGACGGACCGAAGCGCAGCGAGAACGGCCAGCTGAGGCCGTGCTGGTCCAGGATCTGGCCGGACAGCACGTCGAGGACGCCGAACACGACGACCAGCGCCGCGCAGAGCGAGACCAGGAGCCCGATGACGTACGCGCGCCGGCTCGGACCGTCCGGCAGCGCGGCTCCCGGCGCAACGACCGCCAGCTCGCCAGTCGGAGGAGCGACCATCACGCACTCCCTCCGGGACGACCGACGTCCTCTGCTGCATCATGGCGCGACTCGTGCGTCATGACCAGCCTGGACGCGACGTGGACGGGAGGCGAGGCCGTTGCTGCACGACCGGGGCGAGCGGCGCCGCGATAGCCGTCGTGGCGACCAGGAACGTGCGACGGACCGGCGGCGGGGCGTGTTCCGCTCGCCGACAGCGACAACGCCGGGAAAGCAAGCCGGCGAACACTGCTCCGACGGAGTCGAGCTCGATTGGTCGAGGCGAGCTTCGACCCGCCAGGGAGAGGCATTCGAGCCGGTCGCTACTGGTTCGCACACCGCGCGGTCCTTCCCGCGTCCTCGTGACTGGCCCACTCAGCAGGTCGGTGTCCCGACGGCCGGCCTCAAGCCCGGCGCATCGACCGGTGAGATCGTGAAAGAGCTGGTGAACCCTGGTGCAGCACGGGACAGGGCCCACCTCGTGGGCGGAGGGGCTCGTGGTCGTCGCCAGCGGCCGGGCTCGGCGTCGCTGTGACGCGCCGCGCTCGAGCTGACGTGATCGTCGTCGGTGCCGGCATGGGCGGCCTTGCCGCGGCGAACGCACCGGCCGGGTTCGGCGTGCAGATCCTGGAACGCGACACGCGTGCTGGCGGACGTGTGCGGACGGTCGAAGGCCCCGGCGGCACCGTGGACCTCGGTGCCTGCCTCGCGTTCGACGTGCGGCTGCTGCCCGACGGCGCGACACCGCCGCAGGCTCGCCTGCCGGAGCGGGCTCCGCTGGAGATCCGGCTCGGGTCGCAGCGTGCCTCGGCCGGCTCGGCGTGGGCCCGGTCGAGGCCCTCGAGCTGCCTGAGCGGTCGCGCAGGGCGCTCGAGGAGCACCGCGCCGGCCGCCTCGACGTGGCGGAGCTGCCCGAGCCGGCCTCGGCCGTGGTGCGCGCGCTCTTCCAGCAGATCCATCCGGCCGACATGAGCGCCTACACCCGTGCGCGCCAGGGCGACGCGTGGCTCGACTGGTATCCCGATCGCTGGGTCGGCGGCAACCAGCAGCTGGTGGACGCCTACCTGGAGCCCCTGGCGGCCGACCTGGTGCTCGGAGCAAAGGTGACGCGCGTCGTGCCAGGGCCGTCCCTCGTGGAGGCCGAGTACGAACGCGCCGGTGTGTCCGACCATGCTTCCGCCCGGGCGGTGGTGGTGGCCACGCCGGCGACGCAGGCGCGGACCCTGGTCACGCCGGTCGACCCGGAGCACGCCGCGTTCCTGCACCAGGTGCGCTACGGGCGCTACACCGTGGTCGCCTTCGCGGTCGAGGTGCCGGCCCGCCGCGTCCGGTCGCGGTGACGCCGGACGCTGCGTTCGCTCTCGTGATGCAGCAGCGCGGCCCTGGGCCTGGCTTCGCGGCGCTGGTCTGCTACTACGACGACGCGCGCTCCGAGTTCGCCGACGGCCTGGAGGACGTCGAGCTCGCGGAGGTCACGGCGCGCGAGCCGGGCGCGCTCGGACTGGGGGAGGTGCGTGTCCCCGGAACTCCCTGGTGGGTGCAGCGCTGGCCGGTCTCGGGAACGATCCTCGACGACGCGCACGCCGCTCGCAACCTCGCGCAGACCCCGGGATGGGGCTACGGGCTCGCCGACGCCGTCGTGTCGGGACGTCGTACCGGTGCCCTCGTCCGCGAGCTCCTCGCGGACGAGCGCTGCGGGCGAGTCCCCGGCACCGGCCGCCACACGCGACGTCAGGTGCCGCCAAGGGGGACCCGATCCGCACCTGCCACCCCTCGCGCGGACTCGCCGAAGCTACTGGTCGAAGCCGAGCAGGTCCGGTCCGAGCGGCATCTGGTCGGCGTGCGCTCCGGCCCTTGCTGCTGTGTCGACGGGCACCTTCGTCGTGGCCGACGGGGAGCCGAGGCTCCGGTCGATGTCGGAGAGCACGCCCTGGCCCTGGAAGTGGTCGAAGACGAATGGGAGCCCGTTGGACCGCAGCGGCGACGGGCCGTCCATGACGTGGAAGTGCAGGTGCGGCGCATCGGTGTTGCCCGTGTTGCCGAGGAGGCCGAGCTCGTCCCCCGTCTCCACACGGTCGCCCAGCTGAGCCTTGATGGTGCCGGGCTGCATGTGCGCGTAGAACGCGTAGCGCCCGCCGCCGATGTCGATCACCAGGTAGTTGCCGTCGGCGCTCTGGATCGTGGCGTCGGCGGGCAGCGCGCCCGGGGTCTGCTCCTTCTCCCCGTCACGGAGCCCGACGACGGTGCCCGACGCCGCCGCGTACACGGTCCTGCCGAAGGCGGGGTAGCTCTCGACCTTCTTCGCGTCGCCGGTGAGTGCTCGACCCTGGTCGGTCAGCTGCACGAAATCGATGGCGAACCGCTGGGCCACGGAGACCGCGCCGTTGATCGACAGGGTCGAGCCTCGGTGGGCGTTGATCGGGCTGCAGCAGCCGTTGCCCACCACCCAGCCGCTGCCGCGCAGCGGGGGCGACACGACGACGGGGGCCAGGGTGTCGACCTGCACGGGTACGCCGGTCAGGTCCATGCGCTTGGCCTTCGGCTTCTCCCGGCCGGCTGCGGCCGGGGTGAAGGTCAGCTGGACCTGGTGCTCGATCGTGTCCGGGACGGACGCGCCCGCGTCGGTGGTCTGGTCGAGGAACAGCGTCGCGCTTCCGCCGGGAGCCAGCGTGGGTTCGCTCGAGTCCTTGCCGTTCACCCGGAACAGGGTCGCCAGGCGTTCGCCGAGCAGGTCCTCGCCGATGTCGGAGCGGTCGGCGGTCACGGGTTGCACGGAGGTCAGGGTGGCGGTGCCCGTGCTCTGGTTGATGACGGTGAGCTCGTACGCGTAGTGGCGCAGCCCGTCGGAGCCCACCACCGGGACGACAGGGGCTAGGGGACGGAAGGCCAACGGTCCGAGCACGGCGCTGCGATCCAGGCCCGCCTCCCGCTCCGGGTCCACGGTGCTCGGCGAGGCCGTCGGGACGACCGTCGAGCTGTCGGGCACCGGCTGGGGTTCGGACGACGAGCAGGCAGCGAGCAGCACGAGCGCTGCCGTTGACGCGGCGACGGCCCGTCCGCGGCGGTGAGGAGGTCGGAGCACGATGCGGGTCCTGTTCGTGGAGGGCGGGGGCGACGGCGACGAAGGCCGCCGCGTCAGCAGCTGGCGGAGACGGGGTCGGCCGACCCAACCCACGCTGCGTCCGGTCTGCGCAGCGTGAGGGTCAGGGCTTTGACCCCGAGGTGACGGTTCCCGACCCGGACGTCGACGTCGCGCGTCAGGCGGACGACCGGGTGGACCGCAGTGGAGTCGGCCACCGAGAGCGGTTTCCCCACGGCGGAGCACGTGGTGGCCTCCGTCGACGTCGTGGTGGTGGAGCTGCTCCAGGCGAAGGACTGCGAGAACGAGACGGTCACCTCGTCCATCTCGAGCCAGATCCACCTGGAGGCCCCGACCGTCGCGGTCTCCTGACGGCGGTGCGGTGTCCAGGTCGGGCAGGGAGTTCCGACCTGGCGCACGGGTGGAGCGGAGGTCATGGGTGTCCTCTCGTGAGCGCCCGACGCCGCGCGATCGTCCGGGGTGCGGTGGTCCCACGCTAGGAAGATCGGGCCAGCCTGTCAGCGGACCGGGCTCCGGTCGGGAAGTGGACCTGGGTGCGGTCGTGCGCGACCGCTCAGCGGGCGAGGTAGCGGAGCACCGCCAGCACCCGCCGGTGGCTGTCGGCGCCGTCGGGCAGGCCGAGCTCGGCGTAGATGTTCGAGATGTGCGCGACGACGCCGCGTTCGGTGAGCCCGAGGCGCTCGGCGATGGCGGCGTTCGTCCGACCCTCGGCGATCAGGGCGAGGACCTGGCGCTGCCGCCCGGTCAGTCGCTCGACCGCGCTGTCGGCCCGGCTGACCCGGGTGAGCATGGCCTCGACGACGTCCGGGTCGAGCGCGGTCGCGCCTTCCGCGACACGGCGCACGTCGGCGGTGAACTGGTCGACCTCGGCCACGCGCTGCTTGAGCAGGTAGCCGACGCCGGCGGGGTTCGTGCCGATGAGCTCGACGGCGTAGCGTCGCTGGACGAAGTGGGAGAGGACCACCACGCCCGTGCCCGGGTGCTCGGTCCGGATCCGGATCGCCGCCCGGAGCC
The DNA here is from genome assembly GCA_963713165.1 of uncultured Actinomycetota bacterium. Lineage (GTDB taxonomy): Bacteria > Actinomycetota > Actinomycetes > Propionibacteriales > Propionibacteriaceae > Microlunatus. The sequence goes on from CAVQKU010000010.1 coordinate 292,820, forward strand.
CGTCGTCGGCGTGCCCCGGCGGCATCCGCAGGTCGGTGAGGACGACGTCGGGCCGCTCCCGCGCGACCGCCTCCAGCAGGCCGGGTGCGCTCGAGGCCGTGCCGACGACGTCGAAGCCGGCCGCCTCCATCATCAGCACGAGCCCCTGGCGCAGGAGGGACTCGTCCTCGGCGATCACGACGCGCACGGGAGCGTCACCTCGACCCTGGTGCCGCCGCCGGGCGGGCTGTGCACGTCGAGCCGGCCCTCGAGCGCCTCGACGCGGTCGGCGATGCCCCGCAACCCGGCACCGGTGGGGTGCGCCCCACCGACGCCGTCGTCGCACACGGACAGGTGCAGCGCCCCGTCGCGCTGGGCCACCACGACGTGCAGCACGGTCGCCTGCGCGTGCCGGACCGCGTTGGTCAGGGCCTCGGCCAGGATGAAGTAGGAGTTGGTGGCCAACGCCGGCGGCAGGGCGTCGGCCCCGACGACCTCGAGCCGGGCCAGCACGGGCAGCCGGTCGACGAGGTCCTCGGCGGCGGCGGGCAGTCCTCGTTCGAGGAGCAGGGCGGGCATGACGCCGTGGACGACCTGCCGGAACTCGTTGATCAGCACGTCCAGCTCGCGGCGGAGGCGGTCGAGGTCGACCCGCGTGGCCTCGTCGCCCGACACCGCGGCCAGCCGCCCTACGTGCAGGGCGGCCAGGGTGAGCCGGCTCTGCAGCACGTCGTGCAGGTCCTGGGCCAGCTGGCGGCGCTGGCCGTCGGCGACCTCGACGACCCGGGCGCGCGAGGTGCGCAGCGCCTCCTGCTCGGCGAGCAGCTCGGCCCGGAGCCGTTCGCGCTCCAGCGCCACCGCCAGCACCCGGCCGGCCTGCTCGACCGGGGACGGGTCGCCGAAGAGCGCCCGGTCGTACGTCAGCGTCACCCCCGCGTCCGCACCATCGGGCCCGAGCACGCGGACCGCACCCCGGTCGACGGCGAGGTCGAGCGAGGCCGCCCGGCCGTCGCCGTCGATCAGGCGTCCGGTGCTGGGCCGGGAGAACAGGACCTCCAACGAGGGGTCGCCGAGGGTGGAGGTGAGCAGGTCGCGCACCGAGCCGTCGACTTGGCCGCGCGACCCGAGCCACGCGGCGAGGTCCTCGAGGTCGCCCGTGCGGGTGAACCCACCGCGGAGCACCCCGGCGGCGAACACGAACGGCAGCACCGCGAGGCCGGCTGCCTGGATCGCCCCGAGGGTCGTGGCGCCGAGGCCGAGCAGCGGGGTCAGCACGCGGGCGCTGAAGGGCAGGAACAGCAGCAGCGCCATGCCGTAGCCGTAGACCGCGGTCAGCACCCACCGCTCCCCGGTCCCGGTCGGAGCGGCACGGATGCGCCGTGCCAGGCGCACCACGGCGACGACGAGGATCGCGGACCCGACGAGGGAGCAGGCCGTCCGCAGCCACTCGAGGTCCCACCCGGGCAGGACCACCACCGGCAGCTGCCGGACGACGACCGCGACCGTCAGCGCGACCACGAGCCCCCGGTCGAAGCGGGTCGCCACCCGCCCCGACGGGAAGGCGAGCACCACGAGCAGGGCGGCCGGGATCGGCGTCTCGCCGAGCAGCAGACCGATCTGCTCGAGTGGTGCCGGCAGGCCGATGCCGACGAGCGACGCCCCGAGGATCAGCAGGCTGGTCACGCAGAGGAGCAGCCCCGTTCGGTTCGACGGGCGCCGGCTCCACGCCAGCGTCCCGACAAGCAGGAAACCCACCCCCGACGCCGGCAGCGACGCGGCGAGGACCTCGTGCTCCGTGGCGTGGCTGAGCGTGAGCGCGATCTCGAGCACCCCGACGGCGGTGCCGGCGACCGCCATCAGGGTCAGCGCGGACCGCAACGAACCACGGCGCAGCGCGAGCCGATCGATCAGCACCGGCCCACCTCCCGAGCTCTTGTGAGGTCGTCGGGCCCGCGGGAGATCGCGGGCCCAGCCGGTCATTCCCACGCCAGTACGGAGGGAAGGGCGTCGGGGTGCACCATCCGCAGCAGCGCATAGCCGATGCCGGCGGTGCCCTGGAAGAAGCCGGGGGGTGCGGGCACCCGCCCCGGGAGCCTGGGGTCCAGGACGAAGCCGCCCCGCCGCTCTGCACCGGACAGCACGCGGGACGCCGTGACCCGGGCTGCACGGGTGAGCTCGGGTCGCAGGAGGCGGCGCCCGGCGGACAGGAGCACCTCGGCCCGTCCCAGGTTGCCGCAGCAGACCTGGTCCACGCCTCGCAGACCGTGCTCGGAGGTCGCCCGTAGCGCAGCTTCGAGGTCCTCGCGCACCACATCGGTGTCGAGCACGCCCAGACCGGCCAGCCGAGCGAGACCGATGCCTGCCGCTCCTCGGCACCACTGGACGAGGTGGAGCGGCTCGCCGAGCTCTCCGTGGTCGACCCAGGTGCGGTGCTCGGGGGAGTAGCGCGTGTGCTCGTAACCGACCGCCTCCTCCGCGGCCGCGCGGAGACGCTCGTCCTGCGTGTGCTCGTACAGGCGCAGCAGGGAGTAGGCGATGCCGGCCGTCCCGTGGGAGAAGCCCGTGCTCCGCAGGCCCCTGTCGCCGACCCAGGCACGGGCGCCGACGTCGGTCACCCTCATCGTGGCCAGGAGGTGCTCACCGCACGCCACCGCCCGAGCGAGGACGTCGGCCTCGGGCGAGGCCTCGTGCAGGGCCACCAGCGCGAGGATGGTGCCGGCCGCCCCGCCGACGACGTCGAGCACCTGGTCACGGGCCACGAGCTCGTCGCTGACGAGGGCGGCGGTGCGGTGCGCGTGCTGCAGGAGCGCCGGCTCGTCGAGGAGACTGCTGATCTTGACGAGCCCGTAGACGACCGAGCCGAGCCCGCCGGCACCGCCGAGGCCCATCGTCGCGGCGAAGTGGTCGGGCCGGCGGCCGAGAGCGTTCTGCAGGGGCTCGAGGGCGGCCAGCGCCACCTCGCCCGACCCGCTGCCGGGGGCGATCCGTTCCGCCGCGGCCAGGAACAGCGCGACGCCGGTGGACCCGCTGTAGAGGTCGAAGCCCAGGGGCTGCAGCTGGTAACGGTTCGCCCGCACCAGGAGCTGCGGCGCGATCCAGGACGCGCTGCCGTCGCAGGCTCGGAGGGCATCCGACCGGATCGCCTCGGCCAGTGCGAGCGCCGCCGCCACGAACGCCTCGTCGGTGACCTCCTCCGGGCTGTCCTCCGGGGTGTCGTCCGTGGGTCCGACAGGTCTCGGAACCGCGGTCTCGCGGGCGAGGTGGGTGTACAGCGTGGCCTCGATGTAGGCGACCTGCCGCTCGAGATCCTCGCGGTCGAGACCCTCGACGATGCGCACGACAAGGTCGAAGCTCCGCTCGTCGAAGGCTCCCTCGATCTCGTGCCCGGGCGCGACGACCAGGGCGTCGCTGCTGGCCCGTGCGGTGAAGAAGGGCACGTCGTAGACCTCCATCGCCGCGCGCTCGGCGGCGAACACCGGCCACAGCAGCGAGCGCTCGTCGGGTCGTCGGACCAGCTCTCGCGGCGGGACGTGCCGGCGTCCCAGCTTCTCGAGCTCGATGCTCCGGTCCGCACCGTCGCGCATCAGACCGGCCGAGTGCAGACCGCGCAGCAGGCGCACGTAGATCCCGGTGGGCCGGAAGACGTAGCGCACCTGCTGGCGTGCCAGCGCGAGGAGCGGATCGCAGGTCAGGAACGCCTTGCGGTGGTCCAGGAGGAACGCGTACAGCGACCGGAACCCGTCGACCACGTCCGAGCCGTGCTGCTGGAGACTCAGCGGAGCGCCGTCGAGCCGCGGGACGTTGGCGCGGACGACCCGGCGCGGCACGCCCGGTTCCTTCGCCATGCGGTCGGTGTTGATCCTGGTCCACGTCGGCCCGAGGGCGGGCAGGTCCTGGTCGTCGGCCTCGCCCAGGCCGCTCAGCGAGAACGCGCTCCTGTGGTCGGGGCCCACCTCCCACTGCGGGAGCAACCCCGATCGCAGGACCGAGTGGTACAGCTGGTCGAACGCCGTCGAACGGGCGTCGTCATCGGCGGGGATCTCGGACTCGGCTCGGTGGTGCATCAGCGTCTCGTCGTCGACGAGCACGGGGTGCTCCCCGTGGGCGATGAGGTTCTCGTAGTGGCAGTCCGTGACCTCGAGCACGTAGCAGAGGCACAGCAGCATCCCGGCTCGCCGGTAGAAGCGACGGCCCTGCTCCCGGTCCTCGCACGCGAGGTGCTCGACGAACTCGGACCAGCCGTGCGTCGTGCGGTCCAGCACCGTCAGCACCTTGAACGGCAGCGGCGCGCCCTGCTCGTTCAGCCAGGTGAGCAACCGCTGGTACGCCGCTTCCGTCCCCAGGTCCTTCGGCTTGTAGACCAGCCTGCGCCCCGAGGCGAACGTGAGGGCCACGACGCTGCGGCCGCCTCGGTGGGCGTCGGACAGCGACGGTCGGACCTCGAGGACCTGGCCGAAGCGCTCGCCCTCGACGCCGAAGTGGTGCTCGAGGTCGGGCAGGTCTGCCTGCAGCCGGTCCAGGAGCTCGGCCTGGGCCTCGACCCAGAGCAACGAGAGCGTCCCCAGGCTGCGCGCCAGCACCGGGTACTCCTTCAGCAGGTCCGCCAAACCTCCCGCCTGGAGCCGCCGGACGAAGGCTCTGTAGAGCGAACGGCTCTCGGGGTCCTGCGCGAGGGAGAGCAGCCGGTCCCAGGCGGACTGGCCCCGGGCGTTGGTCGACTCGAACCGCGCGAGGAGGAGGTCTCTGGAGACGTAGGACAGGGTCTCGAGCAGCGTGCGTTCCAAGGTCGTCCGCGCGCCGTTCGACGCCAGCCCGGCGAGGCCCGGCGTGCGCTCGGCGAGCCTCCGCCGCGCCACCAGCACGAAGGGTACGAGCACCTCCTCGAACGGGCGGGGCTCGGCGGCGTCGAGGAAGGCCAGGTCCTCCGGCCACGCCCCGTCCGTCGGTCCGACCGGCACGAGGGGAGCCGCGCGGAGGGTCTCGCTGACGAGCCCCACCCACTCGGGCAGGACGGCCCGCTCACGCAGCCGGACGCGTCCGAGCGCGCCCCGCGCCGCGTCGAGGTCCAGTCCGTCCCACGCCAGGCGCCGCTCCAGGCGGTCGCGGTCCCCGCCGCCCAGCGCACGGCACCACGCCTCCAGGCGCCGTTGCACGACGGCCGGGTCCGTCCCCTCGACCGGCACGAAGTCGCCGCCCAGGCGCTCGTCCACCGAGCTGGCCCGTTCGACGATGTCGAAGAGGTCGTCCGGGGACAAGAGGTCGGACCGCATCACTGCCTTCCGTTCGGCGACCTCGGCCGAGGCCGGGTCCTGGGCTCATCATCCTCGCGGCACTTGATCGCGCGCGACCGTACCCAGGTCCACCCTGTTGACCGGACCCCGCTCCGTTACCCGTCCTGGCCGGCGAACTTACGGTCGGATCGAGCGCCGAGGACACCCCAGCGATCACCACCGACCCCAGCGAAGGGACACACCATGGCTCAGACCGCCAGCCGCAAAGAGCTCGAGCAGCAGATGATCCAGAGGGCCCAGGAAGACCCGGCGTTCCGCTCGAGCCTGCTCAGCGACCCGAAGGCGGTGATCGAGAAGGAGCTCGGCACCTCGCTGCCCGACGGCGTGAAGGTCCAGGTGATGGAGGAGACGTCCGACGCGTTCTACCTGGTGCTCCCGCCCTCGTCGTCCACGGGTGCCGACGGTGAGCTCTCCGACCAGGAGCTGGAGTCCGTTGCCGGCGGTTGGGGCACCGCGGCCGCCACGACCCAGGAGTCGTGCGGCTACACGTGCTGAGGCAGGGCCGCCGCCACACGGCAAGCCTCCGGCTCCCGCTGCCGGGGGGGGTGAGCGTGGGTCGGAGCCGCCGGACGAGGGTGCCCTCCGCGGGACGAGGGTGCCCTCGTCGAACAGGTCGGTCCGGGACCCGGAGGGCACTTCTCGCGTGGTGATCGACAGTCACGGTGTGGACCTTCGTGACGACCGGACCGCCCGGGAGAGCCCGGCCCGGGAGAGCTCGGCATGGTGCATGCCGACGAGGGAGCGTCACGATGCCGATGGGTCCGCTGTTCCGCGATGAAGCCGTGGACAAGGTGCTGTCCCCCGACGAGCTCGACCGCCTCATGCGCGTGGTCGACCCCCGGGGCTGGTTGGCCCTGGTCGGCCTGCTCGCACTCGTCGTGCCCGCGTCGCTGTGGGCCTTCCTCGGGACCATCCCTGACGAGCTGAGCGGGGACGACGGGATCCTGCTGCACCGCGACGCCCTCCACGCCGTCGTGTCCCAGACCTCCGGCCTGGTCATCGACCTGGTCGTCGAGACGGGGGACACCGTCACGGCTGGGCAGGTCCTGGTCCACGTCCGGACCGAGGACGGCGCGGAGGCCGAGGTGGTGACCCTCTTCGGTGGAGAGGTGGTGGACGTCCCGGTCGGCACGGGGATGCTCGTCGACCGGGGCGAGCAGGTCGCGGTGGTCGAGCAGGGCGACGAGCCTCTCCAGGCCGTGTTCTTCGTCCCGGCGGAGGACGGGAAGCAGCTCCGGCCGGGGATGCAGGTGCACGTGGCCCCGTCCACGACCAGGACGGAGGAGTTCGGCTATCTGCAGGGTGTGGTCGTCTCGGTCTCGCAGCTCCCGGTGAGCCAGGGCGACATGCTGAAGCTGCTGCAGGACCAGAGTCTGGTCGACAGCCTCCGCGCCGGGACGAACCGGCTCCAGGTGAGCGTCGGCCTGCAGGAGGACCCCGCGACCCCGTCCGGCTTCCGTTGGTCCTCCTCGCGAGGACCGCAGGCACCACTGGTCCACGGCACGCCGGCTACCGCGACATTCGTCCTCGGCACGCAGCGCCCCGTGGACCTCGTCGGTCGCGGCGACCACCACGCATGAGTGCTCCGACCCGGCAGCAGCCGCAGGAAGCGGCAGCCGGAGGGACGGCGGCCGTCGCGCGGCGAGGACCTCGCCGACGCGTACGTACGCCCACCGTCCTGCAGATGGAGGCCGTGGAGTGCGGTGCTGCCGCGCTCGGCATCATCCTGGGCTACCACGGTCGGGTCGTGCCGCTGGAGGAGCTGCGGGTGGCCTGCGGGGTCTCGCGCGACGGGTCCAAGGCGGTCAACATCGTCCGGGCCGCCCGCGGCTACGGCCTGGTCTCGAAGGGCTACCGGAAGCACGCCGCCGAGCTGGCGGCCTTGCCACCGCCGTTCATCGCCTTCTGGAACTTCAGCCACTTCCTCGTCATCGAGGGTTTCGGCCCTCGCGGCGTCTACGTCAGTGATCCGGCCAGCGGGCGGCGGCTCGCCACGCACGAGGAGTTCGACCGCGCTTACACGGGCGTGGTGATGACGTTCGAGGAGGGCCCCGACTTCTCCCGGGGTGGAGCCCGGCCGAGCCTCGTCGACGGCCTCCGGCGGCGGTTGCGCGGATCCGAGCGCGCCCTCGCCTTCATCGTGCTCGCGAGCCTCGCGCTCGTCCTGCCCGGGGTTCTCATCCCGATCTTCGCCCAGGTCTTCATCGACCAGTACCTGGTGCAGGGATCCCGCGACGTCCTCGTTCCGCTCCTGGTCGGGATGCTGCTCACCGCTGTCCTCCGGGCCGCGCTGACCTGGCTCCAGCAGCACTACCTGCTGAGCCTGCAGACCAAGCTCGCGATCAGCATGTCGAGCACGCTGTTCTGGCACACCCTCCGCCTGCCGCTGGAGTTCTTCCGTCAGCGCTACCCGGGCGAGGTGGGCTCGCGGGTCGCCATCAACGACCGGATCGCGCAGCTGCTCTCCGGACAGCTGGCGACCTCGGCGCTGAACGTCCTGACCGTCGTGTTCTACGTCGTGATCATGTTCCGCTACGACGTCCGGTTGACGGTGATCGGCGTCGTCTTCGCTGCGCTCAGCATCGTGGTCCTGCGCTTCGCCGCCCGGCAGCGGGTCGACACCAACCAGCGCCTGCTCATCGAGCGGGGGAAGCTCGCCGGCGTCACGATGGGCGGTCTGCAGTCCATCGAGACGCTCAAGGCGACCGGGAGCGAGTCCGACTTCTTCGTCCGGTGGGCCGGGCTCGAGGCCAAGCTCGTCGAGGCCCAGCAGCGGTTGGGGACGAGCAGCCAGGTCGTCGCCGCCGTCCCCCCGCTGCTGGCCGCCCTGACGACCGCAGCAGTCCTCGGTGTCGGCGCCGGTCAGGTCGCGGCCGGGGCGCTGTCCATCGGCATGCTCGTCGCGTTCCAGTCGCTGATGGCGAGCTTCATGGCGCCGATCGGTCAGCTCGTCGCGCTCGGCACCACCCTGCAGGAGACCGAGGGTGACCTGAACCGCGTCGACGACGTGCTGCGCAACGAGCCCGACCCCCAGGTGCCCGCCACCTTCGCCGCAGGCGAGGAGGAGGCCGCCGACGAGGACGTCCTCGTCCAGCTCTCGGGCCACGTCCGGCTGCGCGGCCTCACCTTCGGCTACAGCCGGCTGGACCCTCCGCTCATCGAGGACTTCGACCTGACGCTCGAGCCGGGCAGCCGCGTGGCGCTGGTGGGGACGAGCGGCAGCGGGAAGTCGACGATCGCCAAGCTCGTCACCGGCCTCTACCGGCCGTGGTCGGGCGAGATCCTCTTCGACGGCCGACCCCGGGCCGAGGTCCCGCATCCCGTGCTGACCTCCTCGATGTCGATGGTCGACCAGGACATCAGCCTCTTCGGCGGCAGCGTCAGCGACAACCTCACGCTGTGGGACACCACGATCCCCGAGGCGAAGATCGTCCGGGCCGCCCGTGACGCGGCCATCCACGACGACATCGCGGCGCGTCCTGGCGGCTACGAGAGCGTCGTCGAGGAGGCGGGGGAGAACTTCAGCGGAGGGCAGCGCCAGCGCCTCGAGATCGCGCGCGCCTTCGTCGGCGACCCCACGCTGGTCATCTTCGACGAGGCGACCAGCGCTCTGGACCCGGTGACGGAGCGCGTCATCGACGACAACGTGCGACGACGCGGTTGCACCTGCCTGATCGTGGCGCACCGGCTGAGCACCGTCCGCGACTGTGACGAGATCATCGTCCTGGAGCGGGGAAAGGTCGTGCAGCGCGGGACCCACGAGCAGATGCGCGGGGTGGACGGGCCCTACGCCCGGCTGACCGAGGCCCGGGCCCGCGAGGAACGGGAGAGGGCACGCGCTTGAGGCAAGCGGAGGAGGCGGGTCCCGGGGACCCGGCGGGCCGGCTCCTGCACCGGCTGCGCGCGCAAGGCGGTCGCTCGCTCGCCGTCGGCGGCAACACACGCGTCCCCCTCGACGACCCCGACGCGGTGCTAGTGGTCTGCTCCGGCAGCGTCGACGTCTTCGCGGTGCGGATCGAGGACGACCACACGCCCGGCGCCCGTCACCACGTCGGCCGCGTCGACGCCGGCCAGGCGCTCTTCGGGAACGCTTCCCCTCCTGCCGGCGACAGCCTCCGGATGGTCGCCGTAGCGGCGACGGACACGTCGTGGCTGGAGGTGCCGACCGCGCTGTTCGCCGCCCTGGTTCACGACCCCAGGTACACCGACGCCGTGGTCTCCCTCCTGGAGGGCTGGGTGACGCTTCTGTCCACCGCGGCCGTCGCGCAGGCGTTGCCCCCGACGGAGTCGACGGTGCTGGCGGCCGGGCACGAGCTCCGGCTGGACCACCACGAGCTGGTGCGGGCCGAGGCTCGCCCGGTCTGGGTCCTGCCGACGGACGCGACGCTGCGGTTCCTCGCCGACTCGGACCTCCCGCTCCCTCCCGGGCACCAGCTCTTCCCTCTTACGAGCCGGTCCTGGCTGGCGGCCGCGGGCGGGGCCACCACCGTCGTCGGTCTCGACACGCGCCAGGTCCTGGTCGAGGACGAGTCCCTGTCGGCCCTGCGCGGCTTCCACGCGGCGGTGCTCTCGGCCCTGGCCTCGGACCTGGCGCGAGCGTCCTCAGCCCGCCGCGAAGGGCTGCGCCGGAGCGCGGAGACCGACCGTGTCCTCGCCCGGGAAGCGGTGCTGCGGCTCGGTGCGGTGCTCGACAGGACGCCGCAGGCCGGCACCGGCGAGGTCGGTGACGGCGCGCTGCTCCAGGCCTGCCGCCTGGTGGGGAAGGGCATCGGGGTCCGGCTGCGCCGCCCCGAGGGCTCGCCCGGCACGGCACGCGACCCGCTCGACGAGATCTCCCGCGCGTCGGGGGTCCGGATGCGTCGGGTCGCTCTCAGCGACGACTGGTGGCGGCGCGACTGCGGTCCGCTGCTCGCGTTCCGGGGCGAGGAACGCCACCCCGTCGCGCTGCTCCCGAAGGGGACCTCCGCCTACCTGCTCGTCGACCCGGCCGACGGGACCCGGCAGCGCGTCACCGCGCAGACGGCGGCAGGTCTGGCCCCGGAGGGCTACACCTTCTACCCCCCGTTCCCGGACCGGCCGCTGACGGCGAAGGACCTGGTGGCCTACGGCCTGCGGGGTCTTCGCGCGGATCTGGTCAGGGTGCTGCTGACGGGCGTCGCCGGTGGGCTGCTCGGGGCGTTGGTCCCGATCGCCGCCAAGCAGGTCGTCGACGTCGCCATCCCCCAGGCGCACCAGGGTCTGACGCTCGCCATCGTCCTCGGCCTGGTGATCGCGGCGGCCTCCGCGATGCTGTTCGAGATCATCCGCCAGTTCGCCGTGCTCCGGATCCAGACCAGGCTGGACGCCGGGGTGCAGGCCGCGATCTGGGACCGTCTGCTGAGCCTCCCCGCGCAGTTCTTCCGCGGCTACAGCTCCGGGGACCTCGCCGTCCGGGCGATGGGCATCAACACCATCAGCCAGATGGTGACGGGTGCCACGCTGGCGTCGCTGCTGTCCGGTGTGTTCTCGGTCTTCAGCATCGGCGTCATCTTCTTCTATGACGCGAACCTGGGGCTGATCGCGGCAGGCATGGCCGCGGTCATCGTGGTCGCCACCCTTCTCGGCGGCCTGCTCCAGCTCCGTCACCAGCGCCGGGAGACCGAGCTGATCGGTCTCGTCTCGAGCCTGGTGCTGCAGCTGCTGGACGGCATCGCCAAGATACGCGTGGCGGGAGCGGAAATGAGGGCGTTCGCCCTCTGGGCCGGGCTGTACTCCCGGCAGAAGGCCGAGGCCGCTCGAGCGCAGTCCGCCGCCAACGCGGTGCTGGTGTTCAACTCCGCCGCCGTCGTGCTGAGCTCGATGGTCGTCTTCGCTGTCGTGGCCTTCTCGCTGGGGACGAGCGTGACGACCGGCGAGTTCGTCGCGTTCAACACCGCGTTCACCCAGTTCCTCGTCGCCTCGGCGGGCATCACGACGGGGTTCACGACGATCCTCCAGGCTGCACCCTTCTACGAGCGCGCGAAGCCGATCCTGTCCGCCTCGCCCGAGGTGGACACCCAGAAGCCCGACCCGGGCGAGCTGAGGGGCCGCGTCGAGCTGAACCACGTCACGTTCCGTTACGACCCCGACGGGCCGCTCGTCCTCGACGACGTCTCGATCCACGCCGAGCCGGGGGAGTTCGTCGCCGTCGTGGGGCCTTCGGGTGCCGGCAAGTCGTCGCTCTTCCGGCACCTGCTGGGCTTCGAGGAGGCTCTGACCGGCACGGTGTACTACGACGACCACGACCTGTCCAGGATCAACGTCCAGGCGGTCCGACGCCAGATGGGGGTGGTGCTGCAGAACAACCGGCTGATGTCGGGGACTCTGTTCCAGAACATCGCCGGGGTGGCCCCGCTGACGATGGAGCAGGTGTGGGAGGCGGCGCGCATGGCCGGCCTCGACGCGGACATCGACGCCATGCCCATGAAGATGTTCACGGTCCTCGGCGAGGGCGCCTCGGCCATCTCCGGTGGACAGCGCCAGCGGCTCGCGATCGCGCGCGCGCTCGCCGCCAAGCCGCGGATCCTGCTGTTCGACGAAGCGACCAGCGCGCTCGACAACCGCACCCAGGCGATCGTCAGCGACAGCCTGAGCAGGCTCGAGGTGACCCGCATCGTCATCGCGCACCGGCTCAGCACGATCGTCGACGCCGACCGCATCTACGTGCTCCAGGCCGGACGCGTCGTCCAGAGCGGGACGTACGCGTCGTTGATGGAGCAGGACGGCCCGTTCCGCGACCTGGCCGCGCGCCAGGTCGCCTAACCCGGCAGGAGTGACGTGATGCTCTCGCGGAGCAGCTCGCTCGAGGAACACCTGGAGGTGGTCGCCGCGACCGTCCCGGAGGCGCTGGTCTCGCCCGCGGCTGCCGCAGCCATGGCGGCGGTGGCCCGGGTGCTGCCCGCGGCACTGGCGCAGAACACCTTCGGCTTCGAGTGCCGGCTGGGAGAGCAGCTCGCCCGGGCCGACCTGTTGGTCCAGGCGACGGCCGCCCACGGACGGGACCTGCTCTCCGGTACGAACCCGACGAGCTCGATCCCCGTCGAGCTGTCGAGCGAGCCGAGCTGGCGGCGGGTGCAGGACCTGGGGACGGCCTGGGCGGACCCCGGCTCCGCGCTGCACCAGGTGGTGGAGAACGTCTGGCTGGAGTTCGACCTCCCCGTCGTCGACGGCTTGCCTCGTCCGAGCGTCTTCCTCGGTGTGGCCCTGGACGACCGGCGGAGGTCCGGGTCGGCCGAGCCAGGCCCCTGGCCCCTGCCTGCGCGCGTCGCCACGAACCGCGAGACCGCCGAGACGATGGCCCGGCTGCTCCTCGGGCACGAGCTGCCGGCCCGGGTGCGGGACAACCTCGGCGTCTGTCTCGCCGCGCTCCACGAGCACGAGTACGTCTTCCAGCTCGGGCTCATGCTGGCACGGGGGGCCGAGACGGTGCGCCTCTGCCTGCGGCTCGGGTCGATCGGGCGCACCCTCGAGTACCTGGCGCAGGTGGGGTGGCCCGGGACCCCGGACGACCTGGAGGAGGCGCTCGGGCTGGCCGCTCTCGTCGACCACACCTGGCTGGACCTCGACGTCGGGCACGACGTCTCGGGGAAGATCGGGCTCGAGTGCTACTTCGAGCGCCACCGGCAGCCGAGCTCCGAACCCCGCTGGCGACCGTTCCTCGACGCGCTCGTACGCGCCCGACTCTGCACCGTCGAGGAGCAGCAAGGCCTGCTCGCCTACCCCGGCCAGGTCCGTGAGGTCCGAGGTGCGCCGTGGCCCGCCGCCCTGCGCGATGCGTCGAGGTTTCTCGACGGACACCGCACGAGTGCCTTCGTCCGCACCCTGCACCACGTGAAGATCGTGTGCAGGCCCGACGAGGCGCTGGAGGCCAAGGCCTACCTGGCCGCCACGTACGTCTGGCGCCCGACGTGAACGGCCTGCCCGACGACGAGGGCGGGGCGCGGGGTCGCCATGACCTGCACGAGCGAGGTCCCAGCCTTCGGCGGATCGCGTACGCGTCGCGGAGCTGCGGCCAGGCGTCGTGCCCGGCAGCACGACCGGTGCCGTGACGGACTGGGACGGCGTCGAGTACGCCAAGGTGAGCACGCTGCAGCAGTGGCTCGCCGAACGCGCGCTGTCCGGTCTCGTGCTCGATGGCGTCGGCAGCCTCCTCGACGTCGGGTGTGGGGACGGCCGCGTCACCGCCGCGGTCGCCGCTCGCATCCCCGGCGCCTCCGTGGTCGGCCTCGACCCGTCGCCTCGGATGATCGCGGTCGCCCCGGCCGGCGGCAACCTCTCGTTCGAGCTCGGCGACGTGTGCTCGATGACGTACCTGCAGCGCTTCGACGCCGTGATCTCGGTCAACGCCCTGCACTGGGTGCTGGACCAGCAGCGGGCGCTCGAGCGGATCGCTGCCGCGCTGCGGCCTTCGGGCCGGGCGCTGCTGGTGTTCGTCTGCCGTGGGCCGCGCCCGAGCCTGGAGGACGTGGCGATGGAGGTCGCCGCACGGAGGCGGTGGAGGTCCTCCTTCAGCGGGTTCGAGGTGCCGTTCGTCCATCCCGAGGTGACCGCGTGGAGCCTCCTGGCCGAGCGCTGTGGGCTGGCCGTCCGTTCCACCGAGGTGCAGGACCTGGCCTGGGACTTCGGGTCGCCCGAGGCCTTCCTCCGCTGGTGCGCGGTCGGCTTCGGCGCCTGGACGGCCCGGCTGCCGGCCGGGGCGACGACGGAGTTCGTGACCGAGGTGACCGATGCGTACGCAGAGGTGTCGGGGGCCGCTGGGGTCTTCCGGTTCATGCAGCTGCGGGTCGGGCTCGAACCGGCGACCTGACTCCGGATCGGGAGCCCGCAGGGCTGGCGTGCGCGTCGGCCGTGGCGTGCCTCGTGTCGTGGCACGGGGCGTGGCGGTGCAGAGCACGATGACCGGCGGCGTGCTGGTCCGGACGACGGAGAGAAGAAGGACCCGGCCGAGCTGGCTGAGCGAGCGGGCCGAGCCGGACCGCTCGACGACTGCGGGATCGTCCCGGGCACACCGCTTCAGAGGGGCGCTGGCCGAACCTCCTGGTCGTCCTCGCCGGACGTCAGAGAGGCGGGCGAGCTGACGTCCGGTCGTGCTGAGGCTCCAGGTCCGACCATCGGAAGCCCGCTGACCGAGGTACGCGCTGCGTCGAGATCCGACTGCCCTGCACCAACCCGGACGCTCGACGCCCTCGACGACCACCCCTGGACCGCCTTGTCCGCCGGCTCCACCACCGGTTGGCGTCACCCCAGCGGCGCTCTCGTCGACGCGTTCAGGGGCCGCGCTCAGCGGTCTCCCTGACCGCCGCAGGTGCTCGATGCCGGGCGGGACGCGGTCGGGTCCTCGACGCGTCCTCGCTGCTCGGGATCCTCGGCGGGTCGCCGGAGGATGGCCGCACGCTGCTGCAGCGCCAGGGCGGCAGCCCGGTGGTCGGGCGACCGACCGGCGTGCGCAGGGGCTGGTCGGCTTCCGGCGGCGAGCCTCCTCGCCTGGGCGTAGAGCTCACGGTGCCGCTCGAGCACCACCGACCAGTCGGTCGGCGGCCGGTGCCGGAGGTTGTACGACCGCATCGTGTGGAGCTGTTCGGGGTGGGTGAGGAGGTGGGCGGTGCTCGCGGCCATCTCCTCGTCGGTCTCGACGAGATGGCCCTCGATGCCGTCCTCGATGAAGTCGCGCAGGCCGCTCTGCGCCATGCCGATCACCGGGAGGCCGGCGCAGCGCGCCTCGAGGGCGGCGATCCCGAACGACTCGAGCCTGGCGGGTGCGAGGTAGAGGTCGCAGCGAGCAAGGACCCGGGCGATGTCGCTCCGGTCGAGCTGGCCGGCCTGGAAGACCCAGCTCCCCAGGTCCGAGCGCTCGAGCCGGCGGCGCACGGCCCGGTCGAGCGGCCCCGTACCCACGAGGACGGCCCGGAGCCGGGTCTGTTCCGGAACCCGCCGGCGCACCTCCTGCAAGATCTGCAGCAGGGCCAGCGGCCGCTTCCGACGGGCGGTGCGCATGGTCGAGACGAGCGTGAGCGGTGCGTCGGGAGGCCGCTCCGAGTGGACGAGCCACCGGCTCGGGTCGATGCCGTTCGGCAGGACGACGACCTCACGACTCCGCACGACGCCGCCGAAGGCCTCGGTGGCAACCGTGCTCACGGCCGTCAGCACCGTCCGGGGCGGGACGCTTCCCATCAGCGGACGCAGGGCCCGGGCCGCCGTTCCGCGGGGAAGCATCGAGTGCATGGTCACGATCGTCGCGACGCCGAGCCGGGCCGCTTCCTCGACGGCGGCCCAGGCCAGCGGGGAGACGAGCGACACGTGGGCGTGCACGACGTCGTAGTCGCCCACGAGCAGACTCAGCCGGGTCGCAGCACCAGGACCCGGGAAGCGGCCGAGGTGGGGCAGCCGGACGACGTCCGCCGTGTCGGTCTCCTCGTCGGCCGGGGTCAGGGTCGCCACGCGGACGTCCGCCCCGTCGGCCCGTTGGCGGGCGGCCAGGTCGCCCACGTGGAGCTCGATGCCCCCGAGCTGAGGCAGGTAGGAGTCGCAGACGTGCAGGATCCTCATCGTCGGGCCGTCCCCAGCCGCGTCGAGCCGGACTCGCTGCGCGCCCGGGCCGACATCCGTCCGCGGAGCGTCCAGACCATCGCTGAGACGCCGCCGACCGGGATCTCGGCGAAGTAGGTGAAGGCGCGGTAGAGCAGCACGCCGCTCACCACCGGTTCGGGCGCAGCGCCGAGCGACGTGAGGACGAGGGCCGTACCCCCCTCCACCACGCCCACGCCCCCGGGGGTGATCGGCAGCAGCGTCAGCACCCGGTCGGCAGCCAGGCCGGCCACGAGCAGCGGTAGCGAGAGGTCCACGCCCATGGTGTGCAGGCAACCTGCGAACAGCAGGGCCAGCAGCGCGAGGTACCCCGCGGTGCCGACGGTCAACCGGGCCCACCTCCGACGCACGACGGTCCAGGTCCGAGCCGCCAGCTCGGGCAGCTGTCGACCCAAGTGCGTCGTCACGGGCCGGTGCACGAGGTCACCGACCCGGCGGTTGGCGCGATCGAGGCGGCGACCGAGGTGACCCGCCGTCGGCGCGTGCAGCAACGCGGCGAGAGCAAGGGGAGGCAGCAGCAGCAGCCACGCCGTCGGCGCACCGATGTGCAGCGCCGTGCTGGACCCGTCGAGCACCAGCACGACTCCCGCAGTAGCGGCGAGGACGAGCTTGGCGGCCACGTCGAACACGTTGCTCGTGGCGGTGTAGGCGCCGAAGCTGCTGTCGCTGAAGCCCCACCGACGCGTCATGGCGTAGTTGAGACCGACCCCGGCGGCACCACCCAGAGGGAGGAGGTTGGCGACGGCGCTGCCCGACAGGCTGAGCAGCAGCGCGCGGCGGACGGTGAGACCGGGGAGGCTCGCGGCGAGGGCCACGCTGTTGCACGCGAGCCCGGCGATCCACACGAGTCCGAGCGCGGACACGACCAGGGGAGGCACGTCGGCGAGAGTGGTCGTGACCTCGGTCCAGGTCGTCCCCGTGGACCTCGGCACCATCGCGACGAGCAGTGCTGCCAGCGACAGGAGGAGCAAGGGGAGGGTACGCCGAAGGAGGACGTGGATCTGTCCGCTCCCTCCATCCGTGGACGTCGACCTCCATCATGGGGCAGGCGACCTGAGACGGGGTTGAGCGACCTACCGTTTCTGCGTGCCCTACACGCTCGTGTCCTTCCACGCCCACCCGGACGACGAGGTCCTCTACACCGGAGGCACTCTCGCCCGCGCTGCCGCCGAGGGGCACCGGGTGGTGCTCGCGGTCGCCACGGACGGAGGAGCGGGGCTCGCGGCGACGCGTCCCGGCCTGGCGGCTCGCCGGATGGCCGAGCTGGAGGCGTCAGCCGCGGTCCTGGGTGTGGCCCGGGTCGTGTCGCTGGGGTTCACGGACTCGGGGTGGACCAGCAGCCCGGTTCCCGGCACCTTCGCCGCGCTGCCCGTCGAGGCAGCAGCGGCACCGCTCGCCGCGCTGCTCGAGCAGGAGCGAGCCGACGCGGTCACCGTCTACGACCGCGCCGGTGGTTACGGACACCCGGACCACGTTCAGGTGCACCGGGCCGGGAGCCGCGCTGCCGCGCTCGCCGGGACTCCTGTCGTGCTCGAGGCGACGGTCGACCGGAACCTGATCAGACCGGTCGCCAGGCTGGTCGCCGCCACCCCGGGGCTGCTGCCGGACGTGCGGCGTACCGACTACGAGCGTGCTTACACCGCCCGCGAGGACCTGACGCACCGCGTGGACGTCCGGGCCCACATCGACCAGAAACGACGCGCTCTGCTGGCCCACCACAGCCAGGCGACGTCGGACCGGGGGGTGCGGACGCTCGGCCTGCTGCTCAGGCTCCCCTCGTGGATGTTCACGCGCGTCCTGGGACGGGAGTGGTTCGTCGAGCAGGGTCGCGCGCCAGGAGCCCCGTTGGACGACGTCTTCGCCACCCTGCGGACCGTGCCGCCCACCAGTCGGTCTCGGTCACCAGCGCCAGCACCGTGACCCCGAAGGCGCTGGTCACCGCTGCCCAGACGACGACACCGCTGTCGTTGAGCACCGTGCCGAGCGACGCCGCCGCGAGCACCGAGACAAGCAGGCGGTCGAAGTCCGGCCACACCGGTGCGACCCGGCGCCTCGCCCGGACGACCAGCAGCCACACCAGGCCGCCCGCCCCGAGGGCCACCAGTCCCCAGGGGCCGGCGAGGCTGGCCGCGACGGCGTGAGCCTTCCGGACGAGCAGGGTCCCCGCGTCGGCGTCGAGGACGCGCTGCACGAACGCACCCAGGTGCGTGCGCCTGCTCGGACCGCGCAGCCAGTCGAGCCAAGCCAGGCCGCCCGCCGTCACGCACGCTCCGATCACCGCCAGCAACGGCCGGAACCCACGGGTCGCGCGCCTGGACAGGCCGAGGAGCAACCAGCCCATCGTCAGGGCGAGCGTCAAGGCGCCGCCGAGGTCAGCCCCCGCACCGGGCCACCCGTCGAGCGCGACCAGGGTCACCCCGACGACCACGACCAGTACGGTGCCGTGCCCGGTCTGCTGCACGCGGCGCAGCAGGTGGCCGACCAGGACCAGGGCCGCGCAGGCGTAGAACGCGAAGGTCAGGTTGCCGAAGCCGTACCACCGGCCGCCGTCCAGCGGCCGCGGGTTGAGCAGGCTCGCCTCCTGCCCCATGCCCCCCGTCGCGGCGTCGAGCGTCAGCACGAGGAGCAGGAGCCCAGCCGTCACGACCGGGATCGGGGTACCCCAGCGCCGTTTGACCAGCTGGGCGACGACGCCGAGGACCGCCCCTGCCGAGAGCAGCACCACGCCCAGCGCGAGCCCCGGCCACGGCGTACGGCTCCACGGGACGGCGCCGGTCAGGGCGGCGGCTGCGGGCAGGACCAGCAGCGCTCCCGTCGCGGCGCGCACCCACCGGACTCGGCGAGCCACCCAACCGGCGGCGGTGCAGACCAGGGCGAGCGCGGCGAGCGCGACCGTGATCCGCTCGCCGACCGCCAGACCGGCCGGGACCGCCGCAAGCTCCGCCAGCAGATCGCGCTCGCCCGACGCCCCGAGCGGGACCGTGCGGAGCCGGAACGGGGAGCCGTCGCCCGAGGGCAGACCCGCGCGGCGTCCTCCGCCGAACTGCGCGAGCGTGGCGTGCAGGTCGGGCAGGGTCACGATGCCGGGCCGACGGGTGCTGGCCGAGGTCAGCCACCCGGACGGCGCGTACGCCACCTGGACGACGGGCATGACGCCGACGGGGTGGGCGGTCGGGACACTGGCGATCGCGGCCACGATCACCGTGAGGTCGGGCCGCCCAGCGAGGAGACGGACCACCGCACCGGGGTCAGCGCCGGCGTCCACGAGGGTCACGGTGCACGGGGTCGAGCCTCCGTCGGCCAGGAAGTGCGGAAGCGTCTCGAAGTGCTCGACCGAGCCGTCCGGTCGCGCGGCCCCCAGGGCCGCGCCCGGACCGACGGCTGCGACGCAGCCCGCGGTCGAGGCCGCCAGAGCACCGAGCGAGGCACCCTGGCCGGCCCCGGCCACCAGTGCTGCCGACCACTGGACCGACCGGCCGTGCTGGGTGGTGGGGACGCAGGTGGTCGAGGCGGGCACGCTGTGGCCGGCGCCGATGGTGGCCCAGGCGGCCACGGCGCACGAGCTCGACGGGCCGGTTCCCAGCGACAGCGCGCCGCGCTGAGTGAACCGCCCCGGTCCGTCGGTGACGCTCTGGACCGGACTCGGGCGACCCTGCTCGGCCGTGAACCCGACGAGGACGACCTGAGCGGTCGAGGGAGGGAGTGGCACCGAGGCCGTGTGCCGGGAGTGGGCCACGCGAGCCGCCAGCAGCACGACGACCAGCAGCAGGAGGACCAGCAACCATCGAGACCGAGGGTGCCCGGCTGTCGCTGGAGACCCCATGCTCGAACGCTAGTCCGGCGCTCGCGGGGCGGCGAGGACCACGGCTCGCTCGTCGTTCAGCCTGGTCACAGGCAACGGCTCGGTGGGACACCGGCCCCCGTCGATCCACATCGGGCGGTGAAACGGATCCGGTCCTGGTCAGCGGCTCGCCCCGCTCGGCGACGGTGACGCGGAGGGAGCGCTTCGCGGTGTCGGACTGTCCTCGCTTCCCGGGTCAGGTCGGGCGCAGCCTGGTTCGCGCCGTAGGAGCTCAGCCAGGTCGAGCCCACGGCCGGGGCTCGTCGGAGCCGTCGGGTGCCGGTCCGGACGCGACGACGGCGAGGCCGGAGGGACCAGGAGGAACGCGACGTCGTCGATCGGGTCCTGGGTCGGCGTGAGCTCGCCGAGGAGGTTCCCGTGCCTGGTCACGCGGTCCGGGACGGGGACGAGGCGACGGTCCCGCGGTTCACGGCTGCTCCTCGGGGTCCGGCGGTGCCGGGACGAAGCGGGTGAGCCGTCCGCTCGCGATCACCTCTCCCGCGGCCTTGGCGAGGACGAATCCTCCTGAGGGCGGCGCCGCGACCACCGGGGCGAGCTCGAGACGGAACCCGCCGTCGGCGCCGGTGGAGACGGTGGCGGCGGTGGTCGCGCTCGCGACGACGAACGACACCTCGACGTCCGTCGTCGCCGGGAAGCCGCTGCCGTCGACCGCCAGGAGCGCCTCGGACTCGGTGAGGACGAGCGTCGGGACGGTGACGTCCGGGACGGGTGGCGGCAGGGTCGCGACCAGCAGCTCCGGGCTGCCGGTGGCGTCGTGCCCGGCGCCGGTCGTTCCGTCCACGCACACCCCGCTCGTGCCGGCCGGGTCGAGCAGGAAGAGCTGGGCGCAGCGCGAGCAGATCCGCCAGCCGGGCTCGGCGCTCTCCGGCGGGTTGTCCCGCGGCACGCCGTAGACCCGGCTCTCGGTCATGTCGTGGGGCACGCCGTCGAAGCAGACGCCGGTGCTGGCCGGTCCGCCGTGCACGAGCGCCTGGCACCGGTGGCACCAGGCGAAGCTGCCTTCCTCCCCGACGTCGACACCGCCCTCCGACGCTTCGTACGCCGGGCTGTCGGCGACGTCGTGGGGATTCCCGTCCCGGCACGGACCGTCGGTCACCGCCGCGAGCACGAGCGAACGGCAGCGAGCGCAGCGGCGCCACCCGGGCTGACCGTGGTCGAGGCTGCCCCGCCAGAGGCTGTAGGCGCCGCTGCCGCTGACGTCGTGGAGGTCGCCGGCCGGGCACGGGCCGACCCCGGACCCGGTGTAGCCGAGGGCCTGGCACGTGCGGCACCAGCGCCACCCCGGCTGGGCGTCGGGCGGCTCGACCTGGTGCGGGAGGGTGTAGGGCAACGTGTCGGCGAGCGCGTGCGCGCCGCCGGCGGCGCACACGCCGCCCTCGTCGCCGAAGACGAGGCGGTGGCACAGGCGGCAGTAGCACCACCCCTGCTGGTCGGACTCGCGCCGACCACCGAACGCCACGCGGTACTCGGGGCTCGTCGAGGTGGTGTGCTGCCCACCGTCGGCGCAGCCGTCCGCCCCGAACCGGACCAGCCCCTGGCAGGTCGAGCACCACGCCCAGTCACGCTGCAGCCCGAGGTCGGCCACCGGGAGCCGGTACTCCAGGCTCCCCGTGGCGTCGTGGTCC
This sequence comes from uncultured Actinomycetota bacterium, assembly GCA_963713165.1. GTDB lineage: Bacteria > Actinomycetota > Actinomycetes > Propionibacteriales > Propionibacteriaceae > Microlunatus. The sequence continues at coordinate 314,179 of CAVQKU010000010.1, forward strand.
CCGCCCTCGAAGCACCTGTCCGGCTGCCGGTCGTCCGTCGGCGGGTCGTCCGGTCGGGGGAGCCACAGCCGCTGGCACTTGGAGCACCAGCGCCAGCCCGGCTCGAGGGTGATGCCCGGCACGTCCTGGAACGGCACGTGGTAGCCGGCGTCGAACTCGTCGAACGTGTGCGGTGCCCCACCGGCGCAGACACCCACGTTGCCGCGGTAGGCCAGCCCTCCGCAGGTCGTGCAGCGCCCCCAGCCCGGTTGACAGCCGGGCCCGACGTCACCCCAGGGCGCCTTGTACTCCCAGCTCGTCGGCCAGTCGTGCATGCTCCCGTCGACGCACGTGAGGCCGGGCGAGTCCTCGTGGAAGACGCCGTGGCACCTGACGCAGCGCCGCCACCCCCGCTGGCTGTCCATCGTCCGCGCCCTCCTGCTACTCGTCGGTCTCGAGCTGGTCGAAGCGCAGCCCGCTGTCGCCCTCGCCGGCTCCGGTGCGGCGGCGCCGAGCAGCCCAGACGTGGCGCGAACCGCCGTACCAACGGGTGTGCTGCCAGGTGCGCACGACCTGGGTGCCCGAGCGCGGCACCTCCTCCTCGTGCACCACGGAGCCGACCGGGGGGAGCAGCGTGCCCAGGGGCTCGTCGTCGCGGGGCACGCCGTCCACGAGCCGCGTGAAGGGCACGAGCCGGAGCCGTACGGACTCCAGGTCGGCCAGCTGTTCGGGCAGCATCGGGAACCAGTGGTCGGGCACGTCCGAGGTCACCCGGTAGAGCGCGACCTCGCCGTCCCGGGCACCGGCCGCCTCGGCGGCGCGCAGCGCCTCGTCGCGGCGCGTCGTCCAGCGCGCGAACCGGTCGAGGCGGCGACCCTGGTCGTCGCGGACGAGCGACTCCACCGCCCACGCGACGTTGGCCATCTCGTCGCGCAGCAGGCTGACCACGTCGACCGGTGCGCTCTCCAGCGACGCCGGCAGGGACGGCGGCAGGAAGAACCACGGGCTGGTCGGGCGCTCCTGGTCGGGCTCGAGCGCCTGGTCGGACTGGGTCAGGGCGAACAGGTTCCACCCGTCCTGGTCGCGGCCGAGCTGGGTGAGCTCGACCGGCTGGCCGACGGTGGTGTGGACCGTGAAGCGTGCGACCCGGCTCAGGGACGCGACCGGCAGTCGTACGGGGAGCACGAACCAGTCGTTGCCGTAGACGGTGGCGAAGGACACCAGCATCAGCCGGCCGAGGTCGATCGGCGCGGCGTCGACCGAGCCCGGGTCGAAGCGCGCGTCCTCCATCTCCCACAGGCGCGGCGCCGGCATCCCGCCGAACCGGGCGGGCGCGGGGACGGCCACCCGGCGCAGGTGGACCGCGTCGGCCACCGGGTCGGCCCGCCCGACCGCGTCGAGCGACGACCAGTCGAGGCGCCCGCCGCGGTACTCGGTCGCCCGGAGCTCGAGCCCGTCCAGCGCCCGCGAGCGCAGGGCGAACCGGTGCTCGAAGCGCGTCTCGTCCCAGGCGTCCAGCTCGGCCGGGATCGGCGCGGGCGCGCGGGCTCGCCACCAGGCCAGCCAGTCGGCCGCCAACGAGGCCAGCTCCGTCGGGCTCGACCCGACCGGTCCGGCCGCGCCCAACGCGGCGATCTCCGCCGCCCGCTCGTCCGGGTCGACGAGCGCGCCCAGGCACCTGGTCAGGGCACGACCGTCGGGCAGCGCAGCCCGGACGCGGACGTCGACCGGGTCGGCGAGGTCACGGTCGGGGAAGGGGCAGCGGGCCGCGAACGCGGCGAGGTCAGCGGCCCGACCGGCGGCGGCGAGCGTCCGGCGCAGGCGCAGCCCGCCCTCCAGCGCGAGACGCGGCGTCGGTCCGCCCTCGTGCTCCTCGACGAGGCGCTCGAGCGGTGCCGCGGTCACGTCGTACGGCCTCCACCCGCTCGCGCCGCCCGGTCGCCACTCGTCGACCGGGTGCACCTCCAGCTCGACCTCGACCCAGGCCGGGGAGGCGACGTCCTCGTGGGTGAACTCACCGAACTGCCACTGCCGCCCGATCAGCCACAGGGGGTCGTGCACCCGCATGGCCAGGCCCTCGTCGATGCCGTTGCCGCGCGGTGAGCTCTCGTAGCGCGGCATCAGCCCACCTCGTCCACGACCGGCAGGGCGGCGAGCTCGGGCACGTCGGCCAGGTCGAGCACCCGCACCCGGCCGAGGGCGAGCGTCTCCTCCACGCACCCGTGCAGGTCCTCCATGCACCAGCCGCGTGCGAGGTCGGGGGGTACCGCCACGAGCAGGGCCTGGGGCGGGCGCGCACCAGGGCGGTCGAAGTCGAAGGCGATCCCGGTGACCTCGTCCGGGCCCACGGCCCCGCCCTGGTGCGGCACCGTCTCCGACCACCCGTCCACCACGAGGCCGGAACGCACCGGGGCGTCGCCGTCGGTGACGAGCAGCACCGATCCCTGCGACGCGGTGGACTCCAGCGGGGCCCCGGTGGCGCTCCAGGCTCCCGCCGGCGCGCCCGGCGGCGGCTGCTGGTGCACCCTCAGGTCCGGCGGGGCCGTGCCGGCGAGGACCTCCGCCGCCACCAGGGCGGAGTCGAGCGTCTCGACCCGCGGCCGGACCAGGGTCTGGTCCCGGAGCCAGTCGGCGGCCTCGTCGGCGGTGGGGTCCGGCGTGGGCGCGAGCGGCGGCGCCGCGACGAGCCGGGGGGCCAGCCGGATCGCCGGGTGCAGGAGGGTCCCGACGCTGCGCAGGACGGTCTCCAGCCAGGCGTCGCCCGCCGGGTCGTCCGTCGCCGGCGCAGGCGGCAGCGCGGTGCCGGCGCGGGCCAGGGCCGGGAACGACCCCGACTCGGCACCCGCCGGCACGCTCACCCCGAGCCCGGCGAGGTCGGCGAGCACCGCCGACCGGGCCTCGGAGGTCGTCGCGTCGGCGTAGGCCCGGGCGCTCGTCGCCACCGCCGACCACCACGGTCGTACGCGGTCGTCGAGGTCGGCGAGGTCGAGCGAACCGACCGCGCTCGCCGTCGCCGGGTCGAGGTGCCGGCCGGTGAGCGGGGTGGCGCCCGCCAGCACCGCGCGGAGCCGGTCGCACACCACCGACAGGCGTGCGAGCCCGTCCTCGTCGGGCTCGCCGCCGCCGGCGCCGCGGCCGCGGCCGCGATCGCGGGTGGGGTCGCCACCAGCGCGTCGAGGGCGCACCACGCGTCGTCCGGCAGTCGCCACGCCGCCGCCGGCCCGAGGCGATGCCGGACCCAGCCCTCGAGGCGCGGTTCGAGCCGCGCCAACGGCCGGTCGTCCGACCAGCCCGGCGGCCGCTCGTCGGTCAGGGCCAGCGCGACGTGGTGGGTGAGCGGGATGCCGGTCCGGGGGGTGCGCAGCACGTCGTAGTCGGCCGGCAGGTCCTGCCCGCGGCCGGCGACGTCGGCGGCGAGCCCGGCACGGACCGGGCTGCCGCCGACGAGCTGGTGCACGCTCTCGGCGACGACGAGGTCGCTCACGGCGTCGAAGGTCTCGTCGAGCTCGGCGATGATCCGGCGGAGGGCGTCGGCGTCCGCCCCGAGGTCCCGCCCCGCGGCCGCCCGCAGGTCGTCGGCGGCCTCCAACGTGGCCCGGGCGGCCCGCAGCGCCTGCCCGTCGACCACGTTCCGGGCGCCGCTCGACACCCGTGCCTCGTGCTGGTCGGCGACGTCGGGCTCGACCAGCGGCGCCAGCGGGTACGCCTTCCGGAACCCCGCCACGAACCCGTCGAGCCCCGCGTCGTGGAGGGCCCGCTCGAACTGGTAGCCGAGCAGGGCACCGAGCTCCTGACCCGACCGCACGCCCTCCACGACCGCCAGGGCCCGGCGGGCACGCGCGGACTGCACGTCGACCGCGAACGCCGTCCGGTCGCTGTGCGCCTGCCACCCCGACCGGAGCACCGCGGCGGTCGCGGCGTGGTGGAGCGACGGCGTCTGCAGGAAGCCCTCGCGGGAGGGCACCGGGGTGCCCGGCTCGACGTCGGTCAGCCAGCCGTAGCCACCGGTACGGATCCCCGTCGCCCCCTGGTCCCGCAGCTCGCCCAGGCGTCGGGTCGCGAGCGACGTGACCCAGGCGTCGACGCGCTGGGAGAGCGGGTCGCAGGTCTCCCGGAACAGGGCCTCGACCCGGGGCAGGTCGGCGACCGCCTCGTCCTCCAGGTCGACGAACGCCGCGAACAGCGAGCGGTAGCGGGCGACCTGGGCGACCGCCCGGGCGACCTCGTCGGGCAGGGCCGGGCCGCTGCGGAGCACGTTCGAGATCGCGTTGGAGCACCAGCCCGCCTGGGCGTAGAACAGGCTCCGGGTGGGCGGGCGCTGCAGCTGGTCGAGGACGCGAGCCAGCGGGACGTAGCCGGCGTCGAGCTCCGCGGTCGTCGGGGCCACGTGGGTCCGCCGCATCCGCGCGACGACCTCGTCGAAGAGCACCAGCAGCTGGGCGAGCGGGCGGCGGCCGAGGAAGCCGCTGAGCTCCGGGGGCAGCGGGTCGGGCAGCGGCTCGAACCAGTCCGGCTCGACCGGGCCGCCCTCGCCTCGCAGACGCTGCTCGGCCTGCTGCCAGGCCAGCGCCATCGACGCCGGGACGACCCCGGCGGTCGAGGCCGGCGGTCGTGCCTCGGTCCCGGAGACCTGGTGGAACCACGAGCCCAGCCGCCGGGCGGTCGCCTGGAAGCTGAGCAGGTCGATCAGCACGGCGTCCTGGTCGGGGCCCTCGAGCACCCGGGCCGCGCGGTCGGTGTGCTCGGCGAAGGAGGACTGGAAGGAACCGACCGCGGCAGCGACCGGGTCGTCCGGGGTCGCGCCGAGCCAGGCGTCGAGGCAGCTGACCGGGAGCACGCCGTACGGCTGGCGTCCGACCCGCAGCAGCGCGTACGGCCCGCGCCCGCGGACGTGGGCCGTGAAGTGCTCCGCGGCCACGCGGAGCCAGGGTTCGTCGAGCGGGGTGTCGTCGACCGCCACCGTGGAGACGGGACCCAGGGCGTGCGACCAGGCCATCGTGCGCGCCCGGAGCCCGTGCAGCGCCGTGGACAGCGCGGCCTGCTCGTCGCCGGGGTCGGTCGCCGCCGCCAGGGTCGGTGCGCCGTCCACCCCGAGCGCGCGGGCGAGCAGTGCGGCCTCCTGCTGGGAGCGCGGGTCGTGGCGCGCGATGCGTGCGGCGCGTGCGGCCGGGGGCAACGGGGTCTGCCGCGAGCGCCAGGCGCTCCGCGAGCCGGCGGTGTTGTTGGTCGGCGTCCGGACCGGGAGCACGCTCAGCCCGCCGGTGTGGGCGTGGGCGAGGAGCTGGTCCTGCAGCCGCGCGGCGCCGGTGGCGGCGTCCTGCGTGCCCACCCCGAGCACCGTGAGCAGGTCGAAGCGCGCGTCGGCGGCGTCGAGCGGGACCGCGGCCGCCATGCCCACGGCACGGGCCCGGTCGAAGTCGGCCAGCCAGCGGCTCCCGGGGTCCAGCGGGACCGGGTCGTCGTCGCCCTCCTCGGGCTCGGCGGTGGGGGCGACGCCGAGGGGGAGCGTGTCGGGCACCGGCGGGCCGGACCGTCGCCACTGCAGCACGCCGTCGCGGTAGGCGGAGAACTCGAAGTGGTCGGGCAGCAGCCGGGTCTGCGCGGCCCTGGTCCAGGCGTCGCGCGCGGTGGGGACGTCCGGGGAGAAGGTCGGCGCGCCCGGCGGCTCGTTGACCGGCGTCAGCGTCTCGCGGACCCAGGTGGCCCGGCGGCCGGTGCTCTGCACCAGTGCGTCCCACGCCCGGTCGCGGCCCGCGTCGGTGGTGGACGCATGCACCGCGGTCCAGTAGTCGCGGCCGGCCCGCTGCTCGCCCGGGGTCAGGCCCGGCTCGTGGGAGTCGACGTGGATGTCGTCGGGGAAGACCCGGACCCGGAGCTCGGGCCCGCCGTCGGCGGAGGTCGCGTAGACCGCCTCGAGCCGTAGCGGGAGCAGCAGCACGGGGCCGGCGTTGCCGTCGGCGAACAGCGGTTCCTGCGCGGCGAGCGCGGTGTAGGCGAGCGCCGCCGCCGTGTGCCCGGCCCCGGTCGCGGCGACCTGCGCCGCCGCGGCGTCCAGCGCCGGCTGGAGCGCCGAGACCTCGGCGAAGGCGTCCTGGTTGCCCGGCACGTCCGGGTCGATCACCGGGAGGCTGCCGTCCGGCTCGCGCCAGAAGTCCGCGTGCGCCTCCGCCGTACGCAGGGCACGCAGCGAGCGCTCGTGCTCGACCCGGGCGGCGCCGAGGGCCAGCCGGGCGGTCGCGGTCTGCTCGGTCATCGGACCCCCTCCGGGTCGAGCAGCACGTCGGCCTGGATCGCGACCCGGAACGGGCGTTGCAGGGCCACGCGGGCGACGTCGGCGGCGTCGCTGTCCCAGGCCGCCTGGTCGGGCGTCCCCGGGACCGGCGGCCCGAACCGTGCGCCGGCGACGGCGAACCCGCGACGCAGCGGCACGCGCGCCCCGTCGCCGCCGGCGTCGGGACCCTCGTCCCGGGCCGGCCAGACGGCGGCGTCCCACCCCGTGAGCGCCGGCACGGCGGTGTCGGTCTCGTCGAAGCCGAACCGGATCCGGTAGCCGTTCTCCGCCATCACGAAGAACCAGCCGGGCCGGTCCGGCGTGGCCGCTCGCCGCAGCTCCTCGTCGGGGATGTCGAAGGCGTACGCGTTGGTCTGCGCGTCGATCTTGATCACGAACGACGGCGTGGTCGGCGTGGCTGCGGGGTCGGGCCGGTGGTTCGGCCGTCCGGGCTCCGGGTGCGGGTCGGGCGTGGTCGAGGGGACAGCCGTCACCAGCATCGTGGGGTACCGGCGGACGACGTCGCCCCGGACCAGCAGCACGGCCAGGGACTCCTCGCCCAGCAGCCGGTCGCCGAGGGGGGTCTGGTCGGTCCACGTGTGCAGCGGGTCGATGTCCGGCGCGCCGTCCGGTCGGGGCCAGAAGCGCAGGAAGGGCGTCCCGCGCAGGTCGGTGGGGTACTCCCGCCACAGCAGCTCGCGCATCAGCTCGTGGTTGATGCCGACCAGGTAGGACTCGATGAACGCCGAGTTCTGGAACAGCAGCACGACCTTGTTGTTCGGCAGCGCCCCGAGCCCGGGCAGGAACCACTCCGGATCGGACTCGAGCAGGGCGAGCGCCGTCGGCACCGGGAAGGTCGGGGTGCTCAGCACCCGGCCCGACGGGGTCCGGGTGAGGTGGCCGGGGATCCGCGTCCGGGACGCGAGCCGGCGTCGGTGGCTGTCGCCGGGGTGCAGGACCCCGGTCACCCGTGCGGCCAGCGCCTCCGGGTCCAGCGCCAGGCCGTCGGGGGCGAGGGCGGGAAAGGTGTCGCGGCGGACGAGGTCGCCCAGGACCGCGCCGGTGGTCTCCGCCACGCGGGCGAGCTGCGGGGCGATCGCGGTCTGCAGCTCCCCGGTGCGTCCGGCCAGCGCGAGCGCGGTGAGGTCGGGCCCGAGCGTGCTCAGCCGGTCCCTCAGAGCCGTCCCCCCGGCGACGTCGTGGGACGTCGCGACCTCCGCCAGCGCGGCCACCGCGACCAGCTGCCGGGCGACCGCCAGCGCCGCGATGGTGGGGTCGGCGTCGGGCGTGACGTCGGGTGTCGGCGGCAGGACGCTCTGCCGGGCGGGCACGGCGACCTGACCGGCCAGGGCGCGGCTGAGCACCTCCCGGCCCCGGACGCCGGTCGCGCGGGCCAGCTTGCCGGCCGGCCGGGCCCGGCGGCTGAAGGCGGTGCTGGCGACCCCGTCGGGCAGCCGGCTCATGCCGAGCTCCAGCGCCAGGGTCGTGGTGCCCGAGGTGCGGGCCCGGACCGCCGCGGGCGCGGCGAAGGCGACCGTCTCGCCGGCCGAGAGCGTGGCGAGGTGGCGGTCGTGGACACGCTCGGCGACCGCCGTGGTCAGCTCGACCAGGTTGGCCAGCCGGTTCGCCTCGCGCACGGCGCCCACCTGCTCCCAGGCCCTGGCCATCAGGTCCTCCTGGTTGGCCCGGACGTAGGCCGCGCCGAGGCCGGCGGCGATCCGACGCTGCGGGTCGGAGTTCAGCTGGTCGAGCCAGGGCGGCCCGGACTCGACGACGTCGACCAGCACGTGGCGGGCGCCGTACGCGGGCGGCGCGAGGGTGTGCGGCGCTCCCGGGGGCAGGTCCTCGCCCGCGACCCGCGCGGCCGCGGCGCCGAGGTGCGCGCGCAGACGCGTCGCCACCTCCTGCAGCGTCGCCGTGACCGCCGGGTCCGCGGGTGGCGGTTCCGCCGAGGGGCACAGGGCGCCCTGGACCCCGACCAGCCGCGGCTCGGGACTCAGCGCGGTGTCGGCGGGCCACGGCGCCCGGACGTCGACCGGGCGGACGGCGGACACGGTGAGCGCGTCGCGCCCGATCGCGGTGAGGCGGCTCACCAGCTCCTCGAAGTCGCCGCCGGGACCGGTGCTGAAGGTCCAGGTGGCGTAGACCGGCAGCCGCACCGTCCCGGCCGCGCGGACGTCCCACGCCGGCTGGTGCGGCGCGTCGGGGTCCGGGGGAGTGCCGAGCCCCGCCAGCCGTCCGGTGTCGAAGGCCGGCACCAGGCAGGCGCGGTACGTGCGCCCGGGGTCCAGCCTCCGCGGGCACACCAGGCGGGCCAGCCGCGCCGCGGTGGCGCGGTCCCCGCCGGGCAGGTCGCCCGCCCCGACCGCGGTCTGGACGTGCGCCCACGCCCACGCGTCGCCGAGGTCGGGCAGCTGGTCGACGAGGGCGTCGACGAACGGCAGCGGGACGCCGTCGACGACCGCGGCGTCCTGCTCGTCGAGGACGACGAGCACGAACCACGGGCGCAGCCGCCCGTCCCGGGCCCTCGCCGGGGTCAGCACCCAGGGCAGCTCGGCGGGCACGACCTCGACCGCGGCGAGGTAGTTGGGCTCGACGTCCGCCGCCCCGGCCGCCGGCTCTCGCCGGACGACGCTGCCGGAGAGGAGTCCGGCGACGTCGCCGGGGCCCAGCAGCCGGAGCTCCGGACCCGGCACCTCGCCCTGCTCGGTCCCCGGGCCGAGCAGGGCGAGGTGCGGCCTGAACGCCGCCGGGGGCAGCCCGCCCGGTCCGTCGACGGCCTCGATCGACTCGCCCAGCGGGCCCTGCGCGTACGAGCTGAACGTCAGGTCGGCCATGTCAGAGCTCCCACGCCTCGACGACCACGAGGTCCGCGCCCAGGGCGCCGACCGTCCGCTCCAGCTCGAAGGAGCTGGCGGCGCCGAGCCCGGCGTCGGTCATCGACCAGCTCGAGGCGGCCGCGGCGGCCACGACCGCGTCCACCGAGACGACCTCCGGCGGAGGCGCCCACCACGTGGGGTCGGCGGCGTCCAGCAGGGTGGCCATCGTCTCGAGCGGCCGCAGGTCGACCAGGGCGCCGGCGACCCCGGGGCCGGCCACGCGGACGTCGCGGGCGAGCAGCCGCTCCTCCCAGGCGAGGGCGACGGGCCGCGCCGCGGCGCCGTCCGCGGGTCGGGGGTGCAGCTCGACCCCGGCGCGCAGCGGCAGGAACGCCTGGCTGCCGAGGAGCTGGTCGTCGCTGGTGGTGTCCACGAACAGCCCGGGGGCGAACTGTGCGGTCACGGCCTGCACGTGGTCGGCGGGCTCGCCGGGACCGAACGCCCCGTCGACGACGTCCCAGCGCTGCGGCCGGACCGACGCCCCGCGGTAGCGGTGGATCTCCAGGCCGAGCGGCACCACGTCCTGCTGGACCGACACCGACGCGTACGGGTCGAGCACCGTGCCCTCGCCGAGCCGGGCGCGGGCGGCCTCGGTGAGCAGCAGGCCGGGGACGCCGGTCGAGCGGGACCGCCACCCGCTCGGCGCGGAGAGGGCCGCGCGGAGGTCGTCGGCCGGGTCGCGCCCGAAGAGCTCCGGGGCGGGTGAGCCCCAACCCAGCTCGAAGTCGAAGCCGACCTCGAACAGCCAGAGGTCGATCGACCCGCTGCCCCGTGCCAGGTAGGGCGCAGGCCCCTCGAGGTGCAGGGCGAGGTGGACGCCCATCAGGGTCTCGCCGAACGCACGCAGGGCGATCCCGCCGGACACGTCGGCCACGAAGTGGAAGGGCGAGTACTGGACCAGCGCGTCGAACTGGAGGTACCCGCGCAGCCCGCAGCCGGCGACTTCCGCGGCCAGCTCCAGCCTGGCGCCCAGCTGCAGCGTGTTCGAGGTGAGCGCGAAGTAGGACTCGCAGCGCATCGACATCCAGGGCACCGGGCAGAGGTCCATGCCGAGTCTTTGGAGGGGCGGGACGCCGCGGGGCAGGGGGTACGCCGGGTGGAATCCGCCCGCGCTCAGGACGAACGTCGGGTCCGGACCGCCGCGGGTCAGCAGCAGCAGGTCACCGGTCAGCGGGATGCCGACGATGTGCGAGCCGTTGAGGCTGGCGACGAACAGCACGCTCGGCTCGCCCGGGTCGATGATCCCGGCGAACGTGGCCCGCAGCAGGACGAGCGGGACCTCGGGGTCGGGCAGCGCGACGACGATGGTCCCGAGGATGGTCAGCCGGACCTGCCGGGCCGACTCGACGAGGACAGCGACCGAGAGCGACACCAGCCGCCCGCCCCAGCCGATCTGGAACATCGGTCCCGCCACGACGGAACCGCGCGCCGGCGGGAAGATCGCCGGCAGGGCCGAGACGACGCGGTCGCCGGCCTGCGCCGGGTCGGTCGGGAACAGCAGTGCCGCCGCGGAGCCGTCCGAGACCGCCCGGAGCAGGGCGTCGCGGTCGATCCGCCGGTTGATGCCGACCAGACCGCCGAGCCCCGTGATCGCGAACCCGAGGCCGATCTGCACCCCGGGTGGCGGGAAGGTCGCCCCCAGCACCACCAGGAAGGACAGCGGGGTGCCGCCCTGCGCCTCGGTGAGCACGCCGAAGGCGGTCGCCGACATCGGCGGGATGCGGACGGACAGGCCGCCGACCAGGTCGGGAGGGCGGTGGTCCAGGAACCCCTGGCCGGTGATGACGGGCAGGTCCACCGACACGGTCCCCCCGGCCACGGGCAGCGCGGCGAGGGCGGCCGGGTCGGGGAGCAGCGAGGCGCCGAGGGCAAGGGAGAGGGGGAAGGAGAAGCCGATCCCGTCCAGCTGCACCGACACCGGTGCGCCGGGGAGCGCGACGCTCACCGAGGTGCGGAAGCCGACGTCGAGCCGCGGCGTCGCGCCGCCGACCGGTGCCAGCACGAGGTCCGTGCAGCGGTGGTCGTCCCCCGCCAGCCGGACCGTCAGCGACGGGCTGCCCGACAAGGTCAGCCCGGCCCCGTCGGCCAGGGACAGGTCGAGGTCGAGCGGGAACGCCAGCCGCGCGGGCAGCAGGCTGGCCAGGATCCCGGGCACCAGGGCCACCTCGCCGTGGGAGAGCGTCAGCCGCGCGCTGCGGTGCGGAGCGGCGTCACCGCCGGCCCAGAGCCGGGCGGTCACCTCCGCCGCCCCGAAGTCGACCGACGGCCCGTCGCCGAGGCGGTCGCCCGGCGCCCGCTGCAGGAGCAGGGAGACCTCCGAGCCGGCGACGAGGCGGCGCGGTTCAGGGGGTGCGTCGGCGCTGAACGCCACCTCGAGCCGGTCCGGGGTGGTGCCGGCGACCACGAGGTGGGTCCTGTCCCGGGCCACCTCGACCCGCGTCCCGGTCAGCCCGGCGGCGTGCAGCACCAGCACCGGGCCGGCCGCCGGGACCACGGCCAGGGCGACGACCGCGTCGCCGGCCCGGGCGACCAGGGCCAGCCCGACCGGTCCGTCGGGCGCCGTCTGGCGCCACCCGTGCAGGCCGACGCCCTCGGACGGCTGCCCGCCGGTGAGCGTGCGGAGCGCGTCCAGGACCGGGTGGGCGGTGGTGGCCGGGCGGAGCACCTGACCGGTGAAGGCCGTGCCCGCGAAGTCGGGGTCGGGCTCCAGCGCCGCGAGGTCGTCGACGAGCGCCGACGCGGCGTCGTGCAGCGCGTCGACCAGGGCGTGCCGAAGCACCTCGAGCAGGTCCTGCCCGGGATCGGCACCCACGTGACCCCCCTCTCCGGAGCGGTGCGGCTCAGGGCCCGCCCGGGGGCAGGAGGTCGGGGCGGCCCGGCTCCCCGAACTCCCGCCGGCACAGGCTCGCGAAGGGGAGGCTGACCAGACGGCTGCGCTCGGCGGCGCCGGCGAGCACCCAGTTCTGCCACATGTTCCCGGTGATCCACCGCCACCGGTCCTCGGCGCCCAGCACGTCGCCGCCCTGGACCTCCTCGACGAAGTCGCGCTGGTAGGGGTGGATGGCCCCCGTGACGCCGGAGGGGAGCCCGGCGAAGGGCAGGGTCTTCAGGTGGTCGTAGTGCGGCTGGATGATCGACCACTGCTCGTTCTGCAGCAGGTCGCGGTTGCCGTCGGCGACGCTCTGCGGGTCGCCGCTGACGATCTTGCGCCAGGCCGCCGCGTACGAGGTGCTCGGCGGCGCGGGCACGTAGCCCACGTTGCCGGCGGCGTCGTAGCGGGCGTAGCTGTTGAACCGGTCGTGGAGCCCCGCCAGCTCGACCACGGCGTCGGGCTGGTCGAGGTACGCCTCGTGCAGCCAGGCCAGGTCGTAGAAGATGTCGCGACCGATCCGGACCATCACCACCGAGTTGATGACGTCCAGCGGGTTGAGGTCCAGGCCGCCGACCACCGCCCCGCCGGCCATCCGGCCGAGTCCGGCCCAGAGGAAGGTGTCGGGGCGCGCGAGGTAGACGTCGCGGTAGTACTCGTAGACGTCCACGATCTGGGGCCGGTTCAGCGCGAAGCCCAGCTCGGGCTGCCACACGTGGGCGCCGGCGTTCGCCTTGCCCAGGGCGACCCCGGTGTAGTGGGACTTGCGGTCGGTGTAGCGGACCTGCGGGTCCTCCGGGGCCGGACCGGGCGCGTCGGCGAAGAGGTCGTCCAGCGCGCGGCTGGTGCCGCGTCCGGTGACGCCGTCGTGCGCGGCCAGGCCCGGCGGGAGGGCCAGGTCCCGGTCGTTCTTGAACTGCCGGACGACCTCGGCGGTCAGGTCGTCGTACACGCCGGTCAGGGGACAGGGGTAGCCGAGGTCGATGAGCGCCTGCTGGACGACCGAGACCGCGACGGGGTCGTTCGCCCGGTCGACCCCCAGGTCGCCGTTGGCGTCGAAGCCGTCCGGCGTCATCCGCGCACCGCCGAGGCAGGCCTCGAAGTCGGCGACGCCGGCGAATCGTTCGGCTCGGGCGGCGACCATGATCAGCTCCTCGTCGGGTGCGCGTCCGTGCGTACGCGCTGCAGGTCCAGAGGCCGGACCGGCCGGACAGATACCGTCCGGGTCGCCTCAGGGCGGGGCCTCGACGTCCAGCGCCTCCGACGGCCCTCGGTCTGCTCCGGCCCGAGGCCGAGCTGCGTGCCCGGTGGCAGGCTCGGCTCGAGCTGCGCGCGCAGCGACTCGAGGGGGCGGACGGCGTGGTCCGGCGCGACCGGGTCCCGCGGTGACGGAGTGGTCACGTCCTGGCGGTCCCGTGCACGCTCACCGCAGGTCGAAGGTCTGGTCGTGGAGCGCGACGAGGTAGTCGTCCAGACCCTCCGCGAGCGCGCCGGCCGGGTCGACGGGTCCGGCCTCCGCCACCCCGTCGTCCGCGTGGGTGGCTGCGCCCAGCACGGCGGAGAGACCCACCTCGTCGAGCCCGGCGCGGTGGTCGGGGTCGAGCAGCTCCGGGTCGGCGCCCTCCGGCAGCGAGTCGACGTGCAACTGTTCGAGGGCGAGGATCGCCGCTCCACCGACGTCCACCCGTCCGTCCGACCCACCCGTCTCGGCCTGCTGGAAGGTGACGACGGCGTCGGTGGTGAGCGGTCCGACGACACCGTCCACGTCGAGCAGCGGCAGGCCCCGCCGCCCTCGCCAGTCGTTCAGCAGGCGTTGGACGTAGCGGGTGTCGGTGGGGTCGTTCACACCCCCGGCGCCGACGCTCTGCAGGAGGGGAGACCGCGCCAGCAGCAGGCTGAGCCGGGCGATCGCCGGGACCAGCACAGGGTTCTTGGTCAGCAGCACCGCCACGATCGCGGCCCGCAGGATGAGGAACAGCACGGCCTGGGAGACGGTCTCGGCCGTCACCTCGACGCAGAACTGGTAGACCAGCAGGGCGTCGGCGTCGCGGAAGAAGGAGAGCGACACCCGCGCCGGTACACCGGCCCAGACTCCGGTCCAGAAGACCTTCCTGACGTTCGGGCTGTACGCGGTCCCCGGCTGGTACGCGGTCTGCATGCCCGAGCGCAGCTCGTCGAAGTTACGGATCTTCTGCCGGCCCGCGGCCTTGCCCGAGGTCGAGGCCGGCTTGATCTCGTAGAACTCCAGCAGCGGAGGGTCGTGCGTGATGATGTCGGGGACCATCGACTTGTCCCCGTCGCGCACCTTGCGCTGACGGCAGAAGTCGCGGACGAGCGCCTCGTCGACGGAGGGGTTCTTGAGCGTCATGAAGGCCGCCAGTGCTTCGCAGCGGTCGTCGTGCAGGTCGAAGAAGTCGCGCGCGGTCGGGGAGGGGAAGACGTCGACCACCCCGCCGCGAGCGACGCGGTCGCGCATGTAGTCGGCGACCACGACGATCTCGACGACGTTGCCGAGCAGCGAGAGCAGGCGCGGGGGCGAGCCCGAGTCGCTGGCGGCGAAGCACTGCTCCATGCTGCGGACTGTCCTCGACCCGGCTCAGGGTGACAAGGTACGCATTCGCGTGAAGGTGTCCTCAGGCCCCGACGACGGCCGGGCCAGGCTGCTCGGACCTGCCCGGCAGCCGTCGGCGCTGAGGCGGCGGCTCGGCGCAGCACCTCGTTCTCCTGCTCGAGCGGTCGGTTCCGCCACGTCAGGTCGCGCAGCTCGGCCGACTCCGCCCCGGTCGCACCGCGCTCCGGCGCCGTGCACGACTCGCCGGTACCGGGTCCTCGCGGCTGAGGAACCGACGCGCCGCCCGTGCGAGCCACGGCCAGGACGTCGTCGCGGAACTCCCCGGGGCACGAGGAACCTCCTCCCGGCGGTGCCGTCCGGCATCACCGACCAGAGGTCACCCCTCGTGCAGCAGACCCGGTCACGTCGGAGCGGAGGTCCGTTGTCGGTCGTGAAGACGTCAACAGGCAACGGACCTCCGACGCCCGCTACCAGACGAACCCGCCGACGGTGTCGGCCGCGAGCTTCGCTCGGTCCGGCAACCCGCTGTTGAGCTTGTCCTTGATGGAGATGAGCGTCCGGACCTCGTCGTCGTCCAGCCCCTCGATGGTCTTCACGAGCTGGTCACTCTGGCCGGCGCCCGATACTGCGCCGAGCCTGACGAGCTCGTTCATCAGGCCTCCTTCTGCCCGACCTTCTGACATGGTGGAACTCCTTCCGTGGGTTGCTCTCGACGCGACCTGCGCCGTAGTTGCCGAATCAAGAGAGAGCGGCTACCGCCTGTCTGGTCGGTGGATCAGCGGACTCGCTGAGGCCGACCCCTGACGCAAGCAGCTCGTCGAACACGTCGATGCTCAGGTTGATCGTGTGCAGCGCGCTCAGCCCGATGAGGGTCTCGTGGATCGAGGTGAGCGGGAGACGGTCGATCGCCGCCCACAGGTCTGCGCCGTGCTTGATGTCGAGCCGCTCGTGGATGCTGATCGCCCGGAACGCCTCGCGCGGATATCCCGTGAGCCGTTGCAGTCTCTTCGCGAAGCCCAGCGGAGGAGGGTAGCCCTCGATCGCGGCGACATGACCCAGAAGCGCGACCGGGTGGTAGTGGTGGATCCAGTAATACTGCGCTCCGACCAGGCCCGCCACCGTGGCGGTGGGGATCCGCCGCCGCGCCGCAGTCGGGTCGCCACCCGTCACGGAGAGGTCCTCGAGGAGCCACTCGTCGTGGCCTCGCTCCTCGTCCACGTGATGACGCAGGTAGTCCGCCAGTCCGGCCGCCACCTCGTCGGTCTCAGCCAGTTCCTCGGCCCGTCGACGAGCAGCCTCCATCAGCGGCACGGCGGAGCGGACCACGGTGTGCATGGTCTGCAGATAGGCCGGATAGAGAGCGACCACCCGGTCGCTGCCCCAGAGTGCCTCGGCGTGCAGACGGAGGACGGGATGAGCCAGCTCCATCTTGGTGCGGAGCCTCGAGCTGGGGGTGGACGGGGTCATGAGGAACCTCCGACGACGAGCTGCAGCGCAGCAGAGAGTGGGTCGCCCGCGGGACGATCGGGCTCGCGCGCGAGCAGGCGCCAGCACAGCTGGCACTGGTCGCGAAACGGTTGGTCGGCCAGGTCGGAGAAACGGGGTAGTGCGGTCAGCGCGCCGAGTCCGACCTCACCGATGACCGTGAGCAGCGGATCCTGGTGGAACCCGCGCATCGCGGCAGCGACTTCCGCACGAGACGTCGCCTGCTCACGCAGTCGAGCGGGACCGCGGTTCATGATGACGCTCTCGTTGCAGCAGGCGGTGACTCGTCCGTCGTACCTGATCATCGGTGCCGTCACGAGCGGGCACGGCCCGAAGTCGGCGCCGTGATGCTTCGGCCGAGCCTGCTCGAAGACGGTGCTGCCGCGACCGTGGTCCAGGGGTCGGATGGGGCGGATCTCCGCGTGGCTCTCGAGATCGTCACCGAACGCCTCGGTCAGGAGCAGCTCTGCCCGTTCGACCATCCCGTCCAGAGCGAGCACCTGGACGACGATCCAGGCGCCGGCGTCGGCGATGGCTCTCGCGGCGTGCACGTAACGCTTGTCCGCCACTCCTCGCGCGTGGAAAGCGTCGGTGCTCAGGTAGACGCAGCTGCATCGACGAAGCACCTGCTGACCCAGCCGGGAGCCTGGTCGGCCGCCGCCCAGACCCCGCTGGTGTAGACGACCTGACTCTTGCCCGCTTCCTCCAGCCGAGCGGAGAGGAGCTCAAGTCCCCGTCGTTCGACGAAGGGCTCCCCACCGGAGATGCCGACAACCTCGAGGGCCGGTTCGTCGCAGAGGTAGTCCACGATCTGGCCGAAGAGGGCCCAGTCGGTGATCCTCGGGCTGTCGAGACGGGAGTCGACCGAGCAGTGAGCGCACCCGACCGGGCATCGGTCGGTGATGAACAGGAGCGTGGACCGGCCGCGCGCGTGCCTCGCGGCCTCGACGTCGTCGTGAGTGAGCCGCGTGCTCATGCGGCCAGCCCACAGGTGACGAGCTCCGCGTAGCGCGGTATCCCGTGACGCTGGGCGAACGACACTGCGCCAGCCGCTTGCTGCCAGTCGGCGACGGTCCGCTCCATCGAGCGGGTCGATTCGCGGGCCATCACGGCGGAGACCTCTGGTGCACGTCCAGGCCCCGCGGACAACGTCATGCAGGTGGCGCAATACCCGTCGCACGACGTCGCGCCGTCGCCGAATCGGGACGCGAGGTACTCGGGACCGAACAGCCGGATCCCGCGGAGCATGGGTGAGCTCACACACCGCGCCCTGATGTCGTCCCAGCTGTCGCGAGACAGGTGGCCGAGCAGGAGGTGCGCGGGAATCTGACCCGCTGTCACATCGTCGTTGCCGCAGGCCACCACGCTGCCGTCGAAGGCGACGAGCGGCCACGCAGCGCTCGCGCAGGGGTTGGCGTCGATTCGGGCACGACCGCGAGCGCCTTCCCGTGCCATCCAGTCCTTGGCCCGTCCGAAGGGTGCCAGGCTGTTGACGAACATCGGTACGGCGTCGGAGAGCTCGTCGCGCAGCTGCGCGGTGATGTCCTCCAGGTAAGGGTCCTCGGCATCGCGGCCACAGATGTGCACGCTCACGTCCACGCCGTCGGCCAGCAGCGTCTGCAGGACGTTGATCACTCCGGCGCGCGGCACCTCGAGCTCGTGGAAGGCGTCGATGCTGACCGAGAAGTGGTCGAGGGCCCCGATGGCGCGCCTGATCAGTTTCGGGATACGGCCTGAGCCGGCGAAGAACAGGCCGGACAAAGCCATCGATCGAGTGCCGGCGTCGCGTGCTCGGTCAGCAAGGTCGCGCACCAGGCGAGGCCGCAGCATCGCCTCCCCGCCCGACATGGCCAGGTAGAGCGGCGCCGTCGGGGCCACAAAGCTCTCGACGAAGCGGAGCAGGAGATCCTCGGGCATCTGCTCGCTCGACATGGTCGAGCTCGTCGAGCAGTGAGCACAATGAAGTGGGCACCGCCGCGTGATGCCGACGGTCACGCCGGCAGCGGGAACGGTCCGCATGGCCAAGATCTCCACGAGATGCACGTTCGGCCCCTGAGGCGTCAGATCGACGATGGGTCGCGAGCCTTCGAGCCGGTGACCCTCCTACGGTGGACGGCTTCGTGAGTCCTGCCGCCTTGGTCCGAGTGGTCCAACTATCGTCCTGGGAATACTTCGCCGTCCACACTTTGATGGAAGATCACCCCAGCTCCGCCAGCGGTGACGGAAGTCTTCGTCGCCCCGTTCGTGCCCGACGGGCGCGGCGTCCCACCGCCCAGCACACGTTCGACGACGGCGCTGGTCAGCGCCCCAGATGGTCGCCGTCGACGTCCTGATCATCGACCCATCCACGTGCTGCCACGCGCGCACCCGGCGGGAGAGGCGCTGCTGCGCGCAGCCCGCGCGGTGATGGGCGGGACACCCTGGTGCCGGGGACGATGACGACCCGCCTCCTCGAGTACGCCCGGGTCGTCGGGCCACACACCCGCGGCTTCCTCGACGACCGCGAGCGCGAGGTCTGAAGTGGCTCGCGGAGCGGCTGGACACGCGGGGGATCGCCGACGAGCTGTGCTCCTTCGAGCGCACCACCGAGAACGGGGTGCTCGCCCTCGTGGGGTCCTACCGGCCCATGCTCCTGCGGCCAGGCGTCAACGCCCGGCTGACAGCCTGACGGCGTCCGGGAGGCTCCTGCCCCTGGGGTTCGTGGGTCAGGAGGACTCGGCGATCCGCTTGATCGCGGCGAGCGTCTGCGGGATCCCCTCGTGAGCCTGCCGGGTGCGTTCGTCGATCTCCGCCGCCGCCCGGTCTCCGTACTTCTCCTGGAACATGGCGATCCCGCCGGGCAGGAACTCCCAGCTCTCGGTCAGCGTCGTCGCCGCACCGTGCGGGTGGAAGGTGAAGCTCCACCGGACGAAGCTGCCGCCGACGATCCAGGTGAACTCCCGACCCCGGTCGGCCGCCGCGATCCGGGACCGGGTCTCCCAGGAGCGCCCGGGCACCTGGTTGTGGCCGGTGAACCACGCGCCGACCGTGCGCGCCTCGGCCGGGTCGTCCCACCAGCAGGCGGTGCAGATCGGGCTCCACTCGCCGGTGCGGGTGATGTCACTGACGAGGTCGTAGAGCGCCTCGGGTGTGGCCTCGACGGTGATCGACAGCTCGTGGGTGCGTGCGGACGTCCGGGTCATCACCGGTCACTTCTTCTGTCGGCGGCTGCCACCGTGCCAGTCCTCCTGCTTGCCGGTGGTGCCGGCCGGCACGCCGAAGCCCACCAGCTGCGGCTGCTCGCGCAGGCTGCGCTTCAGCTCGGCGAACCCCGGGAACCGGGCCAGGCCCAGCACGTGGTCCCACAGCTCGCCGGCCGTCCCCGGCTCGGGGAGCCGGCTGATCACCGGGCCGAAGAACGCGACCCCGTGCGGGGGCTCGAACTGGATGATCGGGGTGCCGACGTCCTTGCCGGTCAGCGTCAGCGCCTCCTCGCCGTCCGCGCGGATCTCGTCGTCCCACGACTCCTCGTCGAGGGCGTCGGCCAGGTCGGTGGGCAGCCCGGCCTCGCGCAGGATCGGCTCGACGAACTCCCGCCGGCCGCGCCGCTGACCGCGTTCCTGCTCGTCGGAGACGTCGCTGGGTGGGGGCGTGTCGAAGATGTGGGCCCCGAAGGCAGCCTGGAGCCGGTCCAGTGCCTGCGGGCCGTGTTCGGCACGCACACGAGCGGCGACCCGCAGGAGCCGGAGTCCGGCCGTGTGCCCGGCTTCGTACTCCGGCGGGAAGTGCGCGTCGTAGTCGATGTGGGCGTTGATCAGCCGCAGGGAGATGAACCGCCACTCCACCGTGAGACCGCGCTCGGCCTGCACCATCCGGATCCACTTGCTCGTCAGCCAGCAGAACGGGCACACGGGATCGAAGTAGAAGCGGATGTCAGCAGCGGTCACGACACCCAACGTAACCGGCTCTTCTGAGGCAAGGCGGGGGCGTGACGCACCGGTGGTGCCAGACGCGGTGCCACGCCGGGCGACCCGTGGACGAGCCCGGCGCCTTGGCGCGCCGGGCCCGTCTCGGTCGGGAAGGTCAGCTGTTGTTCGCGCTGACCCGGATCGTGCCGTTCACGCTGTTGGGGAAGAAGCCCCCCTCGCTGACCTGGCCCTTGTTCAGGTACACGACGTTGAGCACCTGGCCGGGGGTCCGGCTGAAGGTGATCGCGTTCGAGTCCGTCGGGACCAGGTTGGCCGTCCCGGCCGACGTCAGGATGCCCTGGTCGTCGTCGGTCCTGCCGTCCAGCGAGTCGCGCGCGTCCGAGATCTTGTTCGCCTGGGCACCGAGGCCCTTGCTGAACAGCGACGTCCGCACGATGCCTGCGTGGTACGCCTCGACCGACAAGATGCCGGCCGCCGCGTCCAGGTAGGTCTTGTTCGTGATCAGCGGAGCCGCGCCCTTGTACGCCGTGACGCCGACGTCTTCGAAGATGAAGGCGCCGAGCAGGAAGTTGTTCTCGTTGGCGAACGGGTCGAACGTCTGCGTGCTGCTGATCAGGCCCGCCGCGCGCGCCGCTGCGGTGAAGCTGCTCCTCAGGTCGATGTTGGGCCGCGCGGTCTTCGCGCCGCCCAGGGCGGTCCTGAGGAACTTGACGTGCGCGAGCTCGTCACCGGCGATCTCGGCGGCGTACTGCTGGATCGCCTTGCTCGCGAACGGGACCTTCGCCCCGCCGGTCACGCGGCCGATGGTGCCGCTGCCGTCGGTCAGCGACGAGGCGATCCCGGTGCCGTTGACCGCGTAGGAGTAGAACTCGGCCTCCAGGTACTCCAGCTGGAGGGCGAAGTTGAGGATCGCCCCGTCGCTGATGGGGTCGTCCGCCATGGCGGCCGTCGGGTTGGCCCCGATCAGCGCGGCCCCTCCGACCACGCCCATGCCGGTGAGACCGGCCTTCTTCAGGAAGTTGCGCCGGTCGTTCTCGTTCTCGGCGCTGCGGTCGATCATCTCGACCACGGTCTTGCGTCCGAACATCTCAGACCTTTCGTCGGGAGGGTTGGGTCGACCGCGCACGGGGAGGCGCGAGCCGGGAGGCCGGACCCCCGAGTCCGGCGCGACCCGTCACGCAGCGAGATCGTGCGCCACGGGTCCTCCGTCCTCGCTTCGGAAGCGCGGTGCCGGCAGATGGGTGGTTTCGGGAGGTGTTTCGCCGCCTGTGGCGGTCTTCGCCGAAAGTCATTATGTCGTTCCCCGGAAGAACGAAAAGGTGTCGTGTCACTCGTCACACGGGCCGAAACCAATACCTCGCCCACGCCGGCACCGATGTACCTCGTACGTGACCGCACCTTCCCGGGGGGAAGTCCTCATGCCCGTCAGCCTCGGCGCTCCCGCGCCCCGTCCGCACCGCTCGTCCAGCGCAGCTCGAGCCCTTCGATCGTCCCGACCCGTCCTCGCCGCCCTCGCCGCGGCGCTGGTCACGCTCTGTGCGCTGCTGCTGCCGGTGTCGTCGGCGCAGGCTGCACCCTCGCCGGAGCCGACGGCGAGCCAGCTGCTTCCGGCCGGGCCCGCTCCGGTCCAGCCCGACGTCCCCAACCGCGGTCCGCAGACCGCTCCGGCCCCGGTCGAGGGGCTGCTGAATGACGTCAGCGCCACCGACCTGCTGGGCTACCTCGCCCTCGGGGGAGCCTCGCTCCTGCTCGCCGGGGTCGCGTTCACCACGCTGGCCTGGATGCTGCACGCCTGGCGCAGCCCGTCGCACCTCGAGTCGACCGGGTTCGTCCGCTCCGACCGCCGACCCAGCCTGTCCTTCTCGCTCCTCGTCCCGGCTCGGCACGAGGAGGAGGTGCTAGGGGACACCCTCGACAAGCTGGCCCGGCTGGACCACCCCGACTACGAGGTGATCGCGATCATCGGCCACGACGACCCGGGCACCGAGGCCGTCGCCCGCGCCGCCGCGGCGCGGCACCCCCACATCGTGCGCGTGGTGATGGACCACAGCGTGCCCAAGAACAAGCCCAAGGGCATGAACACCGCCCTGCCGGAGTGCCGCGGCGACATCGTGGGCGTCTTCGACGCCGAGGACGAGGTCCACCCCGAGCTGCTCCGGCTCGTCGACGCACGCTTCCACGACACCGGGGCCGACGTCGTCCAGGGCGGTGTGCAGCTGATGAACATCGAGACCTCCTGGTGGTCGCTGCGCAACTGCCTCGAGTACTACTTCTGGTTCCGCAGCCGGCTCCACTTCCACGCCGGGGCCCGGTTCATCCCGCTCGGCGGGAACACCGTCTTCGCCCGCGCCGACGTGCTGCGCGAGGTCAACGGGTGGGATCCGGAGTGCCTGGCCGAGGACTGCGAGCTCGGCGTGCGGCTGTCGACGCGCGGGAAGAAGGTGGTCGTCGCGTACGACCCCGACGTCGTCACCCGCGAGGAGACGCCGCCGACGCTCACGAGCCTGTACAAGCAGCGCACGCGCTGGAACCAGGGCTTCCTGCAGGTGCTGCGCAAGGGCGAGTGGCGCCAGCTGCCGACCTGGCGCCAGCGGCTGATGGCGCGCTACCTGCTGTCGATGCCGTTCCTGCAGGCCTTCACGGGCGCGATGATCCCGGTCTCGTTGCTGCTCGTCCTCTTCGCCAAGGTCCCGACCGGCATCGCGCTGCTGACCTTCCTGCCGATCGTGCCGACGCTGATCACCCTCGTGGTGGAGACCGCGGGGCTGGGTGACTTCCGCCGGGTCTACGGCGTCAAGGTCAGGGCCCGCGACTACCTGCGCCTGCTGCTCGGGACCTTCCCGTACCAGGTCTTCCTGGCCGCGGCCGCCGTCCGCTCCGTCGTGCGCGAGATCCGCGGCATCAACGCCTGGGAGAAGACCGAGCACACCGGCGCGCACCGTCCCGCCGCGCCCCACCGTCCCCTCGACACGCCCGCCGAGCCCGCCCTGAGCGGCGCCGGCGCCGGAGGCCACCGATGAGCCACACCCTCGACCACCCGATCCTGACCTTCCCGGGCGACCTCGACCGGCTGCCCGTCGCGGACGCGCCCTCGTCGTCCCCGTCGCCCTCGCCCTCGTCGCGCCCGCCGTCGTCGGGCCGGGGCCGTCTCGGCGCGGTGGCCGCGTTCCTGCGCAGCCGCCGCACCTCGATGCTCTGGTTCGCTCCGTGGTTCGTCGTCGCCGCGGTCGTGCAGCTGGTGAACATGACCGGCTCGCCGCAGCGCATCGACGACGAGGGCACCTACGTCGCCCAGGCGTACGCGGTCCAGCACCTCGGCGCCCTCACGCACTACACCTACTGGTACGACCACCCCCCGCTGGGCTGGATCCAGATCGCCGCCTGGACGACGCTGACCGGCGGGTTCGAGCGCTACACGAGCGCGGTGATGGCCGGGCGCGAGTTCATGGTGGTCTGCAGCCTCGCGAGCACCGCCCTGCTCTGGATGCTGGGGCGCCGCCTGCAGATGTCGAGGCCCGCGACCTCCGCCGCCGTGGCCATCTTCGCCCTGTCCCCGTTGGCCGTGCAGTTCCACCGCACGGTCTTCCTGGACAACGTCGCGACGCCGTGGCTGCTGGCGGCGTTCGTGCTGGTGCTGGCCCCGCGGCGCCAGCTGGCCGCGTTCGCCGGCGCCGGACTGTGCTTCGCGGTCGCCGTGCTCAGCAAGGAGACGTACGCGCTGTTCCTGCCGTTCCTGGCCTGGCAGACGTGGCGCTCGGCGTTCCGTGGCACGCGCCGCTACACCGTCTCGGTCGCTGCGGCGGTCGTCGTGCTGGTGGGCTTGTCCTACGCGCTGCTCTCCCTCCTCAAGGGCGAGCTCGTGCCCGGCGTCGGCCGCGTCAGCCTCTTCACCGGCATCGGCTTCCAGCTGGCGGGTCGGGCGGCGAGCGGAAGCCTCTTCGACGCCGCGAGCCAGGCCCGGGTCACGACGGGGCAGTGGCTGCAGCTCGACCCGGTGATCGCCGTGCTCGCGCCCCTGGCCGCGCTGGCCGCGCTCCGCTCGCGGCGGCTCTGGCCGGTGGCCGGCACGCTGATCTTCCTGCTGGCGTTCATGCTGCGACCCGGCTACCTGCCCATCCCGTACGTCATCGGGATGCTGCCGTTCGCGGCCCTGCTCATCCCGGCCGCCACCGAGGTGTGGCTGCGCCGCGCCCGGGCGAGCGCGAGGACCGGGCTCCGTCGGGCCGGCACGGCCCTCACCGCCCTGGTCGCGCTGACGGCCGTCGCCGTCGCCGTGCCGCTCTGGGGGGTCCAGCTGCGCGGTCTGGTGCTGGCCGACCTCGACCGTCCGATGGTCCAGGCCGAGGGCTGGGTCGAGGCGAACGTCGGTCGCGGCTACCGCGTGGTCGTCGACGACTCCATGTGGGTCGACCTCGTCCGCTCGGGCTTCCCGCGGGAGAACGTCGTCTGGTACTACAAGGTCGACACCGACCCGGCCGTCGCCGCGCTCGCCCCGAACGGCTGGCAGGACTACGACTACGTCGTCAGCACGAACTCGATGCGGACGTTCCCGGACGGGTCGCCCACGGTCACCCAGGCGCTGGCGAACGCGACGGAGGTCGCCTCCTTCGGCACCGGTGACAAGGCCGTGCAGGTCTACCGGGTCCACCGCGAAGGCGCTCAGGCGGTCGGCGAGGAGAACGCGCGGGACCAGCAGGGCCGGGTCGCCGCCGGCACCGAGCTCGCGACCAACCCGCGTCTCGACCTCGGCTCGGGAGCGGTCCGTGACCTCGTCACCGGGGGCCGGGTCGACGCCCGGATCCTGATCACCCTGCCGCAGGCCGCCGAGCTGGGCCGCCTCACGGTGGCCGACGCCCCGACCGTGGCCGGGGAGGAGTCGCTGCCCGAGCTCCCGCGCCGTCAGGTGCTGCTGACCGCTCTCGACGGGAAGCCGTTGGTCTCGTCTCCGGCCGAGGTCGCGCGCCTCCAGGCGTTCTGGCGCGGGCAGTCCTACCCGTTCGCCCCGGCCTCGACGGAGATCACCGACCAGGGCCTGCTCGTGACGTACGGCGTCGACGTCCCGACCGGCCTGCTCTCCGCAGGCTGATCCTCTCGTGCACAGAACCAGGAGTCTCATGAACCACCTCGTACGCCCCACCCGCCTCGTGCAGGTCGCACTGCTGCTCGCCCTGGGCGCCGTGCTGGCCGTCGTCGGGCTGGCACCGGGGTCCTCGACCGCCGAGGCCAAGGCCGGCGGTTCCGGCTGGATCCGTCTGGCGCACCTCTCGCCCGACACCCCGTCGGTCAACGTCGCCCTCACCTCGTTCGGCGACAGCAAGACGATGGTGAAGCTGTCCGACGTCGGCTACGGCGACGTGTCCGCCTACCAGAAGGTCCCGGCCGGACGCTACGTCGCGTCGATGACCCCGGCCGGCGGCAGCGCGCAGAGCACGCCGTCGATCACGCAGGCCGTGACCGTCGAGGACGGCCACGCGTACACCGTGGCGGCGATCGGCACCAACGCCGAGCTGCGGGGCACCGTGCTCGACGACGACCTGCGCACGCCCGCCCGCGGCTCGGCCCGCGTGCGCCTCGTGCAGGCGGCCGTGACCGCGCCGACGGCCACCGTGACGGCGGTGGGTGGACCCGTGCTCGCCCAGGACGCCGCCTTCGGCACCTCGACGGGCTACGCCACCGTGAAGGCCGGTCTGTGGACCGTGCAGATCGACCCGGCCACCGGCAGCGCAGCGCCGGCGACGGTCGACGTGACCGCCCGTCCGGGCAGCGTCAGCACGATCGTCCTGCTGTCGGCCCCCGGCGGCGGCGTCACGGCCAAGGTGGTCAAGGACGCCTCCGCGGCCCCGGCGGCCCCGAGGAAGGGCACCGGGGTCGACACCGGCGGCGGCGGGACCGCCACGACCTTCGTCGACGGCACCCGGTGAGGCGGCCCGTCCTGCGGGGGATCGTCGTCGTGGGCGTGCTGGCCGTCGTCCTCGCGACGGTCCTGGCCGTCGTGGCCACGCGGCCCGGTCCCGGCCCGGCCGCCGCGGCCGCCGACCCCGGCACGTCGGGAGCAGCGGCGTCCGCGGCCCAGCCGCTGCGCGAGCTGACCGCCGCCGAGGCCTCGGCGGCCTTCCTGGCCGGCTACGTCGACCCCGACGGGAGGGTCGTGCGCCGTGACCAGGGCGGCGACACCGTCAGCGAGGGACAGGCGTACGCCATGCTCGTCGCGGCGTCGTCCGGGGACGAGACCACCTTCCGGTCGGTGTGGTCCTGGACCCAGGCCAACCTCCTCCGCCCGGACGGCGTGCTCAGCTGGCGCTGGACCGACGGTGCCGTCATCGACGCCGAGTCGGCCTCGGACGCCGACCTCGACGCGGCCCGGGCGCTCGTCGTCGCGGGCGACCGGTTCGGCGACCGAGCCCTGACGGAGGACGGGGTCCGGCTGGGACGGGCGGTCCTCGACGTCGAGACCGTCCGGGTCAAGCTCGGTCGCGTGCTGGTGGCGGGCACGTGGGCGACCTCTGCGCCGTACGCGTACAACCCGAGCTACGCCTCGCCCGTCGCGTACGCGGTCCTCGGGGCGGCGTCCGGGGACGAGCGCTGGGCCGAGCTCGAGGCGGGCAGCCGCGCGGCCACCACGCGCGTGCTCGACAGCACGGACCTGCCTCCCGACTGGGCGCAGGTCCACGCCGACGGGCGCATCGACCCGATGCCCGGTGCCGCCGGGCGCGGCAACGACGGGGTCCGCTACGGCTACGACGCGACCCGGATGCCGCTGCGCTACGCGGAGTCCTGCGAGGCGGCCGACACCGCCCTCGCGGCGCGGCTGGCCACGGCGTTGGGCCGGTTCGACGGGTCACCCGCCGCGCGGGACCTCGGCGGGCAGCCCCTGACGTCGGACAGCTCCGTGGTGGCCCTGAGCGCCGAGGCCGCGGTGGCCGCGAGCGCGGGCGACGCGGCCGCGGCGCACGCCGCCCTGGTGCAGGGCGACCACCTGCAGCAGCAGGTCCCGACCTACTACGGAGGGGCGTGGGACGCCCTCGGTCGGCTGATGCTGACCGAGACCTCCCTCGGCGGCTGCGCGCCGCTGGCCCGATGAGCCGGCCGGTGCGGTCCGCCCTGGCCGCGCTGCTCGGAGCCGCTGCCCTCCTCGTCGCCGGGTGCGCGGGCGACGCGGGAGCGGGTGGCGGACCCTCGCCCGCCGCACCCACCGCCGCGCCCACCTCCACACCCACCGCCGCGGCCAGCCGCGCGGACCCGAGCACGAACGCCCCTCGGGCCCGGACCGGTCCGCGTCCGTTGCCGAAGGAGCGGAAGGTCTCGGTCAGCTCCGTCGAGATCGACGCCATCACCGTGAAGACCGGTCGCCTGGAGACGTTGAGGACCGACGGCGACGGGGTGCTCGAGGCACCGAAGAACCCTGACCGGGCGGGCTGGTACGCAGGAGGAACCGTGCCTGGGGAGACCGGCCCGGCGGTGATCGCCGGGCACGTCGACTCCACGACCGGCCCTGCGGTCTTCTTCCGGCTCCGTGAGGTCCACCGCGGGGACACGATCAAGGTCGGGCTCTCCGACGGCACGTCGACCACCTTCGTCGCCGACCGAGTGATCACGGCTCCGAAGGACGGCTTCCCGACCGACACGGTGTTCGGTCCGACCCCCGACGCCGAGCTGCGGCTGATCACCTGCGGCGGGCCGTACGACCGCAAGGTCGGCGGCTACGTCGACAACACGATCGTCTTCGCGACCGCTTCGTCGTGAGTCCGCTGCTCCGCAGCGTCGGGCTCATGCGGTGAAGTTGGTGGCGCACGCGTCGTGCAGGCGTGCGGCCCTCGGCGTCGACCTACCTGGGGCCGGTCCGCCCCGTCCGGGCGCCTGGCGGTTCGCGGACGAGGTACCCGCCCACGTCGGCGAGCACCGGCCAGCGCCCGATCGCGGCACGGGTCCGGCTGCTCAGCCCGGGCGCGGACCGGAAGCGCACGACGACCGCGGTGTCCCCGGTCGCGAGCTGCGTCCGGAGGAACTCCTGCCACTGGGTGTTCCGGGCGCGGCCGGTGTGGCGTGAGGCCGCGGGCTGGAGGTCGTAGGAGTAGCCGCCGGGATCGACCACGACGAGACAGTGCCGGGCGAAGTTCCGTGCCAGTGAGCCGGTCTCGATCAGGACCACGGGGTCGTCGGTCGTCACGCAGCCGGCCCGCGAGCCGACGACCCGGTCGAGGCTCCGCCCCGGGAAGGGCGTGCCGAACGTCAGCGCCGGCAGCGACGAGGCGGTGTACGCGAGAAGGACAGCACCGACCACGACCGCGGTGCCGACCCGGCTGCGAGCCGACGGCCGGACGACACGGGTCACGGCGGACCCGACCAGCAGCGCGACCGCCGGAGCGGCGAGCCCGGTGTAGGCGAGCGACCACGGCGGCGTCAGCAGCAGGACGGTGCCCGTCACCACGAGGAGCAGGCCCGCGAGCCGGCCGAGCGGGTCGTTGAGCGCGAGCACGAGGAGGGTCACGAGCCCCACGGCCGCGGCCGCTGCCAGCGTCCTCGTGCTGAACGTGCCGTGCAGCCCCGAGAGACCGGCGAGGTCGACGACCCGGCCACCGACACCGCCGTGGACGCGGGGACGGCCGAACTGGTCCAGCACGACCATCCGCCACATCGCGCCCGGCGCGGCGAGGAAGAACGGCAGGCACACCACGGTCACGGCGCCCGCCGCACCCAGCAGCACGAGGCCGGCGCGCCGGGCCCCGACCCGTGCCACGGCCCAGGCCACCACGGCGAGCACGACGACGACGCCCCAGATCTTGGTGCCGGTCGCGACGCCGAGCAGGGCCCCGGCGGCCAGGAACGGCCAGACCGGACGCGGTACCGGTGCGCGTGCCGGGGCGAGCAGGGCCACGGCCCCGAGCAGGCAGACCGAACCGACGGCCTCCAGCGAGGTCGTGTGCTCGCTGACCACGGCGGGGACGAAGACCGCGTAGCAGGCCGCCGCCGCGACCGCCGGGAGCAGGCCCCGAGGGCGGACGACCGCGAAGACGAGGGCTGTGCTGAGCGAGCCCAGCCCGAACCAGGCGAGCCGCGCCGCCGCGAAGCCGTTCGCGTCACCGAGCAGGCGGCCGAGACCGGCGAAGGGGAGCAGGGCCAGCGTGATCCCCGGCGGGTGCAGCAGGAGGAAGTCACGGTACGGCAGCAGCCCCTGCGCGAGGGCCGCGGCCGAGGCGTAGTAGACCGAGCCGTCGTACCCGATGCGGCCGTACAGGCCGCCGCCACGCAGCACCGTCTCGAGCCGGACGGCGAAGGCGAGGGACGCCAGGCCCAGGGCCCACGCCCAGGTCGCGCCCCGAGCTCGTCGGGAGCCGGGGAGCACACGGACGACGCTCGTCGACACCTCGACCTCCTCGGAGTCCTCGCGGGTGAGGACCGTCCGATGCTCGACCGGCGCCACTGTGCGGAGGCTGAGCGCGGCGGGTTTCGCCGAGCCCGGGCGCTGGGTCCACGGCCCGGCGGTGCCCCCCACGTCCGGCAGCACCGCTCGCTCCGCCGCGACGGGATGGCGCGGCGGGGTGCTCAGACGTCCGGGTCGAGGCGGTAGCCCAGGCCGCGGAGCGTGTGCAGGGTGCTGAGGCTGAAAGGGGTGTCGAGCTTCCTGCGGAGGTAGCCGATGTAGACCTCGACGATGTTCTCGCTGCCCTCGTAGGAGGAGTCCCAGACGTTGTCGAGGATCTCGGCCTTGCTCACGACGTCGCCGGCGTGGCGCATCAGGTAGAGCAGCAGCCCGTACTCGCGGGCGGTGAGCGTGATCGGGACACCGCCGCGCGCGACCGCGCGTCGGGCGGGGTCCAGGACGAGGGTCCCGACCGTGATGATGACCGGGCGCTCGGGCGCCCCACGGCGGACCAGGGCGCGCAGCCGGGCCATCAGGATGAGGAAGCTGAAGGGCTTGGTGAGGTAGTCGTCGGCGCCGAGGTCGAAGGCGTCGGTCTGGTCGTACTCGCCGTCCTTGGCCGTCAGCATCAGCACCGGCGTCCACACCTTGCGGCTGCGGAGCTCCTTGAGGACGTCGTAACCGTTGAGGCCCGGCAGCATGATGTCGAGCACGATGGCGTCGTAGGGGTTCGACGAGGCCGCCCACAGGCCGGTGACGCCGTCCGAGACGATGTCCACCGAGAACCCCTCGGCGACCAGGCCCTCCTTGACCACGTCCGCGAGGCGCCTCTCGTCCTCGACCAGCAGGATCTTCACGTGGTGCTCGCTCCTCGGAGAAGTGGTGGACGCATCGTGCACCGCCAGGGCTGAGCCGAGACTGAGCGGCGCTCCCCGCCGGGGTTCCGCTCAGGTCGGGCTCAGCGGGCGAGGGCGATCGTGGCGAGGTGGAGACCGTCCTCGGCGCAGACCAGTACCCCGAGCACAGCAGCCGGCCGCGTACGGGTGATCTCCGGGACGCACGGCCGGGAGCGCACGGTCCGCACGGTCGAGCGTCACTGCACCGGCTGGCCGGGTCGCGGAGCAGCACCGACTCGTCCTTCCGAGAGCCGGCCGTCACCCCATGAGCCCGGCCGTACGGCTGGCGACCCCGGGGACGATGAGCACCATGACGCGCCAGGAGCAGCATCCCCGGCCGGGCCCGGACACCCCGAGGCGGCGGTCGGTGTCGGCCAGCGCCTGGGGCTCGCGGCTCGGGGTGCGTGCACGCTCGGTCCTGGTCGCCGTCGCGGTCGTGCTGGTGGCCCTGCTCCTCGGGGGGACCGGGCTGGTGTTCGCCCTGCAGTCCTCGCTCGAGCAGGCGGTCGAGGCGACCGGCCGGGCCCGGGCCGCCGAGGTCGTCTCCCGGATCACGGCGAACGGGCTGCCCGAGACCGCCGCCACGCTGGGCGACCAGGCCCGGACCGACGCGGTGACCCTCGTCCTCGACTCCTCGGGGACGGTCGTCGGGTCCTCCCGGCGCGGGACCACGGCCGCGCTGTCGGACCAGCGGCCGGCCGTGGGGACGTACACCTCGGTCGAGCGCGACATCGACACCCTGAACGAGGGCGGGGAGTGGAAGGTGGTCACCACCGCGCTGAGCGCCGACCGCCAGACCTACTACGTCCAGGTCGCCGTGCCGATCACGCTCCAGCGCGACACCGTGCAGACCGTCGCGGTCCTGCTGCTCGCCGGCACACCCCTGCTGCTGCTCCTGGTGGCGGTCGCGGTCTGGGTCCTCGTCGGTCGTGCCCTGCGCTCGGTCGAGCGCATCCGGACCTCCGTCGCCGAGATCGACGCGCGAGCGCTGACGGCCCGCCTCGAGGTGCCCCAGACCCAGGACGAGATCGCGGCGCTGGCCACGACGATGAACGCGATGCTCGACCGCCTCCAGGCCTCCGACCGGGCCCAGCGCGCCTTCGTGTCCGACGCGAGCCACGAGCTGCGCAGCCCGCTGGCCACCCTCAGCACGGCCGCGGAGCTGGCCGGTCGGACCCACGACGACGAGGTCCGCACGCGGCTCCTGGGGACGATGAACGCCGAGCTGGAGCGGATGCGCGAGCTGGTCGCGAACCTCATGTCGCTCGCCCGCGCGGAGGCGCCCGACGCCGCCGGGACCCTGGTCGAGATCGACCTCGACGACCTGGTCGACCTCGAGGTCCGGCGGCTGCGCACCACGAGCCGGCTCCAGGTGGACGGCCACGTCGAGCCCGTCCGGGTCCGGGCCGACCTGGCCCGTGTCGCGCAGCCGCTGCGCAACCTCGTCGACAACGCCGAGCGGCACGCCGAGTCCCGCGTCGCCCTGACGGTGTCGACGCGCGGCGGCGACGCCGTGATCTGGATCGACAACGACGGGCCCGAGGTCGACCCCGCCGACCGCGAACGTGTCTTCGAGCGGTTCGTCCGCCTCGACGTGAGCCGCTCGCGCGACGACGGGGGGAGCGGGCTGGGGCTGGCGATCGCCCGCGCCGCGATCGCCTCGCAGGGCGGGCGCGTCCAGGTCGTCGACCACCCCGCGGCCTGGTGCCGCTTCGAGATCGTCCTCCCGCTGGACCCGGTCGGTGGCGTCCCCGAGCCCGCTCCGCCCCCGACCGGGGGGCCCGGCTGATGCTCCCGCCGGCCCATGTGCTGCCCGCGTCGCCCCCGACTGCGGCCTGCTCGCCGTGGTCCGGCGTGACTCGCTGCTGCTCCCGGTCGGGCTCGTCGTCGCGAGCGGCGCGACCGGGCGCTCCATGCTGATCGTGTGCAACGTCCTCACCGTCAGCGTCGTCGCGGGGAACCCCTCGGGCGTCCGGCTCGCTCGCCTGACCGGGACGCCTCCGTCCAGGCCCCGGTCCGTCCCGGTGGTCGGGACCTTCGTCAGCCTCGTCGCCGGCGTGGGGTGGCGGCTGCGCCGGCGTTGCGCCGGAACCGGGGACCTCGCCGCCTCATGACCTCGGCCGTGACGCCGACCGCGGTCCGGACGACCCGCGACGGGGGGAGTGCGCGGTGACCTCCCTGTCGGTGCACCTGGTCGTCGCCCTCGCCGTCCTCACGGCCCTGGCCGTGGTGACCGCCGCGCTCAGCCGGCTGGGCACCGCGCGCGCCGACGCGATCGCGGTGGCGCGCGCGGTCGGCCAGCTCGCGCTGGTCTCGCTCGTGCTGGCCGCGGTGCTCGGCCGCGTGTCCTTCTCGCTGGCCTTCGCGCTCGTCATGCTCGCCGTGGCCGTGTGGACCTCCGCACGTCGCACCGGCGCGGGGAGGGCCTGGCCCTGGGTGCTCGTCGCCATCGCCTCGGGGGCGCTGCCGGTCCTGGTCGTGGTCTTCGCCTCGGGCGCGGTGCCCTGGACCGGTCCGGCGATCGTGCCCATGGCCGGGATCGTCATCGGCGGCTGCATGAGCGCCAACAGCCTGAATGCGCGGCGGTGCTTCGCGGCGCTGCGGGAGGAGCGCGACACCTACGAGGGCGCGCTCGCTCTCGGGCTGCCGGTCGCGGTCGCGGTGCGGCTGGTGATCGACGCTCGCCGGGCCGAGTCGCTCGTGCCCGGCCTCGACCAGACCCGTACGGTCGGGCTGGTCACCCTCCCGGGAGCCTTCGTCGGCGTCCTCCTCGGAGGCGGGAGCCCGGCCCAGGCCGGTGCCGCCCAGGTCCTCGTGCTCGTCGGCCTGCTCGCCGCGCAGACGGTGGTCGTGGTCGTGGGGTCGGCGCTGATCGCGCGCGGCCGGTTGGTCCCCGCCGACCTGACCACGGCGACCCGACGCACGCGTGGCAGGACCGACCCGGCCCTCCCCTAGCCGCAGAGCGCTCAGCCCCGGCTCAGGCCCACCGTCCGAGACTGTCCGGCGCGGCCGCCTCCCGCAGTCCCTCCAGCCCCACGGTGAGGGCGCGGGCGGGACCGCGGCGCCGAGACCGCTGCCGTGCTCGCGCCCCCGCCGACCCCGCGTCCCCGGAGGACCACCGTGAGCCCCGTCTCCACCAGCGCCGTCAGCGCCGACCCCGTCACCACCCCAGGACGTGGCTCCAGCACCGGAGGGGCGTGCGACGGCTGGTCCGGCGGCCTCGCGGCCAAGGTCCCGGCGATCACCGCCGTCTTCTGGGTCGTCAAGACCCTCACCACCGGGATGGGGGAGGCCCTGTCGGACTACCTGGCCGGCACCGACATCGTCCTGGCCGTCCTGATCGGGGTCCTCGGGCTCGCCGGCGCGCTCTGGCTCCAGCTGCGCACCCCGCGCTACGTGGCCTGGACCTACTGGCTCACCGTCGCGATGGTCGCCGTCTTCGGCACCATGGCGGCCGACGCGGTGCACCTCGTGGGTCTCCCGTACGCGTTCACGACGGCCTTCTACCTGGTCGTCGTCGCAGCCCTGTTCCTTCTCTGGTGGCGCAGCGAGGGCACGCTCTCGGTGCACAGCATCACCACCCGCCGCCGGGAGCTCTTCTACTGGACGACCGTGCTGGCCAGCTTCGCCCTCGGGACCGCGGCCGGCGACCTCACGGCCAACCAGCTGCACCTGGGCTACCTCGCCTCCGTCGGCGTGTTCGCCGTCGCCATCGCCGTCCCCGCTCTCGGCCGGCGCTTCTTCCGGCTGAACCCCGTCGTCGCCTTCTGGACCGCCTACGTCCTCACGCGACCGCTCGGCGCCTCGATCGCCGACTGGCTGGGCAAGCCCGCCTCCCACGGCGGCGGACTCGGGTTCGGCGACGGCACCGTCGCGGCCGTCGCGGTGGTCGTCATCGCCGCGCTCGTCGCCTACCTCTCCGTCCGCCGGACCGACGTGCAGGAGCCGGGCGTGGAAACTGCATGACCCTGCCCTCCGGCGAGCCGGGGCTGGCCGTCGGCCTCGCCGCGCTCGAGGCCCTGCGCTCCGGCTCGCGGCGGTCCGCCAGCACCGCGCAGTCCGCTGGCACCGCGCGGTCCGCTCGGCCTCCGTCGACCGCCCCGACGTGGCGCTGGTCGCGCAGGGCAGGGGCAGCGCCGTCCGCGGATGACCGGCTGCCTCGCCTCGGCCCTCCGGCCCGTCCGCCGACCCGCCGGGTTGCTCGGCGCCGGTCAGGCCGCGCTGGCGGGAGCGTTGCCCGTGGTCGCGCTGACCCTGGCGCCCACCCAACGCTCGTGCAGCCGGTGGGTGCGCCCGAGGTCGGTGGCCCGGAAAGCCGGCGTCCGGGCCACCGGCCCGAGGACGAGCCGGCGGCGAGAACGCGACCCACACCTGCCGCCGCGAGCGAGGCCACGGGAAGGAGGTGCTCCTGACGTCGGTGGGGCACCGATCAGTCAGCCGCTGTCGGTCCCGGCAGCCAGCCAGGCCAGCGCCGCGGCGCGGTCGTCAGGGTCGAAGTGCTTGATCGTCAGGCCCGGCCACACGGCGCCGGCCAGCTCCGACAGCCGCGCGTACCAGTGGAGGTCGGTGAGCAGGGCGACGCGGTGGATCGAGCCGATGATCGGGATCAGCTTCACGTCCTCCCAGATCGCCCGCGGCTCGGGCAGACCGATGCTCCGGACCTCGACCAGCACCCTGCGCAGCGCGGTCGACCCCTCCAGCGCTCGCAGAGCCGTGCCGGCCGTGGTCAGGTCGGACAGGGTCAGGGGAGCCGCGACCGTCAGCCCCACGTGGTCGGTCGCGTCGGCGTCGACGGTGATCACGAGGTCTTCCCGGCTGGAGCAGCGGCGTGGGTTCGCGACCCACCCGAGAGGGCGTCGTCGGGCGGTCGTTGCTGCTCGGGGTGGGATTCTGCCCGGCGTCCGGCCCGGCTTACGGCCCGGCGTCCGGCCCGGTCGGTCACTTCACGACCGCGACGGGGCAGGCGGCGTGGGCCGCCACGTGCCGGCTCACCGAGCCCAGCAGCATCCCGGAGAAGCCCCCGTGCCCCCGGGTCCCGACCACGACCAGGTCGCTCGTGCGTGACTCCTCGATGAGTGCCCGTGCGGCAGGACCCTCGACGACGGCCGTGGTGACCTCGAGGTCGGGGTTCCCACCGAGGACGGCCTCGACCGTCTCGGCCGTGCGACGCTCGGCGTCCGCGTGCCACGCGTGGCTGCCACGCCCCGCGGGCTGCACCAGGCCGATCCCGATCGGGGGAGCGGGGACGACGTAGGCGCCGAGGACCCGCAGCCGTGCCCCGTGCGCCTCGGCCTCGTCCGCTGCGAAGCGCAGCGCCCGGCGGCTGCCCTCGGACCCGTCGACCCCGACCAGCACCCGGTCCCAGCCCATCACGCGCTCCTCTCGCCGGGGGGGCCGCGGCTCTGCGGCTCCCCGCCTCCAGGGTCGCTCGGCGGGAACCTCCGGGGGAGGGACTTTCGACCTCGTGGCGAGGGGCCGACGTGCTCGCGCCTCGCCACCGGAGCCCGCGTCCGGGGGTCGTCGTCGACGCGGACCGACGCCTCGTCGGGGCGGCGCACCGAGCACCCCGGCAGAGTTCCTGCCGGGCTCGCGTCGGCCTCAGGACCAAAGCCCCTTGGCCGCGGCCCGGTGCCGGAGCAGGGTCACGGGTGCAGGGCCGACCCGGACGTGGCGGCCCGACGAGGGGAGACGAGACGGTGACCGACGTGCTGGTGCTCTACGTCGACCCGTTCGGCCCCACCGCGCAGGTGGCCATGCAGGTCGCCGAGCAGCTGTGCCGACGGGGTCTGCGGGTCGAGCTGCGCAAGGTGGGTCGGGCGACGCCAGGTCAGGGGACGCCGGTCGTGCTGGGCGGAGCCACGGGACCGAGGACCTGGGACCCCGCGGCGCTCGAGTACCTGCGCTCCACCGACGACCCATCCACGGTGCACGCGTTCCACACCGACTTCGGTACCGGTGCCGGCGAGGTGCCGGAGGAGCTGCTCGCGTGGGCTCGCGCGCACGGCGTCAGCCCCGTCCCCGTCCTGCCCGACGTCGAGCTCGACCAGGTCCCGGCCCGCCGTGGCCGTTGCCTGGGTCGCTCGACGAGCCCCGCGCTGCAATGGGCCGACGCCCTGGCCGACCAGCTCCGGTCCTCTCGCGAGGAGCTGGCTCTGGTCGGCTGACCAGGCGGGCGGACCACGGCCTCCCCAGGCAACCGCCCCGGTCGTCCTGGGTGCGCGCCCTTCCCCGATCGGCCCACGACGCCCCGTCTCGCTCCACCGCCGCACGAGCGGCGAGCCCTGCGCGGCCCGTGCGGCCCGTACGGCCTGCGAGGTCCGAGGGTCGGTGCTGGCCGGGAGACCGACGGCCGGGCGCGGCCGGGCCGCCCCGGGCCGGGCCGGGCCGGACCTTCGTCCCGGCAAGCCGGCGACCTTGGTCCCTCGTCGGGAGGTCCGTGAGGGACGAGCCTCGTCGGGGACGACCGACCGAGGAGGAGCACGTGTCGTGAGCGAGGACATCGTGGCCGGGATCGGCGAGTCGTCCTCCGTCCGGGCGGCCCCGAGGTGAGCCGCCGTCCGCGCGCGGGAGACCGACCGGCTGCCGGCGATCCGCCGCCTCGAGGGTGGCGGGGCCAGCACGGCCTCCACGTTCCCGGTCGCCCCGTGCGGCCTGCTCCCCGCCCGTCGTGGACCCAGCGGTCCGGTCAGGGCCCCGACGGGCCCGGTACGGCTCCGGGAGGATCCGGCGGTCCCACGCAGCCCCCGGACGAGCACGCGGCCGGTGCGGTGCTCGCCGTGCCGGCATGAGCACCGGTGCCTCCTCCGTGGAGGGGCCCCGGTCGCCGCGACAAGATCCCCCGGGCCACGCGGACGACGCCGAGCAGGCGCGACGCACGCTCGAGCTGCTGGTCGAGACCAACCAGGCCGTGCTCAGCGAGCTGTCGCTCCGGGCGGTCCTGCACCGCATCGTCGTCTCGGCCCGGGAGCTCGTGGGTGCTCGCTACGGCGCGCTGGGAGTCGTCGGCCCTGACGGGGGGTTGACCGAGTTCGTCCACGTCGGCATGGAGGAGGCCGACGTCCGTCGGCTGGGGCACCTCCCGACCGGTGGGGGGCTGCTCGGGGCCCTGGTCGTCGATCCGCGCCCGCTCCGGCTCGAGCGCATCTCGGACGACCCGCGACGAGCCGGGTTCCCGGAGCACCATCCGCCGATGGAGAGCTTCCTCGGTGTCCCGCTCAGGGTCCGGGACGCGGTCTACGGGAACCTCTACCTCACCGAACGGACCGACGGCGGCCCCTTCACCGCCGAGGACGAGAGGACCATCGGCGCGCTCGGTGTCGCGGCCGGCATCGCGATCGAGAACGCCAGGCTCTACCAGGACAGCGGGCGCCGGCAGCACTGGGCGGAGGCGGCAGCCGAGATCACCGCGGTGCTCCTGGACCCGTCGAGCGGCGCCGACGCCGTCGGGATGGTGGCCGACACGGTGCTTCGGCTGGCCTGTGCCGACGTGGTCTCGGTGGTCGTGCCGGATCCGGACGGCCCGCAGTTCCGGGTGGAGATGGCCCGCGGCGCGGGCGCCTCGACCCTCCGCGGCACGGTCTACCCGGCCGCGAGGAGCGTCGCAGCGCTGGCGCTGCGCACCGGGCGCGGGGTCCGGGTCGGCACCGAGGCCGAGCGGGGCCGGTTCGTCTTCCACCTCGACCGCGTGCTGGAGAGCGGGGCGGTGATGGGCGTGCCGCTGCGCGGTTCGGCGAGCTCGTACGGCGTGCTCGTCGTCGCTCGCCGACGGGGCCGCCCCGCCTTCGACGCCGTCGACCTGGACCTCGCAGAGTCCTTCGCGGCCCAGGCGGCGCTCGCCCTCGAGCTGGCGCAGGCCCGCGCGGACCAGCAGCGCCTCGCGGTCCTCGAGGACCGCGAGCGCATCGCGCGCGACCTGCACGACCACGTGATCCAACGCCTGTTCGCGTCCGGGCTGACGCTGGAGGGCACGCTCGGCGTCGACCAGGAGACGGCCGCGGCGCGGGTGAGCACCGTCGTCGACGAGCTCGACGACACCATCCGGCAGATCCGTACGCTGATCTTCCAGCTCCAGTCCGGCACGTGCGGTCGCACGCTGCGGTCGGCCGTGCTCGACGTGGTGGGCGAGCTGACCCGAGCCCTGGGGTCTGCACCGTCGACCGAGTTCGTGGGCCCGGTCGACACGGTCGCACCCGACGGGCGGATCGACGACGTGGTCGCCGTCGTGCGCGAAGGCCTCACCAACGTGGCCCGGCACGCGCAGGCCGCGCACGTTCGCCTGCGTGTCGAGGCGAGCGCGGTCATCCTCCGGGTCACCGTGTGCGACGACGGCCGGGGTCTCAGTGGGACGGAGCGGCGCAGCGGCCTCGACAACCTGAGCCAGCGCGCCCTGCACTACGGTGGCCACTTCGAGCTGGTCGGGTCCCCGACCG
This sequence comes from uncultured Actinomycetota bacterium, assembly GCA_963713165.1. Classification (GTDB taxonomy): domain Bacteria; phylum Actinomycetota; class Actinomycetes; order Propionibacteriales; family Propionibacteriaceae; genus Microlunatus. The sequence goes on from CAVQKU010000010.1 coordinate 352,828, forward strand.
GCGGGACGGAGCTGCGGTGGGCGATCCCGCTGAGGTGAGCAGCCCGGTCCGCCTCTTCCTGCTCGACGACCACGAGATCGTCCGCCGCGGCTTCGCGGACCTCGTCTCGAACGCCGACGACATCGAGGTCGTCGGCGAGGCGGGCACCGTCGCCCAGGCCCTGGCGCGCATCCCCGCCTGCCGGCCCGACGTGGCCGTGCTGGACGCCCGGCTGCCGGACGGCAGCGGCATCGACGTGTGCCGCGCCATCCGTTCCCGGCACCCCGAGATCCGCTGCATCATCCTGACCTCCTACGACGACGACGAGGCGCTCTTCTCGGCGGTCATGGCCGGGGCCTCGGGATACCTGCTGAAGCAGATCCGGAGCTCGTCGGTCACGGAGGCCATCCGCGCGGTGGCACGCGGGCAGTCGCTGCTCGACCCCTCGGTCACGGGCAAGCTGCTCGAGCGTCTCCGGACCCCGCCCAAGCCGGACGGCCGGCTCGACGACCTGACCGATCGCGAGCGGGAGATCCTCGACCTGATCGCGGACGGGCTGTCGAACCGCGAGATCGGGCGACGGCTCTTCCTGGCGGAGAAGACCGTGAAGAACTACGTCTCCAGCCTGCTGTCGAAGCTGAACCTGCAGCGGCGGACCCAGGCGGCCGTGCTGGCCACCGAGGTGCGCCAGGCGGACGCCTCGAAGCGGCGCTGACCCCGTCGTCCGCCGTCGGCCGGATCCTGTGGGGCGAGCGGACCACGTGCTCCCGGTGGCGTGAGGTCGGGGTGGGCTCTCGCGGCGCACCCGGGCGTGCTCGTGTCGGAGGAGGTCGTGGCCTCGGTCGGAGGCTCGGGTGCAGGGCGAGGGCGCTCACGACGAACGTCTCGTCTGACACCCGACCTGGCTGTGCCGCCGCGATGGTCGACCTCGAAGCCGCGCCCCCGACCCGAGCCCTCGCCCCGGCTTCGACGGGCCGGCCGACACGTCTCCCATGGCTGGAGGCTGCTGGCGAGGTGGGGTCCAGGTCCTCTGCCTGCGGTGGTCCGCGCCCACCAGCGCGGCGGGGCTCTCGCCTCGAGACGCGAGGACGCGGACGCTCGTGAGCGCGGTCAGTGGCAGCCGGAGCACCAGCGTGCGGCCCGGCCGGCCCAGGGTCGCGGGTGTGACGGGCGCCGCACCCGGATCGACCCGAGGGACGAGCTCGGCGGAGCCGTGCACCCGGACGCTCCCAGCCGGCGCGGAGGAACGGGTCGAGGTCGTCCACCGCCGGAGGCTCCGGGCAGCCGGCAACCTCGGTGGCGACGTCCGAGCCGGGTGTGGTGCGGACGAGCAGGACAGTGACCACCGCGTGGTGGTTCAGGGTCAGGAGGTGCGGACCGGACGTGGAGCAGCATGCCGGTCGACCGACGTGCCGGCCACCCAGCGACCTGCGGCACCCGATGCGCTCCCGGTGCTCGGCGTTCCCCGTCGAGGCGCTGCGGCCGTCCGTGAAGGGCCACTTCGTGCGACGCCCTCGCTCCCGGTCGGACCGACGGCTCGGACGGTGCCCTGGACGTCGTCGACCTCGACCACGACGAGGTGCGACGCGAGCCCGTCGGGCCAGCCCTCGTCGGGAAGGCCGTCAGGCACGCCGGTGACCTCGGGGACGACGTGGGCCCAGCCACTGGCGTCGACGAGGGCGACGTGGCGAGGGCCGCGGCCGCGCTGCACCTCGAGCGCGACGCGGCGCCCGTCGGCGAAGCCCGGGGCCTCGTTGTAGGACGGGAGCCGGAGCACCACGCTGCGACCGCTGAGGACGTAGCGGGAGACCACGTGGCGCTCGCCGCGACCGGACAGGTAGCCGAGCCGGCCCTCGTGCTGCTCGGCCAGCTGGCTCCAGCACTCGCGGGGCGAGAGCGTACGCAGGGAAGAGGGGTCGACGGTGTTCTGTGCCGGAGGGCCTTGAGTCGGGCTCGTCATGGCTCGAGCCTCCTCGCGAGCCCGGGTCGCAGCCAGGGGCGAAGGCCGGGCGACGAGGGGGACGAAGGTCCTGCGCAGGTCGGCCCTACGGCGCTGCCGGCTCCTCGCCGCACCCGCCCCGCTCGGCTCAGCACGTCGTCGGAGAGGGAGCTCATGGACGAGCGGACCATCGTGGTCGGGTCGACGGGTCGCCGCAGTCCCGCGCGGCTCTTTGCTGGGCGGCCGGGCTCGCCCGCAGCACCGAGGTCGGCCCGGCGCCGACGTGGGAGCTCCGGTTCGCCCAGGGCCACGCCGGCCGGGTCCTCGTCGAGGAGAAGCGGGACGCGTGGCTGCTCCCTGGGTGCTCGTCCGCACCCAGGGAGGCGCGCCCGCTGTCCGGGTCCACGGGCCTCTACTGCCTGAACCACGTGCTGTGCCCGCTCGTCGCCGTGCCCCTGCCGGTCGGCGCTCCGACCGCTGCGGTCTGCGGCCGGCACGTCGCGGCGTCCGCCGGCTGACCAACCGGCCGACGGGCGTGCGAGCCGGTTCCTCCGGCCCGGTCAGCCCGGTCAGCCTGGTCAGCCCGGTCAGCGGGTCCGACCCGGTCAGCGGACGACGACGACCGGGCACGCCGCGTGGGGGAGGACGTGCTGGCTGACCGAGCCGAGGATCATCCCGGCGAAGCCTCCGTGGCCGCGCGAGCCGACCACGACCTGCCGGGCGCCCACCGACGCGTCGATCAGCCGGGCCGCCGCCGAGCCCTCGACCACCTCGCTGGTCAGCCGCAGACCCGGGTCCTCGCCCAGCGTCTCCCGGACGACCCGGGCCTGGGTCTCGAGCGCGAGGTCGCGGAGCTGGTCCCGGTGCAGCCAGGCCTGCTCGCCCACCCACCGAGGTGCGCCGTAGCCGGGGTCGACGGGCGGGGCCGGCACCGTGTAGGAGGTGAGCACGTGCAGCCCCGCGCCGTGCGTCCTGGCCTCGTCCGCCGCCCAGCGCAGCGCTCGGGCGCTGCAGGGTGATCCGTCCACCCCGACCACCACTCGACCCTCGTCCATGTCCGTGCACCTCTCCTCGCACCGGAGACGATCCCCGACCCCCCAGCCTCGAACGCGCCCTCCCGTCCCGGCAGGTGCTCAAGGCCCCGTCGGGACGTGACGGAGGTCCCGAGCCGAGGCCGCAACCCGGGGAGGGAGCCGGCCGCCTGTGGGAGACGGAGCAGCGCCGCGGCGGGCTCCCGTGGTCCGGACCCCGAGCTCGTGCTCCCCGACGGTGCGGCCCAACACCCGCTCGCCCCGGCGCGGTGGTCCCAGGACCCGTCGCCGGGCGTACGAGGCCGGGTGCCACGGGTACCTCGAGCGGACCTTCGTCCTGGTCGGGCGGGCCCGGCGACCCTGCCCGCGCGAGGTGCTCCGGGTCACGATGAGTCCTCTCGACCCGCTCGACCGAGGAAGGACGTGGTCATCGTGCAGGGAGACATCGTGGTCGGCCTCGACGACTCGGCGTCGGCCCGGGCCGCGGCGACGTGGGCCGCTTCGCACGCACGGAGCACGGGCGCCCCCTTGCGGGCGGTCCACGTGCTGGAGCGGGCGGAGGCGTGGGAGGCGTACGAGGCGCCGGGGAGCTCGACCGTCGTCTACCCCGACGCCGGTGCGCTCGACCCGGTCTGGACCGTCCGGGCGAGGAAGGCGTTCGCCCGCCTCGACCCCGAACCGTCATGGTCGCTGCAGTTCGCCAAGGGGTATCCGGCCGAGACCATGGTCGCGGTCTCTAAGGACGCGTCCCTGCTCGTCCTCGGCGCGCGTGAGCACCGGGGGCTGGGGCGGCTCGTGCACGGGTCGGTCAGTCACTACTGCATCGACCACGCCACGTGCCCGGTCGTGGCCGTGCCGACCGCGGCGGGCTGAGGCGCTCCCGCCGGTGCTGCCGGGCCGGGCGGAGTCCCTCCGTCCCCGGACGCCTGGTCGTGGTCGTGGTCGTGGTCGCACGCGGTCACGTGCGCCGGTCGGCGGTGCGGCCCCTGCACCTGAGGTGAGGCTCCCAGCCACCTGCTCGAAGGGGCAGGCTCGTCCTGGTGGTGCGTCGTGCACCCAGGGCTACGCGCACGCCCCCACCACGGCCGGTCCCCACGAGGATCTCCCCGCTACGGTGACGTCGTGCGTGCTGGAGAGATCGCGGAGGAGTACCCCGTCGTCGGGGTCGACGTGCCGGCGCTGGAGGCGGTCCGGCTGCTGTCGGAGCGGCGTCTGCCGGGGCTGGTCGTGACCGAGGTCGACGGCCGGCCCAAGGCGGTGCTGCCGGCGTCCCAGATCGTGCGCTACATCGTGCCGGACTACGTCCAGCGCGACGCGTCGCTGGCCGGGGTGCTGGGGGAGAAGGCGGCCGACAAGATCGCGCAGCGCCTCCGCACGGCCACCGTCGGCGACCTGCTCCCGGAGCACCCCCAGGAGCTGCCGCTGCTGCAGGCCGACGACACCGTGCTCGAGCTCGCGGCGGTGATGGCGCGGCTCAAGAGCCCGCTGTGCGCGGTCCTCGACCACGGCCGCATCGTCGGGGTCGTCACCGCCGCGCACCTGCTCGAGCTGGTCTGCGGGCCCCTCACCTGATGCTCTGGGTCGCGGTCGTCGTCTTCGTCGTCGTCTACGCCCTCATCGCCTCGGAGAAGGTCAACCGGGTGGTCGCTGCCCTGGCCGGGGCCGGGGTCGTGATGGCCGTGGGCATCGTCGGTCCGGAGGACACGTTCTTCTCCGAGGAGACGGGGGTCGACTGGAACGTCGTCTTCCTGCTCTTCGGGATGATGGTGATCGTCGGGGTGCTGCGCCAGACGGGCGTGTTCGAGTACGTGGCCATCTGGGCCGCCAAGCGCGCCCGGGGCCGCCCGTTCCGCGTCATGGCGCTGCTGTGCCTGATCACGGCCGTCGCCTCCGCCGCGCTGGACAACGTGACCACCGTGCTGCTCGTGGCGCCCGTGACGCTGCTGGTCTGCGACCGGATCGGGGTCCGCCCGGTGCCGTACCTGATCGCCGAGGCGCTGGCCTCCAACATCGGCGGCACGGCGACCCTGATCGGCGACCCGCCGAACCTCATCGTGGCGAGCCGGGCGGGCTTCACCTTCAACGACTTCCTGGTGAACCTGGCACCGGTCGTCGTCGTCATGCTCGCGGTGTTCGTCCTGCTCTGCCGGGTGCTGTTCCGTCGCGACTTCACCGCCGACCCCGACCAGGTCGCGGAGGTGATGGAGCTGGACGAGCGCGAGGCGATCCGCGACCGCGGGCTCCTGGTCCGCAGCCTCGTCGTCCTCGCCGCCGTGCTGGCCGCCTTCAGCCTGCACCCCGTGCTGCACCTGGAGCCGTCGGTCGTCGCCCTGCTGGGTGCCGGGCTGCTCGTGGCGATCAGCGGGCTCAGCCCGCAGACCTACCTCGCCGACATCGAGTGGGAGACGCTGCTCTTCTTCTCGGGCCTGTTCATCCTGGTCGGCTCGTTGGTCAAGGTCGGCGCCGTCGGGCACCTGGCCGACGCCCTCGCCGGGGCGATCGGCGACAGCCCGGTGCGCGGGATGGTCCTCCTGCTCTGGGGCTCCGCGCTGCTCTCGGCCGCGGTCGACAACATCCCGTACGTGGCGACGATGGCGCCCGTGGTGCAGCAGCTGACCACCGAGGGACCCCTGGCCGGGCGCGAGGGGCTGTGGTGGGCGCTGCTGCTCGGCGCCGACCTCGGCGGCAACGCCACGGCCATCGGGGCGAGCGCGAACGTCGTCGTCACCGGCATCGCGAAGCGCAACGGCCACCCGATCTCGTTCTGGGAGTTCACGAAGTACGGCTCGGTCGTCGCCGCCGTGACACTGGTGATCGCGACGCCGTACGTCCTGCTGCGCTACTGAGGCGGCGGGGCGAGGGCACCGACCTCGAGGCTCCGGTCGGTGGCGGCGCACCCGCTCGCGGGCCGGTTCACCCCGTCGTCAGGACCCGGTCGATCACGTAGATCGTCGCGTTCGCGGTCTGGATGTCGCCGCAGACGACGTGCGCGTCGCCGTCGACGGTCAGGTCCTGTCCGGACCCGGTGACGTCGATCGTCGCGCCGCTCAGGGTCGGGTGGCGTCCGACCAGCCGGTCGGGTCCCAGACGCTCGGGGACGACGTGCGTCTGCACCACCCGTACGAGCCTCGAGTGGTCCGCGAGCAGCCGGCCGGCGTCGGGACGGCTGAGCCTCGAGAACGCCTCGTCGTCCGGCGCCAGCAGGGTGACGCCGTCCGCGCTGTCGAGCACGTCCCCCAGACCCGCGCCCTCGACGGCCTGCCGGAGCCGGGTCAGGGCCGGGCTCTCGGCGAGCGCGTCGGCGAGCTGGGCCGCGGACAGCCGGGCGACGGTGCCCGCGTCGCCGCCCAGGATCCTGGAGCACCCGGGTCCGAACGGACGTCCCTCCGTGGCTCCGGCGCTCCCGGAGGCCTCCGAGGCCGCGCCGGACGGGGTCGAGACCAACGAGGGCACGCTGGGGGACGGCCTGGTCAGCGGCGTCTCGCCGGAGGTGGGGGGCTCGGTGCTCGAGGTGCACCCGAGGAGGGCGATCGGCACCAGGGCGACCAGCGCGCGGATCCGCAGGACCGGGCCGGAGGGGCAGCGGCTGGACATCGTGCCTCCTCCTCGGCGGTGCCCGGTCCGGCCCGGACCGCAGGCCGGGTCGGTGCTTCCCACGCTAGCTCCGCGCCCCGTCGCGGTCGAGCGCGATGCGGTCACGGAAGCGGGTCCGCCCCCTGGGCCGCGCCGGCTGGACGGCGGGGGACGGGCGACCCGCTGAGCGCCGCGAGCACGTCGCGGTGGCCCACCCAGCCGACGAGGGTGTCCTGGTCGTCGACGACCGGGACCGCGTCGGCTCCTCGGTCCAGCAGCCGTACGGCCCGGCTGAGCGGGTCGGACAGGTGCGCCGACTCCAGGGGCGCGCAGAGCGACCCCACGTCGGTGTCCTCCCCGGCCGCCACCGCGTCCATGATCTCGTGCGCGCTCAGGACGCCGAGGTAGCGGCCCTCCGGGTCGAGCACCGGCAGCGAACCGGCGCCCGAGGAGGCGAAGAGGGCCGCGACCTCCCGCAGCGGGGTGCCGGCGCCGACCGGCTGGGGCGTCGCGCCCATGATCGCGCCGAGCGGCTGGCGGGCCAGCCTGGCGTCGGCCGGTTCGTCGATGTCGATGTCGCGGCGCAGCAGCTTGCGGGTGTAGACGGTGTCGCGGGACACGAGGTGGCTGATCCCGGTGGCCAGCACGATCGCGAGCATCAGCGGCAGGATGATCGTGTACTCGCCGGTGAGCTCGAAGAGCATCACCACCGCCGTGATCGGCGCCCGGGCCGCCCCGGCGAACACGGCACCCATGCCGACCAGGGCGAAGGCCCCGACCGACCCGCCGGCCGACGGGGCGACGGTCTGGACGACCTCGCCGAACGCCGCGCCGACCATGGCGCCGCAGAACAGGCTCGGGGCGAAGACGCCGCCGGAGCCGCCGATCCCGATCGTGAGGCTGCAGGCGAGGACCTTGCCCACCAGCAGGACGAGGAGGAAGGCAATTGCGTACCCGCCGTCCACGGCCCGGCCGAGCACCGGGTAGCCCACGCCGTACATCTGCGGCAGGACCAGCAGCAGCCCGCCGAGCACGACCCCGCCGACCATCGGCCTGAGCCACTCCGGCCCGCGCCAGGCCCAGTCGCAGAGGTCCTCGACCAGGTAGAGCACCCGGGAGAAGCCGACCCCGGCGAGGCCGGCCACGAGCCCGAGCAGCGCGAACAGGGGGTACTCGACGAGGTGCTCGACGTGGAAGGCCGGCAGCGGCAGGAAGGGGACGTCGCCCATGAGCCCGCGGGCCACGATGCTCGAGGTGACCGAGGCGATGACGACCATGCCGAAGGAGTCGGCGGCCCACTGGCGCAGGATCAGCTCCATCGCGAAGAACACGCCGGCCAGCGGGGCGTTGAAGGTCGCGGAGATGCCGCCGGCCGCCCCACAGGCCACCAGCAGCCGGATCCGCCGCTCGTCCAGCCGGCAGAGCTGGGCCAGCGAGGAGCCGAGCGCCGACCCGATCTGCACGATCGGCCCCTCCCGCCCGACCGAGCCGCCTCCGGCGATGCAGAGGGCGCTGGCCGCGGCCTTCACCACGGCCACCTGCGGCCGGATCCGGCCGCCGTTGCGGGCAACGGCCAGCATGACCTCGGGGACGCCGTGACCGCGCGCCTCACGGGCGAAGCGGTGCACCAGCGGTCCGTACACGGCCCCGGCGAGCACCGGGGTCAGCACGACGAACCAGCCTCCGACGCCGGTCAGATAACCGTGCGCCCGTCCCGGGACCGCGGCGTAGTCGGTGTAGCCGGTGAACAGCCGGGTGAGGTTCTCGATCATCAGACGGAAGAGGACCGCGCCGATCCCGGCTCCGAGCCCGACCAGCAGGGCCAGCGCCAGCAGCCCCAACCGACGCGACCGGACCACGCGGCCCGCCGGGCCCACCACCGCCACCCTCGCCACCCCCGCATCGTGCCGCATGCTTGCGCCAGCGCAAGACAAGGGTCCTGCGCCGGGACGACGGGGCTCGCCGCGGGCAGGCGTGTGCGACGGTGGGTCGCGAGGTCGGCGCTCCGCTGACCGGGCCGGGTGCCGGGCCGTGCGCCACCGGTCGGGGAGCGGGCACGACGGCCGGGTCGGGCGGCCCTCGGAGCTCGGTGGCCTCGACACGAGAGGATCGACGATGTTCTACGACGGCTGGCAGGGTCCGCTGCGCGTGCTGGTGGTGGGCACGTGCGCCTACCTGGGCCTGGTGGTCCTGCTGCGCGTCTCGGGCAAGCGCACGCTCGCCAAGCTGAACGCCTTCGACTTCGTCGTGACCGTGGCGCTCGGGTCCACCCTCGCGACGGTCCTCCTCTCCAACTCGGTCGCCCTCGCCGAGGGCCTCGTGGCGCTGGTCCTGCTCGTCGTGCTGCAGTACGCGGTCGCCTGGGCCTCGGTGCGGAGCCCGCGCTTCGAGCGGCTCGTGAAGTCCGAGCCGACCCTGCTCTACTCCGACGGGTTCATCGCCGGTGCGATGCGCCGCGCCCGCGTCACCGAGGACGAGGTGCGGCAGGCGGCCCGCAGCAGCGGGCACGCCGACCTCGGCTCCGTCAGGGCCGTCGTGCTGGAGAACGACGGCACCCTGAGCATGCTCGGCGACCTCGCGCGGCCGGAGGGTGAGGCCACCGGCCACCCGGCCCCGTAGCCCCGCTGCCGGGTGCCGGAGAGCCAGCCCGGGGAGCGACTCGCCGCGCGGCGAGGCTGCTCAGGTCGACGAGGGTCGTGCGGCCCCGGGAGCGGCCAGGGTGGCGCGGACCTGCTGACCCAGGTGGTCCAGCCGCCGGACCTCGACGGCGTCGAAGTCCTGCCCGGCCACGGTGGCGTCGAGGCGGCGCAGCTGGTCCAGGACCGCGGAGTGGTGGTCCGGACGCACGTGCCAGGCGAGGTCGTCGAGCAGCTCGTACAGCCGCGCGAGCACCTGGGGGTCCGAGGCGCCGTACGCGCGCGGCTGGGCGATGGCCAGCTCGAGCAGCCCGGCGAGGTCGGGGCGGTCGAGGACGACCCGGGCCCGGTCCTCGTCGTCGGTGAGGACCACCGTCCCGGTCCGGTGGCCGGCCAGCCGGGACAGGACGGCCGAGGTCTGCGCAAGCCCGTGGACCGCGGTCGTCGGGTCGTTGACCCCCGGCGACAGCGCCTTGTTGACGATGTCGCTCAGCTGGCGCAGGCCGTAGGCGACGTCCTGGGCGGCGGTCCGCTCCGGGCCGAGGTGGATGGTCGCGCTCACGCTCTCGCGCAGCTCCTGCAGCCCGTCCGCGTCGAGCCGCTGGTCGCCGACCGTCCAGAGGCGTCCCAGCGGCGTGCCGTCCACGACGAAGGCCCCGGGCTGGCGCTCGATCGACACCACGGCACCGGCATCGGCGGCCACCCGCACGAGCCGCTGCTCCTCGACGCCCGTCAGGAAGCCCGACCCCGACGCCCAGACGATCTCGGTGTGGGCGGGGGGCTGCGGCCGCGGGGGCGGGGTCTTGTCGTCGTCGACCGGGTGCAGGTTCGTGGCGATGGTGGCCACGGCGTCGTCGTGGACCTGGCGCAGCATCGTCTCGACCCTGATCTGACGGGTCAGGTGGGCCAGGAACAGCACCAGGGACACCACGCTGGCCAGTGCCAGCAGGAAGGCCAGGGTCACCGAGATCCGGGGGACGAAGACGGTGCCGCCCTCCGAGGCGGAGCGCACCGAGCGCAGCACGGTCAGCGAGAAGGTGAACGTCGCCAGGAACACCGCCAGCGTCACCTGCACGAAGAGGTCCTGGGTGAAGGTGCGCAGCAACCGTGGTGAGAACTGGCTGCTGGCCAGCTGCAGCGTCACGACCGTCAGCGAGAAGGTCAGTGAGGTCACCGTGATGAGCGAGCTCGAGATCGCGTCGAGGACGGTCCGGGCCGCGCCGGGGTCGCCGTTGAAGATCACCCGGCCGAGCGGACCGGACAGGTGCTCGTCCACGCGCACGTCGAGCAGCGGCACGAGGAAGCCGAGGACGACGGCCAGGGCCACGCCGGTGGTGGGCAGCGGCCACAGCCGCGTCCGCACCGCCTCCTGGACGGTGCGGCCCGCCCGTCTCAGCGACAGCTTCACGAAGGGCCTCCAGGGTTCAGGTCACCAGAGCCCGTGCAGCCCCTTCGCGCGGATGCTACGGGACCCCTCGACCCAGCACGTAGGGTCTCGCTCACGACGGGCGCGTCGATGCCGACCCGTCCTGGACGCCGACGCCGGGAGGCCGCGTGGACGAGGAGGACGGGCAGCCGGACGCCGAGGCGCCGCCGGCGAGCCGGGCTGACGGCGGCGAGCCGTCGGTCGAGCACGGGTCCGGCGCGACCGCGCTCTGGACCAAGATCGTCCTCTTCGCGGCCGGCCTCGTGGTCGGCGTGCTGGCGGTGGGCCTGCTGGACCTGACCACCCCTGACTTCGGGTCGGCCTCGGGCACCGGCGGAGGTGGCACCGCCGGATCGGTGCCCAGGTCGGACCGGACGGTCGCACCGGGCGCCGAGGTCCGCGTCAACGCCGCCTGCCTCGGCGTCCTCAACGAGGCCCAGGACGTGTACGCGGTGCTCGGGGACCTCAGCCGGGCGGTCGACGACGTGGACCTGATGGCGCTCGACGACGTGGTCCGCCGGCTGCAGCCCGTCGAGCCCCGGCTCGCCCGCGACCTCGCGGACTGCCGCGTGGGGGCCAGCGTCGGCGGCGACCCGTCGACTGCTCCGACGGCCCCGCTCACCACGCCACCACCTGTGCAGCCCTCTTCGCCCGGCCCGACCCGCTGACCGTGACCGTCCTTCGGCGCGCGTCGGCGCAGGCCGGCCGCACCTACCGGGCCGTGGTCACGACCGGACGGTGGGCGGTCATCGCCGCCTGGATCCTGCTGGCCACCCTCATCACGCTCCTGGTGCCGTCGCACGGCGGTGGCGGTGGCGGCTTCGGCGACCTGGTGTCGCCCACGAGCCCGGTGCTGCAGGTCGAGCAGCGCATCCTCCAGCAGTTCCGGGTGCCGGTGCTGACCGGCACGACGCTGGTCGTGCACCAGCCCGACGGGCTGAGCGTCCTGACCCGGGCCGACTCGGTGCTCTGGGCCCTGGGGACGACGCAGGACGTGCTCGAGGCACCCGGCGACGCCCCTCCCGGGTCGATCGAGGCGGCGATCCCGCTGCCCACCGGTCGGTCGGACACGACGGTGACCTACCTCTTCATGTCCGACGGGACCGGTCTGCACAACTCGGTCCGCCTGGGGCAGGAGTACGCGTCCCACTTCACCAACCAGGTCGGCGTGCAGACGTACGTCACGGGGTTCGTGCCGGCCCAGGTGGCCCAGGGCGACTACCTGCGCTCCCGGCTGGGGCTCTTCGAGATCGCCAGCGTCCTGCTCATCGTCGTCGTCGTCGCGGCGGCCTTCCGCTCGCTGCTCGCCCCGCTCGTGGTGCTCGCGGTCGCGGGCACCGGCTACGCGGTGTACTTCCCGCTGCTGTCCTCGGTCGCCGACCAGCTGGGCTTCGACGTGCCGTCCCAGCTCGAGCCGGTGCTGGTGGCCCTGCTGCTCGGGGTCGTCACCGACTACTGCGTGCTGTTCTTCGCCGCCTTCCGCGACAACCTCGACGACGGCCGCGGCTCCGTGCTGGCCGCGCGCAAGGCGCTGCTGCGGGAGGGGTCGGTGGTGGCCGTGGCCGGCCTGACGGTGGCCGGCGGGACGATCGCGCTCCTGGCGGCGCCGTTCGCCGTCTTCCGGGGGCTCGGCCCGGCCCTGGCCCTGACCGTGCTCGTCGGCCTGGCGCTGTGCCTGACGCTGACCCCGGCACTCATGACGGTGCTGGGCTGGCGGTTGTTCACGGTGCTGCCGGTCCGCAGCTCCCACCGGGCGGCCACCCGCCGCCGAGCCCGCAGCCGGGGCGACGAGCGCCTCGGAGGTCTCGTGCACCGGCTCACGCGCCGGGGGCCGGCCGCGCTCGCCGTGCTGCTGGTGGTCGCCGTGCTCGGCATCGCCGTCCTGCCGCTCGCCCACGCGCGCCTCGACCTCTCCTTCACCGCGGGCCTGCCGCGCGACGACGGCGTCTACCGCGGCGCGCAGCTCCTCGGCGAGGCGGGGCTGCGGGGGATCACGGCCCCGACCGAGGTGCTCGTCGAGCAGGAGGGGGTCACGTCGCGCCGTCCGGAGCTGGCGCGGCTGGAGGACGCGCTCGCGCGGCAGCCCGGTGTGGCCCGGGTCATCGGACCGGCCGACCTGCCCTCGGACCGGGCTCGGGGCCTGGTGCTCTCCACCTCCGGCGACGCCGCGCGCTACCTGGTCATCTTCGACAGCGACCCCCTGGCCGCACGGGCGGTGTCCAACGCCCGCTCGCTCCAGCAGCGCGCCGCCGGGCTGGCCGCCTCCTCGGGGCTGCCCGGCGCCCGGGTCGCCCTCACCGGCCAGACGTTGATCGCGAGCGAGGTCGGCCGGCTGACGCGGAGCAGCCTCGAGGTCACCCTGCTCGTCGCCATGGCGATCGAGCTCGTCATCCTCGCCCTCTACCTGCGCGCGCTCCTGGCGCCGGTCGTGCTGCTGGCCTGCAGCGTGCTGAGCGTGGCCGCGGCGCTGGGGCTCACCACGTGGCTCTTCCAGGACGTCCTCGGGCAGGAGGGGCTCACCTTCTACGCGCCCTTCGCCGCAGCGGTCCTGCTCGTCGCGCTCGGTGCGGACTACACGGTCTTCTCGGTCGGGGCCATCTGGAACGAGGCCCGGCGCCGTCCGATGGCCGAGGCGCTGGTCGTCGCGGTGCCCCGGGCCTCCCACGCCATCACCACGGCCGGCGCGATCCTCGCCGCGACCTTCGCCCTGGTCGCGGTGATCCCGCTGGCGACGTTCCGCCAGATCGCCTTCGCCATGAGCGTCGGGCTGCTCCTCGACACCTTCGTCGTCCGCCCGTTCCTCACCCCCGCGGTCCTGACGCTGCTCGGCCGGCTCGCCCTCTGGCCTCGCCGCGGCCCGCGTCCCGGACACCCACCACGTACGCCCGAACCGGCAGGAGACCACCATGGCTGACCACGCACGGCACCGGCGGGGCTGGGTGCCCGCGGCCCTCGTCGTCCTGGTCCTGCTGCTCGCGACCTGGGGCGCCGACGTGCTCGCGCGCAAGGGTGCGGAGTCCCTGGTCGCCCGCGACGTGCAGGCGGCGACGGGTGTCGCCGAGCAGCCCGTGGTCGAGATCGACGGCAGGTTCTTCCTGGCGCAGGTCATCCGGGGCGCGTACGGGCGGGTGCACGTCTCCGCCCGTGGCGTGAAGAACGGACCGCTGGTGGTCGACCGGCTCGACGCCGACCTCAGCGACGTCCGGGTGCCCTTCCACGACGTGCTCGTCCGGGACGTCCGCACCATCGGCGTGGGCCACTCCGAGGAGACGGCCGTCCTCACCTACCAGGCCCTGAACTCCTACCTCGAGGCGACCGGCCGCCCGCTGACGGTGGCCCCCGGACCGGGCGACCAGGGCGTCGCGCTCAGCGGGTCGGTGGAGGTGCTCGGCCGGCAGGTCGACGCGAGCGCCGACGTCACGCTCTCCGTCGCCGACGGGAACCTCCAGCTGACGCCGCAGGCGATCACGAGCGGCTCGGTGCTCGGCGACGCCGCGCAGCTCCTGCTGGGGCAGCGCCTCAGCGTCGCCGTCCCGCTCGGCAGCCTGCCCTTCTCGCAGCGCCTGACGGCGGTCCGGCCGACGGCCGAGGGCCTGGTCGTCGAGGCGGCCGGGGACGCGGTGGTCCTGCGGCCCTGAGACCGGCCGGTGCGCCGGCGCCGGGGCCGCGGCACCCGCGCCGCGCCCGCCGCGTGCCGGGCGACCCGCCAGGCGACCTCCCAGGTGCCCGGCAGGGACGGCATGATGCCGTCGGTGATGCTGGTGCTCCTGTTCGCCGTCTGCCTGCTGGTCTCGGTCCTCGTCTCCGGCGTGGCCGCCCGGACCGTGCTGTCGACCTCGCTGGTGTTCCTGCTGGCGGGCGCCCTGATCGGCGAGGGCGGCTTCGGCCTGGTGCAGCTCGACCCCGACAGCCCGATCGTGGGCGACCTCGCCGACCTCGCCCTCTTCACGGTGCTGTTCGTCGACGGGACCGCGCTGCGGACCCTGCGGGGGGAGGGCTCCTGGCGCCAACCCGCGCGCGCCCTCGGGATCGGGATGCCGCTGGCCTTCGGCGGGGTGGCGGTGCTCGCGCACTGGGTGGCCGGGTTCGACTGGGTCACGGCGATGCTCGTGGCCGCGGTGCTGGCCCCCACCGACCCCGTCTTCGCCTCGGCGATCGTCGGCCGGCGCGACGTCCCGGCCCGCCTGCGCCGCCTGTTGAGCGTCGAGAGCGGCCTCAACGACGGGCTGGCGCTCCCGGTGGTCGTGATCCTCGTCAGCGCAGCCGGGAGCCCGGGGAGCGGAGGCGAGCACACCGGCCTCGGCGCGGTGGTCCTGGAGCTCGTCGGCGGCCTCGCCCTGGGTGTGGCGCTGCCGGTGCTGATCCAGCTGCTGCTGCGGATCCCCGGTCTGGGGGCCGAACCCCGGCTGCAGCCGCTGGGGCCGCTGGCCGTCGGCATCCTGCTGTACGCCGTGGCCCACCTCAGCGGGGCCAACGCCTACCTGGCCGCGTTCGCCGGTGGCGCCGTGGTCGCCCGGCTCAACCCCCGCGCGCAGGAGTCGTTCTCCGAGCTGGGGGAGCAGCTCGCCGAGCTGGCGAAGTTCGCGGCCCTGCTCGTCTTCGGAGCCCTGCTGACGCCGAGCCTGTTCGCGAGCATCGGTCTGGGCGGGTGGATCGTCGCGGTCCTGTCGCTCGTGCTGGTGAGGCCGGCGTCGCTGGTGCTCTCCCTGCTGGGCAGCCCGCTCGAGCGCAAGGAGCTGTTCGCCGCGGCGTGGTTCGGTCCGAAGGGCTTCGCCTCGGTCGTCTACGGCCTGCTGGTGCTGCACTCCGGGATCCCGCAGGCCGTGAACGCCTACGAGCTGATCGCCGTCTGCATCGGCCTGAGCATCGTCGCCCACTCCAGCACCGACGTCCCCGTGGCCCGGCTCTTCAGCGTCGAGGAGATCGCGGGGGTGCCCGACGACAAGCAACGCCCGCAGCGGGAGACCACGCACCCCGTGAGTCGGTGACCGCTGCTCCTGCGCCCACCTCCGCTCCTCCACGCCGCGCCGGACCAGGACCCGGCTGAGCGGGAGGCGGTCACGAGGCCCGCGACCGTCGCGACCTGCCTCAGCAGCCGGGACTCAGGTCCGGACGCCTCCGCGCGGCCGACGACCCGGGCGGGAGACCCCGCTCGACCGCGTCGACCACCGCGCGGGCGGTGCCCTCGGGCTCGGGCACCACCACCGGCACGATCGCCAGGTGCACGTGGCTTCCCCGCCGGCCGAGCTCGCCGAGCAGCGAACCATGGAACCCTTCGATCGCCTGCGCCGCTCCGAGGCCCTCCGGCCCGTCCTCGGCGCGCCGGCGACCCGCGGTCCGGCTCACCTGGACCACGGTCCCGCGGTCGCGGGCCAGCATGGGTTCGAGCACCGCCTTGGTCGCGTAGACGGAGCCGAGGTAGCCCACCTCGGACTCGTGCTGACGGTCGGCCGCGCTCAGGGCGCGGGGCGCGGCCGCGGGGCCGGGGTCGAGCGGGGCGTTCACCCAGACGTCGATCGGTCCGACCTCGGACTCGACACGGTCGACGGCGGCGCGGACGGCCGACGGGTCACCGACGTCGAGCGGCAGGACGACCGGGGTCCCTCCCGCAGCGCGGACCTCCTCCGCCACCGAGGTCAGGCCTCCGCCCTCGATCGCACGGACGTCCTGGTCGGCCATCAGCACGACGCTCGTACGGGAGGCGGCGAAGGCTCGCGCCGTGGCCCGTCCGATCCTGCCGGAGGCCCCGGTGACGGCCACGACCAGCCTCCTGCGCGGTCGCGTGCTCACCTGGAGGTCACGCTCCCCGCGGGCGGCAGCCGTCCGGGGCCCGGACGTCACGTCGGTGCCCAGTAGGTCACCAGCCACCAGATCGCGTAGACGCCGCAGGCTGACGCCGCGGCGACGGCGAGGGCGCCCAGCAGCGCGGAGAACACGGTCGTCAAGGGGTCACCGGCTCGGTCCGGCCGGTCGGTCGACCCGGTCGTCGTGCTCGCGCGACCTGTGTCGTCCACGGTGGTCATCTCGTTCCTCCTCCGTCGTCGCCCGTCCCGCTCCGGTCGGTGCTCAGCGCGCCGGGCCGTCGGTGGCCCTCGCGTCGGCGGCGGCGCGGCGGAGGCCCGAGACCTCCTGGGCGTCGCCCTCGGGTGCGGCCACCACCGGCGGCCCGTCGCCGCCGACCGCGCCGATGGGGGGCAGCCCGATGGCGCTCGCGTCCTGCCGTCGCCGTGCCCGCCGCGTGGCCGTCACCGCCACCAGCACCGCGACCACGACCACCACCACGACCAGCGTGATCAGCCAGGTCTCCACCGCTGCCACCGTCCTTCCTCAGCTCGGTGCGGTGACCGCTCGGCCACCGCTCGGGGTGTTGATGCCCCTAGCCTTGCCGCATCAGTTGCTGTCACGCAAACATTGCCGCGCAGTCGTTACGGGTTCGTGACCGGTGCCGACGGCGGGGCCGGCGAGGCCGGCGGTGAGCACCTCGGGCTCAGGGCAGGTAGGCCCGTGGTGCGCGCAGGACCGAGTCCGCGGCACGGGTGAACTCGACGAGCGCGGCGCTCAGGGCGGCCTGCTGCGGTTCCGGGAGCAGGTCGAGGACCTCGGTGAAGACCGCCCGGCGGTGGTCCGTGACCGTCTCCAGCAGCCGGGTGCCGCGCTCGGTGATCGTCAGCTGCACCTGGCGGCGGTCGCTGACCGAGTCGCGGCGGGCGAGCAGGCCCGCCTGCACGAGGCGTTCGCAGAGCCGGCTGGCGTTGGAGATGTGCACGCCCAGCGAGGCGGCGATCTCGCCGTTGGTGAGGGCTCCGCGGGTCGCCGCCAGCGTCAGCACCCGGAGCTGGGGCAGCGTGACGCTGTCACCCGCCTGGGCGATGGACTCCGCGGTCACGGCCGAGAAGACGCGGGCGGCCGCCACGACGGCCTCCACCGGCGACCCGCCGGTCGCGACCGGCCCGCTGCCGACGTGCCCCGCGGCGCCTGTGCTCGTCACCGGCCGATCGTATCCGCCTGCCCTCGTCGGTTGCGATGGAGCAAGGAAGTTCTTGCTGCAGCGCAAGCGTGACCCCTAGGGTGGGCGAGGTGGACGGGACGCGCAGGACCGGAACGCCGGACCAGGGGGCGAGCGGAGCGCGGGGCCGCTCGCGGGGACGCTGCCGATCGGTGCGCGGGTGCTAGGCGCGCTCGGCTGGGGCGCGCTGGCCGCCTTCTCGCTGGTGGCGGGAGCCCTCCTGGCGCTGGCCCGTTCGTGGCGCGCCGGCGTGCTCGGCGGGGTCCTGGCCTTCGGTGCCGGTGCGCTGATCTCGAGCGTGGCCTTCGAGCTCGCCCAGGAGGGCCTGCGTCTCGGGGGGCCGTGGTGGGTTGCTGCCGGCCTCGCCCTCGGCGCGCTCGGCTTCTTCCTGGCCGACCGGGCGGTGGACCGGATCGGGGGTCGGGGGGGAGGCGGCGCGGCCGGCCTGCCGCTGGCCCTCGGGGCGCTGCTCGACGGCATCCCCGAGCAGGCGGTCCTCGGCATCGGTCTGGCCACCGGGCAGGGGGTGAGCGTCGCTCTGCTCGTGGCGATCTTCGTCTCGAACCTGCCGGAGTCGATCGGCTCGGCCAGCGACATGCGCAGCGCCGGGAAGTCCGTCCGTCTCGTGGTGGGCCTGTGGCTCGGCGTCGCGACCCTCTGCGCGCTGTCGACCCTCGGCGGCTTCGCCGTCGCCGACGCCGTCGGGGGTGGACCGAAGGCGGCGATCGACGGCTTCGCCGCCGGAGCCCTGCTGGTCATGCTGGTCGACTCGATGGTTCCCGAAGCGAAGTCGAAGGCGGGCAACCGCGCCGGCCTGGTCACCGTCATCGGGTTCGCGGTGGCCGCCGCCCTGTCGAACCTCGCCTGAGGCGACGCGGGCGGAGGAGTAGATTGGGTCGATGAGAACAGTTGTTCGAGCCGTTCTCGCCTCCGTGGTGTCCGTCCTGGGCCTCGTCGCCCTGACCGCTCCGGCCGAGGCGGCGGCACCGCCGGGCCCCCGCACCGGGGTCGACGTCTCCTGGCCGCAGTGCGGGGTCCGACCGCTGGACGGTTTCGCGTTCGCCGTCGTCGGGGTCAACGGGGGCACGGCCTCGACGACCAACCCGTGCCTCGCCGAGCAGCTGGCGTGGGCGTCCTCGGCCACCGGAGGGCTCGCCCCGGGTCAGCCGCGCGTCCAGCTCTACGTCAACACCGCGAACCCCGGGGAGGTCCTCGAGGAGTACGCGGTCTCGACCTGGCCGACCGACGACGTCGATCCCCGCGGGCAGCGCTCCACCGGGACGGTCGACGAGCGGCGCCGCAACCCGTACGGCCCGTGCACGACCACCGTCGGTCGCGGACTGGGCGCCAACGACCTCGCGTGCTCGTGGCAGTACGGCTGGAACCGCGCCGTCGAGAGCATCGACGAGCGCCTCGCGCCCGCGGCCCGGGAGGCCGGGCTCAGCGAGGCCGCGGCGGACTACACCTGGTGGCTCGACGTCGAGACCATGAACTCCTGGCAGGAGAGCGGCACCGACGCGCTGGCGCGCAACGCCGCCACGCTCGAGGGGATGACGCAGCTCTACCGCCTCGAGGGTGCGCCGGTGGGCCTCTACTCGACGGCCTACCAGTGGCGGCAGATCGTCGGCGGCACGCTCGACGTCGTCCCCGGCGCGGTCCCCGCGGTCGGCGCTGCGCTGCTCGGGCTGCCGAGCTGGCTCGCCGGAGCCTCGGACGCCGAGGACGCCCGCCGCCGGTGCGCCGACGCGACCGGGCTCACCGGCGGGCCGGTCGTCATGGTCCAGCACATCGTCGACGAGCTCGACCACAACGAGAGCTGCCTCTGAGCACGCGCCGTGACGGCCTGCGGAGGTGAGGCCGCCGACGGGTCGGGCCTGCAGGAGCGCTCGAGGCGAGCAGGTCCCCGAGACCGGTAGAGTCGACAGCGGTGCGCCGGGAAGTCTGGTCGGCAGTGACGCCGACGACCCCGAGGACCTGAGATGACGACGACGCCCACCGCCCCACGCCCGATCTTCCCGCGCGGGTCGTGGACCGAGACCAGACGGATCGGCGAGATCCTGCGACGGGAGACCGTCGGTGGAGCGCTGCTCCTGGTGGCGACCGTCGTCGCCCTGGCCTGGGCCAACTCGCCGTGGGCGGACTCGTACGCGGCGCTGCGCGACCTGAGGGTCGGCCCGCACGTGCTCCACCTGGACCTCACGCTCGGGACCTGGGCCGCCGACGGGCTCCTCGCCATCTTCTTCTTCGTCGCCGGGCTCGAGCTCAAGCGCGAGTTCGTCGCCGGCGACCTCCGCGACCCGCGGCGCGCCGCGCTGCCCGTCGTCGCTGCGGTCGGAGGCATGGCGGTGCCCGCGCTGCTGTTCGTCCTGGTGAACCTGCGCGCGGGCGACGGTGCGCTGCAGGGCTGGGCGATCCCGACGGCGACCGACATCGCGTTCGCCCTCGCCGTCCTGGCCGTGGTGAGCACGCACCTGCCGAGCGGGCTGCGCACCTTCCTGCTGACCCTGGCGGTCGTCGACGACCTCCTGGCCATCATCATCATCGCGTTCTTCTACACCCGTGACCTGCAGCCGCTGTTCCTGCTCGCCGCCGTCGTGCCGCTCGCCGCGTTCGGGCTGCTGGTGCAGAAGCGGGTCCGATCCTGGTGGCTGCTGGTCCCGCTCGCGGTGATCACCTGGGCCCTGGTGCACTCCTCGGGCGTCCACGCGACGGTCGCCGGTGTCCTGCTGGCCTTCTCCGTGCCGGTGGTCCGCAGCGCCGCCGCCGGGGGACCGGACGCCGGGCCGGGCATGGCCGAGCACCTGGAGCACCGGATCCGGCCGCTGTCGTCGGGGTTCGCCGTCCCGGTGTTCGCCTTCTTCGCCGCCGGTGTGACCATCGGTGGCCTGCGGGGCCTCGGCGCGGCGCTCGGCGACACCGTGGCGCTGGGCATCGTCGTCGGGCTGGTGGTCGGCAAGACCGTCGGGATCTTCGCCGCGACCTACCTGATGGCCCGCTTCACCCGCGCCACGCTCGACGAGGACCTGCGCTGGGTCGACGTCGCGGGGATCGCCGTCCTCGCCGGGATCGGGTTCACCGTGTCGCTCCTGATCGGCGAGCTCGCCTACGGTGCGGGCACCTCCCGCGAGGAGCACGTGAAGGTCGGGGTCCTGGTCGGGTCGGTCGCCGCAGCCATGATCGCCGCGGTCGTCCTCCGGCTCCGGAACCGGACGTACCGCAGGCTCTGCGCGGCCGAGGAGCTCGACGCCGACTCCGACGGCACTCCCGACGTCTACGAGCAGACCGCCACCTGAGCCCGCAGCGTGACCGGAGCCTCCGCGTCGTCGGAGTCAGGACCTAAGTCTCTTGCCGGGCCGAGAAGCAGGCGCTGTAGTGATCCCGGACGAGACGCGCACGTCAGGCAGGCCGGGGGGCTGCACCAGGACGTGACGGGCTCGTGCGGCGGGGTGGGGGCGCGAGGGGGGTCATCCAGAGCGCCTCGCACCCCGCCGTCTGCGGGCAGCGACGTGCGCCGACGGAGCTGGTGACGAGGGCCGTCCTCCGCGCGCGGCGAGACCTTCCGCCCCTGCTGTCGCACAGACAAGGACCCACCCCATGGCAGAACTGACGCTCCGTGCCAAGCTCGGCGCCGAGTTCCTCGGAACCTTCGGCCTCGTGTTCGGCGGCTGCGGCAGCGCCGTGCTGGCCGCCACCTTCCTCAACGACGACGGCGTCCAGCTGGGCATCGGCTTCGTCGGTGTCGCGCTGGCCTTCGGCCTGACCGTGCTCACCGGCGCGTACGCCTTCGGCCACGTCTCGGGCGGCCACTTCAACCCCGCCGTCACCGTCGGCCTCGCCGTCGCAAGACGCTTCGCGTGGAAGGGCGTCCTGCCCTACGTCGTCACCCAGGTCGTCGCCGGCACGCTCGCCGCCCTGGTGCTCTACCTGATCGCCAGCGGCAGGTCCGGCTTCAGCGCGAGCGAGAGCGGCTTCGCCTCCAACGGCTACGGCGCCCACTCACCGGGCGGCTACGGTCTCGGCGCGGCGCTGCTGACCGAGATCGTGATGACCGCGGCCTTCCTCTACGTCATCCTCGGCGCCACCGACGACCGAGCCCCGAAGGGCTTCGCCCCCATCGCGATCGGGCTGGCGCTGACCCTGATCCACCTGATCAGCATCCCGGTCACCAACACCTCGGTGAACCCCGCCCGCTCGATCGCGGTCGCCTGGTTCGCCGGCGGCGCCGCGCTGTCGCAGCTGTGGCTGTTCATCGTCGCCCCGCTCGTCGGAGCCGCCATCGCCGGCGCGAGCTACGCCACCATCACCGGGGCCCGCCCCGACGCGGTCGACGTCGGCGTCGCCAACAACCCGCAGATCGGGACCGCCACGAAGGCCTGAGACCCGGCTCGGGTCCGGAGCCCGTCCCGCGCAGCGGCCCCGACCCCTCCAGGCGGCCGTGAGCCACCCGGTGCCCACCTGTCCAGCCAGGCGCGGCGACCATGCTGCTTCCCGCAGACTGGGACGGGTCCACCTGAGACCCGCCCACCGTCGGACCGCCCGGGAGGAAGCGTGGCCAGGCGCGCACCCAGGAGCCGCCGGCGACCCGCGGAGGTCGCCGGCGAGCGCCCGACCGTGGTGGTCTGCCGCGGCGGTGACTGCGGCAACCGCACCAAGCACCCCGGCCTCGACCACCCCGCGCAGCTGCGCGAGCTCCGGGACCGCCTCGAGGGCACGGCGGACGTGGTGACGAGCAGCTGCCTCGACGCCTGCGAGCACTCCAACGTCGTCGTCGTGCTGCCCGGTCGGGACGGCCGGAGCGCGGGGAGCGACCCGGTGTGGGTCGGCGGCGTGAACGACGCCGACACCACGACCGACCTCGCCGGTTGGGTGGTCGACGGCGGCCCCGGGACCGCGGACGCACCGACGCTCGTCGCGATCAGCACCTTCCGGCCCAGCCGGCTCAGCCGGCACGAGCTCGAGGAGGCCACCGGCGTCTCGCGGTGAGCGGAGGTACGGCGTCCGCGAAGGGTGCGCCGGCAGCGCGGCGAGCCCGCCGCCGCGCCACTGCGAGGTCCCGCTCGTCACCCTCCCGCCCGGCCGCTGCCGTGCCGGCTCACGCTGCTGACCCCGGCGGGCGGTCGGGCGTACGGGGCCCGGATACCGTCGGGCGATGGTCATCGTCTCGATCCTCGACGTCCGGCTCCGCCCGGACGCGCCGGCCGACGCGGAGGCGCGTCTCACCGCGACCCTCGCCCAGACGCGCGCCCACCCCGGACTCGTCTCCGCCGACGTGGTCCGCGACCTCGAGGACCCGCGGCACCTCGTCGTGATCGAGACCTGGGAGTCGCTCGAGGCCGACGACGCCTACCGCGCGTGGCGGGCGACCCCGGAGGGGGCGAGCGAGCTGGGCGAGCTGACCGGCGGCCGCATCACGCTCACGCGCTACGAGGCCACCGCCCTCTGAGCGACCACACCCGCGCGGCAGCCCCGGCGCGGGCCCGGTGACGCGTCCGCCGACCCCGAGGACGGCCCCCACCCTCGTGCGGCGCGCCTCGGTGTCGGGGGTGAGGCTGCGCCTGCACCCGGTGGTCGCCCGGCACGTCGGGCTCGACCTGGACCTCCCCCGGGAGGCCCTGCGGTCCGCAGGAACCGGGGAGCCGGGCGTGAGTGTGCGGGTCGAGGGCCGGGTACCTGGATCGTGCACCCAGACGAACCCTCCCGAGGAGCGACGGCGTGACGTCGACACCGCCACCGGCAGGCGGCCACCCGGCCGACGCCGTCCCGCCCCAGGGCGCCTCCCGCCCACCGGCCCGCGTGACCACCGGGGCCCTGCTGTCCGCCGTGGGCGAGGAGGTCGGAGCGGCGGGACTGACCCCGGCGGCGCTGGCCCGGGCCGTGGTCCGGGTGCTGCCCGTCGACGGCGCCGGGCTGTCGACGCTGATGAGCGCGCTCCGGCTCCCGCTGGGGGCGAGCAGCGACGCGGCGCAGCAGGCCGAGGAGCTGCAGACCTCGCTCGGCGAGGGCCCCTGCCTGTCGGCGGCCGAGGAGCAGGTGACGCTCGTCGTCGACGCCGACGAGCTGACGCAGCGCTGGGAGCTCTACGGGCAGGGGCTGCTGGCGCGGACCCCCTTCCGCGCGGTGGCGTCGATCCCGCTGCACGCGCCCGGCCGGGGCGTCTTCGCCGCGCTCGACCTCTACAGCACCACGCCGACCCTCAGCGACCGGCTCGACCCCGCCCAGGTCGAGCTGCTGGCGCCCACGGCCGCGGCGCTGCTCACCAGCTGCATGGGCGAGGTCGCCGACGCCGACGAGCTCGGACCCGGCTGGTACGAGAGCGCGACCGCGCGCCGGAACGCGGTGTGGGTCGCCGTCGGGATGGTCAAGGCCCGCCGGGGCGGTCCGACCGGCGACGCGCTCGGCCTGCTGCGCGCCCACGCGTACACCACCGACCGCAGCCTCGACGACCTCGCCGCCGACCTGGTCGAGGGCCGGCTCCGGCTCGACGACGTCATCGACTGACGCGTCGCGGACCGGTGGGCGCCGGCCGGGCGGGGTGGGTCAGAGCTCCTCGTCGAGGGCGTGGGTGAGCGCGTGGAGCTCCGTGCGCAGCGAGGCGAGCGCCGCGGGGCTGAGGCGGGTCTGGCAGCGGACCTGGTGCTGGGCCTGCGCGGCCTGGCGCTCGAGGGCCCGGCCGGCGTCGGTCAGCGTGACGGCGACCTGGCGCCGGTCCTGGCGGCCACGGTGTCGCTCCACCAGGCCCGTCTGCTCCAGGCGGTCGAGGAGGGGAGCGACGTTGTTGAGGGGGACGCGGAGGCGGACCGCGATCGCGCCGACGCTCAGCTCGTCGTCACCGCCGGCGCCGTCGTGCTCCCAGAGCGCCATCAGCAGGACGTACTGGGGGTAGGTGAGCCCGAGGTCGCGCAGCAGCGGTCGGTAGTTGCGCACGACGGCGCTGGCCGCGGTGTAGAGGGCGAAGCACAGCTGGTCGTCCAGTCGCAGCTCGACGGCGACCCCGGGCGTGGGTGCTCCGGGTACCGCAGGCTCGGGAACCGCCCGCTCGGGAACTGCGGGGTCGGGAACCGCGAGGTCGAGCGGCGTCCTGGACCGGGTGCCGGACGGCGGTGCGTACACGTCCTCGCTCATCGGGGGTCCTCCGGGGATGGTGTCGTGGGCCGGCGATGGGGTTCCGCGGCGTGGGTGCCGTGCTGGATGGCTCGACCGGTCCAGGCTCCTCCGACGTCCCCTGGGCCGGTCGACTCACGCTCCTCCACGACGAGGTCATGGACTGGAGCACAGCCACCATCTGTTCAGTATGTTAACGGTTTCGGAGCCGATGTGCATTGATTTGGCGGGACCACGGTGTCCAGGTTCCCTAAAATGGGGTCGTGCCCGACCAGCGAGCTGACCTCGAGGCCGCTGTCCTCGGCTTCTCCGCCCTGGTGGTGGCCGGCGACAGCTACCGCCTGGCCGCGGCCGACCACTTCGGCCTCAACGTCGTCGAGACCCACGCGATCAGCTACCTCGACGCGTACGGACCGATGGCGCAGACCCGGTTGGCCGGGCTGATGGACCTCTCCGGCGGGGCGGTGACCGGCCTCGTCGACCGGCTCGAGCGCTCGGGGACCGCTCGCCGCAGCGTCGACCCGCACGACCGGCGCCGCCACCGGGTCGAGCTGACCCCGCGGGCGACGGCGATGCTCGCCGAGAGCCGGTCCGCGCTGGCCCGGGCGTTCGAGCCCTTCGCGTCCGACACCCTGCAGGTCCTGGTCGAGGCGCTGCCGCGGCTCGCGGCCGGGGTCACCGAGGAGGCCGGGCGGCTGCGGGGGACGTGAACCCCGCCCGGGCCGACCACGACCGGTTCGCCTTTCCGGGGACGGGGCTTGGACGACCTGGGGCGGGGTGGAAAACTGGGGGAGCAGCACCGGTGCCGCCCAGGGATCCCCGGGGTGCCCGCCCCTCCCGGTGGCTGCAGCGGACACGCCGAACCCCGACGAAAGAAGCGCCATCTCCATGACGACCGAGCACGCCGAGCATTCCGAGCGCGAGGAGCGCGTCGACACCACGACGCGCGAGACCCACATGAACACGGAGGAGGCGGGCGGCTGCCCGGTCGACGCCGGGCGCATCAACCACCCCACCGAGGGTGGCAACAGCAACCAGCGCTGGTGGCCGGAGTCGCTCAACCTCGCGATCCTGCGCAAGCACGGCCCCGCGTCCGACCCGATGCAGGCCGACTTCGACTACGCCGCGGCCTTCGCCACGGTCGACCTCGACGAGCTGCGGGCCGACGTCAAGCAGGTCATGACGACCTCGCAGCCGTGGTGGCCCGCCGACTTCGGCCACTACGGTCCGTTCTTCATCCGGATGGCCTGGCACAGCGCGGGCACCTACCGGGTGACCGACGGCCGCGGCGGCGCGGGCGCGGGCATGCAGCGCTTCGCCCCGCTCAACAGCTGGCCCGACAACGCCAGCCTCGACAAGGCCCGCCGCCTGATCTGGCCGGTCAAGCAGAAGTACGGCGCCCGGCTCTCCTGGGCCGACCTGATCGTCTTCACCGGCACCGTCGCGCTCGAGGACATGGGCCTGCCCGTCTTCGGCTTCGCCGGCGGGCGCCCCGACGCCTGGGAGCCCGACCAGGACGTCTACTGGGGTCCCGAGCAGACCTGGCTCGGCGACGAGCGCTACAGCGGCGACCGCGAGCTCGACAAGCCGCTCGCCGCGGTCCAGATGGGCCTGATCTACGTCAACCCCGAGGGCCCGAACGGCAACCCCGACCCGATGGCCTCGGCGCGCGACATCCGCGAGACCTTCGGCCGGATGGCGATGAACGACGAGGAGACCTTCGCCCTCATCGCCGGCGGCCACACGTTCGGCAAGACCCACGGCGCGGCCAACCCGGAGGGTCACGTCGGCCCCGAGCCCGAGGGCGCCCCGATCGAGCAGCAGGGCCTGGGCTGGTCGAACAGCTACCGCTCCGGCAAGGGTGGCGACACGATCACCAGCGGGCTCGAGGTGACCTGGACCTCCGAGCCCACGCGGTGGGGCCAGAAGTACCTGGAGAACCTGTACGGGCTGGACTGGGAGCTCGGCAAGGGCCCGGGCGGCGCCTGGCAGTGGTCGCCCAAGGGCGGCGCCGGCGCCGGCACCGTGCCCGACCCGGAGACCAACGAGCCCACCCGCACGCCGGGCATGCTCACCTCCGACATCGCGCTCAAGGTCGACCCGGTCTACCGCGAGATCGGCGAGCGGTTCCTGGCGGACCCGGGCGCCTTCGCCGACGCCTTCTCGCGCGCCTGGTTCAAGCTCACGCACCGCGACATGGGCCCGATCCAGCGCTACGTCGGTGCCGAGGTGCCGGCCGAGGAGCTCATCTGGCAGGACCGCGTGCCCGCGGTCGACCACCCGCTGGTCGACGCCGACGACGTCGCGGTGCTCAAGCAGCGCGTCCTCGACTCGGGGCTGAGCGTCTCCCGCCTCGTCGCGACGGCCTGGGCTTCGGCCTCGACCTACCGCACCAGCGACAAGCGGGGCGGGGCCAACGGCGCCCGCCTGCGGCTGCTGCCGCAGAGCAGCTGGGAGGTCAACGAGCCCGACGAGCTGCACCGCGCGCTGCGGACGCTCGAGCAGGTCCGCGACGACTTCAACGCCGCGAGCGCCTCGGCGAAGATCTCGCTGGCCGACCTGATCGTGCTCGCCGGGGACGCCGCGGTCGAGAAGGCCGCGGCCGACGGCGGCCACCCGGTCGACATCCCGTTCGTGCCGGGCCGGACCGACGCCGGCCAGGAGCAGACCGACGTCGAGTCGTTCGCGCCCCTGGAGCCGACGGCCGACGGGTTCCGGAACTTCCTCGGCAAGGGCCACCGCCTCCCGGCGGAGTACCTGCTGGTCGACCGGGCCAACCTCCTCGGCCTCACGGCCCCGGAGCTGACCGTGCTGGTCGGTGGTCTGCGGGTGCTCGGTGCCAACGTCGGCGAGTCCGCGTACGGCGTCCTCACCGACCGCGTCGGGGTGCTGAGCAACGACTTCTTCACCAACCTGCTCGCCTTCGGGACCGAGTGGAAGCCGGTGGAGGGTGCGCCGGGGACCTACCAGGGCGTCGACAGCGCGAGCGGGACGGTTCGCTGGACCGGCACGCGCAACGACCTCGTGTTCGGCTCGAACTCCGAGCTGCGCGCGGTCGCCGAGGTGTACGCGAGCGACGACGCCGCCGACAAGTTCGTCGGCGACTTCGCCCGCGCCTGGACCAAGGTCATGATGGCCGACCGCTGGGACCTCCGGGCGGCCCAGCACTGACGGCGGACCCGACGGGCGGCGGCGGGGCCCAGGGCCTCGCCGGCGCCCGTCGGCGCGTCGTGACCCGGCGGTAGCGGGGCCGCGGGGGCCTCAGTCGCCGAAGCGCAGCAGGACCTTGCCGGTCCGCGGGTCGAGCGCGGTCTCGAGCGCGGCGAGGGCGTCCTCGACGCCGAGCTCGTGCGTCACGACGCCCTCGACGTCCAGCGAGCCGTCGGCGAGGGCCTCGACCACGGCGTCGATCTCGTCGTTGAACCGGAACGAGCCGACCAGCTCCAGCTCGCGGGCGATCGCGGTGGCCACGGGCACCGGCTGGGGCCCGGGCGGCAGCAGGCCGACCATGACGACCCGGCCGCCGCGTCGCGTCGCGGTGACGGCGGTGGCCAGGCCGGCGGCGCTGCCCGAGGACTCGACCGCCACGTCGGCGTGCAGCCCGGACAGCGCCTGCTCGTCGGTGGCGAGCAGGGTTCGGCTGGCGCCCAGCGCGCGAGCGCGTGCCAGCGGCTCCTCGTGCAGGTCGACCGCGACGACCTCGGCCGCGCCCGCCCGCACCGCCACGGCGACGACCAGCGCGCCGATCGGGCCTGCGCCGACCACCAGGACCCGCCGTCCGCGGACGTCGCCGGCCCGGCCCAGCGCGTGCCAGGCCACGCTCGCGGGCTCGACGAGCGCCGCGGTCCGCAGCGGCAGGCCGGCGGGCAGCGCGCGGAGCATGCCGGTGGCGAGCGGCAGGTGGCGTACGAAGGCGCCCTGCGTGTGCGGCAGGTGCGCCGCGCTGCCGAGGTAGGTGCCGGCAGGGGAGAGGTTCGGCCGCTCGGGCGGGTAGGGCACCGTGCCGTCCCCGGCGTCCGGCCGGGCCGGGTGCACGGCGACGGGGGTGCCCGCCGGCGGGCCCGAGCCGTCGGCCGCGGCGGATGCGCACCGTGCCGACGACCTCGTGACCGAGCAGCAGCGGTTCGCGCAGCACGGACGCCCCGGCCGCCCCGTCGCGCCAGTAGTGCAGGTCGGAGCCGCAGATCCCGCCGTAGCGGACCTCCACCAGCGCCTCGTACGGCTCGGGCGCCCGCACCGCGACCGTCTCGAGGCGCACGTCCCCGGCGCTGTGCACGACCAGCCCGAGCGCCTCGGTGGGGAGCGGCGCCGGCACCGTCTGTCCTGCGGCGGCCGCGCTCAGAACGTCCTGATCGCGATCTCCGCGGGAGCGTCGAGCAGCCGCTCGAGCTCGTCGTCGAGGCGGACCAGGGTGATCGAGGCGCCGGCCATGTCGAGCGACGTGCAGTACTCACCGACGTAGCTGCGGGCCACCTCGATGCCGCGGTCGGCGAGGTTGTGGTGGGCGCGGCCGTAGAGCAGGTAGAGCTCGCTGACCGGGGTGCCGCCGAGCCCGTTGACCATGAGCGCCACGCGGTCGCCGGAGGAGTACGGCAGGTCGGGCACGATCGCCTCCAGCAGCTCGGCGACGAGGTCGTCGGCCGGGGCGATCTTCTGGCGTCGCCGGCCCGGCTCGCCGTGGATCCCGACGCCCATCTCGATCTCGTCGTCGGGCAGGTCGAACAGCGGGGAGCCCTTGGCCGGGGGGGTGCAGGCGGTCAGGGCGAGACCCATCGTGCGGGTGACGGCGTTGACCTTCTCCCCGATGCGCACGAGCTCGTCGAGGTCGGCGCCCTCCTCGGCGGCCGCCCCGACGGCCTTCATGACGAAGAAGTTGCCCGCCACGCCGCGCCGGCCGACGGTGTAGAGCGAGTCCTGCACGGACACGTCGTCGTCGATGAAGAGCGTGCGCACGTCGATGTCCTCGGCGGCGGCGAGCTCCTGCGCCATGTCGAAGGCCATCTTGTCGCCGGTGTAGTTGTTCACCAGCAGCAGGACGCCCTTGGCCGAGCCCATCAGCTTGATCGTCTCGTAGACGTAGTCCGTGGGCGGTGCGGCGAAGACGTCTCCGGGGCAGGCGGCGTCGAGCATGCCGCGCCCGACGGTCATCACGTGCGCCGGCTCGTGCCCCGAGCCGGAGCCCTGGATGATCGACACCTTGTCGTCGCGGGGACCGTCGGCGCGGGCGATGAGGTTGTACTCCGGAACGTAGCGCAGCGTGGTGGGGTTGGCGAGCGCCAGGCCCTCCAGCATCTGGGGCACGAAGTCCTGCGGGTCGTTGACGAACTTCTTCATGGCTGCCTCTCCGTGAGGGGTCGGGACCGGGCTGCGGGCGGTGGGGGTTCGGGCTGGGGGATCAGGCGGGCCAGGTGGCCGCGACGCGCTCGGCGAGGACGGCGACGGCGACGGCGCCCGCGTCCGGTGAGCCGACGCTCCGCTCGCCGGCGTAGCTCGCGCGGCCGCGGCGGGCCTGGAGCGCGCTCGTCGCGTCGGCGGCCCGGCGGGCGGCCTCGGCCGCGGCTCGCGCCGTCGCGGCCGCGTCGCCGTCGGCCTGCTCGATCGCGTCGGTCATGGGCACGAGCGCGTCGAGCAGCGTCTTGTCGCCGACCTCGGCGCCGCCGCGGGCCTTGATGCCCTCGACCGCGGCCCGCAGCATCGCCACGACCTCGGCCCGGCCCAGCGTCTCCGCGCCCTTGACGGCGCCGGAGGCCCGCAGGAAGGCCGTGCCCCAGATCGGGCCCGAGGTGCCGCCGATGCGCTTGGAGATGGTCAGGGCGACCTTCTGCAGCAGGGTCGACGCGCTGCTGCGGTCGTAGCCGTCCCACTCCGCCAGCACGTTCTCGAAGCCCCGGGCGAGGGAGTAGCCGAAGTCGCCGTCACCCACCACCGCGTCGAGGTCGCCGAAGGCCTGCTCCTGCTCCACGGCGGTCTCCGCCACGGTCCTCAGCACGTGCTCGAGCTCGGGTGGTGCGGACACGTCACGCTCCTTCTCCTGGGTCGGACGCCGGTGCCGGCGGCGGGTCTCACCGGCACCGTACGGCACCTGGTCCGCCCCTGCGCGGGGGCTGCCGACGAGCGTCGTCCGGCCGGTCCGGGCGCACGATGGGGAGGATCCCCCGTTCCGCGGGGGTGCTCCGGCGGAGCCCCCGCACGGATGAGACCGTGGGCCGGCGGGAGGCGCAGCCCGGGTGCTCGCGGCCGAGGGGTGCGACGTCGACGTGCAGCGCGACGCAGGCCTGCTGCGGAGCGCTCGGTCCGGGTCCACGACCCGGCCCGCCGCGACGGAGGCCGAGGGCCGGGCACCGCGCGCTGGTCGACGCGTTCGCGCTGCGCCGACGCTCGACGGCGTCCGACGAGAGCGTCGTGGCGGTGGCCGGCCCGGGTCCGCGACTCCGAGGTCCTCGCCGCGCTGGCGCCGCAGGCGCCGCGGCACCCGGTCGAGGACCGCGTCGCCTGGCGAGCCCGAGGCCGCCGAGCGGCTGGGGGAGCGCAAGGTCGAGCGCGTCGCGGCGGTGCGTCCGGACGCGGTGGTCACCGCAACGCCGGCTGGCTGCCGCAGCTGCGCCGCCACCTCGACGCCGGTGTCCCGCTGTACCACCCCGCCGAGATCGTCGACGCCTCGATCCGCGGCGTCTGCCCACCCGGTCTGGTTGCCCGCCGCGCGCGGTTCCCTGAGGGTGCCGCAGGACGACGGCGCCGACACCTGTCCCGCGGGGCAGCGGGGCAGGGGAATTCCCCATGGCCCTGCGCCGCGGGGGCGACCTAGCCTGCGACGAGAACCGCCGGGACCGCGGCCGTGCCCGGCGCCGTCGACGACGACTGGAGGGCCATGACCGACACGCTGGAACGACCGGCCACGACGACCGAGGGGCGCGGGCCGACCGACCGCGCGCAGGCGTGGCTCGACCGGTTCGCGGCCGCGCTGGCCGCTCGTGACGTCGCGGGCACGGCAGCGCTCTTCGCCCGCACCAGCTACTGGCGCGACCTCGTCGCCTTCACCTGGAACCTCCGCACGGTCGAAGGACCGGACGGCGTCGCCGACCTGCTGTCGGCGACGCTCGCGCAGACCGACCCGTCGGGCTTCAGGCTGGTCGCCGAGGCCGACGGCGTGGACGCCGGCGACCCGCCGGCCGAGGCGGACGGGGTGGTGACGGCCTGGTACGACTTCGAGACGGCGGTCGGCCGGGGCCGCGGGATCTTCCGGCTGGTCGAGGAGGACGGCGAGGACCGGGCCTGGACCCTGCTGACCACCCTCCAGGAGCTCAAGGGCCACGAGGAGCCGAAGCGGGACCGCCGTCCGCGGGGCGCCGAGCACGGCGCGCAGAAGCGGCGGCAGAGCTGGGCCGAGCGGCGCCAGCAGGAGGTCGAGTCGCTCGGGTCGACCACGCAGCCGTACGTGCTCGTCGTCGGCGGCGGTCAGGGCGGCATCGCGCTCGGCGCCAGGCTGCGCCAGCTGGACGTGCCCGCGCTGGTGATCGACTCCCACCCCCGCCCGGGTGACCAGTGGCGCGGCCGCTACAAGTCGCTCTGCCTCCACGACCCGGTCTGGTACGACCACCTGCCGTACCTGAAGTTCCCGGAGAACTGGCCGGTCTTCGCCCCCAAGGACAAGATCGCCGACTGGCTCGAGGCCTACGTGGAGATCATGGAGGTGCCCTACTGGACCTCCACGCGCGCGACGTCGGCGTCCTGGTCGGAGCAGGCCGGACGCTGGAGCGTCGAGGTCGAGCGCGAGGGCAGGCCCGTCGTGCTCACCCCGACGCACCTCGTGCTGGCCACCGGGATGAGCGGCAAGCCGAACCTGCCCGACGTCCCCGGTCTCGACGTCTTCTCCGGCGAGGTGCACCACTCGTCGGCGCACACCGGGACGGGGGACTACGCGGGCAAGCGCGCCGTGGTGATCGGCAGCAACAACTCGGCCTTCGACATCTGCGGAGCGCTCTGGGAGAACGACGCCGACGTGACGATGGTGCAGCGCTCCTCGACCCACGTCGTGCGCTCGGAGACCATGACCGACCTCAGTCTCGGACCGCTCTACTCCGAGCAGGCGCTGGCCGCCGGGATGACCACGGAGAAGGCGGACCTCACCTTCTCCTCGATCCCGTACGGCGTGCTCGACTCCTTCCAGAGGCCGCTCTACGCCCGGATCGCGGAGCGCGACGCCGCCTTCTACGCCCGGCTCGAGGAGGCCGGCTTCTGGCACGACTGGGGAGCCGACGGGTCGGGGCTGTTCATGAAGTACCTGCGCCGCGGCTCCGGCTACTACATCGACGTCGGCGCGGTCGACCTCGTGGCCAACGGCCAGGTCCACCTCGCGCACGGGCAGGTCGACCACCTCACGGCCGACTCCGTCGTCCTCGCCGACGGCACCGAGCTGCCCGCGGACCTGGTGGTCTTCGCCACCGGCTACGGCTCGATGAACGGCTGGGCCGCCGACCTCATCGACCAGGAGACGGCGGACCGGGTGGGCAAGGTCTGGGGCCTCGGCTCCGACACCCCGAAGGACCCCGGTCCCTGGGAGGGCGAGCTGCGGAACATGTGGAAGCCCACCCAGCAGGAGGCGCTGTGGTTCCACGGCGGCAACCTGCACCAGTCGCGCCACTACTCGCTCTACCTCGCGCTGCAGCTCAAGGCCCGCCTCGAAGGCATCGAGACGCCGGTCTACGGGCTGCAGGAGGTCCACCACCCCTCCTGACCCCCCAGCGCACCGCAGGGCAGCCGCCACGGCCTCGGTCGGGCGGCTGTCCTGCTGGTGTGCGCGGTCGGGAGCGCCCGGCCCGGCACCCGGCCGGCGTGATGGGGTGGGCGCGCGGGACGATCGGCGGTGAGGGAGCTCGAGCGGTGGGGAGCAGCAGCGTGCGGGAGCAGGACGTGGTGACAGGCCGGACCCTCTGGGTCGGGACGAGCTGGAAGATGACCAAGACCATCGGCGAGGCGCTCGGCTACGTCGACGCGGTGCTCGCCGGTCTCCAAGGGACGGGCGCCGGGCCGAGCGCGGGCGTCCAGCCCTTCGTGCTGCCCGCCCACACCGCGCTGGCCGCCGTGCGCGACCGGCTGGGCGCCGGTTCCGCGCTCCTCCTCGGCGCGCAGAACGCGCACTGGGGCGCCGAGGGGGCGGGGACGGGCGAGGTCTCGATGCGGATGGCGGCGGACGCCGGTGCGCAGCTGGTCGAGGTCGGGCACTCCGAACGCCGGGCCGCCTTCGGCGAGACCGACGAGACGGTCGCGCTCAAGGTGCGGGCCGCGCTCGACGCGGGCCTGCGCCCGCTGGTCTGCGTCGGGGAGCCGGAGCCGGTCCGCGAGGCCGGCGACGAGGTCGCCTTCGTCGGTGCCCAGGTCGCGGCGGCGCTGGCACCGGTCCGTCCCGATGAGCGGGGGCGCGTGCTGCTCGCGTACGAGCCCGTGTGGGCGATCGGTGAGCACGGGCGTCGCCCGGACGTGGCCGAGGTCGCGCCGGTGCTGGCGGACGTGGCGCGGCTGGGCGCCGACGGCGCCGAGGGCGGGGCGCCGGTCGTGCTCTACGGCGGCAGCGTCGACCAGGAGAACGCCGCCGCCCTGCTGGCCGACCCCGCCACGGACGGGTTGTTCGTCGGGCGCGCGGCGTGGGAGCCCGAGGGGTTCCTCGGGCTCCTCGCCCTCGCCGCTCGTGCCGCCGCGAGCGGCCCGAGCGCCGGCGGCGTCAGCGCGTGAGCGCCGCGCTCGCGCGGGTGCAGCGGCGCAGGACGTCGAGCGTGACCATCCCGTCCACCCGGGCGCCGACCCGGTCGGCGAGCACCTCGACGGGCTCGCGGCCGGGATCGCCGAGCTCGGAGACGACCAGTGCCGCCTCGGTGAAGTCCTCCTCGCGGGTGTAGCCGTTCACCGTGACCACGCAGGGCAGGCCCGCCCCGGTGGCGGCGCGCAGGCCGTTGCGGGAGTCCTCGACCACGACGGTGTCGTCGGGGTCCAGGCCCAGCTCGCGCACCGCCAGCTCGTAGATCGCCGGGTCCGGCTTCTTGGCCGGGACGACGTCACCGGCGAAGACCGGGATCGCCTCGGCGACCTCCTCGCCGACCGCGGTGCTCAGCACGGCGCGGACCGACGCGAGTGCCGAGGTCGAGGCGACCGCGACGGTCCAGCCCGCGGCCAGCGCGTCGGTGATCACCCGGTTGACGCCCGGACGGGCGGGGATCCAGCCCTCGGCGACGAGCTGCTTGAAGGCCGCGGTCTTGTGCTGGTGCCAGGCGGCCAGCAGCTCGCGACGGGCGCCCTCGTCGTCGGGGATCCCGGCGGCCTGCGCGAAGCCCTCGTCGGCGAACAGGCTCGCCATCCGCTCCTTGCCGCCGCCGATCCTGAGCCGGCGCGCGTACTCGTCCACGTCCCAGCGCACCGGGAGCCCGAAGTGCTCGAAGGTGGCGTTGAAGGCGGGCAGGTGCCCGTAGCGCTCGGTGTCGGCGAGCACGCCGTCGCAGTCGAAGACGAGCGCGGTCACCACGCACGCCCCGTGCTGCCGAAGATGCGCATGTGCTCCCGGGCCATCTCGGACACGGCGGCGCTCTGGTGGCTGAAGAGCGAGGGCGGGTCCCACTTGCCCTTCTCCTCGCACTGGCGGAGGAACTCCAGGCCGGAGCGCATGTAGGTCTCCTTCAGCGCCGTGGAGATGTTGACCTTGGCGCAGCCGCGGGCGATCAGGTCCTGGAACTGCTCCTTCGCCAGCCCGGTGCCGCCGTGCAGCGCCATGGGCACGCCGGTCGCCTCCACCAGGTCGCTGACGCGCTGGTGGTCGAGCACCGGGGCGGCCTTGTACTGCCCGTGGGCGTTGCCGATCGCCGGGGCGAAGCAGTCGACGCCGGTCCGGGTGATGAAGTCGACGGCGACCTCGAGGGACTGCTGCTCCGACGCGTCGTCGGAGCCGAGGCCGTCCTCGACGCCCTGGATGCCCTCGATCTCGCCCTCGACCTGGGCGCCGCGCGCCCGGGCCTCGGCCACCACCTCGATCGTCTGGCGGAGGTTCTCCGCCACGTCGAGGTCGTGGGCGTCGAAGAGCACCGAGTTCCAGCCGCCGGCCAGGCAGTCGCTGATGACCTCCCGGCTGGGGCAGTGGTCGAGGTGCAGGGTGACCGGGACGTCGACGTCGCGCGCGATGGTGGAGAAGATGTCGAACAGCTGGCGCCGCCCGTACATCTTCACCGTCTTCACCGACGTCTGGAGGATCACGGGGGAGCGCTCCTCGACCGCGGCCGCCAGGACGGCCTCGATGCTGAGGTCGTTGACGATGTTGATCGCGGGGACGCCGTAGCGGTCGGCGAGCGCACGGTCGAGCGTCTCCTTCAGCGAGACGACAGGCACGGGTGTACTCCTCTCGGTGGGGCCGGCGGCGGGTGCCGGTGGCCCTCAGTCAAACGGGGGGTGCCGGGGTTGGACATGGGGAGTTTCCCCCCGCGCGGTGGCGCGCCCCGACGGAGGTGGGCGAGCTTCAGACCCAGCCCTGGTCGAGGCAGAGCACCGCGGCCGCCGTGCGGCTCGTGGTGCCCGTCTTGCGCAGCACGGCACTGACGTGCTTCTCGACGGTCTTCGGCGACAGGAACAGCACCGAGGCGATCCCCCTGTCGCTGCGGCCCTCGGCGAGCAGCGCGGCGACCTGCTGCTCGCGCGCCGAGAGCGGGCAGGTGCTGCGGGACGGGTGCCCGTCGCCGTCCGCACCGGACTCGGCGGGCCGGACGGCGACGACGCCGTCCTCGGAGTCGACGAGCTCGTGCCAGGCGGCGCCCGGGCTGGACCCGCGCTCCTGGTCGGGCCGGAAGAGCAGGCGTGGACGGGTCGCGTCGCCCACGACGCGCACCTCGAGATCGCTCAGCGGGCGGGCGTCGCCCGACGTGGCCCGCTGGGTCAGCTCGATCAGCCCGCTCACCACGTCGTTCACCGAGCTGATCGCAGCGCCCGCCGCGGCCACCTCCGCGTGCGTCGCGGCCCTGCGGACCGACGACCCCGGCAGCTCCCGGTCGACCGCGCTCACCAGGCCCGCCGCGACGATCTGGGTGACCAGCTCGAGCCGGTCCACCTCGTCGACGGTGAAGGGCCGTGCGACGCCGGCGAAGACGACGTTGACCGCGACGATGTCGGCGCGCCACCAGACCGGGATCGCCGCGACGGCCCCCTGGGCCGCCGGTCCCGCCTTGAGGTGGCCCGTGGCGAGCTCACCGTAGTTCCGTAGCACCACGGGCGCCCGGGACCGCAGCACCTGGCCCGTGACGCCCTCGTTCAGCGGAAAGCTCTGCCCGAGCCGGCAGGCGGTGCCGATCTCGGCCACCTTCGTGTAGCGCGCGCGCTCGCCGTCGACCAGCGACACGCTCCCGCCCATCGCGTCCCCGAGCCGCAGGCTGGTCCGGATGAGCTGGCTGAGCATGGGGGTCAGCCGCGTGTCGTCGTACAGCTCCGAGGCGTGCCGTGACAGCGGACCCAGTGCCGGCGGTTCCTCGCCGTGCCGGTCCGTGTGCCGGTCCGGGCGGTGTCCTGCGTGCCGCTCGATGCGCCGGTCGCCGGGTCGCGTGTCGGGCATGGACATGGGCGCCATTGTAATCTGGGTCACCTGGGGAGGGTCCTCGAGAGGGCTCCGGTCCGGGGGTCGGCATGACGTGGCACCGTCCCCTCAGACCAGCCGGTCGGCGATCGTGCGCACGATCGCGGCGAAGGACACCGCCCCGGCGTCGGGGTGGCCGACACTGCGCTCGGCGAGCGGCCGAGCCCGCCCGATGAGCGGTCGCAGCGGCGCGGTGTCCTGGGCGGCCCGCTCGGCCACCTCCGCCGCCCGCCGCCACGCCTCGCCGATCGACGCACCCGCCGCGGTCTCGGACTCGAGGGTCTCCACGGCGGGGACGAACGCGTCGAGCATCGTCTTGTCCCCGACCTGCGCGCCGCCGATCAGCTGCAGGGCGTCGAGCGCCTTGCGCGCCGCGCGGACCTGCGCGGCGCCGTCGACCGCCTCGGTGTCGCCGAGCGCGGTCCCCGCCGCCGCGAGCACCGCGCCCCACAGCGCGCCGGAGGTGCCGCCGGCCCGCTCGGACCACTGGGCCCCCGCGCCGGCGAGCACGGTCTGGGCCCCGCCACCCTGATCGGCGAGCTGTCGTGCGGCGTCGAGCCCGTTCTCCGCGCCGCGGACCATCCCGACGCCGTGGTCGCCGTCCCCGGCGAAGGCGTCGAGGCGGCCGAGCTCGTCGGACTGCTCCCGCAGCGTGGCGAGGACCGACTCCAGGCCGGACACGACCGCGGCGGCCGCGGCCTGCGAGGCGGGCGACCCCTTCTCGCGCACCAGCAGCGCCGGGGCCTCCTCCGACAGCCCGGCCAGCTCGTCGGCGTCGACCCGCTCGGTGGCGGCCACGGCACCGCGGCGGATCGCGGGGGTGTCGCACGGGGCGTTCCAGAGCCGCTCGATCTCGTCGTCGGTCCAGGTGAGGGACAGCGAGACCCCGCCCATGTCCATCGAGGTGGTGAGCTCGCCGACCTCGCAGTCGACGACGGTGACGCCCGCCTCGCCCAGCAGGCGCTCGACCGCCCCGTACGTCACGAAGAGCTCCTCGTAGGTGGTCGAGCCGAGCCCGTTGAGGAGCGCGATGACGCGGTCGCCGGAGCCCTTGGGCCGGTCCTTCAGCAGCCCGTCGACGAGCACCTGGGCGACGTCGTCGGCGCTGCCGAGGTCGGCGTCGTAGATGCCCGGCTCGCCGTGCACGCCCAGGCCGACGCCCATCTTGCCCTCGGGCACCGTGAACAGCGGCCCGTCGGCGCCCGGCAGCGTGCAGCCGGAGAAGGCGACGCCGAGGGTCCGGGTGCGGTCGTTGACGTTGCGGAAGACCTCGAGCACCTCGGGCAGCGAACGGCCCTCCTCGCAGGCCGCGCCGGTGACCTTGAAGACCGTGACCCACCCGCAGATGCCGCGCCGCTTGTGCGCCTCCTCCGGCGGCGCCGAGGCGATGTCGTCGGTGACGACGGCGATGCTCGACTCGATGCCCTCGGCCTTGAGGGTCTCGACCGCCTGCCCGAAGTGCAGGACGTCACCGGCGTAGTTGCCGAAGGCGATGATCACGCCACCCCCGTGGTCCGCCGCACGCCCGACGCTGGCGGCCTGCGAGGCCGACGGCGAGGAGAAGATGTTGCCGAACACCACGCCGTCGGCCATGCCCTGGCCGACCCAGCCGGCGAAGGCCGGGTGGTGCCCGGTGCCGCCGCCCACGACGAGGGCGACCTTGCCCGGCCGGCTCTTGGTGGAGCGCACCGCACCGCCGAACACCTTGGTGACGTAGCGCCGGTTGGCGGCGATGAAGCCGTTGGCGAGCTCGGTGGGGAAGTCGGCGGGGTCGTTGACGAGGTAGGTCATGGTGGGTCTCTCTCTCCGCGGCTCTGCGATGACGGGCGGTGACGGGCGGGGTCGGGCGGTGTCGGCTGGGCCTCGGTCGAGGCCCAGCCGACGGTCAGACGATGATCTGGAACGGGTTCTCGATCAGGTTCTTGAAGGCGGCCAGCCAGCGGGCGGCGAGGGCGCCGTCGACGGGCCGGTGGTCGGCGGACAGCACGACGCTCATGCAGCGGCCCAGGACGAGCTGACCGTCCGGACCCTCGACGGCCTGCGGCACGACCGCGCCCACGGCGAGGATCCCGGCCTGCGGGGGGTTGATGATGGCGGCGAACTCCTCCACGCCGTACATGCCGAGGTTGGACACCGCGAGGCTGCCGCCCTCCATCTCCCGCTGCTGCAGCGTGTTGGCCGCCGCCCGCGAGGCCAGGTCCTTGACCGCACCCGACACCCCCGAGAGCGACAGCGACGCCGCCGAGCGGACGACCGGCACCACGAGGCCGCGCTCGGTGGCCATGGCGACCGCGACGTCGACGTCGTGGAAGCGGCGCACGGCGTCGCCGGTCCAGCTGACGTTCATCTCGGGCACCTGTCGCAGCGCCAGTGCTGCAGCCTTGACGACGAAGTCGTTGATCGTGACCCTCGTCGTCCCGCCCGCGTTGACCCGCGTACGCAGCTCGAGCAGGTCGTCGACCCGGCAGGTCGCCTTGAGGTAGAAGTGCGGCACGTTCTGCTTGCTCGCGGTGAGGCCCCTGGCGACCGCCATCCGGAAGCGGCTGGCGGGTTCGTCGGTCCAGGCGCCCGCGGCGGCTCCGAGCGGGGGCTGGTCGACGACCGCGGCCGCGGGGACCGCCGGCGTCGTGGCCACGGCGGGGGCCGGTGGAGCGGGCGGCGTCGCCTCGACCGGCGCCGGCGCCGGGGCGGCCCCCTGGGCCGCCTCGAGGTCGCGCAGCCGGATCCGGCCGTTCGGACCGGTACCGGTGACGCCGGCGAGCGAGAGCCCCGCCTGCGCGGCGACCCGACGGACGAGCGGGGTCGCGAAGAGGCGCCCGACGTGCCCCGGGGGGTGCCCGTGACCGTTCGTGGCCACGACGGCGTCCGCGGTGCGCGGGAGCGGCACGGCGTCACCGAGGGCGACCTCGTCCTGCGAGCGCTCCTCGTCCACGGCGTCGAGCGGGCCGTCGGCCTGCGGGCCGCGGTCGGCCCCGGCCGGTGCACCGGTCTCCTCGGGGGCCGGTGCCTCCCCGGCGGAGCCGCCTTCCAGCCCGAGCCCGGCCAGGATCGACCGCTCGTCGGAGGGCTTCTCCCCGGCGTCCAGCAGCACCGCCATCGGACCGCCGACGGCGACGGTGTCGCCGGCGGCCGCGAAGGTCCGCAGCAGCACGCCGTCGTGCTCGGCCTCGATGTCGACGACCGCCTTGTCGGTCTCCACGGTGGCGACCACGTCGCCCTTGCGTACCTCGCCACCGGGCTCGACGGCCCACTCCACGAGGATCGCGGAGTCCGCGTCGGCCGAGATGCCGGGCATGCGCACCACGTTCGCCATCTCAGGCCACCAGCTCGCGCAGGGCGGCGACGATGTCGGCGGTCTGCCCGAGCGCGGCCTGCTCGAGGACCTTGCTCACGCTCGGTGAGGCCTCCGCGCCCGTCACCCGCATCACCGGGGCGTCGAGCCAGTCGAAGAGCCGGCGCTGGATCTCGTCGGCCAGCCACGTGCCCCAGGACAGGCTGCGTGCGCCCTGCTCGACGAGGAGGACGTTGTTCGTCTTCTTGACGCTCGCCTCGATCGCCTCCCAGTCGACGCTGGCGTGGTCCAGCCAACGCAGGTCGATGACGTCGGCGTCGACACCCGCCTGCTCGACGGCGTCCAGGCAGCGGGGGACCATCGAGAGGTAGGAGATGACCGTCGCCTGCTCGCCCTCGCGGCGCAGCGCGGCCTTGCCGACGGGGAGATGGAAGTCGAGGTCGTCGGCCGGCACCTCGCTGAGCGCGGAGTAGAGGTCGGTGTCGTACTCGAGCACCGCCACCGGGTCGTCCAGGGCCAGTGCGGTGTTCATCAGCCCGATGTAGTCGTACGCGGTCGAGGGCGCGATGATCCGCCAGCCCATGGCGGTGGCGAGGATGCCGGCCGGGTCCATGGAGTGCTGGGACCCGTAGCCGGTGCCCGTCCCGATCTTGATGCGCAGCACGTACGGCACCGGGCTGCTCCCGCCGAACATGTGGCGCATCTTGCCGACCTGGTTGAACAGCTGGTCGGCGGAGACCCAGATGAAGTCGGCGTACATCAGCTCGGCCACGGGGCGGTAGCGCCCGTCGAGCGCGATGCCGCCGGCGAGGCCGGTGAAGGCGTTCTCCGCGATGGGCGTGCCCAGCACGCGGTCGGGGAAGGCGGCCTTGAGCCCCCGGGTCGCGCCACGCGGGCCGCCCTTGAGCTTGTGCACGTCCTCGCCCATGACGACGATGCGGTCGTCGGTCTCCATGCGCCGGTGCATGACGTCGGCGACCACGTCGACGAACTTCTTGGTCACGGTCTCACCGGCGTAGTCGCCGCGCTCCTGGTAGCGCACGCCCTCGAGCTCGGAGAGGTCGCCGCGGATGCCGACGTCGACGAAGGCCGGGTCGGGCAGCAGCTCCGGCTTGTAGCGCTTCTTGCCGGGCTTGCCGTCCGGGTCCTGCTCGAGCAGGGCGCCGGAGATCTCCTTCATCGTGTCCTTGCAGCGCGACCAGAGCGCGGCGACGTCGTCCTCGGACAGGTCTCCACGGCGTACGAGGTGGGCCGCGACGCGGGTCAGCGGGTCGCGCTCACGCCACTCCTTCTCCTCGCTCTTCTCGCGGTAGCCGAAGGCGCTGCCCGGGAACGGGCCGTTCTGGTGGAAGTAGCGGTAGACGTCGGCCTCGATCAGGGTCGGGCCGCCGCCGGACCGCATGACCGCCAGCGCCTCGGTCATGGCGAGGTGGACGGCGACCGGGTCCATCCCGTCGACCTTCCAGCTCGGGATCGCGAAGCCCAGGCCACGGGCGGAGAGCCGGGGCTCCCCGGTCGCCTCCTCCGGCGTGGTCGAGACGGCGTAGTGGTTGTTCTCGACGAAGAAGCAGACCGGCAGCTTCCAGGCCGCCGCGAGGTTGAACGTCTCCAGCGCCGAACCGATGTTGATGGCCCCGTCGCCGAAGTAGGTCACCGAGACCGCGTCGGTGCCCGCGTGCTTGTCCGACCAGGCGAACCCCGCCGCCTGGGGCACCGCGCCGCCGACGATGGCGTTGGTGCCCATCAGGCCGGCCTCCTCCCACTGCAGGTGCATCGAGCCGCCACGGCCCCGGCAGTAGCCCGAGGCCAGGCCGCAGATCTCCGCGAGCGAGCGCTCGAGCACCTCGCGCAGCGGCGCGGGGAAGTCCGCGGTCGCCGACAGGCCGTCGGGGGCCACGTGCCCGAAGGCCTTGGCGAGGAACTGGTGGTGGCCCCGGTGGGAGCCGGTGACCTGGTCGTCGGAGCGCAGGCCGAGGCAGGAGCCGACGGCGCCGCCCTCCTGGCCGATGCTGGAGTGGGCGGGGCCGTGGATCAGCCCCTGCGAGGCGAGGTCGAGCACCTCCTCCTCGAAGGCGCGGACGAGGTAGAGCTGGACGAGCATCGTCGTCAGCAGGTCCGCCGGGGCGGTGTCCCAGTCCTCGTCGGTGGACGAGATCTCCGACCACTCGACGGAGGGCTGCAGCGGTATCGACTTGGGCACGGTGGGTTCGGTGTCCCTTCGCGGTGGGCGAGACGGGTGGGCGGGTGCGGGGCCGAGCTCGGGCGGAACGGGTGAGCGGGCCGGGCGGGGACGAGACGGGTGGGGACGAGACGGGACGAGGAGCGGCGGTGGCGCGGGGTGCTCGCGCTGGGCCGGGGCGCCCGGTGGGGCCGGGCGCCCCGAGAGACCTCAGCGGATCGCGCGTCCCGTGGACGGGTCGAAGAAGTGCAGCTTCTCGGGCCGGTAGCCCAGGTGGACCGTCGCGTCGAGGTCGTCGTTGGTGATGGTGCCGAGGTCGGCGCGGACGAGGAGCCGCTCGCTGCCGACCCGGACGTCGATGACCTCGACGTCGCCGAGCGGCTGGACGGCGTACACCTTGCCCGTGATCGGGTGCTCGGCGTCAGCGCTCCGCACCAGGGTCAGCGCCTCGGGCCGGATGCCGACCTGGATGGCGGTGCCCTTGAGCGCGGCGTGGTCGATGGCCGCCGCCGCCCGTGCCGAGGGCTCGATGC
This sequence comes from uncultured Actinomycetota bacterium, assembly GCA_963713165.1. GTDB lineage: Bacteria > Actinomycetota > Actinomycetes > Propionibacteriales > Propionibacteriaceae > Microlunatus. The sequence goes on from CAVQKU010000010.1 coordinate 396,121, forward strand.
GGAACTCGGGGGAGACCACCGCCAGGCGGCCGTCCTGGGAGGTGAGGTCACCGGAGAGGATGTTCATGGGCGGGTCGCCCACGAAGGTCGCCACCCAGACGTTCGCCGGCTGGCTGAACACCTCCTGCGGCGTGCCCACCTGCTGCAGGACGCCGTCGCGCATGATGGCGATCCGGTCGGCCATCGACATGCCCTCGAGCTGGTCGTGGGTGACGTAGACGGTCGTGGTGCCCAGGCGGCGCTGGATGTGCTTGAGCTCGCCGCGCATCCGGGCCCGCAGCTTGGCGTCGAGGTGGGCGATCGGCTCGTCGAAGAGGAAGGCCTTCGGCTCGCGGACGAGCACCCGGCCGATCGCCACACGCTGCTTCTGCCCGCCGGACAGCTGGGACGGCCGGCGCTCGAGCAGCCGCTCGATCTCGAGGGTCCGGGCCGCTTCCCGCACCCGGGTGTCGATGTCGCTCTTGGACATCTTGCGCAGCCGCAGCGGGTTGGCCATGTTCTCGTAGACGGTCTTCTGGGGGTAGAGCGCGTACGACTCGAAGACCATGGCGATGTCGCGGTGGCGCGGCTCGACGTCGTTGATGCGCTCCCCGCCGAGCAGGATGTCGCCGGCCGAGATGAACTCGAGCCCGGCGATCATCCGCAGTGACGAGGACTTGCCGCAGCCCGACGGGCCGAGCAGGCAGAGGAACTCGCCGTCGGCGATGTCGAGGTCGAGGTTCTTGACCGCCTCGACCTGGTCGTAGCGCTTCCAGACGGAGTTGAAGGTCAGCGAGGCCACGAGAGCTCCTGGTGGGTGAGAAGGGGGACGGTGGTGGTTGCCGGGTGCTGCCGGGTCTCCTCGGAGCGGGCCCGGGCGGTGCCGCCGAGGGGCGGCGGGGCGCTGGTCACTGCTTGACCGCGCCCATGGTCAGGCCCTGGACCATGTACTTGCGGATGACGATGCCCAGCAGCAGCATCGGTGCGACCGTGACGATGCCGGCCGCCATGATCTGGCCCCACTCGATGCCGCTGGCCGACTTGAGTCCCTGCGTCGCCACCGGCAGCGTCTTCGCACCCTCCCCGCCCATGACCGCGGCGAAGATGAAGTCGTTCCAGGCCAGGAGCAGGCAGAGCACGACGACCGCGGCCAGGCCGGGGGCGACCAGCGGCAGGATCTTGGTCAGCGCCTGGAAGCGGGAGTGGCCGTCGCACATGTAGGCCTCCTCGATGTCGTAGGACACCGCGTCGAAGAAGCCCTTCAGGATCCAGATCGCGAACGGCAGGTTGAAGACCGTGTAGGCCAGGATCAGGCCCGGGATGCTGCCCAGCAGGCCGAGCTGCTTGAAGATCGAGTACAGCGGCACCGTCACCGCGACGACCGGGGCCATGCGGGTGGAGATGATCCAGAAGTACAGGTCCTTCTTGCCGCGGAAGCGGCCCCGTGAGATCGCGTACGCCGCCGTGGTGCCGAAGACCACCGAGATGAGCGCCGAGCCGACCGCGGCGAGCACGCTCGTGCGCAGGTAGCGCCCGAAGTCGGCCTGCGTAAAGAGGTCGGTGAAGTGGACCGTCGTCGGGCTGAAGACCGTCAGCTTCTTCAGCGCACCCAGCCAGTCGCCCTCGGCAGGGAGCACGAACGCGTCCCCCTCGGGCTTGAAGGCCGAGGTGATCATGATGTAGAAGGGCGCCAGGGTGAAGATCATGTAGAGCGCGAGGAAGATCACGACCGCGATCCCGGTCAGCCGTGCGCCACGGCCGCGCACGACCTGCTCACGGGCGTCGACCGCCGGGGTCGGGGTGAGGACGTCCTCGGTGTCCTCGGTGGGCCTCACCAACGTGCCAGCCATCTCAGGCCACCTCCTCGTCTGCCTCGGCCCGGGTGGGCTCGCGTTCCTCGAACCTCGCCACCACGAACTTGCCGAGCAGGATCGTCATGAGCAGCAGCGTCAGCGCGATGGAGGCGCCGTAGCCGAGCTCGAAGAACGAGAAGGACTGCTCGTAGAGGTAGAGCGGGAGGATCTTCGTGCTGTTGGCGGGACCACCACCGGTCAGGGCGATGAAGTGGTCGATGATGCGGATGTTGTCCATGAACCGCAGCAGGATGGCGATCAGCAGGGACGACTTGATGCTCGGCAGCGCGACCTGGAAGAAGCTCCTGACCGGGCCGGCGCCGTCCATGTAGCTGGCCTCGACCTGGTCGTTGGGCACGAGCTTGAGGCCCGAGAGCACGATCAGGGCCACCAGCGGCGTCCACTCCCAGACGTCGACCACGACGATGGCCCACAGGGCCAGGTCGGAGCTGCCGAGGATGGTGCCGCCGTCGAGCAGGCCCAGGCTGCGCAGCGCCCAGAAGTACCAGCCGAAGGTGCCGTTGTAGAGGTACTGCCAGAGCAGGCCCGCGACGACCGGCGCCATCATCATCGGCATCAGCAGCAGGGTGATCAGCAGCTTCTCGTGCCTGCTCCGGTTGAGCAGCACGGCGAGCAGGGTGCCGAGGCCCACCTCGAGGACCATGCTGACCAGCGAGTACTTCGCCAGCAGGCCCCAGCTCTTCCAGTACTGCGGGTCGGCGACCATCCGCGACCAGTTGTCGAGGCCGACGAAGGTGTTCGACGCCCCCGGCGCCAGCGCGACCTCGTTGAACGACATGTAGATCAACCAGCCGAGCGGGTAGATGCTGAGCAGCGCGAGCAGCACGACCGCCGGCAGCAGCAGCGGCGCCAGCAGCTTGCGCGGCCTCGCCTGGTTGACGGGCGGCGGGGACTCGACGGTGTACGTCGGGCCCGCCGCGGTGACCGTGGCCATGTCCTGTGACTCCTTCGCCTGGTTGCGGGTCGCCGGTCAGACGCCGTGGAGGGCGTTGGTCTGGGACTGGATGGCCTTCGCGGTGGCGTCGGGGGCCTGCTGCCCGGCGCACATCTTCTGGATCTCGTTGGCGACGATGGTCACGTACTGGTTGAACTGGGGGATCTTCGGACCGAGCACCGCGTTCGGGGTGGCCATGCCGACCCCGATGGCGGGGAAGGTCAGCGCGTTCGGGAACTTGGACGGGCCGATGCGGCCGGTGTCGCCGGTGCCGTACTTCTTGCCCTCCGCCTCCTTGATCGCGGGCACCTCGCCGACCCCGATCCGGGTGGGCGTCCCGCCGGAGATGCCGAGGTTCTCCTTCTGCACGTCGACGCTGGTCGACCACACGCAGAACAGGTACGCCGCGCGCTGCTGGTCCTTGTCGATGGCGGCGTTGATGCCGATGCCCGCGATGCCGCAGTTGGTGCCGTTGACCAGCTGCCCGTTGCCGCGCAGGTAGGCCGGGTCGCCCTTCGGCATCACGTCGAAGGCGGTCTTGGTCCCCCCGCCCGCCGAGCTGTCGGCCACGAAGGACGACGCGAACTCGTGGAACTGGGGCACCATGGCGACCTTGCCGGCGTTGTACGCGTCCGCGACCTCGACGGTGCCCAGCGACAGCGCGTCGGGGGTGGAGGTGTCGAACAGCGCCTTGTAGAGCTCGAGGCCGGCGATCGACTGGTCGTCGCCCCAGCGCGTCGGGCCGGGCTGCTTGGAGCCCTGCACGTCGTCGATGTCGAACTCGCGCCACTGCCCGTGGCTGTAGAGGATCCGCTGGATGTCGAGCTGCGTGGTCCAGGCGAACTGGCCGAGGTGCAGCCCGATGCCGTAGGGCACCGAGGAGTCCTTCTCGTGCTGCGCCTTGAAGAACTTGCCGAAGTCGAGGACGTTCTTCCAGGTCGTGGCCGGGCCGTACTCGAGCTTGTAGCCGTACTGGTCGGAGAACTGGTTCGCGAACTTCTCGAACAGGTCGCGGCGGTAGCAGAACACCGAGTCGGCGGCGTCGTAGGGCAGGCAGATGCGTCGGTCGCTGTAGGCGTAGCCCGACACCGCGGCGTAGTTCGGGTACCAGGTGGCGTCCCCGTAGCCCTCCTTGGCCTGCGGCAGCGTCGTGTCGGTGGTGAAGGGACCCAGGTCGGCGAAGAAGTCGGCCAGCACGCTGGTGACCGGCTTGTCCTGGCCGTAGAGCAGGTCGAACGAGGTGCCACCCGAGCGGAGGTCGAGCTCGGCCTTCTGCAGCATGACCGGCAGGTCGTACTGCAGGATCTCGACGTCGATGCCCGTGAGCTTCTTGAAGTCGCCGCGCTCGACGAGCTTCTTGATGCCGTTCGAGGGCGGGGTGTTCTCGGTGATGAAGGTCAGCTTCTTGCCGGCGTACTGCATCCACCGCTCGCCGTCGTTGGCGAAGGTGCGCGTCGGCGTGCTGCTCGCGGCGTCGCCGCCGCCGCCGCAGCCGACGAGCAGGGCGGCGGAGGCGCCCAGGCCGGCTCCGAGCAGGGAGCGGCGGGACAGGGGGCTGGTCAGCGGGTTGGGGCTCATCGTCGGGCTCCTGGGTGTCGTGGTTCGTGGGGTGGGGTGCGCCGGGTCAGATCAAGGTCTCGGAGGCGTTCGCGGGGTTGAAGAGCCGCGTCTTCCCGCTCGCCTTGGCCTCGTTGTCGTAGACGGTCCCGCCCGGAGCGGAGACCACCTCCAGCTGGAGACCCCAGGGGGCCATGAAGTAGCACCAGGTCAGGCCCAGGTTCGGGCCCTCGGTGTACGCGGTGGGCTCGCCGAGCACCTCGACGCCCTGCTCGCGCAGGTAGGCGATCGCGGCATCGATGTCGTCGACGTAGAAGGCGAGGTGGTGGCCGCCGACGTCGCTGTTGCGCGGCGGGGTCTGCGCCTGGTCGGGGGCCTCGTACTCGAACACCTCGAAGTTGGTCCCGTTGCCGATCCGCAGGTAGCGGAACTCCTTGATCACCGCGCGCGGGTCGACGTGGAGGTGCTCGGCCATCCAGTCGTCGTCGTCGTGGCGGAAGTTCGTGGCCGCGGTGTAGAGCGTCTCCGCGCCCAGCACGGACTCGAACCAGTCGCACGCCGCGTTGATGTCGGGCACGGTGAAGCCGATGTGCTCCATCCCGCGCAGGCCGGGGACCGGCATGGGGTTGCTCCTTCTCCTCGTCGAGTGGAGTCGCGCTGAGCGGCAGGGGCCCCGCTCCGCCGGCCGGCGGAGCGGGACCTCGCCGCCTCTGGACCTGGCGACTGCGGGAAACTTAATGACGCCTGAGGGAGGGGGCCTATGGGGGAGATCCCCCAACGAGCACAGGGATGCAGGGGGCGGTCAGGGATGGGGGAAAACCCCCGCTCGACGCTCGCCTGGACCAGTTCGTCGGGTGGTACGTTCGCTGGCCGACGCCCGATCAGGACCGCACCGAGCTCGGTCCGTACCACGGGCCGAACCCGCACCTCGGACCCGCCCGACGGCGTGCCGATCCCACCCTTCGACGAGGAAGGCCCCCGCGTGGAGCATGCGAGCGGCACCGAGGCCACGGCGGGACGCCCGGTGCGGCGCAGCCTCGAGGGGCAGGTCGCCCTGGTCACGGGCGCGTCGCGCGGCATCGGCCTCCGGCTCGCCGGCGCCCTGTCGGCGCGGGGCGCGAAGGTCGCCGGCACCGCGCGCACCCTGGGTGCGCTGCAGGCCGCGCTGGGCGCGGTCTCCGAGGCGAGCGGCACCGCGACCCTGGCGCTCGCCGGCGACGTCGCCGACCGCGCCTCGGTCGAGGCCGTCGTCGCCGAGACCACCCGGGTGCTCGGGCCGGTGGACCTGCTGATCAACAACGCGGGGCTGATCGACGAGGCCGAGGTGCCCGTCTGGGAGGCCGACGTCGACCAGTGGTGGTCGGTCGTGACCAGCCATGTGCGCGGCGCGCAGCTGACGATCGCCGCCGTCGTCCCGCAGATGGTGCGGCGCGGCAGCGGCCGGGTGGTCAACCTCGCCAGCGGGATGGGGACGCGTGCGGAGCCGGACTACTCGGCGTACTCGGTCGGCAAGGCGGCGCAGATGCGCCTGACGGAGGCGCTGGACCTGTCCCTGCAGGGCACCGGCGCGCTCGCCTTCAACATCGCCCCGGGGCTCGTGCGGACCGACATGACGGCCTCGATGCCGAAGTGGGCCGACCACACGGGCTGGACGCCGCCCGAGCGCGTCGTCGACCTGGTCTGCGCGGTGGCCGACGGCGAGCTCGACGCCTGGCACGGCCGCTTCCTGCGGGCGGGCGTCGACGACCCCGCGGCGATGGCGTCCCGGGAACCGTCGGGGGCCGACCGCCAGCTGCGGCTGCGCCCCTTCGGTCCCGACGACCCCCTGGCCTGAACGACGGGTCCGGCCTCAGACGGTGTTCTGGGGCTGGAACAGCCGCGTGTCGTAGTAGGTGGCGAAGCGGCTCACCAGGCCGGCGTCGTCGACGTCGAGCAGGCTCGCACCGCGGTAGGTGACGTCGCGCCCGTCGGCCAGCCGGGCCTCGCTCGTCCACTCGAGCACCCCGACGGTGCCGTCCTGCACCCGGCTGAACGTCGAGCGCACCTGCTCGAAGGTCGCCAGGTACTCCGACCAGAAGGTGCGCGCGCCCTCGTGGCCGGTCAGCTCCTGCCCGGTCTCGGGACGCAGCAGCACCACGTCGTCGGAGAACGCGGCGGACACGAAGGCGTCGACGTCCCGGTCCTGCTCGAAGGTGGTCAGGCGGTCGGCGAAGTCCTGCGCGGGGTCGGCCATGGTCGTCTCCTCGGGTGGTGCTCGGGTTCCGGCTGGTGCCCAGTCTTCCTTCCCGCGAGGACACCTCGATGCGCGGAGGCAGCTCCAGCTGGGGCGAGACGGGGCTGTCCGTCGCCACGACCGCGGCCGCCGTCCGCAGGGGCCGGCGGCGCCGTCACCGGGCGGCGGAGCCGCGTCCACGCCTCCGCGACCGAGCGTCTCGGGTCCCCGGGTCCTCCCGGTCCGCCACGACGGCGTGCAGCGTGACCACCTCGGCGTTCAGGGCTCACGCAGGCAGCAGGCCGAGCCGGTGCAGCGTCTCCTCGACCCCGGCCGCCGAGGTCCACAGGTGCGCGTCCCAGCCGGCCCGCAGGGCGGCGTCGACGTTCACCTGGCGGTCGTCGAAGAAGACGACCTGCTCGCCCGGGACGCCCAGGGCCGTCGAGACCGCGACGTAGATCGCGGCGTCGGGCTTGGCGAGGCCGAGCTCGGCGGAGAAGAACCAGTCGTCGACCCAGCGGGCCCAGTCGGCGGCGCGGGAGGCCCGCGCCATCGGGTGGGGGGCGTTGGACAGGATCGCGACGCGCACCCCGGCGTCGTGCAGCCCGGCGAGCGTCGCCCGCGCGTCGGGGCGGATCGTCGACCACACCCGGGCGTCGCTCTCGGCGAGCGCACGGCGCAGCGCGAGGGCGTCGGCGCTGTCGGGGTCGTCACGCCGACCCGCGGCACGCAGCACGGCGCGCCAGTAGGTGTCGGCGTCGTCGCCGCGGTCGTGCGCGTCACGGTGGGCCCAGTACGCCGCGGCCAGCGCGGCCTCGTCGAGCCCGGCCCGCCCGGCCAGGTCGGCGAGCAGCCGACCGGGGGAGGCCAGGACCTCGCCGAGGTCGAGGACGACGACGCGCCCGGCGGCGATGTCCATCGGCGCTCGCGCGGTGGGGGCGGTCAGACGACCGGCGGCTCGCCGGGGTCGCGGAGCTCGCGGCGCTCCACGACCGTGGTGCGGCTGGCGCGCTGGCGCTGCGACTGCAGGGCCAGGGTCAGGATGATCGCCAGGACGCCGCCGGCCATGCAGATGTAGCCGATCGCGGTGAGGTCGACGCCGCTGAAGGTGTCCTTGACGCCGAAAGCGAGGATCGCGCCGACCACCAGCAGGGCGATGCCCGTTCCGAGTCCCATGACCGGGACGCTATCAGCGCGGCCGCTGCCCGGGGGGCAGTTCCCGGCGGGCTCGTCGGAAAGGGCCGCCTCGCCCAGGCCAGGACCGGACGGTCGTCACCGGGCACTTCTGCCCGCCGCTGCTCGTGGAGGTCGTGGTGCCCACGACGGCGACGTTGCCGTGCGCCGCCGGTCCGCCCCCGTAGGGTCTGCGTGGCCCGTGCGGCGCACGACGCGGGTGGACGAGAGGAAGAGGGACGCAGATGGTGCTCGCGGTGCTCACCGCGCTGGCGGCAGCGTTCTCCTTCGCACTCGGCTCCGCCCTGCAGCAGCGCGTCGCCGGCGACTCCGACCCCGGCGAGGAGAGCCACGGCAGCTTCTTCGCCCGGATCGCGCGACGGCCCTCCTGGCTCGTCGGCCTGCTGCTGAGCGCGGTCGCCTTCACCCTGCACGCCATCGCCCTGAGCCGCGGCGACCTCGCGCTGGTCCAGCCGGTGATCGTCAGCGGCATCGTCTTCGCCGTCGTCATCCGCTCCGCGCTCGAGCACCGGCTCCCGGACCGCTCGACGCTGTCCTGGCTGATCGTCACCTGGGCCGGTCTCGCGCTCTTCCTCGCGGTCCGGCCGGAGACGGCCGACTCGGCGCCCGAGAACGGCCTCGGCGCGGCCCTCGTCGGCGCCGGGGTCGGCCTGGTGCTGCTGGCCATGGCCACCGCTGCGCGGGTGCAGGCCACCCAGCTGCGCGGGGCCCTGCTGGCCGGTGCGGCCGGCGTGCTCTTCGGGCTGGTCGCCGGGCTCGTCAAGCTGGTGCTCGCGCGCTTCGCCGACGGGCTGACCGCGGTCCTCGCCTCCTGGCCGCTGTGGGCGCTGGTCGTGACCGGCCTGTGGGCCGTGCTGCTCAACCAGCGGGCCTACCAGGCCACGCGGCTCTCGGTGACGACGCCGGTCCTCAACGTCGCCGAGGTGGCGGTGGCCATCACGTTCGGGTTGCTGGTGCTCGGCGAGGACCCGGGCCAGAGCCCGCTGGTCCTGGCCGGTGAGCTGACCGGCCTCGCGCTCGTGATCGTAGGCGTGTTCAAGCTCGCCCTGCGGGAGGAGTCGAGCACCTCGGAGCCGGCTCCCGCCGTCGAGGCGCAGGCGCACTGACGCGCGTCGCCGGGCCCGCGACCGCAACGAACGGGTAAAGGCTCGCGCGTCTCGTGCCCACCTGGTGGGCTTGCGGGGCCGGGCGTGGAACACTGATCCGCGCTGCCGGGCGCACGAGAACTTTCGGCGTCCGGCGCGTGCCTGACCACAAGTCCTGGCGACCTCGCTCGCGATCGGAGAACGCATGCCCCACGTCCCCACCCGTCGACGTCTCCTGGCCCTCGGTGGCGGCGTCGCCGCCTCGGCGCTCCTCCTCGCCGCCTGCGGAGGCGGCGGGAGCGGTGGCGCCGGCAGCTCGGCCGGGACCGGGGGCGGCAGCGGTTCCCTCGTCATCGGCACCACCGACAAGATCACCTCGCTGGACCCGGCCGGGTCGTACGACAACGGCTCGTTCGCCGTGATGAACCAGGTCTACCCCTTCCTTCTGAACACGCCGTACGGCAGCCCGGACGTCAAGCCGGACATCGCGACGTCGGCCGAGTTCACCTCGCCGACCGAGTACACGGTCAAGCTCAAGCCGGGCCTGAAGTGGGCCAACGGCCACGACCTCACGTCCTCCGACGTCAAGTTCACGTTCGACCGCGACGTCAAGATCGCCGACCCCAACGGCCCCTCGTCGCTGCTGTCGAACCTCGACAGCGTCAGCACCCCGGACGCGACCACCGTCGTCTTCACGCTCAAGGCCGCGAACGACCAGACCTTCGCCCAGGTGCTGTCCTCCCCGGCCGGCCCCATCGTCGACGAGGAGGTCTTCTCCCCGAGCGCCGTCACTCCGGACAGGACGATCGTCGACGGCAAGGCCTTCGCCGGGCAGTACACGATCGCCAGCTACGACGTGAACAACCTCATCCAGTACAAGGCGTACGAGGGCTACCAGGGCCTGCTCGGCCCGGCCAAGACCGGCACCGTGAACGTCAAGTACTACGCCGAGGCGTCGAACATGAAGCTCGAGGTCAGCAACAACTCGATCGACGTGGCCTTCCGCAGCCTCTCGGCCAACGACATCGCCGACCTGCGCACCAACGACAAGGTCAAGGTCGTCGACGGCCCCGGTGGTGAGATCCGCTACCTGGTCTTCAACTTCGACACCATGCCCTACGGGAGCAAGACCAGCGACGCGGACGCGGCCAAGTCGCTCGCCGTGCGGCAGGCCGTCGCCGACCTCGTCGACCGCGACGCGCTGTCGCAGCAGGTCTACAAGGGCACCTACACGCCGCTGTTCTCGCAGGTCCCCAAGGGTCTGACCGGCGCCAACGAGGCGTACAAGTCGCTCTACGGCGACGGGACCGGCAAGCCGAGCGCGGCCAAGGCCAAGCAGGCGCTCTCCGACGCCGGGGTCAGCACGCCGGTGGACCTCAAGCTGCAGTACAACACCGACCACTACGGACCCGGCTCGACCGACGAGTACGGCCTGATCAAGAGCCAGCTCGAGAGCTCCGGGCTGTTCACGGTCGACCTGCAGTCCACCGAGTACGTGCAGTACTCGAAGGACCGCGTCAAGGACGCCTACCCGGTCTACCAGCTCGGCTGGTTCCCGGACTACTCCGACGCCGACAACTACCTGACGCCGTTCTTCTCCAAGAACAACTTCGTGGCCAACCACTACGACGCCCCGACGGTGCAGAAGCTGATCGGCGAGCAGCTCGTGGAGACCGACAAGACGAAGCGGGCCGAGCTGATCGGCCGGATCCAGGACGCGGAGGCCAAGGACATCTCCACGCTCCCGCTGCTGCAGGGGTCCCAGGTCGCGGTCGTGGGCTCGACGGTGTCCGGAGCGGACCAGACGCTCGACGCGTCGTTCAAGTTCCGTTACGCGGCGCTCTCGAAGAGCTGACGTTGCCAGGCGGACGAGGGTCGAGGCCATGACGGTCCTCGACGGCCCCCAGGTCGCCGGCGCGCAGACGCCGGCGGCCGGGGCCGGGGGCGGCGGCGGGCTGGGGCGCTACGTCCTCGTCCGCTTCCTGCTCATCGTCCCGACCGTGTTCGTCCTGGTCACCCTGGTGTTCCTGCTGATGCGGTCCACCGGCGACCCGATCACCGCGGCGCAGGGCGGGCGGCTGCCCCCCGAGCAGCTCGCCGAGCGGATCCACGCGGCCGGCTACGACCGGCCGCTGCTCGTGCAGTACGGCGACTACCTCGGCGGGCTCCTGCGGGGCGACTTCGGCACCACCATCAGCGACAACCGCCCGGTCGTCGAGGTGCTCGTCACGTACGGGACCGCGACGCTGGAGCTGGCCGTCTACGGGCTGCTCGTCGCGCTGGTCGTCGGCATCCCGCTCGGCATGGTCGCGGCCTACCTGCGCGACCGCCTCGGCGACGCGGTGCTGCGGGTGTTCGCGATCCTCTGCTACGCGACGCCGGTCTTCTTCGCCGGCCTGCTGCTCAAGCTGGTGTTCAGCATCGAGCTGGGCGTCCTGCCGGTCTCCGGGCGGGCCGGCACCAGCACCGAGCTCGACCTGCAGCTGCTCGAGGGCCGGACGGGCATCTACCTGGTCGACGCCATCCGGCTCGGTGACCCGGCCGCCGTGGCCGACGTGGCGCGGCACGCGGTGCTGCCGGCCGTCGCCCTCGGCCTCCTGACCGCCGGCATCTTCCTGCGGCTGGTGCGGACGAACGTCATCGGGACCCTCGGCACCGAGTACGTCGACGCGGCCCGCTCGCGTGGCGTGAGCGAGCTCCGGCTGGTGCGCAAGCACGCCTACCGGCCGGCCCTGATCCCGATCATCACCGTCATCGGGCTGCAGATCGCCCTGCTGCTCGGCGGCGCGGTGCTCACCGAGACGACCTTCGAGTGGAAGGGGCTGGGCTTCCAGCTGGCCCAGTACCTGACCGCGCGCGACTTCGTCGCCGTGCAGGGGATCGTGGCCCTGCTCGCGGTGATCGTCGCCCTGACCAACTTCGTCGTGGACGTCCTGGCCGCGCTCATCGACCCCCGGGTGAGGTACTGATGGCCGTCGCCACCGCCCCGCCCGCGCCCGTGCTGCGCGGACGGCGCCGGACCTGGCGCGACCTGCCGCTCGTGCACCAGGTGCGCCAGAGCGTCGGGGTGCAGCGGGTGATGCTCCTGGTCGGCCTGGTCATCACCGGGGCCTTCGTGCTGGTGTCGCTCCTCGCCGGGCTCCTCGCGCCCTACCGGTGGAGCCAGCTCGACGAGGGCGGCACCGCCTTCGGCACCTTGCGACCACCCGGCGGGGCCCACCTCCTGGGCACCACCCAGGGCGGGTACGACGTCTTGTCGCGCACCCTGTGGGGCGCGCAGACCGCGCTGGAGACGATGGTCGTCGCCGTCGTGCTGTCGATCTTCGCCGGCGTCGCGCTCGGTCTCGTGTCGGGCTACCTCGGCGGCTGGCTGGACCGGTTGCTCGTCGTGGTGTGCGACGCGATCTACGCCTTCCCGACGCTGCTGCTGGCCATCGTGGTCTCGATCGCGATCTCCGGGGGGCAGTCGAGCAAGTGGGGCGGCGTCCTCGCCGCCGCGGTCTCGATCACGGTCGTCTTCATCCCCCAGTACTTCCGGGTGATCCGCGCCGAGACGGTCCGGATCAAGGCGGAGGCCTACGTCGAGTCGGCCAAGGTCGTCGGCGCCTCCACGGCGCGGATCATGGGCCGCCACGTGCTGCGCAACGCGACCCGGACGCTGCCGCTGATCTTCACCCTGAACTGCAGCGAGGCGCTCCTGACGCTCGCCGGCCTCGGCTTCCTCGGCTTCGGCATCGAGCCCACGTCGGCCGCGGAGTGGGGCTACGACCTCAACCGGGCGATCGGCGACGTCACCAGCGGCGTGTGGTGGACCGGCCTCTTCCCGGGCCTGGCGATCGTCCTCGCCGTGCTCGGGGTGACGCTCGTGGGCGAGAGCCTGAACGACCTGGCCGACCCGCGCCTGCGCGGACGGCGCAGCGTCGCCGCCGCGAGCGGCACCGTGGCGGCCACGTCGGTCGTCCCGGGCGGCACGCTGGACAGCGCGGCCGGGCTCGAGACGCCCGAGGCCGACGGAGGCGACCCACGGTGAGCCCGACCGAGCGGACGGCCGGCCGCACCCGCGGCCCGGTCCTCGACATCCGCGACCTGCAGATCAGCTTCGCCAGCGACGCCGGCTCGGTGAAGGCCGTCGACGGTGTCAGCCTGCAGGTGGCGCCGGGCGAGGTGCTCGCCGTCGTGGGCGAGTCCGGCAGCGGCAAGACCGTGACGGCCAAGAGCATCCTCGGGCTGCTGCCCGCCAGCGCGACGGCCTCCGGGGTGGTCCTGCTGGCGTCGAAGGACGGCGGCTCGGCCACCGACGTCGTGTCGGTTCCGCGCTCGCGCCTGCGCGAGCTGCGCGGGTCGGACGTCGCGATGGTCTTCCAGGAGCCGTCGACCGCGCTCAACCCCGTCTACACCGTCGGCTGGCAGATCGCCGAGGGCCTGCGCGCCCACACCTCGATGAGCCGGCGCGAGGCCCGGCAGCGGGCCATCGAGGTCCTCGGCCGGGTCGGCATCCCCGACCCCGGGGAGCGCGTCGACTACTACCCCCACCAGTTCTCCGGGGGGCAGAAGCAGCGCGTCGTCATCGCCATGGCCCTCGTGCTCGACCCCGGGCTGATCGTGGCCGACGAGCCGACGACCGCGCTCGACGTCACCGTGCAGGCGGAGATCCTCGACCTGCTGCGGCGCTGCCGCGACGACTTCGGGGCGTCGATCCTGCTGATCACCCACAACCTGGGCGTCGTCGCCGACCTGTCCGACCGGGTCGCGGTGATGTTCGCGGGCGAGGTCGTCGAGCAGGCGAGCACCGTCGAGATCTTCGCGCACCCGCAGCAGGACTACACCAAGGCGCTGCTCGCCGCCGTCCCGTACGTCGGCCAGGGCCGCGCGCGGACGGCCGCCCGGGTCGCGGCGCGCCAGGCGGCCGAGGCGGGGGGCACGGGGCCGACCACGCTGGTGGAGGCCGACGGGCTGCGCATCACCTACCCCGGACGGCTCGGGCGCGCGGGCTTCACCGCCGTGGACGGGGTGTCGTTCGCGCTCCGGTCGGGCGAGGTGCTCGGCCTGGTCGGCGAGAGCGGCTCGGGCAAGACGACGATCGGGCGCGCCATCGCCGGGCTGACGCGGGTGACCGGCGGCTCGCTCAGGGTCCTCGGCCAGGAGATGCGCGGGGTCAAGGAGCGCACGTTCCGGCCGCACCGCCGCGACATCGGGTTCGTCTTCCAGGACCCGGCGTCCAGCTTCAACCCCCTGCTCACCATCGCCGAGTGCGTGGCCGAGCCGCTCGTCGTCCACGGGCGGGCCGGCGACCCGCGGGCGGCGCGGCAGAAGGTGGACGAGCTGCTCGAGGCCGTGCAGCTGCCGCGGGCGTACGGCGACCGCTACCCCCACGAGCTGAGCGGCGGGCAGCGGCAGCGGGCCAGCCTGGCGCGCGCGCTCGCGCTGGACCCGACGCTGCTGGTCGCCGACGAGCCGACGTCGGCCCTGGACGTCAGCGTGCAGGCGCGGGTGCTGGAGCTCTTCGCCGAGCTGCAGGCCGAGCTCGGTTTCGCGTGCCTCTTCATCAGCCACGACCTCGCCGTCGTCGACCTGCTGGCCGACCGCATCGCCGTGCTCCACCGCGGCCGGCTGGTGGAGGAGGGGACGGGGGAGCAGGTGCTCGGGGACCCGCAGCACCCGTACACGCGTCGTCTGCTGGCCTCCCTGCCCGTCCCGGACCCGGTCGCCCAGGGTGTGCGGCGCGCCGAGCTCGCCCGGATCCGGGCGGAGGACGACGAGCGGCGCTGAGCGCGGCCCCGGAGCGACGAGCCCCGGCCGGCTGGGATGATCGGCCGGTGGTGACCTCGGGACCGGGCGACGCCCACCTCGCGTCGCGCACGTTCGGTCGTGGTCCGAGCCTGCTCGACCCCATCGCCCCGGACTGGGTCGTGCGGATCCTCGCCCCCAACCCGGCCCCGGTGCCGTGGGGCGACATGGTGCGCTCGATGCTCACGGTCCCCGTGCTGCTGGGGGGCGGCCTGCTGCTCTCCCAGCCCGGGCTCGCCGTCTTCGCCGGCATGGGTGGGCTGGTGGGGGCGTTCGGCGACAACGGCGGACCGTTCCGGGCGCGGTTCCGGCGGATCCTCCTCGGCGGCGCGGGCGGGCTGCTCGGGCTGCTGGCCGGCCGCCTGGTGGAGAACGGGCCGACGGCCGTGCTCGCCTTCGCGGTGCTGGGCGTCGTCTCGGCGCTGCTCAGCTCGTTCAGCTCGAACCTCTCCTTCGCCGGCCTGCAGCTGCTCGTCTACGCCGCGGTCGCCGCGGCCCTGCCCGCGGGCGTCGGCGTCCACGTCATCGCGGCGGTGTACGCGGTCGGGCTCGCCTGGGCGATGGTGCTGTCCTTCGTCCAGACCCGGCTCGACCCGCCCGTCAACCAGCCCCGCGCGAAGGAGGTGTCGGTGCTGAGGGGCATCGCCGAGGAGCTGCGGCGACCCGACGGCCAGGCCGACCCGCGGACCGTGCACGACCGCCGCGTGGCGCTGACCCGCGGACTGTCGGCCGCGTACGACGACGTCGTCACCGCGCGGTCGACGTCGGCGGGCCGCCGCGACGACCTGCGCCGGCTCGCCTCGTCGCTGACGGCGTCGTTCTCGCTGGTGACGGCGGTGTTCGACCTCAGGCTGCGCTCGGGGGCCGCGCACCCCGGGATCGCCGACCTGGTCGACCGGCTGGCGACGCTGGTGGGGCAGAAGCGCGACCGCAAGGTGCGCTCGGCGCTGGACGCGCTCGAGGACGAGGTCGGGCGGGCCAGCGTCGACGAGGTCGAGGCCCGGCCGGTGCTGACCACGCTGACGCAGGTCGTGCGCACCGTCGAGGGTCGCGCGGACTCGGTCTCGGGCAGCGACCGTCCCTCGCTCGCGAGCCTCGCCCCCGGCCGCAAGGCCTGGACCTTCGCTGCGCGGCTCGGCGTGACCATGGCCGCCGCCGAGGCGGTGCGCCAGCTGGTGCCGCTGGAGAAGCCGTACTGGATCGTCCTGACGGCGGCGCTCGTCCTCAAGCCCGACCTCGGTTCGGTCTTCGCCCGCGGGGTGCAGCGCACCCTCGGCACCCTCGTCGGCGTGGTCGTCGGGGTGGCGCTGGTCGCGGTCGTGCCCCACGGCGCCTGGCTGCTGCTGCCGCTGGCGGCCTGCGCCTTCGCCTTCCCGTACGGCCGCAGCCGCAACTACGGGCTGCTGTCGACCTTCGTCACGCCCCTGGTGCTGCTGCTCATCGACTTCGGCACCCGCGTGGACGGGCGGGTGGCGCTCGACCGGCTCCTCGACACGGTCATCGGGGCCGGGGTGGTGCTGGTCGTGGGCTACCTGTGCTGGCCGGCGACCTGGCGTCCCCGACTGGGCGAGCACGTCGCGGCCGGGGTGGAGGCGCTCGCGGGCTACGCGCGCGTCGCCTTCGGTGCCGACCGCAGCCTCGTCGGCCCGGCCCGGCGCCGCGCGTACGGGGCGATGTCCGACGTCCGCGCCGAGCTGCAGAGCACCCTGGCCGAGCCGCCACCCCTCTCCCGGCTGGCCGCCGCGTGGTGGCCGATGATCGCCCAGCTGGAGAAGACCGCCGACGACCTCAGCGAAGCAGCCGCCCGGGCGAGGCACCCGGCGGCCCGACCCCCGGGAGACGACGTGGCACAGCTGGTGGCGGGGTTCGACGACCTGGCGGCGGCGCTGAGGGGGCACCGCGAACCGCGTGACCTGCCCGACCCCGCGTCCCCGCTGCTCGACGACCTGGCCGGGGACCTCCGCGGCGCCCGCGGGATCGCGCAGGGGCCGCAGCATGGCTGAGCCGACGACCGAGGCCCGGACGGCGCTGGAGCTGACCGACTGGCGGCGGCGTACGGCCTCGCTCTACGCCGCCGTCCGCGCCGCACCGGAGCCGGCGGCGGCGCACGCGCTGTGGCGGGCGGGCCGGGACGCGCTGTTCCGCGAGCACCCGCAGAGCGCGCTGCGCGCCGACGACCCGCTGCGCGGCACCGGCCTGCCCTGCTGGCCCTACGACCCGGCCTACCGCTTCGAGCTGCCGCTGGTGGGCGTCAGGGACCCGGACCGGGTGCTGGAGCTGCCCAGCGGGGAGAACGGCAGCACCACGCTGCGCCCCGTCGGGGCGGTGGAGCTGCCGGATCCCGTCGGGGCCACCGTCACCGTGTGGTGGCTGGAGCAGTACGCGGGCGGGGTGTTCCTGCCGCTGCGCGACGGCACCGCCGGCGACGAGAGCTACGGCGGCGGGCGCTACCTGCTCGACACGGCCAAGGGCGCTGATCTCGGAGCCGCACCCGGACAGACGGGCGACCGGCTGGTGGTCGACCTCAACTTCCTCTACCACCCGTCCTGCCGCTACGACGACGCCTGGCTCTGCCCGCTCGCCCCGCCCGACAACTCGGTGACCGCACGGGTCGAGGCGGGGGAGCGGATGCGCTGAGCCGGAGCCGTCCGCGCGGGACGGTCCCCCGGCACGACGTGATGGGGCGATCGGTCCGGGCTCAGCCGGTCTGCGGCCCGGCCGGGCCGGGCTCAGCTGTTCTGGGCCTCCCAGGTGAAGCCGATGGCGGCGGTGCCGTTCTGGGTGTCGTTGGTGGTGTTGGGGTTGACCGTGTAGGTGAGCTGGTAGGTGCGGGTCTCGGGGTTGGCGACCGTGCCGGAGCCGGTGGTGGTCCAGGAGCCGACGCCGGTGCTGAAGCCGGTGGCGCTGGTGCCGAAGCCGGCGAGGGTGCCGGAGTAGACCGAGGAGCCGGTGGCGAGCGGGGTGTAGCCGGTGCAGGAGCCGAACGAGCCGCCGCTGCCCTGGGTGATGGTGAGGGTGATGTCGCTGGCGAGGGCCTTGGTGGTGGTGGCGCCGGTGCCG
This sequence comes from uncultured Actinomycetota bacterium, assembly GCA_963713165.1. GTDB lineage: Bacteria > Actinomycetota > Actinomycetes > Propionibacteriales > Propionibacteriaceae > Microlunatus. Next base: position 413,803 of record CAVQKU010000010.1, read on the forward strand.
TAGAGCTTGACCGAGGCGGGCAGCGAGCCGGTGGAGGAGACCACGATGCAGCGGGTGCCGGTGGAGCCGGGCTTGAGGTTCGCGGCGCTGAAGGCGGCGGTGTTGGTGTCGTCGTCGGTGAGGGCGACGGTGCCGGTGGCCCAGTTCGAGGTCGGGTTCACGGTGGTGGCGGAGTAGGCGGAGTAGGACGACTGGGCCACGACCAGGCCGGAGGCGGCCAGGGCGACGGGGACCGCGACGAGGCTGACGATGGTGGCGACCTTGCGCGACGGGCGGCGGACGGCGGCGACGGCGGCGGTCTGGGCGGCGGCGGTGGTGGTCATCGGGGGCTCCTGGCGAGGGTCGGTGCGTCGTGTCCTTCGAGCCAGCCCCCGCTTGCTCCCCGGCCCGTGCTGGGCTGGTGATGAGAACTGTGCTGTGAGTTCCTCCACGCTTCCTCAGGAAGACTGACAACGTTTCCTCAGGACCTCCCAAAGATTGACGTGTCAACCGTTCATGGCTCAAGAAACAGGCGCGCCTGCAACGTTCGCCGAGGGTGAGGGCCGAGCGGGACGTGCCGGCCCCGGCGAGGAGAGCGGCCACTAGCTGGCGGCGTTGTTCAGCGCGGCGACCTGGTCGGCGGAGAGCGCGGTCGGGAAGAGCGCCGCGTCGTCGAGGGTGCCGGCGAAGTAGCGGCTGGTCGGGACGCTGCTGTAGCCGTCGATGTTGTCGTAGGCGATGCGCAGGTAGCCGTTGGACGCGCTGGAGCCGCTGGTGACGCTCGTGTCGGAGGCCACCGCTGCGCCGTCCAGGTAGAGCTGCATGCCCGCGCTGGAGAGGGTGGCGACCGCGAGGTGCCAGGCTCCGTCGTTGTAGGACTTCGGCGAGACGACCGTCTTGACCGTCCCCGGGTTCACCCCGAACACCACCTGTCCGCCGTTGGTCATGTAGACGTGCCGGTCGTAGACGGTGGACGCCCCGGTCCGCACGTTGCCGAACCCGATGAGCTTTCCGCCGGTGGTCGTGGTGGTGCGGAACCAGGTGGCGAGGCTGAAGGTGTTCGGCAGCGCGCCGACGAGCTGGGGCGAGCTGAGGTAGCCGCTCGAGCCGTTGTAGGTCATCGACCGCCCGGTGTCCTGCGCACAGGCCTTGAGCGTGCTCGTCGTCTTCCCGACCGACCCGTACGAGCCGTTGCGAGCGTTGCCCGAGGAGTCGGTCGCCGTGAGGGTGGTCGAGGACGTCTCGTCCATGCGGTACCACACGGTCGGGGCGAGGCCGGTGATGCCGCTCGCGCAGGTGGCGTAACCGGACAGGCTCAGGGACACGGTGCCGGTCGTCGTCGCGACGAAGCTCGCGCCCGCGGACGTGGCGAGGCTCGTGGCCAGCAGCGTCGTCCCGAGCAGCACGCCGACCTGGCGCAGGACCGTGCGGTGCGCGTGCCCCGGACCGGCAACCAGGCTCTCGCCCGCCGTGGTCGGCGCCGGCGTCGGGCTGGGCACGTCGGGCGGGTCCTCGTCGCCGAAGCCGCGGTCCCGACCGCTCGCCGCGACGGCCAGGGCCACGGCGAGTCCTGCGGCCACGAGGCCCAGGGACAGCCACCGGCCCTCGCGCAGCCAGACGACCGGGGAGCCGATCCAGGGCACCCGCAGGGTGCCGATGCCGAGCACCGCGCCGAGGTCCACCAGGCTCGAGTCGTCGGAGGTGTTGGCGTCGCCGCGGGTGACGAGGCGTCCGTCGTCGTCGACGCCGACGAAGCGGTGCAGGCGCAGCCGGTCGGGGTGGTCCGGGTCGTGGAACAGCAGCACGCTCGACAGCGGCGGCACGTGCTCACCGAGCGGCCGCGAGACCGCCACGTCGCCGACGTGCAGCCGGGGCATCATCGAGCCGCTGCTGACCGTGGTGGGGTGCCAGCCGAAGGCGGCGGGCAGCGCGCCCCAGACGGCCAGGCCGAGCAGCCCGACCAGCAACGAGCGCGCCAGCGTCACGGCGGCCAGGTGCCACCAGGTCCACAGCCGGGGTCGCTGCGCGGTCGGTGCGCCGGTCAACTGTTCTGAGTCTCCCAGGTGAGGCCGAAGGACGAGGTGCCGCCCTGGGCGGTGTCGGGGGTGCTGGAGCTCACCGTGTACGCGAACTGGAACGTCCGGGTCTCCGACGCGGTGCCGCTCGGCGACCAGCTGCCGAGCCCGGTGGCGTACGTCGTGGCCGAGGAGGTGAAGCCGGCCAGGGTGCCGGAGTAGAGCGAGGACCCGGAGGCGAGCGCGGTGAAGCCGGTGCACGAGCTGTAGGTCCCGCCGGTGCCCTGGGTGACGGTCCAGTTCACGTAGCCCGACAGCCCCTTCGTCGTGGCCACGTCGGTCGTGTAGAGCTTCACCGCCGAGGGCAGGGAACCGCTGGAGGTCACGGCGACGCAGCGCGAGCCCGACGAGCCGGGCTTGAGGTTGCTCAGCGAGAACAGCGCCGACCCGGCGTCGTCGTCGCTGAGGACGACCGTGCCCGCGGCGAGCGTGCTGCCGGAGTTGCTCACCTTGGCGCTGAAACCGGAGTAGGACGCCTGCCCGACGACGGCGCAGGTGGCCAGCGCGGCCAGCGGCCACACCAGCCAGTGGCTGAGGCGTACGGCTCGGCGGGACGGGGGCTTCACGCGGGCTCCAGACTCCAGACGTCCAGGTTCGGGGTCGCCGCCCCCGCGGCACCTTCGAGGGTAGCCGACACGACGGCCTCAGGGCATCCCGCAGACGCGTGCCTGTGCGGGGCCCTCGCTGCCGCGACACCCTCCCCGCTGGCGCCGTCGTCGCTCGCGGCCGCGTGGCCGTCCCGGCTCAGCCCGCGACGACGACGGCCGCGAGGACCAGCCGACGAGCGAGGGCGTCACCGAGGTCGGCCACGTCGGCGCGGCCCTCGTCGAGCAGGGCCTTGACCGGCGCGACGTCGGCCTCGTCCAGCACGAGCTCGCCGGCCCGGCTGCGGAGCACGCTGCGACCGCCCGCCTGGTCCAGCGTCGCGGCGAGGTGCTCGCGCAGCCTCAGGACGGTGCCCGCGCCGAGCGAGCCGGCCGTGCCGAGCTGGGCGAGCGGGCCGACGGGCGCGGGACGGCGCGAGCCGCGGTCGGCGCGGCGCAGGGCCGCGGCGACGGTGTCGAGGTCGGCGGTGCGGACCGCCTCCAGCAGCGCCGCGCGCACCTGCTCGACGTCCGCGCCGAGGGTGCCGGGCCGGGTCGGGTCGGTGCCGAGCGCGAGCGAGCCGCGCACCGCGGCGTCGCCGGCCAGCGCGGCCAGCGCCTGGGTCGTGAGCTGCTCGGCCAGCGCGTAGCGCGTCCAGGTGTGCACGCCGAGGGTGAGGTGGGTGCTGACCCCGCCCAGCGCGGTCGCGGCGTGCAGGAAGCCGCGGGGCAGGTAGAGGCAGTCACCCGGCTCGAGGACGGCCCTGATGAGCGGCGGCTCGGCCGCCGCGCGCTGGACGGCGGCGCGCCGGTCGGTCCACGGCTGGTCGCGCAGCGGCGCGTCCCAGACGGGGGCGTGGATGCGCCACTCCTTCGTGCCGGCGACCTGGAGGACGAAGACGTCGTGGACGTCGTAGTGGTCGTCGAAGCCCTGGTTCTGCGGTGGCGTGACGTACGCGTTCGCCTGGACCGGGTGGCCCAGCTCGTCGGCCAGGGACCCCACGAAGTCGATGATCGGCGGCCAGACCCGGTGCAGCGCCTGCAGCACGAGGGTCGCGCCGTCGCCGAAGAGCCCGACGAGCGCGCTGTCGCTCACCTGGTCGGCGATCCCGGCACCGACGCCGCCGGGGGCGGTGAACGTCCGCTCCGCCAGCGTCTGCCCGCTCTTGGCCACACGCAGGAAGGGCGCCCGGAGGCCGCGTTCGGAGACCAGCTCGTCCACCGCGGGCTCGTCGAGCAGGTCCGTGAACGGCGCGGCGAGGTCGGCCGCGCGGCTCAGCAGGGCCTGGCGCCCCCAGTACTCGGCGGCGAACGTCGTCGTGTCGACGCGGACGAGGCGTCCGAGGGCGGAGGAGGGTTCAGCGGGCACGGGCTCGGGTCCTCGCCTGGGTGGTCGTGGGTCGTGGTCGGTGTCGTCGTGGGTCGTGGTAGATGGTCGTGGGTCAGCAGTGGCGCTGCGGTGGCGGTGCGGGTGCTACGGGGGTCGGTCCTGGGGACGACGACGGTGCCCGGCCCGAGGGCCGGGCACCGTCGTGGTGGAGATCAGGCGCCGCCGTCGGCGCCGCCGTCCTGGACGCCCGGCGTGCCCTCGGCACCACCGTCGGCAGGGCCCTCGGCGCCGCCGTCGGCGCCGCCGTCCTGCACGCCCGACGTGCCCTCGGCACCACCGTCGGCGGGGCCCTCGGCGCCGCCGTCGGCGCCGCCGTCCTGCACGCCCGGGCTGCCCTCGGCGCCGCCGTCGGCGGGCCCTTCGAGGCTGCTGTCGCTCATGAGACTCCTCCTGGTGCTCGTGCGGCTCCATCCGTCGTGCGGGGGCCGCGTCCATGCGCCGGTCGGCGCCTGGACGTCATCGAACCACCCGGGTCCGGCCCCGCCCCGGGGAGGGTCGGGTGCATCCGGCCCCTGGTCGCGGCCCGGGCCCGGCGCGTCCGCTCGGGAGCCGGAGCTGTCGGTGCCCGCTACTAGCATCGCGAGCGTGCAGGGCGACGAGGTGCTGGCGGACGCGGAGGCCGCGCTCTCCGGCCTGCTCGCGCCGCCGGGCGAGCCCGGGGACTCCCCGGGGATCACGCTGCCGTCCGGCTCCGGCGCGGCGCTCGGCGCGCTGAGCGACGCGGCGATCAGCGGGCTCGTGGGGTCCGAGGCCTTCGCCCGCGCCCTGGTCGCGGTGCGCTCGGGGCACGTGAGCCACGTCGAGGTCGACGACGCCGCCCGGACCGTCTCCGGGCGCGTCCGCGGCACGCACCGCGACGACTACGCGGTCACCGCCTACCTGGCGACCTCCCCGGCCGGGACGACGACGGTGCACCGGAGCCGGTGCACCTGCCCGGTCGCCCTCGACTGCAAGCACGCCGCGGCGGTGCTCGTCGTCGCCCGACACCAGCAGGGGCCCGGCCCGCGCGTCGAGCGCCCCGAGTGGGAGCGGGTGCTCGGCCCGCTGGTGACCGCGCCGCCGCCCACGCCGGCGGTCGAGGTGGCGCCGCTCGGCCTCGAGCTGGGGGTGGAGCGCATCCCCGCCCACCGCGGTTACGCCGGCCGCCTCGACCTGCGTGCCCGTCCGGTCCGGCGCGGCCGCGGCGGCGGCTGGGTGCGCTCGGGCATCTCCTGGGAGGACCTCGACTTCGTCGCGCGCTCCTACGTGCCGGCGCACCGCGAGCTGCTGCTGCAGCTGCGCGCCGCGGCCGGGTCGAGCGCGCGCCAGGCCCTGCCCCGCAACGCCTGGTTGTCGCTCCAGGCGGTCAGCAGCGCGTTCTGGTCGCTGCTCGAGCAGGCCGGGGCAGCCGGGCTGGAGGTCGTGGTCGAGGACCCGCTCCGCGGGCTGGACGTGCGGGAGGAGGCCGACGTCACCCTCGACCTGCGCCGGGTCGACAAGGTCGGGCTGCTGGTCGGCCCACGGGTGCGGCTCGGCGGTTCCGGGGTCGAGCTGACGTCGGTCGGCGTGCTGGGCGAGCCGGCCCACGGCGTCTTCTCCCTCGGTGCGGACTCCCGGGTCGTGCTGGCGCGCCTCGACCGGCTGCTGCCGCGCGAGCTGCGGTCGCTGGTCGTCGGCGCCCGGCCGCTGCTGGTCCCGCAGGGCGACGAGCGGCGCTTCGTCGACGAGTTCGTGCCCGGGCTCCGGCGCCACGCCGCCGTGACGTCCCGCGACGCGAGCGTGGCCCTGCCCGTGGACGTCGAGCCGGTCCTGTCCCTCACCGTGACCCCGCGCGACGAGCGCCGGGTCCGCCTCGACTGGGCCTACCGCTACGTCGCGCCCGGCGTCGACGTCGCGTACGACGTCGACGACGACGCGCCGGGGCTGGTCCGCGACGCCGCCCGCGAGCGGGCGCTGCTCCAGGGGCTGCCGCTGCCGTACGCGCGCACGCCGGTGCTGCGGGAGCCCGGCTCCGACCCGGCGACGCCCGCGGCGCACGCGCTGCTCGACGGGCTGGACGCCGCCCTGCTGGTGGAGCGCACGCTCCCGGCGCTCGAGGCGGCCGGGGTCGAGGTGCACGTCGAGGGCGAGCTGCCGGGCTACCACGAGGCGGTGGGCGAGCCGGCGATCGCGGTGAGCGCGACCGAGCGGGCCGACACCGCCGACTGGTTCGACCTGCACGTGGAGGTGAGCGTGGAGGGGGAGCAGGTGCCCTTCGACCAGCTCTTCGTCGCGCTGAGCCAGGGCGAGGAGCACCTGGTGCTCGACAGCGGCGTGTGGTTCAGCCTGAGGCGTCCCGGTCTCGACCGGTTGCGCGACCTGATCGAGGAGTCCCGGGCCCTCGACGACCGCGAGGACGCCGGGCTGTCGATCAACCGCTACCAGGTCTCGCTCTGGGAGGACCTGGTCGAGCTCGGGGTGGTCGCCGCGCAGGCCTCGCGGTGGAACCGCTCGGTCCGCGGCCTGCTCGACAGCGAACCGCTGCCCGAGCCCGAGCTGCCGCCCACGCTGCGGGCGACCCTGCGCCCGTACCAGCGGGAGGGCTACGCGTGGCTGCACACCCTCTGGTCCCACGGGCTCGGCGGGATCCTGGCCGACGACATGGGGCTCGGCAAGACCGTGCAGACGCTGGCGCTGGTCGCCCGGGCGCGCCTCGAACAGGCCGGGCCCGGCGGTGACGGTCCGGCGGCCCCGGCCCCGCCGTTCCTCGTGGTGGCACCGACCAGCGTGGTGCCGGGCTGGGTGGCCGAGGCGGCGCGGTTCGTCCCCTCGCTGCGCGTGGTCGGCCTCGCGTCACGGTCGCGGCGGCGGCTGCCGCTCGCCGAGGCCGTGGCGGGTGCCGACCTGGTGGTGACCTCGTACGCGCTGCTGCGCCAGGGCGCCGACGAGATCGCGGCGCTGCCGTGGTCGGGGCTGGTGCTCGACGAGGCGCAGTTCGTCAAGAACCACCGGGCCAAGACCTACCAGGCGGCACGCCGGGTGGACGCGGCGTTCACCCTGGCCATCACGGGCACCCCGCTGGAGAACAGCCTGATGGACCTGTGGTCGCTGCTGTCGGTCACCGCGCCGGGGCTGTTCCCCTCGCCGCAGCGCTTCTCCCAGTTCTACCGGCGCGCGATCGAGCGCGACCGCGACGTCGACCGGCTGCACCAGCTGCAGCGCCGGGTGCGGCCCTTCCTGCTGCGGCGGACCAAGCAGGCCGTGGCGGCCGACCTGCCGCCCAAGCAGGAGCAGGTCGTCGAGGTCGAGCTCGCGCCGCGCCACATGCGCGTCTACCAGACCCACCTGCAGCGCGAGCGCCAGAAGGTCCTGGGGCTGCTCGACGACCTGGACCGCAACCGCTTCACGGTGCTGCGCTCGCTCACCCTGCTGCGCCGGCTCAGCCTCGACCCCGCGCTGGTCGACGAGGCGCACTCCGACATCCCCGCGGCCAAGGTCGAGATGCTGCTCGACGACCTCGGCGAGCTCGTGGCCGAGGGCCACCGCGCGCTGGTGTTCAGCCAGTTCACGAGCTTCCTCGGCCGGATCCGCAGCCGGCTGGAGCAGGCGGGCATCGCCCACGCCTACCTCGACGGGTCGACCACCCGGCGCGAGGAGGTCGTCGAACGGTTCCGCTCGGGCGAGGCGCCGGTGTTCCTGATCAGCCTCAAGGCCGGCGGGTTCGGGCTCAACCTGACCGAGGCCGACTACTGCTTCGTGCTCGACCCCTGGTGGAACCCGGCGACCGAGGCGCAGGCCGTCGACCGGGCGCACCGGATCGGCCAGACCCGCAGCGTGATGGTCTACCGGATGGTCGCCAAGGACACCATCGAGGAGAAGGTGATGGCGCTCAAGGCCCGCAAGGCCGAGCTGTTCGGTTCGGTCTTCGAGGCCGACGGGCTCGGTGGCGGGGAGCTCGGCGCCGACGACATCCGCGACCTGCTCGCCGCCTGAGCGGGACCACGGGGAGCCCGGCCGGCCCGGTCCGGCGCCCGGTCCTCGGCTCGACCGCCAGGCCGGGCACGGTGAGAACGACAGAAGTGGCCGGTCAGGCGGGCGCGTCGGCTCGTCCGCGAAGAATTCTGGGTCAACCCCTGTGAACGCGTACCCTCCTTGAGCCGATGCTGAGGATCTCTTAGCGCGGACCGTCTGATTCGTTGAGCCGCCGGGGACAGGATCGTCGACAGCCGGGCGAGCGGGAGGCCCGGTGAGGACAGGTTCTCCTCGGGGGTCGCGCCGGGCACCAGTGCCCGGCCCGGGCGTGGGGGGAAGCCAGGTCGCCGCCTTGGGGGAGGCTCCGACCGTGTCTGGGGCTGGAGGCAGCATCGCCGGGGGGCGAGGCCGACGGCCTGGGGGTCAGCACGGCCGGCACGGACAGCGACGTCCGGGTTCGGTCTTCAGGGGGGAACGACGGTCTCGGGGGTGGACGGTGTCGTACGGCGTCGTCCGGAGGTCGGCGGACCAGCAGGGAGCGTCGAGGGGGGCTGCGGCGTCAAGGGGGATGCAGGGGCGTTCGGGGGAGCGCAGGAGCCAACGGGCACCGGTTCGTCAAGGGGGAGGACCGGCGTCGTCGGACGGGCAGGGCGTGGGGGACGCCGTGGCCGCACCAAGGGCGACCTGGGCAGGACCGGACGGTGCCGGACGTGGGCCGGTCCCGGGAGATCGACGATCGGGACCGGCCCGCGCCGGCGCACCAGGAGGGCCGATGGCCGAGCACGACGCCATGATGGCGCGGTTCGTCCACGACTACCTCGAGCTGCTCGACCACCGGGTCTCCGCCATCGGGCACCACCTCGAGCAGCGGAACTTCATGACCGCGCACATCGCCCTGCTCAGCCTGGAGTCGACGAGCGTGATGGTCGGGGCCGAGCCCCTGGCGCTCGCGGCCGGACGGCTCCGTGAGGCCGTGGAGAAGGGCGAGCGCGACGAGGTGACCGCGCTGCTGGCCGAGGTGGTCGGCGAGGCGGAGCGGACCCGGCAGGGCCTCGCGCAGGACGTGGCCTGAGCCGAGGAGGGCGGCCTGCGCTCAGCGGCGCGAGTCGGCGAGGCGGTAGCCCACCCCGCGCACCGTCTCGATGTAGCGCGGCGAGGCGACCGGGTCGTTGAGCTTGCGCCGCAGGTTGGCCATGTGGACCTCGACCGCCCGGCGGTCGGAGTCGCTGACGTAGCCGCTGGTCGCGTAGTCGCCGCGCAGCTCGAGCGCGAGGGCGTCCTTCGAGATCACCCTGCGCGCGCCCGACATGATCGCCAGCAGCAGGTCGAACTCGCTGCGGGTCAGCTCGAGCGGGGCGCCGTCGAGGTCCACGAGCCACATGTCGGGGTTGATCCGCAGCCCGTTGTGGCTGATCCAGCCACCGGCCGCGTCCTCCTCGGGCTGAGGCGGTGCGGGTGCGGCGGGCGCAGCCGGAGCCGGCGCGGCCTCCGAGGTGGTCGAGCCTCCTGCGGCCGCCTGGACCGGGGTGACGTAGCGGCGCAGCATGGCCTCGATCCGCGCCCGCAGCTCGCGGGGGCGGAACGGCTTGGTGAGGTAGTCGTCGGCCCCGGCGTCGAGGCCCATCAAGGTGTCGATCTCCTCGTCGCGCGCCGACAGCATGATCACGTAGGTCGAGCTGAAGGACCGGATCTGGCGGGCGACCTCGAAGCCGTCGATGCCCGGCAGGCTGATGTCCAGGGTCGTGAGGATCGGGTCGTACGCCCGGACCGCCTCGATGCCCTCCTGACCGGACTCGCAGGTGTGGCACCGGAAACCCGCCTGGTCGAGGATGGCTGCGAGAAGGTTCCGGATGTCGGCGTCGTCCTCGATCACGACGGCGACGCGCTCCGGCTCGGCTGCCATGGGCATCACCGTACCGACCCGCTGCCCATCGCTGCGGCAGCGTGCTCGAACACGGGCACCTCGAGGCGCCCTCGACCCTCACGCACCGGTGGCCGCGGGCTCCGGCTCGGGCAGCCGGGGCGACGGGTCCCGGCGCTCCTCGGCGCGCGGGAGGGTGAAGTGCAGGGTCGCCCCGCGCGCAGGGTTGTTGGTCGCCCAGATCCGGCCGCCGGAGCGTTCGACCAGGCTGCGGCTGATGGCCAGGCCGAGCCCGAAGCCGCCCTTCTCACGAGCGTCGCTGGAGTCGACCTGCTCGAAGCGGTTGAAGATCCGCTCCAGGCGGTCCTCGGGGATGCCCCGGCCCTGGTCGGCGACCCGGAACTCGACCACGTCGCCGTCCGCGCGCGCGTCGATCTCCACCAGCCCCCCGGGGTAGGAGAACTTCAAGGCGTTGCCGATCAGGTTGATCAGCGTCTGCACAGCTCGGTCCGGGTCGGCGTGCACGGCGCCGGTGACCTCGCCCACGCTGACCTCGACGTCGGCCTCGTCGGCGAGCACGTGCATCTGCTCGACGGCGGCGGCCACGACGTCGCGCGCCCGCTGCCAGCCCGGCTGGAGCACCAGCACGCCGGACTCGATCCGCTCGATGTCGAGGATGTCGTCGACCAGGCGGTTGAGCCGGTGTGCGCTGATCGAGGCGATCTCGAGCATCCGGCCGGCCGCCGGAGGCAGCGGGCCGAAGGCCCCGCCGGAGATGAGCCCGAGCGAGCCCTGGATCGCCGTCAGCGGGGTCCGCAGCTCGTGGCTGACCATGGAGACGAACTCCGACTTGAGCCGGTCGACCTCGCGCCGTTGGGTGACGTCGCGGAAGATCACGACCGCCCCGACCACGACGTCCTCCTCGGTCAGCGGCGTCGTGGTGACCTCGACGGGCAGCAGCCGGCCGTCGGCGCGCACGTAGCTGTCGGCCTCCGCGGTGCTCACGAGGCCCTGGCGGACCGCCTCGGTGATGTAGCAGAGGTCCTTGGGCAGCACGCCCCCGTCGGGCGCGCGCTCGTGGAAGGTGGCGTGCGCCTCGCGTCCGATGAGGTCGGCGGCGGCGTAGCCCAGCGCCCGGCAGGTCGCGGGGTTGACGAAGGTGATCGTCCCGTCGGGGTCGACGCCGTAGATGCCCTCGCCGACGGAGTCGACCAGCAGGTCGGTACGGGCCGTGATCTGGCGCAGCGACCGGGTCCGCTCCGCGACGCGGTCCTCCAGCTGGCGCCGGAGCCGGTCGTTGTCCAGGCCGAGCACGCTCTGGCGGGCGAGCACCGCGACCACCACGAGCAGCAGCAGCACGATGGCCGAGGGGCTCACCCGGCCGGCGCTGAAGGCGGTCAGCGTCACGCCCAGCCCGACGAGGAACAGGGTGAACAGGACGGCCGTGCTCAGCACCGGCGACCGCTCGCGCGTGCTGGTCTCCGGCTCCGGCGCGCGCAGCCCGGGTGCCCAGATGGCGAGGACCAGCAGCAGGTAGCCCGACAGCCAGCCCGCGTCGACGAGCGAGCCGTAGCCGAACTGACGCCCGGAGGCCGCGACGAAGGCGAAGGCGAAGTCGGAGGCGGCGAAGCAGTAGAAGCTGCCCGCCACGAGCCCGAGCATCAGGTGGTCGCGCCCGGACCGGAGGTGGAGCAGGGTCGCGAGCGTCGCGAGCACCACGTCGGTGACCGGGACGACCAGCAGCGGCCAGCCGCCGGGGTTGTCGGTCAGCAGGTCGGGGAAGAGCGTGACGTCGGCGACGAGCAGGATCGAGCCGCCGATGACGACGCCGTCGAGGACCATCCGCGTCAGGTCCGTCGTACGTCGCGCGCTGCTGGGGAACTGGACGAGCCCGGCCACCGCGACGGCGAGCGCCAGCGTGAGCACGAGGTCGCCGGGCATGACCCGGCCCGGCTCGGTGACGCGCGGCAGCAGCAGCTGCAGCAGGTTCGACAGCGCCGCGAGCAGGCAGGCGGTGAGGAAGAGCACGTACGCGCGCCGCCGGCGGCCGGTGTGGGTCAGGACGCGGTGACGGAAGCCCAGCGCCGCGACCAGGCCGCTCACGGCCAGCGTGGTCAGGGTCACCGTCTGGCGAACCCGGTGCGGCAGGTCGCTGGCCAGGACGACCACGAGGACGGCGAGCACCAGGCCGACGGCGAGGCCCATCAGCCGGAGCCGACGAACCGCCCGGGCGTGGGCGTCGGGGTGGCCCTCCATCGGGTGAAAATAGCATCGCTGGTGTCGGGGCAGGCCCGGTACGAGCGCGCGGCCGACCGGCTCCGGGCTCTGTTCGTCCGGGGCCCGTACCCCTACGATGGCCGGGTGACGGAGCAGGTCCGGCGCGTGCTGGTCGTCGACGACGACGAGCTGCTCCGCGAGGTCGCCAAGGCGTCGCTGGAGCTGGTGGCCGGCTGGCAGGTGCGCACGGCCGCCTCCGGGCCCGAGGCGCAAGAGCTCGCCCGCACCCTGCGGCCGGACGTGATCGTGCTGGACGTGATGATGCCGGGCCAGGACGGGCCGACGACGCTCGCGCAGCTGCGCGGGGACGAGCAGACCCGGGGCATCCCGGTCATCTTCCTGACCGCGAAGAACAACACCGAGGGCTGGCAGGGCAGCGGCCTCGCCGGTGTGATCGCCAAGCCCTTCGACGCGATGCGCCTGGCGGCCCAGGTGAGCGGGCTGCTGGGGTGGGACGCGTGAGCACCGGGGTCGAGGCCGGTCGGGCCGAAGGCCCCGGCGACCCGTGGGCCGACGTCCCCGTGGATGTCCCCGTGGACGGCCCGGAGACGCTCGCCGAGCAGCGGCTGCTGGCCGCCTTCGGGCTGCGGGCGCGGGCCGCCAACCTCGGCCGCGTCGTCCGGCTGCGCGAGCTGCTGGAGCGCGGCGACTCCGGTGCGCTGGACGAGGAGGGACGCCAGGAGGCCGAGAGCCTGGCGCACCAGGTGGTGGGCTCGGCAGGCACGTTCGGCCAGCCCGCCGCGTCCCGCGACGCCGCGCGGGTGGAGCGCTACTTCGCCGCCGCGCGGGCGGCGTCGTGGGGACGGCCGCAGGACGAGCGCGAGCACGTCCGGGACACGATCGACCGGCTCCGCGCCCAGTTCGGGGGCTGACCGGCTCGGCGGGGCTAGGTCCGCCAGCCGTAGACCTGGGGCGCCTCGGGGCGCGGCTGCGCGTCGCGCCGGTGCAGCGCCCACGCGGCCAGCACCCCGCCGACCGCGCCGCCGAGGTGGGCCTGCCAGCTCACCCCGGCGTTGCCGGGCAGCACGCCCCAGAGCAGCCCGCCGTAGACGAGCAGGATCACCACGGCCAGGGCGACCTGGCCCGGGCGGCGCGACCAGAGACCACGGGCGAGCAGGTAGGTGAACCAGCCGAAGATCAGCCCGCTCGCGCCGAGGACGATCGTGCCCGCGGGGGTCAGGAGCCAGGCGAGCAGACCCGACGACACGATGCTCATCAGCGAGGAGACGACCCAGCGGGCGACGCCGCCCAGCAGGACGAGCAGCCCGAAGCCGAAGAACGGCAGCGAGTTGCCCACCAGGTGGTCCCAGCCCGCGTGCAGCAGCGGGGCGGTGAAGATCTCGGGCAGCCCGTCGACCTCCCGGGCGTGGATCCCGTAGGTGTCCAGGCCGTTGCCGCTCAGCTGGTCGAGCACCTCGACGAACCACAGCCCCGCGAGCAGCGCGGCCATCACCAGCGCTGCGTGCAGCGGGCGGACCGGTTGGCTCCTCATGCGCTCCTCCGTCACGGTCGGGCCTCCAGGGTGCCCGGGACGGGCAAACCCCACGGCCGGCTCCGCTGGGCGCGGCGACCACCGTGCCGGTCGTCCACAGGGGCGTCGCGACCGGAGGCGTCGTCCACAGCCGGTGTCCGGGAACCGGCACGCCGACCTGCTCGGGCGCCACAGTCCCGGACGTGACCACCTCCTACCGCCCCGACGCCTCGTCCTCCGACCCCGGTCCTGACGCACCCGTGCGGCTCCGGGTCCGCGAGCCCGCCGACCTGCTCGCGACCGTGCCCTACCTGCTGGGCTTCCACCCCGCGGAGTCCCTCGTGGCGCTCTTCCTGCGGCAGGGTCGCGTGCTGCTCGCCGCCCGCTTCGACCTCGTCGCGGGGCTGGAGGACGAGGTCGACCGGCCTGGTCGAGCAGCACGACGTGGAGGGTCTGGTCCTCGTGGCGTACGCCGAGGCCGCCGAGCGGGGCCGCCGGGTGCTGGAGGACCACCGGGCGCGGTGCGCCGGCGTCGAGCTCGTCGACCTCCTCCTGGTCGACGGGGCACGCTGGTGGTCGCTCACCTGCACGACGGGGTGCTGCCCGCCCGAGGGCACCCCGTACGCGCCCGGGGAGCACCCGATCAGCGCCGAGGCCGTGTGGGCCGGCCTGGTCGCGCGGCCGGACCGCGAGAGCGTCGTGACCACGGTGGCCGGCCCGCCGGAGGCCGCGTGGGACCGGCTCCGTGACCGCGCGGAGGTGCTCGGGCGCCGGGCGGGCCGGGGCGAGCCCGCCGCACGCCAGGCGGCGCTCGGCCGCGCCGTCGTGGAGGCCCTCGTGCGCAGCTCGGCGCCGGGGGCCCGCGGCGCCGCACCGCTCGAGGAGGACGCGGCCCTCGTCCTGGCGACGTCCGTCCGGGAGACGGCCGTGCGGGACGTGGCCTGCGCCCTCGTGACCCGCGAGGACGCGCGCCGCCACGTCGCCGTCTGGACCGAGGTCGTCGCGCGGGTGCCGCCCGAGCTGGCCTGCGGACCGCTGGGGGTCCTCGGCATCGCGGCCTGGGCCGACGGCAACGGCACGCTGCTGAACGCCTGCTGCGAGCGCCTGGAGAGGCTCGACCCGTCCTACCCGATGGGCCGGCTCCTGTCCGACGTCAGCCGGCGGGCGCTCGCCCCGGCGTGGTGGGACGCGATGGCCGACGGCCTCCGCCGCGACCTCGGCATGGCTCGCTGAGCCCGGCTCCGGTCCCACTAGGGTGCGGGCATGACGCGCTTCGTGGTCTGCGGCGAGACCCTGATCGACCTGGTCCAATCGACCACTGAGGAGGCGACGCCCTTCCGGACCGTGTGGGAGGCACTCTCCGCGGGCGGCCCGATGAACTCGGCGGTGGCGCTGGGCAGGCTCGGCGCCGAGACCCAGTTCCTCGGTCGGCTGTCGCGCGACGCCTTCGGGCGTCAGCTGCGGGAGCACATCGAGGGGGCGGGGGTCGGGCTCGAGCTGGCGACGGAGTCCTCGCAGGCGACCTCCATCGCCGTGGTGAGCCTGGACGACGAGGGCGTGGCGAGCTACACCTTCCACTTCGACGACACGGCCAACTTCGGCTGGCAGGCCGGCGACCTGCCGACGCTGGGGGAGTCCGACTGGCTGCACATCGCCTCCCTGTCGTGCGTCGTCAGCCCGGGGGCCGAGGTGCTGCTCGACTGGATGCCCGGGGTGCGCGGCGGGGTGTCGTACGACATCAACGTCCGCCCGACCGTCATCACCGACCCCGCCGAGTACTGGGCCAAGGTGCAGCCCTGGCTGAGAGCGGTGGGTCGCCGCGGGGGGATCGTCAAGGCGAGCGACGCCGACATCGACTTCCTCTCCACCGCCCTCGGCGGCGGGGACCCGGTCGACGTGGCGGCGGGCTGGGTGGAGGAGCACGGGCTGGCGCTCGCGGTCGTCACCCTGGGCCCCGACGGCGGGGTGGCGGTCGAGCCGGGCGGGCGGCGCACGCACGTGCCGGGCTTCCCGACCGAGGTCGTCGACACGGTGGGCGCGGGTGACACCTTCATGGCCGGCTTCCTCGAGGCGCACGTCGCCCAGCGGCTCGACCTCGAGCAGTGCCTGCGCCGCGGTGCGGCCGCCGCCTCGATCGTGTGCTCCCGCCAGGGGGCTCAGCCGCCGACGGCCGCCGAGGTGGACGCGCTCGTCGCCACGCGGGCCTGACCGCCCCGGGCCCGTCGGGCCGCCTCACCGACGACCCGGGCGGGCGTCGCGCCCGTCCGTGACCGGTGCCGGGCGGCGGGTCCGGGCGCGAGCCGACGGTGGACCCACGGTGGTTCCGCGGCGGTCCCCAGGGAGGTGACCGCGTGGCTGGCGGAGACGTCGCCCGACGCGCTGCCAGGCGAGCGCGCCCGGATCCGAGCGGAGATCTGCCGAGCCTGCTCGCGGTCGTTGAATCGTGCCAGCCCCCGCGCGAGGACGAGGCGGCCGGTGACGGCTTGACGCTCCCGCCCCGCCATGGTCTGCTGCTCTAGAACGTTTCATTCGACTCACCAGGAGCCTCCATGATCGACTGGTCCGCCGTGCTGGTCTCGCCCGACGCCGACTTCGACGGGGCGCCGCTGCTGCGCACCGAGGTGCACCTCGCCGGCGGCCACGGCCCGATCGAGCGGGCGGTGCTCCGGGCGACGGCGCACGGCGTCTTCGAGGCCTACCTGGGCGGGGAGCGCGTGGACGACACCGTGCTGAGCCCGGGCTGGTCGAGCTACGAGTGGCGGCTGCGGTTCGTCGAGCGGGACGTCACGGCGCTGCTCGCGCGCGCGGCCGGGCCGGAGCAGGACCGGGCCGTCGTGCTCGGTGTCGCCCTCGGCAACGGCTGGTACCGCGGCAGGCTGGGCTGGGCCGGCGGCCGGGCCTACTACGGCGACGAGCTCGGTGCGCTGGTGCAGCTCGACGTCACCTTCGCCGACGGCCACACGCAGAGCGTCGGGACCGACGAGAGCTGGACCGCCGGGCCGTCGGCGACGACGGCCAACGACCTCTACGACGGGCAGACGATCGACGCCCGGCGCCTCGACGACGCCTGGCTGCGCCCCGGGCACGCGGACCCGGCGTGGACCGGGGTGCACCGCGGCGAGCTGGACCTCGCGACCCTGGAGCCGTACGTCGGTCCGCCCGTGCGTCGCGTCCTCGAGATCGCCCCGCAGCGGATCTGGACCTCGCCGGCCGGGCGCACGCTGGTCGACTTCGGGCAGAACCTGGTGGGCTGGCTCAAGGTCCGGGTCCAGGGCCCGGCGGGCAGCACGGTGACCCTGCGCCACGCCGAGGTGCTCGAGCACGAGGAGCTCGGCACCCGCCCGCTGCGCAGCGCGAAGGCCACCGACCACTTCGTGCTGAGCGGGGGGAGGACGCCTTCGAGCCGACCTTCACCTTCCACGGGTTCCGCTACGTCGAGGTCGAGGGGTGGCCGGGCGAGCCCGGCGAGGGCGACCTGACCGCGGTGGTCGTCTCCTCCGACCTGCGCCCGATCGGGGAGTTCAGCTGCTCCGACGCGCTGGTCACCCAGCTGCACCGCAACGCGGTCTGGGGCACGCGCGGCAACTTCCTCGACGTGCCCACCGACTGCCCCCAGCGCGACGAGCGCCTCGGCTGGACCGGCGACATCGCCGCCTTCACGCCGTCGGCGGCCTACCTCTTCGACGTGGAGGACTTCCTGCGCGACTGGCTGCGCGATCTCGCCGCCGAGCAGCGGGCCGCCGACGGCATGGTCGCCTGGGTCATCCCCGACGTCCTCAAGTACGTGGTGGGGGACGCGGTCGACGCGAGCCCGTTCGGGGTGCCGGACTCGACCGCCATCTGGAGCGACGCCGCGGTCTGGGTGCCGTGGGCGCTGTGGCAGGCGTACGGCGACCGCCAGGTGCTCGAGGACCAGATCGACTCCATGCTCGCCCACCTGAAGCGGGTGGAGACGCTGCTGTCGCCGAGCGGGCTGTGGGAGAACAGCTTCCAGTTCGGCGACTGGCTCGACCCGACGGCACCGCCGGAGGACGCGGCGCTGGCCAAGGCCGACCCGAGCGTGGTGGCGACGGCCTGCCTGTTCCGCAGCGCCACGCTGGTGGCCGAGTCGGCCGCCCTGCTGGGCCACCCCGACGAGGCGTACGCCCGCGACCTCGCCGAGCGCACCCGCGCGGCCTTCGTCGAGCACTACGTCGGCGCCGACGGGCAGATCGCCAGCGACGCCGTGACGGTCCACGCCCTGGCCATCGTCTTCGGCCTGCTCGACGCCGGGCAGCAGGAGCGCGCCGGCGAGCGTCTGGTCGAGCTCGTCCGCGAGGGCGGGCACCACATCCAGACCGGCTTCGCCGGCACGCCCTTCGTCACCGACGCGCTGACGCTGACCGGCCACCTCGACGACGCGTACGCGCTGCTGCTCCAGCGCGAGTGCCCCTCGTGGCTCTACCCGGTCACCATGGGGGCGACGACGGTGTGGGAGCGCTGGGACTCGATGCTGCCCGACGGCACGATCAACCCGGGTGAGATGACGAGCTTCAACCACTACGCGCTCGGCGCGGTCGTGGACTGGCTGCACCGCACGGTCGCCGGCCTCGCGCCCCTGGAGCCGGGCTACTCCCGGGTGCTGGTCGCCCCGCGGCCCGGCGGCGGCCTGACCTGGGCCAGGACGGCCCTCGAGAGCCGGCACGGCCGCGTGTCGGTGGCCTGGGCGCTGGGGGAGGGCGGCGAGGTCGAGCTCGACGTGGTGCTGCCCGAGGGCGTGACCGGGGTCGTGCGGCTGCCGGGCCAGCCCGACCGCGAGGTCGGCAGCGGCGCGCACCACCTGGCCACGGGGCATGGCCGGCGCCGTGCGCTGAACCGTTATGAAGCCGTGGGCACGAAGGGCGCCGAACCTGTTGACGCAGACGACGTCCTCCGCTACGGTTCCGGTTATTGAAACGATCCAGGCACCGCGGCCCGGACGCCTTCGGCCTCTGCGCGGCTGTCGTGAACTACCGGAGGTCCCATGAGTTCTCGTCCCACGGCCCGACGTGGCCTCGCTGCGGTGGCACTCGTGTCATCCGTCGCGCTGGCCGCGGCCGGCTGCAGCGCCGGCAGCCTCGGCAGCAGCAGCGACGCAGGGAGCAGCGGCAGCGGCAGCGCCGCTGCCGTGGAGATCACGTACCTGATCCCGAGCGACGACCCCACGGTGGCCCAGACCAAGGCGCTCATCACCGCCTTCCAGTCCGCCAACCCGACCATCACCGTGAAGACCGACACCCGTCCGGGCGGCGCCGACGGCGACAACATCATCAAGACGCGCCTGGCCACGAACGACATGGCCGACGTCTTCGTCTACAACAACGGGTCGCTGCTCCAGGCCATCAAGCCGGAGCAGAACCTGACCGCGCTGGACGACCAGCCCTTCGCCGGGCAGCTCGACGACAACTTCGCCGCCTCGTCCAAGGGCACCGACGGCAAGCTCTACGGCGGCCCGATCGGGACGGCCTTCGGCGGCGGCGTGCTCTACAACATCCCCGTCTACAAGAAGCTCGGCCTCAAGGTCCCCACGACGTGGGACGAGTTCCTGGCCAACAGCAAGAAGATCAAGGACGCCGGCGGGGGCGTCGCGCCGATCGAGCAGACCTACGGCGAGACCTGGACCTCACAGCTCTTCGTGCTCGGCGACTACGCCA
Organism: uncultured Actinomycetota bacterium; assembly: GCA_963713165.1. Taxonomy (GTDB): domain Bacteria; phylum Actinomycetota; class Actinomycetes; order Propionibacteriales; family Propionibacteriaceae; genus Microlunatus. The sequence continues at coordinate 433,042 of CAVQKU010000010.1, forward strand.
ACGTCGAGGCGGCGGTGCCGGACTTCGCCGCCAAGTACACGGCGAACCAGGCCGGCTACGCCAACACCCCGGCGGCGCTCGCGGGCTTCCAGCACATCCAGGAGGTCCGTGACCGGGGCCTGCTGAACTCCGACTACGCCTCGGCGACCCTGAACGACGGCATGAAGGCCGTCGCCGAGGGCACCGCGGCGCAGTACCCGCAGCTCGGCGGCTCGGCCGCGAACATCAAGAACCTCGCGCCCGGCAAGACGAACGACGTCGGACTGTTCGCGCTGCCCGGCGACGACGCGACCAAGAACAACCTCACGGTCTGGCCCGGCACCTCGGCGCTCTACATCCCGAAGTCCACCGAGGGTGACAAGGCCGACGCCGCCAAGAAGTTCGTCGCCTTCGCCGCCACCCAGCAGGGCTGCGACGCCACGCTCGAGGCCTCCCCGCCGCAGGGCCCGTTCCTGTCGAAGGCGTGCACGCTGCCCGCGGACGTCTCCCAGGTCGCCAAGGACACCCAGGCGTACTTCGCCGCCGGCAAGGCGACCCCGGCGCTGGAGTTCAAGTCGCCGGTCAAGGGCCCGAACCTGGAGCAGATCTGCATCCAGGTCGGCACCGGCCAGGAGCCCGCCCAGAAGGCCGCGTCGCTCTACGACGCCGACGTCAAGAAGCAGGCCCAGCAGCTGAACCTCCCCGGCTGGGACTGATCCGCCACCGCCCTCCGGCCGGCCCGGGGACCCGAACCGCAGCGTCGGTGCCGGTCCTCCGGGCGGCCGGGGGCCGCTCCCCGCCAGCACACGCACCCCAAGGAGACGCGATGGCGAGCACGGTCGACACCCACGGCGTGCCGGGCGCGACCCGGACGAAGCCCGAGGCAGGGGCGGCCACGGCAGGACGGTCGCGGCGGCGCGGGCCCTACCCGTACTGGTTCCTGCTGGCCCCGGCCCTGATCTACCTCGTCTTCTTCGTGGTCCCGACGCTCTCGTCGTTCTACTTCTCCTTCACCCGCTGGGACCTGTTCACCTCGCGCTGGATCGGGCTGGAGAACTACCGCACCTTCTTCGCCGAGCAGGCGCTGGTCATCGGGCTGCGCAACACGCTGATCTACGCGGTGCTCACCTCGGGGCTCAAGGTCGTGCTCGGCATGGCCCTGGCCGTGCTGCTCACCTCGAAGATCATCGCGCGGGGCTACCTGCGCTCGGTCATCTTCTTCCCGGTCCTCGTCAGCGCGATCGGCGTCGGCATCACCTTCACGATCCTGATGAACCCCGAGAAGGGCCTCATCAACACCGCGCTCGCGCAGGTCGGGGTGGACGGGCCGGGCTGGCTCACCAACCCGAGCCTCGCCCTGGTCTCGGTCGCGCTCGTCGACGTCTGGAAGGGCGTCGGGCTGGCCACCGTGATCTACATCGCCGGGCTGGTCTCGATCGCGGGGGAGTACAACGAGGCGGCCCAGGTCGACGGCGCGAGCCGCTGGCAGCTCTTCCGCACGATCACGCTGCCCCTCGTGCGACCGGCCACCGCCTCGGTGATCACGCTGTCGCTGATCGGCGGGCTGCGGTCCTTCGACATCATCTGGGCCATGACCCGCGGCGGGCCCGGCTTCGCCTCCGACGTCATCGGCTCGGTGATCTACAAGCAGTACCAGGCGGGCTTCTACGGGCTCTCGACCGCCGGGTCTGTCGTGCTCTTCCTGCTCGTCACCGTCATCGTCGTGCCGCTGACGCGGTGGCTCAACCGCGGGGAGGCCTAGATGAGGACGCGCGGCATCGTCATCGGCGGGACGGCGATCGTCTTCACAGCGGTCTTCTTCCTCGTCCCCTTCCTCTTCATCCTCGCCCTCGCCTCGCAGGACCGGATCCAGTCGAACGCGCTGAGCTTCTCCTGGCCGAGGCCGTTCGTGCTGCTCCCGAACATCGCGCAGGCGTTCTCGGCCCGCGACTACCTGATGGTCATCGCGTTCATCAACAGCGTGATCCTCACCGTGGTGAGCGTGGCCGCCCTGGTCTTCCTGAGCGCGATGGTCGCCTACGTCTGGCAGCGCCGCTCCGGACGGATGGGCAAGGTCGTGGGCATGCTCGTGCTCGCCGGCCTGATCGTGCCGCCGGCCATCGTGCCGACCATCTGGGTGCTGCAGCGCGTCGGGCTGTTCAAGACCCTGCCCGGGCTGATCTTCATCGAGATCGCGTACGGGCTGCCCTTCTGCATCCTGCTCTTCCGGGCCTTCATCGCCGGGGTCCCCCGCGAGCTGGACGAGGCCGCCGTCGTGGACGGGGCCAACCCGTTCCAGGTCTTCTTCCGGGTGATCTTCCCCGTGCTGCGCTCGGTGATGATCACGGTGATCACGCTGCAGTCGGTCCTGGTCTACAACGACTTCCAGAACCCGCTGTACTTCCTGCCGGGCACGCAGAACGCGACGATCCAGACCACGCTGCTGACCTACCAGAGCCAGTTCACCAGCCAGTACAACCTGCTCTTCGCCACCATCCTGCTGGTGATGGTCCCGCCGCTGATCATGTTCATCTTCTTCAACCGCAAGATCGTCGCGGGCATGGCCGCGGGCTCGGTCAAGGGCTGACCGCCGTGCGCGACGGCCGCCCCGGGCCCAGGTCGGCGGGGCTAGGGCCCGGCAGGCGTACGGGTCAGGGCACTGCTGCGCCGCACGATCAGCTCCGGGGTGAAGCGGACGCTCTGGTGCTCGTGCGGGGTGTCGTGGTCGGCGGCGGCGATCTCGGAGAACAGCAGCTGCGCGGCCCGCTCGCCCAGGGCCTCGCGCGGTTGGCGGACCGAGCTCAGGGGCACCGCGGCCGACGCGGCGAAGGAGATGTCGTCGTAGCCGACGAGCGCGATGTCGTCCGGCACCCGCAGGCCGTGGGTGACGAAGCCCTGCAGCAGCCCGATGGCCAGCAGGTCGTTCATCGCGAACACCGCCGTGGGCCGCTCGGCGTCGGGCAGCGCGACGATCTGGTCGGCGGCCGCGACGCCCGACGCGGACTCCGTCGACGGGGTGGTGACGAGCAGCAGCGAGGCGGAGCCGCCGTGCTGGCCCCGGGCGATCTCGGCCCCCATCCGGCGGTCGCGGACCTGGTGCAGGCTGCCCGGGCCGCCGACGAGGGCCACGTTGCGGTGGCCCTGCCGGAAGAGGTGGTCGGCCGCCAAGCGGCCGCCCTCCACGTCGTCGACCGACACCGAGCAGTAGCCCGTGCCGTCGCCCGCGCGGTCGACGATGACCACGGGGATGCCGCGGCGGCGCAGCGCGTCGGCGCGCTCGCTCGGGCCGCTCACCGGAGCCCACAGGACACCCCCGACCCGCTGCTGCTCGAGCACCCGCAGCTGCTCGCTCTCGCGCTCGGCCAGCGACGCGCTGTTGCTGGCCTGCACGTGGTAGCCGTGGCCCAGGACCCAGTCCTCCGCGCCGCGCAGGACGTCGGTGAAGAACGGGTTGCCGATGTCCATCACGACCATGCTGATCACCCGGCTGCGGCCGGCACGCAGCTGCCGTGCGGACTCGTTCGGGACCCAGCCGAGCTTGGCGATCGCGGTCTCCACGCGCTGGCGCGTCGCCGGGCTGACCAGGTCGGGGGAGTTGACGACGTTCGACACCGTCCCCAGCGACACCCCGGCGAGCGTCGCCACGTCCTTCATGCTGGTCGAGGACCTGCGGGGCACGAGCTCTCCTCGGGGGGACGGCGCCCCGCGTCGGGGCCGGCGTTGAAGGTTTCAGCACCGTACCGCGGGGAACGCGCCCGTACGGGAAGGGCCTGGCCGCCAGGGCTGTCGTCGCGGCGCTCGACGCTTGACAGCACCAGGGGCGCGGCCTACTGTCGGGCAAAGTCAGTGGAACGTTTCAAGCACGTCTCGGCGGGTACTGGTGGCCCGACCCTGCCCTCCTGGAGAACGGACACCCCCCGATGACCACCTCGTCGACCAGCTTCGCCGCCATCGCCGACGCCCTCGCCGAGCAGGCGATCGAGCTGCCGTCGTGGGCCTTCGGCAACTCGGGCACCCGTTTCAAGGTCTTCGCGACCCCCGGCACCCCGCGCGGTATCGAGGAGAAGATCGCCGACGCGGCCCGGGTGCACGAGCTGACGGGGCTGGCGCCGAAGGTCGCGCTGCACATCCCGTGGGACACCGTCGAGGACTACGGCGCCCTGCGTGCCCACGCCGAGGGGCTCGGGGTGCGGATCGGGACGATCAACTCGAACACGTTCCAGGACGACGCGTACAAGTTCGGCAGCCTGACCCACGTCGACGAGACGGTGCGGCGCAAGGCGGTCGAGCACCACTTCGCCTGCATCGACGTCATGGACGCCACCGGCTCGCGGGACCTGAAGATCTGGCTGGCCGACGGCACCAACTACGCCGGGCAGGGCGACATCCGTGGCCGCCAGGACCGCCTCGCCGAGAGCCTCGCGACGATCTACGACCGGCTCTCCGGCGACCAGCGCCTCGTGCTGGAGTACAAGTTCTTCGAGCCGGCGTTCTACCACACCGACGTCCCCGACTGGGGCACCTCGTACGCGCAGGTGAGCGCCCTCGGCGAGCGCGCGATGGTCTGCCTCGACACCGGCCACCACGCGCCCGGGACCAACATCGAGTTCATCGTCGCGCAGCTGCTGCGCCTCGGGAAGCTCGGCTCGTTCGACTTCAACTCGCGCTACTACGCCGACGACGACCTCATCGTCGGCTCGGCCGACCCCTTCCAGCTGTTCCGGATCCTCTACGAGGTGATCCGGGGCGGCGGGTACGGCGCCGGGTCCGAGGTGGCCTTCATGCTCGACCAGTGCCACAACGTCGAGGACAAGATCCCCGGCCAGATCCGCTCGGTGCTCAACGTGCAGGAGATGACGGCCCGCGCGCTGCTCGTCGACCGCGACGCCCTCGGCAAGGCCCAGGCCGACGGCGACGTGCTCGGCGCCAACGCGATCCTCATGGACGCCTTCTACACCGACGTGCGTCCCGACCTCGCCGCGTGGCGCGAGTCGCGCGGGCTCCCGGCCGACCCGATGCACGCGTACGCCGTCTCGGGCTACCAGCGCAGCATCGAGGCCGACCGCGTGGGCGGGCAGCAGTCCGGCTGGGGCGCGTGAGCGCGCTCCCGCCCTCCACCCCTCCTCCTCGGCCCGGCGGCGCACGGACGGGCGCCGCCCGGGCCCCACACCCCAAGGAAGCCTCGTGAGCGACGCGGACCAGACCGACCCCACGGTGACCGAGCTGATCGAGCGCAGCAACCGCCTCGGTGCGGAGAAGAAGAACACCAACTACGCCGGGGGCAACACCTCGGCCAAGGGCCGCGGGACCGACCCGGTCACCGGGCAGCCCGTCGAGCTGCTCTGGGTGAAGGGCTCGGGCGGGGACCTCGGCACGCTGACCGAGCGCGGCCTCGCCGTGCTGCGGCTCGACCGCCTCCGCGCGCTGGCCGGCGTCTACCCCGGCGTGGAGCGCGAGGACGAGATGGTGGCGGCGTTCGACTTCTGCCTGCACGGCCGGGGCGGGGCGGCGCCGAGCATCGACACCGCCATGCACGGCCTCGTCGACGCCCCGCACGTGGACCACCTGCACCCCGACTCCGGCATCGCCATCGCGACGGCGGCGGACGGCGAGCAGCTCACCGAGGACGTCTTCGGCGGCCGGGTGGTGTGGGTGCCGTGGCGCCGCCCGGGCTTCCAGCTCGGCCTGGACATCGCCGCGGTCAAGGACGCGCACCCGGACGCGGTCGGCTGCGTCCTCGGCGGGCACGGCATCACCGCGTGGGGCGACACGTCGGCGCAGGCCGAGGAGCACTCGCGCTGGATCATCGACACCGCGGCCGCCTACCTCGCCGAGCACGCGAGGGCCGAGCCGTTCGGCCCCGCGCTGCCCGGGTACGCGGCGCTGCCCGAGGCCGAGCGCCGGGCCCGGGCCGTCGCCCTGGCCCCGACCCTGCGGGCGATCGCCTCGCACGACCGCCCGATGGTCGGTCACTTCACCGACGACGCGGTGGTCCTGGACTTCCTGGCCGCCGCCGAGCACCCGCGGCTCGCCGCGCTGGGGACCAGCTGCCCCGACCACTTCCTGCGCACCAAGGTCAGGCCGCTGGTCCTCGACCTGCCGGCCGACGCCGACGTCGAGGCCGCCCGGGCCCGCCTGCTCGAGCTGCACGCGGCGTACCGGGCCGACTACCAGAGCTACTACGACCGGCACGCGACGGCCGACAGCCCGGCGATCCGTGGGGCGGACCCGCTGATCGTGCTCGTGCCCGGGGTCGGGATGTTCTCCTACGGCAAGGACAAGCAGACCGCGCGCGTGGCGGGGGAGTTCTACGTCAACGCGATCAACGTGATGCGCGGCGCCGAGGGCGTCTCGAGCTACGCCCCCATCGACGAGGCGGAGAAGTTCCGCATCGAGTACTGGGCGCTGGAGGAGGCCAAGCTGGCGCGGATGCCCGCGCCCAAGCCGCTCGCCACGCGCATCGCCCTCGTCACCGGGGCGGCGTCGGGGATCGGCAAGGCCATCGCGCACCGGCTGGCCGCGGAGGGGGCGTGCGTGGTCATCGCCGACCTCGACGTCGACAAGGCGCAGGCCGCGGCCGCCGAGATCGGCGGCACCGACGTCGCCGTCGGCGTCCGGGCGGACGTGACCGACGAGGCCGCCGTGCAGGAGGCGGTCGACGCGGCCGTGCTCGCCTTCGGCGGGCTCGACCTCGTGGTCAACAACGCGGGGCTGTCGCTGTCGAAGTCGCTGCTGGAGACCACGGTGCAGGACTGGGACCTGCAGCACGACGTCATGGCCCGCGGCTCGTTCCTGGTGTCGAGGGCCGCGGCGAGGGTCCTCGTCGACCAGGGGCTCGGCGGCGACATCGTCTACATCTCGAGCAAGAACTCGGTCTTCGCCGGGCCCAACAACATCGCGTACTCCGCGACGAAGGCCGACCAGGCCCACCAGGTCCGGCTGCTGGCCGCCGAGCTGGGGGAGCACGGCGTCAAGGTCAACGGCATCAACCCCGACGGGGTCGTGCGCGGTTCGGGGATCTTCGCCGGCGGGTGGGGCGCCAAGCGCGCCGCGGTCTACGGGGTGCCCGAGTCCGAGCTGGGCCAGTACTACGCGCAGCGCACCCTCCTCAAGCGCGAGGTGCTGCCCGAGCACGTCGCGAACGCGGTCTTCGTCCTCTGCTCGGCCGACCTGTCCCACACCACCGGCCTGCACGTGCCGGTCGACGCCGGCGTCGCCGCGGCGTTCCTGAGGTGAGCGGCCCCGACGGGCCGTCCGGCGAGGTCTTCGCCGCCGTCGACATCGGCGCGTCGAGCGGGCGGGTGATGGCCGGCCGCGTCGTCGACGGCCGGGTCGCCCTGGAGCCGGTGCACCGCTTCGAGAACGGCGCCGTGCGCCTCGACGGCCACCTGCGCTGGGACCTCACCGCCCTGCTCGAGCAGGTCCTCGTCGGCCTCGAGGCCCTCGTCGGGCGCTTCGGCGGCGCCACGAGCATCGGGATCGACACCTGGGCCGTCGACTACGGCCTGCTCGACGCCGACGGCGTGATGCTCGCCGAACCCGTCGCCTACCGCGACGACCGCACCGACGGCGTCGCCGAGCGCGTGCACGCACGGCTGCCCGCCGAGCGGCTGTACGCGGTCAACGGCCTGCAGGAGCTGCCCTTCACCACGCTCTACCAGCTCGTCGCCGAGCAGCGGGAGGAGCACTGGCCGCGGGTGCGGCACGCGCTGCTGCTGCCCGACCTGCTGGCGTACCGGCTGAGCGGGCAGCGGCGCACCGAGGTCACGAACGCCTCCACCACCGGCCTGCTGGACGCCCGCAGCCGGACGTTCTCCTCCGAGGTCCTGGCGGCCCTGGACCTCCCGGACGACCTCTTCCCCCCGCTCGCCCAGCCGGGGGAGGTGCTCGGGCACCGTGACCGCCGAGGTGGCCGCCCGGACCGGGCTCGACCCGGCGACCCGGGTCGTCGCGGTCGGCTCGCACGACACCGCCTCCGCGGTCGTCGGCGTCCCGGCGCGGGGGCGGGACTTCGCCTACGTCTCCTCGGGCACCTGGTCGCTGGTCGGCGTCGAGCTGGACGCGCCGGTGCTCGGCGCGGCGAGCCGCGAGGCGAACTTCACCAACGAGGGCGGCGTCGACGGCCGCGTCCGCTACCTGCGCAACGTCGGCGGCCTGTGGCTGCTGCAGGAGTCGCTCCGCACCTGGCGCGAGCAGGGCCGCGGGCTCGACGCGGACACGCTCCTGGCCGAGGCGGCCGGGCTCCCCGCGGGCGGGCCGGTCGTCGACGTCGACGACGAGCGGTTCATCGCCCCGGGCGACCTGCCCGGCCGCATCCGCGACGCCTGCACCGAGGCCGGTCGCCCGGCACCCCAGGAGCCCGTGGCGGTCGTGCGGTGCGTGCTCGACTCGCTCGCCGTCGCGTACGCGCGCACCGTCCGGCAGGCGGTCGAGCTGTCCGGCGCGCGGGTCGACGTCGTCCACGTCGTGGGCGGCGGGTCGCGGAACGCGCTGCTGTGCCAGCTGACCGCCGACCTGTCGGGGCTGCCGGTGCTGTCGGGACCCGTCGAGGCCACCGCGCTGGGCAACGTCGTCGTGCAGGCCCGGGCGGCCGGCGTCCTGGAGGGTGACCTGGAGGAGCTGCGTTCGGCGCTGCGTGCGAGCGTGGACCTGCGCCGCTACACGCCGCAACCCGCGGACGGCCCCGCCGGAAAGGACATGGTGTGAGGATCGCGCTGTTCGTGACGTGCCTGGCCGACGGGCTCTACCCCGACGTCGGCCGGGCGACGGTCCGGGTGCTGGAGCGCCTGGGCCACACCGTCGAGTTCCCCGAGGCGCAGAGCTGCTGCGGCCAGATGCACGTGAACACCGGCTACCAGAAGCAGGCGGTGCCGCTGGTCGAGCGGTTCGCCGCCGTCTTCGCCGGCTACGACGCGGTCGTCGCCCCGTCCGGGTCCTGCGTCGGCTCGGTCCGCCACCAGCACGCGATGCTCGCGCGACGGTTCGGCTCGCCGGACCTGCAGCAGCAGGTCGACGTCGTCGCGGCGAAGACCTACGAGCTCTCCGAGCTGCTGGTCGACGTGCTGGGGGTGACCGACGTCGGCGCGTACTTCCCGCACACCGTCACCTACCACCCGACCTGCCACTCGCTGCGGCTGCTGCGGGTGGGCGACAAGCCGACCCGGCTGCTGCGCGCGGTCGAGGGGCTGGAGCTGGTCGAGCTGCCCGACGCCGACCAGTGCTGCGGCTTCGGCGGGACCTTCGCGCTCAAGAACGCGGACACCTCGACCGCGATGCTGGCCGACAAGATGCGCCACGTCCTCGACACCGGCGCGGAGGTCTGCAGCGCCGGGGACAGCTCCTGCCTCATGCACATCGGTGGCGGGCTGTCCCGGATCCGGGCGGGCGCCCGCACGCTGCACCTGGCCCAGATCCTGGCCTCGACCCGAGAGGACGCCGCATGAGCGCCGTGATGCTGGGCATGCCGGGAGCTCCCCCCACCTCGCCCCGGGGCACCGGGCACCTGCGCGGCGACGAGTCGTTCCCCGCCGCGGCGCGGCACTCGCTCGCCGACACCCAGCTGCGGGCCAACCTCGGCCACGCCACCCGCACCATCCGCGGCAAGCGGGCCGCCGTCGTCGCCGAGCTGCCGGACTGGGAGGAGCTCCGCGAGGCCGGCCGCCAGCTCAAGGTGCACACGATGGCGCACCTGCCCGAGTACCTGGTGCAGCTGGAGGAGGCGGTCACGGCGCGCGGCGGCGTCGTGCACTGGGCGCGCGACGCCGCCGAGGCCAACGCGATCGTCGTCGACCTCGTCCGGGCCCGCCACGTCGAGGGGATGCCGGACGAGGTCGTCAAGGTCAAGTCGATGGCCACGCAGGAGATCGCCCTGAACGAGGCGCTCGAGGAGGCGGGCATCGCCGCCTTCGAGACCGACCTCGCCGAGCTGATCGTCCAGCTCGGCAACGACCGCCCGAGCCACATCCTCGTGCCGGCCATCCACCGCAACCGCGCGGAGATCCGCGAGATCTTCCTGCGCGAGATGGGCGACGTCGACCCGGCCCTGAGCGACGACCCCGCAGCGCTGGCGAACGCCGCCCGCCTGCACCTGCGGCGCAAGTTCCTCTCCGCCCGCATCGCGGTCAGCGGGGCCAACTTCGCCGTCGCCGAGACCGGGACGCTGGCCGTGGTCGAGTCCGAGGGCAACGGGCGGATGTGCCTGACGCTGCCCGAGACCTTGATCACGGTGATGGGCGTGGAGAAGGTCGTGCCGCGCTACGCCGACCTCGAGGTGTTCCTGCAGCTGCTGCCGCGCTCCAGCACCGGGGAGCGGATGAACCCCTACACCTCGCTGTGGTCCGGCGTCACGCCCGGCGACGGGCCGCAGGAGTTCCACCTCGTGCTGCTCGACAACGGGCGCAGCGCGGTGCTGTCCGACGCCGAGGGCCGCGACGCGCTCAACTGCATCCGCTGCAGCGCCTGCCTCAACGTCTGCCCGGTCTACGAGCGGGCGGGCGGGCACGCGTACGGGTCGGTCTACCCGGGCCCGATCGGCGCCATCCTGTCGCCGCAGCTGACCGGGGTCGAGGACAACGCGTCCCTGCCGTACGCGTCGTCGCTCTGCGGCGCCTGCTACGACGTGTGCCCGGTCAAGATCAACATCCCGGACATCCTCGTGCACCTGCGGGCCGAGCACACCGAGGCGCAGGCCGCGAGGAGCCGCGTGCCGACCGCCGAGGCCGTGGCGATGCAGGCGGCGGCCGTGGTCATGCGCAGCCCGCGCCGTTGGCGTCTCGCGCTGCGCTCCGGCCGGCTCGGGCGGCTGCTCGGCCGCCGTCGCGGGGTCATCGGGGAGGTTCCGCTGCCGGTCCTCAAGCAGTGGACCGGCGCGCGCGACCTGAGCCGGCCGCCGCAGTCGACGTTCCGTGACTGGTGGGCCCGCGAGCACGGCGACGGCGACCAGGGCACGGGTGGGCAGCGGTGAGCGCGCGGGACGACGTCCTGGGGCGGATCGCCGACGCGCACCGGCTGGCGCCACCGCCCGACCTGGCCTACGCCGATCTCGCGCGCGACTACCGGCGCGACGACGCCGGCCCCGAGGACGGTGCTCCGGAGCTGGTCGAGGTGCTGGTCGACCGGCTGCTCGACTACAAGGCGCTCGTGCGCCGGACCACCCCGGACGGCCTCGTGTCCGCCGTCGTCGAGGCCCTGCGCGAGCGTGGTGCCCGGTCGATCGCCGTGCCGGACGGCCTCGACGCGTCCTGGCACGCGGCGGCCCGCGACGCGGGCGTGGAGGTCGTTCCGGACCCCGGTGCCGACGGTCCGCTGAGCGTCGACGCCCTCGACCACGTCGACGGGGTCCTGACGCGCTGCGCGCTCGCGGTCGCGGCGACCGGGACGCTCGTGCTCGACGGCACGGCGGGGCAGGGGCGTCGGGTCGTCACGCTCGTGCCCGACTACCACCTGTGCGTGGTCGAGGCCCGCCAGGTGTGCGCCGACGTCCCGCAGGCGCTCGCCCGCCTGGAGCCGACCCGGCCGACGACCATGATCAGCGGCCCGAGCGCCACCAGCGACATCGAGCTCAACCGCGTCGAGGGCGTCCACGGACCCCGGACGCTCGAGGTGATCGTGGTCGAGGACGCGCCGGACCCGCGTGCCTGAGTACTGCCTCGTCGGGCACGTCGACCCGGCCCGCCTCGAGGAGTACCGCGAGGTCCACCGGCGGGTGTGGCCGGAGCTGCTGGTCGCGCTGCGCGACGCGGGCTGGCGGCGCTACTCGCTCTTCCTGCGCGACGACGGCACGCTGATCGGCTACGTCGAGGCCGACGACCTCGACGCCGCTCAGGCCCGGGTGGCCGCCACCGCGGTCAACCGGCGCTGGCAGGCCGAGATGGCCGCGCTCTTCGCCACCGACGGTGCTCCGGACGAGGCCTGGGAGCTCGTGCCGCAGGTGTTCCAGCTGGAGCGCCAGCTCCAGGGCGTCGGCCCCGGCGAATGACGCGGCTTGGTCGGGCCTCCGCGCCCGGCGCCGCGCCGGTCGACGCCGCGGGTGCGTGGCAGGCTCGGGGCATGACCTCCCCCGCGCAGCGCGAGGACCGGCCCGCACCCGACCTCCAGGCGCTCCGGCAGCTCCTCGACGACCTGCACCGCCAGGTCGGCGCGGCCGTGGCCGACCTCGACGCCACGCTCGACGCCCCTCCCGATGCCCCTCTTGATGCCAGGCGCTCCGCGACGCCGACGTACTCCCGGCCCGCTCCCGTGCCTCCGCGGCGCATGGAGCAGATGACGCGGACCCCCGAGCCGACCGCCGACCTCGACGACCTCGTCGACCTGCTCGTGCCGCGCCTGCTGGAGCAGCTGGTCCCCGCGCTCCGCGACGCGTCGCGCGAGCCTCGTCCAAGCGCCTGACCTCGTCGGCGGCGGCGTCGGTGCCGTACGCGTCGAGGGAGAAGGCGTGCGCGCTCCGGTCGTCGGGCTGGCCGGGCCGCACTCGCCCGGGGGGCTGCGCGCTCGGGACGCTCAGCCCGTCTTCGTGAAGAAGGGCGGCATGTGGTCGAGCCAGCGGCTCGGGTGGACGGCGGTGGCGGCAGCGCCCGGGGTGCGGCGTACGGCGGCAAGCGCCTCGTGCAGGGCGGGCGCCACGGCGTCGGGGGAGTAGCGCTCGAGGGCCCAGGCCCGGTTCGCGGCGGCGAGGGCGGCATGCTGCCCGGCGTCGGCCAGGACCTCCGCGACCTGGTCCACGACGAGCAGCGGCCGCTGCTCGGGCACCCGCCAGGCGCCCGGGGCCTCGAACAGCTCGGTCCCGCCGCCGCCGTCGTAGCCCACGACCAGGCAGCCGGCGAGCATCGCCTCGACGACGGGCAGCCCGAAGCTGTCGGTGTGCGAGAGGGACACGAAGACCCGCGCCTCCGCGAGCGTGCGGACGACCTCGGAACGGGGGAGGTCGGCGATGACGACGACCGGCCCCGTCGCGGTGCGCGGGTCCAGCTGGAGGAGACGCTCGAGCAGGCGCCCCTCGTGCGGCCGCTTCTTGGGCAGCAACACGACCCCGGCCTTGCGCTGCGCCGGCCGGAACAGGTCAGGGTCCACCGGCGGCGGCACCCGGTGCACCGCGAGGTCCGGGTGCAGGGCCGAGATCACGGCCACCGACTCGCGCGACACCGACCAGACCGACCGGCGCCGGGTCCCAGCCGGGGTAGGTCGAGGCGGGCGCGGCCCAGGTGGCGTAGGTGTAGAAGTGGTTCTGGTTGAACACGACCTTCCGCGCGCCGGGCGCCGGGTCGACCCCGGGCAGCACCGGTGCCTCGGGGTAGAGCACGACGTCGTCGGCGCCGACCTCGATGCTCGCCCCGCTGACCACCGGTACGGCACCCATCCACGCCGGCACCGCGGGCTCCGGGAGCCAGAGCGACGCCTCGACGCCCGCGGCCCGCAGCAGGGCGATGTGGCGCAGGTGGACCTCGACACCGCCGCTGAGGTGCTGGGTGGCGAAGCTGGCGTAGAGGACACGACCGGGCACGACGGTCAGTGTGGCGTGGTGCTCGACGGCGTCTCGGCCCGGGCGGCCGCGGTCAGCGCGTCGAGGGCCTGCCGGTCGCGCTCGGTGCCGGGTCGGGCGCCGCCGGGCTCGGTGACGTAGAAGGTGTCGATCGCCTGCCCGGCCAGCGTCGAGACGTGCGCCGAGCGGATCGAGAGGCCGGCCGCGCTGAGCGAGGCACCCAGCGCCCACAGCAGGCCTGGCCGGTCACCGGTCCGGACCTCGAGCACCGACGCCGACTCGCTCGCGTCGCCGACGGCCTCGACGTGCACCTGGGCGGGCTCGGGCTCGGCGCGGGACTCCCGCCGGCGCACGGGGTCGAGCGCGCGTCGGTCGCCGGCGGCGAGGCGTTCGAGCTGCTGGACCAGGAAGGCGGCGTCGGGCACGTCGGTCACGCGTTCCTTGTCCACGCGCCAGGTGTTCACCGCGACCGCACCGCCGGGCAGGTCGACGGTGTGCAGCACCGCGGCCCGGACCTGCACCCCGTGCGCCGCGAGCAGTCCGGCGGTGTCGCTGAACAGCCCGAGCCGGTCCGGCGCGGCCACGAGCAGCTCGACGCCACCGGGTCGCGGGGCCACCCGGACCCGCGGGCGGTCGTCGAGCGCGACCGAGCGGGCCAGGCCGACGTCGACCAGGCTCTCCAGGTCCGGACGGGCCGACGGCCCCTCGACGAGCAGGCCGTCGACGTGGTCGGCGAGCGAGGTGATCAACGAGGCGCGCCAGGGTGACCAGGCGGCCGGTCCGGCCGCACGCGCGTCCGCGGCGGTCAGGGCGCGGAGCAGCGCGAGCACGTCGCTGCGGCCTCCGACCGCGGTGGCGAGCGCGTCCTGCGTACGGGGGTCGGCGTGGTCGCGGCGCGTGGCCAGCTCGGCGAGGGTCAGGTGCTCGCGGACGAGCAGCTCCACCAGGTCGACGTCGGCGGGGGCGAGGCCGACGCGGTCGGCCACCGCGCGGGCGATCGGCGCGCCGACGGCCGGGTGGTCCGCGCCCGCGCCCGGCAGCTTGCCGATGTCGTGCAGCAGGGCGGCGAGCAGCAGCAGGTCCGGGCGCTCGACCTCGGTGAGGTGGCGGTGGGCCTCGACGACGGTCTGCACCGAGTGGCGGTCGACCGTGTGCCGGTGCAGCGGGTTGTGCTGCGGCCTGGCCCGGATGGCGGCCCACTCCGGCAGCCAGCAGGTGATGGCGCCGGACAGGTCCAGCGCCTCCCACACCCCGAGCAGGTCGGGCCCGGCGGCGAGCAGGCCGAGCAGCGACTCCCGCGCCGGCTCGGGCCAGGGGTCGGGCAGCGGGCTGATCCGGGCCCCGATGTTGGCGGCGGTGACGGGGGCGAGCAGCAGCCCCTGCCCGGCGGCCAGCGCCGCGGCGCGCAGCCCGACGAGCGGGTCGTCGGCGACGTCGGCCCGTTCGAGCCCGACCTCCTGGGCGCCCGGGGCGCCCGTCACGATCAGCCCGTGGCCGACCGCCCGGTACTCCGGGCCGCGCTCACGCCGGGCGAAGCCGAGCACCCGGCGTACGGGGACGGCCTGACGCGCGGCCCGCACGGTCAGGTCGACGGCGTGCGCGACGCGGCGGGCGTCGATGCTGACCTCGCGGCGCAGGTCGTCGGGCTCGTCGTGGCCGAGGGTGCGGGCGACCTCGTCGACCTCGCCGGCCAGCAGCCGGTCGAGCGTGCGCCCGGAGGCGAGGTGCAGGGCGTCGCGGACGTCGAGGAGGCGTCCGTACGGCGCCTCGACCCCGGCGTGCGGGCGGTCGGTGAGCCAGGTGGCCGCGAGCGCCCGGAGCATCGTCATGTCCCGGAACCCGCCCCGGGCCTCCTTGAGGTCGGGCTCCAGCAGGAAGGCGGCGTCGCCGGCCGCCGACCAGCGTTCCTCCAGCGCGTCGAGCAGCTCGGGGAGCCGGCGGCGGGCGTTCGTGCGCCAGGCGCCGAGCAGGGCGGTCCGCGCGCCGCTGACGAGCGCGGCGTCCCCGGCGACCAGGCGCAGGTCGAGCAGGCCGACCCCGGCGCTGAGCTCGCGTCCCGCCACGGCACCGCACTCGGCGGGCGTGCGCACGGAGTGGTCCATCTTGACCCGCGCGTCCCACAGCGGGTACCAGAGCCGCTCGGACAGCGCGTCCAGGCCGCCGGCCGCGCGGGCGAGGCGGCCGTCGTGCAGCAGCACGAGGTCGAGGTCGGAGCGCGGGCCCAGCTCGCGGCGGGCGAGGCTGCCCACGCAGGCCAGGGCGACCCCCGAGGACGGGGGCGAGACCGACGTGAAGAGCGCGGCGAGGCCCTCCTCCACGGTGGCGGTCATCGAACGCCGACGGCCCGGCCCCGCCTGGGGTTCCCAGGAGGACCGGACCGCGGCGTCGAGCCGTCGTGTGGTGAGCGCGGACCTCAGGTCGTGGTCCTGCGCCGGCGAGTCAGTCAGTGTCGGTCCGAGTCGGTCGGGGCGGTCGGAGTCGGTCCGAGTCGGTCCGAGTCGGTCGAGTGTTGTGTCGAGCGGTCGGGGTCGGTCAGCGGGCGTCAGAGCGCATCGGTGCCGCGCTCTCCGGTGCGGACACGGACGACGTCGTCGACCGGCACCGACCAGACCTTGCCGTCACCGATGCGACCCGTCCGGGCGCTCTTGACGAGCACGTCGACGATGTCGGTGGCGTCGTCGTCGGACACCAGCACCTCGAGGCGGACCTTGGGGACCAGGTCGACGGTGTACTCCGCGCCCCGGTAGACCTCGGTGTGCCCCCGCTGGCGGCCGAAGCCGCTGGCCTCGCTGACGGTCATGCCCTCGACCCCGAAGGACTCCAGGGCGCTCTTCACCTCGTCGAGCATGTGCGGCTTGATGATCGCGGTCACGAGCTTCACGCGTTGACTCCCTTCTCGGCCGACGTGTCGGCGGACCTGTCGGCGGACTTGTCAGCGGTTGCGGTGCGGTGGGCCGGCGTGGACCCGAGCGCCCCGGTGGAGCGCAGGGTGCCGGCGAGGTTACCGAGGTCGTACGCGCTCTCGGCGTGCTCGACGCTGTCGACGCCCTCGAGCTCGACGCCCTCGGCCACGCGGAAGCCGATCGTCTTCTCCAGCGCGAGGCCGATGACCAGGGTCAGCGCGAAGCTGAACACCAGCACGGCGAGCGCGCCGACGGCCTGGCGCCACAGCTGGTCGACGCCGCCGCCGTAGAAGAGGCCGTCGACCCCGGCCGGGGCCGCCGCGGTGGCGAAGAAGCCGACGGCGATGGTGCCCCAGAGGCCGCCGACGAGGTGGACGCCGACGACGTCGAGCGAGTCGTCGACGTTCAGCTTGTACTTCAGGCCGACGGCCAGGGCGCAGAGTGCACCGGCGATCGCGCCGACGAGGATCGCGCCGACCGGGCTCACCGAGGAGCACGACGGGGTGATCGCGACGAGGCCGGCGACGATGCCCGACGCGGCGCCGAGCGAGGTGGCGTGGCCGTCGCGGATCCGCTCGGTGACGAGCCAGGCGAGGGCGGCGGCACCGGTCGCGACCATCGTGTTGACCCAGACGACCGAGGCGGAGTTGCCGGCGGTGAGGGCCGAGCCGGCGTTGAAGCCGAACCAGCCGAACCACAGCAGGCCGGCGCCGAGCATGACCAGGGTCAGGTTGTGGGGGCGCATCGGGTCGCGCTTCCAGCCGGCGCGGCGGCCGAGCACGATCGCCAGGGCGAGGCCCGCGACACCGGCGTTGATGTGGACCGCGGTGCCACCGGCGAAGTCGATCGCCTTGAGGTTGTTGGCGATCCAGCCGCCGACGTGGGAGACGGTGCCGTCGTCCTCGGTCACGGAGAAGTCGAAGACCCAGTGCGCGACGGGGAAGTAGACGATCGTGGCCCAGACGACCGTGAAGATCATCCAGGTGCCCCACTTGGCCCGGTCGGCGATGGCGCCCGAGATCAGGGCGACGGTGATGATCGCGAACACGGCCTGGAAGCCGACGAAGGCCATGGTCGGCAGGCCGGCCCCGGTGTCCTCCATCAGGCCCTTGAGTCCGAAGTACTGCAGCGGGTTGCCCAGCAGGCCGCCGCCGACGTCGTCGCCGAAGGCCATCGAGTAGCCCCAGAGGACCCAGACGACCGAGATCGAGGCCAGCGCCCCGAAGCTCATCATCATCATGTTCAGCACCGTCTTGGCCCGCACCATGCCGCCGTAGAACAGCGCCAGGCCCGGCGTCATCAGCAGCACCAACGCGGCTGAGGTGAGGATCCAGGCGGTGTCGCCGGAGTTCACGTCGAGTGGAGTCATGCTTGCTTCTTCCTGCAGTGAGGACGGGACGACGGTCGGACTGCTCCCGGGGGACCTGCCCGTGCCGCGGTGGTGGCGGCACGCGAGGATGGCGTTCAGAACTCTGCTGCTCGCGTGTTGCGCCGGCGGTGCGGTCGGTTACGGCGGCATGACAGTTCTCACGCGTTCGTGACGGACGCGTTTCACAGGTGAGGTCGCGCGCCGCGGTTCGGTCCGCGGCCGGTCGAGGAGAGGCGGAGGCATGGCCTGGCTGGTCACCGGAGGCGCGGGCTACATCGGCTCGCACGTGGTGCGCGCGTTCCGGGAGGCGGGCGAGGAGGTCGTGGTCGTCGACTCCCTGAGCAGCGGCCACCCCGAGTTCGTGCCGGACGACGTGCCGTTCGTACGGGGCACCATCCTCGACGGCGACCTCGTGCGCCACGCCCTGCGCGACCACGGCGTCACCGGCGTCGTGCACCTCGCGGGCTTCAAGTACGCCGGGGTCTCGGTCTCGCAGCCGCTGCTGACCTACCAGCAGAACGTCACCGGCACGGCCACCCTGCTCGAGCAGATGGACGCCGAGGGCGTGGGCCGGATCGTCTTCTCCAGCTCCGCGGCCACCTACGGCACCCCCGACGTCGACCTCGTCACCGAGGAGACGCCGACGCGCCCGGAGTCGCCGTACGGGCAGAGCAAGCTGATCGGGGAGTGGCTGATCGCCGACCAGGCCCGCGCCGCGGAGCTGGCCGGCGGCGGCCTCGCGCACACCTCGCTGCGCTACTTCAACGTGGTGGGCTCGGCGACGCCCGACCTCTACGACACGAGCCCGCACAACCTCTTCCCGCTGGTGCTGCAGATGCTGCAGCGCGGCGGCACCCCGCGGATCAACGGCGACGACTACGCCACGCCCGACGGCACCTGCGTGCGCGACTACGTCCACGTCGCCGACCTCGCGCACTCGCACGTGGTGGCGGCCAAGGCCCTGGAGTCCGGGCAGGAACTCGAGGCCGTCTACAACCTGGGCAGCGGCGACGGCGTCTCGGTGCGTCAGATCATGGACGTCGCCGCCGAGGTGACGGGGATCGACTTCACCCCCGAGGTCGCCGCCCGGCGCCCCGGCGACCCGGCCCGCATCGTCGCCTCCGGCGAGCTGGCCGCGCGCGACCTCGGGTGGGAGATGCGGCACTCGCTGCGCGACATGCTGGCGAGCGCGTGGGAGGCGCAGCAGCGGCACGCGGCCTGAGCGCGGACCCGGCCACTAGGCTCGTGATCGGCCGTGCCACGTCGGCGCGCCAGCGAGGAGGCAGAACCGTGAGCAGCGTGGTCGAGGTCGGCGACATCCGTGACTGGCAGGGCCTGACCGTGGTGGACGCCACGGGGTCCAAGATCGGCTCCCTCGAGGGCGTCTACTTCGACACCTCCAGCGACCAGCCGGCCTTCGCCAGCGTCAAGCGCGGCGTGCCCGCCAAGCTCGTCTTCGTCCCCCTCGTCGGGGCGACGGTCAGCCCGAAGCAGGTCCGCGTGACCACCGACAAGAAGACGGCCAAGGACGCCCCGTCGATCGACACCGACGGGGAGCTCACCTCTGAGCTCGAGCCGACGATCTACAGCCACTACGGCCTGTCCTACGAGCGCGGCGCCAGCGGCGAGCGCCGGCTGGGCCGTCGCTGACGGACCTCCGGGCGTACGACCCGGCGCCCGTCGCCTGTGCGTCGCTCGCGCCTCGCTCGGCGCCTCCGGTCCTCCTCCGGTCCCGCTCCGGCTTCCGGGCGGTGTCCGCGCGGTCGTCCGCGCGCCGGTCGGTTTCCCATGCTTTCTTGGTGTCCCGCCACTCTGCACGGCAGATTTGCCGTGCTGAGTGAGGGTTTCCCATGCCTTCATGGGAAACCGACGTCCCGCGGGCCGGCAAGCGGGCCGACGTCCCGCGGGCCGGCAATCGGGCCGACGTCCCGCGGGCCGGTGCCCGGGCCGACGTCCCGCGGGCCGACAATCGGGACGACGTCCCGCCGGCCGGCACCCGGGCCGACGTCCCGCGGGCCGGTGCCCGGGCCGACGTCCCGCGGGCCGGTGCCCGGGCCAATGCCCGTGGTGACGGGGGACCAGTGGTGAGGGGGCGGGTCCTGCTCGGGCTCGACCTGGCGGCCAAGGTGGCGCTGGTCGTGCTGCTGCTCGTCGCGCTGGTGCACCCCGACCTGACGAACCTCAAGGCCAAGGGCGCAGGGCTCCGGCTCGTCGTCTACCCCCTCGGCGCGCTCGCGGTGCCGATCTGGTGGTGGCTGCGCGGTCGCCGCGCGTGGGCCGGTCGCGCCTTCCCCTGGGGCGCGGACCTGCTGGTCACGCTGCCGTGGCTCTCCGACCTGCTGGGCAACCGGCTGAACTACTTCGACACCGTGAGCTGGTGGGACGACGTCAGCCACTTCGGGCACTGGCTGCTCCTGACCGCCGGGGTGCTGGTGGCGTGGGCGCCGGGCCGGCGGACCGGCGCCGGCGTCCTGGTCATGGTCGCGCTCGGCTTCGGCGTGACCGCGGCCCTGCTGTGGGAGCTGGGGGAGTACGCCGCCTTCCTGCGCCACCTGCCGACGTACGCCTACGTCTACCCCGACACCCTGGGCGACCTCACCCTCGGCACCGGCGGCTCGCTCGTGGCCGGGGTCGTGGTGGCCCGCTGGCGGCGATCGCGGCGCCCGGAGCGTCCCTGACCCGGCGGTGGTCGCACGGCGGGGCGGCCGACGGCCCGGGCGGTAGACTCCGGCCCATGTCCGGGATGCTCCTGCTTACCTAGCCGCGCGGCGCACGCTGCGCGGCTGCCCCTCGTGCCGTCGGGCACAGGGGTTTTTTCATGCCCGGACCACCGACCGAGGAGACCGAACCATGAGCACGACGGAGGCTGTGCCCGGCCACGAGGCGGAGCGCGCGGAGCCGGACCGCTACGACGCGGTGGCGGCCCAGCACCGCTGGCAGCGCTTCTGGGAGTCCGAGGGCACGTTCGTCGCGCGCGACGAGGCGGACGGGCCGGGCGCGAAGCCGCGGGCGTACGTGCTCGACATGTTCCCGTACCCCTCCGGCGACCTGCACATGGGCCACGCCGAGGCGTTCGTCATGGGCGACATCCCGGCGCGCTACCTGCGCCTGACCGGTCACGAGGTCCTGCACCCCATCGGCTGGGACTCCTTCGGCCTGCCGGCCGAGAACGCCGCCATCCAGCGCGGCACGCACCCGGCCGAGTGGACGTACGCCAACATCGAGACCCAGGCGACGTCGTTCCGGCGCTACGGGCTGAGCCTGGACTGGTCGCGGCGGCTGCACACCTCCGACCCGGAGTACTACCGCTGGACGCAGTGGCTCTTCCTGCGCTTCCGCGAGCGCGGGCTGGCCTACCGCAAGGCGAGCTTCGTCAACTGGTGCCCCCAGGACCAGACGGTGCTGGCCAACGAGCAGGTCGTCCAGGGCGCCTGCGAGCGCTGCGGGACGACGGTGACCAAGCGGCAGCTGACCCAGTGGTACTTCCGGGTCACCGAGTACGCCCAGCGGCTGCTGGACGACATGGGCGAGCTGGAGGGCGGCTGGCCCGACCGGGTGCTGGCCATGCAGCGCAACTGGATCGGTCGCTCCGAGGGCGCCTACGTCGACTTTGCGGTCACGCTGGGTGACGGTTCGGTGCGCGAGGAGCCCGTACGCGTGTTCACGACGCGTCCGGACACGCTGTTCGGCGCCACGTTCTTCGTCGTCGCACCGGAGGCGGCGCTGGCCGCGGAGATCGTCACCGACGCTGCGCGCCCCGCCTTCGAGGCCTACCTGGAGCAGACCAAGCGGATCACCGAGATCGAGCGCCAGTCGACCGACCGGCCCAAGACCGGGGTCTTCCTGGGCGTGCACGCCACCAACCCCGTCAACGGCGAGCAGATCCCGGTCTACGCGGCCGACTACGTGCTGGCCGAGTACGGCACCGGTGCGGTCATGGCCGTGCCGGCGCACGACCAGCGCGACCTCGACTTCGCCCGAGCGCACGACCTGCCGGTGCGGGTCGTCGTCGACACGGGCCTGCCCGACCCGGCCGAGACCGGTGTCGCGACCCCGGGCGAGGGCGCGTACGTCTCCTCCGGCCCGCTGGACGGACTGACCGACAAGACCGCCGGCGTCGAGCGGATCGTCGCCCAGCTGCAGGACGACGGTGTCGGGGAGTCGGCGGTCACCTTCCGGCTGCGCGACTGGCTGCTGAGCCGCCAGCGCTACTGGGGCGCGCCGATCCCGATCATCCACTGCCCGGCCTGCGGCGAGGTCGCCGTGCCCGACGACCAGCTGCCGGTGGAGCTGCCCTACCTGACCGGTGCCGCGCTGGCGCCCAAGGGCACGTCGCCGCTGGCCAGCGCCACCGACTGGGTCAACGTCTCGTGCCCGCGGTGCGACGGCCCGGCCATGCGCGACACCGACACGATGGATACGTTCGTCGACTCCTCGTGGTACTTCTTCCGCTACTGCAGCCCGGGCAGCACCGAGGCGCCCTTCGACCCCGACGACGTGCGCCGCTGGATGCCCGTCGCGCAGTACGTCGGCGGCGTCGAGCACGCGATCCTGCACCTGCTGTACATGCGCTTCTTCACCAAGGTCCTCTTCGACATGGGCCTGGTCGACTTCGTCGAGCCGATGCGCCGCCTGCTCAACCAGGGCCAGGTCATCAACCAGGGCCGGGCGATGAGCAAGTCGCTGGGCAACGGCGTCGACCTGGGCGCGCAGATCGACGCGTTCGGGGTCGACGCCATCCGGCTGACGGTCGTCTTCGCCGGGCCGCCCGAGGAGGACATCGACTGGGCCGACGTGTCGCCGGCGGGTTCGCTGAAGTTCCTGCAGCGCGCCTACCGGGTCGCGGGCGACGTCACGAGCGCGCCGGGCACCGACCCGCGGACGGGCGACACCGCGCTGCGCCGCGAGACGCACCGGCTGCTGTCGGAGGTGACCAGCGCGGTCGAGACGCAGCGCTTCAACGTGGCGGTGGCGCGGGTGATGGAGCTGGTGAACGCCACCCGCCGCGCCATCGACGCCGGGCCGGGCGCGGGGGACCCCGCCGTCCGCGAGGCTACCGAGGTCGTCACGGTCGCGCTGAGCCTCGTCGCCCCGTACGCCGCCGAGGAGATGTGGGAGCGCCTGGGCCACGCGCCGTCGGTCGCCGACGCCGCCTGGCCGCAGGTCGACCCGGCCCTGCTGGTCGCCGAGACCGTGACCTGCGTGCTGCAGGTGCAGGGCAAGGTCCGCGGCCGCCTGGAGGTCTCGCCCGACGTGAGCGAGGAGGAGCTGCGGACGGCCGCCCTGGCCGACGAGGGCGTCGTCCGCGCTCTGGCCGGGCGCGAGGTGGCCAAGGTCATCGTGCGCGCGCCGAAGCTCGTCAGCATCGTGCCCGGGCGCCAGCTGTCCTGACCACACCCGGGTCGGGGACGGCGACCACGCCGAGGTGAGGTGGTGACGACCCGGGGTGGAGCGGGGACTGCTGGTTCCGACGCACCCGCGGAGGTCCTCGTGTCCCCGCCCGCGAGGCGGGCAGGGGCCGGCACCGCTCAGCCGGTCCCGGCGAGGGTGGCGAGCAGCCCCAGGTGGTCGCTGCCGGGCATGGGTACCGTCTCGAGCGAGGTGACGGTCAACCGGTCGTCGACGAGCACGTGGTCGATGGGCAGCAGCGGGGGGAAGGCCCGGTTCGTGGGCCACGTCGGCACCCAGCCCGCCCCGACCAGGTCGGTCGCGCTGCGCATCCCGTCGGCGCGCAGCCGTTGCAGCGGGGCGTGGTCGTCGATGGCGTTGAGGTCGCCGGCCACCACGAGCGGCATCGACAGGTTGTCGCGCACCGCCGCCTCCAGCGCGGCGTGGTCGGCGGCGAAGGCCCCGCCGCCGCAGTAGGGGTTGCAGGGGTGCGCACCGAGCAGCCGCACGGGCGATCTGCCGGGCACGTCGACGGTCGTCACCCACTGGGTGGCCGGCGAGCTCCCCAGCGGATGGGAGTCGGTCAGCGGGAAGCGGGAGAAGACCGTGGTGTCGCTCGGGGGCCCGCCCAGGGCGCCGACCGCGTACGGGAAGCGGTCGTTCCAGGCCGGCGTCTGGAGCCGCGCGAGGAAGCGGCGGTCGGTCTCGCTCAGCACGACGACGTCGGCGCCGGCGGCCACCTCGGCCAGGTGGCCGGTGTCGGCCCGACCGAGGTAGACGTTCTGGGCCAGGACCGTGAACGAGGGTCCGGCGACGGGACGGTCGTCCGGCACGAAGGACGGGGCGACCCAGCTGACGTGCAGCGCGGTCAGCGCCGCCACGACGACGGCCAGCACGGCCACCGGGGCACGCCGCCGCGCCCGGACCAGCGCGACGAGCAGCAGCAGCAGGACGAGCGCGTAGAGCGGGAGGGCGTACGGGACGAAGGACGCCAGCATCGCGCCGGTGTCGTCGGTCGGGGCGTCGACGCGGAGCAGCGTCCCGGCCAGCGCGGGCACCAGCAGGACCAGGGCCGCCACCAGCGCGGCGCCCGGGCGGCGGCGGGTCGGCGTGCTGTCCCAGGCCGGGCGTACGGCGGTGCCGGCCCTCACGCGGCGCGGCGCGGGCGGCGACGCAGCTGCTTGGTCATGCGGATCTCCTGCGGGTTCGGCCGGTAGCGGCACGGCCGGCGCTCCTCGCCCTCCACCCAGCCGTGGCTGCGGTAGAAGGCCCGCGCGCCCGCGTTGCCCTCCAGCACCCACAGCGTGGCCTCGGGCTCGCCGCCGTCGTCCATCTCACGAACGGCGAACTCCAGGAGTGCCGAGCCGTAGCCGCGGCGCGTCCGGTGGGGCACGACGCCGAGGTGCAGCACCTCGCCCGACGAGGAGAAGGCGACGAAGCCGAGGGCGTCCTCCTCGCGCTCCAGCACGAAGACGCGGGCCGACGGGTCGTGCAGGAGACGGCGCCAGCGGCTGGTCAGCTCGCCGACGGGGTACGGGAACTCCTCCGGGGGGAAGAGGTGCTCGAGGTGCTCCTCGCCGGCGGCCCGCTCGATGCGGGTCAGCAGCCGCGCCTCGTCGGGACGCGCGCGGCGGATGCGCAGGCCCGTCTCGGCGTCCTCCAGCGGCGGGTGGCGCAGCTCGAGCTCGTCGATCAGCTCGTGGGCGACCGCGTCCGCCCGGGTGAAGCGGCCCCGGCGCAGCGAGAAGGTCGACTTCTGCACGCACCACGCCTCGGCGACGCCGTCGTCGGAGCCGACCACGAGGCCGTTCTCCCCGGGCGCGACGAGGGTGATGTCGTGCCAGTCGAAGGAGCGCGAGGAGAAGGGGTTGCGCACGTGCACCCCGTCGTCGTCGGCGACCAGGCGCGGGTGGAGGCCGAAGCGCCACGCGTAGAGCAGGGCGAGCAGGGCCAGCAGGCCCAGCGCGCCCGGGATCCACACCGAGCCCTCGCGGCGGTGGATCAGGTACGCGAGCCCCAGGACCGCGGTGGCGGCCAGCACGCTGAGGACGCTGACGGCGATCAGCGTCGCCGGTGCCGCACGCCAGACGCGCCTCGGACCCGTCACCGTCACGACACCTTCCCGCCACCGACCGTTCCGGCCGGACTCTAACGGGCGCGGGGCCGAGCCCGCGCCTCCCGACGCCCTGCGGACCCACGGGCGCCGACGGCCACCGGAGAGCGGTGCGGCTCTCCACCCCGGCCGCTGCGACGGTGCGTGCCGGTCGTCCACAGGCCGGTCCGCCAGGCTCCCGCCTCGTCCACAGCCCGGCGGGCCGACGGCACGACCGGTGCCGCGTCCGTACAACACGGGTGTGGCCCGACGACACCCTCCGCCCGACCCCGAGCTCGCCGCCCTGGCCCGGGAGCGGCTGGCCCGGCTGCTGGGGGGCGGCGAGGCCGGTCCTCGGCGCGCGGCCGGGGTGCTCGACGACGAGGCGGGGGAGGACGCGCCGGCGGCGCGCTCCGGTGGCATCACGACCTCGGACCCCGGTCGACGCGTCGGGCCGGACGACCTCGAGCCGCCGCGGCGGTTCACCCCGTGGCACCTGGCGGTCGTCGCGGCCGTGCTCGTGGTCGGGCTGGCCTGGGGCGGGTGGTCCTGGCTGCAGGCGCGCCCGGAGGCGGTCGCGGCGCCCAGCGTGGTCCAGAGCGCCGGACCGGCGCCCGGCGGCGGCCCCGACGCCTCGGCGTCCCCCTCGGCGTCCCCCTCGGCGTCCGCTCCGCCGGGTGCGGGAGCCCGCGACCCCGCGTCGGCCGCCGGGCCGGTGGTCCACGTGCTCGGCGCCGTCCGCCGGCCCGGGCTCGTGCGGCTCGACCCGGGTGCCCGCGTCGAGGACGCGATCGAGGCGGCAGGCGGGCTGCGGCGCGACGCCGACCCCGACGAGCTCAACCTCGCCCAGCCGCTCGAGGACGGGGTCCAGGTCGTGATCGGCACGACCAGGCACCCCGCAGGGGAGGTGCGGACGGCCTCGGGCTCGTCGGGCTCGCCGGGCGGGGCGGCCTCCTCGGGGTCCTCCGGGTCGTCGGGGTCGTCGGGCGGGTCGGGCGGGTCGGGCGTCGTGGTCGACCTGAACCGGGCGGGCGTCGCGCAGCTCGACGGCCTGCCCGGCGTCGGACCGGTGACCGCGCAGAAGATCCTCGACTGGCGCTCCCAGCACGGCCGCTTCTCCCGGGTCGAGGAGCTGCAGGAGGTCGACGGCATCGGGCCGAAGACGTACGCGCGGCTCGCCCCGCACGTCCGGGTGTGAGCGGCGGGGCGGCGGCAGCCGGGCACGACCTGCGGATGGTCGCCGTCGCCTCGGGGGCGTGGGCGGGGGCCTGGCTCGGGACGTCGGGGTCGGCGGCGGTCTGGGGCGCGGTGGTCCTCCTGCCCGTCCTCGTGGGGCTGGTGGCCTGGCGACGCGGTTCGGTGCTGCTGACGGCGGTCGCCTGCGTGCTCGCGGTCGCCGGGGGGAGCGGTGCGCTGCGGGCGGAGGTGCTGGCCACCGGACCGGTCGCGACCCTGGCCGGCGAGCGCGCTGTGGCCACGGCGGTCGTCGAGGTGCGCGGCGACGCCCGGGTCCACCCGGCCCGGGGGGTCCGCCCGGCGTACGCGAGCCTGCCGGTCGTCGCCGTCGGGCTGGACGGCCGGGGTCGGTCCTGGCGCACCCGGACGCCCGTGCTCCTCGTCGCGACCGGTTCCGCCGTGCCCGTGTGGAGCGGCTGGCCGGTGGGCACCCGGGTCCGGATCGAGGGGCGCCTGGAGCGGGCCGACCCCGGCGACCCGTATGGCGCGGTGCTCCGCGTCCGTGGTCCGGGCTCGCCCGTGCGCGCGCCGCCGGTCTCGCTCCAGCTGGTCGAGCGCGTGCGGCACGGGCTGCGGGCCTCGGTGGCCCACCGGGCGCCCGAGCCCCGGGCGCTCGTCCCTGCGCTGGTGCTCGGGGACACCGCCGGGCTCACGCCCGGGGTGGTGGAGGACTTCCGCACCACCGGGCTGTCCCACCTCACGGCGGTGTCGGGGGCGAACCTGACGCTGCTGCTCGCCTTCTGCCTGCTGCTGGCGCGTTGGGCCGGTGCACGCGGACGCGTGCTGCGGGTGGTCGGGCTGGCCACCGTCGTGGTGTTCGTGGGCCTGTGCCGCACCGAGCCCAGCGTGCTGCGGGCCGCGGCGATGGGCCTGGTCGCCCTCGCCGCGCTCGGGGCCGGAGGACGGGCGGCCGGGATGCGGCACCTGGCGGTGGCGGCCACCGGGCTGCTGCTGCTCGACCCGTACCTCGCGCGGTCGGTCGGCTTCGCGCTGTCGGTCCTGGCCAGCGGCGGGATCGTCTGGTGGGCCGGGCCCTGGAGCGCCCTGCTCGGGCGGTGGCTGCCGCGCGTCGTGGCGGAGTCCGTCGCCGTGCCGCTCGCCGCCCACCTGGCGACCCTGCCGGTGGTGGCCGCCATCAGCGGCCGGGTGAGCGTCTCGGGGCTGCTGGCCAACGCGGTGGCAGGACCGTTCGTCGGTCCGGCCACGGTGCTGGGGTTCGCTGCGGCCGCTACGTCCCTGGCGAGCACGCACCTGGCCGCGCTGCTGGGGTTCGGGGCGGCGTGGTCGGCGCAGCCGATCCTCTGGGTCGCCCACGCCGGGGCGGCGCTGCCCGGATCGGCCCGCGACTGGCCGGCGTCGCCGCTCGCCCTGACCTGGCTCGGGGCGGCGTCGCTGGCGACGGGGCTGGTGCTGCCGCACGTGCTCGTCCGGCGCTGGCTGGTCGTGCTGCTGGGCCTGGTGATGGTGGTCGCGCTCGTCAGCCCGCCGCGGCGGCCGGGCTGGCCGCCCTCGGACTGGGTGGTCGTCGCGTGCGACGTGGGCCAGGGCGACGGGCTGGTCCTGCGGGCGGCCCCGCACGACGCGGTGGTGGTGGACACCGGTCCCGACCCGGCGGTGCTACGTCGGTGCCTGGGCGAGCTGGGGGTGCGGCGGGTGCCGCTGCTGGTGCTGACGCACTTCCACGACGACCACACGGGCGGGCTCGACGGGGTGCTCGGCGCGCGACCGGTCGGGCAGGTCTGGGTCTCCCCGCTCGCCTCGCCGAGCGGGGAGGCGGCCCGGGTGCGCACGGAGGCCGCCCGGCTCGGGATCGCCGTGGTGACGCCGGCCGTCGGCGCGGCGGGCAGCGTCGGGCAGGTGGGCTGGCAGGTCCTCGGCCCGCGGGCGGGACCCGCGGCGGAGGTGGCCGCCGAGGACGAGTCGGGCCGGCAGAACGACGCGAGCCTGGTCGTGATGGTCACGGTGGCGGGCGTCCGGGTCCTGCTCACCGGGGACGTGGAGCCGGCGGGCCAGGAGGCCATCGTCGCCGCGGGGGCCGACCTGCACGCCGACGTGCTCAAGGTGCCGCACCACGGGTCGTCGCGGCAGGACCCGGCGTTCCTCGCCGCGACCCACGCGCGGCTGGCGGTGGCGAGCGCCGGCGTCGACAACGACTACGGCCACCCCGCGCCGGGCACCGTCGCCCGGCTCCGGGGGCTCGGCATGCAGGTGCTCGCCACGAACGAGCACGGCGGCGTCGCCGTCGAGGCCGAGGACGGGCGGGTCCTCGTGGCGACCGAGCGGTGAGGAGGCCGGAGGCCGGAGGCCGGTGCAGGAGGGGAGTCGGCGCGGAGGCAGCGCGCCGTGATCAGCGCGCGGCGGTCAGGCCGGTCACCGGGTCCAGCCGCAGGCGCTGTGCGCCGCAGGTCAGGACGACGGCGTCGCCGGGTTCGCCGGGTGTCGTCGCGGTCGACGCGGGGTCCCGCTGACCGCCGGCGAAGCGCGCCCGCACCTCGCGCTCGTCGCCGCAGACGAAGCGCCACAGCGCGGGACCGCCGCGCAACGGGACCGCGACCAGCTGGTCGGCGGTGCGGTCGAAGCGGTCGGAGCCGGCGAGCACCACCACGTCGCCGTAGCGGGCGCCGACGAGTGGCCGCGGTTCCCCGGCCGGTCCGGGGGAGCCCGAGCGTCCGGTGGACCGGCGGGGGAGCGTCGAGCCGACGCCCGGGGCTTCCTCGTCGGCCGACCCCGCCGGACCGGGGCGGCGCAGCGCGACGGGGGACACGGAGACGTCGGTGCCGCTCGTCGCGACCTGGTGGTAGCCGGCGTACGTGGTGACGGTGTCGCAGCCCGAGCCGGTGACGGCGACGGTCCGGGTGGGGGTGTCGGACGGGGTGTCCTGCCCGGGCGGGTAGACC
Source organism: uncultured Actinomycetota bacterium (assembly GCA_963713165.1). Taxonomy (GTDB): domain Bacteria; phylum Actinomycetota; class Actinomycetes; order Propionibacteriales; family Propionibacteriaceae; genus Microlunatus. The sequence continues at coordinate 462,383 of CAVQKU010000010.1, forward strand.
CACGTCGCGCAGGTGAAGTGCAGCTCGGCGACCGGGCTGCCGTAGCGCAGCTCGGTCACCCGGCGGTCGGCGGCGGTCTGGGCCGTCCACCACAGCTCCAGGACGGCGGCGCCGCAGAGCGCGAGGGTCGCGTACCAGCGCCAGGGACGGCGCGCACCGCGCGGCCAGCACTGGAGGACGAGCCAGACGAGGACGCCGAGCAGGGCGCCGAAGAGCCACAGCCGGACCGACGCCGCGGTGAGCAGGGCGGCGAACCCCAGCCCCTCGGTGTTGGTGACGAGAGCCTGCGCCTCGGCGCGCAGGTCGGGAGCGAGCAGCCAGCGACCGACGGCGAGCGGGCCGGGCAGCAGCAGGACCCAGGCGGCGAGCAGCACCGCCCCCGTGCGGCTCGTCACCGGCGGCCGCGGTGCCGGCCCGGCGAGCAGCGCGTGCGACACCGCCCACCCGGTCGAGGCGAGCCACACGAGCAGGCCGATGACGGTGAGCGCGGTGGCCTCCGCCCCGGTCACGACCTGGCGAAGGAGCAGGCCGAGGGCGACCAGCGTCCCGACGACCGCGGGCGGGAGGAGCCAGCCGCGCCCGAACCGGTGCCCGCGGCGCACCAGCAGGGTGACGGCGGCGCTGCCGGCGAGCAGGAGGCCCGCGCCGAGCGGGTCGTCGAGCACCGACAGGGGTGCGAGCTGGCGCAGCCACCAGTCGTGCGCGGGCAGCGCGGCGGTCTCGGGCACGCCACGGCCGACGACGAAGAGCCACTGGACCCCGACCAGGAGCCCCAGCGGCACGGTCGCCGCGTGCCGGACGGTGCGGCGCACCTGGGCCAGCTCGCGCCCGGGCCACGGGGAGCCCAGCACGGGCTCCACCTCCCGCGCGGCCGCGTACTCGTGGACGAGGGTCACCGGCTCGCCGGTCCCCGCTCGAGGGGCGACGGCGAGACGCCCGCGCGCAGCGGGAGGGTGTCGCCGGGCGGCGGGGCGACCGCGCGGGGCCGGCCCCGACCCTCGGTGGGCCAGTCGACGTCGACGACCTCCAGGGCCGACCGCTCGATCGCGCCCGTCAGGAAGACGGTGGGCAGCGACTCGTCGAGCACCACACCCAGGCTCAGGCTGGTGAGGTCGTCCAGCGTCCGACGGCGCACGGCGTCGGTGATGCGGCCGGACACCTCGCGGGCGAGACGGTCCAGCAACCGGTCGCCGAGACCGTCGAGCGCGTCGGGTCCGCTCGACCCGTGGCCGGCGGCGTCGCGGAGGCGGGCGTCGGCCTCCACCAGGTCCCGCAGCCCGGCCCCCGAGCTCGTCAGCGCCAGGCCGACCCGCAGCTCGACCTGGTGGACGGTGCGCCCGTCGAGGGTGTCGAAGGGCCCCAGCCGCAGCCGGACGTCGACGGGCTCGTGGGTGAGGACGGCGTACGAGGCCCCCGCCCCGGGGAGCAGCGACGGCAGGACGAGGCTCCCGGCGGGCAGCACCTCAGGGTCCGCGCCGTCGCGCTGCAGCAGCACGGTGGTGCGCTCGGCCACGTAGCCGGCGGTGTCGACCCGGTGCGCGGCGCTGACGAGGCGGGTGGGACGCACGGGTCCGGTCTCCGCCACACCACGCCGCAGCACCCGCAGCAGCAGGGCCTCCAGCAGCGGCGCGACCACGACGACCCCCTCGGCGTGCCGGCCGGCGACGGCCCGGATTGCGCCGGGCCGGCAGCGTGCGGGCCCGGACGGGGCGCACCGGTCGGCCGGACCGACCCGACCCGTGCGAGCAGGTATACACGCCCGGACGGGTACCGAGCGTCTCCTCGCGCCGGACGGGCGGGTGTGTCGGTCGGTCCTGGCATGCTGACGTCCGTGGCCGCGGCACGAGGTGGATCGAGACCGGCGTCGAGGACGGGCTCGCGGTCCACGGGGTCGCCGTTCGGTCGGACGACCCTCGTCACGGGGACCGAGGGCCTGCTGGCCGACCGCGCGGTCGCCGACCTGCTCGCCCGGGCTCGCCGGGAGTCGCCGGAGGTCGAGGTCAGCAGCACCGAGGCCCACCTGCTCGACGGGGCCCGGCTGACCGAGCTGAGCGGCTCGTCGCTGTTCGCGACGCGCAAGGCCGTCGTGGTCACCGATCTCGCCAACCTGTCGCCCGACGTGGCGCCCGACCTGCTCGAGGTCGCCGCCGCACGGCTCCCGGACGTGGCCCTGGTGCTCGTCCACTCCGGCGGGCAGAAGGGCAAGGGCGTCCTCGACAAGCTCAAGGCGCTCGAGGTCGCCGTCGTGGACTGCCCGCCGGTCAAGACCTGGGAGCTGCCGCAGTTCGTCGCCGCCGAGATCCGCCAGGCCGGCGGCACCGTGGACGCGGGGGCCGCCCAGGCGCTGGTCGACGCGATCGGCGCCGACCTGCGGGCGCTGGCCGCGGGCGCCTCGCAGCTCGTCTCCGACACCGAGGGCCTCGTCCGGGCCGAGGACGTCCGGCGCTACTTCGGCGGCCGGGCGGACGTGACGAGCTTCGCGGTCACCGACTCCGTCCTGGCCGGGAACACCGGTGCCGCGATGGAGCAGCTGCGCTGGGCCCTGACCACCGGGGTGCCGCCCGTCCTCGTGACCAGCGCGCTCGCCTCGGGCATCCGCGGTCTGGGCAAGCTCGTCGGGGCCGCCCCCGGCCAGCGCGACGTGGACCTGGCCCGCGAGGTGGGGGTGCCGCCGTGGAAGCTCAAGACCCTGCGTGCCCAGGCCCGGGGGTGGGACTCGCGCGGGCTCGCGGTCGCGCTGCGGGCGGTGGCCACGGCCGACGCGGACGTCAAGGGCGCTGCCGAGGACGCGGCCTTCTCGCTCGAGCGCGCCCTGCTCGCGGTGGCTGCGGCACGCCGCAGCTGACGGACCGGCCGCGCTCTGGCTCCGCCGACGACCCGGGCCGCCCCGCCAGGAGGCACGACGTCCCGGTCACCCAAGGGTGACCAGGACGACGGTAGAGCTGTGGAGCTGTGGAGCGCTCAGACCAGGCTGGCGGCCTGGCTCGCGATGGCCGACTTGCGGTTGGCGGCCTGGTTGGCGTGGATGACGCCCTTCGAGGCGGCCTTGTCGAGCGCGCGGTTGGCCGCGCGGGCGGCGAGGGTGGCCTTCTCGACGTCGCCGGACTCGGCGGCCTCGCGGAAGCGACGGACGTGGGTGCGCAGGGCCGACTTGACGGCCTTGTTCTTCTGGCGCGCCTTCTCGTTCGTCTTGATGCGCTTGATCTGGGACTTGATGTTGGCCACGGGGCGACTGATCCTTGCGGGGTGCGGAGCGGACTGCTGGCAGAAGTCTGAGCGCCTGGCTCGCAGGCACGATCTCGCAGACTACCAGCGAGGGCCCACCGTGCTCAACCGCGCGAGCGGCAGGCGGGCTGGGCGACCCGTGGAATGATTCCGTGGTGATCCCTGCCCCGACTCCCGGCCGCACCGATCCCTCGCTGATCCGCAACTTCTGCATCATCGCGCACATCGACCACGGCAAGTCGACGCTCGCCGACCGGATGCTCGGGATCACGGGGGTCGTCGACGCGCGCTCCGCCCGCGCCCAGTACCTCGACCGGATGGACATCGAGCGCGAGCGCGGCATCACGATCAAGTCGCAGGCGGTCCGGTTGCCGTGGCGGCCCTCGACGGGCTCGCCCACGGACACGCCGCACATCCTCAACATGATCGACACCCCCGGCCACGTCGACTTCACCTACGAGGTGTCGCGCTCGCTCGCCGCGTGCGAGGGGGCGGTGCTGCTGGTCGACGCGGCGCAGGGGATCGAGGCGCAGACCCTCGCGAACCTCTACCTCGCGCTCGAGGCGGACCTGCACATCATCCCGGTGCTCAACAAGATCGACCTGCCCAGCGCGCAGCCCGACAAGTACGCCGCCGAGCTCGCCGGGATCATCGGCTGCGACCCCTCCGACGTGCTGCGGGTCTCGGCCAAGACGGGTGACGGCGTCGACGCGCTGCTGGACGCGATCGTCGCGCAGGTCCCCGCCCCGGTCGGCGACCCGGACGCGCCGGCGCGTGCGCTGATCTTCGACTCCGTCTACGACACCTACCGCGGCGTGGTCACCTACGTCCGCGTCGTCGACGGCGAGCTGAGCCACCGCGAGCAGGTGCAGATGATGTCGACCCGCTCGACGCACGAGGCGCTCGAGGTCGGCGTGATCTCCCCGGAGCCGGTGAAGGCCCCGTCGCTCGGCGTGGGAGAGGTGGGCTACCTGATCACGGGCGTCAAGGACGTCCGCCAGTCCCGCGTCGGTGACACGGTCACGCAGACCTCGCGGCCGGCGACCCAGGACCTGGGCGGCTACAAGAACCCCAACCCGATGGTCTACGCCGGGCTCTACCCGATCGACGCCTCCGACTACCCCGAGCTCCGCGAGGCGCTGGACAAGCTGCAGCTCAACGACGCGGCGCTGACGTACGAGCCGGAGACCTCGGGCGCGCTGGGCTTCGGCTTCCGGATCGGCTTCCTCGGCCTGCTGCACATGGAGATCGTGCGCGAGCGGCTCGAGCGCGAGTTCAACCTCGACCTGATCTCGACGGCGCCGAGCGTGGTCTACCGCGTGGTGCTCGAGAACGGCACGGAGCTGACGGTGACCAACCCGTCGGAGTACCCGACCGGCGGCAAGATCGCCGAGGTCTACGAGCCCGTGGTCAAGGCGACGATCCTCACCCCGGTCGACTTCATCGGCACGATCCTCGAGCTGTGCCAGACCCGTCGCGGCGTGCAGCACGGCATGGAGTACCTGTCGGCCGACCGGGTCGAGATCCGCTACACGCTGCCCATGGCGGAGATCATCTTCGACTTCTTCGACGCGCTGAAGTCGCGGACCAAGGGCTACGCGAGCCTGGACTACGAGCTCGACGGCGAGCAGGAGTCCGACCTGGTCAAGGTCGACGTGCTGCTGCAGGGCGAGCCGGTCGACGCGTTCTCCGCGATCGTGCACAAGGACAAGGCGTACGCGTACGGGCTGATGATGGCCGGCAAGCTCAAGCAGCTGATCCCGCGCCAGCAGTTCGAGGTTCCGATCCAGGCGGCCATCGGCGCCCGCGTCATCGCGCGCGAGACGATCAGCGCCATCCGCAAGGACGTGCTGGCCAAGTGCTACGGCGGCGACATCACCCGCAAGCGCAAGCTGCTCGAGAAGCAGAAGGAGGGCAAGAAGCGGATGAAGATGGTCGGCCGCGTCGAGGTCCCCCAGGAGGCGTTCGTCGCCGCGCTCGCGACGACGGAGGCCGCCCCCAAGAAGTGACACGGCCGTCAGCAGCGCATCGACGACCACCCTGGTGGGCTCCGCCCGCTCAGGGGTCCTGAGCGGGCTGCCGAGCGTCGTGGCCCTCATCGAGATCGACGTCCCCGGGCACTGGCCCGCGTACGCCGGCCCGCGTACACCGGCCCTACGGCCTCACCACCTCACGTGGTGACCGGGCTCGTGGGCGGAGGCGTCGGGCCGGAGCGCGGACCGCGTCGGTGCGGACCGCACGACGAGCTGCGCCTCAGTCGATGCCCGAGCGCTCGACGCCCTGTACGAGCTGGCGCTGGAGCACGACGAACACCACGAGCACCGGCAGGATCGCCACGGCCGAGCCCATGAACACCTGGGCGGTGTCGACGCGCTGGGACGAGGTGTACGCGCTCAGCGCGACCTGGACGGTGCGGTAGGCCGGGTCCTGCCCGATGAGCAGCGGCCAGAGGAAGGAGTTCCAGGCGTTGAGGAACGTGATCGTGCCGACCGCCGCGCAGATGCCCCAGGCGTTGGGCAGCACCACCCGGGTGAACGTGCGCCAGCGCCCGGCCCCGTCGATCGCCGCCGCCTCCTCGAGCTCGACGGGGAAGCCGGAGAAGAACTGGCGGAAGAGGAACGTCGCGAAGGCCGAGAACAGCACCGGCACGACCAGGCCGCGCAGGCTGGAGATCCAGCCGAGGCTGGAGACCATGACGAACGTCGGCACGAAGGTGACCGTCGTCGGCACCATCAGGGTCAGCACGGTCAGCCCGAGCACGAGCCGGCTGGCCCGCGACGGAACCCTCGCCAGGCCGTAGCCGGCCATGGCCGAGATGGTCACGGTGAGCACCGTCTGCAGCACCGAGACGACCGCGGAGTTGAGCAGGCTGCGGGCGAACCGCACGTTCTCGTCGGCGAAGAGGCGGTGCAGGTTGGCCAGCGACGGGTGCGCCGGCCACCACACCCAGGACGCCGAGGCGAGCTCGGCCGGCGTCGCGAGGGCGTTGCGCAGGATCACGTAGAAGGGCAGCAGGAAGACCAGGGCGAGGGCGGTGAGCACCACGGAGCGTGCGGCGTCGGGTCCCCGCCGGCGCGGACCCCGCGCGACCACGGTGCTCACCCGTCGCCCCGCGCACGCAGCGCCCGGAGCTGACCGATCCCCAGCGCGGCGACCACGATCGTCAGGATCACCGTGCCGGCACTGCCGACGCCGAGGTCCTGGGTGCCCTGGCCGAGCGAGACCAGGTAGAGGTACACGAGCGGTGGGCGGGCGTACGGCGGGTAGGTGCCGACCTGGGTCAGGGTGTTGTAGAACTCGTCGAACGCCTGGAAGGCGCCGACGGTGAGCAGCAGGAGCACCGCCACCGACGTCGCGCGCAGCTGCGGCAGCGTGATCCAGCGGACGACCCGCCAGCCGGTCGCGCCGTCGAGCGCGGCCGCCTCGTAGGTGTCGGTCGGGATGCGCTGGAGCCCGGCGAGGAACAGCACCATGTAGAAGCCCGCCTGCAGCCAGAGCCGCAGCGTCACGAGCACGACCCAGTAGAGGTAGTGCTCGCCGCTGAGCCAGCCCACGGGCTCCAGCCCGAGGGCGCGCAGGCCCGAGCTGACCAGGCCGAACCGTGCCCCGTTGAAGATCGACAGCCGCCAGACCAGGGCGGCGACCACGTACGAGCAGGCCGTGGGCAGGAAGAAGGCCGAGCGGAAGAAGGCCTGCGCGACCCGGGCGCGGGCGACGAGCAGCGCCAGGCCCAGCGACAGCGCGAAGGTCGTCGGCACGATCAGCACCGCGAACCCGACGAAGGTCGCCATGCTCACCAGGAACTCGCGGCTGCCGAGGAGGTAGGCGTAGTTGCCGAGCCCCACGAAGCGCGTCGGCGTGACCGTGTTGCGCGCGTCGAAGAACGACAGGTAGACGCTCCACAGCACCGGCACGTAGACGAAGACCAGCAGCCCGAGGACGAACGGGCCGGTGAACACCCAGAACCAGAGGCGGTCCGAGCGCCGGCGCGCGCCGGCCCGCAGCGTCACCGCTGTGCTCACGGAGGTCTCAGCTCTTGGCGCGGGCGATCTCGGTCTTGGCCGTGGCCGCGACCCTGGCGATCTCGCTCCTCGGGTCCGCGCCCTTGGTGATCACCCGGGTCAGCGCCGCGGTGAGGGCGTTCGACGTCGCGGGCGTCCACAGCTTGCTCGGCGCGTGCCCGAGCTGGTCGACGAACCTGGCCGCCTCGGCGCCCGGGCCGGTCGCGATCTTGGTCGCCTGCGGGACCAGGCCGGGCTTGGCCGGGATGTGGGTGCCGTAGGAGTTCGAGAAGTCGACCTGGTCGGCCTCGGAGTCGACCCACAGCCACTTGACGAAGGCCTTGGCCGCCTCCGGGTCCTTGCCCTTGGCCGTGACGATCGAGCCGAACGAGCCGAAGGGGACCGCGGGACGCCCGCCGGCGCCGATCGCCGGGAAGGGCAGCACGCCGAAGTCGTCGCCGAGCGCCTGCTGCACGTCGGGCAGCGTCCACAGCCCGGTCCACTGCATCGCGGTCTCGCCGTTGGTCAGCGGGCCGGCGTCGAACCAGTCGGCCGACGCGCTGCGCAGGAGCGCGCCCGAGGTGACCAGGTCGCGGTAGGCCGCGAAGGCCGCGTAGCCGTCCGCGTCGTCGAAGCCGATGCCGGTCTGGTCGGCGTTCAGCTGCTCCTTGCCGGCCGCCCAGACCAGCATCGAGGCGAGCACGGCGACACCGGAGTCGTTGCCGGCGAAGAAGCCCTTCATGTCCTTGGTCGTGACGGCCTTGGCCGCCGCCACGAGGTCGGCGAACGTCTGCGGCGGCGCCACGCCCGCCTTCTCCAGGACCGACCTGCGGTAGAAGACCATCTGCATGTCGACGGTCTGGGGGATCGCGTAGACCTTGCCCTCCCAGGTCATCGCGTCGAGCACCGGCTTGGAGAACTGGCTCGCCGCGTCGCCGAGGGTGTCGGTGAGGTCGACGACCT
>CAVQKU010000011.1:0-1060089 GCA_963713165.1 uncultured Actinomycetota bacterium
CGGGAGCCAGGCTGATGGCCGTCCCGGGGTGCCCGTTGCCGACCTTCTGCACCGCGTCCGCGGCCAGGACCCGGATGGTGTCCACGGCCTTGGTGTCGAGGTCGGTCCAGCCCTCCGGGAAGACGCCGTCCTCGGTCGGGGAGATGGTCTGGGTGTCGGTCACGGGCGATCCTTCCGGGATGCGAGCAGCAGGCGGGCGCCGACCGCGGTTGCGCCGGCGACTCCGACACCCCGACCTTATCGAGCGGTCCGTTCCGCACCACAGGGCCTACCCGTGGGGACGCACGCCACACCTCGCAAGCCTGGGGCGGAGCGTCCTCCCGGCCTAGTCTGGGCTCCGCACACGCACCGCCGTCCGCTGGGTCGGGGGTGCCCGACGTGAGAGAGTGCAGCCTGTGAGCGCCCTGGACCTGACCGGCGACGCCGCCGCGGAGTCCTCGGCCACCGAGCGGCGCGACGCGGCCCGCACGACGGCACGCGACGTCGTCTCCGCGTACGTCAACCTGACCAAGCCGCGGATCATCGAGCTGCTGCTGGTGACCACCGTGCCGGCGATGTTCCTGGCCGCGCGCGGCGTCCCGCCGCTGGTCCTCGTGGCGCTCACCATGCTCGGCGGCTGCTTCGCCGCGGCCAGCGCCAACGTCTTCAACTGCGTGCTCGACCGCGACATCGACGAGCGCATGCGCCGCACCCGCCGCCGTGCCCTGCCGCGCCACCTGGTCGGCCCACGCGCCGCGACGGTGTTCGGGGCGGTCCTCGGCGTCGCGGCCACGCTGGTCCTGGGTCTCGGCGTCAACTGGCTCTCCGCCGGCCTCGCCCTCGGCGCGAACGGCTTCTACGTCTTCGTCTACACGATGCTGCTCAAGCGCCGCACGCCGCAGAACATCGTCTGGGGCGGGATCGCCGGGTGCTTCCCGCCGCTGATCGGCTGGACCGCGGTGACCGGGCAGATCGCGCTGGCCCCGTTCGTGCTGTTCGCGATCGTCTTCTTCTGGACCCCGCCGCACACCTGGGCGCTGGCGTTCCGCTACCGCGCCGACTACGCCGCCGCCGAGGTCCCGATGCTCCCGGTCGTGCGCTCCGCGCCTGCCGTCGCACGTCAGATGGTGGTCTACAGCGTCGTGACCGTGCTCGTGTCCCTCGCGCTGTGGCCCGTGGCCCAGACCGGGTGGCTCTACCCGTCGGTCGCCGGGGTCGCCGGGCTGGTCTTCCTGGTCGAGGCCGTGCAGCTCCTCAACCGGGCGCGCGCCGGGCTGACCGACGCCGCGCTGCGCCCGATGCGGCTGTTCCACTGGTCCAACTCCTACCTGGCCCTCGTCTTCGTCGCCGCCGCGGTCGACCCGCTGCTGCGCTGACGCGGCGGTCGCACGGTGCACGTCCTGATCACCGGTGCGGCGGGGATGGTCGGCCGCAAGCTGACGGAACGCCTCCTCGCCGACGGCCACGTCGGCGAGGAGCCGCTGGAGCGTCTGACCCTGGCCGACGTGGTGGAACCGTCGGCGACGACGGGCACCGGGGTCGTCGTGGACGCCGTCGCGGCGGACCTGGCCGAGCCGGGCGTGGCCGAGCGGCTGCTGACCGGGCGGCCCGCGCTGGTCTACCACCTCGCCGCTGTGGTGTCGGGGCAGGCGGAGGCCGACCTCGACCTCGGCTACCGGGTCAACCTCGACGGCACGCGCGCCCTGCTCGAGGCGGTCCGACGCGCCCACGCGGAGGACGGCTGGACGCCCCGCGTCGTCTTCACCTCCTCGATCGCGGTGTACGGCGCCCCGCTGCCGAACCCGATCCCGGAGGACTTCCACCACACGCCGCTCACCTCGTACGGGACGCAGAAGGCGGCCGGTGAGCTGCTGCTGAACGACTGGACGCGGCGCGGCTTCCTCGACGGTGTCGGCGTCCGGCTCCCGACGGTCTGCATCCGCCCCGGCACCCCGAACCAGGCGGCGAGCGGCTTCTTCTCCAGCATCCTGCGTGAGCCGCTGGTGGGGCGCGAGGCGGTGCTGCCGGTGCCCGAGAGCGTGCGGCACTGGCACGCTTCGCCGCGCTCGGCGGTGGGGTTCCTCGTCCGGGCGGCGACCCTCGACACGCACCTGCTCGGCCCGCGCCGGACGCTGTCCATGCCGGGGCTGAGCGCCACGGTGGGCGAGCAGCTGGAGGCCCTGCGCCGCGTCGCCGGGGACCGGGCCGTACGCCTCGTGCGCCACGAGCCCGACGAGTCGGTGATGCGCATCGTCGGCACCTGGGCCGAGGCGCTCGACGCGTCGCGGGCCGAGCGGCTGGGGTTCAGGGCGGAGACGTCGTTCGACGAGATCATCCGCGTGCACGTGGAGGACGAGCTCGGCGGCGTCCTGCCGACGTCGTGACGCAGTCGGTCGAGCTGCTGCTGGACCCCGCGACGGAGTCGGCCGTGCTGCGCGAGTGGGACGCGCTGGCGGCGGCCGGGCTGCCGACCGAGCGGCGGCCGGAGCCGAGCCCGACCCATCGGCCGCACGTCACGCTGTGGGCGGGGCCGGCGGTCGCGCCCGAGGTCGACGCGGCGCTGCCGGGTCTGGTCGGCGGGCTCGCGCTCGTGGTCCGGCTGGGTTCGCTGCTGGTGTTCGGGCCGCACCGCGGCCGGCTGGTCGTGGTCCGCCAGGTCGTGGTGAGCGCCGCGCTGCTGGCGCTGCAGGCCCGGCTGGCGGCGGCCTGCGGCATCGAGGAGGACAGCCACTTCGCGCCCGGGCGCTGGAGCCCGCACGTCACGCTCGCGCGACGGGTGCCCGTCGAGCAGCTGGGCGCGGTGGTGCAGGCGCTCGGCCCGGTCGACGACCTGGAGGCCGTCGTCCGGGCGTGCCGCCGCTGGGACGGCGACGCGAAGGTCGCCTGGACCCTCGCGCCGCCGAGCAGCTGAGGACCTAGCGCCGACCCTTGCTGCTGAAGGACGCGGCCGAGTGCGACGCGCCGCCGCTGGTGGTGGAGTAGGCGAGGGCGCTGCCCGAGCCGCCGGAGCCGCCGCCGGAGGAGCGACGACCGGCCGGACGGGCCGTGCCGCGACCCTTGGCGGCCGGGGCCGCTCCGCGAGCCGGACGACCGCTGCCGCGACCGGCGGGCTGCGCCGCGGACGTGGGCTGGCCACCGGTGCGGCGACGAGCGCCGCCGTTGCCCCCGCGCGCGCGGGACTCACCGGAACCGCTGTCGCTCGAGACGGCCACCGCGAGGCCGCCGGGGAGGCTGCGCTCGCCCGGCGCGAGGCGGGTGAGGACAGGGTCGGACGTGCCCGAGACGCGGCTGGTCGTCGGCGAGATGCCGGCGGCCTTGGTCAACGAACGCACCTCGCGCAGCTGCTCGCCGGTGGCCAGGGTGACGACGGTGCCGTCGCTGCCCGCACGGGCCGTACGCCCGGAGCGGTGCAGGTACGCCTTGTGCTCGACCGGCGGGTCGGCGTGCACGACGAGCGCGACGTCGTCGACGTGGATGCCGCGCGCGGCGATGTCGGTCGCGACGAGGGTCGTGGCCGTGCCGGCGTGGAAGGCGTCCATGTTGCGCGTCCGCGCGTTCTGGCTCAGGTTGCCGTGCAGGTCGACGGTCGGGATGCCCTTGGCGTTGAGCTGGCGGGCCAGCGCCTTGGCACCGTGCTTGGTCCGGGTGAAGACGACCGTGCGGCCGGGCGCGCTGGCCAGGTCGGCGAGCACGGGGATGCGCTGCTCGCGGTCGACGTGCAGCACGTGGTGGGTCATGGTCGACACCGGCGACTGCGCGGAGTCGGCCTCGTGCACGACGGCGTCGTGGAGGTAGCGCTTGACCAGCACGTCCACCTGCGCGTCGAGCGTCGCGGAGAACAGCATCCGCTGGCCGTCACGGGGGGTGAGGTCGAGCAGCCGGCGCACCACCGGCAGGAAGCCGAGGTCGGCCATGTGGTCGGCCTCGTCGATGATCGTGACCTCGATCGAGCGGAGCGAGGCGTGGCCCTGCTGGACGAGGTCCTCGAGACGGCCGGGGCAGGCGATGACGACGTCCACGCCGCGCTTGAGGGCGGCGACCTGCGGGCCCTGCCCGACGCCGCCGAAGACGGTGCGGGAGGTGAGGCCGGCCGCGGCCGCGAGGGGCTGGAGGGCGACCTCGATCTGGCCCACGAGCTCGCGGGTCGGGGCGAGGATGAGCGCCCTGGGGGCACCGGCACGGCGTCGCGTCGACGACGCGACGAGGCGGGCGACCATGGGCAGCAGGAAGGCGTACGTCTTGCCGGAGCCGGTGCGGCCGCGACCGAGGACGTCGCGCCCGGCGAGGGAGTCGGGCAGCGTCGCGGCCTGGATGGGGGTCGGGATGGTGATCTCCCGCTCGGCGAGGACGCCGACGAGGGATGCGGGCACGCCGAGCGTGCCGAAGTCGTGCTGGGTCAAGGAGTTCCGTCCATGATGTCCCGCCGACACCCGGCCCGAGATGGTCTCGGAGGCGCCACGCACGGAGCCCGGGGGCTACGACGTGCGGACTGCTTGCGGCAGGAGCGAAAGCAAGCTGATGGGACCAGTGTAGCGGGCGCCGCTGCGGTTGACGCAGCAACCACCCTGGCGCGCGTCGCCCCGGCCTCGGCGCTGCCCGTCGCGCCGGATTCGCGGGTCCTCACCCGTACGGGCTTGGATGGGTCCGTGCCGCACGCCCCGCAGTCCTCCGGTCCTGCGACCGGGACCCCCATCACCGTCGCCGTCGAGCGCCGGGTCGACGACCACCGCCAGACCGAGGCGCTGGCCTGGGTGCAGACCGGGACGAGCCTGGCGAGCCGGATGCCGGGCTACCTCGGCTCGGGCTGGGTGCGCGCCGACGCCTCGTCCTCGCTCTGGTACACCCTCTACCGCTTCGCCGACGCTGCGTCACTGGCCGCGTGGGAGTCCTCCGACGAGCGCCGCTGGTGGCTGCGGACGGGGGAGGAGTTCGTGCACGACGCGCGGAGCGAGCGGCGTACGGGGATCGAGGGCTGGTTCGACGTGCCGGCCTCGGCGCTCGTCGACGCCCGGGAGGAGCCGGTCGCACGCCCCGCCCCCGCGCGCTGGAAGCAGGCGGTGACGATCTGGCTCGGCTTCTTCCCGACCAACCTCGTCTTCACGCTGCTGGTGTCGCTGCTGCCCGCCTGGGGAAGCGTGCCGCTCGCCTTGCGGGTCCTGCTCACCACGGTCGTCCTCACCCCGGTGATGACCTACGTCGTGCTGCCCTTCGTCACCGCGCGGCTGAGGCCGTGGCTCGACGGGCCCCGGGACGGGCGGGGAATCCCTAGGGTGGGCGGATGATCGAGGATGAGGCCGCGGACGCCGGCGCCGAGGTCCGCGAGAAGGGTCAGCGACTGCGACGGACCCGTGGCTACCGGGCCCTGGTGCGGACCGGGCTGGTCTGCTGGGCGGCGGTGCACCTCCTGATCGCCTGGCTCGCCCTGCGCGTGGCGTGGGGCGGCGGCGGGGGCGACGCGTCCCAGCAGGGAGCACTGAAGACGCTGGCCCGGACCGGCGCCGGTCCCGTGCTGCTCGTCGTCGTCGCCGTCGGCATGATCGCGCTGACGGTGTGGCAGGCGGCCGAGGCGGCGTTCGGCCAGGGCCGCGTGGCGGAGCAGCACGACGAGCGGCGACGCACGCTCAAGCGGTTGTCCTCGGCCGGCCGGGCGCTCGTCTACCTCGCCCTCGGGGTGAGCGCGCTGCGGCTGGTCTCGGGCTCGGGCGGCTCGGGCGGGAGCGAGGAGGGTGTCACCGCCCAGCTCATGGGTGCGCCGCTCGGGCGGGTGCTGGTCGCCCTCGTGGGCGCCGCCGTGCTCGCGGTCGCGGTCGCGCAGGTCGTCCGCGGTGTGCGGCACCGTTTCCTCGAGGACCTCAGCGGCAGGCACACGCGCGCCGTACGGGTGCTGGGTACCGCCGGCTACGTGGCCAAGGGGGTCGCGCTGGCGGTGGTCGCCGGCCTGTTCGGCTGGGCCGCCGTCACCTACGACCCCGACAAGGCCGGCGGTCTGGACGAGGCCCTGCACACCGTGGGGTCGCAGCCGGCGGGAGCGGTGCTGATCACCGCGCTCGCGCTGGGCTTCGCCGCGTTCGGCGTGTTCTGCCTCGTCTGGGCGCGCAACCCGAAGACCTGACGACGGGCCCGACGAGGGGCTGTGGTGCTGCGGGCCGTGCTCCGTCGGTGCACGTCCGCGAGGGCCAGCGCTCCACCTGGCGCGTCCGGTGCCCGGTGCGGCCCGGGCGCTCGGGAGGGTGTCGAGGTTCAGACGACCCGGCGGCGCCGGCGTACGGCCAGCAGCAGGTTCGTCGCCGCGGCCACGGCGAGCGACGCCCCGAGCAGGTGCAGCGCCACCAGGGGGACCGGCACGCCGAGGTGGTACTGGGTGAGCCCGACCGCGGCCTGGAGGACCTCGACCGCGAGGAGCAGGAGCACGGGCAGGCTCCGCGTGAAGAACAGGCAGACGGCGGTCGCGCCCATGGTCACCCAGACCGCGGCCGCGTGCAGGTGGGCGAGCAGGCCGCCGTCGAGGCCGTTGCGGACCGCGTCGAGGTCGCCCGCGTGCGGGCCGCTGCCCGTGACGACGGTGCCCAGCCACACGGCGACGACCATCCCGACGAACGTCACCCGCGTGGCCAGCAGGGCCAGGCTGCTCGTGACCTCGACCCGGCGGGCCGGCCAGGTCGTGCGGACCAGCCCGGTGGCCAGCCCGACGAGGACCATCGAGACGAGGAGGTGCAGGCCCACCACCCACGGGTTCAGGTGGGTGAGGACGCTGATGCCGCCGATGACGATCTGCGCGGGGATGCCCAGCAGCAGGCCGCCGGCCAGCCAGCGCACGTCGCGGCGCCGGCCGCCGCGCACGTCCGCGCGAGCCGCGTCACGGAACCGCAGCGCCGTGATCCAGGTGAGGGCCACGACGGCGACCAGGACGAAGGTCAGCAGCCGGTTGCCGAACTCGATCGCGCCGTGGATCCCCAGCGCGGGATGGGTGACGAAGGAGTCCTCGCTGCACTGCGGCCAGGTGGGGCAGCCCATCCCGGACGCGGTCAGCCGCACCAGGGCGCCGGTCACGACGATGACCACGTTGATGGCGAGCGCGGCGACGGCCCAGCGGCGCATCGCGGTCGGCCCGGTCACGAGACGGAGCACCGGTGCCCACGGCGACGTGCCCGTACGGTCCTCCGGCGCCGGCCGCAGCTCGGTGGTGGTCATCGGTCGCTCCCGGGCGTCGTGGGTCTGGTCATGCGGTCCACCGGAACCCCCGCCGCGCGGCGAGGACGGCCACGACCAGCCAGGCGAGCAGCACCGCGAAGGTCCAGGCCGAGACGCTGCCCGCGGCCCCCGCGCGCAGGCCCTCGCCGAGGGCCGCCGTCGGCAGCGCGTCCACGACGGGGCGCAGCACGGCGGGGTAGCGCGCGACGGGCACGACGAGCCCGCCGGCCACGAGCAGCACGACGTAGACGAGGTTGGCCAGGGCGAGGGTGGCCTCGGCGCGCAGGCGCCCGGCGAGCAGCAGCGCGAGCCCGACGAAGGCGGCCGCACCCAGCACGACCAGCGCGAGCGAGGCGACCAGCGAACCCGCCGTGTACGCAGGTCGCCAGCCGAGCACGAGGGCCGCCACGGTGAGGACCACCAGCTGCCCGACCAGCACGAGCACCACGGCCAGCGCCTTGCCGAGCAGCAGCCCGGGGCGCCCGAGCGGGGTCGCGGCCAGGCGCTCGAGGACGCCGTAGCGGCGTTCGAAGCCGGTCGCGATCGCCGTGGAGGTGAAGGCCGACGACCAGACCGCGAGCGCGAGCACCGACGGCGCGGCCTGGGCGAGCGGCACGAACCGCTCACGCGTCAGGGCCGAGAGGACGAGGATCGCGAGCGGGATGACCAGGGCGAGCAGCAGCTGCTCGCCGTTGCGCACCAGCAGCCGGGACTCGGTGAGCGCGTGGCGGACGACGCGTCGGCCCGCGGGGGCGGCGCCGGGTGCCGGGCTCAGGTCGAGCGTGGTGCCGGCGGCGCTCATCCGACGACCCCGTGCGTCCGCGTGAGGAAGACGTCCTCGAGGCTCTGGCCGCCGCTGGTCAGCTCGGCGACGGTGCCGGAGGCGGCGACCCGGCCGCGGTCGATCATCCAGACCTGGTCGGCCAGCGCCTGGGCCTCGTCCATCGCGTGCGTGGTCAGCACCACCGACACCCCGGCCGCGCGCAGCTCGCGCAGCAGCTCCCAGGTCGCCCGGCGGGCGTGCGGGTCCATGCCCGCGGTCGGCTCGTCGAGGAAGACCAGCGAGGGACGGCCCACGAGCGCGCCGGCGAGGTTCACGGCCTGCTGCTGACCGCCGGAGAGGCGCCGGTAGGGGGTGCGGGCGTACGGGCCGATCCCGAGCCGGGCGACGAGGGCGTCGACGTCGAGCGGGTGGGCGTACAGGGAGGCGAGGTAGCGCAGCAGCTCCCCGGCGCGGATGCCCGACCAGGCGCCGGTGCTCTGCGGCATCAGGCCGACCGCGGCGGTGGCCGCCGGCGCGCCCGGGGCGTGCCCGAGGACCTCGACCGTGCCGGCGTCGGCGCGGACGAGCCCGGTGCAGCAGCGCAGGAGGGTGGTCTTGCCGGCCCCGTTGGGCCCGAGCACCGCGGTCAGGTCGCCCGCGCGGGCGCTCAGGGCGAGCGCGTCGAGCACCACCGCACCGCCCAGGCGCACGGTGAGGTCGCGCACCTGCAGCGCGTACGCCTCCGGCCTGACCACCCTCGAAGTCTAGGGCGGCCCACCGACACCTCCGCCCCGGTGAGGGAGGGGTCACAGACGCCCTGGCGGTGGGCCGGGTGCGTCGGGTTCCCATGCTTTCTTGGTGTCCCTGCACTCGGCATGGCAAATCTGCCGTGCAGAGTGTCGGTTTACCAAGAAAGCATGGGAACCCGACAGCGGAACCCGACAGCGGAACCCGACAGCGGAACCCGACAGCGGAACCCGACAGCGGAACCCGACGGCGGGGGCGGGCAGGATGAGCGGATGGACCTGCCCGTGATGCCGCCGGTCGCGCCGATGCTGGCCAAGTCGGTCAAGGAGATCCCGACGGGGGACCTCACCTACGAGCCCAAGTGGGACGGCTTCCGTTCGATCATCTTCCGCGACGGCGACGAGGTGGAGATCGGCAGCCGCAACGGCAAGCCGATGACGCGCTACTTCCCCGAGGTGGTCGCCGCCGTGCTGGAGAGCTTCCCCGAGCGGGCGGTGGTCGACGGCGAGATCGTCGTCGTGGACCCGGCCTCCGGCGAGCGGCTGGAGTTCGAGGTGCTGCAGCAGCGCATCCACCCCGCCGCCAGCCGGGTGACGCGGCTGTCCCAGGAGACGCCGGCGAGCTTCGTGGCCTTCGACCTGCTCGCCCTGGGCGACGAGGACCTCTCCACACGCCCGTACGCCGAACGTCGCGCCGCGCTCGAGCAGGCCCTCGCCGACGCCCGGCCCCCGGTCCACCTCACGCCCGTGACGCGGGACCCCGCCGTGGCCCAGGAGTGGTTCACGCAGTTCGAGGGCGCGGGCCTCGACGGCGTCGTGGCCAAGCCGAACGCGCTGCGCTACAGCCCGGACAAGCGCGTGATGTTCAAGATCAAGCACGCGCGCACCGCCGACTGCGTGGTCGCCGGCTACCGCGTGCACAAGAGCGGGCCGGACAGCGTCGGCTCGCTGCTGCTGGGCCTCTACGACGACGAGGGCCAGCTCGCCAACGTGGGCGTCATCGGCGCCTTCCCGGCCGCCCGGCGCAAGGAGCTCTTCACCGAGCTGCAGCCGCTCGTGACGACCTTCGACGAGCACCCGTGGGCGTGGGCCAGGCAGGAGGAGGGCACCCGCACACCGCGCAACAGCGAGTTCAGCCGCTGGAACAACGGCAAGGACCTCTCCTTCACCCCGCTGCGCCCCGACCTCGTCGTCGAGGTCCGCTACGAGCACATGGAAGGCCCCCGGTTCCGCCACACCGCGCAGTTCAACCGGTGGCGCCCCGACCGCGACCCGCGCTCGTGCACGTACGCCCAGCTCGAGGAGGTCGTCGGCTACGACCTGGCCGACGTCCTGTCCGGCGGCGCACCCTCCGGCGGCGCACCCTCCGGCGGCTGAGGCGCCGCGCCGGCCCGCGCCCACCAGGCGTGGACCCGGCGCTCCCGGAAGCGCCGCTCCGGCTCGGTGAGCACGTCGTCCGGGCGGCATGCGCCGGTCTGCGCCGCCTCGGCCCAGCGGCCGCAGCGGGCGAGGAGCTCGGAGCGCACCCCGCGCACCCGCGCGTCGTCGCCGAGGCCCGCCACGGCGTCCAGGCCCGCCTCCGGACCGTCGCGCTCCGCCAGCGCCACGGCCCGGGCGAGCGACGCGGCCGGGCTCGGAGCGACCGAGAGCAGCAGGTCGTAGAGCCGGACGACCTCGGTCCAGTCGGTCTCGGCGTAGGAAGGTGCGCGGTCGTGCTCGAGGGCGATCGCGGCCTGGAGCTGGTAGGGGTCGGCGACGCCCTCGCTGCGCAGCAGGCTCCCCGCCAGCAGGGCCGCGCCCTCCACGACGAGGGCGGTGTCCCAGCGGCGGCGGTCCTGGTCGGGGAGCAGGACGACCTCGCCGTCGGCGTCCGTGCGCGCCGGCCGGCGCGCCTCGGTCAGGAGCAGCAGCGCGAGGACCGCGGCCGGCGCGGCCTCGTCGGGGAACCTCGCCACCAGCAGCCGGGCCAGCCGGACCGCCTCCGCGCAGAGGTCGACGTCGACCAGGGCGTCGCCCGAGAGCGGAGCGTGACCCGCCGTGTACGTGGCGTGCACGACGCCGCACACGGCGACCAGCCGCTCGGGCAGCTCGGCCGCCGTGGGCACCCGGTAGGGGATCCGGGCCGCGGCGATCTTCTGCTTCGTCCGGCCGATGCGCCGGGCGACGGCGGTCTCGGTCGTCAGCAGCACCGCCGCGGTCTGCGCCATCGAGAGCTGGCACAGCGTCCGCAGCGCGAGCGCCAGCCGCGCCTCGGGAGCCAGGCTGGGGTGGCAGCAGGTGAACAGCAGCCGCAGCAGGTCGTCGTCGACCCCCGACGGGTCCTCGCCGGCGGGGTCGCGCCGCAGCTGCACGGCCAGCGCGACGCCGTCGCGCTCCTTCGCTCCCCGCAGCCCGCTCGCGCCGCAGCAGGTCGATCGCCTTGCGCCGGGCCGTCGCGATCAGCCAGGCCCGGGGCTCGTCCGGCAGCCCCCGCTGCGGCCAGGTCTCGAGCGCGGCCAGCGTCGCCTCCTGCACGGCGTCCTGGGCCAGCGACCAGTCGCCGAGCTGGCGCACGAGGCTGGCGAGGACCCAGGCCCCCTCCTGCCGCACCACCTCGGCGAGCTGGTCGCCGGTGCCGGTCGTCGTGGTCCTCAGCCGCCGAACTCGAGGACCGGACGCACCTCGACGCCGCCGTCCCAGGCTCCGGGGCACTCCCGGGCGATCGTGAGCGCCGTGTCGAGGTCGGGCGCCTCGACGAGGTAGAAGCCGGTCAGCGCCTCCTTGGTCTCGGCGAAGGGGCCGTCGGTCGTGACGACCTCCCCGCCGCGGGCGCCCGTGACCCGGACCGTGGTGGCCGTGCTGGTCGGGTGCAGCGCGGCCCCGCCGCGGAAGGACGAGCCGTGGTCCTGGCTGAACCGGTTGTACTCGACCATCTCGGAGGAGTACTCGGGCAGCGACCAGTCGACGTCGCGGCCGTAGATGAGCAGTGCGTACTGGGTCATGGGGTCCTCCTCGATGCCGCCGGGCCCGGTGCCCGGTCTGCCCATGGGACGAACGAGGTGGCCGCGGTCGGACACCGTGCTCGAGATTCTCGCCGGACGGCCGAGGAGGCGCCCGGCGGGCCCGTCCGGGGTAAGGGTCGCCTGGCTTGAACGGGTGGTGAATAAGAGCACACTGGCCTTGTGAAAACCGCTGAGGACGCGACGGGGGAGGTGACCGGTGAGCAGCCGGTCGTCGACCCGTACGCCCCCACGCGGCAGCGCGTGGCCCGCTCGGTCCTCGAGCACGGCCCCTCGACCGCGGCCCAGCTCTCCGAGCGGCTCGGGCTGACCGCCGCGGGCGTGCGGCGACACCTCGACGGCCTGGTCGAGCAGGGCCTGCTGACCTCGCGCGAGCAGCGCGTCTACGGCTCGCGCGGCCGAGGCCGCCCCGCCCGGGTCTTCGTCCTCACCGACGCCGGGCGCGACAGCTTCGGCGCCGGCTACGACGACCTCGCCGTCCAGGCGCTCGAGTTCCTGGCCCGCACGGCGGGCCCGGAGGCCGTGGACGCGTTCGCGTCGGCGCGCTTCGCCCCGCTGGAGGCCCACGTCCGCCGCGAGCTCGACGACGCACCGCGCGCGGAGAGCCCGACGCAGACGCTGGCCCGCACGCTCTCGGCCGAGGGGTACGCGGCCTCGGTCCGCCCGGCCGCGGCGGGCGAGCAGCTCTGCCAGCACCACTGCCCGGTCGCGCACGTCGCGGAACGCTTCCCCCAGCTCTGCGAGGCCGAGACGGAGGCGTTCAGCCGCCAGCTCGGCGTGCACGTCCAGCGCCTGGCGACGATCGCGCACGGGGACGGCGTCTGCACGACCCACATCCCCCGAACCGTCACGTACGCGCACCCCGCCGGACCGACGTCACACGACCCGGCCGGAACATCCACCCCGACGTCCGCCTTGAACCCTGAGACGGCTTCCCCCCTGCACGGCCCCGATCACGAGGAGCACCCATGACCGACATCCTTGACGAGACCGCCACCACCACCGCGCCCGCCGCGGCGGCCCCCGGCACGGGGCAGAGCCAGGACGAGCACCTGGACGCGCTCGGTCGCTACCGCTTCGGCTGGTCCGACTCCGACGCCGCCGGCTCGATCGCGCAGCGCGGCCTGAGCACCGCGGTCGTGGAGAACATCTCCGCGCTCAAGAGCGAGCCCCAGTGGATGCTCGACCTCCGCCTCAAGGGCCTCAAGCTCTTCGACCGCAAGCCGATGCCGGCCTGGGGCGCGGAGCTGGACGACATCGACTTCGACAACATCAAGTACTTCGTGCGCTCGACGGAGAAGCAGGCCGCGACCTGGGACGACCTGCCCGCCGACATCAAGAGCACCTACGACAAGCTCGGCATCCCGGAGGCCGAGAAGGCCCGCCTGGTGTCCGGCGTCGCCGCGCAGTACGAGTCCGAGGTGGTCTACCACAAGATCAACGAGGAGCTCGAGAAGCAGGGCGTCATCTTCCTCGACACCGACACCGCGCTGAAGGAGCACCCGGAGCTCTTCGCCGAGTACTTCGCCACGGTCATCCCCGTCGGGGACAACAAGTTCTCCGCGCTCAACTCCGCGGTCTGGTCGGGCGGCTCGTTCATCTACGTCCCCAAGGGCGTGCACGTCGAGATCCCGCTGCAGGCCTACTTCCGGATCAACACCGAGAACATGGGCCAGTTCGAGCGGACGCTGATCATCGTCGACGAGGGTGCCTACGTGCACTACGTCGAGGGCTGCACCGCCCCGATCTACTCCTCCGACTCGCTGCACAGCGCCGTCGTGGAGATCGTGGTCAAGAAGGGCGCGCGCTGCCGCTACACGACCATCCAGAACTGGTCGAACAACGTCTACAACCTCGTCACCAAGCGCGCCACCTGCGAGGAGGGCGCGACCATGGAGTGGATCGACGGCAACATCGGCTCCAAGGTCACCATGAAGTACCCGGCCGTCTACCTCATGGGCGAGCACGCCCGGGGCGAGACGCTGTCGATCGCCTTCGCCGGCGAGGGCCAGCACCAGGACGCCGGCTCCAAGATGGTGCACTGCGCGCCGCACACGTCGAGCTCGATCATCTCCAAGTCGGTCGCGCGCGGCGGCGGCCGGACCTCCTACCGCGGCCTCGTGCAGGTCCAGGACGGGGCCCACCACTCGGCGTCGATCGTCAAGTGCGACGCCCTGCTGGTCGACAACATCAGCCGCTCCGACACCTACCCCTACGTCGACGTCCGCGAGGACGACGTGTCGATGGCGCACGAGGCCACGGTCTCGAAGGTCAGCGACGACCAGCTGTTCTACCTGATGAGCCGGGGCATGGGCGAGGACGAGGCGATGGCCATGATCGTGCGCGGCTTCGTCGAGCCGATCGCCCGCGAGCTGCCGATGGAGTACGCCCTCGAGCTCAACCGCCTCATCGAGCTGCAGATGGAGGGCGCGGTCGGCTGACGCCGGCCCCTCCCGTCCTCCCCGAACCACCGAAGGAAGCACTCTTGTCCGTCCAGATCGACGCGCCCCTCGAGGTCGTGCCGGCTGATGCCCCGACCGACTCCGTCGCCGCCGTCTCGGCGGCGGTGGAGACGGTCGCGTCCCACCTGCACCCGGTCGCCTCGTACGACCTCGCCGACCACCCGCTGCCCACCGGCCGCGAGGAGGTGTGGCGGTTCACCCCGCTCAAGCGCCTCCGCGGGCTGCTCCAGGGCGGCGACGCCCGGGGCGAGGTCGAGGTGGCCGTGGACGCGCCCGCAGGCGTGAGCGTCAGCCGCATCGGCGCGGAGGAGGCGCGTGCCCTCGGCGGCACGGCGCCCGTCGACCGCGTCGCCGCGCTCGCGGCCGCCCACGCCGCCCACGTCACGCTCGTCGACGTGGCGGCCGAGGCGCAGCTGGACGCGCCGGTCGTGATCACCGTGACCGGTACGGGCGCGGAGCGGGCCTACGGGAACCTCGTCGTCCGCGTCGGGGCGTTCGCCAAGGCGATCGTCGTGCTCGAGCACCGGGGGAGCGCGGTCTACGCCGGCAACACCACGCTGCTCGTCGGCGACGGCGCGCAGGTCGAGTTCGCGGGACTGCAGCTGTGGGACGACGACGCGGTGCACGGCGGTCAGACCTCCATCGTCGTCGGCCGTGACGCCGAGGTGCGCACGATCGCGGCCTCGCTCGGCGGCGACCTCGTCCGCCTCGTCGAGACCGCGGAGTACTCGGGTCCCGGCGGTTCGGTCGAGCAGCTCGGCCTCTACTTCGTCGACGCCGACCAGCACATCGAGCACCGGCTGTTCGTCGACCACAACGCGCCGCACACGCGCAGCAACGTCGACTACCGCGGGGCGCTGCAGGGCGCCGGCGCGCACTCGGTGTGGATCGGCGACGTGCTGATCCGCAAGGTCGCCGAGGGCATCGAGACCTACGAGTCGAACAAGAACCTCGTGCTCACCGACGGCTGCCGGGCCGACTCCGTGCCCAACCTCGAGATCGAGACCGGCGACATCGCCGGCGCCGGGCACGCCTCGACCACCGGCCGCTTCGACGACGAGCAGCTCTTCTACCTCCGCAGCCGCGGCATCGACGAGGCCGAGGCCCGTCGGCTGGTCGTGCACGGCTTCTTCGCCGACATCATCCGCCGCATCGGCGTGGCCGGGGTCGAGGAGCGCCTGCTCGCCGCCGTCGAGGCCGAGCTCCAGGTGAACGTCGGCCTGCCGACCTCGAGCGCCGTCTGATGGCGCTCGTCCGCGCCTGCGCGCTGCGCGAGCTCGCCGCCGAGTCGGCCCTCGCCGTCGAGGTGGGCCGCGACGACGTGGCCATCGTGCGCAGCGGCGACCGCGTCTACGCGATCGCCGACGAGTGCAGCCACGCCGCCATCCCGCTCTCGGAGGGCGACGTCGGCGACGGCGAGATCGAGTGCTACCTGCACGGCTCGCGCTTCGACCTGGCGACCGGGCAGCCGCTCGGTCTCCCGGCCACCGAGCCGGTGCCCGTCTACCGGGTCGAGGTGGTCGACGACGAGGTCTTCGTCGACCTCGACGCCCGGCCCGACGCCCCCACGAACTGACACGCACGCTCTAGGAGACATGACCATGCCTACGCTCGAGATCCGCGACCTGCACGTCTCGGTCACCACCGAGTCCGGTCCCAAGGAGATCCTCAAGGGGGTCGACCTCACCATCGCCAGCGGCGAGGTGCACGCGATCATGGGCCCCAACGGGTCCGGCAAGTCCACGCTGGCCTACTCCATCGCCGGCCACCCCAAGTACGACATCACGTCGGGCACGGTGACCATGGACGGCGAGAACCTGCTGGCCATGACCGTGGACGAGCGCGCCCGCGCCGGGCTGTTCCTCGCCATGCAGTACCCGGTGGAGGTGCCCGGGGTCAGCGTCGCGAACTTCCTGCGCACGGCCAAGACCGCCGTCGACGGCGAGGCCCCGAAGCTGCGTACCTGGGTCAAGGACGTCAACAGCGCGATGGACCGCGTCCAGATGGACCGCGAGTTCGCCAACCGCAGCGTCAACGAGGGCTTCTCCGGCGGTGAGAAGAAGCGCCACGAGATCGTGCAGCTGGAGCTGCTCAACCCGCAGTTCGCGATCCTCGACGAGACCGACTCCGGCCTCGACATCGACGCGCTGCGCATCGTCTCCGAGGGCGTCAACCGCTTCTCCGCGCAGGGCGACCGCGGCGTGCTGCTGATCACGCACTACACGCGGATCCTGCGCTACATCAAGCCCGACTTCGTGCACGTGTTCGTCAACGGCCGGGTGGCCGAGCAGGGCGGCCAGGAGCTGGCCGAGCGGCTCGAGGCCGAGGGCTACGACCGTTACGTGCGTGCCGCCGCGGCTGCCGTCTGAGTCCGTCCGTCCCTGAGGAGGTCCTGGTGACCACGCACGCGGAGTACCCGGCGCTCGTCGAGCCGGAGGAGCTGGACGGTGCCCGGTCGCTGACCGGGACGTCCGGCTCCGCGGACGAGCCGATCCCGTTCGACGTCGAGGCGATCCGGGCCGACTTCCCGATCCTCGAGCGCACGACGGCCGACGGGCGGCCGCTGGTCTACCTCGACAGCGCGAACACCTCGCAGAAGCCGCGCTGCGTCGTCGAGGCGATCGAGGACCACTACCTCAGCCACAACGCCAACGTCGCCCGGGCCATGCACCTGCTGGGCGCGGAGGCGACCGAGGCGTTCGAGTCCTCGCGGGCGGTGATCGCCGAGTTCATCGGCGCCGCCTCCAGCGAGGAGGTCATCTTCACCAAGAACGCCTCCGAGGCGCTGAACCTCTGCGCGCACTCGCTCGGTGCCTCGCTGAAGCCGGGCGACGAGATCGTGGTCTCCGTCATGGAGCACCACTCCAACATCGTGCCGTGGCAGCTGCTCGCGGAGCGGACCGGCGCCACGCTGCGCTGGTTCGACGTGACCGAGGAGGGCCGGCTCGACGTCGAGGGCGGGCTCGCCGCGGGTCTGCTCAACGAGCGCACCAAGATCGTCTCGATCGCCTACGTCTCGAACGTCCTCGGCACCGTCAACCCGGTCGCCCAGGTCGCCGCGGCGGCGCACGCGTACGGGGCGACGCTCGTCCTGGACGCCTCGCAGGCCGTGCCGCAGATGGCCGTCGACGTGCAGGCGCTCGGGGCCGACCTGGTCGCCTTCACCGGTCACAAGATGGTCGGGCCGACCGGCATCGGCGTCCTCTGGGGCCGTTACGACCTGCTCGCCTCGCTGCCGCCGTTCCTCGGCGGGGGCGAGATGATCGAGACCGTCAGGATGTCCGGGTCGACCTTCGCCCCGCCGCCGCACCGCTTCGAGGCCGGCACGCCGCCGATCGCGCAGGCCGTCGGCCTCGCCGCCGCGGCGCGCTACCTCAGCGAGCTGGGCATGGACCAGGTCGCCGCGCACGAGCACCTGATCACCGGCTACGCCCTCGACGGGCTGGCCACCGTGCCGGGCCTGAAGGTCCTCGGCCCGGCCACCGCCGTGGACCGCGGTGGGGCGATCTCGTTCACGCTGGTCAACCACGACGGGGAGCAGATCCACCCCCACGACGTGAGCCAGCTCCTCGACGCGCGGGGGATCGCCGTCCGCGGCGGGCACCACTGCGCCCGTCCGCTGCACGAGCGCTTCGGGGTCCAGTCCTCGACGCGGGCGTCCAGCTACCTCTACACGAAGACGTCGGAGATCGACGCGCTCGTCGACGCGCTGGGCTACGTGGTCGGCTTCTTCAGCCGCCCGCCGCGCCGGCGCTGACCCCGACGACCACCAGGAGACTTTGATCATGAACGTCGAGGACCTCTACCAGGAGATCATCCTGGACCACTACCGGGCCAAGCACCACAGCGGTCTGCGGCCCGCGTACGAGGCCGAGGTGCACCACGTCAACCCCAGCTGCGGCGACGAGGTGACCCTGCGCCTGCACGTGGCCGACGGCGCGGTCGCCGACGTCTCGTACGAGGGCGTCGGCTGCTCGATCTCGCAGGCGTCGACCTCGGTCATGACCGACCTGGTGATCGGCAAGAGCGTCGACGAGGGGCTCGCGCTGCACCAGGAGTTCCTCACCCTCATGCAGGGGCGTGGCACGGTGGAGCCCGACGAGGAGCGCCTGGAGGACGGCATCGCCTTCGCCGGCGTCGCCAAGTTCCCCGCCCGGGTCAAGTGCGCCCTGCTCGGCTGGTCGGCGTTCAAGGACGCGGCCGTCCGGGTCAGCGCCGGCGAGCCGGTCCCCGCAGCAACCACGAAGAAGGAAGG
The DNA here is from genome assembly GCA_963713165.1 of uncultured Actinomycetota bacterium. Classification (GTDB taxonomy): domain Bacteria; phylum Actinomycetota; class Actinomycetes; order Propionibacteriales; family Propionibacteriaceae; genus Microlunatus. Next base: position 18,396 of record CAVQKU010000011.1, read on the forward strand.
CGTCTGAGATGACGAGCGAGACCTCGGCCATGAGGCCGTCCGAGCTGGTGCAGGACGACCTGCCCGACGTGACGGGCGCAGGCAGCTCCACCGGCGACTACGCCCCCGCGGCGCGGGCGACCGTCGCCGACATCGAGGAGGCGCTGAAGGACGTCGTCGACCCCGAGCTCGGCATCAACGTCGTCGACCTGGGCCTGATCTACGGGCTCAACCTCGACGACGACGGTTCGCTGACCATCGACATGACGCTCACGTCCGCGGCCTGCCCGCTGACCGACGTCATCGAGGACCAGACCGACACCGCGCTGGAGGGCCTGGTCGAGCGCTTCGCGATCAACTGGGTCTGGATGCCGCCGTGGGGCATGGAGAAGATCACCGACGACGGCCGCGAGCAGCTGCGGGCGCTCGGCTTCAACGTCTGAGCACCGCGCACCGGCTCGCTGGACTGCGTTGAGCTCGCGGTGACCCGGTGGTGACCCTGCGGCCGCAGCGCCCGGCCGACCTGCCGCTGCTGGTCGGGGGTGACACCGCCTTCGACGACTTCGGGCCGCTGGCCCCGAGCCCGTTCCCGGCGCCGTCCCGGCTGGACGACGCGGGGGCGTACGCGGTCGTCGACGACCAGGGCGTCCTCGTCGGGGAGGTGAGCTGGCACTGGCGCGGCTGGGGCCCGAACGCCGGCTCGCGCTGCCCGATGATCGGCATCTGGGTGCGCCCCGAGCACCGCGGCCGCGGGTTCGGTGCGGCCGCCCAGCGCCGGGTCGCGGAGCTGTTCTTCACCCACACCACGGCCAACCGTGTCGAGGCGCACACCGACGTGGACAACGTCGCGGAGCAGCGGGCCCTCGAGCGGGCCGGCTTCGTCCGCGAGGGCGTCACCCGCGGCGCCCAGTGGCGCGCCGGTCGTCACCGCGACGGCGTCCTGTACGCGGTCCTGCGCGCCGACCTCGTCGCCGGTCCGTGACCGTGCCCTGAGCCCGGGTGCGGGCCGGCGGAGGGCCGGCTCGCGCGCCACCCGCGCCTCGTAGAGTCTGGCCCGATGCTCGCGGTCGTGCTCGCCCTCGCTGCCGCCGCCGTCTTCGGTACTGCCACCGCCCTGCAGCACCGCGCGGCGAGCGGGGTCACCCGCGCCGAGGTGGCCTCCGGCCGGCTGCTGGTCCGGCTGCTCCGGCGCCGGAGCTGGCTGCTGGGCATCGGGCTCAGCGGCGTCGCCTTCGCGCTGCACGTGGCCGCGTTGCACGAGGGGCCGCTGCGGGTCGTCCAGCCCATCGTCGTGACGACGACGGTCTTCGCGGTCTTCGTCCGGGCCGGCCTCGACCGCACCCGGCCCGACCTCGCCGAGATCGCCTGGGCGGTGGTCACCTGCGCCGGGCTCACGCTCTTCGTGGTGTCGGCCGCGGCCCCGGTGCCGCACCACCCGCCGGGCGGGCGCGAGGGAGCCCTCTTCGCCGGGGTGGCCGTGCTCGTCGCCGCGTCGGCGGCCCTGCTCTCCCGCGCCACCGAGGTGCCGGCCCGGCGCGGCTTCCTGCTCGGCGTCGCGGCCGGCATCCTCTACGGGCTGACCGCGGGGCTCATCAAGATGGCGACGTCCTCCCCGGGACGCGGCCACGGGCCTGGACTGGGCCACGGACCCGGCCCAGGCCCGGGACCTGGGGCCGGGCTGGGTGCGCTCCTTCGCCACTGGCCGGTGTGGCTGGTGCCGCCGGTCGGGCTGACCGCCTTCTCGCTGAGCCAGCGGGCCTACCAGGCGACGCGGCTCTCGGTCAGCGTCCCGGTCCTGAACATCGTCGACGTCCTCGTCGCCGTCACCTTCGGGTCGGTCGTCTTCGGTGACCGGCTCTTCACCACGCCCGGCCGGCTGCTGGCCGAGGTGGTGGGCGTCTCGATGATGGCCGTCGGGGTGTGGCGCCTCGTCCGCGAGGACGAGCGCCTCCACGCCGAGCAGCTCAGGAGCGCGGGCCCCGGGGCCTCCGAGGGCGACCGGACGGCGGCGTCGGAGGTCCCGGAGCGTCCGTGACCTCCGGCTCGACCACGGTGAGGTCGCCGAGCCCGAGCAGGCGGTCGAGCACCCGGAACCGGTACGCCGCCGACAGCACGAGGAACCACACCAGCAGCAGCGGGACGGCGATCTCGTACACGATCGGCGCGGGACGGGTCAGCCCGAAGTACTCGCGCAGGGTCGGCACGATCAACGCCGTGAGCAGCCCGACGAGCAGGGCCACGACGAGGACCGCGGGCCGCCTGTCCGGGCTCGGACGGGTCCACGACGCGAAGAGGCGGATCGGCGGCTCGAGGAAGAGGATCAGCAGGATCGAGGCGATCGAGACGAACGTCGACAGCCCGGTCTGCGCGCCCACGGTGGCCGCGGCGGGGACGAAGCCGGGGTCGACGCCGTAGGTGAGGTCGGTGTACTTCGAGAACTCGGTGACGAGCCGGTCGCGGATCCTGGGGTCGGCGAAGCCGTCGGTGATCGTCGTGTAGAGGTAGGTGTAGGTGCCGACCGCGAAGCCGGCCGTCAGCACGGCCGCCGGGGTCACGAACCGCACCAGCTCCAGCAGCAGCCGGCGGTGCGTCCCGCCGGGCCGGGCCCAGGCCGTCAGGACGAGGGTCGGCAGGCCGACGGTGAACAGGGTCAGGCCGGTCTGCGCGGGGGAGTACGGGAAGCCGAGCCCGAGCATCGTGACGATGACGATGACGAGGGCCTGGGTGGCGACCCGGGTGAGGAAGACCTGCGTGGAGACGGCGATCCCGCTGATGATCCGCCGGCCCTCCCGGCGGGCGGGCAGCAGCGCGTCGAGGGAGTCCTCGAGAAGCACGATGTCGGCCACGTCGCGGGCGACCGCGCTGCCGCTGCGCATCGCCACCCCCACCTGCGACGCCTGCAGCGCGGGGGCGTCGTTGACCCCGTCGCCGAGCACGGCGACGTAGTGGCCCTGCCGGCGCAGCGAGGTGACGACCCGCACCTTGTGCCCGGGCGTGACGCGGCCGAAGGCGTCGGCCTGGGCGACGACGGCGTCGAGCTCGGCGTCGTCGAGGTCGTCCAGCGCGCTGGCGTCGACGGCGTCGACGGCGTCGACGGGGGGGTCGGGGTCGAGGCCGACGCGCCGTGCCGTCCCGGCCACCGAGTCGGGGTCGTCGCCGGAGAGGAGGACGACCCGGATCCCCTCGGCCCCGAGCCGGGCGACGGTCTCGCGGGCCCCGGGGCGCAGCTCGTCGGCGAGGCCGACCAGGCCGAGAGGCTCGACGGCGGGCAGGGTGGGGCGGCCGTCGGCGCCGTGCAGCGCGGCGCCCGGCTCGGCCGCCTCCGCGACCACCAGGAGCCGGAGGCCGTGCGTCGACCGGGCCCCGACCGCGTCCTCGAGCCCCGTACCCGTCAGGGCGGGGGCGAGCGCGTCGACCTCTCCGACGACCCACGTCGCCCGGTCGGTCCGGACCCCACCCCACCGCAGGGCCGCGGTGAAGGGCACCTCCTCGCGGAGCTGCTCCCCGGCCGCGGCGTGGTCCGGCAGCGCGGCGAGGAGCGCGGCGCCCATCGGGCTCGTGGGGCCGACGGCCCGCGTCAGCGCAGCCAGGGCGGCGTCGAGGTCGCCACGGTCCCGCCCGCCCAGCGGCACGGCCTCGGTCACGTCGAGCCGCCCGGTCGTGAGGGCGCCGGCGGTGTCGGTGCAGAGCACGTCGACGTTGCTGAGCGACTCGACGGCGTTCACCTGCTGCACCAGCGCTCCGCGCCGGGACGCGACGACCGCCCCGCTGGTGTAGGCGAGCACGATGAGGAAGAACAGCCCGTACGGCACGAGGCCGGACAGGACCGCCGCGGTCTGGACGACGCGGGTGACGCGCAGGTCGTCGAGCGCGGCCTGCAGCAGGATGGCGCCGCTCATGAGCACCACGACGACCATCACGAGCCGTACGCAGAAGGCGATCTGGTGCTGCAGGGGGGTGCTGTCGGTCCGCGAGCCGCGGGCCTCGGCGGTGAGCCGGCCCGCGTAGCTCGCCGACCCGACGTCGCGGGCCTGCTGCAGCCCGTCGCCGTCGACCACCCGGCTGCCCGACAGCAGGTCGTCCCCGACGTCGCGGCGCTGCGGGCCCGGTTCCCCGGTGACCTGCGACTCGTCCACCGAGACCTGGCCGTCGCGGACGGGCCCGTCGACGACCACCTGCTCGCCGGGGCGTACGCGGACGAGGTCCCCGCGGACGACCTCGCCGGGGTCCGTCTCGACGTCGCGGCCGTCGCGCACCACGGTGACGGCGCTGCGCCCGAGCGCCTGGAGGCGGTCGAGCTGGCGCTTGGCGCGGATCTCCTGCGCGGCGCTGATGACGGCGTTCAGCAGGCCGATGGCGGCGCTGATCACGGCGTCGCTGTAGCGGCCGAGCGCGAGCAGGGCGAGGCCGATGGCGAAGAGGATCGAGTTGTAGAGGTTGAAGACGTTGGTCTGCAGGATGCGGCCGTAGGTGCGCGACGAGGCGCTGACCGCCTCGTTGCCCTGACCCCGCCTGAGCCGGTCCTCGGCCTCGGCCGCCGTCAGGCCCTCGAGCGGCGTGAGGTCGGCCGCCGTCCCGGGCGGTGCGTCGCTCGTCGGGCCCGGCACGGAGCCATTGTGGGGCCACCGCACCCCGTGATCGGTGTTCATCGGTGTTCATCGGTGTTCGTCGGTGTCCATCGGGGTTCGTCGGTGGGGCCGTCGGCACGCGGGCCCGGGCGGCGTACGCGTCGGGGCCACCCTGCCTCGCCCGAGGTGGTCGGGCTAGTTTGCTGCGGGTGAGCATCAGCAACGTCGCCGTGGTCGGGGCCGGCTACATGGGCGGTGGCATCGCGCAGGTGCTGGCCATGGCCGGCTTCTCCGTCGTCATCACCGACCTCGACGCCCAGACCACCCGCCGTCACCTGGACCGGCTGCGGCAGGAGGCGCGCGACTTCGAGGAGCAGGGGCTGTTCGACCCCGGCTCGGCCGACCTCGTGGAGGCCAACCTCCGTGCGGCGGACAGCCTGGAGGCGGCCGTCGCCGAGGCGGACTTCGTCGAGGAGGCGGTGCTCGAGGTGCCGCACGTCAAGGGCCCGGTGCTGGCCGCGATCGACGCCGCCGCGCGCCCCGACGCGGTGATCGGCACGAACACCTCGACGCTCCCGATCGGCGAGCTCGCCGTGAACCTCACGCGGCCGGAGCGCTTCCTGGGTGTGCACTTCTCCAACCCCGCACCCTTCATCCCGGGCGTCGAGCTGATCGCGCACGCCGGCACCGACGAGGCGGCGGTCGTCGCCTCGGAGGAGCTGGTCGCGCGGACGGGCAAGCTCTCGGCGCGCGTCGTCGACCGTGCCGGCTTCGTGCTCAACCGGCTGCAGTACGTGCTGCTCAAGGAGGCCGCGACCCTGGTCGAGGAGGGCGTCGCCACGGCCGAGGACGTCGACATCGTCGTGCGGACCACCTTCGGCTACCGGCTGCCCTTCTTCGGCCCCTTCGCCATCGCCGACATGGCCGGCCTGGACGTGTACGCCGCGGGCTTCGGCACGCTGGCGGCGCACTACGGCGACCGCCTCGCCGCGCCGGCGGTGCTCACCGAGCTCGTCGAGGGCGGCCACTACGGCGTGAAGAAGGACGGCGGGTTCGTCGTCCCGGCCGGCGACTCGGCCCCGCTCGTGGCCTACCGCAACCGCGCGTACGCCCTGCTGGGCCGGCTCCTGCGCGAGCTCGGACCCGCCCCGGTCCCGCCCGCCACCACCGAGAAGGAGGCCCGCGCGTGAGCACGTTCGTCAATAAGCCCGGCACCCGCGCCCCGTACACCGCCGAGAACTGGCCCGTCGCGGCGGCGATGCTCGCCTTCGGCAGCACCGACTCCCGGGGCGGGCCGATCCAGGACGCCGACCCGGAGGAGTGGGCGCGGCAGCTGCGGCTCGTGCGCCGGATGGGGTTCACCGAGGTCGACCCGACCGACACCTGGGTCCGCGTCGGCGACCTCGGCCGGGAGCGGCTCACCGACTTCTCGGGCGTGCTGGCCGACGCCGGCCTGACCATCCCCGCCATCTCCACGTCGCGGCGCAGCGTGATGGACCCCGAGCGCGGCGAGGAGTACCTCGCCTACAGCCACCGTCTGCTCGACGCCGCCGCCGAGCTCGAGGTGCCGATGGTCAGCTTCGGCTTCTTCCAGGCGTTCACGCCGGCGCAGGCCAAGGCGCTGTGGTTCTGGCTGGAGGACGGCTGGCAGGACGACACCTCCGACGAGGCGCGGGCGCTGGCCGCCTCCCGGATCCGCGAGCTGGCCGAGCACGCGCAGTCGAACGGGCAGCAGATCACGCTCGAGATGTACGAGGACACCTACGTCGGCACCTGCGCAGCGGCCGTCTCCTTCCTGCAGGAGGTCGACCACCCGGCCTGCGGGCTCAACCCCGACATCGGCAACTTCATCCGGCTGCACCGGCCGATGGAGCCGGTCGCGGAGATGTTCGAGCTGGTGCTGCCCTACGCCAACTACTGGCACGTCAAGAACTACTCGCGCGACGAGGACCCGGCCTCGGGCACCGTGGCGACGTTCCCGCTGCCGATGGAGTTCGGCCTGATCAACTACCGCACCGTCATCGCCCGGGCGCTGGAGCTGGGCTTCACCGGTGCGTTCCTGTGCGAGCACTACGGCAGCGACAGCCTCGGCGTCATCGCCCGCAACCGCGCCTACGTGCGCGACGTGCTCGCCACGCTGCTCGACTGAGGGCCGCGGACCGGCGACTCCGAGGAGCCCCGCCGGAGGGCGAGCGGGGGAGCGGGCGCTCCGGGAGCGTGGCGACCCCGCCGGGCAGGCCGCCACCGGGACCCGTCCCCAGCCTCGGTCCGCTCTGCGCGTCGGGCGGACCACGCACGGGCCGTGCACCCGCACCCGTCCGTCCTGGAGCCCTCGCGAGGCGCCCCGGCCCCGACGACAACGCGTCCGCCGGCGTCCGTCCGGGTGGTGCTCGGGGCATTGTCAGGGTCGGGCGCAGAGGTCTAACCTCCACTCGTGCAGACGTCGGACCACTCGGTGCGGACCCCGGGGCGGCGCTACCTCGCCGTCGCCCAGGAGGTCCTGAGCGCGGTGGCCTCGGGCCGCTACGCGACCGCGTCGCGACTGCCCACCGACCGCGAGCTGGCGGGTCAGCACGGGGTGTCACGAGCGACGGCGCGCGAGGCGGTCCTCGCCCTCGAGCTCATCGGCGTCGTCGAGGTCCGCCACGGGGACGGCGTCTACCTCAGGTCGGGAGCAGTGCAGCTCGGGGGAGGGGAGTGCGCGGCGTTGGGTGCACCGCCCGTCGAGCTGATCGAGTGCCGTCAGGCCGTCGAACCGGCGGTGGCCGACCTGGTGGCGGCCCGGCTCGACACCGGCGGCCTGGCGCCGTTGGTGGACGAGCTGGGCGAGGCCGAGGAGATCGTCGGCGACCCGTCGCAGCTGCCCCGGTTCATGGAGCTCGGGCTGCACTTCCACTCCCGCCTGGCCGCCGGGTGCGGCAACAGCCTCCTGGCCGGGGTGGTGACGCAGCTGGTCAACGCCGAGCTGCATCCCCTCTGGACCCTCGTCAACCAGCACGCCATGGGCACCCTCGAGGCCCGGCTCGGGCAGCTCGCCGAGCACCGGGCGGTGCTCCGGGCGGTGCAGGACCACGACCCTGCGGCGGCCGCGCTCGCCATGCGGACCCACCTGCGACACCTCAGCACGATCATCTTCGGGCACCCGGCGCTCGAGGACGACCCGAGGACCGACCCGACACGACCGGCGCCCGGCCGGTGAGGAGGCAGCATGACCCCGAACGAGCCCGCTGACGTCGTCGACCTCGTGGTCCAGGGCGGCACGGTGGTGAACCGCGACGCCTCCACCCCGGCGACGGTCGTGGTCGACGGAGGCCAGGTGCTCGCCCTGCTCGACCCCGGCGCGGCCGTTCCCCGGGCCCGACGGGTCGTCGACGCCGCCGGTCTGCTCGTCCTCCCCGGCGGCGTCGACCCGCACTGCCACATCGGCCAGCGCCTGGGCGAGTACGCGGCGCTCGACGACTACGAGCAGGCCGGGAGGGCTGCGCTCTGGGGCGGCACCACGACGATGATCGACTTCGCGATCCCCGAGCCCGGCCAGTCGCCCCTGGAGGCCGTCCGTGAGCGGCTGGAGCTCGCCAGGATCAGTCCCTGCGACTCCGCCCTGCACGGCTGCGTCGTGACCTGGGAGGACGGCACCGCCCAGGAGCTGGCCGCGATGGCCGACCTCGGCGTGCGGACCATCAAGATGTTCACGACCTACCGCGACGTCGTCATGGCCGCTCCGGACACGATCCTCGAGGTGATGCGGGCGCTCAAGGGGCTCGGCGGGCTCGCGTACGTCCACGCGGAGTCCGATCACGTCGTCGTCGACGCCCAGCAGTCGGCCTCGCACCGTGGTCACGTCGACTCCGGGCACATGGCCGAGACCCGTCCCGAGCTCGCGGAGGCGACGGCGGTCGCGCAGGTGCTGGCGACGGCCGAGCACGTCGGCACCCCCGTCTACTTCGTGCACCAGACGATCCCCGAAGCCGTGGACCTCGTCCGCGCGGCTCGCCGGCGCGGTCACCTGGCCTACAGCGAGACCTGCCCGCACTACCTCGCGCTGACCGAGGAGGTCTATCGCGGTGACTCGCCCGAACGCTTCGTCTGCTGCCCTCCGATCCGGGACGCCCGGACCGTGGCGGCCCTCCGGTCGCGCGCGCTGGTCGGTGACATCGACACGCTCGGCTCGGACCACTGCTGCTACTCGACGGAGCAGAAGCTCGAGCACCACGACGACGTCCGCCGGATGCCCAACGGGCTCCCCGGCGTCGAGACCCGCCTGCCCGTCACCTACACGACGCTCGTCCTCGACGGCGGCATGGCCGTCGAGCACTTCGTCGGCCTCTTCGCCGCCAACCCGGCCCGGCTCAACGGGCTGTCGCGCAAGGGGGTCGTCCGGGTGGGTGCGGACGCCGACCTCGTGCTGATCGACCCGACCGCCCGGCGTGAGGCCCGCGCCGCCGACCTGCACATGGCCACCGACTACACCCCGTACGAGGGGGCGCTCCTCGGCGGGTGGCCGGAGGTGGTGGTCAGCCGGGGGCGCGTCGTCGTGGACGCCGCCGGCTTCCACGACCCCGGCGCGGTCGGCGAGTTCCAGCGCGCCGACCCGCTGCCCGCCCGGCTGCTCGTCTGAGCCGTCCCCCTCACCCGTCCCTCCAACCGATCACCGCCGGGAGCCCGCATGTCCGACACGAACCCTGCGCGCGACGTCCGCACAGGCACCACCACGACCTCAGCCGAGGACGGCGCCCGGGAGCGCGCCTACCACCAGCTGACGAGAGCGATGGATGCCATCCCGTTCCGTCGCGCGCACGTCCTGATCCTGGTCCTCGTGGCGTTCGGCGCGCTCTTCGACGCCATCGAGCAGTACAACGTGGGCCTGGCGTCCCCGCTGATCGCCGCGCAGTGGAACCTCGACGGCGGCCAGGTCGGTCTCCTGACCTCGCTCACCTTCGCCGGGATGGCGGTCGGCTCGCTCGTGGCGGGGGTCACCGGCGACCGCTACGGGCGTCGGGTGACCTACATGTACAACCTGCTCCTCTACACCGTCGGTGCCCTGCTCGCGGCCTTCGCCCCGAACTTCGAGGTCCTGCTGGTCGCCCGCCTGATCGTGGGCGTCGGCCTCGGGGGCGAGCTCAACACCGGCCTCACGCTGGTGGCCGAGCTCATGCCGACCAGGGCGCGCGGAGCCGCCGTCGCGACGGTGAACATCGCCGCCGGCGGCCTCGGCATCTTCGCCTCCTCCGCCCTCGCGGCGCTCCTGCTCGGACCCCTCCAGGGTGCGCTCGGCGGTCCCGAGGTCGCCTGGCGGTGGCTGCTCGGGCTCCTCGTGCTGCCGGCCCTGCTCGTCTTCGTGTACCGGTTCTTCCTGCCCGAGTCGCCGCGCTACCTGGTCGCGAACGGCGAGATCGGCGCGGCGAACGCCGTGCTCACCCGGCTGGCGGCCAACAAGCTCCGCCTGCCGAGGGGCAGTGCGGTCACGGAGCACATCGACCTGCCCGAGGGCGAGCGCATCGCGAGGCAGCGCGTCCGGCTCGCCGAGATCTTCAGCCCCGTGCTCGCTCGCCGCACCGTCGTCATCTGGGTCGTCTCCGCGATGACCTTCGGCGCGCAGGTGACGATCACCGTCTTCATGCCGACGGTGCTGGTCTCGCGAGGGTTCGAGGTGTCGACCTCGCTGGCGTACACCACCGTCATCAACGTGGGTGGCCTGGTCGGCGCCGTGCTCGCGAGCGTCTTCGGCTTCCGCTTCCGCCGGCGCGTCGTGCTGGGCTACGGGGCCCTGGTCGCCGTCGTCGCCGCCATCGCCTTCGGTGCCTCCGACCGGCTCGCGCTCATCCTCGTCCTCGGCGGCATGCTCCAGCTGATGTTCATCCTGCTCAACACGACGACCTGGGTGTGGGCGCCCGAGCTCTACCCCACGCGCGTCCGCGCGTTCGGCACGGGGGCGTCGGTGACCGTGGCCCTGGTCTCGGCCTCGCTCATCCCCTACGTCGCCGGCGTCGTCTTCGACGCGGGCGGCGTCGTCGCCCTCTTCGTCCTGGTCGCGGTGATGTACGTGGTCATGGCCGCGGCGGTCTGGTTCGGGCCCGAGACCCACGGCAGGTCGCTGGAGGAGCTCGGGGAGGCGGTCGCCGGGACGACCTCCGACGCGGCGTAGCGGCCACGCGGACCGGGCGCAGCGCCCGCCGGACCCGGCCCGACCGGGCCGGGTGCCGGGTGCCGGCGTCATCTGCCGGTCGTCCCGGCCCGGGGGTCGCTCTCGCGCTCGGTCAGCGGGGCAGCAGCCGCCGCGTCGACGCGAACACGGCCCCGCCGAGGAGGACGGCGACCGCTCCCGCGAGGAAGACGGCGTGGACGCCCGACCGGTCGAGCAGGGCGCCGCCGAAGGCGGCGCCGAGGGCGATCGCGAGCTGGAAGTTCGCCACGAACAGTCCGCCGGCCGCCTCGACCCGGTCGGGCTCGGCGCGCGAGGCCCACGTCTGCGAGGTGGTGGGGATGGCGCCGAAGCCGAGGCCCCAGACCGCGATCGCGGCGAAGGCGAGCACCACCGAACCGTCGGACAGCGAGAAGCCGAGCACCGCCACGGCCATCAGGACCGGGACCGACACCATCACGACGCCCAGGTGCCGGTCGGTGAAGAGGCCGGCGAGGATGTTGCCGAAGAGCCCGCCCACGCCGTAGACCGCGAGCAGGACCGCGACCAGCGCGGGCGTCATGGCCGGCATGCCCTCGGCCGCGGTGCGGATGAACGTGTAGCTGCCGAAGTGGCCGGCGATCATCACCGCGAGCCCGATGAGGCCCAGGAAGATCACGCGCTGCCGGACGACGGCGAGCAGGGTGCGTACGCCCTCGCTCGCGGCGGCCGGGACGGACGGCATCGCCACGACGAAGAGGACGACGGCAGCGGCAGTGGCGACGGCCACGGCCCAGAAGACCGCGCGCCAGCCGAAGGCGGAGCTGATCAGGGCGCCGAGCGGGACGGCCGCGACGGTGGCGGCGGAGACGCCGAGGTTGACCACGGCCATGGCGCGGCCGAGCTTCTCGGCGGGGACGAGCTGCGAGGCGACGGCGAGGGCCATCGACCAGGTGCCGGCGAGCGCGACGCCGAGGAGCAGGCGCGAGAGGACGACGACGGCGTAGGTCGGCGCGACCGCGCTGAGCAGGTTCGAGACCGCCGCGAGGACCAGCAGACCGATGATCAGGCGGCGTCGGTCGAGGCGCGGGAAGAGGAGGCCGGTCGACGGCCCGGCGACCATGCCGACGAGGGCGGTGGCGGTGACGACCTGGCCGGCGACGCCCTCGGTGACGCCCAGGTCGCCCGCCATCAGCGGCAGCAGGCTGGCGGGGAGGAACTCGCTGGTGACGAGCGTGAAGACCGCCACCATCAGCGCGATCACGCCGGGCCAGCCCGAGCGGGGCCGGACCGAGACCGGTGCCTGGGTGAGGGCGGGGGCGACGCGGACCGAGGCGGTGCTCGTCATGGGTTCAGCTCCTTGAGGCGCGCTGCCCCGGGGGCGAGGGCAGGCCTGGTCGAGACGTCGGGGCGTGTGCCCGGCGGACGATGGCGGGCCGTGCGGAGAGCGGTGGTGCGGCGTGCGGGACGGCGGTCGGACCCCCTGGTCCGCGCGCGTCCCCCAGTCGCCAACCTCGCGTCCGCGCCGTTGCTTCCCCGGTCGAGGAACTTTCTCGCCCCGTCGAGCGTCGCGGCCGGTGCTCGGGGAGGAGGGCTCGGGCCGCGCACGGGGCGATCCGGGGTGGTGCGCGCGGCGGCGCGACCGTGCCTCGTTAAGGTCGGGCTCCAGAGAAGGACCACACGAAGGAGGGCACGATGTCGATCGGCGACAAGGCCAAGGACGCCGTCCAGCAGGCCGCGGGCAAGGCCGAGGAAACCGTCGGGAAGCACACCGACGACGCCGAGCTCGCCGGCCAGGGCCGGAAGGACCAGGCGATGGGCGAGGCGCGGATGGAGACCGAGAAGGCGAAGGACGCCGTCAAGGACTGACGTCGGACCGCGGGGTCGTGCGACGGCCGTCGCGCGACCCCGGCGTCGGACGGGTCAGACCGTCGTGTACCCGCCGTCGATGAGGTAGTAGCCGCCGGTGATGAAGGACGCCTGGTCCGACAGCAGGAAGGACACGAGGTGCGCCACCTCGTCGGGCCGCCCGAGCCGGCCGAGCGGGTGGCGCGCGACGAGCGCCGACCGGAACTCGTCGGGCAGGCCGGCGAGCAGGGGCGTGTCGATGTAGGCCGGCCCGACGCAGTTGATCCGCAGGCCCTGCGGGCCGTACTCGGCCGCGGCGTTGCGCGTGATGCCCACGACGCCGTGCTTGGCCGCGGTGTAGGCGCCGTTGCCCAGTGCGGCCACGGTGCCGTGGATGGAGGCCATGTTGACGATGGAGCAGCGCTCCGCGCCGGCCGCCAGCATCGCCGGGATCTGGTGGCGCATCCCGTAGAGGACGCCGTTGAGGTTGATGGCGATGACCTTGTCCCAGGCCTCGAGGTCGGTCTCGCCGGCGGGGGCCTGCGGGCCCCCGATGCCGGCGTTGTTGACGGCGAGGTGCAGGCCGCCGTAGGTGTCGACCGCGTGGCGCACGGCCCGCTCGGAGTCGGCCGCGACCGCCGTGTCCTGCTGCAGCGCGGAGGCCGTGCCGCCGGCGTCGCCGATCTCCTGCACGACGCGCTCGGCGCCCGCCGTGTTGATGTCGGTCACGACCACCGAGGCGCCCTTGGCGGCGAGCTCCTTGCTGATCGCCTCGCCCAGGCCGGACCCGCCCCCGGTGACGATCGCCACCCTGCCGTCGAAGTCGGACATCGTGCTCCTCCCGCTGTGGTCGTTCGCTGACCTCACCGATCCTGCCCGGTGCCGCAGCGGCGCCGGACCCGGGGCGTCGGTCCACGGGCCGCGGACCTGGGACGATCGCGGGGTGATCCGCCTCGACTTCGCCCCGGGCGACGTCGAGGCGGGCGGTGCGTCGCTGCGGTTCGGGGAGCCCGTGCGCACGCTGGTCGCGACGTCGCCGGCCGAGGTCGTCCCCGTGCTGGGGGAGGTCGACCAGGCGTGCGCGGCGGGCTGGTGGGCGACCGGCTTCGTGACCTACGACGCCGCGCCGGCCTTCGACGCGGCGTTCACGGTGCCCGGCGGACGGGCGCGCGGCCCGGCGGACCTGCCGCTGGCCTGGTTCGGGCTGCACCGGGCGCCGCTCGAGGACGCCGACGCCGCGCCCGGTGCCGTGCTGCCGGGGCCGTGGCGCGCGGGCGTGGACCCGGAGGCGTACGGGGTGGCGTTCGAGGAGGTGCAGGACGCGGTCCGGCGTGGCGACACCTACCAGACGAACCTCACCCTGCCGCTCCGCGCGGGCTGGGACGACGGGGCCGAGGACCACGCGCGGTACGCACGGCTGCTGGCCGCGCAGGGGCGCGCGTTCGGGGCGTACCTCGACCTCGGGCGCCACCACGTGCTGTCGGTCTCCCCGGAGCTGTTCTTCGCCCGGCGCGGGACGACGGTCACCACGCGGCCGATGAAGGGGACGGCGCGGCGCGGCCGGTCCAGCGCCGAGGACGAGGAGCGGCTCGCGGGCCTGCGGGCCAGCGCGAAGGAGCGGGCCGAGAACGTCATGATCACCGACCTGCTGCGCAACGACCTGGGCCGGGTCGCGGTGCCGGGGACGGTCGACGTGCCGGCGCTGTGCGTGCCCGAGCGCTACCCGACGGTGTGGCAGCTGACGTCGACGGTCACGGCCGAGGTGCCGCCGGGCGCGGGCCTGGCCGACCTCTTCGGGGCGCTGTTCCCGTGCGGTTCGGTGACCGGGGCGCCGAAGGTGTCGACGATGGCGCTGATCGGTCGGCTGGAGCCGCACCCGCGCGGCCTCTACTGCGGGACGGTCGGCGTGGTGGCCCCGGGCGGCGACGCGACGTTCAGCGTGGCGATCCGCACCCTGGTCGCCGACACCCTCGCCCGCACCGCGACGTACGGGGTGGGCAGCGGCGTGACGGTCGACTCGACGCCGGCGGGGGAGCACGACGAGCTGCTGGCCAAGGCGGCCGTGCTGACCGCGGCGCCGCGGCCGGCCTTCGACCTGCTGGAGACGCTGCGGCTCGAGGACGGTGCCTGGTGGGCGCTCGAGCAGCACCTGCACCGGCTGGCCGGGTCGGCGGCGTACTTCGACCGTCCCGACCCGGTCGGCGCCGCACGGCGCGCGCTCGACGCGCTCGCGGTCACCCGGGCGGAGGGGCGGTGGCGGGTCCGGCTGACCGTCGACGCGGAGGGTCGCGCGGCGACGGCGGCCGAGCCGCTCGCGCCGGACCCCGACCGGCCGTGGCGGCTCGTCCTCGCGGCCGGGCCGGTGGACGAGCAGGACGTGTTCCTGGCCCACAAGACGACCTGGCGGCAGGTGTACGCGCCCCACCGCGAGCACGCCGCGGCGCAGGGGGCGGACGACGCGCTGCTCTGGAACACCCGGGGCGAGGTCACCGAGACCACGATCGGCAGCGTGGCCCTGCGCGACGGCGACGGCTGGTGGACCCCGCCCGTCTCCTGCGGCCTGCTGCCCGGCGTCGAGCGCGCGCTGGGACTCGCCGACGGCCGCGTGCGCGAGCGGGTGCTGACCGTGGCGGAGGTGCAGCGGGCGCTGCACCGCGGCGGCGCGCTGTTCTTCCTCAACAGCGTCCGCGGCTGGCGGCCGGCGGCCCTGGCGCCGTGACGGCCGAGGCGCTACAGCCCGGCGACGAACAGCGCGTGCACCCGGGAGTCGCCGGTGGCCTCGGGGTGGAAGGACGTGGCGAGCAGCGGGCCCTGTCGCACCGCGACGGGGTGGCCGGCCGCGCTGGCGAGGACCTCGACGTCCGGACCGGCGCGCTCGACCCAGGGGGCGCGGATGAAGACCGCGTGCACCGGCGTGTC
Source organism: uncultured Actinomycetota bacterium (assembly GCA_963713165.1). Taxonomy (GTDB): domain Bacteria; phylum Actinomycetota; class Actinomycetes; order Propionibacteriales; family Propionibacteriaceae; genus Microlunatus. The sequence continues at coordinate 33,831 of CAVQKU010000011.1, forward strand.
GAGGCCCGCCAGGTCGAGGTCGGTCTCGAACGAGTCGACCTGGCGACCGAACGCGTTGCGCCGGACGGTGACGTCGAGCCCGCCGAACGTCTGCTGGTCGGCCAGGCCGTCCACCAGCTCGTCGGCGAGCAGGATCATGCCCGCGCAGGAGCCGTACGCCGGCAGGCCGGCCCGCAGGGCCGCGACGAGCGGTTCGCGGAGCCCGAAGCGGCGCGCGAGCCGGTCGATCGTCGTCGACTCGCCGCCGGGCAGGACGATCCCGTCGAGGCCGACCAGCTCCTCGGGGCGGCGCACCGTGCGGGTGCGCGCCCCGACCGACTCCAGCACCCGCTGGTGGTCGACGACGTCGCCCTGGAGGGCGAGGACGCCGACCAGCGGGCCGCTCGACGGGCGTGGGGCGCCGTCGGTCACCAGCCGCGCTGCGCGAGGCGGTGCGGCTCCGGGACGTCGTCGACGTTGATGCCGACCATGGCCTCACCCAGACCGCGCGAGACCTTGGCGATCATGCCGGCGTCGTCGTGGAAGGTCGTCGCCGCGACGACCGCGGCCGCGCGCTGCGCCGGGTTGCCGGACTTGAAGATGCCCGACCCGACGAACACGCCCTCGGCGCCGAGCTGCATCATCATGGCCGCGTCCGCGGGGGTGGCGATGCCGCCCGCGGTGAAGAGGACGACGGGCAGCTTGCCGGTCGCGGCGACCTCGGCGACGAGCGCGTACGGGGCCTGCAGCTCCTTGGCCGCGACGTAGAGCTCGTCGGTCGGCAGCCCCTGCAGCCGGCGGATCTCCGCCCGGATCGTGCGCATGTGCGTGGTGGCGTTGGACACGTCGCCGGTGCCGGCCTCGCCCTTCGACCGGATCATGGCCGCGCCCTCGGAGATCCGGCGCAGGGCCTCGCCGAGGTTGGTCGCACCGCAGACGAAGGGGGTGGTGAAGGCCCACTTGTCGATGTGGTGGGCGTAGTCGGCCGGGGTGAGGACCTCGGACTCGTCGATGTAGTCCACGCCGAGCGACTGCAGGACCTGGGCCTCGACGAAGTGGCCGATCCGGGCCTTGGCCATCACGGGGATCGAGACCGCGTCGATGATCGCCTCGATCATGTCCGGGTCGCTCATCCGGGCCACGCCGCCCTGGGCGCGGATGTCGGCCGGGACGCGCTCGAGCGCCATCACCGCGACCGCGCCGGCGTCCTCGGCGATCCTGGCCTGCTCGACGTCGACGACGTCCATGATGACGCCGCCCTTGAGCATGTCGGCCATGCCGCGCTTGACGCGGTCGGTGCCCACCGTGCTCGATGTGTCCTGCGTGCTGATGTCGCTCATGCCGTGTTCCTCCGTCGTCGTCCAGGCCGTCGTTCAGCCTAGTCCGGGTCTGGGAACCTCCTGCGGGTCCGGGGGCACGCGGTCCCAGCGGCCGGCGTGCACCGCGGCGCACGCCGGCGACGGGCTCACCAGACGCGGGTGCGGGAGGTGCCGGCGGAGACGCCGGCGACCGGGAAGGCCGGGTAGGTCCGACCGGGCTCCTTGCGCTCGCCGACGAGGTCGACGTCGAGGACGACGGGGGAGCCGTCGCGCTGGTCGAACTCCAGCCCGGTGAAGCGCACGTGCTCGAGGTCGGCGCCCGTGACGAGTCCGACCTGGGTGGCGAACAAGCCCTCGGGCAGGTCGGTCTCGAGGAAGACCTGCTCGCCCTCGGTCACGACGCGGACCGACACCGCAGCGTCGAGCACGAGGGCGTCCGGCTCGCCCTCGAACGCGGTCGCCCCGCCGGCGTAGACGTTGGAGCGGACGTACGCGGGCTGCGGCACGCCCGGGTAGCGGTCGTGGTCGCCCGGGGGCTGCGCGTCGATCAGGGCGATGTAGTCGGCGAAGGACGCGGGGTGGCCGTCGTAGAGGGCGGTGCCGTAGCCGAAGCGCGGGTTGAACTCCGCCGCGTGGCCGTAGGACTCCTCGCCCTGCCCGCCGAGGAACAGGTTGCCGACCCAGCGGTCGTCGGCGCCGTAGATGACGGCGTAGCCGGCGACCTGCGTGCTGTGCGCCCGGTGGTACGGCGTGGCCCGGTCCATGACCTTCTCCAGCCGCAGCGAGCCGCTCAGCACGTTGCCCACGTAGGCGCCGCCCTGGCTGAAGGACTCCACCGAGACGGGGGAGCCGAAGACGTTGTGGTCGACCACGTACGGGCCGTGGCTCACCTCGACGAAGAGGTCGCGGCTGTTGTGCGCGAACACGTTGCGCGAGACCCGGGTGCCCTGGGTCTCCCAGTCGAGCCAGGTCCCGAGCGAGCAGTCGTGGATGTAGTTGTGGCGGATCTCCACGTCGATCGCCGCGTGCAGCTTGATGCCGCCGATCTCGTAGCCGTAGAACTCGCGGCGGTCGGCGATGTGGTGGATGTGGTTGTCCTCGATGGTCGAGAACACGCAGCCCAGGTGGCCGACGACGCCGTTCTGGCCGCAGTGGTGGATGTGGTTGCGCCGCACCACGTGCGAGCCGACGTGCTCGGCGTCCCAGCCGATCTGCCGGGCGGAGAAGACCGACTCGAGCTGGTACTGGTAACCCGGCTTGTCGAGCCTGCGCCGTCGACCAGTTGTGCCCGGTCGAGGCCTCCTTGCCCAGCGACACCGCCGAGCACTTGGCGTCGTGGATGTCGTTGTCCTCGATGACCCAGCCGCGGGCCCAGTTCGGTCCGATCAGGCCGGGCTGGTCCGCGGTCGGCGGGGTCCACGGGCAGGCCGCCTGGGCGAGCTCGAAGCCGCGCACGGTGATGAAGTCGAGGTGGTGCTGGAGGGGGTAGAAGACCGAGCGGCGCACGTTGATCTCGACCAGGCGGGCGTTCGGGTCGGCGTCGCCGAAGTTCGCGGTGATCGTCGTGACCTCGGCGTCGACCTCGGCGTGCCACACGCGCTGCGTCCGGTCGGGGTCGGCGACCGGCTGCGCGATGCCGGTCCAGTGGTCGGTGACCTCGGTGCGGCGCTCGGGCTGACCGACCGCGGCGACGGTGGCGACCTCTGAGAAGGCGAGGCCGTCGAGGTACACCTCGCCCAGGTGCTGGCGCGGCGAGTCGCGCTCGGGGCGCACGATCCAGTCGCCGTCGATCTCCTCGGCGTAGGGGTTGAACCCGCCGAAGAGCGCGGCGGGGACGCGGGCGCGCCAGACCGGCCCGGCGACCTGCTCCCAGCTGGTGACGCGCTCGGAGCCCTTGACCACCACGTGCTCGCCGGGGGCGGCCTCGTAGGTGATCCGGCGGTTCTCGCCGAGCCCGCCCCGCGGCGGCACGACCCACTCGCGGTACTCGCCGGCGTGCACCTGCACCGTGTCGCCGGGGTGCGCCGCGCGGGCGCCGCGGTTGATCGTGCGGAAGGGACGCTCGGCCGAGCCGTCGGCGGCGTCGTCGCCGGTGGTCGCGACGTGGAAGGTCGTCATGGTGCAGGTTCCTCGTTCTGGGGTGGGTCGGGCGCGGCCGGCGGACGCGAGGTGGGGCCGGAGAAGACCGTCGCCGCGGGCGACCCGCCGGACCGGGTCACCCGCGACGACGGACGAGGGGAGTGCTCAGGCGCCGCGTGTCCCGAGCAGGTGCTCGATGGCGAGGCGCTGCAGGCGGGCGAAGCCGTAGTTCTGCTCGCGCGCACGGTCGATGTCGTAGTCCTCGAACGAGGAGCGGTCGGCCAGCAGCGCGTCGTAGGACTCGCCGTCGTCCAACGTCGGCTGCGACAGCTCCGCGACGCGGGCCGCCTCGAGGGCCTCCTGGACCTCGGGGTCGGCGCGGAAGCCCTTGGACTTCTCCCGCAGCCGGATGTAGAGCTCCATGTTGGCGCGGGCCGACTCCCAGACCCCGACCATGCTCTCGGTGCGCAGCGGCTTGTAGTCGAAGTGGCGGGGGCCGTCGTAGGTCGGGCCGCCGCCGGGCCCGCCGTTCTCGAGCAGGTCGACGGTCGAGAAGGCCTGCAGCAGGTCGCCGTAGCCGAAGACCAGGTCCTGGTCGTAGCGCGGGCCCTTCTGGCCGTTCAGGTCGATGTGGAAGAGCTTGCCCGACCACAGCGCCTGGGCGATCCCGTGGGTGTAGTTGAGCGAGGCCATCTGCTCGTGGCCGGTCTCGGGGTTGATGCCGATCATGTCGGCGTGCTCGCACTCGTTGATGAAGGCGAGCGCGTGCCCGATGGTGGGCAGCAGGATGTCGCCGCGCGGCTCGTTCGGCTTGGGCTCGATGGCGAAGCGCAGGCCGTAGCCCTTGTCGATCGAGTACTGCGCGAGCATGTCGATGCCCTCGCGGTAGCGGTCGAGCGCCGCGCGGATGTCCTTGGCGAAGTCGACCTCGGAGCCCTCGCGACCGCCCCAGAAGACGTAGGTCTGGGCCCCGAGCTCGGCGGCCAGGTCCATGTTCCGCATGACCTTGCGCAGGGCGTAGCGGCGCACGGAGCGGTCGTTGCTGGTGAAACCGCCGTCCTTGAAGACGGGGTCGCTGAACAGGTTCGTCGTCACCATCGGCACGACCATGCCGGTGTCGGACAGGGCCTGCCTGAACTCGGCGATGATGCGGTCGCGCTCGGCGGCGTCGGAGCCCGGCGGGACCAGGTCGTCGTCGTGGAACGTGATGCCGTACGCGCCGATCGTGGCCAGCTCGTGGACGGCCTCCGCGCCGGCGAGCACGGGCCGGGTCGCCTCGCCGAAGAGGTCGCGGGCCTGCCAGCCCACGGTCCACAGCCCGAAGCTGAACTTGTCCTCCGGCTTCGGGGTGCGGTCCAGCTCGGACGCTTCCGGTGCTTCGGCTTCCATGGTGAGGATCTCCTCTCGTGCCCCCGGGTCGGGGGCGGGACGGGTACGGGGGTCGGCCGCTCGGCCGACGACGTGGTCCGCGCCCGTCGGGGACCCCTCGGTGGCGGGCACCGGGGGTCGACGGGCTCAGGACCGCGGGGGTGGGGCTCGGGAGGCCGACCGGGCCCGCCCCGGTGGGCGGGGCCTGCCCGGTCGGCGGGTCCTACTTGCTGAACCCTGCGGTGAGGCCGCTGAGCAGCTGGCGCCGACCGACCACGTAGAGCACGAGGATCGGCAGGGTCGTCAGCATCACCGAGGCGAGCACGGCCGGCACGTTGACGCCGTACTGGCCCTGGAAGGTCCACAGCGCCAGCGGGAGCAGGCGCTTGTCGGGGTCCTGGGTCAGGATCAGCGGCAGCAGGAAGCCGTTCCACACCGCGAGGGCGTTGTAGACGGTCACGGTCACCAGGGCCGGCCGGGTGAGCGGGAACGCCAGGTGCCACAGCGTGCCCCACTCGCTCGCCCCGTCGGTCCGCATCGACTCGAAGAGCTCCTTCGGGACGTCGCGGATGAAGTTGCTCAGCACGAGCACCGACAGCGGGATGGCGAAGGCGATCGACGGGAGGATGATCGCCGCGAGCGTGTTGTAGAGACCGAGCTTGATGATCAACAGGTAGACGGGGATGATCGTCGCCTGCAGCGGGATCGCCAGGCCCATGAGGAACAGCGAGTTCATGAACCGCAGGCTGCGCCGGTGCGCGTTCCGGATGATCGCGTACGCCGCCAGGAAGCTCAGCAGCACGGCCGGCACGACCGCGCCCACCGCCACGATCACGCTGTTGAGGAAGTAGCGGATGAAGTCGTTCTCGATCACCAGCTGGTAGTTCTCCAGCGTGGGCGCGGTGGGCGGGGACAGCGGGTTGCTCAGGAAGTAGACGCTCTGGCTCTTGAAGCTCGTGACGATGATCCAGTACACCGGGAGGATCACGATCGCGAGCCACACGACGCTCAGCAGCCCGCCCAGCCAGTTCGGCCGCTTCGTGCCGCGCAGGGACGAGCCCCGCTCCGGAGCGCTGCGCCCGGTGGACCTCCGCGCCCTGGTCGCCGGCTGCTCCGAGGTGATCGTCGCCATGTCAGGCTCCTTCCAGCTGGCTCTCGTCGCCCCGGCCGCCGAGCCGCCGCAGCAGCAGGGCGAGCGCGAGCCCGACGAGGACGAGGATCACGGCGATCGCCGAGGCCGGGCCCATGAGGTGGGCCTGGAAACCGGTCTTGTACATGCTCAGCGCGAGCACCTCGGTGGCGTCGCCCGGGCCGCCGGCCGTCAGCACGAAGATCAGGTCGAAGAACGTCAGCGACCCCACGACCATCAGCGTCGAGGACGTGATGATCGTGTACTTCAGCTGCGGCAGGGTGATGTTGAAGAACTGCTTCACCCGGCCGGCGCCGTCGATCAGCGCCGCCTCGTACAGCGACGTCGGGATCTGGCGCACGCCGCCCTGGTAGATCAGCGAGTGGAACGGGATGTACTGCCAGGAGACGACGAAGATCAGCGTCGCCATGGCCAGCACCGGCCGGCCCAGCCAGTCCTGCGCGAGGGCGTCGATGTGCAGGCCCGCACCGATGCCGAAGTTCGGGTCGACCAGCGCCTTGAACGTGATGGCGATGGCCGCCGAGCTGAGCAGCAGCGGCACGAAGTACAGCACCGCGAGGACGGCCCGGTAGCGCTGGTTGCCGGCCAGGAAGGTCCCCAGCAGGATGCTCATCGGCGTCTGGACCAGCCAGCTCAGCGCCATCACCAGGAAGGTGATCCACAGCGTGTGCGGCAGCCCGGGGTCGCTGAGCACCGTCCGCCAGCTCGTGAGCCCGCTGAAGGTGATCGGGCCGATGCCGTCCCAGCTCGTGAGGGACAGCGCCAGCACCCCCAGCAGCGGGACGATGCCGAAGAGCACGAAGAAGACGAACGCGGGGACGGCCATCCAGGTGAGGTTGGCGCCCTTGATGCCGGCACCCCCGCCGGCCGGCTGCGCGGGTGCTGCCTGCACCGCGGCCGGCGCGGCGAACGTCGTCACCGTCGTCCTCCGCCGCCCGGGACGGAGGTCACTTGTTGGTGGCCTTGTTCATGCTCTCGACCCACTGCTGGGGAGTGATCGAGAGCTGGAAGAGCTTGGCGATGTTGTCCAGCAGCGTCTCGGCGGCCGACGGCGGCAGCGCCTGGTCCCACGACTGGGCGAACACCTTGGCGTTGCTGGCGGTGTTGTAGACGAACGAGAGGAACTCGGCGTCGCCGCCGGTGAACTTGGAGTCCGCGCCCTTGACGATCGGCACGTTGCCGTTCTCCACCCACTCCGCGACCTCGGGCTCGGCGAGCACGGCCGTGGCGAAGAACTTCTTCGCCGTCTCCTTCTGGGCGTCGGTGGCCTTGGAGGAGATCGACAGGTACTGGCCGGGGTTGCCCACGGTGTTGCCCGGGTCGCCCTTGCCGCCCTCGACGGTCGGGAAGTTCATGAAGCCGAGGTGGCCGTCCTTGACGAAGTTGCCGCCGTCCTTCTTCATCGTCCCGTAGGTCCACGCGCCGTGCAGCATCATCGCGGTCTTGCCCGTGTAGAGCAGGGCGAGGTCGGCGTTGGAGTCGGCGGTGATCGAGGAGAAGCCCTTGATGAAGCCCTGGGCCTTCACCAGGTCCTGGACCTTGGTCAGCATGTCGGTGACGGCCGGGTCGGACCAGGCGTCGGTCTCGCCCTTGAAGGCCCGCTCGAAGACCTCGGGGCCGCCGATGCGGTCGAGCAGGAACTCCAGCCACATCATGTTGGTCCAGCGCGACTGGCCGCCGAGCGAGAAGGGCGCGATGCCCGCGCCGTTGAACGTGTCGACGAGCGCCATCACGTCGTTCCAGGTGGCCGGGGGCTGCGCGCCGACCTTGTCGAAGACCTGCTTGTTGTAGTAGAAGACGATCGGCGCGACGGTCTCGGCCGGCATCGCGTAGATCTTGCCGTCGACGGTGCCCGCCGGGAACGCGGACGGGAACAGCCGGTCCTTGACGGCGGCGTTCTCACCGAACCACGAGGTCAGGTCCTCGACCTCGTTGTTCTCGGCGTAGCCGCGCAGCGTGCCGCCGCCCCAGCCCCAGATGATCGTCGGGCCCTGGCCGGCGCCGATCGCGGTGCTGATCTTGGTCTTGTACGCATCGTTCTGGAACTCGGTGTAGTCGATCTTGGTGTCGGGGTTCGCCTCGTTGAAGCGCTTGACCGTGTTCTCACGGATGCCCTGGCCGGGCTGGCCGGTGAGGAACCAGTGGGTCGCGTTCTTGCCGTCGCCACCACCGGCGCCACCGCCCGCGCCGCTGCCGCCGGCGCCGGTCTGGGTCGGGGCCGAGCCGCCACAGGCGGCGAGGGTGCCGAGCGCGGCGGCGCTGAGGCTCAGGCCGAGAAAGCCTCGTCGAGTCGTTCTGGGATCCACGTTGATCTCCCTGCGTGCGAGCGGCTGCGCCGCTGTAGTGGGCGGGCTCTGCTGTCGAGCCCGGGCTGGCGTCGCTGATATTTTCGCCGGCTTTTCGTAAGCCCGCGCAAGCAACGTAGGTGCGGCATCGGCACCTTGTCAAGGGTTGCGGGGTCACGGTTCAGGCTCGTTCTGCACCGTATCCCTGCGGGCGACCGCGGGAGCCCAGGGCATGGCCCTCACGAGCGCCTCAGGCTATCGTCAGGACAGAGGGGCGGGCCTCGCCCGAAAGTTTCGAGAACAGCGACAGCTGTGCCACGAGGAGGAGCGATGACGCAGACCAGCACGGTGCCGGCTCGGGCCGACGTCCGGCAGCGCTGGCGGCAGAGCGACCTCCCGGTGAGCGAGCGGGTCGAGGCGCTGCTGGCCGAGCTCACGCTGGAGGAGAAGGTCGGTCAGCTCGGCAGCCGGTGGCTCGGGCGCGAGGAGCAGGACCCCGGCGAGGCCGACTTCGCCCCGGCCGGCGACGGCGCCGTCCCCACCGAACCTGACCCGGAGGAGCCGGACGGCTCCCGGAACGTCGCGCCGATGCAGGAGCTGTTCTCGACCGGCCCGAGCCTGGAGGAGGCCAGCCGCCACGGCCTGGGGCACCTCACCCGGATCTACGGCAGCACCCCGGTGACGCCGGGCCAGGGGGCGCGGGAGCTGGTCCGCCAGCAGCGCGTGGTCCTGGAGGGCTCCCGGCTGGGCATCCCCGCCGTCGTGCACGAGGAGTGCCTGACCGGCTTCACGACCCTCGGCGCCACCGTCTACCCCTCGGCGCTGGCCTGGGCGGCGACCTTCGACCCCGACCTGGTCGAGGAGATGGCGTCGGCGATCGGCTCCGACATGGCGGCGCTCGGCGTCCACCACGGGCTGTCGCCGGTGCTCGACGTGGTGCGCGACTACCGCTGGGGCCGGGTCGAGGAGACGCTGGGCGAGGACCCGTACCTGGTCTCGCTGCTCGGCAGCGCGTACGTCCGCGGGCTGCAGGGCGCCGGCGTCCTCGCCACCCTCAAGCACTTCGCGGGCTACTCCGCCTCCCGCGGCGCCCGCAACCACGGTCCGGTGCCGATGGGCCGCCGCGAGCTGTGCGACGTCGTGCTGCCGCCCTTCGAGGCGGCGCTGCGCGCGGGTGCGGCCTCGGTCATGAACTCCTACAGCGACGTCGACGGCGTCCCCGCCGGCGCCGACCGGTGGCTGCTCACCGAGCTCCTGCGCGACGCGTGGGGCTTCGAGGGCACGGTCGTCTCCGACTACTGGGCGATCCCGTTCCTGGCCGCCACCCACCAGGTGGCCGCCGACGCCGAGGACGCCGGGGTGCTGGCCCTCGAGGCCGGCATCGACGTGGAGCTGCCCGACACGGTCGGCTACGGCCAGCACCTCGTCGCCAGGGTCCGGCGCGGCGAGGTCGACGAGGCCCTCGTCGACACCGCGGTGCGCCGCGTCCTCGCCCAGAAGGTGGCCCTCGGGCTCCTCGACGAGGGCTGGACGCCGGAGGCGACGGTCGCCGCTGCCGCGGACCACGACCTCGACAGCCCGCGCAACCGGGACATCGCGCGCCGCCTGGCGGAGGAGTCGGTGGTGCTGCTCGACGCGGGGACCGCGCTGCCGCTCACGGGCGACGGCCGGCCGCCGCTGCGCCGGCTCGCCGTGGTCGGCCCGTGCGCCGACGACGCCCGGACCTTCATGGGCTGCTACTCCTTCCCCAACCACGTGCTGCCGCTCTACCCCGACCTCGACCTGGGCACCGGCGTCGCCGTGCCGACCGCGCTGGAGGCGCTGCGCGCCGAGCTCGACGGCGTCGAGGTGACCCACGCCCCCGGCTGCGCGGTGACCGGCGACGACCGGTCCGGGTTCGACGCCGCGGTCGCCGCAGCCCGGGCCGCCGACGTCTGCGTCGCCCTGGTCGGCGACCTCGCCGGACTGTTCGGCCGCGGCACCTCCGGCGAGGGCTGCGACGCCGAGGACCTGAGCCTGCCGGGCCTGCAGGGCGAGCTGCTCGACGCGCTGCTCGCCACCGGCACCCCGGTCGTCGTCGTGGTGGTCTCGGGCCGCCCGTACGCCCTGGGCGCCTACGCCGACCGTGCGGCCGCGCTGGTCCAGGCCTTCATGCCGGGGGAGGAGGGCGGTGCGGCGCTCGCGGGGGTGCTGAGCGGGAGGACCGACCCGAGCGGCCGGCTGCCCGTGCAGGTCCCGCAGGGGCCCGGCGCGCAGCCGGGCACGTACCTCCAGCCGCTCCTCGGCGTCGCGCCCTCCGGTGCGAGCAACCTCGACGCCACGCCGCTCTTCCCCTTCGGCCACGGCCGGGCGTACACGACCTTCGTCCTCGACGAGGCGCGGACCGGGGCGGCCGAGGTGCCGACGGACGGCGAGCTCACCGCGTCGGTGCGGGTGCGCAACACCGGTGCCCGGCGCGGCACCGAGGTCGTGCAGCTCTACCTCCACGACCGGGTGGCCACGGTGGTGCGGCCCGTGCGCCAGCTCGCCGGGTTCGCCCGGGTCGACCTCGAGCCGGGCGCGTCCGCGGTCGTCGAGTTCACCGTGCCCGCCGACCTCACCTCCTTCACCGGGCTCGACCTGCGACGGCGGGTGGAGCCGGGCGAGATCGAGGTCCAGATCGGCACGTCGGCCGGGGACCTGCCGTTCCGGCTCCCGGTACGGTTGAGCGGCCCGGTCCGCACCGCGGGGCACGACCGGCGGCTCGTCAGCACCGTCGAGCAGCGGCGCCCCGACGACGACGGTCACCGGCGCCGGTGACGCGAGTGCTCCGGGAGGACGAGGTGACGCAGGAAGCGCGGACCACGACGCTGGCGCGCGTCGCCGCGTCCGCCGGCGTCTCCGTGGCCACCGTCTCCAAGGTCCTGAACGGCCGCGCCGACGTCGGCCCGGAGACCCGTGCCCGGGTCGAGAGCCTGCTGGCCGCGCACGACTACGTCGCCCGGCGCGCCGAGGTCCCCGTGGCCGGGGCGTCCCAGCACACCGTCGAGCTCGTCTTCCACGGCCCGCTCACCGCGTACACGACCGAGATCCTGCAGGGCGTCCTCGAGGGCGCGGCCGAGCGCAAGGTCAGCGTCAGCGTCAGCGTCCGACCGCGCAGCCAGCCGAGCCCCGGCGGGCTGAGACCGGCGGCCTGGGCCCGCGAGCTCGCCGACCTCGGGCGCCGGGGGGTGATCGACGTGGTCGACGACGCCCGTCACGGCGACCTGCCCGCGCTGGTCCGCGCCGGCATCCCGCTGGTCGTCATCGACCCGCTCAGCCCGCCGCGCAAGGAGCTGGCCAGCGTCGGCACGACGAACTTCTCCGGGGGGCTCGCCGCCACGCAGCACCTGTTGGACCTCGGCCACCGGCGGGTCGCCTACCTCGGCTGCGACCCGTCGTCGGCGTACAACCAGGCCCGCATGCACGGGTTCCGGGCCGCGTGCGAGGCGGCGGGGGTGGCAGTGCCCGACGCGTACGTGCGCATCGGCAGCTTCGACTTCGCCGCCGGCGTGGAGGGGGGCAGCGCGCTGCTCGCGCTGCCCGAACCCCCGACCGCGGTGTTCGCGGCGACCGACCAGATCGCGGCCGGCGTCCTGGAGGCGGCCCGCCGCCACGGTGCGCGCGTCCCCGAGGACCTGAGCGTGGTCGGATTCGACGACACCGCCGTGGCCGAGATCCTCTCCCCGCCGCTCACCACCGTGCGCCAGCCGCTGCGCGAGATGGGCCGGGTGGCCGTGGTCACCGCGCTGCGGGTCGCCGCCCGCGAGCAGCTCGACTCCCACCACGTCGAGCTGGCCACCGAGCTCGTCGTCCGCAGCTCCACCGCACCGCCCGCGGACTGAGGCCGCCCGTCAGGCGGTGGGCCGGCGCGCCGGGCGGTAGCCTGGGGGGTCGTGCCTCGTGCGCGGCCCAGGCCGCGGAGGCCGACGGTCGTCCGACCGGCGCCGCTCGCCCGACCGGGACCCGGCGCCGCTCGCGACCGGGGAACAAACGGGGGCGCCCGCGGCGCTGCAGGCTCCCGGGCCGCGCCCGACGCGCGGTGACGCCGGCCCCGACCGGGCCGTACCGGGCCGCACGAGGCGGAGAAGGCCTCGACGGCCGAGAAGGACTGAGGACGCAGATGCTGGTCGCGAAAGACCTCGAGGTGCGTGCGGGCGCGCGCCTGCTGGTGGGGGGTGCCTCCTTCCAGATCGCCGACGGCGACAAGGTCGGGCTCGTCGGGCGCAACGGCGCCGGCAAGACCACGCTGACCCGCATCCTGTCGGGCGAGACGGCACCGGCCGGCGGTTCGGTGACCCGGACCGGCGACGTCGGCTACCTCGCGCAGGACCCCCGGACGGGCGACCCCGAGGTCCTCGCCCGCAACCGCATCCTGTCCGCGCGCGGGCTCGACACCGCGATCACGCGCCTCGAGAAGGCCGGGATGGCCATGGCCAGCGACGACGCGGCCGAGGCGGAGCGGGCCATGGCCACGTACGCGCGGGCCGAGGCCGAGCTCGCCGCCGGCGGGGGCTACGCCGCCGAGGCGGAGGCGGCCCGCATCGCCGCGAACCTCGGCCTGCCGCAGCGCGTGCTGGACCAGCCGCTGCGCACGCTCTCCGGTGGCCAGCGGCGCCGCGTCGAGCTGGCCCGGATCCTCTTCTCGGGCGCCTCGACGATGCTCCTCGACGAGCCCACCAACCACCTCGACGCCGACTCCATCTCGTGGCTGCGCACGCTTCCTCGCCGGCCACAGCGGCGGGCTGCTGGTCATCAGCCACGACGTCGGCCTGCTGGAGGCGACGGTCAACAAGGTCTTCCACCTCGACGCCAACCGCGCCGAGCTCGACGTCTACGCCATGGGCTGGAAGCGCTACCTCGCCCAGCGCGAGACCGACGAGAAGCGCCGGCGCCGCGAGCGGCAGAACGCCGAGCGCAAGGCCGACACCCTGATGGCCCAGGCCGACAAGATGCGGGCCAAGGCCACCAAGGCGACGGCGGCGCAGAACATGGCCAAGCGAGCCGACAAGCTCCGGGCCGGCATCGAGGGCGAGCGCGTGCAGGACAAGGTCGCGCGGATCCGCTTCCCCGAGCCCGCGGCCTGCGGCAAGACGCCGCTCATGGCCGAGGGCCTGTCCAAGACGTACGGCTCGCTGGAGATCTTCACCGGCGTCGACCTCGCGATCGACAAGGGCTCGCAGGTGGTGATCCTCGGCCTCAACGGCGCGGGCAAGACCACGCTGCTGCGCATCCTCGCCGGCCTCGAGGCCTCCGACACCGGCGGCGTGCGGCCCGGGCACGGGCTGCGGCTGGGCTACTACGCCCAGGAGCACGAGACGCTGGACACCCGGCGCAGCGTGCTGGAGAACATGAAGACCGCCGCGCCGCAGCTCAACGAGACCGACGTCCGCAAGGTGCTCGGGTCGTTCCTCTTCAGCGGCGACGACGTCGACAAGCCGGCGGCGGTGCTGTCCGGCGGGGAGAAGACGCGCCTCGCGCTCGCCGCGCTGGTCGTCTCGAGCGCGAACGTCCTGCTGCTCGACGAGCCGACCAACAACCTCGACCCGGCCTCCCGCGAGGAGGTGCTGCAGGCGATCAAGACCTACGCGGGCGCGGTCGTGCTCGTCACCCACGACGAGGGCGCGGTGCACGCGCTCGACCCGGACCGCGTGCTGCTGCTCCCCGACGGCACCGAGGACCTGTGGAGCCCGGAGTACGCCGAGCTCGTCACGCTCGCCTGAGCGTCGGGGCGTGACCCGCCCCGGGTGAGCCCCCGCACCCGCCGGGTGCTTGGATGAGGATGATCGTCAGCACGATCACGGGCGTGACGCCCCAGGCCGGCGCCCTCGGCGGCGGCCGCCTCGGGGCGTCCAGGAGCAGGGGGTGGGCATGGCCGAGGCGGCGAGCACGGGCCCGGGCGGGCTGACCAAGGGGGCTCGGATCACCGGCGACCAGCGCTCGTCGCTGGCGGCGTCCTTCGGCGAGCGCTACGCGGGCGGGGAGAGCATCCGCTCGATCGCCATCGACACGGGCCGCTCGTACGGCTTCGTGCACGGCGTCCTCAAGGAGTCCGGGACGAGCCTGCGGGGCCGCGGCGGGGCGACCCGCGGTCCGCGCCGCGACGCGGCCGGGCAGCTGGCCGAGCAGGTGCAGGCCGGGGCGGCCGGCACGGCGTCACCCGAGCGCACCAAGGCCAAGGCGGCCAAGAAGGCGGACAAGGCGCCGGTCAAGGCCCGCAGCGTCAAGGACGACAAGAAGGACGACAAGACCAAGAAGAAGGCGGACGTCAAGAAGTCCGCCAAGAAGGGCAAGAAGGGCTGAGCCCGCCCGAGCCCTCCCGAGCCCTCCCGAGCCCTCCTGAGCCGTCCCATCCCGCCCCCTGCCGGGCACGCCGGCCGCTCAGGTCGTGCGGCGCCAGACGCCGACGCGGACGGCGACGTCCACGCAGGTCGGCGCGTCCGGCCGGGAGCCGGCGTCGCGGTGGAACGCGTTCGGCCCCATGGCCACCAGGTCGGCCACCGACGCCGCACCGACCGCGGCGCTGTAGCGCACGTCGGTCTCCTCGACCGGCTCGAGGTGCTCCCCGAACGTGGAGGCCAGCCGCTCCTGCTTGCCCTCCTCCACGGCCAGCAGGCCCCAGGCGCTGCGCAGGCCGACCAGGTGCTCGGGCAGCGGGCTCACCACGACCGCGACCCCGTCCGGGGCCAGGACGCGCGCGAGCTCGGGCGGGTGCCGCGGGGCGAAGACGCTGAGGACCACGTCGACCGCGGCCGGGCGGACGGGCAGAGCGCCCCAGGCGTCGGCGACGACTGACCCCACCGGCCCCGGTGCCCGTGCTGCGCGCCGTGCGGCCGCGGGGGAGACGTCGAGGGCGAGGCCGCGGGCGGACCGCTCCCGGTCCGCGAGCCCCGCGAGGACGCGGCCGAGGTAGAAGCCCGGACCGGCGCCGACGTCCAGCACGGCGACGGCACCGGTCGAGTGCCGGACCACCGCGTCGGTGAGCGCGTCCGCCACCGCGTCGTACGTCCCGCCGCCCAGGAACCGCTCGCGCGCCGCGACCATCTCGGCCGTGTCGGCGTTGCGGGGTGCGGCGCGGCCGAGCAGGTTCACGTGCCCCTGGCGGGCGACGTCGTACGCGTGCCCCTGGGCGCAGCGCAGCGTGGGCCCGTCGAGCCGGAGGGGTTCGTCACCCGCCCCGCGGCCGGCGCAGGTCGGGCAGGCGAGCAGGTCGACGACGTCGGCGACGCTCACCGGCGCCCGCGGGTCGTCCGGTCGCGGGTCGTGGCCGAGGAGCTCACAGGGTCCGCAGCGCCCCGCCCTCGACGGGCAGGACGCACCCGGTGAGGTACGAGGCGGCGGGGGAGAGCACGAAGGCGGCGACCCGCGCGAACTCCTCCGGCGTGCCGTAGCGGCGCAGCGGGATGGAGGCCTCGGAGGAGGCCCGGGCCGCGGCCGGGTCGGCAGCCAGACCGTCGAGGTGGCGGACCCGTTCGGTGTCGACGCGCCCGGGCATCAGGCCGACGACGCGGGTGCCGTCCGGGCCGAGCTCGTCCGCGAGCTGCTTGACGAGCATGCCGAGGCCGGGCCGCAGGCCGTTGGAGGTGGCGAGACCGCCGACCGGGGAGCGCACCGACGTGGAGAGCACCCAGGCCAGCGCCAGGTCCGTCGCGGTGCCGTGCGCGACGACCGCCCGGGTGACCCGCAGCGCCGCCCGGAACACCCCGGCGAAGGCCGCCTCCCACTGCTCGTCGGTCGTCCCGAGCACCGAACCCGCCGCCGGCCCGCCGGTGCTGACGAGCGCGCCGTCGAGGCGCCCGTACGCCCGCAGCGCCACGAGGCAGGCGAGGTCGCCGACACCGGGGTCGGCGAGGTCGGCGGTCACCGCGACGGCCCGGTCGGCGCCGAGGCCGGCGACCGCGTCGGCCAGCACGTCGGCGCGCCGCGCCACGAGCACGACCCGGGCGCCCTCGGCCACGAGCTGCTCGGCGCACGCCCGCCCCAGCCCGCTGCTGGCGGCCGTCACGACGAAGACGCGGTCGGTCAGGTGCAGGTCCATGGCGTCAGGCTCCGCTCTTGGTCAGCTCGGGCCGCCCCTGGCCGGGCGGCGGACCCGAGCCGGTCAGGGCGCCCTCGTCCTTGCCGGGGGGCTTCGTGGTGCCGGCGGGCCTGCGCCGGCCCGTCCTGCGCTCGCGGAGGTCGCCGCGGATGAAGACGACGACGCCGAGCAGGCCGATGCCGGTGAACATGAACCACTGCACGGCGTACCAGAAGTGCGGCCCGTCGGAGATCTCCGGCAGCGCCACCGGCTGGAACCCGCCCGCCTGCGGCGGGTCGACGCTGAGCAGCCCGATGTAGCCGTCGGCCACCGGGTAGGGCAGCGTCCCGGCGATCGCGGCGGAGTCGATGAGGCGGATCGAGCCGTCGACCGGCGTGCGCGCCGAGCCGCGGCCCTCCTCGTCGCGGCGCACGTGGCCGACCACGGTGACCTGGCCGCTCGGCGGCGCCGGTGCGGTGCCGGGGATCTGGGACCCGGTGCTGACGGGCACGATGCCGCGGTCGACCAGGACGGTGCCCGTCGCGGTGCGCAGCGGGGTGACCACCTCGTAGCCGGTGGTGTCGCCGCTGCTGCGGTAGCGCACGACCAGCTGGTGCTCGCCGTCGAAGGTGCCGGTCGCGCTGACGCGCTGCCACTGGTCGGCGTCGGTGATCTGGCGGGTGAAGACCCGCTCCCAGGGCTGCACCGGGCGCTGCTCGTTGCCGAGGGTCGAGACGTTGCGGTCACGGCGCTGGTGCAGGCGGTCCAGCTGCCACTCGCCCAGGTTGACGAAGGCGGTGCCCAGCGCCGCCACGAAGGCGATCAGCAGGGCCCATCGGACCCACAGGCGGCGCACACCCCCAGGTTAGTGCGCGCTGTCGACGACCGGCCCGGCCGGCTCGTCGAGCAGCGCGGCGGCCGCCTCGGTCACCGCGCCGACGGCCGCGCCACGGCCCACGGCCACGCCCAGGAGGAAGGTGCTGAGCGGGCCGGCGACCCGCTCGACGCCGTGCGCCACGTCACGGGTCAGCGCGAGCAGGTCCCGCACCGCTCCCTCGTCGGGCACCGCGTCCTCGACGCCCAGCTCGGCGCCGAGCCTCGTCAGCCACTGCGTCGCGTCCATCGTCGCCCCACCTCTCGCCGGGTCCTCGTTGGTCCCCGGTGCCAGGATGGCGGCATGGGACGCCTCACCCGCACCCGGCCCGTGGTCAAGGTCAGGACCGGGCCCGACGGCCGCGTCGTCCGGCGCAGCGACACGCTGGCCGTGGAGGAGCCGCTGGAGGTCCGCCTCGGCGGGACCGCGTACCTCGTGACCATGCGCACGCCGGGCGACGACATCGACCTCGTGCACGGCCTGCTCCACGGCGAGGGCGTCATCGGCGCCGCCGAGGACGTGCTGCTGGCGCGCTACTGCGCCGGCACCGACGCGGAGGGCCACAACACCTACAACGTGCTGGACGTGAGCCTGGCCCCCGGTGTCGCCCCCGACGGCCCGATCCGCCAGGTCGTGGTGAACAGCGCCTGCGGGCTCTGCGGGACCACGACCATCGAGCAGGTCACCACCGCACGCCGGCACCCGACGACCTGGCGCGAGCCGGTCCCGGTCGAGCGCATCCTCCGGGCGCCGGACCGGCTGCGCGAGCACCAGCGCGCCTTCGACAAGACCGGCGGGCTGCACGCCGCGGCGCTGATGGACGCCGACGGCGAGCTGGTCTGCGTCCGCGAGGACGTCGGCCGGCACAACGCGCTCGACAAGGTCGTCGGCTGGGCGCTCCGCGAGGGCCGGCTGCCCCTCACCGGCTGCGCCCTGGTCGTCTCCAGCCGGGCCTCGTACGAGCTGACGCAGAAGGCCGTGCTCGCCGGGGCCGAGCTGCTGGTCGCGGTGTCGGCCCCCAGCTCGCTGGCCGTCGAGCTCGCCGACGAGGCGGGGCTGACCCTCGTCGCCTTCGTCCGGGGCGACTCGCTGAACGTCTACACGCACCCCGAGCGGCTCGACCTGACCGCCGTGGGGCAGGTCGCGGTCGGCTGAGCGGCGCTGCCCCGGCTCACCCGCCCGACTCTGCTCAGCCGGACTCTGCTCAGCGATCTTCAGCGAACTCCTCGCCGGACCTCAGAAAGTCGTCTAGGATCGCGAGGTGGACACCAGCACGCTGCTCGCGGTCGTCGGCGGCGTCGTCGTCACGAAGACGACCGTCATCGCCGTCCTCGTCGCGCGGCGTGAGCGTCGCCAGCGGGACCGCCTGAGGTCGGCCGTCACCGCGGCCCGCCGTGACGAGGCGTCCGGCTGGCGCCTGCAGTGGGCGGAGCCCGGCGTGCTGCTCGTGTCCAACGCCGACCACGGCGAGGCCGTGCGCGACGTGCAGCTGAGCGCGACCCTGACCGCGCGGTCGGAGGCCTCGGCGTCGGTGGAGCACTCGGCTCGGTTCGTCGGGACGGGCGCCAGCATCGAGCTCCGCTTCCCCGGGCTCGCGGAGTGGCTGAGCGAGGTCGCCAGCAACGGCTGGACCGCGCAGGCCCACACCTCGCCGGAGTGCCGCGAGCGGCTCGCCTGCACCCTGACCTACACGATCCGCTGGGTCACCGACGACGGCGAGCACCGCTACGAGGCGCGCGCCGCCGAGCCCGTCCTGCCCGTCCCCGACCTCGCGCTCGGCCCCGCCTAGCCCGCTGGGCAACGCTTCCCCGAGCGTCCCCGAGCGCCCCCGGGGTGTCCACGGGCGTCGCCGTGTCGGCGCGGGGGGCGTCGGCCTCGTAGCGTTCGTCCACCGCTCGACCACCCGTCCGTCGACGTGCGGGTCGAGCCCTCCGACGGACCCGTCGCGCCCCGGCGCGAGATGAGGAGCACCACCATGAGCAAGGGCACCGACCTGGGCCTGCTGGCCCTGCGGATCGGCTTCGGCGCGGCCTCGGCCGCGCACGGCGCGCAGAAGCTGTTCGGCTGGTTCGGCGGCCACGGCATCGAGGGCACCGCCGGCTTCCTCGAGTCGATCGGCTTCGTCCCCGGCCAGCGCAACGCGACCCTGGCCGGCCTGGCCGAGGGCGCGGGCGGCGCGGCCGTCGTGCTCGGCCTCGCCACCGGTCCCGCGGGTGCGGTGCTGGTCGGCAACATGGTCGTCGCCTCCTCCGTGCACGGCTTCGAGAAGTTCTTCGCCCAGGACGGCGGGCCGGAGATGCCCCTCGCGTACGCCGTGGTCGGCTCCGCGCTGACCCTCACGGGCGCCGGTCGCTACTCCCTGGACCACGTCACCGGGCACGTCCTCGACAAGCCGTGGATGCGCACCGTCGCCTACGTCTCCGCCGTGGGCGCGGCGGCGGCGGTCATCGTCGCCCGGCGCCAGGAGCTCGCCTCCCGTCCGCCGGCCGAGGTGGCGCCGGCCGACGGCGACCCCGAGGCCTGAGTCCACGGGGTCGATACCCCAGACACCCGGTGCAGCCCGGCCTAGACTCGCCGGCGTGACCGTCCTGCTCGGCCTGCCCGGCCTCCGCCCGTCCCGACCCGGGGCGGACGAGGTGCGGGCGCTCGCCGACGCGTACGGGCGCGTGGCGTCGGACCTGCGGCTGTCGCTCACCGACCGCTGCAACCTGCGCTGCACGTACTGCATGCCGGCCGAGGGCCTCGACTGGATGGCCCGCGACGAGCTGCTCGACGACGACGAGATCGTCCGCCTGGTGCGGATCGGCGTCGAGCGGCTCGGCATCACCACCGTCCGCCTCACCGGGGGGGAGCCGCTGCTGCGGCGCGGGCTCGAGGGCCTGGTCTCGCGGCTGGCGGCCCTCGACCCGCGGCCCGCGCTCGCCCTGACCACCAACGGCATCGGCCTGGCGCCCCGGGCGGCGGACCTGGCCGCCGCCGGGCTCGACCGCATCAACGTCTCGCTCGACACGCTCGACCCCGACGTCTTCGCCCGCATGACCCGGCGCCGGCGTCACGCCGACGTCCTGGCCGGTGTCCGCGCCGCCCGCGCCGCCGGCCTGGCGCCGTTGAAG
Organism: uncultured Actinomycetota bacterium; assembly: GCA_963713165.1. Taxonomy (GTDB): domain Bacteria; phylum Actinomycetota; class Actinomycetes; order Propionibacteriales; family Propionibacteriaceae; genus Microlunatus. The sequence continues at coordinate 54,033 of CAVQKU010000011.1, forward strand.
ACGAACACCGTCCTGATGCGGGGCGTCAACGAGCACGAGGCCCCGGCGCTGCTGCGCTGGGCCCTCGCCGAGGGCGTCCAGCTGCGGTTCATCGAGCAGATGCCGCTCGACGCCCAGCACGGCTGGAGCCGGACCGAGATGGTCACGGCCGCCGAGATCCTGGCGCTGCTGCGCACCGAGTTCGACCTCGTCGTCGACCCGGCCCACGCGGCCGCCCGGGGCAGCGCCCCGGCCGAGCTCTACCGCGTCGTGGGCACCGACCGGACCGTCGGGGTCATCGCCTCGGTCACGCAGCCCTTCTGCGGTGCCTGCGACCGGGTGCGGCTCACCGCCGACGGCCAGGTGCGGACGTGCCTCTTCGCCCGCGAGGAGTCCGACCTGAGGGTGCTGCTGCGCGGCGGGGCCGACGACGCGACGATCGCCGACGCCTGGGTGCGGGCGATGGCCGGCAAGCAGCCCGGGCACGGGATCGACGACCCGTCGTTCCTCCAGCCCGACCGCCCGATGTCCGCGATCGGCGGCTGAGGGCGCGCAGGCGGTCAGCCCGCGCTGCTGCGGATGTCCTCGGCCAGGGGGACGACCTCGCGCAGCATCGAGCGCGCCGACAGGAAGCGGCTCAGCGACTCGGTGTGCTCGTCGCAGGCCAGCCAGTGCTTGCGCCGGTCCGGGGTGTGGATCTTGACGTTGTTCCAGCGCAGGTCGGTCGTCGCCGGCGCACTGCACCCGCGGGCCGAGCAGACGAGCTCGCCGAGCTCGTCGAGCTCGTCGAGGCCGTCGCGCTGGGCGCCCTGGTCCGACGGCACGGGTCAGGCCGCCCAGTAGCGGCGACGGTCGGCGACCGGCTCGTGCACGCGGCCCGCCTCGTCGACGACGACCTCGCCCTCGACGTAGTCCGACGTCGGCATCACCGTCAGCTGCTTCGCCTCGCCCGGGGCGCCGCGGCGCACCACGCGCACCTGGCCCTTGGTGTTGCTCTGGTTGGCCAGCAGCACGGCCATGTAGGGCAGGAAGAGCGCCCCGGCGAAGAGCGTCCACTGCAGCCACCCGTGGGCGAAGATCACGGCCACGAGGAAGCACACGGTCCGGAACGCCATGGTGATCGTGTAGCGGCGGACCCGCTGCGTCATGTCGACGCTGGTGCCGGCGCGAGCGTCGGTGATGTTCGCACCCGTGGGGATCGCCATGACCAGACATTACGTCGGGGAGGTTCCCGCGGTTTCGCCCCGTCGCGAAGAGGTTCCTGAGCGTGCCTCGCTAACGTTCGGGGCGTGACGAACACGCCTGAGACGATCGTGGGGCCCGACGGGGCCGTCGACCAGCCCGACGACCAGCCGACCGGCCCGGTCCGGGGGCCCGGGGCCGGCCGGGTCGCCCTGGTGACCGGGGCCAACCGGGGGATCGGCCGGGTCATCGCCCAGCGCCTGGCCGCCGACGGCTTCCGCGTCGCGGGCACCCACCGCAGCGGCAATGTCCCGCCCGGGGTGCTCGGCGTCCGGGCCGACGTCACCGACGTCGAGCAGGTCGACGCGGCGTTCACGGCCGTCGAGGCCGAGCTGGGCCCGGTCGAGGTGCTCGTCGCCAACGCCGGCGTCACCCGCGACACCCTGGTGATGCGGATGAGCGAGGAGGACTGGGACGCCGTCATCGAGACCAACCTGACCGGCACCTTCCACGTCGTGAGGCGCGCCGCGCGCGGGATGGTCCGGGCCCGCTCGGGCCGGATCGTGCTGATCTCCTCGGTCGTCGGCCAGCTGGGCAGCGCGGGCCAGGTCAACTACGCCACCTCCAAGGCCGGGCTGGTCGGCATGGCGCGCTCCCTCGCCCGCGAGCTCGGCGGGCGCGGCATCACCGCGAACGTCGTGGCGCCCGGCTTCATCGAGACCGACATGACCGCTGAGCTCGACGAGAAGACCGTCGCCGGGTACGCCGCCCAGATCCCCCTCGGCCGGATGGGCACCGGCGACGACGTCGCCGCGGCCGTCAGCTTCCTCGCCGGGCCCGGCGGGGCGTACGTGTCGGGGGCGCTGGTCCCCGTCGACGGTGGTCTGGGGATGGGTCACTGACGCCTGCTCTTCTTGGTCCCGGCGGCTCGGCTCGGTGCCGTCGGGGTCCTGGAGACTCGGGCTTCGCAACCATCCGCCCGGGCGCCGTCGCCTCGGCGGACGCGTGCGGGACTGATGCGCCCGGGCTCCCGCCAGACCCATCCACGCTCAGCCCGAGCCTCCAGGACCCCTCCTTCAGGTGCGGACGCTGCCGGGTGCTTCGCAGGCGTCGTGCCCCCCGGGGTCTGGCTTCCTTCGAGGTGCCTTCCTGCGCAGGTGAAGGCCGCGCGGGGAGGAGTGCCGCCGTGAGCGGGCTTCGTCGTCCGGCGCCGGTTAGGGCAGGATCGGGCCCCATGGGCATCCTCGACGGCAAGACGGTCCTGGTGGCTGGCGTCACCCTCGACACCTCGATCGCGTTCTCGGTGGCGAGGATCGCGCAGGAGCAGGGCGCGACGGTGGTCGTGTCCAACTTCGGGCGGGCGATGAGCCTGACGCGGCGGGTGGTCAAGAAGCTGCCGACCGAGCCGGCGCTGCTCGAGGTCGACGTGACGAACGAGGACCACCTGGCCGGGCTGGCCGACCAGCTGCGGGAGCACACCGACTCCCTCGACGGGCTCGTGCACTCGCTCGCGTACGCGAACCCCGAGACCGCGCTCGGCGGCAAGTTCCTCAGCACGCCGTGGGAGGACGTGTCGCGGGCGCTGCAGGTGTCCGCCTACTCCCTGACCTCGCTCACCATGGCCTGCAAGCCGGTGCTGGCCAACCCGGCCTCCGTGGTCGGGCTGACCTTCGACGCGACCGTGTCCTGGCCGGTCTACGACTGGATGGGGGTGGCCAAGTCCGCGCTGGAGAGCACCAGCCGCTACCTCGCCCGCTACCTCGGACCGGAGGGCGTGCGGGTCAACCTCGTCGCCGCCGGGCCCCTGGAGACCCTGGCCAAGAAGGCCATCGGCGGGGCCGACGAGTTCAACACGGTCTGGGGCTCGCGCGCGCCGCTGGGCTGGGACCCCCGCGACCCGGAGCCGACGGCCAAGGCCGTGGTGGCGCTGATGAGCGACTTCTTCCCCAGCACGACCGGCGAGATGATCCACGTGGACGGCGGGCTGCACTCGACCGGTTCCTGACCCAGAGACCCGGGGAGCTCAAGCCCGTCGCACGGGCTGGCGCAGGACCGTCCGCAGGCGCGCCGGCGCGGTGCGGCGGGGGTCGCTGAGGTAGATCTCGTGGTGCGGTCCCGTCAGCTCGAGGCCCTTCTCGGCGACGTGGCGGTGCATGGCCGAGAGCACCGGACCCTCCTCGTCGTACGGGCCGACGTGCAGGGTCTGCACCACCAGCCCCTCGTCCAGCGGCTCGAGGCGCAGCGCGTCGAGGGTGGGGGAGCCACCCGCCCGGGCGAGCGCGGCCCGTGCCTCGGCCACGTGGCGGGCCCCGAGCCACGAGGGCACCAGGTTGAGCAGGCGCCAGCGCCAGCGGGTCTTGTCCCGCGCGCTGGTGAAGCTCGCCAGGTCGTCGGACCACCACAGCGCCTCGAGCGGCATCACGGTGTAGTCGCGGTCGAGCACCGTCTTGCTCGTGAACTTCAGCCGGTACGCCAGCGGGTAGAGGCCGGCGAGCGCGTCGCGGTAGGCGGGGGCGGAGTTCGGGTCACCGTGCCCGTCGATCGCGAGGAACTGCGCCGGGGCGACGACCGCGAGCTGGAAACGGCCGCGCGGGGCCGCGTACGTGGTGATCTCCTGACGGAGGTCGACCTTGTCCATCACGGGCTCCGGTAGTGCGCGGCGGGCGGGGTCCCGCTCCTTCCCATCGTCGCCCCGCCCGCGGGGCCCGTGGCCGGCGGGGCGCATCCGGCGGTGACGCCGGGGTGGGAGTGGGTTCAGACCTCGGGCCAGCCGGCGGCCGCGCAGAGCGCCTGGCCGGCCGCGCTCCGCACGTGCCGCAGCTCGCGGGTCCGCGCCTCCGCCTCGTGCAGCGTGATGGCCGCGCCGTCGGTGGTCAGCGCCTCGTCGCAGGCGGCCAGGAGACGGGCCGCACGGTCCGCGGCGAGGCGGGCGCGCGGCGGGTAGCCGGGGGCCAGGGCGGTGCCGTGGTCGGCCGACGGGCGGGTGCCCGCGGCGACGTCGAGCCGGGTCAGGGTGGTCGCGGCCCGCAGCACCGCCTCGCTCAGCTGGCGCTCGGCCTCGTAGAGCGTGGGCGGCGCGAAGGGCCGGGCCGCCTCGTGCACCCGCCACTGCACCGCCTGGCCGACGCGGTGCGGCACGAGCGCGACGCCCCCGCTCTCGCCGACGGCGGCCTCCCCGGCGACCAGCGCCGCGGTGTTGAGCGCGACCGGCCCGCGCAGCGGCGCGAGCGCGCCGGGCACCGGCAGGGCGAGCAGCCAGCGGTCGGGCTCCACGCCCAGCAGGGCGGCGAAGCCGTCGTCGAGCCCGGTGGCGGTGAAGGGGTCCAGGCCCAGCAGGCCCTCGGGGTCGACGAGGTGGTGCGCGACGTCGGCACCGACCACCTCGGCGGCGGCGCGCTCGGCGGCGAGGCGGCCGTGCAGGACCGCGTTGAGGTTGACGACCAGCCGCAACGACAGCCGTGCGCTCGCCGGCACGGGGGCTTCCACGGCAGACACCGTACGTCCGCGGGTGCACGCGGACCGGAGTGCGGACGCCCCGTCGCCCAGGGGCCGCGCCGTGCCGCACGCGAGTCCCGGACACCCCGGGGAGGACCGGTAGGGTCGCCGCGTGGCCGCAGTCGTCGATCTCGCCGGGGTGGGCGTCGTCCGGGGCTCAGCGACCCTGCTCGACGACGTCACGTGGACCGTGGACGAGAGCGACCGGTGGGTGGTCCTCGGCCCGAACGGGGCCGGCAAGACCACGCTGCTGCAGCTGCTCGCGGCCCAGATCCACCCCACGACGGGCGTGGTCGGCCTCCTCGACGAGGTGCTCGGCACCGTGGACGTCTTCGAGCTGCGGCCGCGCATCGGGCTGACCTCGGCCGCCCTCGCCGAGCGGATCCCGCGCTCCGAGCGCGTCCACGACGTCGTCGTGTCCGCCTCGTACGCGGTCCTGGGCCGCTGGCGGGAGGCCTACGACGAGCTCGACCACGAGCGCGCCGCCGAGCTGCTCGACGCGCTGGCCATCGCCGGGCTGGCCGACCGCACCTTCGGCACCCTGAGCGAGGGCGAGCGCAAGCGCGTCCAGATCGCCCGCGCGCTGATGACCGACCCGGAGCTGCTGCTGCTGGACGAGCCGTCGGCCGGGCTCGACCTCACCGGCCGCGAGACGCTGCTGCGCACGCTCGGTGCGCTGGCCTCCGACCCGTACGCGCCCGCCTCGGTCCTCGTCACCCACCACGTCGAGGAGATCCCGGTCGGGGTGACCCACGTGCTGCTGCTCAAGCGGGGGCGCGTCGTGGCCGCCGGGCCGCTCGAGGAGACGCTGACGGCGCAGCGGCTGGGGGAGACGTTCGACCTCGAGGTCGAGCTCACCTCCCGCGCCGGACGCTGGTCGGCGCAGGCGCGCTGAACCCGCCCCGTCAGGCCCCGCCTGGCACCATGGAGGACCTCGCACGATGCGCGGAGGAGGTGGACGATGAACCTGACCGACTGGCTCGGCGATCACGCCTGGGCGCTGTGGCTGAGCCTGGCCCTGATCCTCGCCGTCGCCGAGGTCGTCTCGCTCGACCTCGTCCTGATCATGCTCGCCGTCGGTGCCCTCGCGGCCGCGGGCACGGCGGCCGTCGCACCCGACCTGTGGGTGCTGCAGATCCTCGTCGGGGCCGGGGTGAGCGCCGGGATGCTGGTCTTCCTGCGCCCGAGCGTGCTCGCCAAGGTCCGCGCGATGCCCGGCTACCGCTCCTCGACCGACAAGATGGTCGGCAGCAGCGGCCTCGCCACCTCCCAGATCGACCGTGGCAGCGGCGAGATCAAGGTCGACGGCCAGACCTGGTCGGCGCGGACGTACGCCTCCGACGTGGTCATCGAGCAGGGCACCGAGATCGAGGTCTACGAGATCGACGGGGCCATCGCGGTGGTCTACCCCAAGTACGGCGAGCTGCCCTGATCCCGGTGTGACGGACGAGACCGGGGCCGACGGCCGATCGGGCCCGCGGCGAGGCACACTGGAGTGCCGGACCGATCCCCTTGGAGGGACCCATGGACCCGTCCTCACTCATCATCGCCGTCGTCATCGCCTTCGCGGTGATCTTCATCCTGGCCAGCTCCGTGCGCGTCATCCGCCAGCAGCGGGTCGGCATGGTCGAGCGCCTCGGCCGCTTCAACCGGACCCTGGAGCCCGGCCCGCACCTGCTGATCCCGGTGCTGGACAAGGTCCGCCTGAACCTCGACATGCGCGAGCAGGTCGTCCCGTTCCCGCCGCAGGGCGTGATCACCGAGGACAACCTGATGGTCGGGATCGACTCGGTCATCTACTTCCAGATCATCGACCCGGTCCGCGCGGCGTACGAGGCGCAGGACTACGTCAAGGCGATCGAGCAGCTCACGCAGACCACGCTGCGCAACATCATCGGTGGGCTGGACCTCGAGCAGACCCTGACCAGCCGCGAGGAGATCAACCAGAAGCTCCGGATCGTCCTCGACGAGGCGACCGGCAAGTGGGGGATCAAGGTCAACCGCGTCGAGCTGCGGGCCATCGACCCGCCGCCCACGATCCGCGACGCGATGGAGAAGGGGGCCCGCGCCGAGCGCGACAAGCGCGCCGCCATCCTCATCGCCGAGGGCCAGCGCCAGTCGAGCATCCTCTCGGCCGGCGGTGAGAAGGAGTCCTCGATCCTGCGGGCCCAGGGTGACCGCGAGGCCGCGGTGCTCCGCGCGCAGGCCGACCGGCAGGCGCAGATGCTGCGCGCCGAGGGCGAGGCGCAGGCCATCGGGACGGTGTTCAACGCGATCCACGCCGGGCAGCCGGACCAGGCGCTGCTCGCCTACCAGTACCTGCAGATGCTGCCGGCGCTGGCCAAGGGCGACGCCAACAAGATGTGGATCGTCCCCAGCGAGCTGAACGACGCGCTCAAGGGACTCGGCGGGATCGTCGGCCAGGCGGTCGGCGGGCAGTCCGCGGCGCCGGCCTCGAACGGCATCCCGGCGGCGACCGGGCAGTTCACGGCGCCGCCCAAGATCGACGTGCAGGCCGAGATCGACCAGCAGTCGCGCGACGACGAGGAGGCCTCGCGCCGGACCGTCGCCGAGGCCATCGCGGCGGCGCAGGAGCTGGAGCGTCCGGGCGGCACGCGTCCGTCGCGGCCGACCCCGCCCGCGCTCGGTGGCACCCCGGCCGCGGTGACCGACGGCCGGGACGGGGGCACCGAGCCCGCCGGTGCCGCCACCGACCCCGGACAGGCCACCGACGCGAACGGCGGCACGAACGGCGGCACGAACGGCCTCGCGGGCGTCGAGGAGGACGCCGCCGCAGCGGTGTCCACCGGGCCGGACCCCCAGCCGGAAGGCGCTAGCGTTCGCGGGTGACCTGGTTCGACCTCCTGCTGGTGGGCGTGGCCGGCGTCTGGGCCGGGTTCATCAACACGGTGGTCGGTTCGGGCACCCTCATCACCTTCCCGGTCCTGCTCGCCCTCGGCGTGCCGCCGGTGGTGGCGAACGTGTCGAACACGATCGGCCTCGCGCCCGGCTCCTTCGCCGGTGCCTGGGCGATGCGGCCGGAGCTGCGGGGCCAGCGCTCACGGGTCCTGCGGCTCGGGCCGCTCTCCCTCGCCGGCGGGATCATCGGGGCGGTGCTGCTGCTGGTCCTGCCGGCGACGGCCTTCGCGGCCATCGTCCCGGTGCTGATCGGCATCGGCTGCCTGCTGGTGATCCTGCAGCCCGCCCTCTCGCGCCGCGTCGCCGCCCAGCGTGAACGGGTCGGTGCCCCGGTGGGCGGACCGCCCGGCGGGCCCGCCTGGATGGGCGCCGGGGTGCTGGGCACCGGCGTATACGGCGGCTACTTCGGTGCCGCGCAGGGCGTGCTGCTGCTGGGCCTCCTCGGCATCGGGCTGGACGAGCCGCTGCCGCGCATCAACGCCCTCAAGAACGTGCTGGCCATGCTGGTCAACGGCGTCGCCGGGATCGTCTTCATCATCGTCAGCGACGTGAGCTGGCCGGTCGCCATCGCCATCGGCGTCGGGGCGGTCCTCGGCTCGCAGCTGGGCGCGAAGGTCGGGCGCAAGCTCCCCCCGACCGTCTACCGCGTCGTCATCGTGGGCGTCGGCGTCGCGGCGATCATCAACCTGCTGCGCTGACGGCTCAGCCCTGACCCACCTGGCGCAGCAGCATCACGTGGGCGTTGACCAGGTCACCGAGGTGGGCGCCGGGCAGCAGGAGCTTGCTGCCGCGGGTGCCGCTGCCGACGACGACCCACGGCCGGGCGAGCACGGCCTCGTCGACGAGCACCGGCCACTCCGGGGGCAGCCCGACCGGCGTGATGCCGCCGTACGCCATCTGTGTACGCTCCACCGCCTCGTCCATCGGGGCGAACGAGACCTTGCGGACGCCCAGCTGGTGGCGGACGGCCCTGTTGACGTCGGCGCGGTCGGTGGCCAGCACCAGGCACGCGGCGAGCGTCGTCGTCTCGCCCCGGCGCCCGGCGACGACCACGCAGTTCGCCGACGCCTCGAGCGGCACCGCGTACGCCTCGCAGAAGGCCGCCGTGTCGGCGAGCCCGTCGTCGATGGGTGCGGCGTGGACGTCTCGGGCCCAGGCCGCGTCGGCGGCGGCGAGCGCGGCGGCCGTGGGCGACGCGAGCAGGTCGAGCTGCTCCAGCGCGGGGCGCCACGGCAGGGTTCCGACGGTGGGGGCGGGCACGTCGCCAGCCTAGGGCGGGTCGTCCGCGCGCCCGCCGGCCCGGGTCACGGCAGGATGGGGCCGTGCGGGAGACGGTCGGGGACGCTGACGACCCGCGGCTCGGGGACTACGTGCGCCTGCGCGAGTCGTCGCTGCGGCGCAGCCTGGAGTCCGAGCGGGGCCTGTTCATCGCCGAGGGCGAGAAGGTCATCCGGCGCGCGGCCGAGGCCGGGCACGTGCCGCGCTCCTTCCTGCTCGCGCCCCGCTGGCTGCCCGGGCTCGACGACGTCCTCGCCCGCTGGCCCGCGGTACCGGTCTACGTCGTCGAGGAGGCCGTCGCCGAGCAGGTGACGGGCTTCCACGTGCACCGCGGGGCGCTGGCCTCGTTCCACCGGGCCGAGCCGCCCCCGGTCACCGACGTGCTCGCCGGCCGCCGGCTCGTGGTGCTCGAGGACGTCGTCGACCACGCCAACGTCGGGGCCGTGCTGCGCAGCGCGGCCGGGCTCGGCTGGGACGGCGCGCTGCTCTCGCCGCGCTGCGCCGACCCGCTCTACCGACGCGCGGTGAAGGTGAGCATGGGGGCCGTGTTCGCGCTGCCGTGGACCCGGCTGCCCGCCTGGCGCGAGGCGCCCGCGCTGCTGAGCGGTGCCGGAGTGACCACCGTGGCGCTGACGCTGGCCGACGACGCGGTCGACCTCGCCGAGGTGGCCGGCGGCCTGGGCGAGCACGACCGTGTCGCGGTGCTGCTCGGCACCGAGGGCGCGGGGCTCTCGGCGCACTGGTCCTCGAGCGCGACGGTCCGCGCCCGCATCCCGATGCGCGCCGGCGTCGACTCGCTCAACGTCGCGGCCGCGGCGGCGATCGCCTGCTACGCGCTCGCGCCCCGCGCCTGACCCGTACGGCTGCCGGCCACCGAGGCCCGCCGGAGCGGTTCCTGCCGCCCGGGAGCGCTCAGAGCTCGTCCTCGTCGTCGTCCTCGGCCTCCGGGCCGGGACCGGTGCGCGGGGAGACGGGCCAGTCGTCGGGGTAGCGCGCGGCGAGGTCCTCGTGCTGCTGGCGCAGCTTCTTGCGCCCGCGCGCCGAGAGCCGGTCGCCGAACACGATCCCGTTCAGGTGGTCGGTCTCGTGCTGGAGGCAGCGCGCCAGCAGGCCGTCGCCGTGGATCTCGACGGGGTTGCCGTCGACGTCCTGGCCGCGGCAGATCGCGTGGTCGGGACGGGCCAGCTCCTGGTAGCCGCCGGGGAACGACAGGCAGCCCTCGTCGGTGGCGTCGAGGTTGCGGTCCTTGCCCTCGGGCAGCTCGACGACCGGGTTGCAGACCACGCCGACGTGGCGGACCTCGGCGTCGTCGGGGCAGTCGTACACGAACACCGCGAGGTCGACCCCGACCTGGGTGGCGGCCAGCCCGACGCCGGACGCGGCCTCCATGGTCGCGAACATGTCGCGCACGAGCCGGCGCAGCTCGTCGTCGAAGGTCTCCACGGGGCGGGTGCGCGCGTGCATCACCGGGGTGCCCCAGCGGGTGATCGGGAGCACGCGTCCCCCGACCGTCAGGTCGTCGTCGGTCACGGCGGGTCAGATTAGCGCCCCGCGCCCGGACCCTCCTGCGGGTGCGCGCCCCAGGACCAGCGCCGGCCCGCCGGGGTGGCGCCTTGCCCGGAGCCTCGCCGCCACCGACAGTGGCGGGGTGGGCGCGGACATCGACGAGGCCGTCCCCGGGGCGGGGGTCTCGGACGCCCCCGACGCACCGGCACCGCTGCCCCTCGCGCTCGTGGGTCCGCTCGAGGACTACCTGCGCGACCTGCGGCTGCGCCGCGGTCTGTCGCCCCACACGCTGCGCGCCTACCGGACCGACCTGCTGGGGCTGCTCACGCACCTGCACACCCACGGGGTCGACGACCTCGCGGCCACCGACCTGCGCGACCTGCGGGGCTGGCTGGCCGCGGAGCAGGCCGCGGGCCGGGCCCGGACCACGATGCAGCGCCGGTCGGCGGCCGTGCACGGCTTCTTCCGCTGGGCGGAGCAGACGGGCCGGCTCCCGGGCGACCCCTCGGCGGCCCTGCGCTCCCCACGGCCCCACCGACGCCTGCCCGAGACGCTCAGCCAGGCCGAGGCCTCGCAGCTGCTCGAGGACGCGATCGCCCTCTCCCGCGAGGACGGCGGGGCGGTCGGGCTGCGCGACGTCGCGCTGCTCGAGGTGCTCTACGCGACCGGGGTGCGGGTGGCCGAGCTGTGCGGCCTCGACCTCGGCGACGTCGACCCCGACCGCCGGGTGCTGCGCGTCTTCGGCAAGGGCGCGAAGGAGCGCTCCGTCCCCCTCGGCGTCCCCGCGCTCGACGCGCTCGAGACGTGGCGGGCCCGGGGCCGACCGGCCCTGGTCACCGCGGCCAGCGGCGCGGCGATGTTCGTCGGCGAGCGCGGCGGTCGCCTCGACCCGCGGGTGGTGCGCCGCATCGTGCACCGCGCCCTGCGGATGGTCGACGGCGCGCCCGACCTCGGCCCGCACGGCCTGCGCCACGCGATGGCCACGCACCTCCTGGAGGGCGGCGCCGACCTGCGCAGCGTGCAGGAGATGCTCGGCCACGCCTCGCTGGCCACCACGCAGATCTACACCCACGTCACCGACGAGCGGCTGCGCTCCGCCTACCTGCAGGCGCACCCGCGCGCCTGAGGTCGCGCCGCGGACGGGCCAAGGCCTGCGCCGGGCCCAGGTGCCCGTACGCCGTCGACCGCGGCCGCGTCTGGTCCTGGGGGAGCCAGCCCTTCTCGAACCCGCACCGCACGGCGCAGGTCGGGTCCACGTTCTTCGTCCCCCAAGCCGGCACCGGGGTCACAGCCACGTCATCGGGTCGACCATGCGGCCGTCGAGCCAGACCATCAGGTGCAGGTGGCAGCCGGTGGCGAAGCCGGTCCGCCCGACGTAGCCGACGACCTGGCCGCGGCCCACGTGCGCACCGGGACCGACGACGTAGCGGGCGGCGTGGTTGTAGGCGGTGACGACGTCGTGGCCGTCGACGCGTCCGTGGTCGACGAACAGCCGGTTGCCGTAGCCGACGCTCGGGACCCGCCGGGTGACCCGGCCCGCGTACGCCGCCCGGATCGGGGTGCCGCAGGCGGCACCGAGGTCGGCGCCGTCGTGGAGCTTCCACACGTGCAGGACGGGGTGGAAGCGTCGACCGAACGGCGAGGTGAGGGCGCCCGGGACCGGGTGCACGAACCCGTGGCTGCCCGGTGGCCCGGTCGGACCCGCGGCGCCGACCGGGGCGCCGACGAACCCCAGCGCCGCGGACTCGACCGCCCTGCGCGCCGCCTCGCGGGCCAGCGCCTCCGCGACGACGACCGCCCGGCGCGAGGACGGGACCAGCCGCAGCGTGCCCGCGGTCCCCGCCGAACCGCCGCCGTCCGGCGGGGCGAGCGGGGCGAGCGGGTCGAGGTAGGTCGCGCCGCGCTTGAGCCCCCAGTGCAGGCACCGGTCGTCGCAGTGCTGCTCGTGCCCGACCCGGCCGACGACCTGGCCGCGGCGCACCCGCTGCCCGACCCGGACCGCCCCCTCGACCGGCTCGAGGGTCGAGCGCACCCCGCCGTGGTCGACCACCACGACCGGTTTGCCGCCCACCCGGCCGACGAACACCACGGTGCCGTTGGCGGGGGAAAGGACGCGCTGGCCGGGACGTGCCTCGAGGTCGACCCCGCGGTGGCCGGGCCCCCAGGCCTCGACGGGCGGGTCGAACCCCGCGGTGGGCGTCGGGGTGCCCTCCAGCGGCCAGCCGCCCGTCGCGGTCCCGGTGCCGCCGGGTTCGCGCGGGCCGGCGCTCGCCGGGGGTGGCGGCGTCGCCAGCACCGCGAGCAGGACCGCGACGACGAGCGCCGCCGGCGGGAGCGCGACGGGCCGGCGGCGGGCTCGCGGGGTCAGGGTGGTCACGGGCGGAGCATGGTGACGCCGGGGCCGCTCGTGCCGCCGGTCGCCGGCGGCCTGTGGACGACGTCGTCGTCGCGCTCCGTGCTGTGGACGACCGGCTCGGCACGATTGGTCGGCGTGCGGCGGGGCGGCTATCCTGGCTCCCAGCAGGCCCTCGTGGGCCTGACTTCGCGTGCCCACCGACCGGCCACCCCGTGGCCGGGCAGCACCACGGTCCCGACCTCGTCGGGCAGGTGCTGCGTGAGCACCAGGGAGCGCCGAACCGCTCGGCGCTCGACGAACCGTACGTCGACGCCCACGCGCGCCGGCAAGGAGAGGAAACGGCCATGGCCGTCGTCACCACCCGCCAGCTCCTCGAGAGCGGCGTCCACTTCGGGCACCAGACCCGTCGCTGGAACCCCAAGATGAAGCGCTTCATCTTCACCGAGCGCAACGGCATCTACATCATCGACCTGCAGCAGTCGCTGACCTACATCGACCGCGCGTACGCGTTCGTCAAGGACACGGTCGGCCGCGGCGGCCAGGTGCTCTTCATCGGCACCAAGAAGCAGGCCCAGGAGGCCGTCGCCGAGCAGGCGACCCGCGTCGGCATGCCCTACGTGAACCACCGCTGGCTGGGCGGCATGCTCACCAACTTCGGCACCATCGCGAAGCGCATCCAGCGCCTCAAGGAGCTCGAGGTCATGGACTTCGACGACGTCGCGGCCTCCGGCCTGACGAAGAAGGAGCTCCTCGGCCTGCGCCGCGAGAAGGACAAGCTGGAGAAGACCCTCGGCGGCATCCGCGACATGGCCAAGACCCCGCAGGCGGTCTGGATCATCGACACGAAGAAGGAGCACCTCGCCGTCGACGAGGCGCGCAAGCTGCGCATCCCCGTCATCGGCATCCTCGACACCAACTGCGACCCCGACGAGGTCGACTTCGCCATCCCGGGCAACGACGACGCGATCCGCTCCGTCTCGCTGCTGACCCGCGTGCTGGCCGACGCCGTCGCCGAGGGCCTCGTGTCCCGCTCCGGCGGTTCGCAGACCGGTGCCGAGGCCGAGGTCGAGCCCATGCCCGACTGGGAGCGCGAGCTCCTCGGTGCCTCGCAGGAGCCCGCCGCGGCGACGCCGGACGCCCAGCCCGCGGCCGACGCGACCCCGGTGCCCGGCGACGAGCAGCCCGGCCCCGCCGCGGTGGAGGCCGAGCAGGCCGCCGACGCGCAGGTCGACGCCGAGCAGCAGTCGGAGAACACGGACCCGGAGAACTCGTTCGACGCGGCCGCCGGCAGCACGCACCAGCTGACCGACCAGCACTGAGGCCGGCCCTCCAGGCCAACCTCCGGGCCAGCCCCGAGACCAGCACAGACCCGTCCTGCGGGTCACGAGACAGACGAGGACGACGACACGAATGGCGATCTCCGCCGCTGACGTGAAGAAGCTCCGCGACGCCACGGGCGCCGGGATGATGGACTGCAAGAAGGCCCTGACCGAGGTCGACGGCGACTACGACGCCGCCGTCGAGGTCCTGCGGGTCAACGGCCAGGCCAAGGCCGCCAAGCGGGGCGCCGAGCGCTCCGCGACCAACGGCCTGGTCGCCTTCGAGGACGGGGCGCTGCTCCAGCTCGGTGCCGAGACCGACTTCGTCGCCAAGAACCAGGAGTTCCAGGACCTGGCGGCGGACGCGGTCAAGGCCGTCGCGGCCAGGCAGGCCACCGGTGTCGAGGCGGCCAACGCCGCGTCGCTGCCGTCCGGCCAGACCGTCGGCGAGGCCGTCGAGGCCCTCGCCGTCAAGATCGGCGAGAAGCTCGAGGTGAGCAACGCGGCGTACTTCGACGGCAAGACCGTCGTCTACCTGCACCGTCGCGCCTCCGACCTGCCGCCCCAGGTGGGCGTGCTGGTGGAGTACGACGGCACCGACGAGACGGCCGCGCGGGCGGTCGCGATGCAGATCGCGGCCATGCGCCCGACCTACCTCAGCCGCGACGAGGTGCCCGCCGACCTCGTCGAGAACGAGCGGCGCATCGCCGAGGCCCAGGCTCGCGAGGAGGGCAAGCCCGAGCGTGCCCTGCCGATGATCGTCGAGGGCCGGGTGAACTCCTTCTTCAAGGACGTCGCCCTGCTCGACCAGCCGTCGGTCACCGACGGCAAGACCTCGGTCGGCAAGCAGCTCGAGGCCGCCGGCGTGACCGTCAAGCGGTTCGTCCGCTTCGAGGCCGCCGGCTCCTGATCATCGACGACGTGCCCCGAGCCCCTGGCTCGGGGCACGTGTCATGACCGGAGCACCATGACCGGAGCAGCACCAGCCCCCGAGGAGCCCCCGATGACCGGACCGTACACAAGAGTGATGCTCAAGCTCTCCGGCGAGGTGTTCGGCGGCGGTGGCATCGGGGTGGACCCCGACGTCGTGGCCGGGCTCGCCAAGCAGATCGCCGAGGTCTGCCGCGGCGGCACGCAGGTCGCCGTGGTCGTGGGCGGCGGCAACTTCTTCCGCGGCGCGGAGCTCCAGCAGCACGGCATGGACCGCGACCGCGCGGACTACATGGGCATGCTCGGCACGGTCATGAACTGCCTGGCCCTCCAGGACTTCCTGGAGAAGGAGGGCGTCGCGACCCGCGTCCAGACCGCCATCACCATGGGCCAGATCGCCGAGCCCTACATCCCCCGTCGCGCGGAGCGGCACCTCGAGAAGGGCCGCGTCGTGATCTTCGGCGCGGGCTCCGGGATGCCGTACTTCTCGACCGACACCGTGGCCGCGCAGCGCGCGCTCGAGGTCGGCGCCGACGTGCTGCTGATGGGCAAGCAGGGCGTGGACGGGGTCTACTCCGCCGACCCGAACAGCGACCCCTCGGCGGTCAAGTTCGACGAGCTCACCTACGACGACTTCCTGGCGAAGGACCTCAAGGTCGCCGACGCCACCGCGATCAGCATGGCCCGCGACTACACGCTGCCGATGGTGTTCTTCGGCCTCGACGTCGGAGGCAGCATCGTCGCCGTCGTGTCGGGTGAGAAGATCGGGACCACGGTCCACGCCTGAGCGCCACCTCCGAGCCGACGGCGCGGGCCGAGCCCGACCGCCGCGCCCGGACCCCGGGTCCTGCCCGGCACCCCGTGCACGACCGTACGAAGGAGCCCTTCCGTGACCGCCGCCGACATCCTCTCCGACGCCGATGACCACATGGGCCTCGCCGTGGAGTACGCCAAGGAGGAGTTCGCCGCGATCCGCACCGGCCGTGCGCACCCGGCGATGTTCGCCAAGATCAACGCCGAGTACTACGGCGCGTACACCCCGCTGCAGCAGCTCGCGAGCTTCCAGGTGCCCGAGGCGCGCATGGTCCTGGTGACCCCGTACGACCGCGGCTCGCTGCCGGCGATCGAGAAGGCGATCCGCGACTCCGACCTCGGCGTCAGCCCGAGCAACGACGGCAACACGATCCGCCTGGTGCTGCCCGAGCTCACCGAGCAGCGGCGCAAGGAGTACATCAAGCTCGCGCGCAGCAAGGCCGAGGACGCCCGCATCTCCATCCGCGGCGCCCGGCGCACCGCCAAGGACGCGCTGGACAGGCTGGTGAAGGACAAGGAGGCGGGCGAGGACGAGGTCTCCCGCGCCGAGAAGCAGCTGGACGCGGCCACGAAGAAGTACGTCGACCAGGTCGACGAGGTCCTCAAGCACAAGGAGTCCGAGCTGCTCGAGGTCTGAGCAGCCGGTCCGCACCTCCTCGTGACCGCAGACGCCACGCCCCCGCCCGGCTCCCCGCCGGCGCCCGAGCAGCCCGCCCCGGTCGTCCGGACCAGCCGGGCGGGCCGCGACCTGCCCAAGGCCATCGGCATCGGCGTCGGGCTCGGGGCCTGGGTCGTGCTCAGCCTGCTGTTCGTCAAGCCGGCCTTCGTGCTGCTCGTGGCCGTCGCGCTGGTGATCGGCTCGCGCGAGCTGCACGCGGCGCTCAAGCGGCAGGGCATGAACGCCGCCATCGTCCCGATCATGGTGGGCGCGGTGGGGATCGCCATCGGCTCCTACCTGGCCGGCATCCAGCGCCCCATCGTCTACTCCACGACCAGCGTGCTGCTCGGCGCGCTGGCGCTCACGGTGCTCGCCGCGCTGGTCTGGCGGATGCCCGGCGGTGCGCACGGCTACGTCAAGGACGCCGCCGCCAGCCTCTTCATCATCTGCTACGTGCCGCTGCTGGGCTCGTTCACGGCGCTGATGCTCGCCGGGGACAACGGGGGAGCGCGGCTCGTCACCTTCATCCTCGTCGTGGTCATGAGCGACACCGGCGGCTACGTCTTCGGCGTCCTCATCGGCAAGCACCCGATGGCGCCCAAGATCAGCCCGAAGAAGTCCTGGGAGGGCCTGGTCGGCTCGCTGCTCTTCGGGGTCGTGTCGGGCATCGCCATGGCGGTGCTGGGCCTGAAGGTCCCGATCTGGGTCGGGGTGGTCCTCGGCGTCGCCCTGGTCGCCACCGGCACCTGCGGGGACCTGATCGAGTCGATGGTCAAGCGCGACCTCGGCATCAAGGACATGAGCTCGTTCCTGCCCGGGCACGGCGGGGTCATGGATCGTCTCGACAGCCTCCTCGTGGCGGCCCCGGTAGCCTGGCTGCTCATGTACGTGCTCGTCCCTGGAGGCTGACCGTGACCGCAGGATCTCCGAACCTGCCCGGGAGGACCGCGGCCCCGCCCGTCGAGATCCCCGAGTACGTCCAGCCGCCCGACCGCTCGTCGCTGCCGCTGGTCTTCACCGCCCCCCGCCGCGGCAAGCCGCCGACGCACTGGGCCGACCTCGACCCGGCCGCCCGTCGCGCGGCCGTGGAGCAGGCCGGGCACCGCGCGTACCGGGCCCGTCAGATCTCCGCGCACTACTTCGAGGGCCTGCGCGGCGACCCCGACACCTGGACCGACCTGCCCGCCGGCGTCCGCGGCGAGCTCGCGTCGGCCTTCCTGCCGCCGCTGCTGACGCCGGTCCGCGAGCTGACCTGCGACGGCGGCGACACGGTCAAGAACCTGTGGCGCCTGCACGACGGGGCCCTGGTCGAGAGCGTGCTGATGCGCTACCCCGACCGCGTGACCATGTGCGTCTCCAGCCAGGCCGGCTGCGGCATGGCCTGCCCCTTCTGCGCCACCGGCCAGGGCGGCCTGCAGCGCAACATGAGCACCGCCGAGATCGTCGAGCAGGTCGTCGACGGCGCGCGCAAGCTCGCGCACGGCCACTTCCCCGACGACGAGCCCGGTGCGGCGCCGCGGGTCAGCAACGTCGTGTTCATGGGCATGGGCGAGCCGCTGGCCAACTACAAGGCGGTCGTCGGCGCCCTGCGCCAGCTGACCACGCCGAAGCCGGACGGGCTCGGCATGAGCGCGCGCGGGATCACGGTCTCCACCGTGGGCCTCGTGCCACGCATCAACCAGCTCTCCGAGGAGGGCATCCCGGTCACGCTGGCGCTCTCCCTGCACGCGCCCGACGACGAGCTGCGTGACGAGCTCGTCCCGGTCAACACGCGCTGGAACGTCGACGAGGTGGTCGACGCGGCGTGGGAGTACGCCAAGATCACCCGGCGCCGGGTGTCGATCGAGTACATCCTCATCCGCGACGTGAACGACCAGCCGCAGCGGGCCGAGCAGCTCGCGAAGGTGCTGCGCCGCCGCGGCACCTGGGGCTGGGTGCACGTCAACCTCATCCCGCTCAACCCGACGCCCGGCTCGCGCTGGACCGCGTCGCGCCGGCGCGACGAGGACGAGTTCGTCCGGCGCCTGCAGGCGCGCGGCGTCCCGGTGACCGTGCGCGACACCCGTGGCCGCGAGATCGACGGCGCCTGCGGCCAGCTCGCCGCCGGCAGCGCCGACGTCGACGCCTCCGTCACCGCACCCCCGGCCCGCGCGCGGGTCTGAGCCCCGCGGGCTCGCGGGGCCAGCGGGGCTCAGGTCAGCGGGTGTCCCCCCGGCCCGCCGCGCGGGTCAGTGCGCGACGCCCGTGGCGGTCTCGCGGATCAGGGCGATCGGCACCAGGGCCAGCAGGCACAGGGCGGCGATGAACAGGTAGTGCACGGTGAAGCCGAAGTGACCGATGATCAGGCCGGCCACCGGTGCGGCCACCAGGCCCGACAGGCCGAGCCCGACGCCGATCATGATGCCCAGACCCGACGAGGCGCCCTCGGGCACCGCGTCGATGATCGAGGCGTACATCACGGGGAAGGGGCTGTTGCGGAAGAGCCCCCAGGCGATCAGGATCACCCAGGCCAGGGTGAGCGAGCTGATGAAGACCATCAGCGCCACCGTCACGGCCCAGCCCACGGCGAGGATCGACAGCGAGAACTTGCGGCCCTTGTGGTCGCTGACCGTGCCCCAGACGATCTGCCCGATCCACCCGGTGATGCCGGACGCGCCCGACACCGTGATGGCCAGCGCGAGCGGCAGGCCCGCCTCGCGGGTGAGCTGGACGGTCAGGAAGGTCACCACCCCTGCCTCGGCCCACAGGAAGAGGAAGTTGACCGCCACCGCGAGCCGGACGTTGCGTTCCCTCAGCGCAGCCTTCAGCGACGTCCAGGCCGCGCGCGCGGGCTTCTCGGTGCGCTCCTCGTCCAGCTCCTCCTCGGTCACCGACGGCGTCATGCCGTGCTCGGTGATCCAGGCGTTCACCCGCGCGAGGTTGCGGCGGCGGGCGATGACGATCTGGATCACCACGATCGGGATCGCGATCAGCGGGATGAACAGGAACGCCTCCCGCCAGCCCGCCGCGGCGACCACCCCGCCGATCAGGAGCAGCCCCACGAACTGCCCGAGGGGGAAGCCGGTGTGGTGGGTGCCCACGGCGAAGCCGCGGTTCTCCTTCTGCCACCACTCGCCGACCATCGTGACGTTCACCGGTTCCATGCCGCCGGTGCCGATGCCCATGATCACGCGGAAGACCTGCAGCTGGCCCAAGGTCCTCGAGAAGGCGGTGAGGACCGAGGAGACGATCACGATGGCCACCGCGACCGCCCAGGCCCAGGCCCGCCGGGCGCCCTTGCCGAGCGCGTCACCGAAGATGCCGATCAGCAGCCCGCCGACGGCCGTGCCGAAGAAGCTCAGCCCCGTCAGGAGCCCGCCCTGGGTGTCGGAGAGGTCGAACTCGGTCAGGATGGCCGGCAGCACCGCGGGCAGGATGCCGCGGTCGATCGAGTTGATGAGGATCGCCCCGGTGGTGACCACCAGCATCCACCACGAGATCGGGTGGGCGTGCGGGAGATAGCGTCGCAGACCGCTCGCGGGCTGCGGGGCACTCGGGTGCGTGGTGGTCATGGACGCTCGTCCTCCCTGGCCTGGCGCGGGATGTCCAGACTGCCGGGGTGACCTTAACCAGACCGTCCGCGACCGCTGTCGAGCGGTGCCGTGCCCGTCCCGCTCGAGGCAGCGGTCCCGGGTGGGTGCCCTCGACCCGGCCGGCTGGGCCGACGCCTCTGCGGCGCGGGTCGAGGAGGTGGCGGGCACCGCGGTGGGGTTCGAGTCCGTCCTCGCCTCCCGCTGCGGCTTCGCCGTCGACCTCGCCCCGCCCGCTCCGGACGCGGTGGCCGAGGCCGCCCGCCGCTGGCACGCCGGCGTCGTGGACGGCGTCGCCCGCCTCGACGACCCGGTGCTGATCGTGTCCGGCCTGTACGCGACCCTGCGGCACCCGCCGCCCGCTGCAGCTGCACGTCGGGTTCGGCGACCGCGACCTCGACCTGGCCGCGGTCGACCCGCTGCTGCTCACCGACCTGCTGCGCCGCCCGGAGGTGCGCGGCGTGCCGGTCATGCTGCTGCACCGCTACCCCTACGAGCGCCACGCCGGCTAGCTCGCGCAGGCCTTCGCCGAGGTCCACCTCGACGTCGGGCTGGTCACGCACTTCCTGGGCGCGCGCGGCTCGGCCGTGGTGGCCCGCTCCCTGGAGCTGGCACCGTTCCGCCAGGTGCTCTACTCCTCCGACGCGGCGGGCCCGGCCGAGCTCCACCACCTCGGGGCCCGGCTCTGGCGGCGCGGGATGGCCGCGGCCCTCGGCGGCCGGGTGGGCGCCGGCGACTGGTCCGCGACCGACGCGACCCGCGTGGCGACCCTGGTCGGCCGCGACAACGCCCGGCGCGTCTACGACCTCGGCTGAGCGCTCCACGGGCCGGCCCGGCGGGCGGAGCAACTTCCGGCAACCGGTGGGCCGGGCGCGCGTTCCTCCGCGAGGATCGGTCCATGCCCACGCAGCCACCGCTCCGGCTCCACCCCCACCGCCTGCTGCCGGCCGACCCCGGCGTGCGGCGCACGGCGGCCGAGCTCTACCAGGGCGTGGCGCAGCTGCCGATCATCTCCCCGCACAGCCACGTGCCGCCCGCCTGGCTGGCCGACGACCTGCCCTTCGCCGACCCCACCTCGCTGCTCATCACGCCCGACCACTACGTCAACCGGCTGCTCCACGCGCACGGGGTGGCGCTCGCCGACCTCGGCGTCGGGCGCGGGCCGCTCACCGAGGGGGAGTCGCGGGCGGCGTTCCGGCTGCTCGGCACCCACGTCGACGTCTTCCGCGGGACGCCGGTCCGCTTCTGGCTGGACTCCCAGCTGGCCGAGATCTTCGGGGTGAGCGTACGGCTCGGCGCGGCGACCGCGGACACGGTCTACGACCTCCTCGCCGAGCGGCTCGCCCGGCCGGAGTACCGCCCGCGCGCCCTCTACGAGCGCTTCGGGCTCGAGCTGCTCGCGACGACCGACGACCCCTGCGACGACCTGCGGCACCACCGCCGGCTGGCCGAGGACCCGACGTGGTCGGGCCGGGTGATCCCGACCTTCCGCCCGGACCGCTACCTGGAGCCGGCCCGGGACACCTGGGTCGCCGACACGGAGCGGCTCGCCGAGGCGTCCGGGGTCGAGACGGGGGAGTACGCCGGTTTCCTCGAGGCGCTCGCCGAGCGACGGCGCTACTTCGTCGAGCACGGCGCGGTCTCCTCCGACCACAGCCACGCCGACGCCCGGACCGACGTGCTGGAGGAGCACGAGGCGGCCCGCATCTACGCCCTGGCCCGGCGCGGCGAGGTCAGCGAGGCCGAGGCCACCGCGCTGCGCCGCCACCTCGTCTGCGCGATGGCCCGGATGGCCTGCGACGACGGCCTGGTCATGACGATCCACCCGGCGGTGCGCCGCAACCACCACCGCCCGACCTGGGAGGAGTTCGGGCCCGACGTCGGCGCCGACATCCCCGTACGCGCGGAGTACACCGACGCGCTGCGCCCGCTGCTGGAGCGTTACGGGACCCACCCCGGCTTCCACCTCGTCGTCTTCACCATCGACGAGACCACGTTCTCCACCGAGATCGGCCCGCTCGCCGGCTTCTACCCGAGCGTCTTCGCCGGTGCGCCGTGGTGGTTCATCGACGCGCCCGACGCCATCCGGCGCTACCGGGCCGCGGTCACCGAGTCGGCGGGCTTCGCCAAGACGTCGGGGTTCATCGACGACACCCGCGCCTTCTGCTCCATCCCCGCGCGGCACGACATGGCCCGCCGCCTCGACGCCGGCTTCGTCGCCCAGCTCGTCGCCGAGCACCGCCTCGAGGAGGACGAGGCCCACGAGGTGGTGCACGACCTCGTCGTCACCAACGCCCGGCGGGCGTTCAAGCTGTGAGCGGTCCCGCGCGGCTGTCCCGCGACCAGCCCGGGCGTCCCGCCCGCGCCCCCGTCCGCCTCGTCCACCTCGGCCTCGGCAGCTTCCACCGCGCGCACCAGGCCTGGTACACCTGGCACGCGCCGGACGCCGCCCAGTGGGGCATCGCCGCGTTCACCGGCCGCCGACCCGACGCCGCCGAGGCCCTGGCACCGCAGGACGGGCTCTACACCCTCCTCACCCGCTCCGCCGGGGGCGACGCGTACGAGGTCGTCGGCTCGCTCTCGGCCGTGCACGCGGCGAGCGAGCACGACGCCTACCTCGACTACCTGGCCCGGCCCGAGGTGGCGGTGGTGACGACGACGGTCACCGAGGCCGGCTACCTCCTCGGCCCGGACGGCCGGCTCGCGGGCACCGACGAGGTCGACGCCGACGTGGCGGCGCTGCGCGAGGACCCGGCCGCACCGGTCCGGACGCTGCCGGCCCGCCTGGTCGCGGGCCTGCTCGCGCGCCGGGCGGCGGGCGCCGGAGGGATCACCATGCTCCCGTGCGACAACCTGCCCCACAACGGCGACGTGGTGCGTGCCGTCGTCGCTGACCTCGCCGCCCGCGTCGACCCGGCGCTCCCCTCCTGGATCGAGGCGAACGTCGACTTCGCCTCCTCGATGGTCGACCGCATCACGCCCGCGACGACCGGCGCCGACCGGGAGGCGGTCCTCGGGGCCACGGGCGCCCACGACGCCGCGCCCGTGCCGACCGAACCCTTCAGCGAGTGGGTGGTCAGCGGGTCCTTCCCGGCCGGCCGGCCCACCTGGGAGGCCGCCGGGGTGCGGTTCGTCGACGACGTCGGGCCCGCCGAGCAGCGCAAGCTCTGGCTGCTGAACGGCTCGCACTCCCTGCTCGCGTACGCCGGCAGCGTCCGCGGGCACGCCACGATCGACGAGGCGGTCGCCGACCCGGCGGGCCGGGCGTGGGTGGAGACCTTCTGGGACGAGGCGCAGCGCCACCTTCCGGTGGGCGCCGAGGAGGTGGCCGGCTACCGCGCGGCGCTGCTCGACCGCTACGCCAACCCGCGCATCCGCCACCTGCTGGCCCAGATCGCCGCCGACGGCTCGACCAAGCTGGCCGTCCGGATCCTCCCGGTGCTGCGGGCCGAGCGGGACGCGCGACGGCTGCCGCTGGGCTGCGCCACCGCGCTCGCCGCCTGGGTGCTGCACCTGCGGGGCCACGGCGCGCCGGTCAAGGACGCCGGTGCCGGCCCGTACGCCGGGGCCGCCGCGAACCCGGACCCGACGGCCGCCGTACGCGGGGTGCTCGGGCTCCTCGACGACCGGCTCGGCGCCGACGCCGAGCTGGTCGACGCGGTGGTCGCGCAGACCGCCGAGGTCCGGGGCGGTCGGGCGACCCGGACGGACGCCGTGGTGCCCGCGTGAGCGCCGGCGCCCACGGGTCGGGGGACTAGTCCTGAACCGTCCGCTCGCGCTGCTCGTCGCCGGCACCTTCTTCATGGAGATCCTCGACGGCACGGTCCTGGCCACGGCGGCGCCGGCCGTCGCCGCCGACTTCGGCGTCGCCCCGGTCGACGTCGCCGCCGCCGTCACGGCCTACCTCGTGGCCCTCGCGGCGGGCATCCCGGTCAGCGGCTGGCTCGCCGCGCGCTGGGGCAGCCGGCGGGTCTTCCTGCTCGGCGTCGTGCTCTTCACCGTCGCGTCGGCGCTGTGCGCGGCGAGCACGAGCCTGCCCGTGATGGTCCTCGACCGGGTCCTCCAGGGGTGCGGGGGAGCGCTGATGGTCCCGGTCGGGCGGCTCGTGGTCCTGCGGTCGACCCCCAAGGAGGACCTGCTGCCGACGATCGCCTACCTCACCTGGCCGGCGCTGCTGGCGCCGGTCGTCGCCCCCTCGCTGGGCGGGTGGGTCGTGACGGTGGCGTCGTGGCACTGGATCTTCCTGATCAACGTCCCGCTCGGTGTCGTCGCGTGCGTCGCCGCCGTCCGGCTCGTGCCCCGCACCACCGAACCGCGGCCCGCCCCCCTCGACTGGCACGGGCTGGGCCTGACCACGGCCGTGCTCGTCAGCGTGCTGGTGGGCGTCGAGCTCCTCCGGCCGGGCTCGCCGCCGGTGCTCGGGGTCGCGCTCCTCGTGGCCGGTGCGCTGCTCGGCCTCGCGACCGTCCGCTGGCTGCGGCGTGCGCCGGACCCCGTGCTCGACCTCGACGGCCTGACGGTGCGCACCTTCCGCGCCGCGAACGTCGAGGGATCGGTCTACCGCGCCGTCATCAGCGCGGTGCCGTTCGTCGTCCCGCTGCTGCTCCAGGTCGGGTTCGGCTGGTCGGCGGCGCGGGCCGGGCTGCTGCTGATGGCGCTGTTCGTGGGCAACGTCGGGGTCAAGCCGTTCACCACGCCGCTGCTGCGCCGCTTCGGCTTCCGCGGCGTGCTGGTCTGGAGCGTCGCCGGCGGCGCCCTCGTCCTGCTCGGGCTGGCCCTCGTCAGCCCGGCCACCCCGGTGCCCGTCCTGGCCGGCGCCCTGGTCCTCAGCGGCGCGCTGCGGTCGGTCGGCTTCAGCGCGTACAACTCGCTGCAGTTCGCCGACGTCGACCCCGAGCGGCTGCGCGGTGCGAACGTGCTGGCGGCGACCCTCCAGCAGGTGGCGGGCGCCCTCGGGGTGGCCGCGGGCGCGCTGCTGCTCCGGCTCGGCCAGGCCCTCGGACCCGGCCTCGGTCTCGACGCGGACGGCCTGCTGGCCTACCGCACCGCGTTCGTCGTCCTCGCCCTGGTGCTGCTGCTGCCGCTGGTGGACGCCGTCCGGCTCCCGGCCACGGTGGGGCACGAGGTGACCGGGCAGCGGCGCTGACCCGCTCCCGGGCCGACCACGGCCGACCACGACCGACCGCGACCGCGCCAGGGCCGCGCGCGACCGCTCAGGCGACGCCCGGCAGGTGCTCCCTCGCCCAGGCGAAGGAGATCCGGTGCGACTCGGCCACCGAGTCGATGCTCGGCTGGTCGATCTCGATCATGAAGTCGCCGTCGTAGCCGTCGGGCAGCGCGACGACGACCGCGTCGAAGTCGATCACCCCCGAGCCCGGCTCGGCCCACAGCCGCCGGGTGGCCGACAGCTCGGCGTAGCTGCGGCCCTCGGCCGCAGGGCTGCCGTCGAGGAAGTCGGGGAAGCAGTCCTTGACGTGCAGCCCGCCGAGGCGGTCGGCGTAGCGCCCGATGAACGCGCCCGGGTCGATGCCGGCCCAGCGGAGGTGGCCGGTGTCGGCGCCGAGCCCGATCACGTCGGGGCCGAGCCCGTCGAGCAGCGCGACGATCTCGTCCTCGGTCTCGAAGACCCCGCCGACGTGGGAGTGGTGCAGCGGGCGCAGGCCCGCCGACGCCAGCACCTGGCACACCACGCCGCAGTTGTCGATGGCCAGCGCGAGGCGGTCGGGCTGGAAGTCGGCCCCGACGGCCGGGCGGTCGCGCCGGGCGGGGACGGCCATCGAGGAGACCATCGTGCGGTCCAGGCCCAGCTCGACCTGGTCGGCGGCGAAGCGCTTGGCCCGCTCGACCTCGTCGGCGATGTCGACCGTCTCGTCGAAGGGCGAGCTGAACAGGCTGAGCGAGGGCTCCAGGCCGTACGAGTCGAGCCAGCTGCGGTAGTCGGCGGCGCTCATGCCCTCGGGGACGTCGGCCTTGACCGCCTTGATCCCGATGGCCGCGAAGTCGGTGAAGGCCTCGTCGAAGACGGCCCTGGACTTGTCGGTCCGGCCGCCGCGGCTCCAGTAGGGGATCGGGTTGGCCGCGATCCTCGGCGTGCGCCCGCTCACGCGAGGCTCACCGGGGCGTGGGTGCGGGCCGACTCGTACGCCCCGGTGATGATGCTGATCGCCTGCCGGTTCGTCTCCAGGTCGACCCGGACCGGCTCGGTGCCGTCGAGGGCGGCGAGGAAGTTCTCGTACTGCCGGCGGTGGGCGTCGACCCCCAGGCCGCCGGGGTTGCTGCTCGCGCTCGGGGCGCCTGCGCCGGCGTCGTCGGCCACCTCGTTGGGGGAGTTCCGGTACGACCCCATCATCTTCTCCTCGCGCTCAGCGCCCTCGGGCGTGCGGTGCAGGAAGGTCAGGACGTCGTCGTCGATCACGGCCGAGCCGCGGTCGCCGTGCACCTGCAGCCGCGCGCTCAGGCCGGGGAAGGCGGCCGTGGTCGCGTGCAGCACGCCCAGCGCGCCGCTCTCGAAGCGGACGACGCCGACCGCGACGTCCTCGGTCTCGACCCGCTCGTGGGCGAGGGTGCCGGTGTAGGCGAAGACCTCGACCGGGCGGCCCATCGTCGCGACCAGCAGGTCGACGGTGTGGACGCCCTGGTTCATCAGGGCCCCGCCGCCGTCGAGCTCCCACGTGCCCCGCCAGTCGCCGGAGTCGTAGTAGCTCTGGCCGCGCCACCAGTCGACGGACGCGGTCCCGCTGGTCAGCCGGCCCAGCTCGCCGCGCCGGATCGCCGCGACGACGGTCTCGGTGGCGGGGTCGAAGCGGTGCTGCGAGATGACCGCGACCTGGGTGCCGGCCTCGCGCTGCGCGGCGATGATCGCGTCGGTCGCGGCGACGGTGACCTCGGCCGGCTTCTCGATGACCACGTGCTTGCCGGCCCGCAGCGCCTCGATCGCGACCTCCCCGTGCCGCCCGGTCGGGGTGCACACGCTGACGACGTCGGGGTCGGTCGCCTCCAGCGCGCCGGCCAGGTCGGCGAAGGCCCTGACGTCTCGACCGCCGTGCTCGGCGACGAGCTTCTCGGCCCGGTCCAGCTCGACGTCGACCACGGCGACCAGCTCGAGGGCGTCGGGGAGCTCGGCGATCACGCGGGCGTGGTGGGTGCCGATCACCCCGGCGCCGACCAGCGCGATGCGCCGTCGCCCGGTCGTCGGGGTGCCGGTCGTGCTCGTCTCGCTCATGCGTACGCGATCCCTTCGCTGGTGAGGATGTCGGTGAACGCCTTCCAGGCGCTGGTCCAGAGCTCCGGGCCGGAGAAGCCGCCGATCCGGTCGAACCCGCCGAGGTGCGGCTCGAGGGAGAAGAAGCCGTCGAACCCGTCGTCGCGCAGGGCGCGGACCGTCTCCACGACCTCGCCGTCCCCGGCGCCCGCGACCACGACGGAGCCGTCGGCCGCGACGGCGTCCTTGATCTGCACGTAGGCGAGGTGCGGGCGCAGGTCGGCGTACGCGTCGGTGAAGGGCCGCACGCCGACCTGGACGAAGTTCGCCGGGTCCCAGGCCAGCCGCAGGTGCGGCGAACCGACGCTCGTCACCACGTCGAGGCAGCGCCGCGGGACGTCGCCGTAGATCTCCTTCTCGTTCTCGTGCAGCAGCACCACCTCCGAGCCCTCGGCCACCTCGGCGAGGGCGGTCATGCGCCGCAGCACCTCGTCACGGTAGGAGTCGGGGTCCGCGCCGGCGGGGACGAAGAAGGAGAAGATCCGCACGTACGGCGCCCCGAGCCGCTGCGCGACCTCGGCCGCGTGCCGCATCCGCTCCAGGTGGGGGCCGAAGTCGTCCTCGATCCCGATCTTGCCGATCGGCGAGCCGATGCTCGACACGCGCAGGTCGTGGCGGGCGAGCAGGTCGGTGACGCCGGTGAGCTGGTCGTCGTCGAGGTCCAGGACGTTCACGCCCCAGGCGCTGCGCACCTCCACGTGACCGATCCCGAGCCCCGCGACCACCGCGCACTGCTCGGCGAAGTCGGGGGAGATCTCGTCGGAGAATCCGGAGAGGGTCCACATGGGCGGCGTCCTTCGTCGTGCTGCTCGGTGACCCGGACGCCCTGCGCGGGCCGTCCGGCGGGGCGAGCCGTTCGGGCGCTCGCCGGCCCCTGCATTGAGTCATCGGCACGCCCGCCCGGGCCAGTGGTTGCCGTAAGTTGCTTCGCGTGGGCACCGACGGAGCCGTCCCGCCGCGCTCGACCTCGATCTACGACGTCGCCCGGGAGGCGGGCGTCTCGCCCTCGACCGTGTCGCGCGCGCTGTCCAAGCCGGGACGCGTCAGCTTCGCCACCGCCGAGCGGATCCGGACCGTGGCCGACCGCCTCGGCTACCGTGCCGCCGCGACCCACCGCGAGGTCGACGCGGAGGGCTCGCAGACCCTGGCGATGATGGTCGCCGACATCACCAACCCGGTCTTCTTCGGGATGATCCGCGGGGCCGAGCGGACCGCGATGCACGCCGGCTACACCCTCGTCCTCGCCGAGTCGCAGGAGGCGGAGGAGTACGAGCGGCAGGCCCTGGAGCGGCTGCTGCCCTCGGTCGCCGGCCTCGTCCTCACGTCGTCGCGGATGGGCGACGGGCCGGTGCGGACGCTGGCCAAGCGGACGCCGCTGGTGGTGCTCAACCGCCTCGTCGACCAGGTGCCCTCGGTCGCCTGCGACAACATCGGCGCGATGAAGAAGGTCGTCGAGCACCTCGGCGGGCTCGGCCACCGCACCATCACCTACCTCGGTGGGCCGGAGGCGTCGTGGGCCAACGGCCAGCGCTGGCGCGGGCTCATCGAGGCCGGGCACGAGCTGGACCTGAGCGTGCGCCGGCTCGGGCCCTTCGTGCCCACCATGGCCGGCGGACGGCAGGCCGCGGCCGCCTGGGCGGCGGGGCGCACCACCGCCGTCGTCGCCTACAACGACCTGCTGGCCGTCGGCTTCCTCGAGGCCGTGACGGCCGCCGGGCTGCGCGTCCCGCAGCAGGTGAGCGTCGTCGGCTTCGACGACATCCGCGACGCGACGCTGGTCCGGCCGCGGCTCACCACCGTGCGCTCACCCCTGGTCAGCCTCGGCTCGACGGCGGTGAACCACCTGCTCAAGATCCGTACGCTCCCGGTCCGCACCGACGACCGGGTCGTGCTGCCCGCCCAGGTCGTGGTGCGCGACTCGACCGGGCCGGCCGCGGGCCGCTGACCGCCGGCCGGGGTCCCCCGGCCCGGGCCCCTCGGCTCCGACCACTGGCCGTCGGCCTGCGCCGTCCCCGCTCCGCGCCGCCCGCCCGGGCGCGCATGACAACAAGTGGCAATGCGTTGCCGCACCTCGTCGCACCTTGCGAGGCTCCGGGGATCAGCCCGCGCCGTGCCCGAGCCGGTGCGGGCCCGTGACGACCAAGGAGCAGGCCATGAGCACAAGGACGCGTCTGGTGGCAGCCCTCGCCGGCGCCGGACTGATGGCGACCGCGCTCGCCGGGTGCGGCGGCGGCGGCAGCGCGGGCGGGGGCGAGGGCGGCAGCCTGAACGTCCTCGTCGCGTCGAACTCGCAGTTCCCGACCCAGCAGCAGGAGTGGTTCAAGACCACCGCAGCGAAGTTCAAGGCGCAGACCGGCGCCGACGTGACCTTCGAGACCTTCGCGACGGCCAACGACGAGCTGACCAAGATCCAGACCTCGGTCGTCTCCGGCCAGGGCCCCGACGTCTACGGCCTCGGCACGACCTTCACCCCGACCGCCTACTCCACGGGCGCGTTCGTCAAGCTCGACGACGCCACCTGGCGGAAGGTCGGGGGCAAGGACAAGTTCGTGCCCTCCTCGCTCGGCATCTCCGGGCCCGACGCGAACAACCAGATCGGCATCCCGTTCGTGAGCCGGCCCTTCGTGATGGTCTACAACGCCGACCTGCTGAAGAAGGCGGGGATCGACGCGCCGGCGACCAGCTGGGACGAGCTCGAGGACCAGGCCAAGAAGCTCACGACCGGGGACCAGTACGGCATCGCGACGGCGTACAAGGACAACTTCGACCCCTGGAAGATCGTCTGGGGGATGGCGAGCCAGGCGGGGAACCCGTTGATCGACGGCAAGACCGTCACGATCGACGACCCGACGGTCAAGAAGGCCTACGAGACCTACTTCGGCTGGCTGACCAAGGACAAGGTCGTCGACCCGGCGGCCGTCGGCTGGAGCAACACCCAGGCGCTGGCCGCGTTCGCCGAGGGCAGGACCGGCTACTTCCTCTTCACCTCGACGCTGGCGAGCCTCACCCTCGACAAGAGCCCGGTCAAGGGCAAGTACGCGTACGCGCTGATGCCGACGATCCCGCCGGGCGCCACCAGCCGGCCGGCCGGCGGCGTCGAGGCGGCCAGCATCCTGTCCGGCGACAACCTCGTGGTCGCGGACTACTCCAGCAAGCAGGACCTCGCCTTCCGGTTCGTCTCGATGCTGACCGACAAGGACGCCCAGCTGGAGTACTACACGATCTTCGGCAACCTGCCGGTCAACGCCGAGGCGGCGGCCACGCTGACCTCCGACCCCGACCTCCAGGTCGCCACCCAGGCGCTCGACAAGTCCGTGGCGACCCCGTTCAACGGCGGCTGGGGCGACGTGCAGCTCGCGCTGACCAACGTCGTGGTCCAGTCGATCCCGGGCCTCGCCCAGGGTTCGGTGAGCGAGGCCGACCTGTCGGCCCGGCTCGCCGACGCGCAGAAGGCCGGTCAGTCCGCCGTCGACCGCGCGAAGTGACCCGGTCATGACCGACGCCACGCTCCCGCGGACCCCGCGCCGCCGCTCGATCACCCGGCGCCAGCGTCCCCTGTGGATGCTGGCCCCGGGAGGGGCGCTGATGACGGTGGTGATCCTGGTCCCGCTCGCGCTGGGGATCTTCATCGCCTTCACCGACCTCGACCAGTACACGCTGCGGCGCTGGCTCAGCGCCCCGTTCGTCGGCGCCGGCAACTTCGTCGAGGCGGTCACCCAGACCTCGCTGCTGCGCTCGGTGTGGATCAGCGTGTCCTTCGCGCTGCTGTCCTCGCTGGTCACCGTGCCGCTCGGGGTGGCTGCGGCCGTCGTGACGCAGAACCCGTACCGGGGCCGCGCCCTGGTCCGGGCGGTCTTCCTGATCCCGTACGTGCTGCCGTCGTTCGTCGTCTCCACCGTGTGGCGGACCATGCTGCAGCCGGACGGGATCGTGAACGCCCGGCTCGCGCGGTTCGGGATCGACGGCGGGCTGTGGCTCAGCGGCTCGCAGTCCTACTGGACCCTGGTGCTGGTCGAGATCTGGGCGTCCTGGCCCTTCATCTACCTGCTCGCCCTGTCCGGGCTCCAGTCCGTCGACCACGAGGTCCACGAGGCGGCCGCGCTCGACGGGACGCCGTGGTGGAACAAGCTGCGCCACGTGATCTTCCCCTACCTGCGGGGACCGGTGGCGCTGGCGTTCCTGCTGTCGACGCTGAACCACATCAACAACTTCACGCTGCCCTACGTGCTCTTCGGGGCGCCGGCGCCGGACGCGGTCAACGTGCTCCCGATGCTCGTCTACGTCACGAGCTTCCAGAGCTTCCGCTTCGGGCTGAGCGCGGCCATGGCGATCGTCTCGCTGGTGCTGATCCTCGTCCCGCTGTTCGTCTACCTGCGGGCCATCCGGCTCGACGTGCACGACGAGGAGGTCCGCACGTGAGCACCCACGTCACCGCGGCCGGTGCCGCGACCACCGCGGTCGCCCGCGAGCCCGTGGCCGTGCGGCACCGGGCCGGCCGGGCGGGCGGCACCGACGTCTTCCGCCTGATGCCGCGCGGGCTGGTCGTCGTGCTGACCGTCGTCCTCTGCGTCCTGGTCCTCGTGCCGATCCTCTACATCCTGCTGGCCTCGCTGAACACCGACCTCGGCGTCGCCAGCGGGGAGTTCTTCCCCAGCACGCTGTCGGGGGTGAGCTACCTCAAGATCTGGACCACCGTCGGGCTCGCCCGCGGCCTGCTGAACAGCCTCGTGGTCAGCGGCTCGGTCGCGGTCGCCAGCGCGCTGCTGGGCACCGTGACGGCGTACGTGCTCGTGCGCCACCCGTTCCGCGGCCGCGTCACGATCCTGCGCAGCCTCCTCGGCCTGCAGAGCGTGCCGGGCACGCTGATGCTGCTGCCGGTCTTCGTGCTCTTCTCCTCGGCCGGCACCTACCTCGGGCTCACCGTCGTGGGCACCCGGTGGGGGCTGTTCATCGCCTACCTGACGTTCGCGCTGCCGTTCTCGACCTGGGTGATGGTGACCTACCTGCGCGGGCTCCCGCCCGAGCTGGAGGAGGCGGCGCGGATCGACGGTGCGTCCAGCACCGAGATCCTGGCGCGGATCGTCGTGCCGCTCAGCCTGCCGGCGATCGTGGTTTCGGGGATCTTCGCCTTCCTGCTCGGCTGGAACGACGTCCTCTTCGCCTCGATCATGACCCGGCCCGACACCCGGACCGCCGGGGTCGTCCTGGCCGTGTTCGGGGCGACGCAGGAGGGCGGGGCCGTGCCCGTCTACTCGCAGATGATGGCCGCGGCGCTGGTCTGCGCGCTGCCGGTCGTCGTCCTCTACTTCGTCTTCCAGCGCTACCTGGTGGGCGGCCTGACCGCGGGCGGGGTGAAGTAGCCGTGACGAGGGCCGCGGTGGTCGGGTGCGGCGACATCTCCGTCGTCCACCTGGCCGCCCTTGAGGAGGTCGCGGACGTCGAGCTCGTCGCCGTGTGCGACACCGACGCGCAGCGCTCCGCCGCGGCCGGGGCGCAGCACGGGGTGCCCGCGTACGCCGAGCACCGCCGGCTGCTCGCCGAGGTCCGGCCCGACGTCGTGCACGTGTGCACGCCGCACGACCAGCACGTCCCGGTCGTGCTCGACTGCCTCGACGCCGGCGTGCACGTCGTCGTGGAGAAGCCGCTGGCGCACACGGTCGCCGCGGCCGAGGAGGTCGTGCGCGCCGCCGCCCGGCGCCCCGAGCTCAAGGTCGGCGTCTGCTTCCAGAACCGCTACAACCCGACGAGCCGGGCCATGCGTGCCGCGCTCGCCTCCGGCGAGCTCGGGGAGGTGGTCGGCGGGTCGGCCGCGGTGCTCTGGCGCCGGACGCCCGCCTACTACGCGTCGCGACCCTGGCGCGGTCGCGTCGGACACAGCGGCGGCGGCGTGCTGATCAACCAGGCGATCCACACCCTCGACCTGATGGCCTGGCTCGTCGGGGACGTCACCGACGTGCGCGGTGACGTCGGCCACCACGGGCCCGACGACCCGGCTGTCGACGTCGAGGACACCGCGGCGCTCGTGCTCTCCCACGGCCCGCAGGTGCGGACGCTGTTCTGGGCCAGCACGGTGCACGCCGTCGACGCGCCCGTCCGGGTGGACGTGCTCGCGACGGAGGGTTCGCTGCACCTGGACGGGACCCTCACCGTCACCCACGCCGACGGCCGCACCGAGACCGTCGAGGACGCGTCGCCGGTCGCCGGCGGGGGACGGTCCTACTGGGGGACGTCGCACCGGCTGCTGGTCGAGGACTTCTACCGCCGGCTGCCCGAGCCCGAGCCCTTCTGGATCGGCCCGGAGCAGGCGATGGCGACGATGCGCGTCCTCCAGCGGGCGTACGCCGGGCGGGACGCGCGGGGCTGAGGGCCGGTCGGGGCTGCCTCGGGCTGCCTCGGGCTGCCTCGGGCTGCCTCGGGACCAGAGCGTCAGGGCAGCTCGACGAACCGCACCTCGGCGTGCCCGTCGACCACGTCGAGCAGCGCGAGCGTGCGGTGCGGCTGGCGGCGCTTGTCGGTCGGCGAGCCCGGGTTCACGATGCGCACCGTGCGCCCGTCGGGGAAGGTGCCGGTCTCGTCGAGGGGGATGTGCGAGTGCCCGAAGACGACGAGGTCGGCGTCGGGGAAGCGCCGGTGCATCCGCGCCACCCGGCCCTGCTTCGCGCCGGCGTCGTGGACCATCGCGACCCGCAGGCCCTCCAGCTCGAGCTCGAGCGTCTCCGGCGCGCCCCAGGCGCCGACCTCGGGCCCGTCGTTGTTGCCCAGCACGACCCGCACGGGCGCGAACGCCGCGAGCTCGTCGAGCACCGAGGGCGCGCAGACGTCGCCCGCGTGCAGGACCAGGTCGGCGTCGCGGAGGTGCTCCGCGACAGCCGGGGGCAGGCCCTTCCAGAAGCGCGGCGCATGGGTGTCGGACAGCAGGACCACGTGCACCCGGGCATCCTCCGGCACGCGTCGCGGCGTCCACACCCCGACCGGCGAGGAGGCGTCGCCGGGGGCTCCCGTGGTGGACTAGGCGGACCATGGCCGCCCCGAAGCACCCGCAGAAGAGCCCGCAGACCAAGGACGCGTACGCCGCGGAGGCCAAGAGCCTCGCCTCGCAGGTCCAGCGGCTGCGGGGGTGGCTGAGCACGGACGCCGGCCGCCTGCCGGAGCTGGTCGACGCGCTCAACGCCCTCGTCGCGCACCGCCTCGACGGGCACGCGTACGCCGCCGCGGGCGCCGAGGCGCAGGAGGCGGTCAAGCGCTCGGCCGAGCACCTCCTGGCCAGCGGTCCGGTCGGGCCGTACAGCAGCGGTCCCGACGCCGTCCGCTGCGGGACCGCGCTGGTCCAGCTCGCCGCCCTGCAGGCCGGCATCGGGCTCGTCGACGCCGCCGGTGCGACGCTCGCCTCGTGGGACGGGCTGCGCGCCCAGGTCGCCGAGGCCGGCACCCCGGTCGAGCTGAGCCCGGGAGCCGGACGCCGGGCGCTGCTCGTGGCCGGGCGGGTGGCCCTGACCGAGGGCGACGCGGCCCTGGCCAACGCGTACGCGGACGCGGCGCTCGCGGTGCCCCGCACGGACGGCGGGCGCGACGGGCGCGACGGGCGCGACGGGCGCGACGGCTTCGTCGGGGTCGACCTCGAGCGCCTGGCCTCCGACGCGCGCTGGGCGGGCGGGCTGACCGAGCAGTCGCTCGGCTTCCTGCACAGCGCCAAGGAGGCGTACGAGCGCGCGGGCGGCGCACGCCTCGACGAGCCCGGGCGACTCGCCCCGACCCTGGCCGAGCGGCTCGCCGAACCGCTGCCCGGGCTCTACCGCGACCTCGCCGACCGGCTCGGCGCGCTGGGCGAGCGCGACCTCGCGCTCGCCAACCGGCGGCTCCTCGTCGACCGGCTGCGAGCCCTCGTCGCGCGGGTCGAGGCGCTGCGCCCGGCCCTGGTGGCCGCGCTCACCGACCTCGCGTCGGACCTGCTCACCGCCGACCGGGCGGAGGAGGCCCTCGTCGTGGCGACCGAGGCCGAGGCGGCCGGCGCGGACCGGATGCCTCCGGCGCCGCGGCTGCTCGCCGCCGCCGTGCTCGCCCGCGCCTCGCTCGCCGCCGGGCACCCGGCTCCGGCCGGCCCCCTGCGGGGCCTGCTGTCCAGCGAGGGCGACGCCGCCGGGCCGGCCGTGCGCGGGGTCGCCGCCGCCGCGCTCGCCGAGGTGCTCCGCGCCGAGGGCCTCGAGGACGCGGCGCGGGCGGCGCTCGACGGCGTCACGGTGTCGTCCGACCGCGCGCGCGGGGTCGTCCCGCGCGGCGGGACGAGGGTCAGCTGGACGCCGCTCGACGCGGGCCGGGCGTACGGGGCGCCGCTCGGGGCGGGCGACGGCGTGGCCGCGTCGACGCCGACCTGGCTCGAGCAGGAGCGCGCCGAGGCCCAGCGCCAGGAGGCCCATCACGCGGAGGAGGTGCGCCGCGAGGCCGAGGCCCGGGCCGCCGCGGCGGCGCGCGAGCAGGAGGCCGCCCGCGCCCGGGCCGCCGCCCGCGCGACCGCGGAGGCCGCCGAGCGCGAGCGCGAGGAGGCCCGCCGTCTCGCGGCGGAGGAGGCGGACCAGGCCGAGCGGAAGCACCGCCGCGAGGAGCGCCTGCGCCAGCACCAGGCCGAGGTCGACGAGCGGGAGCGCGCGGGACGCGACGCGCGCCGTGCGGAGATCGACGCCCGCCTCGCCAGGCTCGACGCCGCCGAGGAGCCCGAGCGGGACCGTCTGCTGGCGGAGCGCGGCGCGCTGGACGCGGCTGACGCGACGCCCGCCGAGCCGGTCGACGCGGCCGAACCGGCCTCGCCCTCCGAGCCCACGACGCCCCCTGAGCCTTCCGACACGCTCACGACGGGCTCGGCCGACGCGCCGGCCCTGCCCGAGCCGACCCTGCCCGAGCCGACCCTGCCCGAGCCGACCCTGCCCGAGCCCGCCGCACCCGTGGAGCCCGCCCAGGCGCCTCCGGCGTGGACCGGATCCGAACCCGGACCCGCGCCCGAGCCTGAACCCGACGAGCTCGACCAGGCCGAGGCGGCCTACGCCCGGGCCCGTGAGTCCGGGGGCCGGCGGGAGACGCGGGCCGCGGCCGAGCGGGTCGTCGAGCTCCTGCGCCCGCGCGCGGCGGCCGACCCCGGTGCGTACACCCCCCGGCTGCGCACCGCCCTCGAGAACCTCGGGGCGGCCCGGCTGCGGACGGGCGACCTCTTCGGCTCCCGGTCGGCGGCCCGCGAGGCCCGCGCCCTCGGCTGACCCCCTTCCCTCCCTCCGGAAAGTGGTCGCTCCCGCACCCCGACACGCCGGTCGTGGCCGCGGGAGCGACCACTTTCCAGATGTGCGGGGAGGGGGGAGGGGGCGGGGAGGGGGCGGGGTCAGTTGGGCGGTACCGGCCAGGGCGGCAGGAGCGGCTCGAGGGCGGCGAGCTGGTCGCGGGAGACCCAGGAGGGGTTGGAGCCCTGCGGGACCCGCTGGACCTCGAGGTCGGTGACGCCGGCCGCGCGGAGCTCGGCGGCGGGCAGCGGGTCGTCCAGCAAGGGGACGTGGACCTCGACCCGGGCCTGCACCGACTGCCGGGCCGTCTGGTCGAGCCACCAGCCGCGCTCCTCGTCGGTCCACGGCTCCGCCTCCGCCACGACGTGGCCCAGGCCCCAGATGCCGCGGACCAGGCCGCCGGTGCCCGGGCCCGACATCCAGAGCACGACCCGGTCGCCCGGCCCCATCAGCGCGCTGCGGTAGCCCGGGCGCACCGACCAGGACGTCACCACGTCGTGCCCGTCGGCGAGGAACTGCCGGACGTCCCACACCGCCGGGTTGCCCTTCAGCAGCCACGCGCCGAGGGTCTCCCGGCTCACCGCCTGCGCCACCGCGCCTCCTCGGGTCGAGCACCAGCCGTCTGCGGGGACGACCGGGCACCGCAGCGGCGGCGGGTCGTCCCCGCCGGAGTCTGCCGGACGTCCCCGAGCCCGGGGTGCCGGTCTGGGAGCATGGCGCCGTGCCCGACCTGGACCCGGCCCTGAAGGCTCTCGCCGACGCGTACGGCATCGCGACCGAGTACTGGGACTGGCAGGGACGCCACGTCGTCGTCGCCCGGGAGACGGTCGAGGCGGTGCTCGCCGCGCTCGACGTGGACGCGAGGACGCCCGAGGCCGCCTCCGCCGCCCTCGAGGCGCGTGAGCAGGCGCCCTGGTCGCGGATGCTGCCGCCCTTCCGCGCGCTGCGGGCGGGACGCACGGGTCAGGTGGACGTGCACCTCCGCGACGGCGACGGCCTCCGGGTCTGGATCGACCTGGAGACCGGCGGGGTCCTCGAGCCCCTGCGCCAGCTCGAGAACTGGACGCCGGCGCGCCACCTCGACGGTCCGTACCCCGGGGGCGGCCCGGTCGGCGAGGCGACGTTCGAGCTCCCGGACGCGCTGCCGCTCGGCTACCACACGCTGCGGGCCAGCAGCACCGACGCCTCGGGGCAGGTGCACGAGGCGGCCATGGCGCTCGTCGTCACGCCGGCCTGGCTCGGCTTCCCCGCCGCGATGGGCGAGCGCCGGTCCTGGGGGATCGCGACCCAGCTCTACAGCGTGACCTCGCGCGCAGTCCTGGGGCGTCGGCGACCTCGTCGACCTCGAGGACCTGGCCGTGTGGTCGGCCGCGACGAGCGGCGCCGACTACGTCCTGGTGAACCCGCTGCACGCCGCCGAGCCGGTCCCTCCGCTCGAGCCCTCGCCCTACCTGCCCACCTCGCGCCGCTTCGCCAACCCGCTCTACCTCCGCGTCGAGCGGATCCCCGAGCTCGCCACCGCGCCCGACGACGTCCGGGCGGCGGTCGCGCGGCTGCGCGACGACCTGGCCGTGCACCTCGACGGCGTCGACACCATCGACCGCGACGCCGTCTGGACCGCCAAGCGCGCCGCCCTGCAGGCCCTGTACGCGGTGCCGCGCACCCCGGGTCGCGAGGCGGCCCTCACCGCCTACCGGTGGCGGGAGGGCGAGGGTCTGCGGAACTTCGCCACCTGGTCCGCGCTCGCGGTCGAGCTCGGTCCCGACCACCTCGCCTGGCCCGAGGAGCTGCGGCACCCGGAGTCGGGCGCGGTCCGGGCGTGGGCGGCCGAGCACGCCGACGCGGTCGGCTTCGAGGCCTGGCTGCAGTGGGTGCTCGACGAGCAGCTCGACGCCACCCAGTCGGCGGCGCTGCGCGCGGGCATGCGGCTGGGGGTGATGCACGACCTCGCGGTCGGCGTGAACCCCCGCGGCGCGGACGCCTGGAGCCTGCAGGACACCTACGCCCAGGGCATCACCGTCGGCGCGCCGCCGGACCCCTACAACCAGCACGGCCAGGACTGGAGCCAGCCGCCCTGGCGCCCCGACCGGCTCGCCGAGCAGGCGTACGAGCCGTGGCGCGCGATGGTCTCGACGATCCTGCGCCACGCCGGCGGCATCCGGGTCGACCACGTGATCGGGCTCTTCCGGCTCTGGTGGATCCCGCAGGGCCTCGGGCCCAAGGCCGGCACCTACGTCCGCCTCGACCACGAGGCGATGGTGGGCATCCTCGCCCTCGAGGCGCACCGCGCGGAGGCGCTCGTGGTGGGGGAGGACCTCGGCACGGTCGAGCCCTGGGTCCGCGACGACCTGCGCAGCCGGGGCATCCTCGGCACCTCGATCCTGTGGTTCGAGCTCGACTTCGACGGCGGCGGGGGCCCGCTCACGCCGGAGCGCTGGCGCGAGTACTGCCTCGCCTCGGTCACCACCCACGACCTGCCGCCGACCACGGCCTACCTGGCCGGGGACCACGTACGCCTGCGCGAGCGGCTGGGGGTGCTCACGCGGCCCTTCGAGGAGGAGCTGGCGCTCGACGAGGCCGAGCGGGCGGCGTGGCTCGGCGCGCTGCGCGAGCACGGGCTGCTGCCCGACGGGGCCGACGTCGAGGAGACCGTGAGGGCCCTGCACCGCTTCCTCACCCTGACCCCGTCGCGCCTGCTGAACGTCGCCCTCACCGACGCCGTCGGCGACCGCCGCGCGCAGAACCAGCCGGGCACGACGAACGAGTACCCGAACTGGCGCGTCCCGCTGACCGACCCCGACGGCCGCCCCGTCCGCCTGGAGGACGTCTTCACCAGCGCCCGCGTCCGCTCCCTGCTCGGCGTGCTCGAGGGCTGACGGCCAGACCCTCGCGCACCGGTGTCCTCTTGCGGACATGGCCTGCACCGGACAGGTCAGGTTCTGTTAGGTCGCGAACAAATGCGGTTACCTAGGACACGTCAGGCGGGACGCGATGAACCCCCGAGCGTCCGTCCCGCCTGACCAGGACCTGACCGACCCACCTCCACCGGTCCGTGCGGTCCGTCCCGTACGGCTCAGGTGTCGGTCGGCACGTGGTCGGCCGTGACGAAGTCGATCAGCTCCTCGACGCAGGTCAGCAGCGGACGCTCGAGGTCGGACCAGGACCGGACCCGGCCGAGGATCGCCTGCCACGCCCGGGCGATGTCGGCCTGGTCGGCGTGAGGGAGCCGCAGGACCTCGCAGATCCCGGCCTTCCACTCGACGTCGCGGGGGATGTCGGGCCAGCGCTTCAGCCCGACCCGCTCGGGCTTCACGGCCTGCCAGACGTCGACGTACGGGTGCCCGAGCACGCGGACCCACGCGCCGTGGCGCCCCCGCTCCACGGCCTGCGCGATCCGCGTCTCCTTGCTGCCCGGGACGAGGTGGTCGGCGAGCACGCCCAGCCGGCGGCCCGGGCCGGGGCGAACTCCTCCACGACCGCCGCGAGGTCGTCGATCCCGCCGAGGAACTCCACCACCACGCCGACGTGGCGCAGGTCGTCGCCCCAGATGCGCTCGACCAGCTCGGCGTCGTGGCGACCCTCGACGTAGATGCGGCTCGGCAGCGCGACCCTGGCCTTGTCGCCGCCGGGCGTGGCGACCGAGCCCGACGCGGTCCGCCGCGCGCCCTTGAGCGCGGCCCGGACCGGCACCTGCAGGCTCACCGGGCGGCCGTCGAGCAGGAAGCCGGGGCCGAGCTCGAAGCTGCGGACCTTGCCGCGCCGGTCCTCGAGCTGGACCAGGCCGTTCTCCCAGCGCAGCACCGCGCCGCAGAAGCCGCTCGTCGCGTCCTCCACGACGAGGCCGCGCTCGAGGGTCAGCGCTTCGCTGACGGGCTTGCGCGGTGCGTTCCAGCCCGCGCTCAGGACGTCACCGTGGTAGCGGTCGAGGGGGCTCACCGCGGCAGCGTAGGAGCGGGGTCGCGGGCCGGTCGGGAGCCGGGGCCGCGCGTCCGCCGAAACTTCTGCCCGGTCGACCACGCGTGGGGTGGTTGCGGTGGCCCAAGCTCAGGCCGGCGCCGCGGGGCAGCCGCAGGACTGCCGCACGACGAGGTCGAGGCCGAAGAGCTGGTGACCCTGGCGGGGTCCGCCGGGCTGCTCGAGGGCGTCGAGCGCCGCCTCGGCCATCGCCGGCACCGGCTGGCGGGCCGTGGTCAGGGGAGGGGCGCCGTACGCGCCGTCCTCGGTCCCGTCGAAGCCGACGACGGCGACGTCGCCGGGCACGTCGACGCCGGCCGCGCGCAGGCCGTGCAGCAGGCCGAGCGCCTGCGCGTCGGAGGTCGCGAACACCGCGGTCGGCAGCTCGGGCAGGGCCAGCAGGCGCCGGGCGGCGTCGGTGCCGCCCGGCCGGTCCCACGGGACGCGGACGACCGGACCGGGCTCCGCGCCGCGCCCGGCCACGGCCTGCTGCCAGCCGAGCTCCCGCGCGCCCGGGGTCCGGGCGCCGGTCTCGCCGGTGACGAGCGCGACCGAGCGGTGCCGGTGCGCGTCGAGCAGGTGGTCGACGACGAGCAGGGCCCCCTGCGTGGCGTCGGGACCGATGGCGTCGACGCCGGGGACGGGGAAGGGCGCGTTGACGTAGACGGTGGGCAGGTCGGGCCCGGGAGGCGGCGCGCCGTCCGCGTGACCCATGACCGTGGCGACGACGAGGCCGTCCACGCCGTGCTGGGCGAGCGTGCGCAGCAGCCGGCGCTCGGCCTCGAGGTCGTTGCCCGAGCCCGCGGCCAGCACGGCGAGCCCGCGCCGCCCGGCGGCGGTCTGGACCGCCTCCGACAGCTCGGCCACGAAGGGGTTCGCCACGCGCGGGACGACCAGGCCGACGATGCCGGTGGAGCCCCGGCGCAGGGCCCGTGCTGCGCGGTTCGGCCGGTAGTCGAGGTGCCGCACCGCGTCGCGCACCCGGGCTGCGGTCCCGGGCGCGACGTTGCGCGGGCCGCCGTTGACCACGTAGCTGACGACCGCCGGGCTCACGCCGGCGAGCCGGGCGACCTCGGCGGCGGTCGCGCGGCGCGCGGGGTCGTCGGTCTGCGGCACGCCACCACCTTCTCCCGCCCCGGTGCCGGTCACCTCCGCGGTCGAGGTGCCAGCAGGTCATCTAATCGTTTAGATTAGCGGTGGCGTCGCGGACGGCACGCCGTGGGCAGAGCGGGAGGACAGGCACGTGAAGATCGGCGTCATCGGGACGGGGCAGTTCGCGGGCAGCTTCATCGGGCTGTGGCAGCGCCACCCCGGGGTGGAGGAGATCTACGTCACCGACCTGGTGCCGGAGCGGGCGGCGGAGCACGTGGAGCGCTACGGCATCGCCGGGTCCTACCCCGACGCCGACGCGCTGATCGCCTCCGACGTCGACGCGGTCGCGGTCTTCACGCAGCGCTGGACCCACGCCGAGCTGGTGCTCAAGGCTCTGGACGCGGGCAAGCACGTCTACTCCGCCGTGCCGATGGCGCTGGCCGTGGACGAGATCGCCGCGATCGTGCGCAAGGTCACCGAGACCGGGCTCGTCTACATGATGGGCGAGACCAGCTACTACAACCCGGCCGTCGTCTGGGCCCGGAAGCAGAACGCCGCAGGCGCGTTCGGCCGGGTGTTCTACGCCGAGGGCGACTACGTGCACGACATGGACAACGGCTTCTACGCCGCCTACCAGTTCAGCGGCGGCGAGGGCTGGAAGGCGACCGCCTCGTACCCGCCCATGCTCTACCCGACCCACGCCGTCGGCGGCGTCCTCGGTGCGCTGCCCACGCACGCCACCTCCGTGAGCTGCATCGGCATCCGCGACGACCGCGGCGACGGGGTCTTCGACGCCGACGTGTCGCTGTGGGGCAACGAGTTCAGCAACATGACCGCGCTCTTCGGCCTCGCCGACGGCGGGACGATGCGGACGAACGAGTTCCGCCGGGTCGGGCACCCGGCGCGCGTGCACGAGTCGCGGTTCCGCTTCTACGGCACCGACGCCGTCATGGAGCAGACCTCGACCGGCGCCTCCTGGAGCACCCGGGAGGAGATCGAGGACATCGGCGAGCTCTTCCGGACCTACACCCACGACGGCGCGGTGACCGACCCGGCTGCGCTCGAGGGCATCGACCCGGCCCTGCGCCACAGCTTCGAGTCCGGGCTCGCGCAGGTGCACGACACGAGCCGCCTGCCGGCGGAGTTCGAGGGCGCGCCGAACGGCCACGAGGGCAGCCACCACTTCCTCTCCGACGACTTCGTCCGCGCGGTCGCCACGGGTACGCAGCCCCCGGTCAACGCCTGGCGCGCGGCACGGTTCACGCTGCCCGGCATCGTCGCCTGGGACTCCGCCCGCCAGGACGGCGTACGGCTGCCCGTGCCCGACTTCGGCGACGGCCCGGCCGACCCCGGCTGGGGCTGAGCCCCGCCCGCACCATCGGCGCCGGGAGCGGCCTGGTTGGCTGGGGGCGTGGTCGCGATGGCGATGTTCCCGCTCGGCTCGGTGCTGCTCCCGGCGATGCCGCTGACCCTGCGCGTCTTCGAGGAGCGCTACCTGGTCATGCTCTCCGAGCTGGTGGCGGCCGAGGACGCCCGGTTCGGGGTGGTGCTCATCGAGCGCGGCTTCGAGGTGGGCGGCGGCGACCACCGCTTCGGGGCCGGCACGGTGGCCGACATCCTGCAGGTCGTGGCCGAGGACGGGGTCGTCGGGCTCGCCGCCCAGGGCGGTCGCCGGTTCGAGGTCGTCGAGTGGCTGGACGACGCCCCGTACCCCCGCGCGGAGGTCCGCGAGCTCGACGACCTGGAGTGGGACGACGCCCTGCAGCCGCTGCTCGCCGAGACCGAGCAGGTCGTGCGCCGCACGCTGGCCCAGGCGTCGGAGTTCGCGGACACGGGCTGGTCGCCCGACGTGGAGCTCGCCGACGAGGCGATGCCGCGCTGCTGGCAGCTCGCGGGCATCGCGCCGCTGGGCGACCTGGACCGCCAGGGCCTGCTGCGCTCGGCCTCGACCGAGGAGCTGCTGCGCCGGACCGCCGAGCTCACGCGGGACGCGCGGGTGCAGTTCTCCGCGCCCTGGCCGGACGAGGAGGCCTGACCGCGCCGGGCGGCACGTTCAGCCCGCGCGCGCCGGCCCCGAGCTGGTCCGCACGACGAGCTCGACGTCCATCAGGACCTGCCGCGGCGGGTCGGCGGGGTCGAGGAGCATCCGGCCGATCTCGCGGCCGCGCTCGGTGATCGGCTGCCGCACGGTGGTCAGCCCGCGCGGCGCGGCGGCGGCGATGTCGTCGAACCCGCACACCGACACCGTCCCGGGCACGTCGACGCCCGCGACCGTCAGCCCCTCCAGGACGCCGAGGGCGAGCACGTCGCTCAGCGCCACCACGGCCGTGGGCAGGCGGTCCTGCTCGAGGAGCCACCGGGCGGCCCGGACGCCGGAGTCGAAGTCGTTCACCCCGGCCGTGACCATCGAGATCCGCCCGCCGAGGGGTTCGCTGATCCCGGCCAGGCGCGCGGCGTAGTCGGCGTAGGCGATCTCGGGCGGCTCGACGACCCGCACCTGCTCGTCCGCGGGCGCGTCCAGGGCGGGGGCGACGACGAGCGCGTGCGTGTGCCCGAGGCCCACCAGGTGCTCGGCGACGAGGACCCCCGTACGCCGGTCGTCGATGGCGACCCAGCTCGCGTCGGGGTCGTCGACGCGGTGGGTGGTCACCAGGCTGATCCCGCGGGCCCGGGCCAGGTCGGCGGCGGGGTGGTCTGCGGAGAGCGAGAGCATGGCCAGCGCGTCGATGCTCGCCGAGCGGACGACCGACAGGTCGGGCCGCCCGTCCTCGTCGTGGGGCAGCGGCAGCAGGACGATCGAGGTGGTGCTCTCGACCGTCGAGGCCAGCCCGGCCAGCAGCCCGACGGCGTACGGGTCGGAGAAGGCGTAGGAGAGGTGGCCGGTGAGGAGCACGCCGACGGCGCCG
Organism: uncultured Actinomycetota bacterium; assembly: GCA_963713165.1. GTDB lineage: Bacteria > Actinomycetota > Actinomycetes > Propionibacteriales > Propionibacteriaceae > Microlunatus. The sequence goes on from CAVQKU010000011.1 coordinate 98,513, forward strand.
GAGCGGCCGGTGCGCAGGGCCCGGCCGGCGGCGTCCGGGCCCGTGAACCCCAGCTCCGCGGCCACCGCGAGGATCCGCTCGCGCAGCTCGGCGGAGAGCTGGTCGGGCCGGTTGTAGGCGTTGGAGACCGTGGCCGGCGAGACGCCGACCGCGGTCGCCACCGTCTTGAGCGTCACCCGGGCCACCTGCGGACTCTAACGGGGCCGCGGGCCCGGTGCCGCAGCCCGGAGCGCGGGACCGGTCCCCTGCGGGGAGCCCGCGCGCCGGCCCGCGACGGCGAGGCTCAGCGGCGCCGCGAGCGCGGGACCGGCAGCGGCTCCACGCCGGGGGTCCAGTTGAGGACGCTGGCGCGCTCGAGGAACTCGTCGCTGGACAGGTCGCCCGTCGCGAAGCGGGTCGCGAGGATCTCGCGGGCCTCGAGCTCGGGGGTCCTCGCCCGGCGCACCAGGCCGAGGTCGGGGAGGTGGCCGTGGCGCCGGAGGTAGAAGAACGTCCCGGCGAGCAGGAGCAGGACGAGCAGGAGCATCAGACCTCCGAGGAAGGGGAAGGGTCCGCCGTGGGCGGCCCACTGGGCGTGCTGCGCGGCGGCGTCGGGGAAGCCGTCGCCGGGTCCGTGTGGTGGCATGCCCCCACCCTCCGTCGGCCGGCGCCCCCGCACATCGGGCGGCAGGCGACACCGCGCGTACGCCTCCTGACGTACGCCGGCTGCGCGTCGGGACCGATGCCCGGACGCCGCCGCTCGCCTAGGGTCGCAGGGTGGTCGCCCGAGGAGCAGCGTGAGCCGCGCCCGCCGGGTGCTGCTGCTGGACGCGGTGCTCGGGCTCGGCATCGCCTGGTCCTGCTGGGCCGCGGCGCACGTGCCGTGGCAGGGCCCGGACGGCGACGGCGGTCCGCGTGGCGGTCGGGGGCCGCACGTCGGCGACGGTGGTCGCGGTCCGGGCCACGACTGGACGCTCACCACGGTGCCCTGGACCGCCGCACCCTTCCTGCTCCTGCTGGCCGCCGGGGTCGCGCTGCGGTGGCGCTGGCCGCGGGCCGCGTTCGTGGCGGGCGTCGTCGGCGTGGGCGGCTTCTTCGCCACCACCGCCTTCTTCGCCCCGGCGCTGCTCGCCCTGGCCCTCACCGTCTACCCGATGGCCGTGACCCTGCCGCTGCGGCGCTGGGCCTGGCTGCTCGCCCTCCTCGTCCCGGCGGTCGTCGCCGCGCACCACGGCGAGACCTGGCTCGGCGCGCTCGACCCCGTCCTCTACGCCGAGCTGGTGATGGCCGGCGCCCTCGCGGTGCTGCCGGCGCTGCTCGTGCTGCTGCGCCGCAGCCGCCGCGAGACCGAGCAGCGCGAGCGCGCGGAGGACCGGCGCCGCACCGCGTACGAGGAGCGCCTCCGGGTGGCCCGCGAGGTGCACGACGTCGTCGGGCACAGCCTCTCGGTGGTCACCATGCAGGCCGGGGTCGCGCTGCACGTGCTCGACAAGCAGCGCGCGACCGGCGCGGCGGTGCCGCCCGAGGTGACCGCGTCGCTGGAGGCCATCCGACGCTCGAGCCGCGACGCGCTGGCCGAGCTGCGGACGACGCTCGGGATGTTCCGTGACCCGTCGGGCGAGCCGCGGACGCCGACCGCCGGGCTCGACCGGCTCGACGACCTGGTCGGCGCCCTGCGCTCGGCCGGGCGCGACATCGACGTGGTGCGGGCCGACGAGGAGGGCCCGGCGCTGCCGGCCGCGGTCGACCAGGCCGCGTTCCGGATCGTGCAGGAGGGGCTGACCAACGTCGTCCGCCACGCCGGCGACGCGCGGGCGACGGTCCGCGTGGCGCGTACGCCGGGGACCCTGGTCGTCGAGGTCGACGACGACGGACCCGGGCCCGCACGGCTCGAGGAGGGCAACGGCCTGCGCGGCATGCGCGAGCGGGCGGCCTCCCTCGGCGGCACGGTGTCCTTCGGGCCCGGTCGCCACGGCGGCTTCCTGCTGCGCGCGGAGCTGCCCGTCCTCGACGTGGCGCGGACGGTCGAGGCGTGAGCGAACCGGGGCCGGCACCGGGCGGTCGGGTCCGCGTCGTGGTCGTCGACGACCAGCCGCTGGTGCGGATGGGCCTGCGGACGTTGATCGGCTCCGAGGACGACCTCGAGCTCGTGGGCGAGGCGGAGGACGGCCGCGCGGCGCTCGCGCTGGTGCGCCGCGTGCGTCCCGACGTCGCCCTGATGGACATCCGGATGCCACGCCTCGACGGGATCGAGACGATGCGGGCGATCGCCGCCGACCCGGCGCTGGCCGGCGTCCGGGTGGTGGTGCTGACGACCTTCGAGACCGACGAGCACGTCTTCGACGCGCTCCAGGCGGGCGCGGCCGGCTTCCTGGTCAAGGACTCCGAGCCGGCCGACATGCTCCGCGCGGTCCGGCTCGCGGCGGCGGGGGAGTCGCTGCTCTCGCCGTCGGTGACCCGGCGCGTGATCGCCTCCTTCACCGGCCGCGGCCCGGCCCGGCGGGGCCACCCCCGGCTGGGCGACCTGACCGAGCGCGAGCGCGAGGTGCTGGCGCTGATCGGGGAGGGCCTGAGCAACCACGAGATCGGCCACCGGCTCGTCGTCAGCCCGGCCACCGCCCGCACCCACGTCAGCCGGGTGATGACCAAGCTCGGCGCCCGCGACCGGGCCCAGCTCGTCGTGGTCGCGTACCAGTCGGGGCTCGTGCGCTGACGCGGTCCGACGACCTCAGCGCGGTGCCGTGCTCGACGTCCGCCGTTCCGTGGCTGCCACGACCTCGACGCCGTCGGGCAGGGTTACCCGGACCGGGTGGCGGCTGAGCGCCCGGCTCGCGCTCGCCCGCCGCGACGAGGCCGGGCGCGAGCAGGAGTGGAGCGGGTCCGGGAGCCGGACCGGGACGCCTCAGCCGGGCAACGTCCCCCGCACCAGGCTGTGCTGGGAGTGCGCGGTCTGGCCGTCGTCGGGTTCGACGGAGATGTCGACGGTCGCGTAGCCGTCGAGCTGCTGGGTCAGCGTCGTCGGCAGCCAGTAGCTCGCGTCACCGGAGGACGGCAGCACCCCGAGGGCGAACATCCGCCGGCCGTCGGCGTTGATCAGCCAGACCTCGTGGTAGTCGCTGCTGGGTGAGGTCCCCAGCGAGGCGTGCACCCGCAGCTGCAGGGCGTCCTGCGCGCGGACCAGCTCGGCCGAGCCCCGACCGCTCTCGCCGGGCAGCGCGGCCAGGTCGGTCCGGGCGACGAGGGTGTCGGCACCCGTCGCGTCGCGGCCGCGCAGCGCGTCGACGCCGAGCACGCCCCCGACGCCGACCACGAGGCCGGCGGCGGCCGCGACCGCGACGGGGAACCAGGAGCGCGCGCGGCGGGTGGGTGCGGTGGCGCCCACCTCCTGGGTGATGGCCGCCCAGACGTCGGGGTGCGGTCGCCGCAGCGTCGTGCGCCCGGCGTCGCGCACATCTTGGGCCACCTCGCCCAGCTCGGCGACGTCGTCGCGGCAGGCGCGGCAGCCGGACAGGTGAGCCAGCTCCTCGGGCTCGGGCCCGACCGACGGGTCGCTGGCGAGCGCGGCCAGGCGGTCCGCGCTCAGGTGGGCCATGCCCGTGCCTCCTTCAGACGGTCCCGCAGGTGCAGGAGCGTACGACGCACGTGGCTCTTCACGGTGCCCAGCGGCAGGCCGAGCCCGTCGGCGATCTGCGGATAGGTGTACCCCTCCCAGAAAGCCATCCTCAAGATCGTGCCCCGCGGGTCGGGCAGCTGGGCGATCTCGGAGGCGATCAGGAGCCGGTCCAGCTCCTCGTCGGTGGTGGAGCCGGTCGGCCCGACTGCAGCGGCCGCCTCGTCCTCGAGGGTGATCGAGAGGCGCTGCTGGCGCTGCTGGCGGCGGTGGTGGTCGAGCAGCCGGTGGCGCGTGATGCCGACCAGCCAGCCGGGCAGGCTGCCGCGCTGCGGGGAGTAGTCGGCGCGGCTGCGCCAGGCGCTGACGAACACCTGCTGCGTGACGTCCTCCGCGTCGACGGTCCGCCGCAGCTCGCGGTGGGCCAGCGTGTGGACCAGCGGGGCCCAGCGACGGTAGGCCTCCTCGAGGCTGGCCGGGTCGCCCGCGACGAAGCCGCGCGCGAGGCGCGCCTCCTCGCCCCCGAGCTCGCCGACCACGTCGTCCGCCCGCCCCTCCCTGTCCGCCGCGTCCGTCCGACCCACGCCGTCCGGCCCAGCCCAGCGTGACGGTCCCGTCCGGCCCGCGTCCTCGGGCCCCACCACCCGCCCGATCGCGCGTCGGCCCAGCTCCTGGACGGCGGGGACGAGCGGCGGCTGGGTGCCGGCGACCTCGGCGCTCACCGGCGCTCCGCGGTCACGACGAGGTTGTCCCGGTACCCGCCGCGGCCCGGGTCGTAGGGCCCGCCGCAGGTGATCAGCCGCAGGACGGGCCTGCCGGAGCGCTCGAAGACGTCGTCGGGGGAGAAGTCGGTCTTGCGGATCCGCTGGACGGCGACCACCGCGTACGCCGTCGTGCGGCCGGCGGTGTCGCGCACCTCCACGCGGTCGCCCCGGCCGAGGCCGGCGGCACGCTCCAGGGGACCCGCGCCGTAGCGCTTGCTGTCGACGTGGCCCGCGAGGACCACGGCGCCGCGACGGTCGGCCGGCGTGGGGCCGAACCGGTACCAGCCGAGCTCGGTGGGACGGTCGGGGAGAGCCATCTGTCCTTTGCCGTCGACGCCCTGGGGCACGACGGGCAGGTCGAGGCCGACCGAGCGGGCGACGAGGCGCTCGGGTGGCACGACCTTCGGCACGGGGCCTGGGGCGGCCGAGCGTGCCGACCAGCGCGGAGCGGCTGCGCTCCCGCTCGCCCGCGGCCCGGACGTCGGGGTGGGTGCCGGCGTCGGCATCGAGTCGGCGGCCGGGGTGCCCACAGCGTCCTCGACGGTGGCGGAGACCCCGACGTCGGCGGCCACGCTGCGCGGCGCCACCAGCTGGTGGGTCGCGCCGAGCAGCAGGACCGCGGACACGACGAGGACGGCCGGCCACAGCCAGCCGCCTCGCCGTGCGGTGCGCTGCGTCACCGCAGCGTCGACGGTCGGGTCGTGGTGGTCACCGGTCTCCTCGTCCGACCCGCCTCGTCCGACCTCGGTCCGACGTCAGGCCTTGACGGTCCGCGTGGTCCGGCCGAGCATCCGGGTGCCGGCCAGCACGAGGCCCACCAGGCCGAGGCCGAGGGCGCCGAGCGCGAGCGGCGACGAAGCCGCCGCCTGCCCACCGGTGCCACCGGGGACCCCGCCCGGGTTGCCGCCCATGCCACTGATCGTCTGGACGGCGAGCTTCAGGTTGTCGTCCTCGGCGGAGCCCCACGCGTACACGATCGTGGTGGTGCCCTCCTTGAGGTTCACGTCGGCCGGGCCGATGACCGGGCTGCTCTCGCCGGCCAGGACGACGTCGGCGCTGATCGTGCCGGCGTCGAGGTCGGCGCTGTCCTCGCCGGGGTTCTCGAGGCTGCTGAAGGCCACCTTCTCGTTCGCCCGCACGTCGACGGCGGGGGCCGCGGCGTCGTGGCGCACGACCAGGCGCGCCTTGCCGGCGTCGAGGCCGGAGGTGTCGTTGGCGTACGCGGTCAGGCGCGGGTCGCCCGAGGCGTCGAGGTGGGCCACGACGGTGACGTTGGCGCCGGCCGGAACCTTCGCGTTGTCCAGCTCGGCCACCGCCTTGCCGTCGGCGCCGTCCCCGGCCGCGACGACCTTGAGGTCGTAGGTGCCCGCGGGCAGCTTCTGCGGGTCGGTGAGCGTGCCGGGCTTGAAGTCGCTGAGCAGCTCCTTGCCGTTGGCGTAGACGTCGACGGTCGCGCCGGGCACGGCGTGCAGGATCGAGACGGTCGCGGTGTCGGCGGCCTGGGCGCCGGTGGCCGGCAGCAGCAGGGCGCCGGAGGTGACGGCCAGGGCGACGGTGCCCCGGATCAGTCGGGAGCGGACGGGCGTGGTCATGCGGACCTCCAGGTTGGGCAGGCGGGGCTTGCCTGATGCCTGGTTCTGCGCACGCCGGGACGCGACGGATGCAATGCTCCGGAAAACCTCGTCAGGGGTTTCCCGGCGTCCGGGGGGTTCGGCGCATCCGGGGGGGCGGAGGCGCGGGCTCAGGCGAGCGGCAGCGTGCGGCGCGGCGTGACGGGGCCGAGCTGGGCGAACGCCCGGGGCAGCCCCGCGGCGAGCGCCTCGACCGGGAAGGCCCACTCCTCGCCCTCGGCGAGGGCGTCGGCGGCGCTGGTGCCGGATCCCGCGAGGTGACGGACCTGCCCGGCGACGGAGGCGAGCCGGCCGCGCTGCTCGTAGACGAACGGCCGGTCGACGGGGTCCCCGTGCCCCGGCACGGCCCGGGTCGCGGCGGTCATCAGCCCGACCACGCCGTCCAGGGTGACCGGCCACTCGTGCAGGAAGGAGTCCTCGCCGAGCGAGGGCGGGCCGGCCTGCTCGACGAGGTCGCCCACGACGACCAGGTCGGCGTCACCGACCACGACGACGAGGTCGGCCCCGGTGTGACCGCGACCGAGGTGCGCGACCTCGACCCGCCGTCCACCCAGGTCGAAGGCCGCGGCGAGCACGATCGGACGGTTCGGGGCGACGAGGTCGGCGGCGTCGAGCCCGAGCCGCCCGGCGTCCGCGCGCGCCTCCGGCGAGGCGAGCCAGGCCGCCACGTCCTCGTGGCCGACGGTCACGAGGTCGTCGAAGGCGGCCAGCCCGTACGCGTGGTCGCGGTGCGCGTGGGTGAGCACGACCACCTCGAGCGGGCGGTCGGTCACGGTGGCGACCGAGGCCCGGACGGCCCGGCCCTGGGCCGGGCTCGAGCCGGTGTCGACGAGCAGCGCGCGCTCCGTGCCGGCGAGCAGGACGAGGTTCACCGCGTCCGGCTCGGCCACGGCCCGCCACACCCCGGGCGCGAGCTCCTCCCAGGGCCCCGGTGCGGAGGTCGGGTCGGCGTCTCGCCCGGTGACGGTCACGTGGCCAGTGTCGTGCTGCCCTCGGGTCGCGTCACCCGGCGGGGTCCGGCTGCGTGGCTCCAGGCCGACGGTCGAGGGCTTGCGGCGTCGTCGACCGAGCAGATCGCGCCGAGGTGCGTGGCCGGTCGTCGCCGAGCCGCGACCCGACGGCGGCGCGGCACTACACTGGCACTCCCCGCGCGCGAGTGCCAGAGCCGTACGCGCGGACGACGCCAGGCAAAGGGGGTGAGGGCATGGACGACCGCAAGCTGCAGGTGCTCCGCGCCATCGTCACCGACTACGTGTCCAGCCAGGAGCCGGTCGGGTCGAAGGCGCTGGTCGAGAAGCACGACCTCGGTGTCTCCCCGGCGACGGTCCGCAACGACATGGCGGCGCTGGAGGAGGAGGGCTACATCACGCAGCCCCACACCAGCGCGGGCCGCATCCCGACCGACAAGGGCTACCGGCTCTTCGTCGACCGGCTGGGTCAGATCAAGCCGCTCTCCACCGCCGAGCAGCGCGCCATCCAGACCTTCCTGTCCGGGGCGCTCGACCTCGACGACATCCTGCTGCGGACCGTGCGGCTGCTCGCCCAGGCGACGCAGCAGGTGGCGATCGTGCAGTACCCGACGCTCAGCACCTCCACGGTGCGCCACGTCGAGCTGGTGTCGCTGTCGACCACGCGGCTGCTGCTCGTGCTCATCACCTCCACGGGACGGGTCGAGCAGCGCTCGCTCGAGGTGCCCGAGCTCGACCAGACGAGCCTGGGCGACCTGCGTACGGCGCTCAACGCCGCGGCCGCCGGCCGCACCCCCGCCGAGGCCGGCTCCGGGCTCTCCGCGCTGCTCGACGCGCTGCCCGCGCCGAGCCTGCCGATCGGGCGCACCGTCGTCGCCGCGCTGCTGGAGATGCTGGGCAGCGAGACCTCGACCCGCATGGTGATCGGCGGGATGCCGTACCTCACCCGCTACGGCGCCGACCCGAGCAGCATCAAGCCCGTGCTCGAGGCGCTGGAGGAGCAGGTCGTCCTGCTCACCCTGCTCGGCGAGGCCACGGCCGACGCCGTCACCGTGAGGATCGGGCAGGAGAACACGGTCAAGGAGCTCCAGACGACCTCGGTCGTCGCCAGCGGCTACGGCAGCCGCGCCACCCTCGGGGTCGTCGGCCCGACGCGGATGGACTACCCCTCGACGATGGCCTCCGTCCGCGCGGTCGCGCGCTACGTCGGCCGCTTCCTGGCCCAACCCTGACCGCACCGGGCACCGCACCGGCCCCTACCAGCTCGACCGCACCCGCACGCACCGCCCCCCACACGAGGATGACCCACTCCAGACATGGCTGCTGACTACTACGAGACGCTCGGCGTCTCCCGTGACGCGTCGCCCGAGCAGATCAAGAAGGCCTACCGGCAGCTGGCGATGAAGCTCCACCCGGACGTGGCCACCGAGCCCGACGCGGGGGACCGCTTCAAGGCCGTCGCCGAGGCGTACGAGGTGCTCGCCGACCCCAAGAAGAAGGACCTCTACGACCGCGGCGGCGACCCGCTGGGCGGCGGGATGGGCGGGGGCTTCGGCGGTGGGTTCGGGGGCGGCCAGGGCGGCTTCGACTTCGGCAACCTCGTCGACGCGATGTTCGGTGGCCAGACCAGCCGCGGGCCCCGCTCGCGCGTCCGGCGCGGGCAGGACGCGCTCGTCCGGCTCGACCTCGAGCTGGCCGAGGCGGCGTTCGGCGTGACCAAGCCGCTGCGCGTCGACACCGCCGTGCTCTGCCCGCTCTGCAAGGGTTCGGGGGCGCAGGAGGGTTCGGAGCCCGTCACCTGCCGCACCTGCCACGGCCAGGGCGACGTCACGCACGTGCAGCGCTCCTTCCTCGGCGACATCCGCACCACGCAGCCCTGCCCCACCTGCGGTGGCTACGGCTCGGTCATCCCCGACCCCTGCCCCGAGTGCTCCGGCGACGGCCGCGTCCGCTCGGCCCGGACGATCAACGTCAAGATCCCGGCCGGCGTCAGCACCGGCAACCGCATCCACCTCGCCGCCCACGGCGAGGTCGGCCCCGGTGGCGGCCCGGCCGGCGACCTCTACGTCGAGCTGGCCGTGGCGCCCCACGAGGTGTTCCGTCGCGAGGGCGACGACCTCGAGGTGACGGTCCGCATCCCGATGACGTCGGCCGCGCTCGGCACCGAGGTGACGGTCCAGACCCTCGAGGCCGACCTGCCCGACACCGACGACGAGGACCGCGACGTGCACGTCACCGTGCCGGCGGGCACGCAGTCGGGCACCCGCGTCGCGCTCGAGGGCTGGGGCGTGCCGCGGCTGCGCTCGAACGGCCGCGGCGACCTCGGCGTGACGCTCCTCGTGCAGACCCCGACCCGCCTCGACGACGAGCAGCGCGACCTGCTGCGCCAGCTCGCCGAGCTCCGCGAGGAGACCGGCCCCGAGGTGACGGTGCAGAAGCAGGGCCGCGGCGTCTTCGGCCGCCTGCGCGACGCGTTCGCGGGGCAGTGACACCCCGGTGACCGACGCGCTCTTCCTCCTGGAGAGCCTGGCCGGCACCTCCCCGCGGGTCGGCGGCGAGGTGCTCGTCGACGGTTCCGAGGGCCACCACGCGGTGGCGGTCCGTCGGCTGCGGGCGGGGGAGCGGGTGCTCGTCGCCGACGGTTCCGGCGGCGGCGTGCGCGGCGAGGTCGTCGAGGCGACCAAGGCCGGGCTGCGCGTCCGCGTCACCGAGCTCCTGGCCGAGGACGCGCGCCCCGTACGCCTCGTCGTCGCCCAGGCGCTGGCCAAGGGCGACCGTGCCGAGCTCGCCGTCGAGATGCTGACCGAGGTCGGCGTCGACGAGGTGGTCCCGTGGCAGGCGTCGCGCTCGGTCGCGCGCTGGTCGCCCGACCGCGTCGAGCGCGGGCTCGCCCGCTGGCGCAGCACGGCCCGCGAGGCCGCGAAGCAGTCCCGCCGGCTGCGCGTACCGGCCGTCACCGAGCCCGTGTCCACCAGGGCCCTCGCCGCCCGCCTCGCGGCGAGCGACCTCGCGCTCGTCCTCCACGAGGACGCGAGCGGGCCGATCGCGCAGGTTCCGTTGCCCGCCTCCGGCGAGGTCGTCGTCGTCGTCGGTCCGGAGGGCGGCATCAGCCCCGAGGAGCTCGCGGCGTTCGAGGAGGCCGGCGCGAGGACCGTACGCGTCGCCGACCACGTCCTGCGCACCTCCACCGCCGGCGTCGTCGCCCTCGCGGCCCTCCTGAACCGCTAGCCCCGACCGCCCTCTCCTCCACGCCCGCCCAGGGTCGGTCGGGCGGGGGTGTCGGGATACCAAGAAAGCATGGGATCCCGTCACTCAGCACGGTGAATTTGCCGTGCTGGGTGACGGGACACCAAGAAAGCATGGGAAACCGACAGCCCCGGGGACGGCGACCGGGCCGGGCTGCGCCCGAACGCGGACTTCGCTCGATCTCGTGGGTTTCGCGCGACCTGTAGGGCGCGCGAAGCCGTGAAGATCGAGCGAACGCGATCAGGGGCGGGGGCGGGCCGGCGGGACCGGGCGGGCGGGACCGGGCGGGCGGGATCGGGTGCGCAGGTCAGGCGCGCGGCGGCTCCAGCCAGTGCTCGGGCGCTGGCCGGAGGTCCTCGAGCGCGGCGAAGAGGTCGTCGGAGAGCTCCTCGGCGAGCGAGCCGAGCAGGCTGTCCAGACGGGCGGGCGAGCTGAGGCCGACGAGCGTCGTCGCCACCCGGGGGTCGCGCACCGACGCCTGCAGCGCCGCCGTCGCCAGGGTCGTGCCGTGCTCCTCGCACAGCCGGGCCATCGCGTCGACCGCCGCGAGCACGGCCGGGTCGGCCTCGCGGTAGGCGTACTGCGTCGTGGTGCCCGGCTTGCCGAGGATGCCGCCACCGTGCACGGCCGCGTTCACCAGCGGGACCCCGGCCTGCTCCGCCTGGTCCAGCAGGGCCGCGGCGCTGCGGTCGACCAGCGTCCAGCGGTTGTGCACGAGCAGCACCTCGAAGCCGCCCAGCGCCAGGTAGCGCTGCATCTCCGGCGCCGGTCCGCCGGCCAGGCCGACGTGGCCGATCTCGCCCTCCTCGCGGAGCCGCATGAGGGTGTCGACGGCCCCGCCCGGCGCGGACATCTGCGCGAAGTCGAAGTGCTCGGGGTCGTGCAGGAACACCAGGGGCAGCGGGTCGAGCCCGAGCCGCTCCTTCGACTCGGCGACGCTCGCGCGGACGCGCTCGCCGGAGTAGTCGCGCCCCCGCGCGTCGACCTTGGTCATCACCAGGAAGTCGTCGGGCAGCCCGCCGCGCAGGGCCACGGCGGCACCGATGCGCCGCTCGCTCTCCCCGTCGCTGTAGCCGTTGGAGGTGTCGAGCACGCGCGCGGGGGACTCGAGCACGTACGCGGCCAGCGCCACCCCGGCGTCCTCGGCGCCCTCGCGGCCGGGCTGCTTCGGGATGCTGCCGAGCGGGCCGCCGCCGACCGAGAGCGCGGTGACCCGGAGGCCGGTGGTGCCGAGCGGGCGGAGCCAGTCCGGGCTGCTGGGGGTGGTCATGCAGGGATCCTCTCCGTGGTGGCGAGCACGAGGTCGCCCGGGTCGGTGGGCAGGGCCCGTCCGAGGGCCGACGTTACGGTGGGTGCGACGCGCGGCCCGTCGATGGTCCCCCCGGCCGGAAGGTCAGCGGGACGACGATCGCCGCGGTGGCGTCGCGGCCGCCGACCGAGGAGAGCGATGAGCACAGCGGGACCGAGCACGACGAGCAGCCACCGCACACCGGTCCGCTTCGCCCTGGTCGGGACGGGGTGGCGCTCGGAGTTCTTCGCCCGGCTGGCCCGCCAGGCGCCGGGGGCCTTCGAGGTGACGGGGGTGCTGAGCCGGCGTCCCGAACGGGCTGCCGAGGTCGCGCAGGCGTGGGGCGTGCCGACGGCCGCCTCGGAGGAGGAGCTGCTCGCCGCCGAGCCCGACGTGGTCGTCCCCTGCGTGCCGTGGGCGGAGATGGGCCCGACCACGCGCCGGCTCGCGGAGCGGGGCGTACGGGTGCTCGCGGAGACGCCGCCCGCGGCCGACCTCGACGGGCTCCGCACGCTGTGGGACGCGGTCGGCGGCACGGGGCTGGTGCAGGTGGCCGAGCAGTACCTGCTGATGCCGCAGCACGCCGCCCGGATGGCCGTCGTGCGCGAGGGGGTGATCGGCGACGTGACGTCGGTCCAGGTCAGCTCGACCCACCTCTACCACGCGGTCTCGATGATCCGCGGCTTCCTCGGCGTCGGGCGCGGGCCGGTCGAGGTGCGTGCGCAGGACTTCTCCGCGCCGCTCGCGAACCCGCTCAGCCCGGAAGGCTGGTCGGGCTCCGACGAGCCGGAGGACCTCGTCACGACGCTGGCCACGCTCGACTTCGGCGGGCACCGGACGGGTCTCTACGACTTCACCGACAACCAGTGGTGGAACCCGCTGCGCGCCCGCCGGATCGTCGTGCGCGGCACCCGGGGCGAGATCGTCGACGAGCGGGTGACGCGCCTGGCCGACCCCGTCACGCCGGTGACGTCGTCGCTCGTGCGCCGCCAGGCCGGCATCGACCTCGACCTCGAGGGCGTCGACCTGCAGCACGTGAGCCTCGACGGGCGGGTGCTCTGGCGCAACCCCTTCGTCGGCTCGCGGATGTCGGAGGACGACCTCGCCGTCGCGATGCTGCTCGCCGCGACGGGGGCCTGGGCGCGGGGCGAGGCAGCGGCGCCCTACCCGCTGGAGGAGGCCTGCGCGGACCACCAGATCTCGCTGGCCATCCTCGAGTCGGCCCGCACGGGCTCCCCGGTCACCACGACCCGCGAGGGCTGGTCGAGCTGAGCCGGACGTGACGCGGGGCGCGCCGGGCTCTCGCCCGACGCGCCCCGCTCCTCACCCGGAGGTCAGGCGACCACGCGGATCTTGATCGAGTGCTTCGCACCCGTCTTGATCCCCAGGTTGTAGGTCGTGCCGACCTTCAGCGACCTGCCGATCGTGTAGCCCAGGGCCCACGTGTCCTTGCCCGTCCGACGGAACTTCGCCCAGCCCTTGGTCGGCTTGGTCGACCCCGTGGTCGGCTTCAGCACCTGCGCGCGGTGGCTGCTCTTCGCGACCAGCGTGTAGGTCTGCCCGGCCCGGACGGTGTAGACGCCGTCCGCGTACGGCGCGTCGATGATGCCCCGGTCGTAGGTCGAGGCGTTGGCCGTCGCCTGGGCCTGGTTCCCGGCCCGGTCGACGGCGTACGCGTCGAAGCGGAGCTTCGAACCCTGCCGGTCGAGGATGCCGGCGCAGCCCCAGACGCCCGAGAGCTCGTCGACGCCGACGCAGCCGGCCGGCGGCACCGACCCGGCGAAGAACCGGTCACCGTCGGTGGCGAAGAGGGTGCTGACCTGCGGTGCCGTCGTGTCGATGTTGATGCCGGTGACGCTCGCCGTGGCGATGCCCCCGTCCTCCGCGGTGACCGTCCTCGTGACGCTCTGCGACGCGCCCTCGTCGGAGAGGGTGACGGCTGCCGGGCACCCGTCGGCGCTGAGCGGTGCGCTGCCCGCCTCGCAGGTGAAGCTCACCGTCACCGCCGTCCGGTACCAGCCGTACGGGGAGATCGACTGCTCGCTGCTGACGTCGGCGCTGATGGTCGGGTCCTGGCGCGAGGTGGAGTCGGAGGATCCGGTGAAGTCGTCGTCACCGCTGTACTCGGCCGCGACCTCCGCACCCGAGGCGACGGTGCCGGGCAGGACCGCCCGGCCGTGCCTGAGCTCGACCGGCGCCGACGGCGTGCCGTCGACGGTGAAGACGACCGTGCCCTCCGGCGTTCCGGCGCCCGGCGCGACGGCGCTGACCTCGACCGAGGCCTCGTCGCTGCGGACGGTGAGCTGGGTCCTGGTCATGGCCTGGCCGACGGCCAGGGTCGTCGAGGAGCTGGAACCGGCGTACGTCGTCGCGTCGTCGGGCGTGAAGGTCACCGTGACGTCGTGCCCGCCGGCGCCGAGGCCTGCGGGGACGGGGAGCTCGGCCTTGCCGTCGGTGTCGACGGGGACGGCGTCACCCGGCTCGGCACCGTCGACGGCGAGCCGCACGGTGCCCTCCGAGGCGCCGGTCACCGTCACGGTGGCCCTCACCTCCTGCCCGAACACGGGCTCCTGCTCGTCGAAGACGAACGAGGTGGTGGTCGCGACGCGGTCGACGGCCACCTCCTGCTGGACGGGGGCGGCGGCGGCGTAGTCGTCGTTCCCGGCCTGGGTGGCCGTCACCGTGCAGGTGCCGGCGGCCACGAAGGTGAGGGTCGTGCCGGAGACCGTGCACACCGCGGTGTCGCTCGAGGTGAGCACGACCGGGAGGCCGCTGGCCCCGCCGGTCGCCGTCAGCTCGGCCGTGCCGCCGACCGTGGCCGTGGCGTCGAGCGGGTCGAAGGTGATCGACTGGATCGCCTGGCCCACGACGATCGTCTGCGTCGCCCGGCCCGCGCCGTGGCCGGCGTCACCCGCCTGGTCGGCCGCGACCACGCAGGTCCCGACGTGCAGGAAGGACACGGTCGTGCCCTCGAGCGTGCAGGCGCCGTTGGTCGTGTCCGCGTCGACGCTGTAGACCACGTCCGCCGAGCCGGTGCCGGTCGCCTCGACCGTGTAGGTGCCGCCGACGACCGCCTCCTTCGGGGCGTTGCTGGTGAAGGTGACCTGCTCCGCGTAGGCGTAGGTCAGGACGATCTCGCCGTCGCCCACCCGGGCGCCCACCGCACCGGTCACGTCGGTCACGCCCGCGGCGGCGAAGCCGGCACCACCGCCTCCGCCGCCGCCGGAGCTCGGCAGGCCCATGGGGTCGACGTTGTCGAACGAGGTGCTGCCGCCCCCGCCGCCGGCGTGGAACCCGCCGCCGCCGCCGCTGCCGACCTGGTCGTCCTGCTGACCCGGGCCTGGCGCCCAGTTGTCGGCGTCGCCGCCGCGACCGCCGAGGGCGAGCGCGTCGGCGGCGGTCGTCACCCCCTGGCCGTCGTCGCCCGCCATCGCGAAGCCCCCGCTCTGCTCCCCGGCTGCACCGCCGGTGCCGTTGGCGTCGGACGTCGCGCCGCCCCCACCGCCCGCGCCGCGGTCGCCGTCAGCGCCCGCGACCGCCGCGAGCCCGGGCCCGCTCCCGGCGCCGCCCGCGTGCGTGCCGCTCGTCGCCCCGCCGCCGCCGGCCGCCAGCAGGAGCGTGCTGTCGCTGCCGAAGACGAAGGACCCGCCGCCTCCGCCCGAGCCGCCGTTCGCCGACGGGCCGAACGCGAAGCCGCCTTCGCCGCCTCCTCCGTAGCCACCCTGGCCAGGGCGGCCGTCCTGCGAGGCCAGGTCACGCGACTCGCCGGCACGACCGACCAGGACCGCGAGCTTCTCGCCGGGCGTCGTGGTGATGGTGCCCGTGGCCTCGCCGCCGGCCCCGCCCGGCTGCCGGGGCTCGGAGGCGTACCACGTCCCACCGCCGCTGGCGCCGCGGACGCTGGCCCTGACCGAGCCCACGCCGCCGGGCACCGTGAACGACTGCAGGCCGTCGGTCGCCGCGAAGGTGACGGTGCAGGTGCCGTCCGTGCACACGGGCCCCGGGGCCACGGGCTCGGCCTGGGCCGACCCGGCCGAGGCCGTCCAGAGCAGGGTGGTGCCGGTGGCGGCGACCAGCAGGGAGAGTCCGCCATGGCCGAGACGTCGGCGCAGGCGGAGGGGGGTTGGGCTCAACGGAACCGTCCTGGGATGAGTGGTGGCCCCCGAGCCAGGAGGAACGTACATGAGCAGAGCCTGAGCGCGGGCCAAAAACTGTTAAATCGATCCCCCCGGTGCTCAGCTGCAGCGGTCCGGTCCGCCTCGCGTCGTCGGCCCGCGGCTCGTGGAGGCCTGCCGGCCCGGCTCTTCGCCACCGACCGGCTGTCCTCCCGGGCCCGCGCCAGCGCGTGATCATCCGGCTGGCGCCTGCGGTGTGCGCCGTCCGCCCGCGGAGCCGCGGGTGGCGCCCGTGGCAGGCTGGGGCGCATGACCAGCACCAACCCCGAGCCGATGAGCGACCCGGCCGACGTCCAGCCGTACGAGCAGACGCCCGACGGTGTCGACCAGATGGACCAGGACCAGCTCCAGCCCTACAACAACCTCGAGGACCGCGGCGTCGCCGACGCGTTGGACGAGGGCTACTCCCCGCCGGAGCGCCCGTCGGTCCTGATCCGCGAGGGCGAGCACGAGACGCTGGACCAGCGGCTGTCGGAGGAGGTCCCCGAGCCCGACCCCTACGCCGAGGACGACGTCGACGAGGAGGACAACCTCACGGTGCGCGCCGACGAGGAGAGGCTCGACGACGGCGAGGTCGGTGACCTCCGCGCGGGCCGGCTGGTCGACCCCGACCAGGGCCTGGGCGCCGACGTCGACTCCGACCTGATCGGCGAGGACGTGGGCATCGACGGCGGTGCGGCCAGCGCCGAGGAGGCCGCCGTCCACGTCGTCCCGGAGTGACCCCGGCCCGGACCGACCCGCTCTACCCGGCCCTGGAGCCGTACGCGTCGGGCCACCTCGACGTCGGCGACGGCCAGCGCGTGTGGTGGGAGGAGTGCGGCAACCGCGAGGGCAAGCCCGTCGTGTTCCTGCACGGCGGCCCCGGCGGCGGCGTCTCGCCCGACGTGCGGCGGCTCTTCGACCCCGAGCGCTACCGCGTCGTGCTCTTCGACCAGCGTGGCTGCGGCCGGAGCGTCCCGCACGCGAGCACGGCGGCGTACGACCCGGCGCTCAACACGACCTGGCACCTGGTGGACGACGTCGAGCGGCTGCGCGCGGCGCGGGGGATCGAGCGCTGGCAGGTCTTCGGCGGCTCCTGGGGCAGCGCGCTGGCGCTGGCCTACGCCGAGACCCACCCCGAGCGGGTCACCGAGCTGGTGCTCCGCGGCATCTTCACGCTGCGACGCAGCGAGCTCGACTTCTTCTACGGCGGGGGCGCGGGCCAGCTCGTGCCCGAGGAGTACGCCGGCTACCTCGCCCCGCTGCTCGAGCGCGGCCTCGTCGCGCTCACCCCGGGCGGCCTCGTCGTGGGGGACCCCGTCGCGGCCTACCACGAGCTGCTCTTCGACCCCGATCCGGCCGTGCACGGGCCGGCGGCGGTGGCCTGGGCGTCGTACGAGGCGGCCGCGATCACCCTCGTGCCCGACCCCGAGCTGGTCGCGCAGTTCGCCGACCCCGCGTACTCCCTGGCCTTCGCGCGGATCGAGAACGACTACTTCGTCCACGCCGGGTGGTTCTCCACCACGCCGGAGGGCGAGGGCCAGCTGATCGCCGACGCGGGGCGCCTGGCCGGCATCCCGGGCGTGATCGTCCAGGGCCGCTACGACCTCTGCACCCCGGCCGTCACCGCGCTCGACCTGCACCGGGCCTGGCCGCGGGCCGAGCTCGTGGTCGCCCCGCACGCCGGTCACGCCTGGACCGAGCCCGAGATCACCGCGGCCCTGGTCGCGGCGACGGACCGCTTCGCCGACCGCTGGCCCGAGGAGTCCACCGAACCGCGTCAGCCGCGCTGCACCCGGTAGCGGAGCAGCGCGAACGGTCCGCCGGCGCGGCACTCCTCGAGCAGCAGCGGTGGCGTGACCAGGCGACGGGGCAGCAGCGGGGCGCCGCCCCCGAGGACGACCGGAGCCACGCCGAGGTGGATGACGTCCAGCAGCCCGTCGTCGGCGAACTGCCCCACGAGGTCTCCGCCGCCGACCAGCCACAGGTCCTGCCCCTCGGGCAGCAGCGCGGCGATCTCGGCGTGCACCGGGCCGACCGCCCCCGAGACGAAGCGGATGTCCGCCCCGGGGACCGGCTCCAGGTCGCGGGAGGTGAAGACCCAGGTCGGCTGCGGGTAGGGCCAGCGGGACGGGTCGTCGCGGATCTCCTCGCGTCTCAGCCAGGCGTACGTCGTCGAGCCCATGACGAGCGCTCCGATCCCCGCGACGAACGCCTCGTAGCGGTCGTCGGAGGCCGGGTCCTGCGCGACCTGGAAGAGCCAGTCGAGCGAGTCCTGCTCGTCGGCGATGAAGCCGTCGATGCTCGTGGCGGTGTAGTAGTGGGTCTCCACGGCGATCTCACCCGCTCTCTCCCTGTGCCGGTTCGGTCCCACTCACTAGGATGGTGCGGTCAGGTGCCGCAGCGGCACGCAGGACCAGGTGAGGACCCTTCTGAGCAGGTCAGAGACGAGCAGGCCGGAGCGCGCAGCCCGGGCGAGCACCACCGAGATCCGCGGCGACCGCACGCCGCGATCCCTCGACGTGGAGCCGGTGACCGACAGCGGCCTCGAGGAGCTCCGCCGCGTCACTGTCCCGGTGTCGATCGAGATGGTCAACCTGCTCGGGCCACGCGACGAGTTCCTCCGCATCCTCGAGCGCGACCTCAGCGCCGGCGTGCACGTGCGCGGCAACGAGATCACGCTGTCGGGCGCCAAGGTGGCCGTCGACCTGGCCGTCGACGTCATCACCGAGCTGGTGACGGTGCTGCGCACCGGCCAGGGCCTCACCGGCGACGGCGTGGAGCGCATCGTGTCGATGCTCGCCGAGCGCGAGGAGGCCCGGCCGGCCGACGTCTTGACGCACAACATCCTCAGCACCCGCGGCAAGACCATCCGCCCCAAGACGCTGAACCAGAAGCGCTACGTCGACGCGATCGACAAGCACACGGTCGTCTTCGGCATCGGTCCCGCGGGCACCGGCAAGACCTACCTCGCGGTCGCCAAGGCGGTGCAGGCGCTGCAGGCCAAGGAGGTCAACCGGATCATCCTGACCCGGCCGGCCGTCGAGGCCGGCGAGCACCTGGGCTTCCTGCCCGGCACGCTGAACGACAAGATCGACCCGTACGTGCGCCCGCTCTACGACGCGCTGCACGACATGCTCGACCCCGACACGATCCCGCGGCTGCTGACCGCCGGGACCATCGAGGTCGCGCCGCTGGCCTACATGCGCGGACGCACGCTCAACGACGCCTTCATCATCCTCGACGAGGCGCAGAACACCTCGATCGAGCAGATGAAGATGTTCCTGACCCGGCTCGGCTTCGGCTCGCGGATGGTCGTCACCGGCGACGTCACGCAGGTCGACCTGCCCAACGGCTCCGCGAGCGGGCTGCGCCAGGCCGAGGGCGTCCTCGGCGAGGTCGAGGACCTGGCCTTCTGCCACCTGACCGCGCACGACGTCGTGCGCCACAAGCTGGTGGGTCGCATCGTCGCGGCGTACGAGCGCCACGACGCGGCCCAGCCGCCGCCCACCGCCACGCGCCGCTAGCGCGACGAGAGCTGCAGGTAGATCGATGACAGTCGACATCAACAACGAGTCCGGTCTGGAGGCCGACAGTACGGGCCTGGTCCGGCTCGCGACCTTCGCGCTGGACCAGCTCCGGATCCACCCCCAGGCCGAGCTGTCGATCCTGCTCGTGGACGAGGCGACGATGAGCGCCTACCACGACAAGTACATGGGCGAACCGGGACCGACCGACGTCCTCAGCTTCCCGATGGACGAGCTCAGACCGCCGGACGACGACGAGGACGAGGCGCCGCTGGGCATGCTCGGCGACATCGTGCTCTGCCCGGCCGTGACCGACGTCCAGGCCAAGGAGCACGGCCGCAGCGCGCAGGAGGAGGCCGAGTACCTGTTGGTGCACGGCCTGCTGCACCTGCTCGGCTACGACCACGCCGACGAGTCGGAGCGGGCCGAGATGTTCGGTCTCAAGGACACGATCCTGGCCGCCTGGGGCCGCGAGCGGCCGGACCGGCCCGAGCGGACGGTGTCGGCGCGATGACCAGCAGCGACTGGGGCCGGCTCGTCGTCGCCCTGGTGCTGGTCGTCCTCGCCGCCCTGCTGTCGGCGTCGGAGGCTGCGCTCAGCTCGATCTCCAAGGCCCGCGCCGACCGGCTCTGCGAGGAGGGCCGCCCGGGGGCCGCGCGGCTGCGCAAGCTCGCCGAGGACCCGCCCGCGCACCTCAACACCGCCCTGTTCGTCCGTACGGTGCTCGAGATCTCCGCGACAGTGCTGGTGGCGATCGTGGTCTTCGCCAACCTCGCCGTCACGTGGGAGGCCGGCCTGATCGCGGCCGGTTCGATGATCGTCATCTCGTTCGTCTTCTGGGGCGTCGCGCCCCGCACGCTCGGACGCCAGCACGCGGACACCGTGTCCCTGGCCGCGGCCGGTCCGCTGCACCTGCTGACCACCGTCCTCGGGCCGCTGCCGCGGCTGCTGATCATGATCGGCAACGCCCTCACGCCCGGCAAGGGCTTCGTCGACGGGCCGTTCTCGACCGAGGCCGAGCTGCGCGAGCTGGTCGACCTGGCCGAGACGAGCGCGGTCATCGACTCCGGCGAGCGCCGGATGATCCACTCCGTCTTCGACCTCGGCAACACGATCGTGCGCGAGGTCATGGTGCCGCGCACCGACATGGTCTTCATCGAGGAGCACAAGACGCTGCGCCAGGCCGTCTCGCTGTGCCTGCGCTCCGGGTTCAGCCGGATCCCGGTCATCCGCGACGGGCTGGACGACGTCGTCGGGATCCTCTACCTCAAGGACGTCATCAAGCGGACGTACGACGCCCCGGACGCGCAGTCCAAGGAGCGCGTCGGCTCGATGATGCGGCCCGTCTCCTGGTGCCCGGACTCCAAGCCCGTCGACGAGCTGCTGAAGGAGATGCAGCTCAAGCGCGTGCACCTCGTGGTCGTCGTGGACGAGTTCGGCGGCACCGCGGGGATGGCCACGATCGAGGACATCCTCGAGGAGATCGTCGGCGAGATCACCGACGAGTACGACGAGGAGCCGACCGACGTCACGGCGCTGGGCGAGGACCGCTACCGGATCTCCTCGCGCCTCCCGCTCGACGAGCTGGGCGAGCTCTTCGGGCTCGAGCTGGACGACGAGGACGTCGAGACCGTCGGCGGGCTGATGGCCAAGCAGCTGAACAAGGTCCCGATCCCCGGCTCGGTCGTCGAGCACGCCGGCCTCGAGCTGGTGGCGGAGCGGTCGACGGGGCGGCGCAACCGCATCGGTACGGTGCTGGTCACCCGGCACAAGGACGTCGACGACGAGGCGGACGCCGAGGTCGAGGCGGAGACGCGCGAGGAGTCGATGGCGTGAGCGCCGACAGCACGAGCCGCGGGGCCGACACGCCCGAGGACCCGGAGGACGTCAAGATCATCACGCTCGCCCGCAGCGCGCTGGCCCGCACCTCGGCGGCACAGGGCGCCTGCGTCCGTGACTCCGACGGCCGCACGTACGCCGGCACGAGCGTCGCGCTGGAGCACCTGTCCCTGTCCGCGGTCGCGGTCGCGGTCGCGATGGCCGTCTCCTCCGGCGCCGAGGGCCTCGAGGCCGTCGCCCTGGCCACGGCCGACGAGCCCGACCCGTACGCGCTCGACGGCGACCTCGCCGTCGTGCGCGACCTGGCCGGCGAGGGGGTCGCCCTCTGGGCGGTCGACCCGCGCGGGGTCGTCCGCGCGCGGGTGCTCACGTGACCGCCGAGCCGCGCGAGGTCCCGCAGGGCCACCGCTCCGGCTTCGCCTGCTTCGTCGGACGCCCGAACGCCGGCAAGTCCACGCTCACCAACGCCCTGGTCGGCACCAAGGTGGCCATCGCCTCGGCCAAGCCGCAGACGACGCGCCACGCGATCCGCGGCATCGTCAACCGCGCCGACGCCCAGCTCGTGCTCATCGACACCCCCGGTCTCCACCGGCCCCGCACGCTGCTCGGCGAACGGCTGAACGACCTCGTGCGTGCCACCTGGTCCGAGGTCGACGTGGTCGGGGTCTGCCTGCCCGCCGACCAGCGGATCGGACCGGGCGACACCTACCTCGTCGGCGAGCTGGCCAAGCTGCCCCGGACGCCGCCGCTGGTCGCCGTGGCGACCAAGTCCGACCTGGTCGGGCCCACGCGGATGGCCGAGCACCTGATGGCGATCCAGGCGCTGGAGGACAGGCTCGGCATCACCTGGACCGACATCGTGCCGGTCTCCTCGGTGACCGACGACCAGCTCGACGTCCTCGCCGGCACGCTGGTCGAGCGGCTGCCCGAGGGCCCGCCGCTCTACCCCGAGGGCGTCGTCACCGACGAGCCGGAGGAGACGCTGGTCGCCGAGCTGATCCGCGAGGCCGTGCTGGAGGACGTGCGCGACGAGCTGCCGCACTCCATCACCGTCGCCGTCGAGGAGATGGGCCTGCGCGAGGGACGCTCCGAGGAGCGCCCGCTGCTCGACGTGTACGCGTCGCTGATCGTCGAGCGCGACTCGCAGAAGGGCATCATCATCGGTCACCGCGGGGAGCGCCTGCGCGCCCTGGGGGAGAAGTCGCGCCGCCAGATCGAGGCCCTGCTGGGCACCCCGGTCTACCTCGACCTGCGGGTCAAGGTCCTCAAGGAGTGGCAGCGCAACCCCAAGCACCTGAACCGTCTGGGCTTCTGAGCCCGGCCGCCGGGCGCTCAGCGCGACGGCGGCAGGGTGAGCCGGGGCAGCGCCCGGCCGACGAGCGGGCCGACGCACAGCGCGTACACGACGGTGGCGACCCCGACGGTGCCGCCGAGCAGCCAGCCCACGGCCAGCACCGAGCCCTCGATGAGCATCCTGGCCACGTAGATCGGCAGCCCCAGCCGGTTGAGGCCGGTCATCAGGCCGTCGCGCGGCCCGGGCCCCCAGCCGACGCCGACGTAGAGCCCGGTGCCGACCGAGACGCAGAGCAGCGCGAGGGCGACGAAGAGCACCTGCACGGCCACGGGGCCGGCGTCCGGCAGCAGCGCCACCCCCAGGTCGAGCACCGGGCCCACGACGAACGCGTTCGCGACGGTGCCGAGCCCGGGCCGCTGCCGCAGCGGGATCCACAGCAGCAGCACGACCATCGAGGTCAGCACGGTGACCGTGCCCAGGCTGAGGTGCAGCCGCGTCGACAGGCCGTCGCCGAAGACGGTCCAGGGGTCGAGGCCCAGCCGGGCGCGGACGAGGAACGCCAGCGACAGCCCGAAGAGCACCAGCCCGGCCAGCAGCCGCGCGCTGCGCGCGACCGGACGGTCGGACAGGCGGCTGCGGCTCAGCGCCACGGCTCGGGCCGGACGGACGGCGCGGGGTGCCTCACCCGGAGAACCTACCGAGCGGTCCCGCCCGCCGCCGGTGCACCGTGGACGCGGGCTCCGGTCGAGCGAATTGCCGCGCCCCCGTTGGCGGGGCCGTCGCGGTGGGCTAGTGTGACCGACGTGGCAAGCGCGCTGGGCATCAACGCCCTCATTCTCCTTCGCTGCCGCAGCGAGGCCTCCTAAAGGCCGGCCTCCTCGCTGCGGAGTTCTTGCCTGCCCGGCCGACTCCCTTCAGCAGCGAGGACCCCGATGAGCACGGCCCCTACCTCTCCGAGCCCGTCGCACGGAACCCGGCCACAAGCCGTCCCGACGCAGACGCCCAGCCCGATGCCGTACGGGCGCTACCGCGCCTTCCCGCCCATCGACCTGCCCGACCGCACGTGGCCGAGCGCGCGCATCACCCACGCGCCGCGCTGGCTGTCCACCGACCTGCGTGACGGCAACCAGGCGCTCATCGACCCGATGACCCCGGCCCGCAAGCACAAGATGTTCGCGCTGCTGGTGACGATGGGCTACAAGGAGATCGAGGTCGGTTTCCCGTCGGCGAGCCAGACCGACTTCGACTTCGTGCGCCAGCTGATCGAGCGCGACCTGATCCCCGACGACGTCACCATCTCGGTGCTGACGCAGGCCCGCGAGGACCTGATCGAGCGCACCGCGGAGTCGCTGGCCGGGGCCCGCTCCGGCACGATCCACCTGTACAACGCGATCGCCCCGCTGTTCCGCCGCGTGGTGTTCAAGGTCGACCGCGACGAGTGCGTGCACATCGCCACCCGGGGCACCGAGCTCGTCATGAAGTACGCCGAGCAGCACCTGGGCGACGTGGAGTTCGGTTACGAGTACAGCCCCGAGATCTTCACCTCCGCCGAGCTCGACTTCTCCGTCGAGGTCTGCAACGCGGTGATGGACGTCTGGCAGCCGGCACCCGGGCGCGAGATCGTCCTGAACCTGCCCGCCACCGTCGAGGTCGCCACACCGAACGTGTACGCCGACCAGATCGAGTGGTTCGGCCGCAACGTGGACCACCGTGAGCACGTCGCCATCTCGCTGCACCCGCACAACGACCGCGGCACGGCGACGGCGGCCACGGAGCTGGGCCTGATGGCCGGCGCGGACCGGGTCGAGGGCTGCCTCTTCGGCCACGGCGAGCGCACCGGCAACGTCGACCTGGTGACCCTGGGCATGAACCTGTTCTCCCAGGGCATCGACCCCAAGATCGACTTCGCGGTCGACGGCGGCATCGACGAGATCCGTCGCACCGTCGAGTACTGCACCGGCCTGCCGGTCCACCCGCGCCACCCGTACGCGGGGGACCTCGTCTACACCGCCTTCTCCGGCTCCCACCAGGACGCCATCAAGAAGGGGCTGGAGGACCTCGACCGGCGCGCCGCGGCCGCCGGCGTGCCCGTCTCCGAGCTGGACTGGGAGGCCCCGTACCTGCCGATCGACCCGCACGACGTGGGCCGCAGCTACGAGGCCGTGATCCGGGTCAACAGCCAGTCCGGCAAGGGCGGCGTCGCCTACATCATGAAGTCGGAGCACCAGCTCGAGCTGCCGCGGCGCCTGCAGATCGAGTTCAGCCGGATCGTGCAGACCCACACCGACGGCGAGGGCGGCGAGATCGGCCCGGACCAGCTGTGGGGGATCTTCTCCGCGGAGTACCTGAGCAGGACCGCGCCCCTCGAGCTGCTGGAGGTCGTCGACTCGCGCAGCACCGGCGGGCACCACGCGGTCACCGCCCGGGTGCGCGACCGCGGCACCGAGCGCGAGGTGCACGGCGAGGGCAACGGCCCGGTGTCGTCGTTCGTCGACGCGCTCTCGGGCCTCGGCTACCCCGTGCGGGTGCTCGACTACGCCGAGCACGCGCTCTCCTCCGGCGGCGACGCGCTCGCCGCCGCGTACGTCGAGTGCGAGGTCGGCCAGGGCGAGTCGAGCGTGGTCGCGTGGGGGGTGGCGACCGACGCGAACATCGTCACCGCCTCGCTCCGCGCCGTCGCCTCCGCCGTCGACCGCGCCGCCGGCTGAGCCCGGCGGCAGCTCCACCAGACCTGCCGGAGGGACGCGGCCGCGGCCACCACCGTGCTCCCGCCCCGCCCCCTCCGGCACGACGACGAACGTTCCCTGAGCCCGTCGAGGGGTCACGAGCCCGACCACCACCGTGCTCTCGTGCCCGCCGCGCCCACCGACGAGCCCAGGGAACGTTCGACGGCCCGTGTGCGGCGTCCCCGACGGGCCTGCCCTGCGCCCCTCCAGGCTCCGACGGCGACGGCCCGCGCGGAGGGGCGCACGAGCCCCAGCGGGAGGGCCGGCGAGCCGCAGCGCTCAGAGCGTGGTCATGCCACCGTCGACCGGGAAGACGGCTCCCGTGGCGAAGCTGGACTCGTCGCTGGCCAGGTAGACCATGATGCCCTCGACGTCGACGGACCGGCCCGGCCGACCGAGCGGGATGCGCGAGACGATGGCCGCCCGGTCCTCCGCGTTGCCCGAGATGGCGTCGACCAGGGGGGTCTCGGTGTAGCCGGGGACCACGACGTTCACCCGGATGCCGCGGGACGCGTACGCGGCGGCGACCGTGCGGGCCAACCCGTGGACGCCGGCCTTGGAGGAGCTGTACGCGGTGAAGTCCCTGCCCTCGCCGTTGATGCCCGTGGGCGACCCGGTGACGATGATCGATCCACCGCCGTCGAGCATGGCGCGGACGGCGTGCTTCACCGTCAGGAACGTCCCGGTCAGGTTGACCGCGATCGTGCGGTTCCAGGCCGTCAGGTCCAGCTCGGCGATCGGGGCGTCCTGGCCGAACAGCTGGACCCCGGCGTTCGCGACCACGACGTCGGGAGCGAAACCCGCGGTCCGGGCGGAGGCGAAGCCGTCGACGACGCTGGCCTCGTCGCTGATGTCCATCTGGACGGCCAACGTGCCGGGCCGATCACCGGCCGCTTCGGTGACCGCGTCCAGGTCGCGGTCGCTGTACACCACGCGGGCGCCCTCGGCCGTGAAGCGGGTGGCGACCTGGCGCCCGATCCCCGACCCCGCGCCGGTGACGAGGACGGTCTTGCCGTTCAGACGACTGGGCATGCTGACTCCTTCGACCAGGGACGGCGGGGAGATCCCGCCGCCGACGACGCTGGGGGTGCTGCGCGGCGAGGTGGTGGCTGCTGCGCTCGAGGACCGGCACGTGCAGGGGCCCGGGGAGCCTGACCGGGTGCCGGCGTGCCGACGACGTGGCGCGAGCCGGGACCCCCGGTCACCGGATCAGCTCGTCGTCCGCGGTCCTCGACCGGTCCGGGGCGAGCGCCAGGTGGAGGACCGACCACGCAGGGACCGCCGCGTGGACGACGGGTGCCTCACCGAGGTCGAGGACCGCGCGCCGGTCGTGCGGACTCAGGTTGCCCACGAGGAGGTCGATGCTCCGCCCGGCCCCTGCCACGGCGTAGGTGACGAGGTACGCCGGCCCGCTCGAGCGCAGGACCGGTCGTCCCCGCAGGCCGGCCACGACGTCGAGCACCCTCCTGACCGGGTACGGCGAGCCCGCCTCGTCGGCGACCCCACGGGGTCCGCACGACTCGAAGTAGCAGGCACTGGACACCCCGGGGACGCTGAGCGCGGCGATGCTGCCGAGGGTCCACGCGGCGGTGAAGCCGGTCGCCTGCAGCGGGTCGTCCGCCGCCCCGGCCGCACGCCCGGCATCCCCGGTGCCGCTGGTGGCCACGGCGTTGAACCGGCGCGCCAGGGTGACCGGCCCGACGTGGAGGGGACGACCGCCGGCGAGCCGAGCCGCGTTCCGGACGACCGCCCGTTGTCCGGCCAGGCTCTCGACGAGGTGCGGCAGCTCGGTGGCGTGCATCTGCGGCGTGAGGCTGAACGTCAACGCCGGTAGTGCGGCCGGAAGCTCGTCGAACCTCCGGTTGAGCTCGGTGAAGTGCGCGCGCGTCCCACCGACCAGGTCACCGCGGTAGCCGGCCCGCCCGGCCTCGTCGGCCAGCGCGGCCCAGACCGCCACGGTCGTCACGTGATCGACCGGGTCGAACGCCCCCAGGCGGACCACGCGGCCCGGGAGCAGGTGGACGGCGTGACGGGCCTCGTCGGCATCGCCGGTGACGAGGCGGACGTCGAGCCCGGCGCCCAGCGCGAGAGCCTGCCGATCCGCCTCGTGCAGCAGGGCGGGCCACCGGTCCGGCGTGCCGACCAGCTCGACCAGGACGGACTCGTAGCCGCCGGTGGCCGGGACCGGCTCGACGGGCGGCGGGTAGAGGCTCGCCCCCAGCGCGAGCGACGGCACGGTGGCCGGCGTCGCTGGCCCGATCTGCACGTGCTCTGAACCGAGGGGAGGCTTCCACCGGTCGCCCTCGGTCTCGACGGCCCCGGCCGAGGCGCGCGCCGCCCCGGGCAGGGGCTGACCGGGACCTGACGTGCCCACCGTGAGCCGGGCCGACTGGTGCACGCGGTCCCCGGCACGCACCCGGACGGGGAAGGGCTCGGCCAGCGGCGTGCTGTAGGTCTTGAAGGACCAGTCGGTCCAGTTCCGCTGGTCCTCGGTCTCGAAGACGTCCCCGGTCAGCCGGAGCTCCGCACCGACGCCTTGGCTCGACCAGCGGAACCCGCGGACGTCGCGGAACGGCTGGTGCGGGCTGATGTCCTCCGGCCAGCGGCCCCGGGCGGTGGCGCCGGCGCTGTGCTCGACCTCGACCGGGCGGCCTGCCTCGTCGGCCCGGTGCAGCACGACCAGCCCGATCCGGTTGCGCAGGAAGTCGGTCATCGCCTCCCCGGCGAAGTCCACCACGAGGTCGTCCGCGCCGAGGGTCACGGTCAGCGTTCCCCGGTACCGGATCGCGGCGGCCTCGAACATCAGGTCGGTCGTCACGACGGTCGCTCCGCCGACCTGCGCCTCCCGCTGGGCCACCACCCGCACGGGCACCGTGTTCCAGTCCTGGTCGCGCACGACGGGCCGGACCGCGCGGAGCAGCGGGGTCCGGGCGAACGCGACGTCGGCGACCTCGTCGCCGCGCAGCTCGAGAGCCCAGCCACCGACCTGCACGGGCAGCACCGGGAGGCCGTACCGCTCGGACGGGTCAGTGCTCGACGGCATCGCACACCTTCACGGGGATCGGGGAGACGCTGGCAGGACCAGCGGGGGACAGGTCGGGGCCGGTCGCGTCCACGACCGGCCACGCGGCCGAGGTGCGCGACCGGGGTCGGGCCTCAGCGCTCGATGGCGTCGAGGTGCAGCATCTGCGTGAGCACGTGGTCGAGCTCGGCGTCGTTGAAGATCGACTTCCAGTCGTCCTTGATGATCTTCTCGCGGCCGTAGTCCATCGCGATCAGGCAGGCGTCGGAGAACGGGTTGTCCCCGCGGAGCCCGTTGGCCAGGGCCACCTGGACGTGCCCCATGAGCATCGCCTTCGCCGCGGCCTCCGGGACCCCGACGGTGTGGATGGTCTCCTGCAGCGCCTCGTTCAGCAGGTCGCCCACCATGCAGGCCACCACCTCGACGAGCGTCGGCTCCAGGTAGGCGAGCTGCTTGACGCTCACCCAGTGCACGTCGACGACCGGCGCGTACATCTGCCGGATCACCGTCTCGGCGACGGCGATCTTCTCCTCACTGCCCGACTCGAGAGCCGCCACCACCTCCTGGGGCGCCGCGATGCCGCCGAAGGTGTCCTTGAGCTCGGCCTCGGTCTTGCGCTGCAGGAAGACCGACGGGTGGCACGGGTGCGCGACCGCGTACTCCACGTCCGCGCGCTGGTGGAGCAGGTTCGCGTAGGCGGCAGCCGGGTCGAGGGTCAGCACGATGGTGCCGGGGCGCAGCAGCGGAACCACCGACGCCGACACCGGCGCCAGGGCGACGTCCGGCACGGCCAGGACGACCACGTCGGCCTGGGCCACCGCCACCTCGGTCGGGGTCACCTCACGACCGGCGTCGACCGTGCGCTGCTGACCGGCCGGCGAGTTCTCGCTGTAGTAGACGGTGTGGTCGCTGCGCTGGAGGTTGTTCGACACCCGCATGCCCATCTTGCCGCCGGCGCCGACGACGGCGATGGTCAGCTTCTGTTCGGTCATTCTCTGCTCCTGAGGTAGGTGAGGTCGTGGAGGGTCCACCGGTCTTCGAGCGCGCAGGTCGTGCCGCTGTCACCCTGCCACGGCAGCCAGTGCTCGATGATCTTGCTGATGCCGCGTTCGTCCGGGCGCACCGTGCTGATCAGGTGGTCGTAGTCGAGCAGGCCCTCCCCCAGGGGAGTGCCGGTCAGCGTGAAACCGACCCACCCGTCCTTGCGGCTGAAGCCGAAGTCCTTGACGTGCAGGTTGCGGACGTGGCCGGCCGTGGCGTCGACCGTCGCCCGGGGGTGTTCCAGGGCCGCCACGCAGTTCGCCGGGTCCAGGCAGATGCCGAGACTCGGTGACCCCACCCGTTCGACCGTGCGGACCAAGGTCTGCGTGGGCACCTGTTCGTAGGTCTCGAGCGCCAGGGTGACCCCTGCCTCCTCGTACGCCGGGATCGCCGACCTCAACAGCGCGACCGCCTCGTCCTCGGTCGGACGGTGGTCCACGGTGTTGACCATGCTGCGGACGAGCGTGACGTCGAGCGCCCGCGCCAGCTCGAGGTAGCGGGCCAGGTGCTCGGTGGTGACGCCGCGCGTCCCCAGCTCCAGGGTGATGCCGCGGCGCTTCGCCTGGTCCGAGAGCTCGGTCAGCCGGGCCGCGTCGAAGGACTCGAGCGCGGGGTAGTCGCAGATCTGGAAGCGGTCGACACCCCACTCGGCCGTCTTGTCGATCATGCCCGCCAGCGTCAGCGGTCGTGCGGCCGTCGGGTGCCACTGCCAGAAGAAGGCGTAGGTGCTCAGCCCGATGCTCATGCGACCTCTCGGAGTTGGTGCCCGCGAACGCGTCCGCCTCGCGCAGGACCGTGCCCGGAGCGGCAGGCTCGCGGGCGTGGCGGCCGAGCAACCAGTCTTCGACGTTGGACTGGATCTGTCAACCGGTTGACCAATTGCCATGAGGTAATTTCGCCTCATGCCCGCTCGTCCAGCCGGAAGTCGCGCTGCCTCCGCCGTCGAGCTCACCGCGGCCCTGGGCGGCAGCATCACCAGTGCGACCGCCGTCGCCGAGGTGACCCGGCGCCTGATGGACTACTTCACCGGGGGCACGGTCGCACCGGGTGAACGGCTGCCGCCGGAACGGCAGCTCGCGACGTCGATGGGTGTGGGCCGCTCCGCGGTCCGCGAAGCGCTGGCGGCGCTCGAGATCCTCGGTGTGGTCGACGTGCGGCCGGGTTCGGGGACCTACCTCCGCGGCCGCATCTCCGAGCTGCTGCCCCAGACGCTGTCGTGGGGGATGCTGCTCGGCGAGCCGAAGACCCGCGAGCTGATCGGGGTCCGCCACGGCCTCGAGGTGCAGGCCGCACGGTTGGCGGCCCCGCTGATCGACGACGACAGGCTGCGTGCCGTCGGCGACCACCTGGAGACGATGCGCACCAGCACGGAGAGCCTGTCCGAGTTCGTGGCGGCCGACATCTGCTTCCACCAGGAGATCGCCGTGGCCGCTCAGAACCCGTTGCTCGACGAGATGCTGCAGTCGGTCCGGTCGCTGATCCGCGTCTGGGTCGAGCGCGCGCTCGACGACTCCGACCACGCGCGGCTGACCTACGACGAGCACGCCGCGATCCTCGTGGCCCTGCAGCAGCACGACCCCGACGCTGCCGCCGAGGCCATGAGCCGGCACATGGACAGCGCACGCCTCCGGTTGATCAGCTCGCTCGAGACGGCGTAGCCGCGCGCCGGGTCCAGCCAGCCGAACGGACCATCCCGCGCCGCTCGTACGGTCCGGCGTCTCGAGCGGTGCCGGCCGGGGCGGTCGGGCGAGGGCGGGGAAGGTCGACCCTCGCTGGTCGCGCTACGCGGCCAGGGTCGCGGTGGCGACGCGCTCGCGGTAGGAGTCGGCCGCGTCGCGGAAGGCCTTGAACGCGTACGGGGGGACCTCCATGCCCTGGCGCTCGGCCCAGAGCAGGTGGTGCTCGAGGCGGGAGACGTCGCGGACGGTCCGCTCGAGGTCCTCGTCGAGGCCGAGACCGACGAGCACGCCCCCGAAGTCGGCCTTGCGCTCCGGCGTCGTGGCGCCGACCAGCGAGAAGGCCCTGGAGCGGATGAAGCGGGCGAGGCGGAGCTGCCAGGGCTTGAGGACCCCGGTCTCGACCATCTCCTGCGCGCTCATCCGGTAGAAGGCGAAGTGCCCCGGCTCCTGGACCTTGATCGCGTCGATCACCGTGCGCTTGAGGGCGTGCTCGCCCATGGCGCCGAGCTCGGCGCTCATGCTCGAGTAGGCGAGCATCGCCGACTTCTCGGTCGAGGCACCGGTGAGGTAGTAGAGGAGGCGGATGACCTCCTGGATCGCCGGGACGTGGGAGAGCGCGCCGAGGACCCGGACCGAGGCGGTCGGGCCGTCGAGGTCGGGCTGCGTCGGCGGGAGGCCGAGGTGCTGGACGAGGGTGTCGAGGAGCACGCCGTGCTGCTCCTCCTGCGGGGCCCAGACGTCGGCGTAGAAGAGGCGGTCGGTCTCGCTCACGCCCGGCAGCATCACGGCGAGCTCGAGGACGTTGCGCTCGACCTCCATCTCGACGCGCGCCATGTAGTCGAGCGGACCGGCGAAGCGGCGCCGGACGGCGGCGGGGTCGTGGATCGTGTAGTCGGCGCTGGCCAGGTCCACGGGCGGGAACTTCTCGCCCAGGCGGACGACGTGGTCACGGATGCGGGTGGCGTCGACACGCGGTGCGGTCACGGCTGGTGGCTCCTTCGGCTGGTGCGCGCCTGCTGGTCGAGCGGGCGTGCATCCAGTTCGGAGCAGGGACCTCGAGGGTTCGGCGCTGTGACGCGTCTCGCGGTCAGGCGAGCCCGTTGGCCGCCGTCCGCGCCGGCGCGTCGCGACCGTGGATCCAGGCGCGGAAGAAGGGCTGCAGGTCGGTCGCGGTCAGCGACTGGGCCTTGACCATCCAGTCCTCCAGGCTGCGGCTGCCCGGGTCCTGCGCCCACTCCGTGTTCAGCCGGGTGAACGCCTCGTCGCCCATCACGGTGCGCAGGGCCTGCAGCGCCATCGGGCCGCGGTAGTAGACCGTCGTGAACAGGTTGCGCCGGCCCGGGTCGATCATGGTCACCCGCCAGAAGTCTTCGGCGCCCTGCGCGCGCCGGAACAGGTCCTGGAGCCGGCTCTGCGCGCTCGCGCCGCCGGTCTTCTCCTTCCAGGCCCAGGCGGCCCAGGACGCGTACGCCTCGGAGTCGAAGATGTCGTCCCAGCGGGCCACGGTGACGTTGTCGCCGAACCACATGTGCGCGAGCTCGTGGGTGACGAGCTCGTCGGCGTAGCGCGGGTCGACGATCGACGCCGCCTTGTAGACGGGGCGGGTCTGCGTCTCGAGCCCGTCGAAGGGCAGGTCGGCCTTCGGCACGACGCCGCCGAGCTCGGTGAACGGGTAGGGGCCGAAGAGGCCGGCCAGCACGCGCACCTTCGCCGCCGACGTCCGCAGCGCGTCGAAGGCGAGGCGCCGGTCGGCGGCCGGGAGCTGGTCGGTGACCGCGTACACGTACGGGAGCCCGTCGACCACGCCCTGCTGCAGGGTGAAGCTGCCGATGGCCATGAAGGTCAGGAACGTGGCCATCGGCTGGCGCGACACCCAGTGCCAGGTGTCCCAGCGGTCCTCGGTGCCGCTGTCGGCGCTCACCAGCCGCCCGGTGCTGATCGCCTGCAGCCCGTGGGGCACCCGGATCGAGACGTCCATGAGCGCGGGGTCGGAGGGGTGGTCGTTCGAGGGGAACCACCACGCGGCGCTCTCCGGCTCGCCGGCGACCAGCCACTCCTCGCCCGTGCGGGTGAAGGGCCGCGTCCCGTCCTCGGCCCGCACGGCGGTCGGCGTGCCGGCGTAGGTGACGACGACGGTGAAGTCGCGGCCGCCGACCAGCGGCACGGCCGGGGTGACGCGCCAGTCCGACGGACCCTCGCGGGCCAGCCCGGCGTCCGCGCCGTCGACGCTGACGCGGGAGACGTCGAGGCGCAGGTCGAGGACGAAGCTGTGCAGGTCCTGCAGCGCGCGGGCCGAGATCGTCGTGGTGCCGTCGAGGCGCTCGTCGGCCGGGTCGAAGCCGACCTCGATGCGGTAGCGGCTGACGTCGTAGCCGCCGTTGCCCGCGTCGGGGTAGTAGGCGTCGCCGATGCCGCGCGAGCCGTCGACCGCCCTCGTGCCGGGCTGCGTCCCCGCCGTCACCCCGGGCAGCGCGCGGCGCCAGACGGCTGCCACGCCGAGGGGCAGCAGCAGGGCCGCGACGAGCGTGAAGGGCACGACCACCGCGAGGACGTGGACGTACGCGGGCCGCCGCGGCCGGGGCGGCGGGCCCCAGCGCGGGTCAGCGCTCGACATGCGCCATCGAGCGGAGCGAGCGCTCCAGGTGCCAGGCGGCGAAGGCCGAGGTCAGGCCGCTGGCCTCCCGCGCGGTCCGGGGGCCGAGGTCCCGGGTGGCCGTCCAGCGGCCCTCGAGCAGCGCGCCGAGCAGCTCGAGCGTCTCCGGGGCGGGCCGGGCCGAGCCGGGCGGGCGGCAGCGCTCGCAGACGGCGCCGCCGGCCGCGGGCGAGAAGGCCGTGTGCGGGCCCTCGAGCCCGCAGTGCGCGCAGTCGCGGAAGGACGGGGCGTATCCGGCGACGGCGAGCGCCCGCAGCAGGTAGGAGTCGAGCACCATCCCGGCCGGGCGGGGCCCGTCGGCGGTGCCGCTGCTCAGCGCCCGCAGCGCGCCGACGAGGAGCCGGTAGTGCTGCAGCGCCGGCTCGCCCTCCTCGACGACCAGCCGGTCGGCGGTCTCGAGCATCACCTGCCCGGCGGTCCACGCCGGGTAGTCCGCGCTCAGCGGGTCGCCGAAGGCGTCCAGGGACTCGGCCTGCACCACGACCTCCAGCGAGCGCCCGGTCGCGAGCTGCAGGTCGACGTGGCTGAAGGGTTCCAGGCGCGCACCGAACTTCGACGAGGTGCGCCGGACGCCGCGGGCGACCGCGCGCACCTTGCCGCGGCCGCGGCTCAGCAGCGTGATGATGCGGTCGGCCTCGCCCAGCTTGTGCGTCCGCAGCACCACGGCGGTGTCGCGGTAGGTGGGCACGGGTTCATTGTCCCGGGCGCGGCAAGACCTCCGGGGCAGTCCCGGGTCGGGCGACCCCGCCGGGTGCGGCGCGGGTGGCGGTCAGGACGTGCCGACCGCGCACCACGCGGTCGCCTCGAGGGTGAAGGGCGAGCGGGGCCGCCCGAGCAGCCGGTCGCACCCGTCGCGCACCTGCTCGGCGACGTCGGGGGCGAGCGAGCGCGTGTAGGCCCCGACCGGTCCGGCGCCGCCGGTGAAGGAGGACCAGAAGTCGTCGACGTCGGCGTAGGTCGCCGTCCCCGAGACCCGGCACTGCTCGACGCCGGTCGCGCCCGCGCCCTCCAGGAGCCGGACGAGGTCGCCGTCGCGCCGCCCGAGGCGGGTGTCGTCCGAGCCCGAGACCCCGGTCACCTCGCCCACCGCCTGCCAGAAGGTCCGCAGCAGCGGCATGGCGTCGAGGGTCCAGAAGGACAGCGCCAGCCGTCCGCCCGGACGCGTCACGCGCCGCATCTGCGCGACGCCGGCACCCGGGTCGGCCATGAAGCCCACGACCAGCGAGGCGAGGCTCGCGTCGAACGTGCCGTCGTCGTACGGCAGCTCCTCGGCCACGCCCTCGCGGACGTCGACGCCCGGGTTGCGCTGCCGGCAGGCCGCGACGAAGGGCGGCGAGGGGTCGATCGCGCTGACCCGGTCGGCGCCGACCCTCCCGACCAGCACCGCGGTCAGCCCGCCCGGCCCGCAGCCCACGTCGAGCACGCGGCCGGGACCGCCCGCCCCGATCCCCGCGGCGTCGGCGAAGGCCGCGCCGAGGGTGGGCAGGTAGCGGCCCATCAGCCGGTCGTACGCCCCGGCCTCGACGTCGAAGAGCTGCCGTGCGGACGCTGCCTCGGACACGATGACCTCCCGGGCCGAGTCTGCTCCTGCCCGGGTCCGGCGCGCCAGGGGTCGGGCGCGGTCGTCCGAGGGCGGCGGTGTGGTCCCGTTAGAGTCCGTCGGGTGCCACGACTGAGCCGCAGGAGCGCCGAGGTCGCCCGGCGGACGGGTCCGCCCGGGCCGCCGGCGCCGCACCGCGAGGGCGCGCTCCCGCCGCCGGTGCCCGCCGACAAGGTGCCACGCCACGTCGCGATCGTCATGGACGGCAACGGGCGCTGGGCCAAGCAGCGGGGGCTGTCGCGCACCGAGGGCCACGCGCGCGGCGAGGACGCGCTGTTCGACGTCATCTCCGGAGCGATCCAGATCGGCGTCCCGTACCTGTCGGCGTACGCCTTCTCCACCGAGAACTGGCGCCGCTCGCCGGACGAGGTGCGCTGGCTGATGGGCTTCAACCGCGACGTCATCCACCGCCGCCGCGACGAGCTCGACGCCATGGGCGTCCGGGTCCGGTGGGCCGGCCGGCGCCCGCGGCTGTGGCGCAGCGTGATCAGCGAGCTCGAGAGCGCCGAGGCGCAGACGGTCGGCAACGACGTGCTGACGCTGCAGTTCTGCGTCAACTACGGCGGGCGCGCCGAGATCGTCGACGCCGTCCGCGCGGTCGCCGCCGAGGCCGCGGCCGGGCGCCTGGACCCGTCCAAGCTGACCGAGGAACGGTTCCGTCGCTTCCTCGACGAGCCCGAGGTGCCCGACGTCGACCTGTTCGTCCGCTCGTCCGGCGAGCAGCGCACGTCGAACTTCCTGCTGTGGCAGAGCGCGTACGCCGAGCTGGTCTTCCTCGACCGGCTGTGGCCCGACTTCGACCGCCGCGACCTGTGGCGGGCGATCGAGCTCTACGCCGACCGCGACCGGCGCTACGGCGGAGCGGTGCCCAACGAGGTGACCGACCCGGACGGCGGGGCGCGGTGAGCCGCGTACGCCTCGACCCGGCCCCGGGCGCGGTGGCGGACGCGTTCTCGTCGGACAACGTCCCGATGCTTGGGGCCCGAGCACCATCCCCGCCGACCTCGCCCTCCTGACCCGCGAGGTGCGCGCCGGGCTCGACGCCTGAGCGCCGGTCCGTGCCGCTCGGCCCGGCCGGCCCGGCTCAGAAGCGGGTGACGCCCAGGACGACGACGAGCGCGACCATCACGACGCGCATGGTCTTGCCGCCGAGGGAGACCGCCGGCCAGGCGAGGAAGGTCAGCCAGAGCAGGAACACCCCGATCACGACCAGGGCGACGACGGCGACCGGCGCGGGGGCGAGGACCACGACCGCGAACAGCAGCACGGTGGCCAGCGGCACGGCCGGCCTCGGCAGCCGCGTCAGCCGGACGAGCAACGGTCGGCTGACGCCCTCGACGCGGGCGCGCAGCGGGCTCGGGGCGGTGTCGGGCACCGCCCCAGTCTCTCCTGCTGCGGTGTCGGGCACCGCCTCTGTCTCCCCTGGTGCGGAAAGTGGTCGCTCCCGGGGCGCTCGTACGGCGTGTCGTCGGAAGGGAGTGACCACTTTCCCGGAGAGGGGGGGGTCGGGGGGGCGGGGGAGAGGGGGCGGGGGGTCAGAAGGCGCCGAGGGCGACCACCTGGGCGGTGGGCAGGCGGGCGAGCAGGCGGTCGAAGACGGTGAGCCGGTCGAACTGCCGGGCGTGGTCCCGCGCGGCCAGCTCCATCACCTCGCGCTCGAGGTCGGGCATCGCCAGGGCCTCGTCGAGCGCGTCGGCGATGGCCTGCGGGTCGTCGGTCGGCACGATCAGCGCGGTGTCGCCGACCGCCTCGCCGATGCCGCCGGTGTCGCAGGTGATCACCGGCCCGCCGCCGGCCAGCATCTTCTCCACCAGCGCGATCCCGAACGTCTCCACGAACTCCGGACGCGGCTTGCTGGGCAGCACGAACGCCGCGCACCCCGCCATCAGCGCCGGCTTCTCGTCGTCGGAGACGTCGTCGAGGAAGCGGATCCGCTCCGCCGCGCTCGACGCCGCTGCGATCGCGCGCAGCTCGGCGGCCTGCGGCCCGTTGCCCGCGATCACGAGGGTCCTGGCCGCGCTCGCCGGGCTCGCCGCGAAGCCGGCGATCAGGTCGTCGACACCCTTGGCCCGCGCCAGGCGCGAGAGGTAGAGCACGTACGAGCCCTGGGTGAGGCCGCGCGCCCTCAGCACGCGGGCCGTGGCCCGGCGGTCGAGGTTCAGGTAGTCGCGGGTGTTGACCGCCGGGTAGGAGATGGCGACCCGCTCGCGGCAGCGCTCCGCGAAGCGGGTGCCGTGCCGGGCGTCGATCGCCTCGGCGGAGGAGACCACGAGGTCGCGGGTGTACTCCGACACCGCCACGGGCACGTCGCTGCCGAGGAAGGCGGTCAGCACCTGCGCCGCGGCACCGAACTGCTCGGTCTCCACGCAGGTCCGGACCACGTTGGTGACGTCGGAGCCGACGGCCTCGGCGATGGTCGTGACGTCCACGGGCAGGCCCGTCGCGCGGGCCACCCGCACCGCCTCCTCGACGGCCAGGGTGTGCGGGCTGAGGTAGAGCGACATGGCCACGGTCGGCACGCCGTCGGTGAAGAGCTCGACGAGCCGGCCGACGATGCCGGACAGGTAGCGGCCGTCGGGCACGCGGTAGTCGCCGACCGGCTCGGGCCGCTCGACCTCGATCCCGTCGCTGTAGGGCCTGACGCTCTCCAGCGGCTTGAGCGGCAGCCCGGCCTCGACCAGGCGGTCGACGGGCCAGGTGACGATCCTGACCTCGCTGAAGCCACGCAGCAGCGCGGCCTCGGCCAGGTTGCGGGCCTCGCCGGAGTGCCCGCAGATGACGGGGTCGGCCCGGACGACGATCACCAGCCGACGGCGCGTACGGGCGCGTGGCCGGCGCCGGCGTGACGGCCGGGGGCCTTCGGGAAGCGGGGTCATGGCGGCTCCTCTCGTGGTGCGGGTGGTGGGGTCGGCCGGTTCAGCCGGCGTTGGTGAGGGGCACGGCGGCGGCGGACGGCGCCGGGTGGCCGGCGCCGCGCGCGGTGACCGACGGCGGCCGGCTCGTGGTGCCCCACGCGGACGGCCGCGGGCCGAGGTCGATGCGCAGGGTGCCGCCGCGGTGGAGGTCGCGCGCGGTGACCCAGCTCCGCGTCCACGGCTGGTCGTTGAGGGTGACCGACTGGACGTACTGGGGCGCTCCGCCGGCGGTCGGCTCGACGAACCCGCTCGTGGTGATCTCGAGCTGCTCGCGGCCGAGCTGCACGCGCGACCAGGCGAAGCTCGGCGCGTTGATCAGGTAGAGGCCCTGGCCGGCGACGGGGAAGAGCCCGAGGCTGGCCCAGACGTACCAGGAGCTGAGCCCGCCGGAGTCGTCGTTGCCGGGCAGCCCGCCGCGCCCGAGCCCGAACATGTTCTCCACGACGCCGTGCACGACCTCCGCCGTGCGGTCGGGCCGGCCGAGGTAGTGGTAGGCCCAGGGAGCCTCCATGTCGGGCTCGTTGTTGAGGCCCTCGAAGCGGTTCAGCGCGTAGCCCGCGGCGAGCTCGGACACCTGCGGGCGCTCGCCCACCTGGGTGACCGGCTCGGCGCCGAAGCCGAAGAACGTGTCGAGCAGGGCCAGGTAGGCCCGCTCGCCGCCGGCGAGGTCGATGCGCGCCTGCATGTCGTGCAGGACGCGGAAGGAGTAGTTCCAGCGCCCGCCCTCGTAGAAGGAGGAGTCGACGAGCAGCCCGGTCGTGGGGTCGAAGGCGTTCACCCAGCGGGTGGCCAGGCCCTCGAGCTGCGTGGCCAGCGCCTGGTCGCCGACGTGGCGGGCGACCTTGGCCGTGCAGTGGTAGCCGAAGGCGAGGTCGAGGGTGTGCGTGACGGGGTGCACGAGCCCGCGCAGCAGGTACTCCTCGCCGTAGCCGCGGCGCAGGTCGAGGTCCATGTGCACCAGGGCCCAGTCCCAGTCGACCCCCGGCACGCCGAGCGTGCAGAGGTCGGCGAGGAAGGTCTGCGCGAGCGCGCTGCCCTGGCGCGAGAAGCGGTCGACGCCCTTGGCCATGCGGTAGCCGATGGGGAGGTTGCCCTCCTCCTCGGCGATGTTGATCAAGGCGTTCGCGAGCTCGGCGGCCCTCGCCGGGAAGAGCGCGGTGACCAGCGGCAGCTGGGTGCGGTAGATGTCCCACATCGTGCAGACGTCGAAGGCGAAGGAGCCGTTCGCCGGCCAGAACGGGCTCTCGTCGACGGCGAAGCACGGCTTGATCAGCGCGTGGTAGAGCGCGGTGTAGAAGGTGGTGCGCCGGGCGGCCGACGGGGTCTCGACGCGGATCCGGCCGAGGTGCTCGCGCCAGCGCGCCCCGGTGTCGGCGCGGCGCGAGTCGAACGCGTCGGGCCCCGAGACCGGCAGCACGGGGTCAGCGGGCAGGTCGGGGCGGCGCAGGGCGACCCGGTCGCGGGCGATGACGTCGTGGCGGAGGTTGCCGCGCGCCTGGTCCTGCCCGCGCAGGCTGAAGCCGAAGCGCAGCTCCACGACCTGGCCCGGCTCGGAGCGCCCGCGCCACAGCAGCCCGAAGGGCCGCAGCGTCGTCGGCCGGATCCGGTCGAAGTCCATCCGGGTGCCGCCCTGCATGAGCCGGCGGTCGTACCAGAGCAGCTGGCGCCAGTCACCGCCGTCGAGCTCGAGGTGGGTCGCCAGGGGAGCGCCCTCGACGACGACCTCGGCCTCGGCCACCGAGGGGCTGAGCGTCTCCAGGTGCGCGCGCAGCGGGACGGTCGCGCCGTACGGGATCGTGAGCCCGCCCATCGAGAAGTCGACCACCACCCGGGCGTCGGCGTGCGCCGGGAACGTGTAGCGGTGCACGACGCTCTTGGGCCCGACCGTGAGCTCGCAGCGCACCCCCTGCCCGGCCGCGGAGCCGAGCGTGCAGGCGTAGTAGCCGGGCTCGGCCTCCTCGTCGCGGATCGGCCAGCGACGGCCCAGGGCGTCGAGCGGCTCGAGCATCGGGGTGACGCGGAAGTAGTTGTAGTACTTGCGGATCGCCCCGGTGCCGGACTGCTGGAAGTGCGTGAAGCCGGAGGCGGACTGCTCGGGGAGCAGGCGCGGCGGCACGCCCTCGGTGTTGAGCTCGTAGAGGCCGTAGCCGGTGGGGTAGGCGCCGGAGTACGCGCACGCCGACACCATGCCGAAGGGGTACGTCGCGCCGGGGTGCGTGTTGCCGACCTGCGGCTTGGGCCACCACCACGTCGCCGCGAGCCCGACGGGCGGCGGCAGGTCGGTCGCGGAGGACCCGACGAAGGGGTCGACGTGCTCGATCACCGGGCACCGCCTCCGTCGACTCGTCGGGTGATGATCATGATCTTGCTGGAGCGGTGCGCACGAACGGTGGGGTCCCGAGTCCGAGAAACCTAGCGATCGAGGGTGTCCCACGGGTTGCGAACAGGTGACGGTTCGTCATCGTTCTGATCACGGGTGTCCTCCTGCTCGCGCCCGCTTCGGCCCTGGCGATGACGTCTTCCTCCCTCACTCGCACGCCGCGGCAGGCTCCACCCCTGCCGGACCGGGCGACGCGACGTGCTCCTTCAGTCGTCCAGATGTCATCGGGCCTCCGCCTGCCGACGCTCGCAGGGGAGTCGGCTCCCAGCCCTCCCAGTCCCTGGGCAGACTTGCGCCCATGATCGTGATCACCCGCTTCGAGGTGCCCGAGGCCCAGACCGAGGACTTCCTCGAGAAGGCCGGGGCCGCGATCGCGGTGCTGCGGCGGCGGGACGGGCTGCGGTCGCTCGACCTCGGACGGAACCTCGACGAGCCCGACCTGTGGACCATCACGGCGCGCTGGGACGACGTGGGCTCCTACCGCCGCGCGCTCTCGGGCATCGAGTCGCGCTCGGTCGTCGTGCCGCTGCTGTCGCGCGCGATCGACGAGCCGACGGCGTACGAGGACCCGGACCTGGTCGGGCCGAACCTCGCCCGGGGCTCGGTCCCGCCGCTCTAGGCCCTGGGGACGCTCACTGGGGCTTCGCGGCGGCCTGGTCCGAGATCCTCACGTGCGGGGCCAGGACGGGCACCCACCCGGCGGCGACCACGGCGCCGAGGAGGAACCTCAGCGCCTCGACCGACTCCGAGCGGTCGCCGCCCCCGTCGTGCATGAGCACGACCGCGCCCGGGTGCAGCCTGGCGACGACCCGGCGCACGACGGCCAGGCTGCCCGGGCGCGACCAGTCGCGGGGGTCGTCGGACCAGCGCAGCGGGTCGAGGTCGTGGGCGTGCATGGCCCTCACGACCTTGGCGTCCCAGGTCCCGCCGGGCTGGCGGTAGAAGCTGACCTTCGTCCCCTTCGGCGCGGCGCCGCGCACCTGGGCGAGCCCGGTCGCGACCTCGGCGTCGACGTACGCCTGGCTCTTGCGCCCCATGAACAGGTCGTGGTCGCGGCTGTGGTCGCACAGCTCGTGGCCGCCGGCGACCTCAGCGCGGACCAGCGAGGGGTTCGCCTGGGCCTGACGGCCGATCAGGCAGAAGACGGCGTGCACGTGGTGCTGGGCGAGCAGCGCGAGGACCTGGGAGGTCGAGCCCGGCCACGGACCGTCGTCGAAGGTGAAGGACATGGCGGCGCCGTGCCCGCGCGGGACCTCGATGCGGTGGCCCTGGAAGTGCCCGACCCAGACGTCCGGCGACGCCGAGGGGCTCCCGGGCGCCGGGCTGGCGCTGGGGCCGGCGCTGCCGACGGGGCTGCTCGGTCCCCGGGTGCTCGCGCCCGCCGTGCTCGCCGCCGTGCTCGGCGCCGTGCTCGGCGCCACGCCGGCGGCCGACGCGGTCGGTGCGCCCGGTCCGGGCGGGATCGTGCCGCAGGAGGCGAGGCCGAGGGCGGCGGCGCTCAGCGCGGCGCCGACGGCGAGCGACCGGGCGGCCCGGGTGCGGAGGCGGCGGTCGCGGTGGGGCGAGGTCACCGCCCGATCCTCGCCCCTGCACCTGAGCACCGCCGCGGACGCGCCGCGACGCGGCCGCCTTGCGGGTGGCTCGTCGCCGGACCGTCCCGCACGTGCGCCCCGGTAGGCTGAGCGGTCGTGCCGTCCCAGCCGGGGGCGGCGGGACCGCACCCTGTTTGGAGCTCATCTCGTGGCGCCGACCACCCTGGACTCTCGTCTGAACGCCGTCATCAGCCTGTGCAAGCGCCGGGGGTTCGTCTTCCCCTCGGGCGAGATCTACGGCGGGACGCGGTCGGCCTGGGACTACGGGCCCCTCGGCACCGAGCTCAAGGAGAACATCAAGCGTCAGTGGTGGCGCAGCGTCGTGCAGGGGCGCGACGACGTCGTCGGGCTCGACTCCTCGGTCATCCTGCCGCGCCAGGTGTGGGTGGCCTCCGGCCACGTCGGCGTCTTCACCGACCCGCTGGTCGAGTGCCTGCACTGCCACAAGCGCTTCCGCGCCGACCACCTGCAGGAGGGCTACGCCGACAAGCACCACGTCGACGACCCCGACACCGTCGAGCTGACGAGCGTCCCCTGCCCGAGCTGCGGGACCCGCGGCCAGTGGACCGAGCCGCGCGACTTCAACATGATGCTGAAGACCCACCTCGGCCCCGTGGAGGACGAGTCGGGGCTGCACTACCTGCGCCCCGAGACCGCGCAGGGCATCTTCGTGAACTTCGCCAACGTCGTGCAGACGTCGCGCAAGAAGCCGCCGTTCGGCATCGGCCAGGTCGGCAAGAGCTTCCGCAACGAGATCACGCCCGGCAACTTCATCTTCCGCACCCGCGAGTTCGAGCAGATGGAGATGGAGTTCTTCGTCGTGCCGGGCAGCGACGAGGAGTGGCACCAGTACTGGATCGACGAGCGCACCCGCTGGTACACCGACCTCGGCATCGACCCCGCCAACCTGCGCCACTTCGAGCACCCGAAGGAGAAGCTGTCGCACTACTCGAAGCGCACCGTCGACATCGAGTACCGCTTCGGCTTCGCCGCGGGCGAGTTCGGCGAGCTCGAGGGCATCGCGAACCGCACCGACTTCGACCTCACGACGCACTCGCAGCACTCGGGCACCGACCTGTCGTTCTTCGACCAGGCGAGCAACGAGCGCTTCGTGCCGTACGTCATCGAGCCGGCGGCCGGGCTCACGCGCTCGCTGATGGCGTTCCTCATCGACGCCTACGTCGAGGACGAGGCGCCCAACACCAAGGGCGGCGTCGACAAGCGCACCGTGCTCAAGCTCGACCCGCGCCTCGCGCCGGTCAAGGCCGCGGTGCTGCCGCTGTCGCGCAACGAGGCCCTCTCGCCCAAGGCCCGCGACCTCGCCGCGGAGCTGCGCCGGCACTGGAACGTCGACTTCGACGACGCCCAGGCCATCGGTCGCCGCTACCGCCGCCAGGACGAGATCGGCACCCCGTTCTGCGTGACGGTCGACTTCGACACCCTCGACGACCAGGCCGTCACCATCCGCTCGCGCGACGAGATGACGCAGGAGCGCGTCGCCCTCGACCAGGTCGTCGCCTACCTCGGCGCGCGCCTGCCGGGCTGCTGATCGTGACGGGCACACCGGGCACGGCCCCGGTCGTCGAGCTCGCGCCGATGGCCGGGGTGACCAATGCCGCGTACCGCCGGCTCTGCCGCGAGCAGCACGAGGCCGGCGGCGGCACGGACGGGCTGTTCGTCTGCGAGATGATCACCAGCCGCGGCATCGTCGAGCGCGACCGCAAGACGATGGCGATGCTGCAGTTCGACCCGGGGGAGACGACCCGGAGCGTCCAGCTCTACGGCGTCGACCCGGTGACCATGGCCGACGCGACGCAGATCCTCTGCGAGGACTTCGCCGTGCGGCACGTGGACCTGAACTTCGGCTGCCCGGTCCCCAAGGTCACCCGCAAGGGGGGCGGCGCCGCCCTGCCGTGGAAGCGCGACCGGCTGCGCGCGATCCTGCGCGCCGTGGTGGCCGCCGCCCGCCCGTACGCGGTGCCGGTGACGATGAAGACCCGGATCGGCATCGACGACGAGCACGTCACCTACCTCGACGCGGGCACGATCGCCGAGGAGGAGGGCTGCGCCTCGATCGCCCTGCACGGTCGTACGGCCCAGCAGTCCTACTCCGGCCAGGCCGACTGGTCGACGATCGCCAAGCTCAAGGAGCACGTCGCGATCCCGGTCCTCGGCAACGGCGACGTGTGGGAGGCCGACGACGCGGTCCGGATGCTCGACCAGACCGGCGCCGACGGCGTCGTGGTCGGGCGCGGCTGCCTGGGCCGGCCGTGGCTGTTCCACGACCTGGCCGTCGCCCTCGGCGGGGGTCCGGACACCTCGCGACGGGCGCTGCCCACGTCGGGCGAGGTCGCCGCGACCATCCGCCGCCACGCCTCCCTGCTCGCCGGCCTGCAGACCGACCCCGAGCACGGCGAGCGGCGCGCGCTGACCGACCTGCGCAAGCACATGGCCTGGTACCTCAAGGGCTACCCGGTCGGCGGCGACACCCGCCGCGCGCTGGCCATGGTGTCGTCGTTCGCCGAGCTGGACACCGCGCTCGCCGCGCTCGACCCCGACCTGGCCTTCCCCGTCACCGAGCTCGGCACCCCCCGCGGGCGCCAGGGCGCACCGAAGGCCAAGGTCGCCCTGCCGGAGCACTGGCTCGACGACACGAGCGGGGCCGGGCTCGACCTCGCGGACGCCGAGAGCGATGTCTCCGG
This sequence comes from uncultured Actinomycetota bacterium, assembly GCA_963713165.1. Lineage (GTDB taxonomy): Bacteria > Actinomycetota > Actinomycetes > Propionibacteriales > Propionibacteriaceae > Microlunatus. The sequence goes on from CAVQKU010000011.1 coordinate 143,123, forward strand.
AGGCTGAGGCGCAGCCGGAGACGGCGCCGTCCCCACGCGCCCGGCAGTGGGCCGAGACCATGCGCGGTCACGCTGCCGGCGACGACGGCCTGGTCCGGGCGCACGCCGGGTCGCACGCGGGGGTCGGGGCGGGGCGCACCGTCGACCGGCTCGTCCGCGAGGCGTCGGAACGGGAGGCGCTCAGGCCGGGCGCCACGCTCGCCGTCGGCGCCGGGGAGCGGGCCCGCGGCGAGGAGCCCGACCCCGAGCGGACGTGCTTCGAGCGCGACCGCGACCGGATCGTGCACTCCACCGCGTTCCGCCGCCTGGCGGGCAAGACGCAGGTCGTCGTGCACCCCACCGACCACCAGCGGACCCGGCTCACCCACGCCCTCGAGGTGGCCCAGGTCGCCACCTCGATCGCCCGGGGCATCGGGGTCAACGCGACGCTCGCCGAGGCCATCGCGCTCGGCCACGACTGCGGGCACGGGCCGGGAGGGCACGCCAGCGAGGACGCCTTCGACGCCTTCGTGCCCGGCGGCTTCGACCACGGCCCGTGGGGCGCCGACGTGTCGCTGGCCGACCTGAACCTGTGCACCCAGACCCTCGACGGCATCCGGAACCACTCCTGGTCGCGACCGGCGCCGGCCACCGTCGAGGGCGAGGTCGTCAGCTGGGCCGACCGCATCGCCTACTGCGCGCACGACCTGGAGGACGCCGTCCACGCCGGGATCGTGCGGCCCGAGGAGATCCCCGACGTGGTCGCCGACGTCGCGGGCCGGACCCGGCGCGAGCAGCTCGGGCACTTCGTCCGGGCCGTGGTCCGGGCCGTGGAGGAGCACGGCGAGGTGGGCATGGCCCCCGACTCGGCCGCCGCGCTCGCCGGGCTGCGCGCCTTCAACTACGAGCGCATCTACGTCCGCCCCGAGTCGCTGGCCCAGTCCCGCGCGGTCGTCGCCGTGCTGCGAGCCCTCGTCGAGCACCTGGCGGCGCACCCGGAGGCGCTGCCGGCCACCGCCGTCCGCACCGACGACCCCGTCCGCGCCGCCGTCACCTACGTGGCCGGCATGACCGACCGCTTCGCCTTCGACCTCGCCGTGCGCGACCTGAGGTGGGACGAGGCGCGGCTCCCGCTGCCGCACGGCGCGGGGTAGCCACCGCACGGCCGTCTGCGCGGCCGGCGCCCGCCGAGGGTCAGCGCCCGGGCCGCCGCTCCTCGTCGCGGCCCGTCCCACGTCCGCGCCACGGGCGGTCGAGACCGGCTCCCCGGGGTAAGCAGGGAGGCATGAAGCAACGTCAGCTCGCCGGCCGGACCGTCTCCGCCATCGGCCTCGGGGCCATGCCCATGTCCATCGAGGGCCGCCCCGAGGACCGGTCCCAGTCGATCGCCACCATCCACGCCGCGCTCGACGCGGGCATCACCCTCATCGACACGGCGGACGCCTACCACTGGCACGCCGACGAGGTCGGCCACAACGAGTCGCTCATCGCGGAGGCGCTCGCCTCGTACGGCGGCAGCACCGAGGACGTCCTGGTCGCCACCAAGGGCGGGCACCTGCGCCCCGGCGACGGCAGCTGGACCGCCGACGGCAGCCCCGAGCACCTGCGCGAGGCCGCACGCGACAGCGCGAAGCGGCTCGGCGTCGAGCAGATCGGGCTCTACCAGTTCCACCGCCCGGACCCCGACGTGCCGTTCGAGGACTCCGTCGGCGTGCTGAAGGAGCTCCTCGACGACGGCGTGATCGCCCTCGCCGGCATCTCGAACGCCGACGTCGACCAGATCCGCCGGGCCAACGACATCCTCGGCGGCCGGCTCGCCTCGGTGCAGAACCAGTTCAGCCCGTCCTTCCGCACCAGCCAGGGCGAGCTCGAGCTGTGCGCCGAGCTCGGCATCGCCTTCCTGCCCTGGAGCCCGTTGGGCGGCATCACCAACGCGGCCGGGCTGGGCGACAAGTTCGCGCCGTTCGCCGACGTGGCGAAGGAGCGCGGCGTCAGCCCCCAGGTCGTCTGCCTGGCCTGGGAGCTCGCGCTCGCCGACGTCGTCATCCCGATCCCGGGCTCCTCGCGGCCGACGACGATCACCGACTCCGCGTCGGCGGCCGACCTCGAGCTGACCAGCGACGAGGTCGAGCGCCTGAGCGCCGCCGGCTGAGCACGACGCGGGCCCGCCTGCGGGTCCGGGCCCGTCCGAGACCCGACACTGGTGCCGTGATCCTGCGGCGCCGCCGTCAGGGCCCGGGCACGGACGTGCCCGGGCCGGCGGACGTGCGCCCGCTCCCGCGCGGCGCGCTCGCCTGGCGCGTGCTGGCGGCGGTCGCCCTGGTGGTCGCGCTGCTGCACGGCTCGGCGTCGACGCGGGTGACCGACGCCGCCTGGCCCCTGGGCCCGATGTCGCAGTACGCCTTCTTCCCCGGGCCGGACGACACCGTCGTGATCACCCGCGTCCACGGGCTGCTGGCCGACGGGCAGCGCGTCGAGCTGCCGCTGCGGGTCGACACGGCCGGCATCCGGCGCGCCGACGTCGAGGCCCGGATCCCCGACATCCGTCGCGACCCGAGCCTGCTGCGCGCCGTCAGCGAGGGCTGGAGCGCACGGCACCCCACCGGACCGCGACCCGTCGAGGTCCTCCTGGTCCAGGACCAGACGCGGCTGCACCGGGGTCGCGTGGTGTCGACCGACCAGGTCGAGCTCGCCCGGTGGCCGGTGACGCCGTGAGCGCGGCGACCACGCCGCGTCCGGGCTCGGTCGTCGGGTGGTTCGCCCCCGTGCGGCCGGAGGCGCGGGTCGCGGTCCTGCGCACCGTGCTGTACGTCTTCGTGCTGGTCGACGTGCACGCGATCGTCCGGAGCCCGATCCCGCTCAGCCGCCACCCCGGGCTCTACCGGCCCCTCGACCTCGCGGTGCTGCTGCACCTCCCGCCGCCGAGCCTGCCGCTGACCTGGACCCTGTACGCCGTGCTGGTGCTCGGGTGCGTCGCCGGGCTGGCCGGACGGGCGCCCCGGCTGGTCGGGTGGGTCGTGGCCGCCGCGTTCACCTGGTGGGTCGCCATCGGGTTCAGCTACGGCAAGGTCGACCACGACCACCTGGCCCTGGTCGTCGCGCTGTGGGTGCTGCCGAGCGTCGGGACGGTGCCGGGCGGCTGGTCCTCGACGCGGTGGTCGTCGCAGGCCGGCTGGGCGCTCAAGTGCGTGCAGATCGGCGTGGTCTCGACGTACTTCCTGTCCGCGGTGGTGAAGACCAAGAACGCCGGGTGGGACCCGACCACCTGGCCGGAGAGCTCCATCCTGCTCTGGGCGGTGGTGCGCCGGCCCCACGGCCTCGGTCAGCTCCTGCAGCCGTACCCGGGCGTCCTGCACGCGATGCAGTGGTTCTCGATGGTCGCCGAGGTCTGCTCCGTGGTCGTGCTCTGGCTGCGCGGCCGCGCGCTGCTCGGCGCGGCCCTCTTCTGGCTGGGCTTCCACCTCTTCACCGTCGCGGTGCTCTACATCCACTTCGGCCCGACGGTGGTCTGCTGGCTGGCCTTCGCGCCGCTGGAGCGCCTCGCGCCCTGGTGGCGTGCCCGGCGCCCGCGCCTCGAGCCGCCGGTCCCGGTCCCCGCACGCGCACCCGCCCGCAGCCGATGAGTCCGGCGGCGCAACCGGGTCCACCTCGCAGTCCGACGGAGGAGGAGCGCGTGCGCCAGGTCGTGGTGTCGATGAGCATGTCCATGGACGGCTACACCAAGGGCCCGGACGGCCGGTTCGACTGGTCGGTGCCCGACCCGGAGGTCTTCGCGCTGGCCACCGACGAGGTCCGCGGGCTCTCGGCGCACCTGCTCGGGCGGAACCTCTACGAGACCATGCGCTACTGGGAGGACCCCGACGCCGCCCCCGGCTTCGACGCCGCCGAGCAGGAGTTCGCGCGGATCTGGAACGCGCTGCCCAAGATCGTCTTCTCGCGGACGCTGACCGAGGTCGCGGGCAGCTACCGCCTGGCCACCGGCAGCCTGGCCGAGGAGGTCGCGCGGCTGCGCGCCGAGCCCGGGGAGGGTGACATCGCCGTCGGGGGCCCGACCCTCGCCGCCGCGGCCGCCGCACTCGGCCTGGTCGAGGAGCACCGCACCCGCGTCTACCCGGTGCTCGTCGGCGGTGGGTCCCCGCTCTTCCCGCAGGACGGGAGCCGGGTCGACCTCGAGCTGCTGGAGAGCCGGCCGGTCGGCTCCGAGGGCGTGGTCTACCTGCGCCACCGCGTACGGCGCGGCGCCTGAGCGGGGAGCGGCACGCAGGCGGGCCTGGCCACCGTGACCGGACGAGCGCCGCTGCCACCCGGGTGGAGCCGATGCGCGCCCGGCCCCGGGCGGAGGCCGAGCTCGCCGCCCTCTTCGACGGCGGGTGGCCCGCGTCCATCGGCGCCGGCGCGCGCGCCGAGGAGCACCTGCCGACGGTGCGGTCGAGGCTTCGCCGACCTGGAGGTCGTGCTGCTCGTCGACGAGGTGCTGGTCGCCGCGGCCTGGGGCGTGCCGCTGGCCTGGGGCGGTGCCGTCGCCGACCTGCCCGGCGGCTACGGCGACGCCCTGGCCCGGGCCGTGGCCGGCGACGCACCGGGCGCGCGAGCCGGACACGCTGGTGGTCTGCGCGGCCCAGGTGCGCCCGGACGCCGCCGGCAGCGGACTGGCGGCACCGGCGTCCTCGACGGGCCTGCTCGAGACCGGGCCGTGGCCCGGGGCCTGCCGGCGGTCGCCCCGCTGCGGCTGACGGCCGAGCACCGCTAGCCGCTCACCCGATCGAGGGGTACGCCCGCTGGACCCGGGCCGACGGCGCCGCCTTCGACCCGTGGCTGCGCACCCACCTGCGGATGGGCGGCGAGATCGTCGCCAGCGCCGCCCGCGTCGCAGACGTTCACGGGCACCGTGCGCCCAGTGGGGGGCCTGGACCGGCCTCGCGCTGCCGGGCGACGGGGCCTTCGTCGTCCCCGACGCCCTCGCGCCCGCTGCGGGTCGACCACGCGGCCGACCTCGGCACCTGCGTCGAGCCGGCGGACGGGTGCGGCACCGCTGAGCGCTCAACCGGCAGGTCGGTCGGGTGCCGGCCAGCCCGGGAGCCGGGGCGGGCGCGCGCAGGACGCGGCGCTCGACGCGGACGTCGGACCCGAGCCGGACCAGGTGGGAGACCAGCTCGTCGGCGGCGGCGTCGAGCTGCGCGTCGGTGAGCGGGTCGAGGGCGTCGAGGATGAACAGCGCGCGTGGTCGTGGTCGGGGTGAGCCCGGTCCGCGGGGCCTGGCGCCAGTTCCAGCGCCGGCAGGTCACGCCGGCGTCGTCGCACCAGACCACCTCGCCCGGTCTCCGGGTGCTCGACGACGGTCTCGCCGTCCGCGGTCGTCTCGAAGCGTCTCGGTGCCGTCGGCGCGCACGCAGCCGCGGGGGACCCGCGTACCGGGTGAGGTCCTCCCCGCCGAGCGGGATCTGGTGGCGTCACGGAGACGGCGTTGTAGACGTCGGTCAGCCGGTTGACCCGCGGCAGCCCCTTGGCGGCGCGGCGCAGCAGGGCCTCGGCGCTGTTGCGGGTCCGCTGCGGCTTGGCGCCGAAGGCCCGGTACGCCTCGCGCCACGCGGCGACGTGCGGCAGGTCCTCGACCGGGCGACGCCTGCGAGCGCGGCGGCCGCGGCGGCCTCCGCCGCCGGCGAGCAGCTCCTCGGCGTCGCCCTCGGCGGCCGCGGGACCCGAGCCCGGCGACGGCGAGCAGGAGCGCGCGGTAGTCGGGGCGCAGCGCGAAGACGGCGTCGTCGACGCTCGCGCCGGCGAGGAAGGCCTGCAGGTCCATGGTGGTCACCGCGGCCCAGTCTGTGTCCGGGGTGCGCCGGTGCGGCCTGCACCGGTCGGCGTGGAGCGGGCTCGTGGATGGCCTGTGGAGGAGCGGGGGCCGGGCGTCGGGTGCCGCACTAGACTCCGCGCGTGGCCGGCCGGATCAACGACGAGGACGTCGCCACCGTCAGGGAACGGGCCCGCATCGAGGACGTCGTCGGCTCCTACCTGGCGCTCCGCAACGCCGGCGGCGGTTCGCTGAAGGGCCTCTGCCCCTTCCACGACGAGAAGACCCCGAGCTTCCAGGTCACCCCCGCGCGCGGCTTCTTCTACTGCTTCGGCTGCGGCGAGGGCGGCGACGTCATCACGTTCCAGCAGAAGATCGACTCGCTCTCGTTCGCCGAGGCCGTGGAGCGGCTGGCCGACCGGGTCGGCATCGTGCTGCGCTACACCGACCAGGGCACCGGTCCCCGCCAGGAGCCCGGCCTCCGGCTCCGGCTGATGGAGGCCAACCAGGCGGCGGCCGAGTTCTTCGCCGAGCAGCTGACCACTCCCGACGCGCTGGTCGCGCGGCAGTTCCTCGGCCAGCGCGGCTTCGACCGCGACGCGGCCGAGCGCTTCGGGGTGGGGTTCGCCCCCACCGACGGGCGCGCGCTGCTGCGCCACCTGCGCGGGCGGGGCTTCTCCGACTCCGAGCTGGTCAAGGCGGGGCTCGCCCGCGAGTCGGGCTGGGACTTCTTCCAGGGCCGTGTCCTGTGGCCGATCCGCGACTCCGGGCGCCAGGTGCTGGGCTTCGGGGCGCGACGGCTGCGCGACGACGACCGGATGCCGGCGAAGTACCTCAACACCCCCGAGACCCCGCTCTACAAGAAGTCGCACGTCCTCTACGGCCTCGACCTCGCGCGCAAGCCGATCAGCGCCCGCCACCAGGCCGTGGTCGTCGAGGGCTACACCGACGTCATGGCTGCCCACCTCTCCGGCGTCGAGACGGCCGTGGCGGTCTGCGGGACGGCCTTCGGCGACGACCACGCCCGGCTGCTGCGGCGGCTGATGGGGGAGCACGAGGCCTTCCACGGCGAGGTGATCTTCACCTTCGACGGCGACCAGGCCGGGCAGAACGCGGCGCTCAAGGTCTTCGCCGGCGACCAGAACTTCATCAGCCAGACCTACGTCGCCGTCGAGCCGACCGGTCTCGACCCGTGCGACCTGCGGCTGCAGCACGGCGACGCGGCCGTGCGTGAGCTGGTGGCGCGCCGGATGCCGCTCTACCGCTTCGTGCTGAGCAACATGCTCGGCCAGCACGACCTCGACCGCGCCGACGGCCGGCTCGAGGCGCTGCGCGCGACGGCGCCGCTGGTCGGGAGCATCCGCGACGCCGGCCTGGTCAACGGCTACGCCCGCGAGCTCGCCGGGCTGCTCGGCATGGACCCCGAGGAGGTGCGCAAGGAGGTGTCGCGGGCGGCGTCGCGCTCCAGCCGGCGCACGGACCCCTCGCGTCCCGACCCCTCGCGCGCCACGCAGCCCCCCGGCCCTGGCGGCCAGCGCGGACCGGCGCACGCCGAGGCCCCGGACCCGGCTCCGGCTCCGCGCGGCACGCCGCTGCCCGACCCGCGGGACCGCCAGCTCGCCCTCGAGCGGGAGACGGCGCAGCTCCTCGTACAGGCCCCCGACCAGTTCCCCGAGCACTGGGACGGCCTGAGCCCCGCCGACTTCACCCACCCCGCGTACGCCGCCCTGCTCACCGCGGCGGAGCAGGCGGCGGCCGGCGAGGAGACGGGCGCGTGGACCCGCCGCGTCGCCGACGCCGTGGAGGAGGAGCAGCTGCGCTCGCTCGTCTTCTCCCTCGCCGTCGAGCCGCTGCCGCTGCAGGGGGCTCCCGACGAACGGTTCGTCGTGGCCCACACCGCCGGGCTGCAGCTGCTCACCGTGATGCGCAGCATCGCCACGCTCAAGTCGCGGCTGCAGCGCACCAACCCGGTGCAGGCCCAGCAGAAGTACAACGCGATGTTCTCCGAGCTCGTCGTCCTCGAGGCCCGGCGCAAGGCCCTCCAGACCCGCCGGATCGGCGCGCAGGACTAGCGACCGCCGCCCGGTGTGCCGTCCGTCCACAGGGCCGACGGCGCACGATTCGTCGTCCACAGGGGCCCGGCCGGCACCGGCACGGACGGCGTGGCGCTGACCAGACTCCCGTCGTGACCACCCCGACGACCGGGCGACCTGCCCCTGCCCCTGCAACTGCTCCTGGGCCCGCGCCCGACCCGGTGCAGGTCCGCCCGGACCCGCGGGCCGTCGAGGTCGAGGCGTGGGCGCGGGCCGTCGAGGTCGGCGTCCTCGCCCGCGCCGCCCTCGAGGACGCCGCCGTCCCGTGGCGGGGTGACGCCTCGGAGGAGGAGCTCCGTACGCTCGCCGCGATCGGGGTCGCCGCGCAGCGCGAGTTCGTCGCCGCCAACCTGGGGCTGGTCGGCGCCGTGGTGGCGCGGTACGCGGCGGGCGCGTCGCACCCCGACCTGTTCCAGGAGGGCTGCCTCGGGCTGATCGCCGCGGTCGAGCGCTTCGACCACCGGCGGGGCGTGCGGTTCTCGACCTACGCGACCTACTGGATCCGCACCTGCGTGGGCGCCGCGGCCACCCGCTTCGCGGGCGCGCTGAGCACGCCGGCGGCCCGCCGCGAGCAGCTGCGCGTGGCCCGGGGCGTCGAGGGCTCCCTGGTCCAGGAGCTCGCCCGCCAGCCGAGCGTCGCGGAGGTCGCGACGGCGCTGGGTCGCGACGAGGCCTGGACCGCCCGGCTGCTGGGCCAGCGGACGTCGCGCTCGCTGGACGTGCTCGACGACCAGACGCTGCACCGCCTGGCCACGTCGGCGCCCGAGGCCGGTGCCGGGGTCGGTGGTGCCGAGCCGGGGGAGTGGTCGCGCCGGCTGCTCGCGACGCTGGACGGCTTCGACCGGCGGGTGCTGGAGCTGCGGATGGGCTTCGGCGGGGCCGGGCCGGCCAGCCTCTCGGCGGTCGCCCGGGCGCTCGGGGTGCCCCTCGGCCGCGTCCGGCGGGCGGAGGTGCGGGCCCTGGAGCTGCTGCGCGGCCGGTGCCCGCGGGCGGCGCTCGACGAGGCCGTCTGCTGAGTCGCCCACGGCTCGGACAGAGCCCGCTCCGAGCGGGTCGTCTGCCTCGGCCGGACCGGGCAGCGCGCAGGCGGGCTCAGCGCTCAGGGACGATGAGCAGGTCCTGCCAGTCCTCGCCGACCAGCCCGTCGAGCAGGCCGCAGACCTGGGCCGCGCGGATCGTCGAGGCGCGGTCCTGGGTGCCGAGCCGGCGGTAGAGGTCGCGCACGTGCTTGTCGACGGTGCTCTGGCTGATCCCCAGCCGGGAGCCGATCGCGCGCACGGTCCGGCCCTCGGCCAGCAGCCGCAGCACGGACTGCTGGCGGGCGGTCAGCGACGGGTCGGGTGGTCGCAGGAAGCGGCCGTGAGAGGCGACGAGGACCGGCTGGGTGCCCCGCACCCGTTCCAGCTCGTCGTCGTCGAAGGGCCGCTCGTACCGCGCGAGGAGGTAGGAGGCGATGGTCGCGCCGGTCCGGGCGAGGGGGACCACCATCAGCTCGTGGAGCACCCGGCCGCCGTGCTCGAGGACGAGCCCTGGTTCGGTGCCCCAGCCGGTCATTACGTCCTCGACGCGGACGGCGGGGACGACCCCGACCTGCTGGAGCCAGCGCGTGAGCGGCCCCGCCTCCCAGGACTCGGCCAGGGTCTCGCGCACCTGCGCGGCCCAGGCGAGGTCCGGCGGCCAGCAGCGCACCCCGGCCGCCCGGGAGCCGGCGACGGCGAAGACGGCGACGGTCGCGCGCAGCTCCTCGGCCAGGACGGGGAGCGTGATGCCCACCTGCTCGGTGAGCGTGGTCGCCGAGGCGAGCCGGGCGGCCAGCCCGAGCAGCGGGTCGACGTGCGGGACGTGCGCGGCGGCGGCCGGTGGTGGCCCGGCCGGCGGGCGTGCTGGTGCCACGGTTGACCCCCTGCGACGGCGGCGTTGTCAATGGTGTCATCCGGTACTGGTCCGGTGCTGCCGCGTCACGCAGAGTGTGAACCCGACCGACCCGGGCGAAAGGCAGGGGGGTGCCTCCGGGCGGTCGACCACGTCCGTCGCGACCACGTCGGTCGCCACCACGTCGCCGGGCGGCACCCGTCCCGCCGAGGGTGCGCCGCAGCGACCGGGCGGCTCCGACGCGCGAGAATGGGTAGATGCCGCTGTCGCCGTCCGCCGCTCGATGAGGCCCAGGTTCGGTGCCCGCGGGCTGCCGCCCGAGACGTACGACGGTTGGCGCACGTCGCTGTCCGCCCGCCCCGACGCACCGGTGCGGATCCTGGCCTGGGCGAGGTCCGAGCACGGCTTCGTGGTCGGCAGCCCGGCGCTGCTCTCGGTGCTCGACGTGCCTCCGAGCGCGGCCGAGGGCGGGGAGGAGGGCACCGCAGCGCCCGGCTGGCGCCACGTCGCCTGGCACCAGGTCGAGCACGGCGGATGGAACGCCGAGTCCCGCTCGCTGTCGTGGACCCTGTACGGCGGGCGTCGCGGGCGCGTCGGGCTCAGCGAACCCGGACGGCTGCCCGAGCTGTTCCGCGAGCGCGTGGCCGCGAGCATCGTGGTGGAGCGCTTCGTGGCGATCCGCGGGGAGCGGGGCGTGACGATCACCGCCCGGCGCGACCTCGGGGAGGGCGGGGGCCTCAGCTGGCACTCCACGCTGACCCGCGGGCTCAGCTGGAACGTCGAGGGAGTGGCGGACGTCGCGGCACGGGCGTCGGCCGAGCTGCAGTCGGAGTACGGACCGGCCTCCGCGGGCTGGTAAAGTTCCGCAGGCCGATCCCCTGTAGCTCAATTGGCAGAGCAGCCGGCTGTTAACCGGCAGGTTACTGGTTCGAGTCCAGTCGGGGGAGCCACGTGCCGGGGCCCGTTCCGGGCCCCGCCCGCGCTCCCCGCCCCCTCCGCGGCGTGCCGAATGGGCGCCCTCCTCCCTGACGCCGGTCGGCTTCGCTCGATCTTTCGGGCTTCGCGCGACCTTGAGGTCGCGCGAAGCCTCCAAGATCGAGCGGACGCCGGGAGGGGCGGGAGTTCAGCGGTGCTTGGTCAGCGTCAGCGTCAGCGCCGCGCTCGGGAGGGTGACGACCGCGGTGCCGGCTGCGTCGTCGCGCACGACCTGGGCGCTGACGCCCTGGCCGAGGATCTGGTCGGCGGGGGCTTCCGCCACCGGCCCGTGCTGGTGGCGTTCGTCACGTCGTCCGCGCAGACGGGCGCCTCCTGACGGCCTAGGCTCTGCGCAGCACGCCCCGGACCCCCGCCGGGAGCGACCAGGAGGCCCACGGTGACGCACCCCACGGACGAGCTCGTCCTCCCGCCCACGACGCCAGGGCGCCCCCTCCCGCGACGCGCACTGCTCGGCGGCGCGCTGGGTCTCGCCACGACCGCCCTGGTGGGCACCCCGCGCACGGCGCGGGCCGCCGTGCCCGTCGTCGGCCGGATCCTGACGACCTACACCGCAGCCGGCGGGTCGAGCGTGCTCGGCGCCCCGCTGCGGCGCGAGGTCCGGCGCCGCATCTCCGGCCGCAACACCTACGGTCAGCCGTTCGCGCGCGGCACGGTGTGGTGGGGCTCGGGCGTCGGCGCCGTCGACCGCCCGGCGTCGCGGGTGCGGCTGACGACCGCACGGAACTTCCGCCCGGTGCTCGGGGTCCGCGACCTCTGGCGCACCAACGACCTGGACGGCTGCACCGCGCTGGAGAAGCGGGTGGTGGGGGACCTGGGGATCACCGCGATGGTGGCGATGAACTCCGGCAGCGACCCCTCGATCCCCGGCGTGGCGCGCCACCAGTACCTGATCAGCAACGCGGGCAGCTACCTCGAGTTCTACCGCGGCTACGTCTCGCGCCCGGCGAGCCGGGCGTCCGTCGGGCGGGTGCTGCGCCTCGTCGCCCGCTCCGAGGCGCCGGTCCTCATCCACTGCGCCGGCGGCAAGGACCGCACCGGGTGGCTCTCCGAGCTCGCCCAGCGCGTGGCCGGGGTCGCCGAGGAGGTCCGCGACAGCGACTACCTCGCCACCCGGGCGTACTCCGGCGGGCGCGTGGACCTCACCTGGCTGCAGGCGGCGCGCGACCAGCTCACGGCCGACTACGGCTCCCTCGAGCGCTACCTCCTCGAGGGCTGCGGCCTGTCGAGCGCCGACCTCGCCCGGCTGCGCGCCCGCCTGCGCTGACCGGTCCCGACCGTCCGGGTCAGGCCTGCTCGCGGTTCGCCGCGCTGCCCAGGGCGCGGGCCGGCCAGTCGACCTGGTCGGCCACGACCCGGTCGAGGTCGTCGAGGAAGGCGCGCGCCCAGCTGTCGATGTCGTGCTCGAAGACCTGGCGCCGCAGCAGCCGCATCCGGCGCGCCTTGACCCGCGCGGGCGCGTTCATGGCTTCGAGGATCGTCTCCTTGAGCCCGTCGATGTCGTGCGGGTTGATCAGGTACGCCTGGCGCAGCTCGCGCGCGGCCCCGGCGAACTCGCTCAGCACGAGCGCGCCGTCGTCGCCCTGGCGGCAGGCCACGTACTCCTTGGCCACGAGGTTCATGCCGTCGCGCAGCGGCGTGACGATCATGACGTCGGCGGCGCGGTAGAGCGCGGCCATCTCCTCGCGCGGGTAGGAGGCGTGCAGGTAGGTGATCGGCGGACGGCCGATGCGGCCGACCTCGGAGTTGATCCGCCCGACCTGGCGGTCGATGTCGTCGCGCAGGTGCCGGTACTGCTCGACGCGCTCCCGCGATGGGGTGGCCACCTGCACGAGCGCGGCCTCCTCCGGGTCGATCTTGCCCTCGGCCACGAGCTCGCCGAACGCCTGGATCCGCTCCGGCAGCCCCTTGGTGTAGTCGAGCCGGTCGACGCCGAGGAACAGCACCTTCGGGTTGCCCAGGTCGTCGCGGATCTCGGCCGCACGAGCCGCGGTCTGCTCGCTCGACGCCAGCGCGTGCAGCGCCTCCGCGGCGATCGAGATCGGGTAGGCGCGGGCCATGACGGTGCGCCCGTCGGCGGCGTGCACGAACTCGCGGCGGGTGTCGAGGTGCAGCCGCTGGCGCACCAGGCGCTGGAAGTTCTGGGCGCCGCCCCCGAGCTGGAAGCCGACCAGGTCGGCGCCGAGCAGCCCGCGCAGGATCTGGTCGCGCCACGGCAGCTGGATGTAGAGCTCGGTCGGGGGGAAGGGGATGTGCAGGAAGAAGCCGATGTGCAGGTCGGGGCGCTGCTCGCGCAGCATCTGCGGGACCAGCTGCAGCTGGTAGTCCTGCACCCAGACCACGGCGCCCTCGCCGGCGACGGTCGCGGTCCGGTCGGCGAAGCGCTGGTTGACGCGCACGTACGCGTCCCACCACTCCCGGCGGAACTCCGGCGGCGCGACGACGTCGTGGTAGAGCGGCCAGAGCGTCGCGTTCGAGAAGCCCTCGTAGTAGTCGGTGACCTCGCTCCCCGACAGCGGGACCGGCACGAGCTCCAGGTCGTCGTTCTCGAAGGGGTCGAGCACCTCGTCCGGGGCGCCGTGCCAGCCGACCCACGCCCCGTGGTGGGAGTGCATCACGGGCTCGAGCGCGGTGACGAGCCCGCCCGGGGAGGTGCGCCAGGTGGTGGTGCCGTCGGCGTTCTCGACCCGGTCGACCGGCAGCCGGTTGGCCACCACGACGAAGTCCGCCTTGCGGGTCGGAGCGCCGCCCTCGGACGCCGGGGCCTCGTCGGTTCGCTCCGGCTCGGCCGTCATCGTCGTCGTCCGTTCACGCGGTCGACCCTACGGGGGTCCGGGCGTGCCCGCCGGTCCGGGAGCCGGTCGCGGGCGGCGCCGGCGTCTGTCAGGCTCCTCCCATGACCTCCGGCCCGCGGGCGCGCTCCCGGCTCGACGCGGTGCTGGAGCACCCGGGCCAGACCTTGATCGGGATCGACTTCGACGGCACCCTGGCGCCGATCGTCCCCGATCCCGACCACGCGCACGCCGAGCCCCGGGCGGTCGCCGCGCTGGCCCGCCTGGGCCCGCTGCTGGGCACGGTGGCCGTGGTCACGGGGCGGCCGGCGCAGACCGCCGTACGGCTCGGCGGCTTCCGCGGGGTCGCGGGCCTGGAGAGGCTCGTGGTGCTGGGCCAGTACGGGGTCGAGCGCTGGGACGCTGCCACCGACGAGTTCGTGATCCCGCCCGGGCCCGACCAGGTCGCCGACCTCGAGGCCGAGATCCCGCCGCTGCTCGACCGCCTGGGCCAGGGCGCGGCGCGCGTCGAGCACAAGGGGCGGGCCGTCGTCGTGCACACCCGCCAGCTGCCCGACCCCGACGTGTCCTTCGAGGCGCTGTCGGGACCGCTGACCGACCTCGCGGAACGGCACGCGATGGTCGTGGAGCCGGGCAAGAACGTCCTCGAGATCCGCTCGCCCGGCATCGACAAGGGCGTCGCGCTGCGCTCGATCGTGGCCGAGCGCGGCGCCTCCCAGGTGGTCTTCGTCGGCGACGACCTGGGCGACCTGCCGGCGTTCCGGGTCGTCGAGCAGCTCCGCGCCGAGGGGCTGGGCGGGCTGCTCGTCTGCTCCGCCTCGCACGAGGAGGACGCGCTCTCCGACCTCGCCGACGTCGTCGTCCAGGGCCCCGACGGGGTCGCGACCTGGCTCGAGGAGCTCGCGGACGCGCTGGAGTCGCGGGCGGCGCAGGGCGGCTGAGGCGCGGGTCCGCCGAGGCGGGTCACGAGCGCTGGTCCTCCCCGCTTCCGGGTAAGGAGACGGCCGACCCGTCATCGACGCCGCGCCGGCTCGACGAACCCAGGAGATGCCATGCCCCCCTCACCCCTCACCCGCCTCGCGGTGCTCGGAGCCCTCGGCGCGCTGACGCTCTCGGCCTGCGCGAACGGCGCCGACACCGGCGCGAGCACCGGCCAGGACGCCGCGAGCGAGCTGATCGTGTCGACCGACCTGCCGCTGCAGGGCCCGGCCGCGTCGACCAACGACTCGACCAACAAGCTGGTCCAGCTCTACCTCGACCAGATCGGGTCGAAGGCGGGCAGCCACACCGTCAAGCTGCAGACCTACGACGACGCGACCGCGGCCAAGGGCGCCTGGGACGACGCGGCCTGCGCCAAGAACGCGACCGACCACGTGGCCAACGCCAACGAGGTCGCGGTCATGGGGGCCTTCAACTCGGGCTGCTCGAAGATCATGCTGCCGACGCTGAACCAGGACGCCGACGGCCCGATGCTGATGGTGAGCAACGCCAACACCAACCCGGGCCTGACGAAGACCTGGGACGTCGGCGAGCCCGACAAGTACTACCCGAGCGGCACGCGCAGCTACGCCCGCGTCATCACCACCGACGACTACCAGGGCCAGGGTGCCGCGGCCTTCGCCAAGGAGGACCTCAAGGTCACCAAGGCGTTCGTCCTCAACGACAACCAGACGTACGGGGTCGGGGTGGCCAAGGCCTTCGCCGACGCGGCCAAGCAGAACGGCATCGAGGTCGTCGGCGAGCAGAGCTGGGACGCCAAGCAGCCGAACTACACCGCGCTCTTCCAGTCGGTGAAGGCCTCCGGGGCCGACCTCGTCTACCTCGGCGGCATCTACGACAACAACGGCGGCCAGCTGATCAAGGACAAGGTGTCCGTCCTCGGCGACAACACCGGCGTCAAGCTGATGGGACCCGACGGCTTCACCGGCTACCCCGACCTGCTCGCCCTCGCCCAGTCGAAGGGCATGTACCTCACCTTCGCCGGCCTGACGCAGCAGCAGCTCAAGGAGGCCGGCGGCGCCGGCGCCACGCTGCTCGACGCGTACGAGAAGAAGTACGGCAAGGCGCCCGAGGGCTCCTACCCGCTCTACGGCGTCGCGGCGATGCAGGTCATCCTGGCCGCCGTGGCCAAGTCCGACGGCACCCGCAAGGGCGTGAACGACGCGGTGCTGAGCGGCGAGGGCATCACCATCCCGGCCGACCAGTCCGTGCTCGGCAAGGAGATCAAGATCGACCCGGCCACCGGCGACACGAGCGCCAAGGACCTGACGGTCGAGATCGTCAAGGACGGCAAGGAGACGTTCGCGAAGTCGCAGTCCATCTCCTGACCCGTCCCCTGACCCGAGCCCGACCCGTCGCCTGAGGCCGCTCTCCCCGCACGGGGGAGGGCGGCCTCAGTCGTCGGCCGAGAGGTCCGGCGACTGGGGCGAGTCCTGCTGCGTGCGCCCGGGCTGCTCCTCGCGCAGGTCGGAGTCGGCGAGGATCGCCGCGGCCTGGGCCTCGGGGTCGTCGCTGCCGGCGGCCCGCTCCTCGGGCAGGAGCAGGGCCCGCTCCTCGACGCGGGGGTCGCGGTCCTGAGCCGTCGCGTCCTGAGCCGTCGGGTCCTGCGCCGGGTCCTGGGTGGGTTCGCTCACCCGCACGAGGCTAGCCGTCCCACCGCCGCCGGCTCAGGGCTCGTGCCACGGTGCTCAGGGCTCGTGCCACAGTGACCGTGAGGCGTCGGACGGCGCCCTCCCCGCGAGGGAGCAGACCCCAGGAGCACCCATGAGCGAGTGCAGCGACGAGGCCGGCCGGCTCGACGAGAGCGCCGACGACGCACCGGTCCTGGACGCGACCGGCGAGCGCGACGGGCGCTAGGGAGCCGGCGTGGACCTCGAGGACGGCCTGGGTGCGGCCCGGGCCACGCACCGCTCGGTGCTGGTGACCCTGCGCCGCGACGGACGCCCGCAGCTGTCGAACGTCGTCCACCTCGTGGGCGACGACGGCCTGGTGCGGGTCTCCACGACGGCCGACCGGGCCAAGTTCCACAACCTGCGGCGCACGCCCTGGGCCGCGCTCAAGGTCGACGGGGAGACCTTCTGGTCCTACGCCGTCCTCGAGGGCGACGTCACGCTGTCGGCGGTCTCGGCCGGGGAGCACGACGCCGCCGTGGACGAGCTCGTCGAGCTCTACCGGGGCATCTCGGGCGAGCACGAGGACTGGGAGGACTACCGCCGCGCCATGGTGGCCGAGCGCCGGGTGGTCGTCCGGCTGCACCCCACGTACGCGTACGGCGCCCTCTGACCCTCCCGGTCGCCGAGCCGGCCGGGGTCTGGTGACAGCGCCGGAGCGGGTGGCGGTCGTGGTGCCCGACGGGGACGCGCCCCTGTCCGGCCGCAACCCCGCCCGACGCCGGACTTCTCCCGGCCGCGAGGATGGGGGCGTGGGAGCAGCAGGGACGGCGGTCGTGACCGGGGCGAGCAGCGGGATCGGGGCGGCCACCGCACGCGCCCTCGCCGGGGACGGCTGGACGGTCGTCTGCGCCGCCCGCCGGGCCGACCGGGTCGAGGCCCTCGCCGCCGAGATCGGCGGCATCGCGACCGTGCTCGACGTCACCGACCGCGCGTCGGTGGAGGCGCTGGCCGCCTCGGTCCCCGACGACGTGAGCCTGCTGGTGAACAACGCGGGCATGGCCCTGGGCCAGGAGCCCGTGGCCGAGGCCGACCTCGACGCCTGGGAGCGGATGTACGCGACCAACGTCATCGGCAGCGCCCGGGTCACGCAGGCCCTGCTCCCGCGGCTGGTCGCCAACCGCGGCCAGATCGTCTTCCTGACCTCGACCGCGGCGGACGCGCCGTACGAGGGCGGCGCCGGCTACTGCGGGGCCAAGGCGGCCGAGCGGATGGTCGCCGGCGCGATGCGCCTGGAGCTGGTCGACTCGCCCGTACGCGTCCACGACGTCGCCCCGGGGATGGTCCGCACCGACGAGTTCGCGTTGAACCGCTACGCCGGTGACGCGGAGCGCGCGGCCACGGTCTACGCCGGCGTCGCCGAGCCGCTCGTGGCCGACGACGTGGCCGAGACCATCCGCTGGATCGCCTCGCTGCCGCACCACGTCGACGTCGACCGCCTGACCGTGCGGCCGCGCGCGCAGGCCGCCCAGCACAAGGTGTCCCGGGTCTTCGAGGAGGAGCCGTCACGGTGAGCCGGACGACGAGCGAGACCGTCCCGACCGAGCCGGTCGGACCGGTGCCCGGGCCGACGGGGCCCGAGCCGGTGCCGACCCCCGACCCGGGTCCGCCGATCAGCCCGCCCGGCGACCCGCGACCGATCCCGGACCCCGGGCCCATCGAGTGAGGGCGCCGGTGAGCGAGCACCGCGTCGCCGACCCGACCGCGCACCTCGGACCCGCCCGGAGCACCCTCAGCGCCCACCTCGCCCGCCTGCGCGACCGCAGACCGGTCGCCTCGCGCGCGGTCGGCTGATGGGCCACGACCACGCGCGCGGCCACGATTCGCTGACCGCGACCGGGCGGCACCGTCGCCGGCTGATCGCCGTGCTGGGCATCACGGCGGCGGTCTTCGTCGCCGAGGTCGTGGGTGGGCTGCTGTCGGGGTCGCTGGCCCTGCTCGCCGACGCCGGTCACATGCTCACCGACTCCGCCGGGCTGCTCATCGCCCTCATCGCCTCGGTCCTCGCCGCGCGTCCGGCGACGAGCGCCCGGACGTTCGGCCTGCAGCGCGCCGAGGTGCTCGCCGCCCTGGTCAACGGCGTGCTGCTCGTGGCCATCGCCGCGCTCGTGCTGGTCGAGGCCGTACGCCGCTGGCAGGACCCCGCCGCGGTGTCGAGCGGGCTGATGCTCGTCGTCGCGCTCGTCGGTGTCGCCGCCAACGTCGTGGGCCTGCTCGTGCTCCGGGGCGGCAAGGACGAGAGCCTGAACCTGCGCGGCGCCTACCTCGAGGTCCTCGGCGACCTGCTCGGCTCGGTCGCCGTCGTGCTCGCCGCCGGGGTCATCCGGGCGACCGGGTGGACGCAGGCCGACGCGCTCGCCTCGGTGCTCATCGTGTGCCTCATCCTGCCCCGGGCCTGGTCGCTGATCCGCGACGTCGTCGACGTCCTGCTGGAGGCGACGCCGCGCGGGGTCGACCTCGACCGCGTCCGGGGCCACATGGAGGAGACGCCCGGGGTGGTCGAGGTCCACGACCTCCACGTCTGGACGATCACCAGCGGCCTGCCCGTGCTCTCCGCGCACGTCGTCGTCGCCGGGGGCGACCTCGCGTCGGGCCGCTCCGGGGAGATCCTCGACACCCTCGGCACCTGCCTCGGGGAGCACTTCGACGTCGCGCACTGCACCTTCCAGCTCGAGCCGGTCGGCCACCGCGCCCACGAGCCGGAGCACCACCATCGCTGACCCCGCCACGCACGGGCCGAGGGGTGGAATGCGTGACGCCTCCCGCCCGTTGTCGCCAGTGGCCGGAGCAGACCCGGCCGCACGAACGCCTCGCGGAAGGACCGCATGAACGCCGACCCCTGCACCGCCACCCGTCAGGGCCTGCCGGTGGCCCCGCTGACCGAGGTCGCACCGGCCCCGGTCGCCGACGTGGCCGCCCCGGTCGCGGCGGAGACGTTCAAGGCGATCTTCCGCCGCCACCCGGCCGGCGTCGCGGTCGTCGCGCTCGCCGACGGCGAGCGCCCGGTGGGCTTCACCGCCACCTCGGTCATCTCGGTCTCCGCCGACCCGCCGCTGCTGGCCTTCTCGGTCGCCGCGACCTCGTCGGCCTGGCCGTCGCTGTCGGAGGCGAGCACGCTGACCGTCAGCTTCCTCGGCGCCGAGCAGGTCGACGTCTCGGCCCGCTTCGCCACCCGCGGGGTCGACCGGTTCGCCGGCGTGGACTGGCACCGCCTGCCGACGGGCGAGCCCGTGCTCGACGACGCCCCGGCCTGGGTGCGCGGCGAGATCGTGCAGCGCATCCCCGCCGGCTCCAGCTTCCTGGTCCTCGTCCGGGTGCTCGAGTCGGCCCAGGCCGGCGCCACGGCGCCGCTGGTCTACCACGACCGCGCGTACCACCAGCTCGGTGACGGCTCGGCGCTCTAGCCGGCCGGTCTCGGGAGCTCCGGCTGCGCTGCAACCGGGGCTAGAGGCCGAGCCCGCGGCGCCCGATCTCGTTGAGCCGGTCCACCGAGAAGCGGTTCGGCCAGCTCGCCTCGTAGTCCTCCTCGGGGAAGTCCGACGGGCTTCGCCCGGACAGGAACGCCTCGCGCACGGAGGCGGCGTACGCCTCGTTCTTGGGGCAGCGGGGCGCGGCCGGGACGTAGATGACGTTGCCCCAGCCCTGCTGGTCGGTGACCGGTGCGACAGCGTGGACCATGTCGCAGTGCCACCAGACCGAGTCGCCGGGCGCGACGTCGGGGATGCCGGACAGGGCGCGGGTCAGGATCGCGTGGTAGCGCTCGTTGACCGGGAAGGTGCGGTTCGGCTGCACGCCGCACATCTCGCCCTCCTCGACGTCCTCGAGCAGGGGGCGGAGCATCAGGTAGGCCATCGCCTTCGGGATCGGCACCGTGTGCAGGACGCCCTGGTCGTGGCGCATCTCGCTCAGGGCGGTCCACCCCTGGAAGGTGCGGAAGGCCGAGCACATCGTCGAGCCCGGGTACTGCGCCGCCTCGGTGCGGTAGGCGGCGTCCCACGGGTCGTACGCGGCGACGTCGCCGGAGAACAGGTGCCGGAAGTGCAGCTGGTAGCCCTCGGTCATCCAGAGGTCGAGCGTGCCGGGGTCGAGGTGGGTGCCGAGCCCGCCCGACGTCGCGCCCGGCGGGCGGCGGCGGATCCGGTCGGGGTAGAGCGTGTCGACCTCCGGGTCGAACCAGCGCCGGCCCTCGCTCTCGGAGGTCCAGCGGCGGTTCAGGAAGGCCTGCACCGTGGCCATCCGCGGGTGCTGGCGGGCCTCCATCTGGGCCGGCGACCAGTAGACGGGGTAGATCTCGGG
This sequence comes from uncultured Actinomycetota bacterium, assembly GCA_963713165.1. GTDB lineage: Bacteria > Actinomycetota > Actinomycetes > Propionibacteriales > Propionibacteriaceae > Microlunatus. Next base: position 163,605 of record CAVQKU010000011.1, read on the forward strand.
CTTGCTCATCTCGGCGCCGAGGCTGCCGAAGAAGTCGTCGGCCGGTCCGGCGTAGGTCTCGAAGAAGCGGTTGGACTCGACGTAGTCGACGATCCCGGCGTCCCAGCCCTCGGCCTCGGCGCGGTCGACGTGCCCGCGCACCACCGCGCAGCCGCGGCGCCTGAGCAGCGCGAGCTGCTCCTCGCTGACGGTGCCCGCCTCGATGTCGGCGTAGTCGATCACGGGCCAGACGTCCTCGCCGCGGGCACGGGTGGCTTCGATGTCGGCGATCTCGCCCTCGAGGAACGCCTCGACCTCCTCGACCACCTGCCGCACCGTCCTGCCGGACGCCTCGATCCGTGCCCGGATGGCCACCTTGATCTCGGCGGTCGCCGCGGGCAGGTCCTCGGGGAGGGTCTCCCAGTGCGGGAGCCCGGTCAGCGGGCTGACGGGCGTGGGGGCAGCGGTGCTCGTGGACATGGGGCGTGACCTCCGGGGTGTTCTAGTGAGGACTCTTAACTGAACGCGCTGGAACTGTAGGGCACCGGAGGGCTAATGTGCAAGGACTCCTTACAGTTCCGTCCGCCGGCCACCGGCGCCCGACGAGAGGCACCGATGAGCGACGCGGCCGGCCCGCCCCGGGCCTCGCTGGCCCTGCTGCGGCGGATCACCGACCGGCACGTGGTCGACCAGCTGCTCGCCACCGTGGCGATGACGCGGGCCGAGATCGCCGCCGCCACCGGGATCTCCAAGCCGACGGTCTCGGAGGCGGTGCGACGCCTGGAGCACGACGGCGTCCTGGTCGACGCCGGCGCCGCGCCCTCCGGGCGCCGGGGGCCGGCCGGGGTGCACTACCGGCTCCGCGACGACCTCGGGGTCGCGCTCGCCCTCGAGGGCGGTCCGGACGGCCTGGTCGCCGAGGTCCTCGACGTCCGCGGCGAGGCGCTGCGGCGCGCGGCGCGCACGACCCCGGCCCCGGTCGCGGCCGCCGAGCTCGCGCCGCTGCTGGTGGCCCTGGTCGAGGAGGCCACGGCGGACCTCCCCGGACCCGTACGCGCCTGCGCGCTCTCGCTCGCCGGACCGGTCGACCGCACGTCGGGCCGCCTCGTCCACCTGCCCCACTCGCCCTTCCTCGTCGACGAGCTCGACGTCCGGCCCCTGCTCGAACCCCTCCTGCAGGTGGCGATCGAGGTGGACAACGACGTGAACTGGGCCGCCCTGGCCGAGCGCGACGCCGGGGTGGCGGCTGGCCTGGACGACTTCTGCTACCTCCACCTCGGCCACGGGCTCGGCGGCGCCGTCGTGCAGGGCGGCCGGCTCGTACGCGGGCACACCGGCCTGGCCGGGGAGCCGGCGCACGTCTGGACCGTCGGTCCGGGCGGGCGAGCGATGCCGCTCGTGGAGTGCCTGGGGGCGCTCGGGCTGCTGCGTCCGGGGTCGGACACCATCGCGGTCGACGAGGTGGTCCGCGTGCTCGCGAGCGAGCGCGCGGAGGACGGGCGACGCCGCGACGCGGTCGTGGAGGCCGTGGCGGGGGTGCTGGGGTCGGTCGCCGCGCTGCTCAACCCGGCCGCGCTCGTCGTCGGGGGTCCCTGGGCGGGCGCCGCCGACTTCATGGCCCGCCTCGTCGCGCGCACGGGCGACCTCCTGGTGGCGCCCACCCCGGTCGTGCAGGCCGGTCTCGGCACCGCGGCACCGCTGCTCGGGGCCCGCGCGTCCGCGCTGGGGGCGCTCCGCTCCCGCCTCTTCGACGCCCTCGCGGTGGCCTGAGCCGGCGTCGACCCCGACGGGTCCTGCCGGCGGCGGCTCAGCCGTAGCGGTGGCTCTTCTCGGCGTGGCCCGCCTCGCGGGTGCAGGTGCGCCCGTTCATGGACTTGTGCCCGCACAGGCCGCTCGTGGGCGGCGCGTCGACGGGGAGGAGGGCGTCCTCGGAGCCGCCGGGTGCGGCGGGGGAGGCGACCTTCTTGGCGCGCGGCCTCGTGGGCTTCCGGTCCGGGGCGGGGGCGGCGGCGACCTCCTCGACCAGGGCGTCCGGCGCCTGGGGTGCCGCCTCGCGGGCCGCCTGGGGTGCGGCCTGGGCGGCCGCCTCGCGGCGCGTCGGACCGCTCGCCCGCAGGCGGGCGTACTTCGCTTCGCGCATCGCGCGCTGGGCGTCGACCTTGCTCATCGTCGGCTCATCGTCGGCTCACGCCGAGAGCGTACGAGGTCGTTCCGACGGTCCCGGCGCGCTCGCGACGGCAGGGCCGGCGAGCCGGTCGTGGCGCCCGGGCTGGGAGAATGGGCCGAGGCAGCGGCAGCGCGTGGTCCGGACCGTGGCGCTCGTCGTGGCGGTGCTGCTCGCGGCTGCGGTCGTCGTCGGGCTGGTCCGCGACGACCGGGCCTTCACCGTGCTGCTCGCCGCCGGCCTCAGGCCTGGCGCGCTCGGCAGCCGCAGGAGCCGCCGAGGACGAGCCCGGTCGCGAAGGTCCGGTGCCCCGAGGTCAGCAGAGGGCCGAGGACCGCACCGACGGCCGCCTCCGCCATCTCCGCGACGGGCTGGCGGCTGGTCGTCAGCGACGGCCAGCTGAAGCTCGCCTCCTCGGTGCCGTCGACGCTGGCCACGGCGAGGTCGCCGGGCACGTCGAGGCCCTCCTCGCGGGCGCCACGCAGCACGCCGACGGCCTGCAGGTCCGAGCCGGTGACGACCGCCGTCGGGCGGGCGGACCCCCGCAGCAGCCGCAGGCCGGTCTCGTACCCCCCGGGGCGCGTGAAGGCGGCCCGCTCGACCGCCCCCGGGCTCCGGCGGTTGCGCGCATGGGCCCGGCGCCAGCCGGACTCGCGGCCGTCGAGGTCGGCGTCGGTGGTGTCGCTGATGACCAGCGCCACCGACGCGTGCCCGTGGACGAGGAGGAGGGTTGACGCGCGTAACCTCCGAGCGCAGCGGTGCGGCCGTCCCGCCCCGCACGCCGACCAGCACCCGGCGCGCACGGCGCCGGGTCGACGAACGGAGACCTGATGCGTGGCGTGTTCCTGCCCGGCGACTCGACCGCCGAGGTCCGCGAGCTCCCCGACCCCGAGCCCGGCCCCGGCCAGGTGCTGCTGGCGATGAAGGCCTCGACCATCTGCGGCTCCGACATCCGGGCCATCTACCGCGAGCACGCCCAGGGCGACCCGGCCGAGATGTACCAGGGCGTCGTGGCCGGTCACGAGCCCGCCGGCCAGGTCGTCGCCGTCGGTCCGGGTGCCGTCCGGCTCTCGGTCGGCGACCGGGTCTGCGTCTACCACATCAGCGGCTGCGGGCAGTGCGACTCCTGTGTCCGCGGCTACCAGATCAGCTGCTCCGCACCGCAGCGGGCCGCGTACGGCTGGCAGCGCGACGGCGGGCACGCCGACCTGATCCTGGCCGAGGAGCGCGACTGCGTCGTGCTGCCCGACTCGGTCAGCTTCCTCGACGGGGCCTGCGTCGCCTGCGGCTTCGGCACGGCGTACGAGGCCCTGATCCGGGCCGACCTCAGCGGTCGCGACGCGCTCGCCGTCGTCGGGCTCGGACCGGTCGGCCTGGCCGCCGGCCTGCTCGGCGCCAAGCTCGGCGCGACCCCCCGCGTGGGCCTCGACCCGAGCCCCGAGCGCCGCGAGCTCGCCCTGCGGATCGGGGCCGTCGACCAGGCCTTCGCGCCCGACGAGGTCGAGGCGGCCCGGGCCGTCAGCGGCGGCGGCGCCGACGTGGCCGTCGACTGCTCCGGCAGCGAGCCCGGTCGCAGCTCGGCGATCGCGCTGCTGCGCGAGCGCGGTCGCATGGTCCTCGTCGGCGAGGGCAACGCGATGACGGTGCCCGAGGTCAGCCCGACGCTCATCCACCCCTCGATCACGATCATCGGCTCCTGGGTGACGAACCTCGAGCACATGCGCGAGCTCGTCGCCCGCCTCCCTTACTGGGACCTGCACCCGGAGGTCATCGTCACCGACCGCTTCGGCATCGACGACGCCGCCGCGGCCTACCGGCTCGCCGACACCGGGCGCGCGGGCAAGGTCGCCCTCGTCCCCTGAGGACCGCGGGCGGGCGCGGGCGGCCGCGGGCCAGTGCCTCACCGCGACCTCGGCGGCGCTGGCTCCGTCGTCGCCGCGGGCTCAGCGGGTCTGGCCGGGACGCCGGCGGGGGACGCCGGGCGGGCGCGGGGCGTTCAGGTGGAAGCGCAGCCCGAGCATCCGCACGGCGAAGCACACGCCGGCGGCGGCCACGGCGGCCGGGGCACCGAGGACCTCGTCGACCCCGCCCCGGCGGGTGAGGACGACGAGGGCCGCGGCGAGCAGGGCGGGGACGGCGTAGAGGCCGGTGCGCAGCACGTCGGGCACGCGCCGGATCAGCACGTCGCGGATGGTGCCGCCGCCCACCCCGGTCAGGGCGCCGAGCAGGATCGCCTGGGCCGGACCCATGCCGAGCTCGAGCGCCTTGCCGGTCCCCGTCACGGCGAAGAGGCCCAGCCCGGCGGCGTCGAGCACGTGGATCGAGATCCGCAGCCGGCGCAGCCGACGGCTGAAGAAGAACGCGATCAGGGCCCCGCCGGCCGCGACCGCGAGGTAGCGCCAGTCCACGAACGTCGCCGGCGGCAGCGCCCCCAGCAGCACGTCGCGCACGATGCCCCCGCCGACGGCGGTGATGATCCCGAGGGTCAGCACGCCGACCAGGTCGACGTCGACGGCGCGGATCGCGGTGAGCGCGCCGTTCAGCGCGAAGGCGAAGGTGCCGATCAGGTCGAGCACGAGCAGCACGGGCAGGTCAGGGGGCACGAGGACTCTCTACCGCACGCGGGCGCGGCCGGAAGCGCGGCGTTGCCGCTTGTTGCCGGGGAGGAGCCCCTCGCCTTGTGCCGCTCGGGGGGTGCGGGCAGGGTGGCGCCATGGCCACCACGACGACGGCACCGGCGTACGGGACGGACCCGGGCGACCCGGCCGCGGCCCGCCGGATCGGTGGCCCGGGAGAGCGGCTCGGTCCCGAGCAGGTCCGGGCCTTCGTCCTCGAGAGCCTGGCCGGCGCCGACCTCGACGGCGCGCGCGTCTGCCTCGTGGTGCCCGACGCCACCCGCACCTGCCCGCTCCCGCTGCTGCTGCGGGCCGTGCACGACGCGCTGAGCGGCCGGGCCGCGGAGGTCACGGTGCTGATCGCCCTGGGCACGCACCAGGGCATGAGCGAGGAGCAGCTGGCCCGCCACCTCGGCCACGAGCCCGGTCGGTCGGAGGAGACCTATCCGGGCTGGCGGGTCCTCAACCACGAGTCCTGGGCGCCGGACACGTTCACGACGCTCGGCACGATCCCGGCCGCCCGCCTGGCCGAGCTGACCGGGGGGCTGCTGGTGGACACCCCGGTGGAGGTGACGATCAACCGGCACGTGGCCGAGGCCGACGTCGCGCTGGTCGTCGGGCCGGTCTTCCCGCACGAGGTCGTCGGCTTCTCCGGCGGCAACAAGTACTTCTTCCCCGGCGTCTCGGGCCAGCAGCTGATCGACCTGTCGCACTGGGTGGGCGCCCTGATCACCAGCGCGGAGATGATCGGGACCGCGGGGGTCACGCCCGTACGGGCCTTGATCAACGAGGCCTCGTCCATGATCGACGCGCGCCGGCTGGCGCTGTGCCTCGTCGTCGCGTCGGGCACCGACACGCTGCACGCCGCCGCGTTCGGCACGCCCGAGGACGCCTGGGCGGCGTGCGCGGAGGTCTCGGCGCAGACGCACGTCACCTACCTCGACGCGCCCGTGCGGCGGGTGCTGTCGATCATGCCCCGCCGCTACGCGGACCTCTGGACCGCGGCCAAGGGCTTCTACAAGCTGGAGCCGGTCGTGGCCGACGGCGGCGAGGTGATCGTCTACGCGCCGCACATCACCGAGGTGTCGGTCATGCACCCGCACATCACCGAGATCGGCTACCACAACCGCGACTACTTCGTCGGGCAGTGGGAGAGGTTCTCCGACCGGCCCTGGGGCGACCTGGCGCACTCCACGCACCTGCGCGGGCAGGGCACCTGGGACCCCGAGCACGGGGAGCGCAACCGCGTCCGGGTCACGCTGGCCACCGGCATCCCGCGCGAGGTGGTCGAGTCGGTGAACCTCACCTACCTCGACCCCGCGAGCGTCGACGTGGCCGCGTACGAGGCCGACCCGGACACGTTCGTCGAGCCGCACGCCGGCGAGGTGCTCTACCGGCTGCGCCCGTCCGGCAGGACCGACGCCGCACGTCGTGGCCCGGGCGGGGGAGACTTCATGCCGGCAGCCCGCACCGGGCTCCCGGCCCGAGACCCTCGAGCCGTCACCACGACCACCGGATCGGAGCCGTCGTGCCCGCGCTAGCAGAGCCCACCGTCGAGGAGCAGGCGCTCGGCGCCGTGGAGCGCGCCCTCGCCGGCGTGGACCGCCTCGGCGTCGCCTTCTCCGGCGGGGTCGACTCCTCGGTCCTGCTGGCCGCCGCGGTGCGGGTGCTCGGGCCGAGCCGGGTCGTCGCGATCCTGGGCGTCTCGCCCAGCCTCGCCGCGGACGAGCGCGCCGCGGCCCACGAGGTCGCCCAGGTCATCGGCGCCGCCCTGGTCGAGGTGACGACCGACGAGGGCAGCCTGCCGGCCTACCGCGCCAACGGCCCCGACCGCTGCTTCCACTGCAAGAACGAGCTGTTCACCAAGATCTCCGACGAGGTCGTGCGCACCCACGCGCTCGACGCGGTCGCGTACGGGGAGAACCTCGACGACGCCGCGCGCCCCGACCGCCCCGGGAGCCGGGCCGCGGTCGAGCACCGCGTGCTGGCCCCGCTGCGCGACGCCGGGCTGGACAAGGCCGCCGTCCGCGCGCTCGCCCGGACCTGGGCGCTGCCCTGCGCCGAGAAGCCCGCGGCGCCGTGCCTGGCCTCCCGCATCCCGCACCACACCGAGGTCACGCCCGAGAAGCTCGGCCAGGTCGACCGGGCGGAGCAGGGGCTGCGGCGGCTGGGGTTCGCCGACGCGCGCGTGCGCCACCACGGCGAGGTCGCACGGGTGGAGCTGCCGGCCGAGGACCTCGTCCGGGCGGTGTCGGAGCCGGTGCGCTCCGGGGTGCGCGAGGCCGTGCTGGGCGCCGGGTTCCGGTTCGTCGCGCTCGACCTGGGCGGGATGCAGTCCGGGGTGTTCACGCTGTCCGCGATGGGCCGGCAGGCGTGAGCGACTCGCTCGCCGGCGTCGCCGAGCTCGACCTCGGGCGTCAGGAGCGGCGCGGCTACGCCGAGGCCGTCTACTGCGCGGGCAAGACGCCCGAGCAGGTCGGCGCGATCGCGCGGGTCGTCGCCGGGCGCCCCGACGTCAAGACGCTGTTCACCCGGGCCGGCGACGAGCACGCCGCCGCGGTCCTGGAGGCGCTGCCCGACGCGTCGTGGGACCCCGTCGCGAGGATCGTGGCCTGGCCGGCCGCGGCGCCGGAGGGGACCGGGGGGCTCGTGCTCGTCCTGGCCGCCGGCACCTCCGACCTGCCCGTCGCCCGCGAGGCGTACCTGACCGCGCGGCACCTCGGCCGGCCCGCCGAGCTGGTCGTCGACGTGGGCGTCGCCGGGCTGCACCGGATCCTGTCCCGGCTCGACCTGCTGCGCTCGGCCCGTGTGGTCGTCGTGGCCGCCGGCATGGACGGGGCCCTGCCCAGCGTGGTCGCCGGCCTGGTGCGCGCCCCCGTCGTGGCGGTCCCGACGTCGGTGGGCTACGGGGCGTCGTTCGGCGGGGTCGCCGCCCTGCTGACCATGCTCAACAGCTGCGCGCCCGGGGTGAGCGTCGTGAACATCGACAACGGCTACGGCGCCGGCCACCTCGCCGCGCAGATCGCCGAGCCCGCCGCACCCGTCGAGGGGCACGGCGCGTGAGGCACGCGTGGGTCGACGCCTCGGCCGGGGTCGCGGGCGACATGCTGCTCGGCGCGCTGCTCGACGCCGGCGCCTCGCTGGACGCGGTTCAGGCCGCGGTCGACGCGGTCGTCGCGGGCGCGGTGGGCATCGAGGTCCGTACGGTCACGCGCGCGGGCATGCGGGCGACCAAGGCCGACGTGCGGATGCTCGTCGACGACCCGCCGCACCGCGACTGGCGCACGATCCAGGTGATGCTCGCCGACGCGTCCCTGGACGAGCGCGTACGCCGGGACGCGCTGGCGGTGTTCGGCCGGCTCGCCGACGCCGAGGCGCACGCGCACGGGATCCCCGCCGCCGACGTGCACTTCCACGAGGTCGGCGCGCTGGACTCGATCGCCGACGTCGTCGGGGTGTGCGCCGCGCTCGCCGACCTCGGGGTCGAGACCCTGAGCGCGGGCGAGGTCGCCCTGGGCTCGGGGACGGTGCGGATGGCCCACGGCCGCATCGCCGTGCCGGGTCCCGCGGTCGTCGAGCTGTCCCGCGGTTGGCGCGTGCGCGGCGACGGCCCGGGGGAGCTGACCACCCCCACCGGCATGGCCCTGGTGACCACGCTCGCCCAGGCCTGCGAGGACCTGCCGGCCCTCACCCTCGAGACCTCGGGCAGCGGCGCCGGCACCCGGGACACCGCGGGCCGGCCGAACCTCACCCGCGTCCTCGTCGGCGACCGGACGGGCGTCCCGGTGCCGGGCAGCGGCCAGACCGGGGTCGTGCTCGAGGCGAACGTCGACGACCTCGACCCGCGGTTGTGGCCGGGCGTCCTCACCGCGCTCCTCGGGGCCGGGGCGCAGGACGCCTGGCTCGCCCCGATCGCCATGAAGAAGGGCCGCCCGGCGCACGTCCTGACCGTGCTCGGCACGCCCGAGTCCGCGCCCCGGCTGCGCTCGGTCGTGCACGCGCAGACCTCGACGATCGGGCTGCGCCAGACGACGGTGGAGAAGCACGCGCTGCCGCGCACCTGGGTCGACGTCGCCGTCGACGGCCACCGGGTGGGCATCAAGGTCAGCCACGAGCGCGGCCGGGTCGTACGGGCCACGCCGGAGTTCGAGGACGTGGCCCGCGTCGCCGCCGAGACCGGGCGACCGGCCGTGGACGTGCTCGCCGCCGCGTCGGCCGCCGCGCACGGCGCCGGCCTCACCGCCGGCGCCGCGGTCGGGTCGGCCGGGGTCGGGTCGGCCGGGGACGGGTCGGCCGGGTCTCCTCGGTCGGGGCGCCCGAGCCCGTCGGCGTCGGGCACGGTGCCGCCCAGGACGGCGCCCGCGAGCACGGGCACGACCACGCCGTCGGCCACCACCATCACCACCACGCAGAGGAGCACCCGTGAGCGACGCCGGAGCCGCGCCCGCGCTGATGCCGGCCGCGTTCATCGGGCACGGCAACCCGATGAACGCCCTGGCCGACAACCGCTACACCCGCGCCTGGCGGGCGCTCGGCGAGGCCGTGCCCCGGCCGCGGGCGATCCTCGTGGTCTCGGCGCACTGGTACATCAACGCGACCGCCGTCACCGCGATGCCCCGCCCGCGCACGATCCACGACTTCTACGGCTTCCCGCAGGAGCTCTTCGACGTCGACTACCCGGCGCCCGGGATGCCCTCCTTCGTCGAGGAGGTGAGCGACGCCGTCCACCCGACCTGGGTGGGCGCCGACGTCGACAGCTGGGGCATCGACCACGGCACCTGGTCGGTGCTGATGCACACCTTCCCCGACGCCGACATCCCGGTGATGCAGCTCAGCATCAACGCCGACAAGCCGCTCGACCACCACGTCGAGCTCGGGGCGCGGCTCGCCCCGCTGCGCGAGCAGGGCGTGCTGGTCATCGGCAGCGGCAACGTCGTGCACAACCTCGGCGGCATGGACGCCCGGATGCCGGACTCCGGCTTCGACTGGGCGCAGCGCTTCGACGAGCACGTCAAGCAGGCGATGGCCGACGACCCGACCGAGGTCGCCGCGGCCGGCGCGCACCGCGACTTCCGCACCGCCGTGCCGACGCCCGACCACTACATCCCGCTGCTCTACCTCGCCGGGCTCGCCGGTGCGGCCGGACGCGGCGCCGACGTCCTCGTCGACGGCTACGCCTACGGCTCGCTGTCGATGACCGCGTACACGCTCGACCTCGACTGCCCCGGCGCGGGCGACGGCACCGAGCCCGCCGCGGCGATGCCCGACGGCGTGCCGCCGGACGGCGCGAACATCTGAGGCCGCTGCCGCCGAGCCTCGGCACGGGTCGTCCACACCAGAGGTGGCTGCGGTGGCCGACGTCCTGGCGGACACGCTCAGCCGCGGAAGCCGAGCCGGCGCGACAGCGCGGCGGCGGTGGCCGAGGCGGCGTCCACGAGGGCGCGCAGGCGCGCCGGGTCGACCTCGGCGGCGGCGTAGGTGATCGCCACCGCGGCCACGGGGTAGCCGGTGTGGTCGCGCGCGGCCTGCGCGACCGAGCTCAGCCCCGCCGTCACCGAACCCTCCTCCGTCGCGTGCCCGCGGTTCCGGGTGTCGACGAGCACCCGGCCGAGGGCGGTCGGGGTGGCCGGGTCGCTCTCCCCGCCCGGGAGCGCGGTGGCGTCGGGGAACAGCGCCCGCACCTGGGCCCGCGGCAGCGCGGCGAGCAGGGCGAGCCCGCTGGCCGTACGGACGGCGGGCAGCCGGACCCCCACGTCGGTGATCAGCAGCGGCCGTCCGGGCGCGCGCTCCTCGATCAGGTAGAGCACGTCGCGCCCGTGCAGGACGGCGAGGTGCGCGTTCTCGCGCACGCCGTCGACGAGCTGGTGCAGCAGCGGGCGGGCGATGCGCTGCAGCGGCGCCTGGCGCTGGTAGGCCGACCCCAGCTCGTACGCGGCCACCCCCAGCCCGTAGCGGCGCTCCTCGGCGAGGTAGGTGACGTAGCCGCGCTCGACCAGCACGCCGAGGAGCCGGTACGCCGTCGAGCGCGGCAGCCCGAGCCGCGCCGCGACCGTCCCGCCGGCGACCGGCTCCGGCTCGCGCGCGAGCAGCGACAGCACGTCGAGCACGCGGTCCGCCGCCGGTGCGCTCGACACCACGCCACCTCCCGACCGCCGTCGACTGTCTCAGATCCGGGACAGGATATGCGTGACGACGGTGGCCGCGGCCCGGGCGGTGGCGTGGGATGAGGACATGTCCACGCGCACCGCCTCCACCACCGTCGTCGTCGGCACCGGCCCGCTGTCGATCACCGACGTCGTCGCCGTCGCCCGGGACGACGCCAGGATCATCATCAGCGAGGAGGCGTGGACCGAGGTCCGGCGCACGCGGGCCCTCGTCGAGGCGCTCGCCGACGACCCGGAGCCGCACTACGGGATCTCGACCGGCTTCGGCGCCCTGGCCACCCGGCACATCCCGCTCGCGCGGCGCACCGAGCTCCAGCGCAGCCTCGTCCGCTCGCACGCCGCCGGCTCGGGGCCGGAGGTGGAGCGCGAGGTGGTCCGGGCGCTCGCCCTGCTGCGGATCTCGACGCTGGCCACCGGTCGGACCGGCGTGCGCGGCGAGACGCTGCACGCCTACGTCGCCCTGCTCAACGCCGGCCTGACGCCGGTCGTGCACGAGCACGGCAGCCTCGGCTGCTCCGGCGACCTGGCCCCGCTGGCCCACTGCGCGCTGGCCCTGATGGGGGAGGGCGTCGTCCGCGACGCGACCGGGGCGCTGCGGCCGACCGCCGAGGCCCTCGCGGACGCCGGCATCGCGCCGGTCGTCCTCGCCGAGAAGGAGGGCCTCGCGCTGATCAACGGCACCGACGGCATGCTCGGCATGCTCGTGCTGGCGCTCACCGACCTGCGCCGGCTGCTGCGCGTGGCCGACGTCACCGCCGCGATGAGCGTCGAGGGGCTGCTGGGCAGTGACGCGGTCTTCGCCGACGACCTGCAGTCCCTGCGCCCGCACCCCGGGCAGCGCGCCTCGGCCGCGAACCTCCGCGCCGTCCTGGCGGGCAGCGCGGTCCGCGCCTCGCACCGGCCCGACCCGACGGACCCGGGCGCCTGCACCCGCGTGCAGGACGCGTACTCGCTGCGCTGCGCGCCCCAGGTCGCGGGCGGTGCCCGCGACACGGTCGACCACGCCGAGCGGGTCGCCCTGGCCGAGCTGGCCGCCGCCGTCGACAACCCGGTGGTCACCCACGACGGCCGCGTCGAGTCGAACGGCAACTTCCACGGCGCCCCCGTCGCGTACGTGCTCGACTTCCTGGCCATCGTCGTCGCCGACCTGGCGAGCATCAGCGAGCGCCGCACCGACCGCTTCCTCGACCCGGCCCGCAGCGGGGGGCTGCCGCCCTTCCTCGCCCACGACCCGGGCGTCGACTCGGGGCTGATGATCACCCAGTACACGCAGGCGGCGATCGTCTCCGAGCTCAAGCGGCTGGCCGTGCCCGCCTCGGTCGACTCGATCCCGAGCTCGGCCATGCAGGAGGACCACGTCTCGATGGGCTGGTCCGCGGCGCGCAAGCTGCGCCGCGGCGTCGACGGGCTGACCCGCGTCCTCGCGATCGAGCTGATGACCGCCGCCCGCGGCCTCGAGCTGCGTGCCCCGCTCGCGCCCTCCCCGGCGAGCGCCGCGGCGATCGGCGTGCTGCGCGCCGCCGGCGTCGCCGGCCCGGGCCCCGACCGCTGGCTCGCCCCCGACGTCGAGACGGCCGTCCGGGTCGTCGCCGACGGCCGCGTCCTCGCCGCCGTCGAGGCCGTCACCGGACCCCTCGCCTAGCCCCTCCCCCGGAAAGTGGTCGCTCCCGACCCTCTTCCGGCCCCGACAAGCCCCCGCAACCGACCACTTTCCGAGAGGACGACCACCCATGGACGGCGCCCGACCCGTCCGCGCCCCGCGCGGCACGACCCTGACCGCCCGCTCGTGGGCCACCGAGGCCCCCCTGCGGATGCTCATGAACAACCTCGACCCCGAGGTCGCCGAACGTCCCGACGACCTCGTCGTCTACGGCGGCACCGGCCGGGCCGCACGGGACTGGCGCTCGTACGACGCCATGGTCCGCACCCTGACCACGCTCGCGCCGGACGAGACGATGCTCGTCCAGTCCGGCCGGCCGGTCGGGGTGATGCAGACGCACGAGTGGGCGCCGCGGGTGATCCTCGCCAACTCGAACCTCGTCGGCGACTGGGCGACCTGGCCCGAGTTCCGCAGGCTGGAGCACCTCGGGCTGACCATGTACGGGCAGATGACGGCCGGCTCGTGGATCTACATCGGCACCCAGGGCATCGTCCAGGGGACGTACGAGACGTTCGCGGCCGTGGCGGAGAAGCGGTTCGGCGGCACCCTCGCCGGAACCCTCACCCTGACCGGCGGCTGCGGCGGCATGGGCGGCGCGCAGCCGCTCGCCGTCACCCTCAACGACGGCGTCTGCCTGGTCGTGGACGTCGACCGGAGCCGGCTGGAGCGGCGGGTCCAGCACCGCTACCTCGACGAGGTCGCCGACTCCCTCGACGCCGCCGTCGACCTCGCGCTGGCGGCCAGGGCGGAGCGGCGGGCCCGCTCGATCGGGGTCGTCGGCAACTGCGCCGAGGTCTTCCCCGAGCTGCTGCGCCGCGGCGTGCCGGTCGACGTCGTCACCGACCAGACCAGCGCGCACGACCCGCTGTCCTACCTGCCCCTCGGCGTCGGGCTCGAGGACTGGCACACGCTGGCGGACAAGGACCCCGAGGACTTCACGCTGCGGGCGCGCGAGTCCATGGCCCGCCACGTCGAGGCGATGGTCGGGTTCCTCGACGCGGGAGCGGAGGTCTTCGACTACGGCAACTCGATCCGCGACGAGGCCCGCCAGGGCGGGTACGGCAGGGCCTTCGACTTCCCGGGCTTCGTCCCGGCCTACATCCGCCCGCTCTTCTGCGAGGGCAAGGGGCCCTTCCGCTGGGTCGCGCTGTCGGGCGAGGAGAAGGACATCGCCGTCACCGACCGCGCCGTCATGGACCTGTTCCCCGAGAACGACCGCCTCCAGAAGTGGATGCGCGGGGCCCAGGACACGATCAGCTTCCAGGGCCTGCCGGCCCGGATCTGCTGGCTCGGGCAGGGGGAGCGCGACCGCGCGGGGCTGCTGTTCAACGACCTCGTCGCCTCCGGGCAGGTCAGCGCGCCGATCGTCATCGGCCGTGACCACCTGGACACGGGCTCGGTGGCCAGCCCCTACCGCGAGACCGAGTCGATGCTCGACGGCTCCGACGCGATCGCCGACTGGCCCCTCCTGAACGCCATGATCAACACCGCGTCGGGCGCCTCGTGGGTGTCGATCCACCACGGCGGCGGGGTCGGCATCGGCCGCTCGATCCACGCCGGCCAGGTCTCGCTGGCCGACGGGACCGACCTCGCGGCGCAGAAGCTCGCCCGCGTCCTCACCAACGACCCGGGCATGGGCGTCATCCGCCACGTCGACGCGGGCTACGACCGCGCGGTGGAGGTCGCCCAGGAGCAGGGCGTCCGGGTCCCCCTGCGCGAAGGCGTCTGAGCGGTGAGCACGGTGACGACATGAGCTTCGACGACCTGTGGGCCGACCTCGTCGACGTCGGCCGGGACGCGCGGACGGGCGGCTACCGCCGGTTCGCCTGGACCGGCGTGGACCTGACCCTGCGGGAGTGGTTCGCCGGCGAGGCCGCGCGGCGCGGGCTCGACCTGGTCGAGGACCGGGCGGGCAACCAGTGGGCGTGGTGGGGCGACCCGGACAGCGAACCGGGCGTGGTCACCGGGTCCCACCTCGACAGCGTCCCGGACGGCGGGGCGTACGACGGCCCGCTCGGGGTGGTCAGCGCCTTCGCGGCGCTCGACGCCCTCCGGGCCGCGGGGATCGAGCCGCGGCGGCCGCTCGGCGTCGTGAGCTTCGTCGACGAGGAGGGCGCGCGGTTCGGGGTGGCCTGCGCGGGCTCGCGCGTGGTCACCGGCGCGCTCGAGGCCGAGCGGGCGCTCGGCCTCACCGACGCCGCCGGCACGACGTTGGCCGAGGCCCTGCGCGCGGCGGGCCGCCGGGCCGAGGACCTCGGACCCGACCCCGAGGCGCTGCGGCGGGTCGCCACCTTCGTCGAGCTGCACGTCGAGCAGGGAGGGGAGCAGGGCCGCCGGCTCGTCGACGCCGGTCGGGCGGTCGGGGTGGCCAGCGGCATCTGGCCGCACGGCCGCTGGCGCGTCGACGTGCCCGGCACCGCGGACCACGCCGGCACGACCGCGCTCGACGACCGCGACGACGCCCTGCTCGCCGCGACCTGGGTCGTGCAGGAGGCGCGGCGGGCGGCCGAGCGCCACCGCTGCCTCGCCACCGTCGGCAAGCTCGTGGTCGAGCCCGGCGGCGTCAACGCCGTCGCGTCGCACGTCACCGCCTGGCTCGACGCACGGGGCGCCGAGCCGGCCGCGGTCCACGCGGCCGTGGAGCAGGTCGCGGCCGCGGCCGGCCGCGTCGGCGGAACCGTGCGCCAGGAGTCCTGGACCCCACCCACCCCCTTCGACCCGGCGCTCGCCGCACGGTCGAGCACGCTGCTCGGCGACGCCCCCGTCCTCGCCACCGGCGCCGGCCACGACGCCGGCATCCTCGCGCTGGCGGGCGTCCCCGCCGCGATGCTCTTCGTCCGCAACCCCACGGGTGTGTCGCACGCCCCGTCCGAGCACGCCGAGCGCGACGACTGCCTGGCCGGCGTCGACGCGCTCGCCCGGGTGCTCGCCGACCTCGTGGGGACCGCGCCGTGACCGGCTGGTTCGCGCCGTACGCCTGGCTGCCGGGCGGCGTCCGGGCCGACGTCCGGCTGGTCGAGACCGGCGGGACCTTCACCGAGGTGACCCCCGGCGCCGCCCCGCAGCCGGGCGACGAGCGCCTCGACGGCGTCGTGCTGCCCGGCCTCGCGAACGGGCACAGCCACGCCTTCCACCGCGCCCTGCGCGGACGCACGCACGGCGACGGCGGCACCTTCTGGACCTGGCGGAGGCCGATGTACGCCGTCGCCGCACGTCTCGACCCCGACCGCTACCGCGACCTCGCCCGCGCGGTCTTCGCCGAGATGGCGCTGGCCGGCTACACGTGCGTGGGGGAGTTCCACTACCTGCACCACGCACCCGGCGGCCGCCCGTACGCCGACCCGAACGCCATGGGGGCGGCGCTGCTCGACGCCGCGGCCGAGGCCGGCGTGCGGATCACGCTGCTCGACACGCTCTACCTGGCCGGCGGGCTGTCCCCCGAGGGCCACCAGCCGCTCGACGAGGTCCAGCGGCGCTTCTCCGACGGCGACGTGGACGCCTGGCACGCACGCGTCGACGCGCTGCGACCGAGCGCCACGGCCCGTGTCGGTGCCGCCGCCCACTCGGTGCGGGCCGTGCCCGCCGCCGCGCTGGCCGCGCTGGCCGTCGCGGCGGGCGACCGGCCGGTGCACGTCCACCTCGGCGAGCAGCCCGCGGAGAACGAGGCCATGGCGGCCTACCTCGGCCGCACCCCGACCCAGGTCCTCGACGCCGCCGGCCTGCTCGGGCCGCGGGCGACCGCGGTGCACGCCACCCACCTGGGCGACGACGACGTCACCCGGCTGGGGGCGAGCGGGACCACCGCCTGCTTCTGCCCGACGACCGAGCGCGACCTGGCCGACGGCATCGGCCCGGCCCGGCGGCTGCGCGACGCGGGGAGCCCGCTGACCCTCGGCTCCGACAGCCAGGCGGTCATCGACCCGTTCGAGGAGCTGCGCGGCCTGGAGGCGCACGAGCGCCTGGTGAGCGGACGGCGCGGCCGCTTCACCCCGGGCGAGCTGCTGAGCGCGGCGAGCGAGGCCGGGTACGCCAGCCTCGGCTGGCCCGGCGGGCGGCTCGCCGTGGGCGCCCCGGCGGACCTCGTCGTCGTGCGCACCGACTCGGTCCGCACCACGGGTGCCCGGCCCGACCAGGTCGCGTACGCGGCCACCGGCGCCGACGTCGACCGGGTCCTGGTGGGCGGGCGCACCGTCGTGCGCGACGGTCGCCACGTCCTCGGCGACCCGGCCCGGCTCCTGGCCGCCGCCCTCCGACCCCTGCAGGAGGACGCGTGAGCAGCACCCTCGTCACCGGCATCGGCGAGCTCGCGACGCTCGACGGCACCGGCCCCGACGGGCTCGGCCTGCGCCGCGACGCGGCGGTCGTCGCGCAGGACGGCCTGGTCGCCTGGGTCGGCGCCGCGGCCGACGCCCCCGCGGCCGACCACCGCGTCGACCTGGACGGCCGGGCCGTCGTCCCCGGGTTCGTCGACTCGCACGCCCACCTCGTCTTCGCCGGCGACCGCTCGGCGGAGTTCGCGGCCCGGATGGCGGGGGAGGCCTACGACGGCGGAGGCATCGGCACGACGGTCGCGGCCACCCGCGCCGCCACCGACGACGAGCTCGACGCCCTCGTCGCTGCCCGCGTGGCCGAGATGCGCGCGCAGGGCACGACGACGGTGGAGATCAAGTCCGGCTACGGGCTCACCGTCGCCGACGAGGTCCGTGCGCTCCGCGTCGCGCGCCGGCACACCGGCGAGACGACGTTCCTCGGGGCGCACGTCGTCCCGCCGGGGCAGGACCGGGCGGACTACGTCGCGCTCGTGACCGGTCCGATGCTCGCGGCGGCCGCCCCGTACGCGCGCTGGGTCGACGTCTTCTGCGAGCCCGGGTCCGCGCACGCCTTCGACGGTGACGAGGCGCGGGCGGTCCTCACCGCCGGCGCGGCCGCGGGCCTCGGACTCCGGGTGCACGGCAACCAGCTCGGCCCCGGACCGGGCGTCCGGCTGGCCGTCGAGCTCGGGGCCGCGAGCGTCGACCACTGCACGTTCCTCGCGCCGGCCGACGTCGACGCCCTGGCCGACGCGGCGGCGAGCACGACGGCCACGCTGCTGCCCGGCGTCGAGTTCTGCACGCGCTCGCCCTACCCCGACGCCGCGGCGCTGCTGCGGGCCGGCGTCTCGGTCGCGCTGGCCACCGACTGCAACCCGGGGACCTGCTACTCCAGCTCGATGCCGTGGGTCGTGTCGCTGGCCGTGCGGGAGCTGGGCCTCACGCCCGCGCAGGCCCTCGCCGCCGCGACGACCGGCGGTGCGCGTGCCCTGCGGCGCACCGACGTCGGCCGGGTCGCGGTCGGCACCCGCGCCGACCTGGCCGTCCTCGACGCCCCGTCCTACCTGCACCTGGCCTACCGGCCGGGAGTCCCGCTCGCCCGGGCGCTGGACCTCGAGGGCGACCCCCACCCCAGGTGAGCGTCACCCGCGCGTGCTGGTCCCGACGGTGAGGAGGCGGGTGTGACGGGCGGGTCGGTGCACGCACTCACCACTCGGCCAGGACGCGGGCCTGGCCGCCCGAGCCCTCCTTGAAGGGGATCAGCCCGACCACGACCCGGGCGCCGCGGGCGGGCAGCAGGTCGACGTCGGCCAGGTTCTCGATGTTGTAGCGGTCGGACCCCGCGCTCACGTGGTGCGCCGCGAAGGTGCTCGACTCGCCCGGGTCGAGGCTGAGGGTGTCGACCCCGAAGGCCCGCGTCCTGCGGCGCTTCACGAGGAACTCGACCGCGTCGACGTCGAAGCCCGGGAAGTGCAGGACGCCGGCGGAGTCCGTGCCGCGGTAGGCGTCGGGGTCGCCCACGAAGCGGCCCCAGCCCGAGTTCATGATCACCAGGGCGTGGTCCGGGATGCGCCCGTGGCGGCGCTCGGAGGCCCGGAGGTCGTCGACGGTGACGACGGCGTCGGCGTCGCGCGAGGCCTTGCGGGTGATGTCGACGACCGCGGCGGGCAGGACGAGCTCGTCGAGGCGGAGCTCGGTGGAGTAGCGCCCGCCCGCCGCGAAGTGCACCGGAGCGTCGACGTGCGTGCCGATGTGCTCGATGACCTCCCACTGCTGCAGGTAGTAGCCGTTGGCCGCGATCGTGGCGGCGGGCCGGCGGACCGCCTCCTCGCCGGGGGTGAAGGCCGGGAAGTCCTCGCCGAGGACGTAGGTGAGGTCGGCGCTGCGCCCGCGCCGGGGACCCTTCGGCCTGGCCGGCGACGCCTCGGCGGCGCCCGCACCGCCCAGGCTCAGGGCGGTCGTGGCCGCCGCACCCGCGGCACCCAGCAGGGCGCCGCGCCGGGTGAGCGCACGGCGTCCCGGCTCCGCCGTCGCCGGGTGGGTGAGGGTGCAGCTGCTGCCGGGGAGGTCGGTGGTGCACATCGGTGGGCTCCTGAGGTCGTGACGGACGGTGGGCCGACGCTAGCGGTCGGCCCGGTCGCGCGACAGGCCCGCGGCCCGACGTCTCAGGGAGCCGCGGGCCAGCGGGGCGGTTCGGCGCCGGCCCGGGTGCAGGTGTCGGCGGCCACCCGGACGGCGAGGTCCAGCAGCGCGTCCAGGTCCTCGCTACCGAGGTCGCGGACGGCCCCGGCGTCGAGCCGGCCGGTCCGCCAGAGGAAGGCCAGCGTGGCGGCCATGAAGGCGTCGCCCGCGCCCACGGTGTCGACGACGGCGACGGTCGGGGTGGGCAGCCGGGCCTCCGCCGATCGCGTCGTGGCCCAGGCCCCGGAGGCGCCCGAGGTGACGAGCACCAGGCCCGCGCCGGCGGAGAGCCAGCGCCGGGCGACGTCCTCGACCGCCTCGCCGGGGTGCAGCCAGGCGAGGTCCTCGTCGCTGACCTTGACCACGTCGCTCAGCGCGACCCAGCCCGCGAGCCGGTCGAGGTAGCGGTCGCGGTCGGCGATGACCGACGGGCGGACGTTCGGGTCGAGGGACACGAGGCGGCGGCCGGCCTCGGCCTCCAGGAGCCCGGTGAGCGTGCCCGCCTGCGGCTCGTACGCCAGGGCCACCGAGCCCAGGTGCAGGGCCGCGCCGTCGGGCAGCGAGAGCCCGGCGAGGTGCTCGGGCCGCAGGCCGCGGTCGGCGGTGCCCTCGGTGTAGAACCGGTACGCGGCCACGCCCTCGCGCACGTCGGCGACGGACAGGCCGGTGGGGTCGGTGCTGGGCAGCAGCAGGTCGTCGGCGACGCCCGAGCCCGCCAGGTGGTCGCGCAGCAGCGCGCCGAACCCGTCGTCGGACACCCGGGCGAGCAGGGCCGTCGGCACCCCGAGCCGGCCCAGGCCCACGGCGACGTTGAGGCAGGAGCCGCCCGGGTGGGGCTCGTACGCCGGACCGCCGCCCACCGCGGTGGTGGAGGTGAGGTCGACGAAGGCGTCGCCCGCGACGACGACCGCCGGCGCCGGGCCGGAGGTGCTCATCGGGTGGTCGCCACCACCGCGTCCTCGAAGGCCTGCGCCGCGGCGACGGTGAGCTCGTCGGTGAAGAAGGCCTCCGCGACGGCCGGGCCCATGGTGAAGTGCGCGACCCCGGCGCGGGCCAGGGTGACCATGGAGTCGACGTCGCGGATGCTCGCCAGCAGCACCCTGGTGCCGCTCCCGGTGGCGGTCAGCAGCTCCTGCATGGCGACCACGTCGCCGACCGCGTCCCGCCCGGCGTCGGCGAGCCGGCCGAGGTAGGGCGCGATGTAGGTGGCGCCGGCCGCGGCGGCGACCATGGCCTGCCCGGGGTGGTAGACCGCGGTCAGCAGCGTCCGGATGCCGCGGCTCGCCAGCTCGGTGCACGCGGCGGCACCGGCCTTGGACACGACCAGCTTGACGACCACGTCGGGTCCGAGGTCGCTCAGCCGCAGGCCCCGCTCGACCAGCGTCGCGGTGTCCTCGCCCCAGGCCTGGAAGAAGATCTCGTGGGCGCCCGCCGCGCGCGCCCAGCGGTGGATGTCCTCGATGTCGGCCACGCCCTGGTCGGAGCGCTGCAGGATCGTCGGGTTGGTCGTCAGGCCCGCGAAGAGCCCGGTCGCCAGCAGCGGCTCCGCGGCGGCTCGGTCGGCGGTGTCGAGGTAGAGGTGCATGGCGTGGGCGGTCGCTTCCCCGTCGGGCCCGGCGGCGCCGGGCAGGTCACGAGGAAGCCTCCCACGCCGGCAGTGCGCGGGAGGCGGACCCGGCGCGCCGTGACCGGCGGTGCGACGCACCCGACGGGGCTGTCCGGGTCAGCTGAACCACATGCCGCCGTCGACGACGATCGACTGACCCGTGACGTACGCGGCGTCGGGCGAGGCGAGGAACGACACCACCCCGGCCACGTCGGCGGGGACCTCGAGGCGCCCGAGCGGGATGCCGGCCACCATCGCCTGCATCTCCGAGCCGACCGGCGTGCCGCGGCGCCCGGCCATGTCGAGGTCGATGGCGTCCCACATCGGGGTCTGCACGACGCCGGGGCTGTAGACGTTCACGGTGATGCCGTGCTCGCCGAGCTCCTGCGCGAGCGCCTGGCTCATGCCGCGCACCGCGAACTTCGACGCCGAGTACGCGGACTGCCACTTCCCGGCCCGGTGCGCCGCGACCGAGGCCGCGCCGATGATCCGGCCCCCGCGGCCCTGGTCGAGGAGCCGGCGGGCCGCCGCCCGGTAGCAGTGGAAGACGCCGCCGACGTTGACGTCGAGCACCCGACGCCACTGCTCGTCGGTCGTCTCGACCAGCGGTGCGGTCACGGCGACGCCCGCGTTGGCCACCATCACGTCCAGGCCGCCGTGGTGCGCGACGTGGGCCGCGACCGCCGCGTCGACCGAGGCGGCCTCGGCGACGTCGGCCTCCAGCGCGAGCGCGCTCCCGCCGAGCCCGGTGATCTCGGCCGCGACCGCGTCGAGCGCCGGCCTGGCCCCGGGCAGGTCGACCACCGACACCGCGAGCCCGTCGGCGGCCAGCCGCAGCGCCACCGCCCGCCCGATACCGCCCGCGGCCCCGGTGACGACGGCGGACCGGGCGCCGCTCACGGCACGACGACGATCTTGTGCGCCGAGCGGTCGTGCTGCGCGGTCTCGATCGCGGTCGCGTACTCGTCGAGGCCGAAGCGGTGCGTGATCAGCCCCGTCGTCCGGACCCGGCCCGTGCGCAGGGCGGCGAGCGCGGCCTCGAAGGAGGTCATCTCGGCGAACGACCCGAGCACGGTCAGCTCGCGGCGGAAGAGCTCGTACGGCGACACCGCCAGCCGCGCGTCCTCGTGCGCCACGCCGTACACGAGCAGCGTGCCGCCGTTGCGCAGCAGGGGGACGCCGAGGTCGCCGACCGTCGCCGAGCCGGTCGCCTCGACCACGACGTCGTAGCCGGTGCCGGTGGGCGAGACCGAGCGGAGGCCCTCGACGACCGACTCCGCGTTCTCCTCGGTGACGAGCTCGATGGGCACCGTCTGGTCGATCCCGAGCGCGCGGACCGTCTCGAGCTTGGCCGCCGCAGGGTCGGCGACGGTCACGTGGGCGACCCCGCCGGAGGCCATCAGCTGCGCGAGCAGCGAACCCGTGGGCCCGGCGCCGAAGACCAGGGCGCTGCTGCCCGGGCGGGGCCGCAGCCGCTCGAGGCCGTGCATCGCGCAGGCCGCGGGCTCGGCGAGCACGGCGGTGTCGGGGTCGAGGCCCTCGGCGTCGAAGACCTGGTCCGCGGGCACGGCGACCTGCTCGGCGAACATGCCGTCGCGGTTCACGCCCACGGCGAGCAGGTTCTCGCAGCGCACGAGGTCGCCGGCGCGGCAGTAGGCGCAGCGCCCGCAGTACGCGTTCGGGTTGACGACGACCTGCTGGCCGACGTCGAAGCCGGTGGTGCCCCTCCCGAGGGCGGTGACCGTCCCGACGCCCTCGTGGCCGGGGACGAGCGGGAAGCGGGCGCCGAACCCGCCGTGGTGCAGGTGGAGGTCGGTGCCGCAGAAGCCGGCCTGCAGGACCCTGATCAGCACCTCGCCGGCGCCCGGCTCGGGGTCGGCGACCTCGCGCGCCCGGGGCTCGAGGGCCTGGTCGTAGATCACGGCCCGCATGGGCTGCACCTCCGTCGTCTCGTCGACGACGCGGCCGCGTCGCCCGTTGCCGGGAGGCTAGCGGCGCCGGTCGCCCGACGCTCTCGGGCCCCTCCGGCGACGTGGACCCACTACCGTGGGCAGGTGATCTTCACCACGGCGTACACCAGCACCATGGTGCGGCCCCTGACCGACCCCGAGCTCGTCGACCTGCTGGTCGAGAGCCGCGCCCGCAACGCCGACCGCGGCATCACCGGGCTCCTGCTCTACCGCCGGGGCCGGGTGATGCAGATGCTCGAGGGTGACGAGCGCGTCGTGCGCGAGCTCTACGACCGCATCGCGATGGACGTCCGCCACGAGCAGGTCACCAACGTCTGGAGCGGCATCGCGGCCCGGCGCCGCTTCCCCGACTGGACGATGGGGTTCGAGGACCTCGACGAGACCGCCCGCTCCATCCCCGCCGGGCGCAGCCTGGCCGGGCTCGACGAGCACGCCGGGCTCGACGGGGGCGACGGGGGAGACTCCTTCGGCTGGGACCCCGCCGAGCTGTGGACCTCCGACGAGCAGGCCGACCTCGTCCGCCGCCGCTCCGCGGTGCTGCGCCGGGCGCTGTCCACCGGCGACCGGCTCGTCAGCGCGCTCGCGATCATCCTCAACGGCCACGATCCCGAGCCCGTGGTGACCGCCGACGGCCGGCGCTCGCTGCAGTGCCGGGTCTGCCGCGGCCACGACGAACCCGCCCTCGACGCCTACCCCTGCGCCACGGCCAAGAACGCCCTCTGGGCGCTGGAGGCGACCGGCCCGCGCTGAGCCCCCGGCCCCCGGTGACGCCGCGTGACCCGGTGACTCCGGCCGGGGACGCCGGGGGTCAGGAGCCCGGACGCACGACGTGGGCCGGCTCCTCGCCGCGCGCGAAGCGTTCGAGCTGGCCCTTGAGCATGCGGTCCGCCCGCGGGAAGAAGGCCGAGCTCGCGCCCCCGACGTGCGGGGAGATCAGGACGCCCGGCACGGCCCAGAGCGGGTGGTCCGGCGGCAGCGGCTCGGGGTCGGTCACGTCGAGCGCCGCGCGCAGCCGGCCGCTGCCGGTCTCCGCCAGCAGGGCCGCGGTGTCGACGAGGCCGCCGCGCGCGACGTTGACGACGAGCGCGCCGTCGGGCAGCCGCGACAGCGCCTCGGCGTCCACGATCCGGCGGGTCCGGTCGGTCAGCGGCGCGATGACCACGAGCACGTCGGTGTCGGGGAGCAGGTCCGGCAGGTCCTCGACGGCGTGGACCTCGGGATCGGTCCGGGCTCGCCGGGCGACACGGGTCACCGAGGCGACCTCGAAGGGCAGCAGCCGCGCCTCGATCGCCGCGCCGATCGAGCCGTAGCCCAGGATCAGCACCCGGCGGTCGGCCAGCGCGGTACCGAAGCTGCGGGTCCACTCGCCGCGCGCCTGCTGCCGGGCGAAGTCGTCGAGGTGGCGCCCGCTGGCGATCATGAGCCCCACCGCGAGCTCGGCGGTGCTGGCGTCGTGGACGCCCGCGGCGTTGCAGAGGGTGACGTGGGCGGGGACGTGGGGCGCGACGTCGTCGACGCCGGCGGTGAGGGTCTGCACGACGCGCAGGGACGGCAGCCCCGCGAGCACCCGCTCGCTGCCGGGACGCAGGTAGGGCAGCACGACGAGCTCGACCTCCCCGGTGGAGGCGGGCAGCGTGTCGTCGTCGGCCGTCCAGCAGTCGACCTCGAGCCCCTCGGGCAGGCCGCCCAGCCGCCGCGCGGCCTCGTCGACGTCGGCGTACGGGACCCAGGCGCGCACCATCGGGCGATCATCTCGCGCCGACGGCCGCGGACGCCCCGGGGTTCAGGGAGCGGTCGGACCGGGTCGTGCGTGCGCGCCGGCGGTCTCCGGCTCCTCGGCGAGGTCAGGGGTCCGGAGGAAGCGCGGCGCGACGACCTGCAGCAGCGCGCCCAGACCGAGCCCGGCGAGCATGACCGCCCCCATGGCGACCGGGGTGCCGCCGAGCGCGCCGGCGAGCGGGGTGCCCAGGCCGCCGATGCCGAAGGCGAGCCCGCCCTGGAGGGCGGCCGCCGTGCCCGGGGTGGCGTGCCCGAGGGCCTGGGTCCGCGTCGCCGAGCCGGTGATCACGAGCCCCTGCGCGCCGGTCACGACGGCGAGGCAGAGCCACACCACGCCGGCCGGGGCGTGCAGCAGCGCGCCCACCAGGACGCCGGCGGAGCCGAGCGCGGCGACGACGAGCCCGACGGAGAGCAGCCGGTCCTCCGGCACCCGGTCGACGAGCCGGCCGAAGAGCAGGGTCGTGACGATCATGCAGGCCGCGTTGGTCGCGAAGACGACCGTGTAGAGCGTGGTGGAGAAGCCGTACACGGTCTGGAAGACGAAGGCGCTCGTGGCGATGTAGGCGAAGAAGCCGACCGTGGCCACGCAGGAGGTCACCAGGTAGAGCGAGAAGCGCGGGTTCGCCAGGAGCGTGCCCATCCGGCGCCCGCTGGCCACCAGCCCGACGCCGCTGGAGCGGCGGGCCCGGGGCAGGGTCTCGGGAAAGCTCACGAGCACCAGGACCGAGAGCGCCAGGCCGGCGCCGGTCAGGAGCCAGAAGGTCAGCCGCCAGGTGCCGAGGCCGAGCAGCGCGCCGCCCACGAGCGGCGCGACGACCGGGGCGACGGCGTTGATGGCCGACAGCGAGGCGATCGTCCTGGCCCGCCGCACGCCGCTCAGCACGTCGGTGACCATCGCCCGCCCGGCCACGGCGCCCGCGGCCCCCGCCAGCCCCTGCGCCACGCGGGCGACCAGCAGCACCGAGATCGAGGGGGACAGCGCGCACAGCGCCGACGCGAGGGTGAAGGCGATGCTGCCGAGCAGCACGAGCCGGCGGCGCCCGACCGCGTCGCTCAGCGGCCCGACGAGGAGCATCCCGACCGCGAACGACACCAGGAAGGCCGTCAGCGTCAGCTGGGCCAGCGCCGCGCTGGTCCGCAGGTCGGCGGCGAGCTCGGGGAGCCCGGGGATGTACATGTCCGTGGCCAGCGGCGAGATCCCGACGACGAGCGCGAGCGGGACGAGCGGGGCGAGCTGGCGGGTGCGGTGCTGCCTGGCCTGCGGCACGGGGCCTGTGGACGTCATGGGCCTCCCTTCGTCCCCACCCTACTCAAACGTTTAAGGGCGCGGGTGCCCGCACGGGCCGGAGGCAACGGGCCGCCGACCACCCGGTGCTGACCGGCCGGTCGCTCGACCCGAGGGACGCCGCCGCCGCGGCCGGGCCGTCGCGCTAGGGTGGCGGGGACGACAGGGGAGCGCCGAGCGGGCGCTGAGAGTGCGGCAGATCCGCAGACCCTCGAACCTGATCCGGCTCGCACCGGCGTAGGGAGTCGAGAGCTCGCCACCCGGCCACGGCCGGCGGGCCCCCTTTTGCGGAAGGGACCTCGTCATGACCAGCTCCACCCGTACGCCCGACGCCCCCACCGGGGCGCGGCGGCCCCGAGGCCGCTGGCGCACCGTCGACCTCGTCACGGTCGTCCTGCTCGCCGTCGCCTTCGGCATCGCCTTCGTCGGCTGGGGGGCGCTCACGAACGTGGTGCAGCCCGTCTTCACGGCGCTGCCGCCGCTCGCCGGGCTCGTCTACGGCTTCTTCTGGGTGCCCGCCGTCGTGGCCGCGCTGATCGTGCGCCGCCCCGGTGCCGCGCTGCTCGCCGAGCTCGTCGCCGCCTCCGTCGAACCGCTGCTCGGTGGTCAGTGGGGCATCTCCACCCTCGGCTCCGGCGCGTTCCAGGGGCTCGGCGTCGAGCTCGGGTTCGCGCTGCTGGCCTACCGGCGCTGGACGCTGCTGCCCGCCGTCCTCGGCGGGATCCTGGCCGGCATCTTCGAGGCCCCGTACGAGTGGTCCGTCTACTACCCCGAGTGGTCCGCGGGCTTCGCCGGGCTGTACGCGGTCGCGCTCGCCGTCTCGGGGGCCCTGCTCGCCGGCGTGCTCGGCTGGGTGGTCGTGCGGGCGCTCGCCCGCACCGGGGCGCTGCGCCCCTTCGCCGTCGGACGGGAGCGGCTTGCCGGACGGCGCTGAGCCGGCGCCGGGTCGCCGCGGCGCCCTGACCGCGTCCGGGCTGACCTGGACGCCCGTCGGCCGGGCGGCGCCGACGCTCGACGGCCTCGACCTGGGGGTCGCGGCGGGGGAGCGCGTCCTGCTCGCCGGCGCGAGCGGGTCGGGCAAGTCGACGCTGCTGCGGGCGCTCGCCGGCCTGCTCGACGAGACCGAGGGCGACCTCGGCGGCGAGGTCGCCCTCGACGGCGAGGACCCGCAGGCGCGTCCCGGCCGCGTCGGGCTGCTGCTGCAGGACCCGTGGAGCAGCGTCGTGGCCGAGCACGCGGGCCGCGACGTGGCCTTCGGGCCGGAGAACCGCGCCTCCTCGCCGGCGGACGTCCGCGCGAGCGTGCCGCGCGCGCTCGGCGCCGTGGGCTTCCCCCACGGTGCGGACCGGCCGACCGCCGCGCTGTCCGGCGGTGAGGGCGCCCGGCTCGCGCTGGCCGGTTCGCTGGCCCTGGACCCCGCCCTCCTGCTGCTCGACGAGCCGACCGCGATGCTCGACGCCGCCGCGGCCGAGCGGGTCGTCCGGGCCGTGCTCGGGGCGGCCACGACGGCGGGGGCGACCCTCGTCGTCGCCGAGCACCAGCTCGGCCCCTGGCTGGGCGTCTGCGACCGCCTCGTCGTGCTCGACCGCGGGCGGGTGCTGGCCGACGGGCCGGTCGGGGCCGTCCTGCGCGACCACGCCGAGGCGCTGCTCGCCGCCGGCGTCTGGGTGCCCGGCGCCCCCGACCCCGCACCGCTCGCCCTCGACCTGCCGAGGCGCCCACGCCCGCCCACCGGCCTGCGGTGGCGCGGCCTCGGCGTCGTGGCACCGGACGGACGGGTGCTCCTCGACGGGGCCGACGGGGAGCTCGCAGGAGGCGACGGGCTGGCCGTCGTGGGCCCGAGCGGGGCCGGCAAGTCGACGCTGCTGCGGGCGCTGGCGGGGCTGGACCCGGCGTCGTCCGGGGTCGTCGAGCTGCCGGACCGCGACGGCTGGACGCCGCTCGGCGAGGTCGCGCGCAGCTCGACCGCGCTCGCCCGGCGGGTCGGCTGGGCGCCCCAGGACAGCGAGTCGGCGTTCACCGCGCGCACGGTGCTCGACGAGGTCCGGGCGACCGCTGCGGCGCTGCACGCCGACGACCCCCAGGCCCGCGCCGCCGACGAGGCGCGCGCCGACCTGCTCCTGGAGGCCCTCGGGCTCGCCGGGCTGCGCGACGAGAGCCCGTACGCCCTCTCCGGCGGCGAGCAGCGCCGCCTCGTGCTCGCCGTCGCCGTCGCGCACGACCCCGGCGTGGTGCTGCTCGACGAACCCACCGTCGGGCAGGACCGGCACACCTGGGCGGCGGTGGCGGGCGTCCTCGACGCGGCCCGGCGCTCGGGTGCCGTCGTCGTCGCCAGCACCCACGACCCGAGGCTGGCCGCCCGCCTCGGGCCGGCGCTCGCGCTCCCCGGCGCCGACCCTGCCGAGGTGGCGGCGTGCGGCCCTCCCGACCAGCGCCTGCGTCCGGTGGTCGAGCCCGGCACACCCCCGGCCGGACGCTGCAACCCGCTGACCCTGCTCGCGACCGCGCTGCTCGCCGCGGTGGGTTCGTTCGGGGTCGACACCGCGGCGGTCGGCGTGCTCACGCTGGCGGTCACGCTGCTGCTGGCCCCGCTGGCCGTCCGCCGGGTGCGTCCGGCACTGCTGCGCCTGGTGCCCGTGGCGTTCGCGGCGCTGTCGGTCGGCTGGTCGACCCTGCTGCTCAACGCCGCCGGGGCGTTCTCGCCCGGCAGCGGTGCCGTCGCGGGCCGCGAGGTCGTGCGTGTGCTCTGCCTGGTCGTCCCCGGCGCACTGCTCGTGGGGCTGCTGCGGCCCAGCAGCCTCGTGGACGCGCTCGGCCAGCGCCTCCGGCTGCCGGCCCGCCCGGTCGTCGTGGCGGGCGCGGGCCTGCTGCGCCTCGACGACTTCGGGCGCAGCTGGCGCCGGATGGCGGAGACCCGGCACCTGCGCGGTCTCGCGCCGGGCCGCTCGCCCGCCGCCCGGGTGCGCCACGGCGCCTCGCTGACCCTCGGGCTGCTGGTGCACGCGCTGCGCTCGGCGCAGCAGCTCAGCGTGGCCATGGACGCGCGCGGCTTCGCGGCCGTGCACCGCCGGACGTACGCGCTGCGCTCGACCTTCGCGCCCGTCGACCTGGTCTGCCTCGCCGCCGGGGTGCTGCTGCTCGTGCTGCCTCGGGTGCTCACCGTCCTGCTCGGTGGCTGATCCCGTCCTGCGGCCCGGGGCGGCCCGGGCGGTAGGTTTCCGGGGTTCTCGTCGGCACCTCGGAAAGGTCACGCATGCGCCTCGGTCTCCTCGGGCTCGGTCGGATCGGCGCCTTCCACGCCGCCACCCTCAGCGGGCTCGCCCAGGTGGACTCGCTGGTGGTCTACGACGCCGTGCCCGCCGCCCTGGACGCCGTCGTCGCGCGGCACGGGGCGGAGGCCGCCGACAGCCCCGAGGCGCTCCTGCGCTCGGGGGTCGACGGTGTCGTCGTCGCCGCCGCCACCGACGCGCACCCCGAGCTGATCCTCGCCGCGCTCGACGCCGGCCTGCCCGTCTTCTGCGAGAAGCCGGTCGCCAAGGACCCCCGGGCGGGGGTCGAGATCCTGCGTCGCACCCAGGACTCGGGCATCGAGGTCCAGATCGGCTACCCGCGGCGCTTCGACGCGGCGTTCGCCGCCGCCCGCGCGGCCGTCGCCGACGGCACCCTCGGCTGGGTCCACACCGTGCGCTCCACGACGCTCGACCCGGCGCCGCCGCCGGACGCGTACGTCCGCTCCTCGGGCGGCATCTTCCGCGACTGCAGCGTGCACGACTTCGACGCGGTCCGCTTCGTCACGGGCCAGGAGGTCGTCGAGGTCTACGCCACGGGCACCAACCAGGGGGCGCCGGTCTTCGCCGACGTCGACGACGTCGACACCGCCGCGGCGCTGCTGACGCTGGAGTCCGGAGCGCTGGCCGTGGTGTCGAACACCCGCTACAACGCCCGCGGCTACGACGTCCGCCTCGAGGTGCACGGGTCCAGGGACGCGGTCGCGGCCGGCCTGGAGAGCCGCTGGCCGATCCGCTCGGCCGAGCCGGGCGTCGACTTCCCCGGCGGCACCCCGCACACCTTCTTCATGGACCGGCTCGCCGACGCCTTCCGCGCGGAGCTGGCCGCGTTCACCGAGGTCGTCGCCGGGACGCGGTCCTCGCCGTGCACCGTCGCCGACGCCGTCGAGGTCGGCTGGGTCGCCGAGGCGGCCGACCTCTCGCGGCGCGAGCACCGGCCGGTGACCATCGACGAGGTCCGACGGGCGTACGGCGCATGACGGGTCCCGCGCTGGTCGCCGCCTGCTGGACCTCGGCCGGCGACGCCGTGCCCTTCCGCAACGGCCCCCTCAGCCCGTACGACCTCCGCGACCGGATCGCCGCCGTCGCGGCCGCGGGCTACACCGGCTTCGGGATGACGCGCGAGGACCTCGTCGTCGCCCGCGACGCCGTCGGGCTCCCCGCGATCGCCGCGTGCCTGCGCGACCACGGCATCACGACCGTCCAGCTCGAGCGGCTCACCGACTGGTGGGCCGACGGCGACCGCCGCCGCGCGGCCGACGCGGCCCGCCACGACCTCTTCGACGCCTGCGCCGAGCTCGGCGTCGACAACATCAAGGTCGGCGCCGACGACGAGGGCGCCCCGATCGCGTACGGCCCCTTCTGCGAGGCCTTCGACGCGCTCGCCACCGACGCGGCCCGCTTCGGCGTGCGGATCGGCTTCGAGAACACGCCGTTCTCCTACCGGATCCGCACCACCGAGGAGGCGATCGCCCTGGTCACCGAGGTCGGCCATCCCAACGCGGGCGTCGTCGTCGACGTCTGGCACGCCTACCGCGGCGGGACCGACTACGCCACCATCGCCGACACCCTGCCGCTGGCGCACGTGGTCGGGGTCGAGCTCGACGACGGCGACGCGGAGCCGGTCGGGACGCTGCTGGAGGACACGTTCGACCACCGCCGCGTCTGCGGGGAGGGCGCCTTCGACGTGGCCGGCTTCGTCGTGGCGATGCGGCACCTCGGCTGGGACGGACCCTGGGGGGTGGAGGACATGTCGCACGCCTCGCGCGCGCTGCCGCTCGACGACGCGCTCGTCCGGGCCCGGGACGGCGCGCTCGCGACGCTGGCCGAGGCCGAGCGTCGCCTGCAGGCGGTGCCCGCGTGAGCGCCCCGCTGCGGCTCGGCGTGCTCGGCGCCGCCCGGATCAGCGACGCCTCGCTGCTGCCGCCGGCCCGCGAGCTCGGCGTCGAGCTCGTCGCCGTCGCCACCCGGGACCGCGCCCGCTCCGAGGCGTACGCCCGCGAGCACGGGATCGAGCGCGTGCACGACACGTACGCCGACGTGATCGCCGACGCGGGGGTGGAGGCGGTCTACAACCCGCTGCCCAACGCCGCGCACGCGCCGTGGAACCTCGCGGCGGTCCGGGCGGGCAAGCACGTCCTGACCGAGAAGCCGGCGGCCACGAACGCCGCCGAGGCGCGGCAGGTGCACGACGCCGCCGCCGGTACCGGGCTGGTCGTGATGGAGGGCTTCCACTGGCGCTACCACCCGCAGTGGGACCGGCTCGCCGCACTGGCCGCACCGGACGGTTCGGGCGAGCTCGGCGCCGTGCAGCGGATCGACGTGACGATGACCATGCCCGCTCCCGGCGACGACGACCTGCGCTGGTCGTGGGACCTGGCCGGCGGCGCGATGATGGACCTCGGCTGCTACTGCGTGCACGTGGTCCGCTCCCTCGCCGGGCTGCAGGGCGGCGAACCGTCGCTCGTCACCGCCTCCGCCACCGAGCGCACCGGCCGGCCCCAGCTCGACGAGACCTTCGAGGCCGAGCTCCGGCTGCCCGACGGCACGCCTGCGTACGCGCACGTCGACATGGACGCCGCCGACCTCGACATGTCGATCACCGTGACCGGCGCGCGCGGGACGGCCCGGTTCGCCGACTTCATCCACCCGCAGGACGACGACCGGCTCGTGCTCGTCGTCGACGGCCGCGAGCGGGTCGAGCACCTCGACCGGCGCTCGACCTACAGCCACCAGCTGGAGGCGTTCGTCGCCGCCGTGCGCGAGGGCCGGCCCTACCCGACGACGACGGCCGACTCCGTGGCGACCATGGAGCTCATCGACGCCTGCTACAGCGCGGCCGGCCTCCGCCCGCGCGGCACGGCGTAGGACGAACCTGAAGAATTGCAGGAGAAGCACATCTGCTTCTTAGCCACGGGCTGACGCAGCGCGGACCGCGACGACGATCTGTCCGTCGAGCGCCTGCTCGGGCGCTCACGGCCAAGGTCGTCGACGCAGTCCGCTGCGCCGCCCCTCCACGGGGTGGGGACGAGGCCGCTCGGGGAGCTCCGTCACACCGTTGCCGTGGAGGCCCCGTGTCCGTCCTTGCTGCGCGCGCTGCGACCACCTCGTGGCGCCTGCTGGTGGTCGTGGCGATGCTCGCCGCGTCGCTGCTCGTCGCCGGCCCCGCCCCGCAGGCCGACGCCGCGATGACGTCGCCGTCGAGCCTGAAGGCCTCCGCCAAGAGCTCCACCACCCTCGCCGTGTCGTGGAAGGCGGTGCCCCGGGCGCCCGGCTACCGCGTGCAGTACGCGGCCTCGTCGACCATGTCCGGCGCGCGGTACCGGCGCGCCACCGCCACCTCGACCACGCTCTCGGGACTCGACCGGGGCAGGACGTACTACGTCAAGGTCCGGGTGATCAGCAGCAGCGGCAAGAACCTGTCGTCCTACTCCAAGGCCGTCAAGGTCACGACCCTCGCGAGCGACCCCGCGTCGACCGGCACCCCGACGCCGGGCCCGAGCCCCAGGCCCAGCGCCTCGCCCTCGCCCAGCGCCTCGCCCTCCCCGAGCGCCTCGCCCACCGCGCCCGGTGAGCCGGTGCGCGTCGCCAGCTACAACATCAAGTGCGCGAACTGCAACTCCCACCTCCCGAACGAGGGCACCTGGGAGGAGCGCCGCCAGGCCGTCGTCGACACGATCCTCGGCCAGCACCTCGACGTCGTCGGGCTGCAGGAGGCCGGCCAGGCGTGGCTCAAGGACGCGTACGGCAACAGCATCTCGCTGTCGCAGTTCGAGGACCTGACCAACCGGCTCGGCGGCGCGTGGACGCTGACGAACGCCAACCGCAACAACTGCGTCAAGTCCACGACCCCGACGAACTGCGTCTACAAGGACCAGGGCGCCTCCCAGGACACCAAGATCGTCTACGACAGGGCGCGGGTCGAGCTCCTCGCCCAGGGCTCGAAGCGACTGCCCTACGTCAACACCTCCGACAACGCCCGCTACGTCGCCTGGGCGCAGTTCCGGCAGCGTTCCACCGGCAACCGCTTCATGTTCGCCAGCACGCACCTGGAGCCGAAGAAGGACGCGACCGGTTCGACCGAGTACTACGACCTGCGCAAGCGCCAGACCGAGGTCGCCTACGCCGCGGTGGCCGAGCACAACGCGGAGGGCCTGCCCGTGGTCTTCGTGGGCGACCTGAACTCGAGCCGCTTCGCGCACTCCTACTCGCCCACCAACGCGCCGTACGACGTGCTGGTCGGCGACGGCCTGGTCGATCCCCTGGGCGCCGCCTTCTCGACGACGCGGACCGCTCCCGGCGCGACCGTGGTCACGCGGATCAACACCTGGGTGGACAGCTTCAACGCCTTCAACCGGGTCGTGAACAACCACAAGCAGTGGATCAACGGGTCCTACATCGACTACATCTTCGTCTCCCCGACGATCAAGGTCCCGGAGTGGGAGACCGTCGTGAACATGGACGCGGACGGCAGCTTCATCGGCCAGATCCCCTCCGACCACAACCTGATCCGGGCCTCCCTGGTGCTGCCGCGGACCTCCTGAACCCGCCGGCCGCCGCGGCCGGCCACCACAGGTCGGACGCCTCGCCCCCGCGTGCACCACGCGCCCCGGTGAGGGGCTCAGGCCGGGCCGAGGTCCTCGGGCCGCACCGGCGCGATGCTGCGGATCCGCGCGCTCACCGGCTGCGACCCCTTCGCCCTCGCCGGGCGCTCGGCCCTGATGATCGCGGTGTGGGCGCTCGACCACGCCGACGACCCGCGAGGGCTCAGCACGCTCAGAGGGCGTGGCCCCCGTTGACGTCGAGGACGTGACCCGTGACGAAGGCGGCGTCGTCGCTGCAGAGGTAGGCGACCGCGCCGGCGACGTCCTCCGGCTGGCCGGCGCGCCCGAGCAGGTTGTCGGTCATCTGGGCGTCGTAGGCCTCCTGCGGCATCGTCGCGGTCATCGCCGTCTCGATGAACCCGGGCCGGATGCCGTTGACCGTGGTGCCGAACCGGCCCAGCTCCGACGCGCCGCTGCGCACCAGCCCGACGACGCCGGCCTTGGCCGCGATGTAGTTCATCTGCCCGAAGTTGCCCGTCCTGGCCACCACGGAGGAGATCAGGACCACGCGTCCGGGGCCGGGGCGCCGCAGCCAGGGGGCGGCGGCGCGCAGCGTCACGAACACCCCCGTCAGGTCCACGGCGAGGACGTCGTCCCACTCCTCGTCGCTCATCTTGTGAAAGCTCCGGTCGCGCATGATGCCGGCGTTCCCGACGACGGTGTCGAGGCCGCCCAGCGCCTCGGCGGCCCGGGCCACGACCGCCTCGGTGCCGCGTCGGTCGCGGACGTCGCACCCGTACGCGACGACGTGCCCGCCGGTCTCGGCGGCGATCCGCGCGGCGCTCGCCTGCGCGCCGGCCTCGTCGACGTCGAGCACGGCCACGGACAGGCCCTCGCGGGCGAGGCGCTCGGCGGTCGCGGCGCCGAGACCGCGGGCGGCCCCGGTGACGAGCGCGCGGGACACGCCGAAGCGGCTCACCGGCCGCCTCCGGCCGGGACGCGCAGCACCAGCGCGTCGCCCTGGCCGCCGCCGCCGCACAGGCCCGCGGCCCCGAGGCCGCCGCCACGACGGGCGAGCTCGAGGGCGAGGTGGAGGGTGATCCGCGCGCCGCTCATGCCGATCGGGTGGCCCATCGAGATGGCGCCGCCGTTGACGTTGACGATCTCGTCGGAGACGCCGAGGTCGCGCACCGACTGGATCGCGACGGCGGCGAAGGCCTCGTTGATCTCGATCAGGTCGAGGTCGGCGACCGCGAGCCCCGCCTTGGCCAGCGCGGCGCCGATCGCGTTCGACGGCTGGGAGTGCAGCGACGTGTCCGGGCCGGCGACCGTGCCGTAGGAGACGATCTCGGCGAGCACCGGCAGCCCCAGCTCGGCGGCCCGGGCCTCGCTCATGACCACCAGGGCGCAGGCGCCGTCGGAGATCTGCGAGGAGGACCCCGCGGTCATCGTGCCGTCGGGCGCGAACGCGGGTCGCAGCCGGGCGAGCACGTCGGCCGTGGTGCCGTCGCGGACGCCCTCGTCCACGGTGACGGTGACCGGCTCGCCGCGACGCTGCGGGATGACGACCGGCGTGATCTCGTCGTCGAGGAGGCCGTTCTCCCGCGCGGCCACGGCGCGCTCGTGCGAGCGGGCGGCGTACGCGTCCTGCTCCTCGCGGCTGATGCCGTGGCGGCGTCCGTGCTCCTCGGTCGCCTCGCCCATGCTGCGCTGCTCGATGGCGCAGAACAGCCCGTCGTGCAGGGTCGCGTCCACCAGCGTGGCGTTGCCGTACCGGTAGCCGGCGCGGGCGCCGGGCAGCAGGTAGGGCGCGTTCGTCATCGACTCCATGCCGCCCGCGACGACGACGTCGGCCTCGCCGAGCCGGACCAGCTGGTCGGCCTGGGCGATGGCGTTCATGCCCGAGAGGCAGACCTTGTTGACCGTCACGGCGGGCACCGACATCGGCACGCCCCCGGCGAGCGCGGCCTGACGCGCGGTGATCTGGCCGGCCCCGGCCTGGAGCACGTGGCCCATGACCACGTGCTCCACCTGGTCGCCGGCGATCCCGGCGCGCTGGAGCGCGGCGGCGATCGCGAGGCCGCCGAGGTCGGTGGCCGACAGCGCCGCGAGCGCGCCGGACAGCTTGCCGATCGGTGTGCGGGCACCGCCGACGATGACGGACCTGGTCGGGGTGCTCGTCACGAGGGCTCTCCTGGGGCTCGGGCGAGGGTGCGGCGGGCCTGCCGCAGCAAGGGTTCGTCGACCATCCGGCCGCGCCAGGCGAAGACGGCGCCGGAGCGCTCGGCCTCGGCGAGCAGCGCCCGGGCGTCCGCCACGGCGGCGGGGTCGGGTCGGTGGGCCTCGCGGACGAGCGGGACCTGGCGCGGGTGGATGCAGAGCGTGCCCGCGAACCCCGACGCCGCCGCGTCGGTCGCCTCGGCCCGCAGCCCGGCGTCGTCGGCGAGGTCGAGGTGCACGGCGTCGTACGCGACCTTGCCCACCGCGGCCGCAGCCACGAGGACGCGTGAGCGGGCGTACCGGGCGACGTCGCGGTAGCGGCCGTCGGGTCGGCGGCTCGCCGTGCCGCCGAGCCCGGCGACGAGGTCCTCCGCGCCCCAGGCGAGCGCGTCGACGCTCGGGTGGGCGGCGAGGGCGGCCGCCTGCTCCACCCCGGCCGGCGACTCGCAGAGCGCGACCACGCGCAGCTCGCCGAGCAGGTCGACCTGCCCGGTCGACTCGGCCTTGGCCAGCATCACCGTCCGGTAGCCGGCCTCCCGGACGGCCGCGAGGTCGTCGGCGAGCAGGCCGGTCGTGGCGCCGTTCAGGCGGACGATCGTGGTGCCCGGGTCGAGCCGGGTGGCCGTGAGCGCCGCACGCGCCGCGGCCTTGCGGTCCGGGGCGACGGCGTCCTCGAGGTCGAGGACCACCGCGTCCGCGGCGGCGGCGGCCTTGGCGAAGCGGTCCGGCCGGTCGGCGGGGCAGAAGAGCAGCGCGGGTCCCAGCGGGCCGCGGCGGTGCTCGCTCACGTCGCCGGGCTCGCGTGCATGAGGACCGAGCGCACCGCGACGACGACGACCTCGCCGCGCTGGTTGCGGCCGGTGTGCTCCAGGACCGCGACGCCCTGGCCGGGCCGGCTGCGCGAGGGCCGCACCGAGCGGACGACGGTCTCCGCGGTGAGCGTGTCGCCGGCCCTCACCGGGGCCGGGAACGTCACCTCGTCGAAGCCCAGGTTGGCCACGATCGTGCCCTGGGTGATCTGGCCGACGGACAGCCCGACCACCAGGGCGAGGGTGAACATGCTGTTGACCAGCCGCCCGCCGAACTCGGTCCCGCGCGACCACTCCTCGTCGAGGTGCAGGGCCTGCGTGTTGCCGGTCAGCGTGGTGAACAGCACGTTGTCGGTCTCGGTCACCGTGCGGGCGGGGGAGTGCACGTAGCGCACCCCGACCCGCAGCTCGTCGAGGTAGAGCCCGCGCTGGAGGACGACCTCCGCTTCGTCGCTCACCGCTCCGCCTCCGTCCCCGCCGCGTGCACCACGGCCAG
The DNA here is from genome assembly GCA_963713165.1 of uncultured Actinomycetota bacterium. Lineage (GTDB taxonomy): Bacteria > Actinomycetota > Actinomycetes > Propionibacteriales > Propionibacteriaceae > Microlunatus. The sequence continues at coordinate 200,674 of CAVQKU010000011.1, forward strand.
CAGGTCGCCGCGCTCGACGCGGTCGCCGACGCCGACCCGTACCTCGGCGGTCCCGGTCGCCGTCGCGCGCACCACGTGCTCCATCTTCATCGCCTCGACCACGACGAGCGGGTCGCCCTCGGCCACGGCCGCGCCCGGCTCCGCGGGGACCGCGACGACCGTGCCCGGCATCGGCGAGCGCAGCTCCGGGTCCGCCGAACCCGCCCCTGCCGCACCCGCCCGCGTACGCCGCGTGCCGAAGGACTGCGTCAGGCCGTCCGCGGCGAGGTGGAGCAGGTCGCCGTCGCGGGCCCAGCGCAGCGTGCGCGTCGTCGCCCCGACCCGGACGCGCGCGGACGAGCCGTCGAGCTCGACGGCCGCGACGACGGGCGGTGCGTCGTCGACGCCCACGCGCGCCCCGTCGAGGAGGGAGCCGAGCGGCCCGTCGACGACGACGCGGACGTCCGGGTCGGCGAGCTCGACCACCGCCGGCGCCCGGCGTCCGCCCACGCGGAAGCCGGGGACCGCACCCCACGGGCCCGCCGGAGCGTGCCGTCGCTCGTCGGCCAGCAGCACGAGCGCCGCGACGAGCGCGCCGTCCGGGACGGTCGCCGGGGCGGCGAGCACGTCGAGGCGCCGCTCGATGAGGCCGGTGTCGAGGCGCCCGGCCCGCACGTCGGAGTCGTCGAGGAGCCTGGTGAGGAAGGCGAGGTTCGTCGCGGGGCCGAGCACGACCGTCCGGGCCAGGGCCGCACGCAGCCGGGCCAGGGCGGCGTCCCGGTCGGGACCCCAGGCGATGATCTTGGCCAGCATCGGGTCGTAGTCGGAGCTGACGACGAGCCCGGCACGCAGCGCGCTGTCGACCCGGACGCCCTCGCCGGCGGGTTCGGCGACCTCGAGCACCCGACCGCCGCTGGGCAGGAAGCCGTGCTCGGTGTCCTCGGCGTAGAGCCGCGCCTCCACGGCGTGGCCGGTGAGGGTGACGGCGTCCTGGTCGAAGCCGAGCCGCTCGCCCGCCGCCACGCGCAGCTGCTGCTCGACGAGGTCGAGGCCGGTGACCAGCTCGGTCACCGGGTGCTCGACCTGCAGGCGCGTGTTCATCTCCAGGAAGCACCAGTCGTCGGGGGAGTCGCCCGGCACGACGAACTCGACGGTCCCGACGCCGGTGTAGCCGACGCTGCGCGCGGTCTCGCAGGCGTGGTGGCCGATGCGTGCGCGCGCCTCCGCGTCGAGCAGCGGCGACGGCGCCTCCTCGACGACCTTCTGGTGACGGCGCTGCAGGGAGCACTCGCGCTCGCCCAGGTGGACGACGTCGCCGTACGCGTCGGCGAGCACCTGCACCTCGATGTGGCGCGGGCGGGTGAGGTAGCGCTCGACGAAGAGCGTGTCGTCGCCGAACGCGCCGGCCGCCTCGCGACGCGCCGAGGCGAGCGCGGCGCGGACCTCGTCGGGGCCGTGCACGACGTGCATGCCCTTGCCGCCGCCCCCCGCGGAGGGCTTGATCAACGCCGGGTAGCCGAGGGCGCCGACCGCCTCGACGAGGTCGTCGTCGGTGAGGCCCGGTTCGGCGAGGCCGGGCACGACGGGGACGCCGCGGGCGGCGACCGACGCCTTGGCCCTGATCTTGTCGCCCATGATCGAGATCGCCGCGGGCGACGGGCCGACGAAGATCAACCCGGCGTCGGCGCACGCCTGGGCGAAGGCCGCGTTCTCCGCGAGGAAGCCGTAGCCGGGGTGGACCGCCCCGGCCCCCGTCGCCCGGGCCGCGTCGATGATCGCGGCACCGTCGAGGTAGTCGGGCACGCGGACGGCGACGTCGGCGTCGGACACGTGCCGCGCGCCCGCGTCGGCGTCGGTGTGCACCGCGACGGACCGGACCCCGAGGCGGTGGAGCGTGCGGGTGATCCGCGAGGAGATCTCGCCCCGGTTGGCGACGAGGACGGTGCTGAGGCCGGGCACGGCGGTCACATCCGGACGACGCCGTAGGAGACGTCGGGCAGCGGCGCGGCGGCGCAGACGTCGAGGGCGAGGCCGACGACCGTCCGGGTGTCGGCGGGGTCGATGATGCCGTCGTCCCAGAGTCGGGCGGTCGAGAAGTACGGGCTGCCCTCGGCCTCGTAGCGCTCGAGGACCGGCGTCTTGACCGCCGCCTCCTGCTCGTCGCTCCACGTGCCGCCGGCGCGCTCGACGCCGTCGCGGCGGACGGTGGCGAGGACGTTCGCGGCCTGCGGGCCGCCCATGACCGAGATGCGGCTGCCCGGCCACGTCCACAGGAAGCGCGGGGAGTACGCCCGTCCGGCCATGGCGTAGTTCCCGGCGCCGAACGAGCCGCCGGTGACGACGGTCAGCTTGGGCACGCGCGCGCAGGCGACCGCCCGGACCATCGCCGCGCCGTGCTTGGCGATCCCGCCGGCCTCGTACTCCCGCCCGACCATGAAGCCGGTGATGTTCTGCAGGAAGAGCAGCGGGACGCGGCGCTGGTCGCACAGCTCGACGAAGTGGGCGCCCTTGAGTGCGGACTCGCTGAAGAGCACCCCGGCGTTCGCGACGATCCCGACCGGGTGCCCGTGGACGTGGGCGAAGCCGGTGACCAGCGTCGTCCCGTACGCGGCCTTGAACTCGGTGAGGTCGCTGCCGTCGACGAGCCGGGCGATGATCTCGCGCGGGTCGGACGGCACGCTCAGCGAGACCGGGACGGCGCCGTAGAGCTCGTCCTCGGCGACGGCGGGCGGCTCGGCGGCGCGGCGTTCCCAGGCGGGCGGCGCGGGCGGCGGCAGCGTGGCGACGATCGCGCGGACGATCTCCAGCGCGTGCCGGTCGTCGGTGGCGAGGTGGTCGGCGACGCCGGACACGCGCGCGTGCACCGCCCCGCCGCCGAGGTCCTCGGCCGAGACGACCTCGCCCGTGGCCGCGAGCACCAGCGGCGGCCCGCCGAGGAAGATCGTGCCCTGCTGCGCCACGATCACGGTCTCGTCGCTCATCGCCGGCACGTACGCCCCGCCCGCGGTGCTCGACCCGAGCACCGCGGCGATCTGCGCGATCCCGGCGGCCGACATCCGCGCCTGGTTGTAGAAGATCCGGCCGAAGTGGTCGCGGTCGGGGAAGACGTCGGCCTGCAGCGGCAGGTAGGCCCCGCCGGAGTCGACGAGGTAGACGCAGGGGAGCCGGTTCTCCGCGGCGATCTCCTGCGCCCGCAGGTGCTTCTTGACCGTCATCGGCGTGTAGCTGCCGCCCTTGACCGTGGCGTCGTTGGCGACGACCATGACCGGCCGGCCCTCGACGAGCCCGACGCCGGCGACGACCCCGGCGGCCGGGGTCTCGTCCTCGTACATGCCCCAGGCCGCCAGGGCGCCGACCTCGAGGAAGGGGCTGCCGCGGTCGAGCAGCGCGTCGACCCGCTCGCGGGCGAGGAGCTTGCCGCGGCCGACGTGCTGCGCGCGGGCGCGGTCGGACCCGCCGGCCGCGACCCGGGCGAGCCGCTCGCGCAGCTCGGCGGCGAGCGCGCGCTGGGCGGCGTCGTTCGCGGCGAACTCCGCGCTGCGCCGGTCGACGCGGCTCACCAGCCGGGTCATGTGCCGCTCCGTCGGTCCTCGTCGGGGAGCAGCGAGGCGAGCAGGGGTGCGAGCCGGTAGGGGATGACCTCGCTCATGGCCATCACCGTCTCGGAGCGCTCGACCCCGGGCACGGCGAGCACGGTCTCCTCGATCTCGAAGAGGTCCTCCGCGGAGCGCCCGACGATCTGCAGCAGCAGGTCGCTGGAGCCGGTGACGCCGTGGGCCTGGACGATCTGCGGGATCTCGCTGAGCGTCCGCACGATCGCGCCGAGCATCCGCTGCTGCACCCGCAGCGTCGTGAAGGCGACGAGCGGGAAGCCGGCGACCGCCGGGTCGAACGCCCGGTCGTAGCCGCGGAACGCCCCCGCCTGCGCCAGCGCGGACAGCCGGGACTGGACGGTGCCACGGCTCAGCCCCAGCCGGTCGGCCAGGGCGACGGTCGTCGTCCGTGCCTCGTCGGCGAGGGCGAGCAGCAGCCCGACGTCGGTGGTGTCGAGGTCGCGCACACCGCGGACGCTAGCAGCGCCCATCCCGTCTCCGCTAGGGGAACGACTGAGCAATCTGCTCAACTTCCTCCGGATCAGTTGCCCAGGATGTTCAGCCAGGTCTATCGTCGGTAGGCATCCGGTCCACGACGACGTGGGTCGGGAGCTGCGAGGGAGCAGTGCCGTGATCGATGACCTCGACGTCTGGACGCGGACGCCGCGCGCCCCGGCCGTGCCCCTGCCGGGGCGCCCCGACGAGCCCGTCCGGCTGCTGGCCGAGGACGGCACCCGCCTCCCCGACCCGCGCTGGGGAACGGCGTCCTGCTCGGCGCCCGTCCTGCTCTCCCACTACGAGGACATGGTCGTCGTGCGCGCCTTCGACCGGACCGCCACGATCCTGCAGCGGCAGGGCGAGCTGGCGCTCTGGCCCCCGTTGCTCGGGCAGGAGGCGGCGCAGGTCGGCTCCGCCCGCGTCCTCGAGCCCGGCGACTTCGTCTTCTCCAGCTATCGCGAGCACGCGGTGGCGTGGTGCCGCGGCGCGACGCCGGCCGACCTCGTCCGGGTCTGGCGCGGCGTCGCCGTCTCCGGCTGGGACCCGTACGCGATCGGCATGGCCACGCCTCAGGTCGTCGTCGGCGCCCAGGCCCTGCACGCGACCGGCTGGGCGCTCGGCGCGCAGTGGGAGGGCGCGGGCCAGGCCGCCATCACCTACTTCGGCGACGGCGCGACGAGCGAGGGCGACGTCGCGGAGGCGATGGTCTTCGCCGCGAGCTTCGGCGCGCCGGTCGTCTTCTTCTGCCAGAACAACGGCTGGGCCATCTCGGAGCCGACGGCGCTGCAGACGCCGGGCAGCCTCGCCGTCCGCGCGGCCGGCTTCGGGATGCCGGCCGTCACGGTCGACGGCAACGACGTCGTCGCCGTGGCCGCCGTCACCGCGGAGGCGCTCGACCGGGCACGGACCGGCGGCGGGCCGACCTTCGTCGAGGCCGTCACCTACCGGATGGGTCCGCACACCACCGCCGACGACCCGACGCGCTACCGCGACGAGGCCGAGCTCGCCCGGTGGCGCCACCGCGACCCGGTCGCCCGGCTCCGCGCGCACCTGGAGCGGCGTCGGGGCGCTCGACGCCGAGGGCGCGGCGGCCGTCGACGCGCGGGCCGAGGCGCTGGCCCTGCAGATGCGGACCGCCTGCACCACGCTCGACGACCCGGAGCCGCTGTCGGTCTTCGACCACGTCTACGTCGACGCCCACCCCGACCTGCAGCGCGAGCGTGCGCAGTACGCCCGGCACCTGGCTGCCTTCGCCGACGAGCCGGCATGAGCACCGCGACCGCCACCCGCACCGCGACCACGATGACGCTGGGCGCGGCGATCGGCGCCGGCCTGCGCACCGCGCTCGAGGCCGACGAGAAGGTCGTGCTGCTCGGCGAGGACATCGGTCGGCTCGGCGGCGTCTACCGGGTGACCGACGGGCTGCAGCGCGACTTCGGCCCGCACCGCGTGGTCGACACCCCGCTGGCCGAGTCCGGGATCCTCGGCGCCGCGGTCGGGCTCGCGTACCGCGGGTGGCGCCCGGTGTGCGAGATCCAGTTCGACGGCTTCGTCTACCCGGCCTTCGACCAGGTCGTCAGCCAGGTCGCCCGGATGCACGCCCGCACGCGGGGCGCCGTGCGCATGCCGATCACCGTCCGCATCCCCGTCGGCGGTGGCATCGGCGCGGCCGAGCACCACTCCGACTCGCCCGAGGCCTACTTCGCCCACACCCCGGGGCTGCGCGTCATCTCGGTCGCCACGCCGCAGGACGCGTACGACGCGGTCGTCGACGCGGTCGCCAGCGACGACCCGGTGGTCTTCTTCGAGCCCAAGCGCCGCTACCACGTCCGCGGCGAGGTGGTCCTGCGCGACCGGACGGATGCCCGGGGCTCGACCGCGGCAGGACTCGGTGGGGCGCGGGTCGTGCTGCCGGGCACCGACGTCACCCTCGTCACCTGGGGCGGGCTGGTGCAGGTCGCGCTCGACGCCGCGCGGGCCGCCGTCGCGGAGGGCGTCTCGATCGAGGTCGTCGACCTGCGCTCCCTCTCCCCGGTCGACCACGAGACCGTGGCGGCCTCGGTGCGGCGCACGGGCCGGCTCGTCGTCACGCACGAGGCGCCCGAGCGGGCCGGTCTCGGCGCCGAGGTCGTCGCCGGCGCGGTGCAGCGCTGCTTCGCCGAGCTGCGGCACGCGCCCGTCCGCGTGACGGGCTGGGACGTCCCCTACCCGCCGGCCAGGCTCGAGCGCCACCACCTGCCCGACCTCGACCGGATCCTCGACGGCGTCGACCACGTCCTCGGCCGGCCCTCCAGCTTCGACACCGAGATCGCCGAGGTGGTCGCGTGATCAAGCGGTTCCGCCTCCCTGACCTCGGGGAGGGCCTCACCGAGAGCGAGGTCGTGACCTGGGCGGTCTCCGAGGGCGACGTGGTCACCCTGGACCAGACGCTCGCCGAGGTCGAGACGGCCAAGGCCGTCGTCGAGCTGCCCTCGCCGTGCGCCGGCGTCGTCGAGCACCTGCACGCCGCCGAGGGCGAGGTCGTCGAGGTCGGGTCGGTGCTCGTGACGTTCCGGGTCGACGAGCCCGCCGGGGCGGGCGGCGCAGCCCCGCCGGCGCAGGACCCGCCGCGTGCCGAGAGACCGGTGACGCCCGCGGCGCCGGCCGAGGAGCCGTCGTCCGCCGGCCCGCCCCCGAACCTGGTCGGCTACGGCGTGGCCCTCGACGACGGCCGTACGCCGGTCCGTCGTCCCCGTCGTTTCGCCACGGCCGGTGCCGGCACGAGCGGTGCGGTCGCCCTCGACGTCCGGCCCGTCGCCAGCCTGCTCGACCTGCGTCCGCGCCCCGACGCCGACGGGATCGAGCGCATCCCGGTCCGCGGCGTGCGCCGGACCACGGCCGTCGCCCTGGCCGCGAGCGCGGCGGTCCCGCAGGCGACCCTGTTCAGCACCGTCGACGTGACGCCGACCGTCGAGCTCCTCGCCGCCCGCCGCGAGCGCGACGGCGAACGGCTGACCTTCCTCGCCGCCGTCGCCCACGCCCTCTGCCTGGCCCTGCGCGGCCAGCCCGCGCTGAACGCCCGCTGGGACGACGCCGCGCAGGAGATCGTCCGCAGCCGTCCGGTGCACCTCGGCGTCGCCGTCGCGGCACCGCGCGGGCTGCTCGTGCCCGTCCTCCGCGACGCCGACCGCGAGGACCTCTCCGGGCTGGCCCGGCGCGTCCGTGAGACCGCCGAGACCGCGCGGGCCGGCCGCAGCACCCCGGCGGAGCTGACCGGCGGCACGATCACCGTCAGCAACGTGGGCGTGTTCGGCGTCGGCGCGGGGACCCCGCTGCTGCACGACGGCCAGGCCGCGATCCTCGCCGTCGGTGCCGTCGCGAAGCGGCCGTGGGCCTGGCACGACGCCGTCGCGCTGCGCTCCACGGTCACGCTCAGCCTCACCATCGACCACCGCGTGGTCGACGGCGAGCAGGGCGGCCGCTTCCTCGCCGACCTCGCCGGCCTGCTCGCCGACCCGTCCCTCGCCTTCGTCCGTTGACCGGGCGCCCACCCCGCGCCCAGAGCGTCCCGCCCGCCACCCCGAGGAGAGACACCGTGACCGACACCCTGACGAGCACCCCGACGAGCACCGCCCGGGACGAGACGATCACCGGCTTCGCGCTGCCCGAGTTCCACCGCGCGCTCCAGGAGGAGGTCCGGCACTTCGCCGCCGAGCGGGTCGCGCCGGCGGCGTACGACTACGACACCCGCCGGGAGGTGCCGCTCGACCTCCTCGCCGAGATGGGGGAGCTGGGCCTGTTCGGGCTGACCGTCCCCGTCGAGCACGGCGGGCAGGGCCGCGACTACCTCGCCCTCTGCCTCGCGGTGGAGGAGATCGCGCGCGTCGACCAGAGCCTGGCCGTGACGCTGGAGGCCGACGTCGGCCTCGGCATCATGCCGATCCTGCGGCGCGGCACCCCGGCGCAGAAGGAGGAGTGGCTCCCGCTGCTCGCCGCCGGGCGCGGGCTCGCGGCGTTCGGGCTGACCGAGGCGGAGGCCGGCTCCGACGCCGGCGGGACCCGGACCACGGCGCGCCTCGAGGGCGGGGAGTGGGTGATCGACGGGACCAAGCAGTTCATCACCAACTCGGGCACCCCGATCACCCGGCTGGTGACGATCACCGCGGTGACGGGCGAGAGCGTGCGTCCGGACGGTTCGGTGCGCAAGGAGCTGTCGGCCTTCCTCGTGCCGGTGCCCACGCCCGGGCTGGTCGTCCTGCCCCCGTACGACAAGGTCGGCTGGCACACCTCCGACACCCACCCGCTGCTGCTCGACGGGGTCCGCGTGCCCGAGGCGAACCTGCTCGGGGAGCGGGGCCGGGGGTTCGCGGACTTCCTGGTGTCGCTCGACGAGGGCCGGGTCGCCTTCGCCGCGCTCTGCGTCGGCGCTGCCCAGGGCTGCCTGGACGAGGCCGTCCGGCACGCCGGGACGCGTCGGGTGTTCGGGCGGGTGCTGGGGCAGAACCAGTCGACCGCGTTCAAGCTCGCCCGCATGCAGGCCCGCGTGCACGCCGCTCGCCTCGCCTACTACGACGCCGCCGTCAAGCTCATGAGCGGGCGCGCGTTCACCCAGGAGGCGTCGATCGCCAAGCTCATCGGGAGCGAGGCCGCGATGGACAACGCGCGCGACGCGTGCCAGGTGCTCGGCGGGTACGGGTTCCTGAACTCGAGCCCGGTCGCGCGGCACTACCGTGACGCGAAGGTCCTGGAGATCGGCGAGGGCACCTCGGAGGTGCAGCTCGGCGTGATCGCCCGGACGCTCGGGTTCGACGTGCTGTGAGCGCCGGGCGTACGGGTGGGCCCATCGTCTCGACGGTGTAGGGAGGGGCGGCATGGTCACGGTGGCGTCGAGCGCGGCCGAGGCGGTGGCAGCCGTGGCGCGCGACGGCATGACGGTCGCCGTCGGCGGGTTCGGGCTGTCGGGGAACCCGACCTCGCTCATCCACGCCCTGCGCGACACCGGGGTGCGCGAGCTGACCGTCGTCAGCAACAACATGGGCACCGACGGCCACGGTCTCGGGCTGCTGCTGGAGAACGGGCAGGTGCGCAAGGTCCTGTCGTCGTACGTGGGGGAGAACAAGCTGTTCGCGGCTCAGTACCTCGACGGGCTGCTCGAGGTCGAGTTCGTGCCGCAGGGCACGCTCGCCGAACGGCTGCGCGCCGGAGGGGCCGGCATCCCGGCCTTCTTCACCCCCACCGGCGCCGGGACGCCGGTGGGCGAGGGGAAGGAGGAGCAGGAGTTCGACGGGGTGCGGGCGATCCTCGAGCGCGGCATCCGCGCCGACCTCGCCCTCGTCCGCGCCCACCGCGCCGACCGAGAGGGCAACCTGCGTTACCGCCTCACCGCCCGCAACTTCAACCCGCTGGTCGCCATGGCCGGCGAGGTGACGATCGCCGAGGCGGAGGAGGTGCTGCCCGACGGCACCTACCTCGATCCCGACGACGTCCACACCCCCGGGATCTTCGTGCAGCACCTGGTGCGGACCGAGGTCGCGACCAAGGACATCGAGCAGAGGACGGTGCGCCCCCGTGTGGACCCGTGACGAGATGGCCGCCATCGCCGCCGAGGAGCTCGAGGACGGCCAGTACGTCAACCTCGGCATCGGCATCCCGACCCTGGTGGCCAACCACCTGCCGCCCGGCGTACGGGTCACCCTGCAGAGCGAGAACGGGATCCTCGGCATGGGCCCCTTCCCCTACGAGGGCGAGGAGGACGCCGACCTGATCAACGCCGGCAAGCAGACGGTCACGCTGCTGCCGGGGGCCTCGGTGTTCGACTCCGCGACGTCGTTCGCCATGATCCGCGGCGGCCACGTGCAGACCGCGATCCTCGGCGCCCTCCAGGTCTCCGCGAGCGGCGACCTCGCCAACTGGACGATCCCCGGCAGGCTCGTGAAGGGCATGGGCGGCGCGATGGACCTCGTCGCCGGGACGCCCCGCGTGGTCGTCGTGACCGAGCACGTGGCGAAGGACGGCAGCCCCAAGATCCTCGAGCGCTGCACGCTGCCGCTGACGGGCGTCGGGGTGGTGAACCGGATCATCTCCGACCGTGCCGTCTTCGACGTCGTCGAGCACGCCCTCGTCCTGCGCCGCCTGGCCCACGACCAGAGCGTCGAGGAGCTGCGGGAGCTGACGGGGGCGGGGTTCACGGTCGACAAGGAGTGAGCTGCTCCGGCGCTGCGTCCGACGGCGGGGCACGGGGAAGGGCTGGAGGAGCTGTGCTGAGGCTCGCTGAACGGAGCATCAGAGTCCGTGCCATGACTCCTGCTGCCCGTCGTCCTGTTCGCCGCGACCACTTCGCCGCGTCGTGTCCGCCGCGCTCGCTGTTGCCGCTGTCGGCACGCTGACCCTTGCCGCTCCCCGCAGTGCGGGTGCGGCCGCGACCTCGAGCGTCACCGCCTACAGCACCGACCTCGGCGCCCGCGGGCGGGCCACCACCACGTGGTACGGCCAGTCACACGCCTTCGTTCCCTGGAGCAACGCCGACATCAGGACGGCCGGGGAGCCATCCTGTCCGTCATGGACACCTGCACGGTGACGCCGATCGTCGACCGGACGGTGGACGACGACCACGTGCTGCAGGGCGCCGGGACGACGGACTACAGCAGCGTCGACATCGGCAGTCCCTTCCCGACCCTCATCAGCTCGTCCGTGCTGAGGAAGTGCGACGGCGGCGGTCGGTACGTGCCCAGCAACGGTGACACCGTCGAGAAGAACCCGTACACGCGAGATCGTCTGCGCCACCAGGTCCACGGTCCGTCTGACGCGACACGGGTCGCTCCCGCAGCTGCACGGTCGACCTAGTGACGTGGTCCGGCCGGCACGGCGATGCGCAGGCACCGCTCGAACGCCGGCCGCCAGACGCTCCACCGGTGCGCGCCGGGATAGACCTGGACGGTCACGCTGTGGTGCGCGGCGCGCAGGGCGTCCGCATAGGCAACCGCCTGCTGCCGTGCGGCCGCGTCGTGGTCCCCGTAGGCGAGGAAGACGAGCGCCGGTGCCTGTCGAGCGTGAGCAGAGGGGCTGTACGCGGCCCGCCCTGCCGCTGTCGTCGAGGGAGGTATCGGGGGCTGCGAGGCGTCGTAGTAGCCGGACAGCCCGCATTCGGCGTGGACAGGTTGCGTGTCGACCAGCGGAAGGTAGGCGGCCCCGTAACCACCGGTGGACAGGCCGGCGTAGCTCCAGCTGCCGTTGGTCTTGAAGCTGCGCGAGACCCACGCGCGGAGGTCGCGCGTCACTGCCGTCGCGATCGGTTGACCCGGGATGTCGGCCCACCAGCTGTCGTCCACGACCGGACCATTCCCGTCGGGGACCACGCCGATGAAGGGCGCGATGCCCGGCGCGGTCGCGTAGGACTGCAGCGCGCCCTTCACGGACGAGAGAAGGTCGGCGGGACGACCGGGGTGCCCGTGCAGCAGCTCGACGACCGGGTACCGGACGCCTCTGCGTCCGTAGTTCTTGGGGAGCAGCACCAGCACGCGGCGCGTCCCACCCATCGCGGGGGACGGATAGACCGTGGTCAGGACGCGCATGCCACGCGGAGCAGCGCCTGGGGCGGCCCCTGGCGTTGCTCCGGTCCCGCCGTCCGGCCGTCCGGCCGCGCTGGCCGGCCCTCGTCCCCCCGGTGCAGCGACGGTGGGCTGGACCGACGGGGCGTGCTGGCCGCCCTCGCCCGCGGGAGGAAGCGTGCATCCTCCCAGCACCGCGACGGCGACCGCCGCCCAGGCGGCCACGCGTACACCAGTCATCCAGCCCTCCTCGTCGATCGGGTGCCGATGTCTCGAGACGATACGACGGCTCGTCCCGCATGAGGACGATCGACATCGACGATCGCGGTGACGGGCGCGGGTACGTCTCAGGATGGATGAGAGGAGAGACAGAAGGACGAGCAGCAGCGCAGCCCACCGCAGGGCTGCATGAGCGTCACACGGCCACCATCCTCACCGGCGTCCCCAGGAGGGCGCCGACGGAGAAGAGTCCCCAGAACGAGAGAGGGAAGGCCCACGGTCGCGTTCAAGGCGCTGTCGAAGGGGGCTGCGTCACGCCACCATCCAGCCCAGCACCGGCGTGGACTGCAGGTAGACCAAGACGCACATCAGGAGCAGGAAGCCCAGGCTCCAGCCGATCACCTTGCGGAACAGGTCGCCCTCCTTACCGACCAGGCCGGTGGTCGCCGCCGCGATCGCCAGGTTCTGCGGGGAGACCATCTTCCCGAGCACCCCGCCGGAGGAGTTGGCTGCGGCCATGAGCACCTCGCTCAGCCCGGCCTTCTTGGCGGCGGCGACCTGCAGGGTGCCGAACAGCGCATTGGAGGAGGTGTCCGAGCCGGTCACCGCCACGCCGAGCCAGCCGAGGACGGGGGACAGGAAAGCGAAGAAGCTGCCCGTCCCGGCCATCCACTGCCCGATGGTGATGGTCTGACCGGAAAAGTTCATCACGTACGCCAGGGCGAGGACGGCGGCCACGGTGAGGATGGCCCACTTCAGCTGGTTGAGGGTCGCGCCGAAGGCGCGGGCTGCGCGGGCCGGCGACAGCTTGAGCACCACCATGGTGATCAGCCCCGACAGCAGCAGCAGCGTGCCGGCGGCGGGTAGGTAGTTGAAGTTGAAGGTGGCGGCCGACGGTGGCTTTCCCGACGGGGTGACGATGTGGAGGCCGGGCCAGGAGAACATGACGGCGCCGCTGGCCAGCGCGTCCTTGACGAAGCCGATCTGGGCGAGTGAGAAGACCGCGATGATGATCAGGTAGGGCGCGTAGGCCTTGAGGATCTCTGGCCGCGGGTCACGCGGCTCGGGGTCCCGGTCGTGTTCTCGCAGGTCGCCGACCGGCCCAGCGGAGCTGGTGGTCGACTCCGTGGCCGACGTGGCACCGCCGCCGGCGGAGACGGTCGTGGGCTCGGTGCCGGCTTCACGCCGGGAGCCGCCGCTCTCGACGGCGTGGGCCGTCGCGATGGCGCTGCTGAGCCGGGTCTTCAGCTCGGCCTCCCCCAGCTGCTCCACGGTGAGGACCTCGGCAGGCTGCCACACGCGGAGCAGCAGCACGATCGAGGCTGCGGCGGCGAGCGAGGCGATGATGTCGGTGAGCTCCACCGAGAGGAAGTTCGAGGACAGGAACTGCGCGACGGCGAACACCACTCCACCGACCGCTGCCGGGAGCCAGGTCTGGCGCAGCCCGCGACGGCCGTCGACCATGTAGACCAGGACGAGCGGGACGAACAGAGCCAGGACGGGCGTCTGCCGACCAACCATGGAGGAGAGCTGGTGCACCGGGAGGCCGGTGATCTTGGCCAGCGTGATGATGGGTACGGCGATCGCGCCGAAGGCCACCGGAGCGGTGTTGGCCACCAGCGCCACCGTCGCGGCCTTCATCGGCTTGAAGCCGAGCGCGATCAGCATCAGCGAGGTGATGGCGACGGGGGTCCCGAAGCCCGCAAGCGCCTCCATCAGGGCGCCGAAGCAGAAGGCGATGATGACGGCCTGGATGCGCTGGTCGCTGGAAACCGTACCGAAGGACCGGCGCAGCACGTCGAAGTGGCCGGTGGCCACGGTCATGGTGTAGATCCAGATGGCCGCGATGACGATCCACATGATCGGGAAGATGCCGAAGGCCGCACCCTCGGCTGCGGAGCTGAGCGCCTGCGCGATCGGCATGGAGTAGACGAGCACCGCCACCAGCACGGAGACGACGAGCGCGATCAACGCGGCCCACTGGGCCTTCATCTTGAGAGCGCCCAGGAGCACGAAGATGGTGAGCAGGGGAAGCATGGCGAAGAGGGCCGAGAGACCGAGCGAGCCGCCGACCGGATCAAAGATCTGGGTGTACACGAGGGTGCCTCCGGTCTACTGGCTGGTGGACTGAGCGGTGCTGGTCGCAGCCGGAACCATCGCTGACGACGCCACTCGGATGGGGTTCGCTCCTCGGATCGAGGCATCGATGAGCTGGATCGGATGGAACAGGGGCACCCCGTCGTCGAGGTAGCGGCGGATCTGCAGCAGGCACCCTGCGTTGGCGGTGACCACCGCGTCGGGCCGGATGGAGAGGATGTTGTCGACCTTGCGTCGGCCGAGCTCCTCAGCTGGCTCGGGCTGCACCAGGTTGTAGATCCCGGCCGAGCCGCAGCAGATGTCGGTCTCGGGGATGTCGACGACGGTCATCTCCGGGATGCCCCGGAGCACGGCCCGCGGCTGGGCGGAGATGCCCTGGGCGTGGCGGAGGTGGCAGGCGTCGTGGTAGGCCACCCGGGCCGCGATCGGGTGCCGGGGCGCGACCGGGCCGATCTCGGCCAGCAGCTCGGAGATGTCGCGAACCTTGGCGGAGAAGGCCGCCGCCCGCTCTGCGTACTCCGGGTCGTCGCGCAGCAGGACGGCGTACTCCTTCATCGATGACCCGCAACCGGCCACGTTGACGACCACCGTCTCCACCTCGGCCGCGGTGAAGACGTCGATCAGCCGTCGGGCCCGGTCCAGCGCCTCCTCTTCGCGGCCCGCATGGGAAGACAGCGCCCCGCAGCACTGCTGGTCCTTCGGAGCCACCACGTCGCAGCCCTCGGCCGCGAGCACCCGGGTGGCGGCGGCGTTCACGTCGCCGAAGAAGACGCGTTGCACGCACCCCGAGAGCAAGCCGACCCGATGGCGACGCGGACCCTCCGCCGGGGTGAAGGCCGGCTGTGCGGCGACGACGTGTCGCATCGACAGTTTCGGCAGCAGTGCCTCCATCGCGCGCAACCGCGGGGGCAGGCGGTCCAGCAGCCCGCTGGCGGCGAGCAGGTGGCGGACGCCCAGCCGCTGGTAGAGGGTGCCGAAGAAGGCGGCTGGCCGTAGCCGGGCGGGATGGGGGAAGAGGGTGAAGATCATGGTGCGAAAGAGCCTGTCGCTGCGCGTCCGCTCCCAGTTGCGCTCGATCTGCGGCCGGACCGCCTCGATCAGCTGGTCGTACTTGACCCCGGAAGGGCACGCGGTGACGCAGGCCATGCAGCCGAGACAGGCGTCGAAGTTCCCGACGAACTCCTCGTCCATCCCCACCTCGCCGGCGTTGCCCATCTTCATGAGGTAGATGCGGCCGCGGGGCGAGTTCGTCTCGTTGCCCTCGAGCAGGTAGGTGGGACAGGTCGGCAGGCAGAAGCCGCAGTGGACGCAGTCGTCGATCAGGTCGCCACTCGGCGCGTGCAGGGAGTCGAAGGCCGAGAAGGGCCCCACCCGCTCGTCGTGCATGCCGGCGCTGACCGCACCGCTGTCATGGCCGCCAGCGGTCGCTCCCGACGACCGGCTCCCGGTCTCGTCCACGGGGAGGTTGGTGGGCCCGGTGACGGGGTGGGTCATAGCGCTCCTGGCTCTCGTACGGGTGTGCTGCAGGGGGCAGCGAGGGGGTCGACCGCGGTCACCTCAGTACCAGGGTCGGAAGCGGCCGGGAGCCAGCCGGCCGGCCGGGTCGAACTGCTCCTTGACCCGGCGCAGCAGCTGTACGGCCGACGGCGGCGGACCGAGAGCGTCGATCAGGTCGTCCAGCTCGGAGGGCCGAGAGCGCAGCAGGACGCTGGCGCCCTGGGCGAGCGCCGCAGCCCGCAGAGCCTGCACCACCGAGGCGTGGTCCTGCGCGTGCCGGGCCCGAGCCGGACGGTGTGCATCCCCAGCGCGACGCTGGAGACCACGGTGAGGTCCAGGCCGAACTGGTCGGCGAACCGGCGGGCGTGCTGGGTCAGCCGGTCGAAGTCGCTCGGCAGCCCGCTGATCCGCACGATCGTCTCGCCGGGTCCGCCGATCGTCGCGCTCGTCGCGCCCTGCCAGGCGGCGTCGACCTCCGCATCGTCCAGCGGGCCGGTCGCGACCCCGTGCGTCGCCAGTAGCGCGTCCACCCGCTCCGTGGCCGCCTCGACATAGCTCGGCGTGCCGTCGGTGCGGACGAACAGGGTCCCCGTGGCACCGCCGGAGCGTTCGTCGGAGACCCACTCCAACGCCGTCGGCTCGAGCGGACTGGCCATCAGCGCCAGGGCTGCCGTGGTGGCCTGCGCCGCCGTCGCGGGACCGGCGGTGACGCGGGCGGCCGGCTGCTGCGGGTGCAGCCGGACCACGACCTCGGCCACGAGAGCCAGCGAGCCGAGCGAGCCGTACGCCAGCTTGGCCAGGTCATAGCCGGCCACGTTCTTGATCACGTGGCCACCCGAGCGGGCCACGTGCCCGTCGGCCAGGACCAGCGTGACCCCGATCACGAGATCGCGCAGGGCTCCGTAGCGCAGCCGGGAGGGCCCCGAGTCCCCGGCCGCCAGCAGACCGCCCACCGTGGCGCCCGAGCCGGCGGTGGGAGGGTCCAGCGCCAGCCACTGCCCGGACTCGGCGAGCTGGTCCTGCAGCTCGGCGAGCGTGGTGCCGGCCCGTACGGAGGCGGTCATGTCCTGCGGGTTGTGGGTCAGCACCCCGCTCAGCTCGGCGGTCCCTATCACCAGCTCGGGGTCGACCACGCGTCCGGCCCAGTCCAGCTTGGTGGCACCACCCTTCACCAGGACACTGCCGGAGGTGTCGCGCAACAGCTCCGCGGCCTCACCCACCGTGCGCGGGTGCTCCACCCTCGCGCCCGCGGACCCGGTGCGGTCCCGCGTGCCTGACTCGGCTGCGGTCATGCCGGTTCCCGTCATACCGTCACATCCGCTCGATGACGCCGGCTGCCTCCAGCGGGTGCACCCGGTAGGGCCCAGGACGTTCGCCACACAGCCGGGGCGTCGGGAAGATCTTGCCCGGGTTGCAGATGCCCAGCGGGTCGAACGCCGTCCTCAGCCGCTTCATCACCGCCAGGTCCTCCTCCGAGAACATCGTGGGCATGGAGCAAGCCTTGTCGGTGCCGACGCCGTGCTCGCCGGTGATCGAACCGCCCAGCTCCACGCACAGCTCGGCGATGGCGCTGGAGAGATGCTCTCCGCGCTCGGACTCTCCCGGTACGGCGGCGTTGTACAGCACCAGGGGGTGCAGGTTGCCGTCGCCCGCGTGGAACACGTTGGCCACCCGTAGACCGGCCTCGTCCGCCATCTCCCGCATCGCTCCGAGCACCTGGCCCAGCCGGGTGCGTGGGATGACCCCGTCCTGGACGAAGTAGTCGGGGCTGATCCGACCCATGGCGGCGAAGGCCGCCTTGCGACCCTTCCAGATCAAGGCCCGCTCGTCGGGGTCGGTGGCGAAGCGGATGTGCGTCGTGCCCGCGTCGCGACAGATCTGCTCGACCCGGGCGAAGTCTTCGCTGCACTCCGAAGCCGGGCCGTCGAGCTCCACCACCAGGGCAGCGGCGGTGTCCAGGGAGTAACCCGCGTGCACCGCGGCTTCGCAGGCCTCGATGGCCAGCGCGTCCAGCATCTCGACGGCCGCAGGAACGATCCCCGCGGCGATGATGCCGCTGACCGCCTCACCGGCAGCCTCCGCGCTCGCGAAGTCGGCCACCAGGGTGCGGACGGCCTCCGGCTTGCGCAGCAGGCGGACCGTCACCGAGGTCGCAATGGCGAGCGTGCCCTCCGAGCCGATCACCGCCCCCCGGAGGTCAGGTCCCACGCCCTCCGCCGCCGCGCCGCCTACCTCCACCACCGACCCGTCCGGCAGCACCAGCGTCATGGCGTAGACGTGGTTGGTGGTGAACCCGTACTTCAGGCAGTGGGCTCCCCCGGAGTTCTCGGCGATGTTGCCCCCGATCGTGCAGACTGACTGGCTGGACGGGTCGGGGGCGAAGTACAGGTCATGAGCGGCGACCGCCCGGGAGATGTCGGCGTTGGTCACGCCCGGCTCAACCGTCATCCGCTGGTTGGCGAGGTCCACGTCGAGGACGCGGCGCATCCGCGCGAGGCTGACCACCACCCCGTCGGCAACCGGCAGGGCGCCGCCGGACAGACCAGTGCCGGCCCCCCGGGCCACGAAGGGCACCTCGGCGGCGGCGCAGGCTGCGACCACCAGCGCCACCTCAGCGGTGGTCTCCGGCAGGGCTACCACCGCGGGGACCACGCGATAGCCGGTGATGCCGTCGCACTCGTAGGTGCGCAGCCGGGTGGCGTCGGTGATGACCCGCCCAGGATCGAGCCCAGCACGGAGCACGTCCGCAAGCCGCTCGGTACGGAGACGGTGCTCGGCGGGAGCCCGGTCAGCGACACGCTGTTGCGCATCGATCAACTCAGTGCGCATAGCCGCTCGCCCTTCCGCTCATGAAAGTGCAGCTGTCACGCCGGAAGACCAAAGTTTCCGGTCGCTCTGCGAGAAGTTCTACCAGAGCAACAACGACGACGGGTGGGGCAACTCAGGCAACAGCGCGTGCGCCGGTTCCCGTGCATCGGACGTGCGGAGCCGCCGGGCGTGAATCCCGTCACCAGCAAACGGAGTGCGGCGCGCGCAGCGGACCCGAGCGCCCCAGAAGCAGGAACCCTGTCGAGCCTCGGCGGGGGCGTGTACCGGTTGCGACGTCACCTGAACCATGAGAGCGCGTGGCAACCGCACAGGCACCGGTCACAGCAGTGCACGAGGATCCACCTGGGCGACCCGCTCATCGGGGTGCCAGCGGCGCCAGGATGGTCCCGCTACCAGCTGGACGACCGGCGGGGCGCAGGTGCTGCGGTCGCCGTCGGGCGGTCCGCGCGTGCCCGGCTCGCACGTCCGCACCGTGGCCCAGGTGCGCTCTGCTGGCTGCTCGGGCGCAGCGACGTGCTGTCGCCATCCCCAGTTCCGTACGGTCGAGCAGGCGCTGGAGCCGCACGCCTGGACGTGAGCCCGGTCGCCTCAGCTCAAGCCGACATCGCGGCCTTGTACTCCCGCCTGCGGCGGTGGAGGATCGGCTCGGTGTAACCGTTCGGCTGGCGGGCACCGTCCATGACCAGCTCGAGAGCGGTTTGGAAGGCGATGTTGGACTCGAAGTCGGCGGTCATCGGCCGGTAGGACGGGTCCCCGCTGTTCTGCTGGTCGACGACCCCGGCCATCCGCTCCATGCTCTGCCTCACCTGGTCGGGAGTGATCACCGCGTGCCGCAACCAGTTCGCCAGTAGCTGACTGGAGATCCTCAGCGTCGCCCGGTCCTCCATCAAGGCCACCTCGTGGAGGTCGGGGACCTTGGAGCAGCCGATGCCCTGGTCGATCCACCGCACCACGTAGCCGAGGATCGACTGGACGTTGTTGTCGACCTCCTCCTGCTTCTCCTTCTCGGTCCAGCGGGGGTCGGCGGCCAACGGGATGGTCAGCAGGTCGGCGAGCGTTGTCCGCTCCGTCCCCGCCAGCTCGCGCTGGCGCTCGGCGACGTCGACCTGGTGATAGTGCAGCGCGTGGAGGGTGGCCGCCGTGGGCGACGGCACCCAGGCGGTGCTCGCTCCGGATCGCGGGTGCGCCACCTTCTGCTGGAGCATGTCCGCCATCAGGTCGGGCATCGCCCACATGCCCTTGCCGATCTGCGCCCTACCCTGCATGCCGACGGAGAGGCCTGCATCGACGTTCGAGTCCTCGTAGGCCTTGATCCAGGCCTGTGTCCGCATGTCGGCCTTGCGGACCATCGGTCCGGCTTCCAGGGAGGTGTGGATCTCGTCCCCGGTCCGGTCGAGGAACCCGGTGTTGATGAACGCGACCCGGGTCCTGGCCCTGCCGATGGCGGCTCGGAGGTTGGCGCTGGTGCGCCGCTCCTCGTCCATGATGCCCATCTTGATGGTGTTCGGCTCGAGGTGGAGGAGCCGCTCGACCGCATCGAAGAGATCGTTCGCGAAAGCGACCTCGTCGGGACCGTGCATCTTCGGCTTGACGATGTAGACGGAACCTGCACGACTGTTGCGGAGCTGGTTCTCGGGGGACAGCCCCGGCAGCGCGGCAAGGGTGGTGACCACGGCGTCCAGGACGCCCTCGGGGATCTCCTCGCCGTCAGCGTCCAGCACGGCGTCGGTGGTCATCAGCAGACCGACGTTGCGCACGAGGAGGAGCGCACGGCCCGGGAGGGTCACCTCGCCGCCATCCCCGGTGGTGAAGGTCCGGTCCTGGGCGAGGCTGCGCACGAAGGTCCGGCCCGACTTCGTCACCTCCTCGGTGAGCGTGCCCTGGTTCAGGAGGAGCCAGTTGCGGTACGCCAGCACCTTGTCGTCGGCGTCGACGGCCGCGACGGAGTCCTCGAAGTCCACGATGGTGGTGACGGCCGCCTCGAGGATGACGTCCTTGACCCCGGCGTGGTCGCGAGCGCCGATCGGGTGGTCGTGGTCGACCTGGATCTCCACGTGCAGCCCGTGGTTGCTCATCAGGATGCTGCTCGGTGCCTGAGGATCCCCGGCGTAGCCGCGGAACTGGCTTTCCCGCACCAGGCCGGTGGTCCGACCGTCCGGCAACGCGACCGCCAGCCGACCCGACTCGACGCGATATGCCTGGCCCTCGGCGTGCGAGCCTTCGGCCAGGGGGAAGAACTGGTCGAGGTAGGCCCGGGCGGCGGTGACGACCTCAGCGCCGCGCTTCTCGTCGTAGCCAGCACTGGGGGCGTGGCCGTCGTGCGGGAGCGCGTCTGTCCCGTAGAGGGCGTCGTACAACGACCCCCAGCGCGCGTTGGCCGCGTTGAGGACGAAGCGGGCGTTGAGCACGGGGACCACCAGCTGCGGCCCCGCGATGTCGCTGATCTCGGGGTCGACCCCAGTGGTGCTGACCACGAACTCGCCGGGGTCGGGCACCAGGTACCCGATCTCCCGCAGGAACGCCTCGTACCCAGGCAGGTCGAGCGACTCGCCGGCGTGGTCGTGGTGCCACTGGTCGATCGTCGTCTGCAGAGCGTCGCGTCGCTCGAGCAGGGCCCGGTTGCGTGGGGCGAACTCGGCGACCAACGCCCCGAAGTCCGCCCAGAAGCGGTCGGGGTCGAGAGCCGTGTCCGGCAGGACCTCTTGGGTGAGGAAGTCAAACAGCGGCCCAGAGACCTGCAGACCTCCGACGGACATCCGATCCGACATCGCTCGTCCTTTCTTGCCTTGCGTGCAGCCGGTCAGCGGCCCGATCTCGACCCCGCCGCGGCTGGCCAGGGTCATCGAGCGCGACCGAACAGATCGATCCGGAAGCGTCAGACGGTCAAGCCCGCCTGGATGACGCCGAAGGCGCAACACGCCTCGTCCTGGTCGCCGGTCCCGCCGCTGGCTCCTGCGGCGCCCAGGATGGTGCCGTCCTGGGCGCGGATCAGGACGGCTCCGGGCTGGGGCAGGAACCGGCCCTGGCCCGTTGCCGCCAGTGAGACGAAGAAATTCGGGTTGTCCTGGGCGCGGGCGGCCAGATCGCGACTCGACTGCCCCATGGCCACCGATGCCCACGCCTTGCCCAGCGCCACGTCGAAGCGGAACATGCTCGCTCCGTCCTGTCGTTGAGCGGCGATCAGGTGCCCCGACGCATCGAGCACGACCACGGCGAGGGGCGGCACCTGGTCCTCGGTTGCCTTTGCGGTGGCGCCCTGGATGATCCGGCTCGCCTGCTCGAGGGTGAGCGGCACCAGAGGGGCGTGTGCTGGCTTCAGGTCGTGCTCCTTGCTGCCGGTGCGTCCTCGGAGGCCGCGGTCGCCGTAGTAGAGCCCGCTGAGGTTAGGAGCCTCCGCTGGTCGATGTCAACCTCCAGGCACGGCGCCGTACGAGGCTGCGACCTACGACGACGACGGCAACGCCGTCAGCGTCAGCGACCTCGACCCCATTGGGACGGTGCTCCGCACCAGCAGCGCGACGTATGACGACGCCGGTCGGGTCACGAGGACCACGACCCCGCGTGGCGGGACCTCGGACTTCACCTACGACGCCCGAGGCCTGATGACCAGCCAGACCCAGCAGGTCGACGCCACGGCGAGCGTCAAGACGACGTTCGGCCACGATGCCGCGGGTAACCAGACCCGCTTCACCGATGGTCGCGGGAACCCGTTCCTCACCACCTAGAACAGCTGGAACCTCCCCGAGGCGCAGATCGAGCCGGCCACGCCGGCCTGGCCCGGCATCAACGACCGCACCTTCAACGTCGCGTACGACGCCAACGGCCAGGTCGCCTCGACCCGCTCCCCCGGGGGAGTGGTCGTCACCAACACTTACGACGACCTCGGCCGCTTCACCGCGCAGACCGGGACCGGCGCCGAGGCGTCGAGCGAGGCGCGTGCGTTCACCTACGACGCCGCCGGACGCATGCTGTCCGCAGCCGCGGGGACGACGAAGAACACCTTCACCTACGACGAGGACGACGAGCTCCTCACCGCCGACGGAGCCGCCGGAAAGACCACCCTCAACTACGACGACGACGGCCACCTCGCCAGCCGCGCCGACGCCGCCGGCCTGTCCACGTACACCTACGACACCGCCGGACGCCTGTCGACGATGAAGGACGCCGCCAGCGGCAGCACCCTCACCTACGCGTACCGCTCGCTGAACCTCTTCACCTCCATCGCCTACGACGGTTCGGACAAGCGGACCTACAGCTACGACACCCTGCACCGCGTCGTCAGCGACACCCTCCGCACCGCCACAGGAGGCACCGTCGCGTCTATCACCTACACCTGTGACGCCGACGACGACGTCACGGGCAAGACGACGACCGGGTTCGCGGGCGCGGCCACGAACACCTACACCTACGACCTCGCTGACCGCCTGACCTCGTGGAACAACGGCACCACCACCACGGGCTACGGCTACGACGCGTCCGGCAACCGCACCGCGGCCGGCGCGACCACCTACACCTACGACGCCCGCAACGAGCTGCTCGGTGACGGCGGCCGCACCTACACCTACACACCTCGCGGCACGCAGGCCAGCGTCGGCTCGGGCGCGGCCAGCACCAGCCTCGCCTTCGACGCGTACGGGCAGCTGTCCAGCCAGGGCGCCACGTCCTACCGCTACGACGCCCTCGGCCGTCTTGTCGGCACGACTTCACCGGCCGGACCCGCCACGATGCTCAGCTACAGCGGCGCCGCGAACCTGCTCGCCAACGACGGGACCTCCACCTACGGCTGGGACCCCGACGGTGGTCTCGTCGGCGTCGGCACCGCCGTGGCCAACGCGCAGACGCCGCTGCTGGCCTGGACCGACCAGCACGACGACCAGGTCGGGCAGTTCGGTTCCGCGAAGGCGGCGCTCACCAACAGCGTCAGCTCGACCCCTGGGGCCAGCTCATCACGGGGGCGAACCTCAACGGCAATCTCGGCTTCCAGTCCGCCTGGACCGACCCGACCACCGGGCGGGTCGACATGCTCAGCCGCTGGTACGACCCGTCGGAGGCGCAGTTCACCTCACGCGACCGGGTCAGCCTGCCCGCGGTGCCGAACCCGGTCTCGGCCAACAAGTTCGCCTACGTCGATGACAACCCGCTCGGGGACACCGACCCGACCGGGGAGTGCGGCTTCTTCGGACACGGCTGCGGCTTCACCGCCGCCGTCTCGCACGCCGTCAGCAACACGTACCACGCCGTGACCGGCAGCTACCACGCCGTCACCTCGACGATCTCCCGGTCCTTCACGACAGTGCGGCATGTCGTGCACCGTGCCGTTCACCGGGTGGTGCACAAGGCCAAGCAGGTCGCCCACCACGTCTACCACGCGGCGAAGCGTGCGGTGCACCGCGTGGTTTCCGACGCGCACCACGTCGTCCACCGGGTGGTCCGACACGTCCGCGACGCCTACCACCGCGTCAGACATGCCGTCTCGCACGTCTACCACCGCGTCAAGCAGGTCGCGAGCCACGTCTACCACCGGGTCAAGCACGTCGTCCGGAGCGCGGTCCACCACGTCTCGAGCGCGGCCCACAAGACCGTCCGAGCGGTGAAGTCGGCCGTGCACAGGGTGGCGCACGCCGTCGCCAAGGCCGGCTCCTGGGTCAAGCACAAGGCGAGCCAGGCGAAAGCCGGGGTGAAGGCTGCGGCCAAGGCAACCGGGAACTTCGTGTCAAAGCACGCCGCGACCATCACCTCCGTCGTGGTCTCCACGGTGGTGTTCATGGGCTGTGAGGCAGCCGTCACCGCGGCGACCGGCGGCACCATGTCCATCCCGGGGGCCATGGCCTGCGGGCCCTGGCGGGGGCGGCCGGCAACATGGCCGGCGCTGCGGTGAAGGCCGCCCAGGAGCACCGCGACCTCACCGCCGGCGAGCTCGGCACGGCCGCCCTCTCGGGTGCCGGCTCCGGTGCCGTCGGCGGGGCGGCGGGTCCGCTCCTCGGCAAGGCCGTCGGCGCCGTGGGAGCCAAGCTCGCCGGTCCGGTGGCGCGTGCCCTCGGGCGTGAAGCGGGCGCCGGCGACGGGCTGATGTCGCGGGTGGTCGACGACGGTGCCGCCTTCTGCCGGCTCGCGGGGCACTCCTTCACCGGCCGCACCAAGGTGCTGCGGCCCAACGGGAGCAAGACCGCTATCGCTAAGCTCAAGGCCGGCGACAAGGTCCGCACCTACGACCCGAAGACGGGCAAGAGCCACGCACGCATGGTGGCGGCGGTCTGGGTCAACCACGACACGGACCTGCTCGACCTCAAGATCCATGCCGGGGGCCACACCTCGACCCTGCACACCACCGCAAGCCATCCCTTCTACAGCCTCACCCGCAAGACCTGGGTCCGAGCGGACGAGCTGAGCACCTCCGACCGACTCGTCAGCGCTGCTGGGCGCGCCACGACCCTCGTGGGTCTGGCCGCCACACCGGGCACCGAGAACCGGTACGACCTGACCGTCGACGTCGACCACGACTACTACGTAAGCGTCGGCAACGCGGGCGCACCTGTGCACAACTGCGGCACGATCCGAGGCGGGGACGCCGCCTCAGAGGCAACGCACGTTCTTCATCAGAAGTTGAGCTCCGCTGGGGAGCACCTCAAGTATGGAATCGCGAAGATTCCCACGACGACTCGTTACACAGCACGCGAGCTGAATGGCGGCAGCTTGAACATCCTGGCTAGGGGTTCGAAGAGGGATATGCTTTCTCTGGAGAGGTCACTGCACGAGACCCTTCCGATTGGACCTGAGGAAGGTCAGAACTTCTACATTCAAAAGCAGCTGGCCAAGGGCCTCCGCCCGCCGCCGTACTCGTGACAGGTAGTGGTGAGAAGGAATGAATTACCTCCTGGTCCTGCAGTGGTCCACGACTTCAGACAGTGATTACGATGCGCTGATAGCCCTGGAAGACGAACTCGAAGCGGGCCTGACGACTGCTGACGGCGAAGTCGATGGGCATGACTTCGGCTCCGGCGAGATGAACATCTTCGTACAAACGAATGATCCTCGTGAGGCGTTCGCCAGCGCAGCGAAACTGCTTTCTCACGCTCCGCGATGGCGTCCGTGCGAGCGGCGTATCGCCCCGTCGATGGGGAGGACTACGTAGGTCTCTGGCCCAAGAATCTGACAGACTTCTCCCTCGCGTGAGGTCTGTGCCTCAAGGGCTTGACAGATTTACGAGGGGAAACGAGAGGTGTCGACAGGACACACGCGGGTCCTGAAGTTCCGCGGCAGTCAGAGTTCAGTTCGACAGCGTGACGAGAAGGGGTAAGTCGAGGCGATGACCAGCACCAGCGCTGAGGGGTTTTCCGGGCAGCCGAACTCGATCGGCTGGACACGGCGCGCATTCCTGGTATCGGCGGCGTCGGCGATGGCGGCTCTGACGGGCCTGGATGAACGAGCGGAGGCAATAGACTCGCTGACGCTGCCCACCCGCGAGGCGATCGTCGCGGAATTCGGGTCGCGCGAGCCGAAGCACTTCGGCATGTTTTTGTCCCACATGGTGACGCACGGCAAGGGTTGGACGGCGCTGACCTTCGACGCGTGCGGCGGCCCGCGGGGCAGCCACTACGACGAGAAGCTGATCACGACCCTGCGCAAGCACCGGGTCCCGGCGACTTTGTTCCTCAACGCACGGTGGATCGAGTCCTTCCCCACGGTCGCAGCCGAGCTCGCCGCCGACCCGCTGTTCGAGCTCGCGAACCACGGCCAGCAGCACCGGCCGCTCACCGTGCGCGGGCAGGCGGCGTACGGCATCGCCGGCACGGCCAGCGTCGGGGAGGCCTACGACGAGATCGTCCGTGGCATGGACGCCGTCGGCGCGCTCACGGGGAAGCGGCCGGTCCTCTTCCGCCCGGGAACCGCGTGGGCCGACGACGTCGGCGTTGCCGTCGCACGCGCGCTCGGCGTCCGCGTCGTGTCCTTCAGCATCAACGCCGACGCGGGCGCGACCGCGAGCAAGAAGGTCGTGGCGAGGAACCTCGGCAAGGCTCGCAGCAAGTCGATCACGCTCGGGCATTTCAACCACCCGGAGGGCAAGACCGCCGAGGGACTCGCGAAGGCGCTTCCTCGACTGTTGGACGAGGGTCGGAGGTTCGTGACGCTCAGTCACGCCCTTCGCTAGGTCTCCGATTCGGAGTCCACCTCGAATGGCTTGGCTGTTCCTTGGTGCACGAGGCCGCAGCCAACTCAGCATGAGGTGCGGACCGGAAGTGAGGTCCTGCCAGGACTACTCGCACCTGGTCTCGAGGTGAGCGCAGAGTCGGCTCCGACGAAATAGGTGGTTGTCCGCGCTGGACTTCGTGGGGCGAGTGGGGCTTGAACCCACGACCGAAGGATTATGAGTCCCTTGCTCTGACCGGCTGAGCTATCGCCCCCGAGGCGCCGATGCTACCGAGACGGGCTGGCCGTACGGGTGCGCCGCGGACGGCGGCGTGCGGCGGGTCCGGTGGATGACGACGAGCAGGCCGCCGACGCTGATCACGGCGACCAGGACGTGCACGACGACGTTGTTCGAGCCGTCCCAGGCCGTGTGCAGCAGGACCGCTGCGACGAACGTCCCCACGAACCGCAACACAGCCCGCCCGCGGTCGGACGACGCCGGGACCGCGAACAGGGCCGCGGCGGTGACGCCGGTCCAGGCGACATGGCCGGCGGGGGAGAGCAGCGCCCGCAGCAGCAGCGTCGAGTCGAGGGCGGCGAGGCTGCGGCTCTGGATCAGCGCGGTGAAGCCGTAGCCCATCGTCTCCAGCGTCGCGAAGCCCATGCCGCTCGCGACGCCGACGACGACGCCGGCGGCGGGGTTGCGGTAGCGCCGCACCAGGAGCACGACGAGCAGCGGCACGACGAGCTTGGCGCTCTCCTCGATGAGCCCGACGAAGAACATCGGCAGGGCGCCGAGCTCGCGCAGCGTCCGGTACTCCAGCGACCCCGCGGCGACCGTGCCGATGATGCCGCCGATGACGGCGACCAGCGCGAGCAGCCCGGCCCTGACGACGACGCGGCGCCCGCCGGTGGCGGCGAAGGTGAGCACGGTCGCGGGCACGACGACCGAGCCGAGCAGCAGCAGCGAGGGCACGAAGTTGAGGTTCTCGGTGCCGACGAGGGTGCGGAGCACGAGCAGGTACGCCGCGACCCCGACGACGAGGACGGCGATCCAGCTGAGGCGGGCGAGGCGGCCGCGCTCGGGCAGGGCCTCCGGCGGGGTGTCGTACGCGGTCACGGGCGGGCCTCCCGGAGGCTGTGGGCGGGGGTGCGGGTGCTGGTGCGGCTCCCGTCGGCGGCAGCAGGCGCGGCAGGAGCGGTGGTGAGGGGTGCGCGCCCCCGGGCCACGACCACGGCGGCGACGAGGAAGACGACCCCGATCAGGAGGGTGCCGGAAGCGAGCAGGTTCTGCCCGGCGCTCCAGGTCAGTTCCACGTCGCCGCTGTTGGGCAGGTTCTTGAACGGCTCGACCGCGACCCAGCCGCAGAACAGCAGCCCGAGCACGCTGAACCCCTGGGGGAGGCGGGGAGCAGCCGGCAGGGGCAGCAGGTCGAGGACGAGGACGACCGCGAGCGGCACGACCCAGACGAAGTGGTGCAGCCAGGACACCGGCGAGGCGAGCAGCGTCGCCACGCCGCCGAGCATGACCGCGAGCGCGACCTCGCCCCGGCGGTGCCAGAGCACGGCCGCCCAGACGCCGAGGGCGGCGATCGCCGCGCTCAGCGCGAGCCCGAGCAGCGTGGCCCCGGTGCTGAACCCCAGCACCCGGATCACGTCGGCCAGGACGGACTGGTTGGTGAAGTAGACGATGCTGCCGCCCAGCCCGGTGTCGCCGTGCGCGAGCCGGGTCCAGAAGCCGTACGACTGCCGGGGCGCGAAGACGGCGGCGACGAGGGTCAGGGCGACGGCGGAGACGACGGCGGTGACGAAGGCGCGCCGGCGCCGGACGAGCAGCAGGTAGACCACGAACAACGCGGGCGTGAGCTTGATGCAGGCCGCGAGCGCGGTCCAGAAGCCCTCCGGCAGCACGCGCCGGGCCGCCAGGCGCGGTCCGGGGACGAGGTCGAGCACGACGAGGGCGACGAGGAAGATGCCGACCTGGCCGAAGCCGAGGGTCTGGCGCACCGGCTCGACGAACAGCGACGCGGTCGTCGCCAGGCTCAGCACCCAGCCGCGCAGGCCGACGCGGTGCAGGACGGCGAGCAGCGCGAGGACGCCCGCGGCCGTCCAGCCGAGCTCGACGACCGCCGTCGGCAGCAGGGTCAGCGGGACCGACAGCACGGCGGCCAGCGGCGGGTAGAGGAACTGCAGCCGGCCGGTCAGGGCGTAGAAGTCACCGCCGGCGAGCAGCGTCCGTGCGGCCTCGAGGTAGACGCCGAGGTCGACCATGGCCGGCCTCCAGGGCACGAGGCGGCCGCCGAACTCGGTGCCGGCGACCCACAGCCCCGTGATGACGGGCAGGAGGCAGACGGCGAGGGACCTGAGGACCCGCGTCATGCGGGTGCGGCGGCCCCGGCGCGCTCCAGCGACGCGTCGAGCGAGCGGCGCGCGGCCACCCAGTCGAGGATCGTGGTGCCGACGCCGGACTCGTGGTTGGCGCCGACGACGGGGAAGCCGAGGGCGAGCAGCGCGGGATGGGCGTTCGCGACGACGCGCGGCATCCCCACCCAGCTGAGCATGCTCACATCATTCGGCATGTCGCCGAAGGCGGCAACGCGCCGAGCCGGTACGCCGAGCCGGGTGCAGGTGCGCGCGAGCATGCTGGCCTTGTCGACGCCGCGGGCGCTGAGCTCGACGAGGCCGTAGCCGCGCCCGGTCGAGCTCGTCGCGGTGAGCGTGTCGCCGACGCAGGCGTCGATCCGCGCGCGCAGCGCGTCGTCGTCGAGGGTCTGGCTCTGCACCAGCATCTTGACCGCGGAGACCTCGCGGGCGAGCTCCTCCACGCTGCCCTGGCGCAGGTCCGGGTCGTGCCCGGTGTCGGGGACCCAGGTCCGGTACGCCGGCTCGTAGCCGAACTGCGTGCCCGACTCGAAGGCGAAGGCCGCGTCCGCGACGTGCTCGCGGATGCAGGCCACGGCGGCCAGGGCGACGTCGGGGTCGAGGCAGAGCCGGTCGAGCGTCGCGCGGGTGGCGAGGTCGTAGAGGACCGCGCCGTTGGAGGCGATGACCGTCGGGTGGGCGCCGGGCAGGTCGGCGATCACGCCGAGCCAGCGCACCGGCCGTCCGGTCGCGAAGACCACCGGGATGCCGGCCGCCTGCGCGGCGTGCACCGCGCGGGCGTTGGTCTCGCTGACGGTGCCGTCGCCGGACAGGAACGTGCCGTCGAGGTCGCACGCGACCAGGGCGGGGAGCTCCGCGTCGAGGTCGGAGGTCACGGGGTTCATGGGGTGCGGGCCGCCTTGGACCTAGAGCCGGGAGGGTGGGGTGGGGCTGCCGGGCTCGCCGCTCTCGGCCGGGCTGGGTCCGCCGCTGGGCGAGCCGGACTCCGTCCCGGACGGCGACGGCGAGCCGGAGGGGGAGCCGGACTGCGACCCGGACGGCGAGGAGGACGGCGAGCCGGAACCGCTCTGCGAGGGCGACGGCGAGCCGGACTGCGGGCTCGGGGAGGCCGAGGCGGGCGGCGGGCTGCCGGTGCCGTCCGCGGGTGGCGGCGGGCTCTGCGGCGGCTGGTTGCGGAAGATCAGGATCGCGATCAGCACGGCCAGCGCCGCGAGCAGCATCATCAGCAGCCAGGAGACGAGGATCGTCCGCCAGCCCGCGCGGTCGTAGCGCCCGGGCCAGGGCAGCGGCCACAGCCGGGCGAGGCCCGGACGGACGCGCTCGATCCACGGCAGCTGGTAGTCGGGTCCCCTGGGCGCACCGAGCGGCGCCAACGCGGCGAGCTCGACGGCGTCGAGGACGCGCTGGGCCTCGCCGGCCGCCGCGGGGGAGCCGTCGTAGGCGAGCGCCACCCAGGGCGCGTCGACGCGGCCGTCCGGGGCGACCGGGGTGTCGGCGGAGACGAACCGTCGGCCGAGCCGCCCGGTGTCCTGGCCCTGGCCACCGCGCGCCAGCACGGTGTCGATGTGCATCTCGTTGACCTCGCCGGCCAAGCGGTCGCGGGCGGCGGCGTCGGCCGCGGCACCCTCGGAGAGCAGCAGCACCATCGCCGGGACGCTGCCCGTCTCCTCCGAGGAGTGCGCGGTGAAGGCGGCGCCGGCGGCGCTGGCGTGCAGGCGGGCGTCGAGCCAGTAACCGCCGACCTTGGGCGGGTCGCTGGGGAGCAGCGGGCTGACGCCGACGACGTCGTCGAGCGTGGCCTCGTCGACCGACTCGTACGCGCGCATCGCCTCGGCGTTCGCGGGCTCCGGTCCCCGCGGCGGACCGGCGGGGTCGCCCGGTGTCCAGGGGCCGTAGTACGGCGACGACACGAGCACCTCCTGCGGCAGCGGTCCGGACGGGACCGGGCGAGTCTATTCGGCTCGTGGGGCACCCCCGGGCGTCGTGACCACCGTCGATCGCCGCCCCGTCGCGGCCCTGTCACTGCCTCGTCGCCGCTTTTGTGACTGCCTTCGTCAGTGCCTCTCTCAGTGCCCGGCCGGGCACTGACAGGAGTACCTATGCGGGACCTGTGAACTCCTGGCCCGCGAACCTTCGCCGCCTACGCTGGAGGGGTCGGTCTGCGAAACTGTGCGGGCCTGCCGGTGGCACGCACGACGTCCCCCCGGCGCACCACCCCCCGCACCCCGTCCCGCAGGAGTGAGCGAGTGACCAGCCCCAGCTACGGCCCGCCGACGTCCGGCGCGGCCGCGCCCTCCGCCCCGCAGCCGGGCGGGGGCGACGGGTCGGCCGCGACGCGCCACGGGCTCGACCCGGCCGAGGCGTCGCGCGTCCTCGGCGAGGCGATCGCGCAGGTCCAGCGGGTCATCGTCGGCCAGGAGCACATGGTCGAGCAGCTCATGGTCGGGCTGCTGGCCAAGGGCCACATCCTCCTCGAGGGCGTCCCCGGCGTGGCCAAGACCCTCGCGGTCCGCAGCTTCGCCACCGTGGTGGGCGGCTCGTTCTCGCGCATCCAGTTCACCCCCGACCTGGTGCCCTCCGACATCGTCGGCACCCGCATCTACAAGGCCAGCCAGGAGAGCTTCGACGTCGAGCTCGGCCCGGTCTTCGTCAACTTCGTCCTCGCCGACGAGATCAACCGGGCGCCCGCCAAGGTGCAGGCCGCCATGCTCGAGCTGATGGCCGAGAAGCAGGTCTCGATCGGCGGCACGACCTACCCGGTGCCGCAGCCGTTCATCGTGCTCGCCACGCAGAACCCGGTGGAGTCCGAGGGCGTCTACCCGCTGCCCGAGGCGCAGCGCGACCGCTTCCTGCTCAAGGTCGACGTGCCCTACCCGCGCGGCAACGAGGAGTTCGAGATCCTCCGCCGGATGAGCGTCGACCCGCCCGAGGCGCGGCCGGTCCTCGACCCCGACCTGGTGCGCACGCTGCAGCGCCAGGTCAGCGACGTCTTCGTGCACAACCTCGTCGCCGAGTACGTCGTGCGCCTCGTCCTCGCGACGCGTACGCCGGCGGAGTTCAACCTGCCCGACCTGACCTCGGTCATCCAGATCGGCTGCAGCCCGCGCGCCACCCTCGGTCTGGTGGCCGCGGCCCGCGCGCTGGCGCTGATCCACGGGCGCGACTACGTGCTGCCGACCGACGTCCAGGCCGTGGCCAAGGACGTGATGGCGCACCGCCTCACCCTCGGCTTCGACGCCATCGCCGACAACATCTCGCCCGCGCAGGTGATCGAGCGGATCGTCGCGATGGTCCCGCCGCCCACCCCGGTGTGGCAGGGCGGCGGCCAGCAGCCGGGCCAGAACGGCCAGCCGGGCCAGAACGGCCAGCCGGCCAGAACGGCCAGAACGGCCAGCCCGGTCGCGGTCCCGCGCAGCAGGGTCAGGTCAACGGCCAGGGCCAGCCGGGACCGAACGGCCAGGGCCACGGCGGCTACCCGCCGCCCTCGGGCCGGCCCGTCGCGCCGTACCCCCCGTCGAGGGACTTCGGCTGAGCCGTGGCCGCACCCTCGTTCGGACCGCCGACGGGCCCGCCCGTGCAGTTCGCCGCGCCCCCGCGCGAGGTGGGGGCGGTGGCCTCCGTGCTCGGCACGCCCACCCGGGCGACCATCCCGCTCAACAAGCTCGCGCCCGAGGCGGCCCTGCGCCGCCTCGAGCTGACCATCGTGCGTCGCCTCGAGGGCTACCTCCACGGTGACCACCTCGGGCTCCTGCCCGGTCCCGGCTCGGAGGCCAACGACGCGCGCCTCTACATCGCCGGCGAGGACGACGTCCGCAAGATCGACTGGGCCGTGACCGCCCGGACGACCGTGCCGTACGTGCGCGACACCGTCTCCGACCGCGAGCTCGAGGTGTGGGCGCTGCTCGACGTGACCCCGTCGATGAACTGGGGCACCGAGGGCGTCACCAAGCGCGACCTCGGCATCGCCGCGATCGCCACCATCGGCTTCCTGAGCCAGAAGATGGGTGACCGCTTCGGGGGCTACGTCATGAAGCCCGACAAGCTGCGCCGGCTGCCGGCCCGCTCGGGCCGCTCCGCGCTGTACGGGCTGCTGCGCACGATGCTCACCGAACCCTTCGTCCCCGACCACGCGACCGGGCCGATGACCCTGGCCGCCGGCGTCGAGCAGATGTCGCGCGCGCAGCGCCGCCGCGGGCTGCGGGTGGTGGTGTCGGACTTCCTCACCCCCGGCGACCACGAGCTCGACCCGAACGTGCCGCCGGACTGGGAGCGCTCGATGCGGCGCCTCGCCGTGCGCAACCAGGTGCTGGCCATCGAGGTCGTCGACCGCCGCGAGATCGAGTTCCCCAACGTGGGCGACATGCTCATCCGCGACCCGGAGACCGACTTCGAGCGCTACGTGAACACCGCCGACCCCGACGCCCGCGCCCGGATGGACGCGGCCAGCTCGGCCCAGCGCGAGCGGATCCGCATCTCGTTGCGCCGCGCCGGCGTCGGCCACATCCAGCTGCGCACCGACCGCGACTGGGTCGCCGACATCGCGCGCTTCGTGCTGGCCTACCGCCGCGTCGCGAGCATGCTGCACGCCCCGCCGACGGGGGTGTCGAAGTGACCCCGCTCAACGTCTTCGGCGACGCCTGGAGCTTCTTCAGCCAGATCAGCTTCGCCTCGCCCGGGCGGATGGCGATCCTCGTCGTGATCCCGCTGCTCGTGGCGGCGTACGTGCTGGCGAGCCGCCGCAAGAACCGTCGCGGCATGCGCTTCACCAACACCTCGATGCTCGACGTGGTCATCCCGCGGCAGTCGCAGTGGCGCCGCCACCTGGCCGTCGCCCTGTCGCTGCTCAGCCTGATCACCCTGACCACGGCGTTCGCGCAGCCGACCACCGAGGTCAACGTGCCGCGCGAGCGCGCCACCGTCGTGCTCGTCCTCGACGCGTCGCTGTCGATGCAGGCGACCGACGTGGCCCCGAACCGCCTCGACGCGGCGAAGCAGGCGGCCGTCGGCTTCGTCGACGAGCTGCCCGAGAAGTACAACGTGTCGGTCGTCTCGATGGCCGGCGCGACGTCGATCCTCGTGCCGCCGACGCTGCAGCACGGCACGGTGGCCAACGCGATCAACAGCATCAAGCTGCAGGACTCGACCGCGATCGGCTCCGGCATCGACACGGCCATGGCCGCGCTGCAGCAGGCGCCCAAGGACCCGGACCACCCCGACGACCCGGCGCCCGGTGCGATCGTGCTGCTCAGCGACGGCACCAACCAGCAGGGCCGTGCGCCGCAGCAGGCCGCGGCCGACGCCCGCAAGGCCGGCGTACCGATCTACACGATCGCGTACGGCACCGAGAACGGCTACGTCGACCTCGACGGCCGGCGCAACCCGGTGCCGGTCGACACCGAGCTGATGCAGCAGATCGCGCAGATCAGCGACGGGCAGTACTTCGCGGCGGCGACGCCGGAGCAGCTGCGCACGGTCTACGAGAACATCTCCTCCGAGGTGGGCTACGAGAAGGCCGACCGCGAGGTGACGGCGCAGTTCGCGGGCTTCGGCCTCGCGTTCGCCGTCCTCGCCGCGCTCGGCGCGATCTCCCTGGGGGCGAAGTGGCCGTGACCGTGGTTCGACGCCGACCTCGGCGAGGCCCGACAGGCCCAGGGGGCGTGCACCGGTGACCCCGCTGCTGTCGTTCATGGAGCCCGTCCGGCTCTGGTGGCTGCTCCTCATCCCGGCGCTGGTCGGGGCGTACCTCTTCCTCGTCAACCGCAAGCGCAAGCGCAACGCGAAGATCGCGCGGACGATGTTCGACCTCGTCATCCCGCGCGACCGGACCTGGCTGCGCCACGTCGCGGTCGGGCTGTCGATCCTCAGCCTGCTCACGCTGACCATCGCGTACGCGAAGCCGAAGGGCGAGGTGTCGGTGCCGCGCGAGCGCGCCACCATCGTGGTGACGATCGACGTGTCGCTGTCGATGGAGGCCACCGACGTCTCCCCGAACCGTCTCGACGCGGCCAAGGCCGCCGCCGAGGGGTTCGTGAACTCGCTGCCGCCCAAGTTCAACGTCTCGATCGTCTCCTTCGCGGGCACGGCGACCACGCTCGTGCCGCCGACGCAGGACCGCGGCGCGGCGACCGCGGCGATCCAGAGCCTGCAGCCCAAGGCGTCCACGGCGATCGGCGAGGGCATCTACACCTCGCTGGCCGCGCTCGCGCAGGTCGCGCCCGACCCCGGGGACCCGAACGCCGTCGCTCCGGCCCGCATCGTGCTGCTCAGCGACGGCAAGACCCAGATCGGTCGGCCCTCGGACGAGGCGGCGCAGCAGGCCAAGGTCCAGAACGTGCCGATCTACACGATCGCGTACGGCACCCCCGACGGCTACATCGACATCGGCGGCCGGCGCGAGCCCGTCCCGGTGGACCGCGCCGAGCTGGCGCGGGTGTCGCGGATCTCGGGCGGGACGGCGTACACCGCCACCTCGGCCGGGCAGCTCAAGGACGTCTACCGCGACATCGGCAGCTCGGTCGGCACCGAGAAGGTCGACAAGGAGGTCACCTCGCGCTACGCCGGCTTCGGGCTGGCCTTCGCGATCCTCGCGGCGCTCGGGATGGTGTCGCTCGGCGCCCGCTGGCCCTAGTCGCCCTGGCGGCTCGACGAGGACGGCCGCGGACGGAATGCCCGCCCGCGGGTTCCGGTTGCGCCTGGGGTGACCGCACGTGAGACCCAGCCCAGCGAGCCCACCGAGCCCGGCGCCGGCCCGACCCGCACCGCCCTCGTGGTGGGGGCGAGCGGCATCACCGGGACCGCCCTGGTCGACCAGCTGCTCGACGAGGGCTGGGAGGTGCTCGCGCTGTCGCGCGGGGGTTCGTCGCGGCCCGGCGTGACCGGCGTGGCCGCGAACCTCCGCGAGGTCGACAGCCTGCGCGAGGCGCTGGCCGGACACCGTCCGACCCACGTCTTCTTCACCGCCTGGCAGCGCCAGGAGACCGAGGCGGAGAACATCCGCGTCAACGGCGGGATGGTCCGCGACCTGCTCGCCGCGCTGGCGCACGCGCCGCTGCAGCACGTCGCGCTGGTGACCGGGCTCAAGCACTACCTGGGGCCCTTCGAGGCGTACGCGCAGGGCAAGGTCCCCGACACGCCCTTCCACGAGGAGGAGCCGCGCCTGGAGACGCCGAACTTCTACTACGCCCAGGAGGACGAGCTCTTCGCCGCCGCCGGGCGGCAGGGGTTCACGTGGTCGGTGCACCGCTCGCACACCGTGATCGGCTACGCGGTCGGCAACGCCATGAACATGGGCTCGACCATCGCCGTCGCGGCCGCGCTGGCCACCGAGCTCGACCTGCCGTTCGTCTTCCCGGGCAGCGAGGCGCAGTGGAACGGCCTCACCGACATGACCGACGCCGGCCTGCTGGCCGAGCAGATGGTGTGGGCCTCGACCGACCCCGCGGGTGCGGACGAGGCGTTCAACATCGTGAACGGCGACGTCTTCCGCTGGCGCTGGCTGTGGCCGCGGCTCGCCGCGCACCTGGGCGTCGACCCGGCCCGGGTCCGTGGTCCCGAGGGCGACCCGCAGCCGTTCGAGGAGCAGCTCACCGCGTACGAGGGGGAGTGGGCGGGGATCGCCGAGCGCCACGGCCTCGCCGAGCCCGACATCACCCGGCTCGCCTCCTGGTGGCACACCGACGCCGACCTCGGCCGCCCGATGGAGGTCGTGACGGACATGAGCAAGAGCCGCGAGGCGGGGTTCCTGGGCTACCGGCGCACGGAGCGGGCGTTCACGGACCTGTTCGACCGCTACCGGGCCGAGCGGCTGATTCCCGCAGCGCGCTCCTGAACGCCGCCTAGCCTGGGGTCGTGATCGACGTCGCAGCGAACCTGCACCGCGTGCGCCGCGAGATCGACGACGCCTGCGTGGACGCCGGGCGCGACCCGGGCGAGGTGCGGCTGCTGCCGGTCAGCAAGACGCACCCGCCCGCGCTGCTCCAGGCCGCGTACGACGCCGGCGCCCGCCTGCTCGGGGAGAACCGGGTGCAGGAGGCGGCCGAGAAGGCCGAGCACTTCGCCGACCGGCCCGACCTGCGCTGGGCGATGATCGGGCACCTCCAGACGAACAAGGCCCGCCAGGTCGCGTCCTTCGCCGACGAGTTCCACGCGCTCGACTCGCTCAAGGTCGCCCGTGCCCTGCACAAGGCGCTCGACGAGCTCGACCGGACGCTCGACGTCTTCGTGCAGGTGAACTCCTCGGCCGAGCCGCAGAAGTTCGGTCTGGCACCCGCGGAGGTCCCCGACGTCGTCGGTGCGCTCGCCGAGCTGCCGACGCTGCGGGTGCGGGGGCTGATGACCGTCGCCGTGCAGCGCGACGACACCATCGGTGACGCGGAGGTCGCCGCCTGCTTCGCCCGGATGGTCGCGCTGCGCGACGCCCTGCCCGAGCACCTCTGCGGCCGCGAGCTCTCGATGGGCATGTCCGGCGACCTCGCCCTGGCGATCGCCCACGGCGCGACGACCGTACGGGTCGGCCAGGCCGTCTTCGGCGCGCGCGAGTCCCGCTGACCCCGAGACCTCCGGCCCCGCTGCCCGTCCCGCCCCACCCAGCACGGCACACCAGCACCCGGCACGGCGAATTTGCCGTGCTGGGTGCCGGGACACCATGAATTCATGGGAAACCGACGCGGCCGGGTGCGCCGGAGGAGGGGAGGCTGGTCAGGGCAGGTTCTCGACCGCCAGCACCGGGACGTCGTCGGCGGGGGTGAAGCCGAAGACCTGGGCGAGGAAGCTGACCTGGGCCTCGTACGACGCGACGATCGTCTCCGAGCGGCGGAAGCCGTGCCCCTCGCCCTCGAAGAGGATCAGCGCGACGGGCAGCCCCTTCGCCCGGGCGGCGTCGGCCATCGCCTCGGCCTGGTTGGGCGGCACCACCTTGTCGTCGAGACCCTGCAGCAGCAGGATCGGCGCCGACAGCCGGTCGACGTGGTGGATGGGCGAGCGCTCGACGTAGACGTCGCGCGCCTCGGGGTAGGGCCCGACGAGCCTGTCGAGGTAGCGCGACTCGAACTTGTGCGTGTCGCGGGCCAGGATCTCGAGGTCGCCGACGCCGTACGAGCTGATGCCCGCGGTGAAGACGTCGGTCGCGGTGAGCGCGCGCAGCGTGGTGTAGCCGCCGGCGCTGCCGCCCTTGACGACGAGCCGGCGGGCGTCGGCGAGGCCCTGCTCGACCATCGCCAGCGCGCCGTTGCCGCAGTCCTCGACGTCGACGATGCCCCAGCGCGGCTTGAGCCGCTCGCGGTAGGGGCGCCCGTATCCGGTGCTGCCGCCGTAGTTGACGTCGAGCACCGCGAAGCCGCGGGTCGTCCAGTACTGCTTGGCGAGGGTGAAGACGGCCTGCGCCTGCGAGGTCGGTCCGCCGTGCGACAACGTGACGAGCGGCGGCGCCTCACCCTCGGGCGCGGTGAAGCCGGCGTTGACCGGCGGGTAGTACCAGCCGTGCACCACCCCGCCCTCGCCCGGCCAGGTGACGTCGCGCGGGACCGAGACGAAGCCGGCGTCGAGCGTGCGCTGCGTGCTGCTCCGCACCGTCGACCACGCACCGTCTTCCAGCACGCCCGGCACGCCCGGCACGCCCAGCACGGCCAGCTCGGTCGGCCGGTCGGGCCGGGTCAGGACGGCCGCCGCGCCGCCGGGACCGGCGGCCAGCGCCGCTGCGCCGACGCCCGGCTCCGCGACCTCGGTCAGCGCACCGCTGGCGAGGTCGACGACCACCAGGCTGGACGCGCCGTCCCGCACGCGGTGGCAGAGCACCCGGTCCTCGTCCAGCAGCGCGTACGGGCTCGTGCCCAGCACCCACTGCGGGCCGGCGAACTCGGCCTCCTCCTCGTGGACCGCCCGCACCGACCTGGCCTGCGACCCGGCGGCGTAGAGGTAGAGGTTCCAGTAGCCGGTGCGGTCGGAGGCGAAGAGCAGGTCCTCGCCGCGCCAGCGCGGCGCGACGGCCGACTCCTCGGGCCCGCCGGCGATCGTGCCGTGCCCGCTGAGCCTGGCGTCCGCGTAGTCCGCGACGCGCAGCGCGGTGGCGTCCCACGGCATGTCCGGGTGGTCCCACTGGACCCAGGCCAGCCGGCCCCCGGCCGACAGCTGCGGGGTCGAGTAGAAGTCGGCGCCCTCCGCCAGGACGGTCACCGCGTCGAGGTCGTCGGCGGCCGAGCCGTCGAGGGGGATCGCGACCAGCGTCGTCACGGCCTCCCCGTGCGCGGCGACGACCGCGTCGCGCCGGTCCTCGCGGACCGCCACGACGACGCCCCGCTCCGGGTGCACGTCCGGGTCGGCGTACCAGGCCGGTCCGGCCGCGGTGAGCGCGGTCAGCGAACCGTCACGGTCGCGCCGCCACAGCCGCCCGTCGGCCAGGGCGGAGTAGACGACGACCCCGTCGCGGACGCCGTACTCGCCGCCGCCGTACTCGTTGACCCGCGTCCGCACGTCCACCGGCGCCGGGGTCAGCTCGACCGGTTCCCCCCCGGCCAGCGGACGGGTCCACAGGCTCGTGCGCCCGCCCTGGTCGGGCCGCGACTCCAGCCAGAGGAGGTCGTCGCCGTCGACGAGCACGGCGTCGAGCCCCACGGAACCGGCCGTCAGGTCCTCGACGCCGACCGGCGAGGCCCAGGAGCCGTACGGGGCGGTCCGGACGGCGTCGTGCGGCGGGGCGTCGGCCGGGGTGCTGCGGGCGGGAGTGGGTTCGGGCACCGGCCCACCCTACGAACGTCGCCGTCCCCGACCGGTGGCAGGCAGGAACCGCGAACGCCTGGTGCGTCTGGGACTCATGAGGCAGAATGAACGGCACAACCGAAGACGCTCAGCAAGACCCCGCGCGGGACCCGGTGCGAAGGATGTCGGGGAAGGCAGCCCTGAGCTGCCGGAGTCCCACCCGTGGAGGTTCGGATGAGCACGACCCGTGGAGTGCTGTACGTCCACTCGTCGCCGTCGGCGCTGTGCCCGCACGTGGAGTGGGCGGTCGGCGGTCTGTTCGGCATGCCCGTACGCCTGGACTGGACGCCCCAGCCGGCCGAGCGTGCCGCGTACCGCGCCGAGTACTCCTGGGTCGGCGGCGTGGGCACCGCCGCGCGCCTGGCCAGCGCGCTGCGCGGCTGGCAGCGGCTGCGCTTCGAGGTGACCGAGGAGGCGCGCACGGGCTCGGAGGCGGAGCGCTACTCCTACACGCCCAGCCTCGGCGTCTTCCACGCGATCACCGGGCTGCACGGCGACATCATGATCCCCGAGGACCGCCTCCGCGCGGCGATGCTGACCGCCGCGAGCGGGGGGCGCAGCCTCGCCGCCGGGCTCGACGAGCTGCTGGGCCGGGCCTGGGACGAGGAGCTGGAGACCTTCCGCCACGCGGGCGAGGGTGCACCGGTGCGCTGGCTCCACGAGGTGGTCTGACCTCCGGGGCGGACCTGCCGCGCCTTCCCCGGGGGCCGTGAGCGTGCCTACGATGCAGGTCGTCGGCCCTCGCAGCCGCGAGGCCACTCGCCGAGGAGCCCCCCGTGCCCCTGCCCTCCTTCCTCCGCCGGCCCGTCGGGCCGCTCGCCCTGCCCGCGGCCGTCGCCCTGCTGGCCGCCGCGGCGCTGCCCGGCCTGGGCGCGACCGCCGTCGCCGCACCCTCACGACCCGCCGCGCCCGTCGCGCGCGCGGCCTTCTCCACGGAGTCGGTCCGCATCTCGGTGCCGTCGGCGATCGGCGGCGCCCCCTTCGACCGGCCCCGCTCGGTGACCGTGCCCACCGGGTGGACGGCGAGCGTGGTGGCCCGGCCGAGGAAGGCCCGCCTCGAGGTCGTCACCCCCGACGGCCGGCTGCTCGTCTCCCGCCCGGAGTACGGCCTGATCACCCGCCTCACGCCGAACAGGCGCGGCTACCCGACCTCCTCGACGCTGGTCAAGGGCCTGCGCCAGCCGCACGGGATGGTCTTCGACGGGAGCACGCTGTACGTCGCCGAGAGCAACCGGGTCGACCGCTACACCTACAAGGCCGGCAGGGTCGGCAGGCGCACCACCGTGCTCTCCGGGCTGCCCGACGCGAAGAGCAGGGACCTCAAGGGCGCGTACGCGCACGCGCTCAAGAGCGTCGCCGTCGGGCCCGACCACGCGCTCTACGTCTCGATCGGCTCGCAGGGCAACACCACCGCGGCCGACCGCAGCGCCTCCCCGCAGCGGGCGGCGATCCTGCGCGTGGCCAAGGGCGCGACCAGGGCCACGGTCTTCGCGCGCGGGGTGCGCAACGGCACCGGGCTGGCGGTCGCGCCGGACGGTGCGGTGTGGACCGCGGTCAACAACCGCGACAACATCGCCTACCCCTACGACCGCGACTACGACGGCAACGGCAGCTCCGACCGGGGCAAGGTCATCACGGGCTACGTCAACGACCACCCGCTGGAGCCGCTCGCCCGGCTGACCCAGGGGCGCGACCTCGGCTGGCCCTACTGCAACCCGGACCCGGACGTGGAGCCCGGCGTACGGGGCAGCGCCCTCGACTACTCCGACCGCCCCTTCGTCGGCGACGCGGAGCTGAACCCGCGCGGCGCCCAGCTCGACTGCTCCGCACTCGCCCGCGTCGAGCAGGGGCTGCCGGCGCACTCCGCTCCGCTCGGCCTGTCGTTCACGCGCCACGCCCTGCCGGGTGTCGGGAGCGGGGCGCTGATCGGGGTCCACGGCTCCTGGAACCGCAAGCCCCCGCGCGCGCCCCAGGTCGCCTTCTTCCCGTACGCCGGCGGCGCGCTGGGCGACCAGCAGACGCTGATGGCGGGGTTCCAGGACGGGGACGGCAACCGCTGGGGCCGTCCGGTCGCGGCGGTCCAGGGCGCCGACGGGTCGGTCTACGTCAGCGACGACCTCGCGAACGCCGTCTACCGGCTGAGCCCGCCGGCCTGACCCCGCGCCGGCGGTGGACGGGGGCGCTCACGCACCGGTGGGTGTGGGTGTTGGGTCTGAGTTTGGGGCGGGTCGGCACGCTGGACGCCCAGCCGTCGCCCCGAGGAGGCCCCCGTGCCGACCCGTCGAACCCGCATGGTCCTCGCGGTCACCAGCCTGCTCCTCCTCGCCGCGCCCGGCTGCAGCGCCTCGCCCTCGGCCCAGCCGTCAAGGCCCCCGTCCACCGCCGCCCCGTCCACCGCCGCCCCGTCCACGGCCGCCTCGTCCCCGCTGGCCGCCGTGGAGCTTGCCGTGCCGGACGGGCTGGGGGCGGCGCCGCTGGACCAGCCGCGCACCGTGCAGGCCCCCACCGGCTGGACCGTGAGCGTCGTCGCCCGGGTCGACGCCGCCCGGCTGCTGGCGTGGACGCCCGACGGCCGGCTGCTGGTCTCCCAGCCCAAGGACGGGCAGGTCACCCTGGTCACCCCGGGGGCGGGCGGCGCGTCGCCGACGACGTCGACCCTGCTCAGCGGGCAGGACCAGCCGCACGGCCTGGCCTTCCACCAGGGCCGGCTCTACGTCGCCCAGAGCGACCGCGTCGACTCCTACGCGTACGCCGACGGGGCGACGAGCGACCCGCGGCCCGTGGTCACCGGCCTGCCCGACGCCAAGAGCCCCGACCTGCGCGGGGCGTACGCGCACGCGCTGAAGAGCGTCGCCGTGGGGGAGGACGGCACGGTCTACGTCTCGGTCGGCTCGACCGGGAACACCTCGGCCGAGGACCGCGACGCCGACCCGCAGCGCGCGACGATCCTGCGCGTGCCCGGCGGGCGGTGGGCACGCGAAGGTCTTCGCCCGCGGTGTGCGCAACGGGACCGGGCTGGCGGTCGCGCCCGACGGCGCCGTGTGGACCGCGGTGAACAACCGCGACAACGTCGAGTACCCCTACGACCGGGACGTCGACGGCGACGGCCGCTCCGACCGGGGCGAGGTGCTCCCGTCCTACGTCGCCGACCACCCGCTCGAGCCGCTCGCCCGCCTGACGCAGGGCCGCGACCTCGGGTGGCCGTACTGCAACCCGGACCCGGACGCCGATCCCGGCGTGCCGGGCACCGCGCTCGACTACTCGGCGCGGCCCTTCGTGCGCGACGTCGAGACCAACGCCGACGGCTCGAAGCTGGACTGCGCCGCGCTGCCGCCGGTGGAGCAGGGGATGGGCGCCCACTCCGCGCCGCTCGGCCTGAGCTTCACCACCGGGGCCGGGCTGCCCGCCCCGTACGGCACCGGCGCGCTCGTGGGCATCCACGGGTCCTGGAACCGGACCCCGCCGAGGGCGCCGGAGGTCTCCTTCTTCTCCTACGTCGACACGAAGATGGGCGACCAGCAGACGATCCTGACCGGGTTCCAGGACGCCGGGGGCGACCGCTGGGGGCGCCCCGTCGCCGCCGTCCAGGGTCCTGACGGCGCCGTCTACGTCAGCGACGATGTCGCAGGGGCGATCTACCGGCTGGCGCCGCCGGCCTGAGCGCGCCGGCCGCGACGGATAACAGTTGCGCAACGGTTGCGCTATCGCGATGATTTAGAGGGCACACTGGTCTGGGTACCAACCCCGAGGCCGGGCACCCCACGTCCGGTCGTGACGAGGAGAAGTGCCATGCACCACCATCCGCTACGCACCGGCATCGCCACCCTGGCCGTCGCCGGCGTCCTGCCCCTCGGGCTCGTCGCCTGCGGGGACACCGCGAACACGCCCGAGGCCGGTTCGTCCACGTCCGCGCCGCTGCCCACGGCGGCGTCGACCACGGCCGCGGAGCCGCCGATCCCCACGGCCTCGAACTCGATCCCCGCGGGAGGGACCACCCGGCCCAGCGACAACGCCGCGGTGAGCGCGCCGTTCGGGCCCGAGTGCTCGAGGTTGCCCGGCGGCGGCAACGACCCGACCGCCCTCGCCCAGGAGCGCGTGGCCACAGCGGCCGCCGACGTCCCGTTCCTGTCGCGGACGGCCGGCCTGATCGGGACCGCCCGACTGACCGACACGTTGGACCAGGCCTCCGACATCACGGTCTTCGCCCCGGACGACCAGGCGTTCTCCGACGTGAGCTCGACCCGGCTGCGCGGTCTGCTGGCCAAGCCGTCGACGGTGGCCGACGTGCTGCGCTACCACGTGGTCCAGGGCCGCCTCGCTCCCGACCAGCTCGCCGGCTCGCACCAGACGCTGACCGGCAAGACGCTCGAGGTCACCGGGTCGGGCGAGGACTTCACCGTCGGCGGTGACGCCCAGGTCGTGTGCGGCAACATCCGGACGGCGAACGCGACGGTCTACGTCGTCGACGCGGTCCTGACCCCGCCGTCCTGACCCCTCGCCGGGCGGACGACCGGGCCGGTCGCGAGCCGACCGCCCCGCGCCCGGTCGGTGGTCGGGAGGACCCGGGCTAGAGCGGGATGTTCGTGTGGTCGCCCCGCGTGCCCGTGTCGGCCTCGCGGATCGCTGCGGCGAGGGCTGAGCGGGTCACCTGCGGGGTGACGATCTCGTCGACCACACCGATCTCGACGGCCTTCTCGACCCCGCCGGCGATCCGCTCGTGCTCGGCGGCCAGCTCGGCCTCCAGCTGCGGGCGGACGTCGTCGGCGACCGCGGCGAGCTTGCGCCGGTGCAGGATCCGGACCGCGGCGACCGGGCCCATCACGGCGACCTCGGCGCCCGGCCAGGCGAAGACCTTGGTCGCGCCCAGCGAACGGGCGTTCATGGCGATGTACGCGCCGCCGTACGCCTTGCGGGTGACGAGCGTGACGCGGGGGACCGTCGCCTCGGCGAAGGCGTGCAGCAGCTTGGCGCCGCGGCGCACGACGCCGTCCCACTCCTGGCCGACCCCGGGCAGGTAACCGGGGACGTCGACGAGCACGACGAGCGGTACGCCGAACGTGTCGCACATCCGCACGAAGCGCGCCGCCTTCTCCGCGCTGAGCGAGTCGAGGCAGCCGCCGAGGCGCAGCGGGTTGTTGGCGACGACACCGACGGTGCGGCCGCCGAGCCGGCCGAGGGCGACGGTGACGTTCGGGGCCCAGCGGGCGTGCAGCTCGACCGTGGAACCCTCGTCGAGGACGCCGTTGATCAGCGGGTGCACGTCGTACGCGCGCCGCGGCGACTCGGGCAGCAGCGCCGCGAGGTCGGTGTCGGCCACCTCGTCGGCGGTCACGCCCTGGTCGGCGAGCAGCGAGGTCAGCGCGCGGCCCTGGGCGAGCGCGTGCGCCTCGTCGTCGGCGACCAGGTGCAC
The DNA here is from genome assembly GCA_963713165.1 of uncultured Actinomycetota bacterium. GTDB lineage: Bacteria > Actinomycetota > Actinomycetes > Propionibacteriales > Propionibacteriaceae > Microlunatus. The sequence goes on from CAVQKU010000011.1 coordinate 245,583, forward strand.
GACGCCGGAGCGGCGGCCGTGGGTGTCCGGCCCGCCGAGGCGGAGCATGTCGACGTCCTCGCCGGTGACCGAGCGGACGACGTCGGGACCGGTGACGAAGATGCGGCCCTCGGGGGCCAGGATCACCAGGTCGGTCAGTGCGGGCCCGTACGCGGCGCCGCCGGCCGCGAAGCCGAGCACGATCGAGATCTGCGGGATCGTGCCCGACGCCTGCGTCATGGCGTGGAAGATCCGCCCCACCGCGTGCAGCGACAGCACGCCCTCGGCCAGCCGCGCACCGCCGGAGTGCCAGATGCCGAGGATCGGCACGCGGTCGCGCATGGCCCGCTCGTACGCCTGCACCACGACGTCGCAGCCCTGCATGCCCATGGCCCCGCCCATGACGGTGGCGTCGGAGCAGAAGGCGACGACACGCGAGCCGTTGACCGTCCCGACCGCGGCGAGCATGCCCGAGTCGTCGTCAGGGGTGATCAGCTCGACCGAACCCTCGTCGAGCAGCGCGGCGAGGCGGTGGTTCGGGTTGCGCGGGTCGAGCTCGCGGGGCAGCTTCTCCTTCTTCGGCGCTGCGGACGAAGGGGCAGCGGCCGGGGGCGGAGCGGTGGTGGTCATGCGAGCCCTCCTGGGGACGGAGCGGTGGCGAACGCGTTGGTGAGCGCGACGGCCACGTTGTGGCCGCCGAACCCGAAGGAGTTGTTGACCGCGGCGAGGTCGCCCTGGGGCAGCTCACGGACCTTGGTGGCGACGTCGGCGTCGAGCGCCGGTTCGGGGTTGTCGAGGTTGATGGTCGGCGGGACCTTCCGGTGGTGGAGGGCCAGCAGCGTGGCCATCGTCTCCAGGGCCCCGGCGCCGCCCAGCAGGTGGCCCGTCATCGACTTGGTGCCCGTGACGATCGCCCCGGTGGACGCGCCCAGCGCCTGGTGGATCGAGCTGATCTCGGTCATGTCGCCGGTCGGGGTGGACGTGGCGTGCGCGTTGACGTGGACGACGTCGGCCGCGGTGAGCCCGGCCTCGCGCAACGCGTACGTGATCGCGCGGGCCTGGGTGTCGCCGGCCGGGTTCGGCTGGACCATGTCGTGCGCGTCGGCGGTGATGCCGGCGCCGGCGAGCTCGCCGTAGATCTTCGCGCCGCGGGCCTGGGCGTGCTCGAGGGTCTCGATGACGAGCATCGCGGCGCCCTCGCCGAGCACGAAGCCGTCGCGGCCGACGTCCCAGGGGCGCGAGGCGCGCTCGGGCTCGTCGTTGCGCCGGCTCATCGCCTGCATCTGCGAGAACGACGCCATCGGCATCGGGTGGATGCACGCCTCGGCACCGCCCACGAGGACGACGTCGGCGCGGCCGAGCCGGATGAGGTCGAGGCCCTGGGCGATCGACTCGTTGCTGGAGGCGCAGGCCGACACCGCGGTGCTGACCGGGGCCTGGGCGCCGATCCGCAGGCCGATGTTGGCCGCGGTGGCGTTGGCCATCAGCATCGGGATCGCGAGCGGGCTCACCCGGCGGGCGCCCTTCTCCTTCTGGAGGTCCCACTGGCCCAGCAGCGTGTGCAGCCCGCCGATGCCGGTGCCCACCGCGACGGCGAGGCGCTGGCGCTCGACCGGGTTGTCCTCCTTGAGCCCGTAGCCGGCGTCGGCCCAGGCCTCCATCGCCGCGACGACCCCGAGGGCGGCGCAGCGGTCGAGGCGGCGGGCCTCCACGCGCTCCAGCACCTCGGACGGCTCCACGGCGACGGGCGCGGCGATCTTGGTCGCGAGGTCCTCGGGGAAGGAGTCGGGGGTGCGGCGGACGCCGGAGCGGCCCTCGAGCAGCGCGGCCCACGTCTCGGGCGCCGTCCCGCCGAGCGGGGTGGTGGCGCCGATGCCGGTGACGACGACACGGGTGCGGGACATCGATGGGCTCCTGGTCTGGACGTGGGTCGTGCGGAGGGGTGTGCTGCGGTGAAGCCCGGGACCGCGTCCGCAGCCCGGGCTCACGCCTCACGTTTCGCGAGCGCTCGGCGAGTGGGACGTCCGCGGGGTGTGGGGGTCGCCCCCCCACTCCCGCGGGGGTGAGGGGGGTCGCCCCCCCAACACTGCCGCGGGGGGTGAGGGGGGTCGCCCCCCTCATGGATCAGCCGGCGGCGCGCTCGATGTAGGCGACGGCGTCGCCCACGGTCTTGAGGTTCTTGGACTCCTCGTCGGGGATCGACACGCCGAACTTCTCCTCGCAGGCGTAGATGATCTCGACCATCGACAGCGAGTCCACGTCCAGGTCGTCGGTGAACGACTTGTCGAGCTGGACGTCGTCGACCGGGACACCGGCGACCTCGTTGACGATCTCGGCCAGGTCGGAACGGACCTCTTCGGTGGTGGGCATCGGGCTGAGCGCTCCTTCGGGTTGGGTCGTGCTGGGTGAACTCGGGGGACTGCTCCGGCGGACCGGTCAGGGCAGGGTGACGACCTGCCCGGCGTAGACCAGGCCGGCGCCGAAGCCGATGATCAGCGCGGTCTGCCCGGACCGGGCCTGGCCGGACTCGAGCAGCGTCTCCATGGCCAGCGGCACGGAGGCCGCCGAGGTGTTGCCGTGCTTGATGATGTCGCGGGCGATGACGACGCCCTCGGGCAGCTTGAGCGCCCGGAACATCGCGTCGGTGATCCGGTTGTTGGCCTGGTGGGGGACGAAGACCTCGAGCTCGTCGGGCTGCACGCCCGCCGCGTCCATCGCCTCGGCGGCGGTCTTGGCCATCGCGTACGAGGCCCACTTGAAGACCGGGTTGCCGTTCATCCGCAGCACCGGCCAGGTGGCCGACGCTGCCGGGTCGTCGGCGACCGCGGCGGCCTGCGCCACGGGGTCGGGACCGCCGCGCTCGTGGCGGGGGATCGCGGTGTCCCAGGGCTGGGTCTGGGTGATGAGGTCGGCCTGGTCGCCGTCGGAGCCCCAGACCACGGGGCCGATGGCCGGGACGTCGCTCGGGCCGATCACCGCGGCACCGGCACCGTCGGCAAAGATGAACGCCGTCGACCGGTCGTGGATGTCGGTGAGGTCGGTGAGGCGCTCGACGCCGATGATCACGACGTACTTCGACGACCCGGCGCGGACGAGGGCGTCGGCCATCGCGACCATGTAGCAGAAGCCGGCGCAGGCCGCCGAGATGTCGAAGGCCGCGGCGCCCTTGGCCCCGAGCTCCTCGGCGATGGTGGTGGCGACCGCCGGGGTCTGCAGCAGGTGGGTGACGGTCGAGACGATCACCGTGTCGACCTGGCTCGGCTCGATGCCGGCCCGCTCGATCGCCGTGCGCGCGGCGGCGACCGACATCATCTGGATGGTCTCGTCCGGCGAGGCCCAGCGACGCTCGACGATGCCCGAGCGCGTCCGGATCCACTCGTCGGAGGAGTCGATGTAGGTGACGATCTCGGCGTTGTCGACCACGCGGCGCGGGCGGTAGCCGCCCACGCCCATCATCCTGGCGAACCGCGCACCGGTGCTGGTCCTCAAGGGGTTGCGGGGCTTGGAGGGCGTCGTCCCCCTCGCGTCGTCGTCGGCCATCAGCGGGTCACCTCGGTCGCGTCGGAGGACTCCACCGTCGGGTGGAGTCGCAGCAGGGGCTGGCCGGGCGAGACCGGGTCGCCGTCCTCGACGAGCCACTCGACGACGATGCCCCCGTACGGGGCGCTCGCCGGGATCTCGTCACGTCGGTTCCGCACCAGGCCGACCGTGCTGTCGGCGGGCAGCAGCGTGCCCGGCTCGACGTCCTCGGTCCGGCTGAAGAGGCCCTTGCCGGGGGAGACGACGAGGCGCCACGTCGGGTTGGCCGTGATCGGCGTCGACGACGCGGGCTGCGCGCCGTGGCGGCGGATGAACTCCATCGCCTCGCCGGTCTGGTCGGGGGTGTTCAGCGCGAAGAGCTCGACGCCCTTGAGGTTGCGCTTGGCGATGCCGGTCAGGGTGCCCGCCGGGGGCAGCTCGAGCAGGCCGGTGACGCCGAGGTCGGCCATGGCCGCCAGGCAGAGGTCCCAGCGCACCGGCGAGGCGACCTGGCCCACCAGGCGGCGCAGCACGTCGCGGCCGTCGTGGACGACCTGACCGTCGAGGTTCGACAAGAGGCGGGTCCGCGGGTCGCGGGCCGAGATGGCGGGCGCGAGCTGCCCGAGCCGGTCGACGGCGGGCTCCATGTGCACCGTGTGGAAGGCGCCGGCGACGCTGAGCGGCACCAGGCGGGCGCGGGTCGGCGGGTGCTCGGCGAGGGCGGCGAGCTGCTCGACGGTGCCGGCGGCGACGACCTGGCCGGTCCCGTTGTGGTTCGCGGCGGTGAGGCCCTGGGCCTCGAGGGCGGCGAGGACCTCGTCGGGCTGGCCGCCGACGACGGCCGTCATCGAGGTCGGACGGGCGGCGCTGGCCGCCGCCATGGCGCGGCCGCGCTCGCGCACGAAGACCATCGCCGACTCCGCGGAGAGGACGCCCACGCCTGCGGCGGCGGTGATCTCACCCACGGAGTGACCTGCGGCCACTCCGACCAGGGGGTACGCGTCCGCCGGGTGCGGGAAGAGCTCGAGGGCCGCGAGCAGGCCGGCCGCGACCAGCAGCGGCTGCGCGACGGCGGTGTCACGGATCGTCTCGGCGTCGGCGTGCACGCCGTAGTGCTCGAGGTCGAGGCCGCTGACGGCGCTCAGCCAGGTGAGGCGGGCGGAGAACGAGGACTCTTTGACCCAGGGTCCGAGGAACCCCGGGGTCTGTGCGCCCTGACCGGGCGCGACGATGGCCAGCACGTGGTTACTCTTTCGTGACCTCGGAGGAAAGTCGCGCAGGGACACCACGAATCTTCGGACATCCGATTGTCGGGTTCTGACAAGAACGTGGGCTGGAACACTGCCCGCGGCCCTCGGGCGCAGCCGCGGCGCCCTGCTCCGGTCGTCCGGCCGGACGCGCGCCGGCTGGTGGTCGGCCAGCCGGCGCGGGGGCGTACGGGGTGTGCGTCGGCGGGTGGTCAGTCGGCCTCGCGGAGGACGCGGACGTCCCAGGGGCCGAGCTGCAGCGAGTCCAGCCGCTCCGACGCCTCCACGAGGAGGTCGAGCATGGCCGTCGGCAGCGGCACGGAGGCGGGGTCCCAGCTCCAGTTGTGCACGACGTGGACCCGCTCGCCGAGCGCGTTGGTGGCCGAGTGCACGGTCACCGACGCCGGGCGGTCGGCCCACGGCTGCTCGAGCGGGGCGAGCCAGCGCAGCAGGTCGGCCGCCAGCTCCGGGGTGGGCAGGGTGCCGACCGTGGTGATCCGGCCCTGGCCGTGGTCGTTGGTGACCACGGCGGGGAAGCGGCCGAAGTGCGGGTGCTCGTAGCCGAGCACGACCTTGGCGCCCTCACCGATCAGCCCGTCCACCCAGTCGCGGCCTGCCGCCCCGGGGGAGAGGTCGATCGCGTCGCTCTCGGCGGTGACGGGCAGCGGCTCGTGGAGGTTGGAGAACTCCTGGTAGCGCACGCCGGCGGCGTCGGCCAGGCGGCCCGGCTTGACCTCCGTGCGGGCCCGGCCCTCGTCGTCGCCGTAGCCCGTGCGCGGGCCGAGCACGAGGTGGCCGCCGGCCGCCGCGTACGCGCGCAGCCAGTCGAGGAGGGCGTCGTCGGCGACGTAGAGGGCGGGGACGAGCAGCACCGGCAGCTCGGCCGCGACGCTCGCCGGGTCGCGCAGGGTCTGCCCGTCGGCGTCGACGAGCTGGCTGTCGTGGACGAGCCGCGCGGGGGTGCCGGCGTCGAAGGTCCCGCGGTAGAAGGCGTCGAAGATGCGGTGGTAGGAGCGCTGGTCGTGGTCGGCCAGGCTCGTGGCGACCCCCGGCACGTGGCTGAACGGCGCCTGGAAGGCCAGGCCCCACTTCGAGCGCGCCGAGTAGAGCAGGCCGACCCGCGCGTCGGGCTCCAGGCCCAGCACGTGCTGCCCGGCCGCGCGGAAGTCGGCGCCGAGGCGGCTGAGCTCGGCGTAGACCCGCCCCGGCTGCTGGTCGTGCGGGAGGATCCCGATCCAGTAGGTCTCGGTGCCGAAGTGGTTCGTGTGCCAGTGCCAGTACTCGATCATCTCCGCGCCGCGGGCGACGAAGGCCCACGCGGCCTGGCGCCACTGGCCGTCGTAGGCGGGGAAGTTCGTGGCGGGGCCGCCGATCGCGCCGGCGTTGGTCTCGGTGACGAGGTAGGGCGCCTGCTTGCTGGCGTACATCCGGTCGGCGCTGAGGAAGAGCGTCCAGGCGCCGGCCGTCGTCCAGCCCTGCGGGGCGGTGGTCGGTGCTGGGGACGGCCAGCGCGTCCTGCATCGCGTAGTACGGGTTGCCGGCGGTGACGTCGAGGGCCCTGGTCAGGGCGGCGTCGTCGACCGTGGGGCGCTCGTAGGCGATGCAGGTCGTGACGAACTGGTCGGGGCGGGCGTACTCCCGCGCGATCTGCGCCTGCCAGGCGATGAACTCGCGTCGTCAGGCGCGCCTGGAAGGTGCGCCAGGCCAGGTCGTACTGCGGCTGGTAGTTGCCGTCGGGGCGCCACAGGTCGGACCAGGTGCTGAGCTTGTGGGACCAGTAGACGAGGCCCCACGCCTCGTTGAGCGCCTCGACCGTGCCGTAGCTGGTGACGCAGCTCGTCGACGAAGCGCTCGAAGACGCCGTGGTTGTGGAAGATCATCAGGCCGGGCTCGTTGTCGACCTGGAAGCCGATCACGGCAGGGTGGTCGGCGTAGCGCCCGAGGATGGCCCGCACGACGCGCTCGGCGTGGAAGCGGAAGGCGGGGTGGCTGTAGTCGACCTCCTGCCGCCCGCCCCACGGCATCCGCTGCCCGGTGGCCGGCTCGCCGGCGATCTCGGGGTAGCGCCGGGCGAGCCACGGCGGGACCGCGTACGTCGGGGTGCCGAGCACCACCGAGATGCCGCGCCGGTGGGCCCCGTCGAGGACCGGCGCCAGCCAGTCGAGGTCGAAGCGGCCGTCCTCCGGCTCCCACGTCGTCCAGACCGACTCCCCGACGCGGATCACGGTGAAGCCCGCCTCGACCATGAGGTCGAGGTCGGTCTCCAGGCGGGGGCTGGGCTGGTACTCGTGGTAGTACGCGGCGCCGAAGAGCACCTGCTCGCGTGAAGCCATGGGACGTGCCTTTCCAGAGGGGTCGGTCGTACGTGGGGGGAGGGGTCGGACGCCGGCGGCGTCAGGCCTTGACGCCACCGGTGGCGAGGCCCGACTGCCAGTAGCGCTGGAGGAAGAGGAACGCGACCACCAGCGGGATGATCGAGAGCAGCGAGCCCGTGATCACCGTCGAGAAGAGCGCCTGGGCGCCCGACCCGCCCGCCGCCGTCGCCTGCCACTGCGCCAGGCCCACGGGCAGCGGGAAGAGCTGCGCGGAGTTCAGCATCAGCAGCGGCAGGAAGTAGTTGTTCCAGGTCGAGACGAGGGCGAACAGCAGCACCGTCACCGCGCCCGGCATCAGCAGCCGGAGCGCGACGGTGAAGAAGATCCGCAGCTCCCCGACGCCGTCCACGCGGGCGGCCTCGATCAGCGTCGTGTCGACGGCGTCGGCGGCGTAGACCCGCATCAGGAAGACGCCGAAGGGGCTCACCAGCGACGGCAGGATGATCGCCCAGTAGGTGTCGGTCAGCTGCGCGCGCGCGAAGAGCAGGTAGGTGGGGATGGCCAGCGCCGTCGTCGGGACCATGATCGCGCCGAGCACGACGGAGAAGAGGGCCTTGCCGCCGGGGAAGTCGTACTTGGCGAAGGCGTAGCCGGCGGCCGTGGCGAGGAAGGCAGCACCCACCCCGCTGACCACGGCGTAGAGGATCGAGTTGAGGAACCAGCGGAGGTAGACCCCGTCCTGGAAGGTCAGCACCGTCTTCACGTTCTCGACGAGGCTGAAGTCCGCGAACCAGAGCCCGAAGCTGGAGAACAGGTCGGCGTTCGACTTCGTCGAGGCGACGAGGAGCCAGTAGAGCGGGAAGAGGAAGTAGCAGGTGAGCAGGAGCACCACGATCGTCAGCACCCAGGACGTGCGGCGCGGCCTGTCGCCGGCGTCCTCGCGGGCGGCCGGCGTCGCGGTCCCCGTGGTGGTGGGGCGGGTGGGGTCGAGGGTGGTCACGCGCGGCGCTCCTTCCGCTGGGCGCCGAGCTGCACGGCGTAGGAGATGATCATGATGACGATGCCGAGCAGGAAGGCCAGCGCGGCGGCGTAGTTGGCGTCCTGGTTGATGAAGGCGATGTTGTACGCGTAGAGGTTCGGGGTCCAGTCGGTCCCGATCACGGTCGGGGCGAGCGTGCGCATCAGGTTCGGCTCGTTGAACAGCTGGAAGGTCCCGATCACCGAGAAGATCATCGTCAGCAGGATCGCCGGTCGGATCAGCGGGACCTTGATCGACAGCGCGATCCGCGTCTCCGAGGCGCCGTCGACCCGGGCCGCCTCGTAGAGCTCGGTCGGGATCGACCGGAGCGCGGCGTACATGATGATCATGTTGTAGCCGACGAACTCCCAGTTCACGATGTTGATGATCGAGAAGAAGATCCCGGTGCTGGTGAAGAAGGGCGGGACCCCCAGACCCAGCCCTTCGCTGATCTGCGCGAGGGGACCGAAGTCCGGGCCGTAGATGTAGCCCCACATGAGCGTGGCGATGACGCTCGGCACCGCGTACGGCACGAAGATCCCGAGGCGCGCGACCTTGGCCAGCCGCATCATGCCGCTGTCGAGCGCGAGCGCGGTGAACAGGGACAGCACCAGCATCAGCGGGACCTGGACGCAGAGGAACAGGCTCATCCGCGCGACGCCGGAGAGGAAGCTCGGGTCGGCGAGCGCTCGCAGGTAGTTCTCGGCGCCGACGAACGAGGTGCCGCCGATGAGCTTCTTCTTGTAGAAGCTGAGGTAGCCCGCGTAGACGAGCGGCACGACGATCATGGCCACGAAGAGCACCAGGAACGGCACCACGAGCGCGTACGCGGCCCCGATCTGGCGGCGCCGCGAGGCGGACAGGCCACGCCGGGCGCGCGGCGCCGAGGCCGTCCCCGGGGGTGCGGCGGCCCGGGTGGGCACGGTGGTGGTCATCGCTCTCCCTTCCGGTGGGGGCGGACGGCCGGGGAACCCGGCCGTCCGCGGGGGTTCAGGAGACCGTGAAGCCCTGGTCCTTGGCGTACTTGGCGCAGCCGTCCTGCCAGGCCTGCAGGCCCGCCACGGCGTCGGACTTGTCGGCGAAGGCCTTGCCGAGCGTCTCGTTGAAGTTCGAGTAGACGTAGTCCATGAAGGGCAGCCACCCGAACTCGGTGCTGACGGTCTCGGAGATCTGCGCGAACTTCTCGTTGACCTTCTGACCGCCGTAGAACTTCGACTCCTGCCCGGTGAACTGGGGGTCGGTGAGCACCGTCTTCAGCGGCGGGAAGAGGAACTGCTCGTTGGCGAAGCGGAGCATCGAGTCCTTGTTCGTGTTGATCCACAGGGCGAGCTGCGAGGCGGCGATCTGGTTCTTGCTCAGCTTGAGCACCGCGTCGGTCGACCCGCCCCAGTTGCTGGAGACGTTGTCGCCGGCCTTCCACTGCGGCAGCGCGTTCGCGCGCCACTTCCCCGAGGTCTTGCCGGCCGTGCCCTGGAGGAACACCGGGCCCCAGGCCGCGATCGGCAGGGAGGCCCACTTGCCGTTGGCCAGACCCTGGTACCAGGAGTCGTTGAAGTCGGCGTCGTTGGTCGCGGCCCCGCTGTTGACGAGGTCGCCGAAGAACTTGACCACCGTCTTGGCCTGCTCGCTGGCGAGGTCGATCTTGACCGTCTGCTGGCCGTCGAAGCTGAAGGGGCGCACGCCGGCCTGCCACAGGTACGCCACGAGCTGGCCGGGCTGGTTCTGCGCGACGTTGAACAGCCAGCTCTTCGGGTTCTTCGAGTGGTACGTCTCGGCGGCCGCGCCGAACTCGTCCCACGTCGCCGGCGCCTTCAGGCCCGCCTCGGAGAAGAGGTCGTCACGGTAGAGCAGGCCCATGGGGCCGGTGTCCTGCGGGATGCCCCACAGGCCGTTGTTGATCTTCACCTGGCCCCACACCCAGTCCGGGTACTGGGTCTGCAGGTCCGCCGGCGCGTACGGCGACAGGTCGAGCAGGCTGCCCTGGTCGCCCAGGGTGAAGGACGGGATGTACTGGTACTCCATCTGGGTGACGTCCGGCGCGCCCTGCCCGGACTGGATGGCCGTGCGCAGCTTCTGGTAGTGCGGGGCACCCTGGCCCACGTTGACCACGTCGACCTTGATCTTGGGGTACTTGGCCGTGAACATCTTGACCTGGTTGCCGATGTCCGGCACCCAGGTCCAGAAGGTCAGCGTCGTGGCCGTGTCCAGCGCCTTGTCGATGTCGGCCTGGGCGACCTGGGGCGCGGCGGAGGAGCTGGCGGCCTGGCCGGGGGAGTCGCCACCGCCCCCGCAGGCCGACAGGAACCAGGCGCTGGAGGCAGCGGCCGCGCCGGTGAGCAGGAACTTGCGGCGGGTGAACGGTGACGAAGACATCGGTGTCCTTCCGGTTGGGTGGTGCCAGGGTGCGGAGCTGGGTGCGGAGGTGGAGGTCAGGGGCGGGGGGCCGGTCCGGTCGAGGCGCGCACGACGAGGCGGTGCTGGGCGACGGTGACGGGCTGCGCCGGGGCGGGAGCGCCCTCGATCATGCGGAGCAGCTCGGCGAAGATCCGGCGCTCGGGGTCCTCGGTGTCGACGGTCACCGTCGTCAGCGGGACCATCTGGAACTCCGCGTCGGGCACGTCGTCGAAGCCGACGACGGAGACGTCGTCGGGCACCCGTCGGCCCGCCTCGTGGAAGGCCCGGAGCAGGCCCATGGCCATGCTGTCGTTCGCGGCGAACACGGCCGTCACGTCGGGGAGCGCGGCCAGGCGTACGCCCGCCCGGTAGCCCGAGGCCGCGGTCCAGTCGCCGTGCTCCGGCTCCGGCACCCGACGGCCGCGTCCGACCAGGGCGGAGCGCCACCCGTCCTGGCGCTTGACGGCGGCGTCCCAGTCCCGCGGACCGCCGACGTGCCAGACGGTCTCGTGGCCGAGGTCGAGCAGGTAGGTCGTGACCTCGGCCGAGATCTCGGTCTGGTTCGTGTCCACCAGCGCCTGCAGGGGGAGGCCGGGGATGAGGCCGGCGCTGGTGACGACGGGCATGCCGTGCAGCACGTGCGGGTCGATGTCGACCAGGTGGGTGGGCACCTCGACGACGAGGCCCTCGACGTTGCGCTGCAGGAGGATCTCGATGCCGCGCGCCACCTCGGTGGCCGAGAGGTCGGGGACCGAGGTCAGGGCGAGGGTCCAGCCGAGGCGACGGGCCTCGTGCTCGAGGTTCAGCACCCGGCGCGACGGTCCGTAGAGGGGGGTCCCGAGCGCCAGGACGCCGATGGTGTGGGTCCGCGCCCGCGCCAGCGCCTGGGCGGCCCCGTTCGGGCGGTAGTCCAGCTCGGCGATGGCCCGGTTCACGCGCTCGACGACGTCGGGCCGGACGTGGGGAGCTCGGTTGACCACGCGCGAGACGGTCTTCTGCGAGACCCCGGCGAGCCGGGCGACGTCGACCATGACGGCCCCGCGGGGGGCGGCGCCGGACGGTCGGACGCTCATCGCCGGACCCCCGTCCCGCCTGGTTGACTACGTAGTCAACGGCTTGGTCACGTAGTCAACGCGGTCGTTGACTGCGCTGTCAAGAGAGACCGGGGTCACACTTGGGTCTCGATCGGCGGCGGTGCCGGGAGGACGCGGATCAGCGGCGCAGGCGGCCGAGGGTGAGGGCCAGCCGCAGCGCGTAGCCGTCGCGGGGGTCGGTCGGGGAGTAGCCCGTGACCTCGTGGATGCGCCGCAGGCGGTAGCGCACGGTGTTGGCGTGCACGAAGAGGGCGCGCGCCGCCGCCTCGACCTGGAGGCCCTGGTCGAGGAACGTCACCAGCGTGTCGAGCAGCCCGCCACCGGCGGCGACGAGCGGGTCGTAGAGGTCGCGGGCGAGGGCGCGGCGGGCGTGGCCGTCGCCGGACAGGGCGCGCTCGGGCAGCAGGTCGGAGGCGTCGACCGGACGCGGGGCCTCGGGCCACGCCGCGGCGGCGCGGAAGCCGGAGAACGCCTCCCGGGTCGAGGCCGCCGCGTCCATCAGGTGCTCCACGGGCGGACCGACCACGACGGGCCCGTCGCCGAAGCAGTCGACGAACCTCGACACCACGCCCCGCCCGGCCCCGTCCTCGCTCAGCCCGGGGCCGCCGAGGACGACGACGAGGCGGTCGCCCTGCACCGCGCCGAGCATGTCCAGCCCAGCCGCCGACGCCGTACGCCGGACCGACTCCACGGCCGGGCCGGCGTCGCTCTCGGGCGCGGGACCGACCACGACGACCACGCCGCCGGAGGAGCGCCAGCCGAGGGTGGACGCACGCGACAGCACCGTCTCGTCGGTCTCGCCGCGCAGCACGGCGTCGACGACGAGCGCCTCGAGGCGGGCGTCCCAGGCCCCGCGCAGCTCGGCGGCCTTGGCGTAGATCTCCGCCGCCGCGAAGGCGACCTCGCGGCTGTAGCCGACGATCGCGGCGTGCAGGACCGGGCGGTCGCCGCGCGGGGCGACCTCGTCGATCTGCGCCTCGACGACGTCGATGGTCGTGCGCACGAGCTCGACGGTCTGGGACAGCGAGATCTTGCGGGTCAGCGCGCGCGGCGCGGCGCCGAAGATGTCGGTCGTCGTCGGCGCCTGCGGGTCGGGGTCGGCGAACCAGGTGACGAACCCGTCGATGCCGGCCCGGGCGACGACGCCGACCCAGGACCGGTGCTCCGCGTCCAGCTCACGGAACCAGGGGTGGCGCTCCTCCATCTCCGCGACCGTCGCCGTGGTCATCGCGGCCGTCGCGCCGGCGAGGCGCTTGGCCATCGCGGCGCGGGACTTCGGCGGCGGGAGCAGGGTCCTCGCGATGCCCCTCGTGCTCGCCGCCATAGGGTCGAGCGTAGGGGGCGGCCACGAGGGTCCGGCCCCGGTGGGTCCCAGCGGAGGAGGGGTGCGGATGAGCGACGCGGGGGCACCGCACGACCCGGTCGCCGTGCTGCGCGAGATCGGCTTCCTGCTGGAGCGCTCGCGCGCGGACACCTACCGCGTCCGGGCGTACCGGGGCGCGGCCGACGCCGTCGAGGCGATGCCGGCCGAGGAGCGGCGGCGCCGGCAGGCGGAGGGTTCGTGGGCCAAGGCGTCCGGCGTCGGGCCCAAGACGGCGACGGTCATCACCCAGGCGCTGTCGGGGCGGGTGCCGGACTACCTCCAGCAGCTGCGTGACGACCGCGAACCCCTCGTCGAGGGCGGGGCGGGGCTGCGCGCCAGGATCCGCGGCGACCTGCACACCCACTCGACGTGGAGCGACGGCGGCAGCCCGGTCGAGGAGATGATGGCGACCGCCCAGGCGCTCGGTCACGAGTACTGCGTGATCACCGACCACTCGCCGCGCCTCACCGTGGCCCACGGGCTCACCGCGGAGCGGCTCGAGGAGCAGAGGGCCCTCACCGGACGGCTGGGCGAGGAGATGGCGCCCTTCCGGGTGCTGCAGGGCATCGAGGTCGACATCCTCGAGGACGGCGGGCTCGACCAGACCGACGCGATGCTGGCGCGGCTCGACGTGGTCGTGGCGAGCGTGCACTCCAAGCTGCGCTCCGACTCCGAGACGATGACCCACCGCATGGTCGGCGCGATCGCCAACCGGCGCACCAACGTCCTCGGCCACTGCACCGGGCGCCTCATCGAGGGTGCGCGGGGCACGCGGCCGCCGTCGGTCTTCGACGCCGAGGTCGTCTTCGAGGCGTGCCGCACCTTCGACGTCGCCGTCGAGATCAACTCCCGGCCCGAACGACGCGACCCGCCGACCACGCTGCTGCAGCAGGCCATCGACGCCGGCTGCCTGTTCAGCATCGACACCGACGCGCACGCGCCCGGGCAGCTGGAGTTCCTCGCGTACGGCTGCGAGCGGGCCGAGGCGCTGGGTCTCGACCCCGACCGCATCGTCAACACCTGGCCGGTCGACCGGCTGCTCGCCTGGGCCGACAAGGGCTGACCCGGCGGGCCCAGGCACCGGCGCCCGCTGTCGTCTCGGCGTCGCCGGGGTCCCGGGTCCTCCACCGCATAGGGTCGGGCCCGTGGACGACGACGCGCTGGCGGCCGATCTCGTACGTGAGGCGGGCGGCCTGGCCGCCCGGATGCTCGACGCGGGGCTCGACACCCACTTCAAGACCTCGATCTCCGACGTCGTCTCGGCGGCGGACCACGCCGCGGAGGCGCTGATCGCCGGCCGGCTGACGGCCGAGCGCCCGGACGACGGCCTGGTCGGCGAGGAGGGGGCCCGCAGCTCCGACGAGGGCGGCGGCCGCACCTGGTTCGTCGACCCGGTCGACGGCACCTACAACTTCTTGTCCGGCATCCCGTACTGGTGCTCCGCGGTCGGCCTCGTCGACGGCGAGGGCCCGCTGCTCGGGGCGGTCTACTACCCGGCGCGCGACGAGCTCTGGGTCGGCGGCCGCGGTCGGCCGACGACACTGAACGGCCGCGCGCTGCCGGCGCTGGCCGACCGGCCGCTGGCCGAGGTCTCCGTCGCGACCTACTCCAACGCCTCGCACCTGCGCGACCGCGCCAAGGCCGCCTCCTGGAACGCGGTCACGGGCGCGGCGGCGACCACGCGGATGTTCGGGTCGGCCTCGGTCGACCTCGCCGGCGTGGCCACCGGCCGGATCGGGGTCTTCCTGCAGGCGAACCTGCACCCGTGGGACTGGTACCCCGGCGCGGCCCTGGTCCTCGGGGCCGGCGGCGTCGCCGAGGAGGTCGTGCTCGGCGAGCAGCGCTGGCTCGTCGCCGGCAACCGGCAGGCGGTCGCCGAGGCGCACCGGGCGCTGACCGAGGCGGCCGCGGCCGCCGCGTGAGCACCGACGACCTCGGCGCGGACGGGTTCCCGCCCGGCTTCTTCGCCCGCGAGGACGAGCGGCCGGACGCCACCTTCTACGGACCGCCGCGGCTCGTCACCCACATCGACGACGACGCGATCGAGGCTGTCTCCGACCTGTACGCCGAGCTCGGCGTGGACGGCTCGGCGGGGCAGCCGCGCCGCGTGCTCGACCTGATGTCGTCCTGGGTCTCGCACCTGCGGACCCCGCCCTCGGAGCTCGTCGTGCTGGGCATGAACGCCAGCGAGCTGCGGGCCAACCCGGTGGCCACCGAGCGGGTCGTGCAGGACCTGAACGCCGACCCGGTGCTGCCCTTCCCGGGCGCCTCCTTCGACGCGGTGCTGTGCTGCGTCTCCATCGACTACCTCGTGCGGCCCGTCGAGGTCCTGCGCGAGGCCGCCCGGGTGCTGCGCCCGGGCGCCCCGGTCGTGCTGACCTTCTCCAACCGCCTGTTCCCCTCCAAGGCGGTGCTCGGCTGGCTCTACGCCGACGAGCCGACGCGGTGCGCGATCGCGGCCGCGTACGTCCGCCTCGCCGGCGGCTTCGACGAGCCCGACGTCTCGCTCCGCACGCCCGAGCGCGGCTACGCCGGCGATCCCCTGTACGCCGTGGTCGCCCGCCGCTCCGCCGGCTGAGCCTGGCGGGCGGCGCCCGGGCCGGGAGTGCGGAGCACCGGCTCGCGTGGCGTCAGGCCCGCTCCTCGCGCCTAGGCGCCGGCACCCTCCTGCGCCACGCCCGCCACGGCCGTGGGGTCGCCCACGCGGTACTGGTCGTACGCGCGCTTGGCCGCGCCCCGGTCGTACTGGCCCTCGCGCCCGAGGCTCTCGAGCGTCGCGACGACGATGGACTCGGCGTCGACCTCGAAGAAACGGCGTGCCGCGGCCCGCGTGTCCGCGAACCCGAACCCGTCGGTCCCCAGCGAGGTCCACGGCTGGTAGACGTACGGCGCGATCTGGTCCTGCACCGCCCGCATGTAGTCGCTGACCGCGACCACGGAACCCTCGGCGCCGTGCAGCAGCTGGGTGACGTGCGGGTAGCGCGGCTCCTCGCCCGGGTGGTTGAGGTTCCAGGTGGCGGTCTCCACGGCGTCGCGCCGCAGCTCGTTCCACGAGGTCACCGACCACACGTCGGCGGCCACGCCCCACTCGTCGGCGAGCATCTTCTGCGCCCGCAGCGCGGCGGCCATCGCCACGCCGGAGGCCAGCAGCTGCGCGCGCGGCTTGCCCTGCGGGTCGATCGGGGCGGTGTTGTAGCGGTAGAGACCGCGCAGCAGCGCCTCGACGTCGAGCCCCTCGGGCGCGCCCGGCTGGTCCACCGGCTCGTTGTAGACGGTGAGGTAGTAGATGAGGTTCTCCCCGTCCGGGTGCTCGGGGTCCTCGTGGCCGTACATCCGGCGCAGGCCGTCCTTGACGATGTGGCCGATCTCGAAGGCGAACGCCGGGTCGTAGTGCACGACCGCCGGGTTGGTGCTGGCCAGCAGCGGGGAGTGCCCGTCGGCGTGCTGCAGGCCCTCGCCGGTCAGGGTGGTGCGACCCGCGGTGGCCCCGATGAGGAAGCCGCGTGACATCTGGTCGGCCATCGCCCAGATCGAGTCGCCGGTCCGCTGGAAGCCGAACATCGAGTAGAAGATGTAGACCGGGATCATCGGCTCGCCGTGCATCGAGTACGCCGACCCGGCCGCGATGGCCGACCCCATCGCCCCGGCCTCGCTGATGCCCTCGTGCAGCAGCTGCCCGTTCTTGGCCTCCTTGTAGGAGAGCAGCAGCTTGCGGTCGACCGACTCGTAGGTCTGCCCGTGCGGGTTGTAGAGCTTGGCCGTCGGGAACATCGAGTCCATGCCGAACGTGCGGAACTCGTCCGGGGCGATCGGCACGAGGCGCTGGCCGATCTCCTTGTCGCGCATCAGGTCGCGCAGCAGGCGCACGAAGGCCTGGGTCGTGGCGACCTTGGCCCCGCCGGCCGGCTCCATCAGCGGCGCGTAGATCTCGTCGCCGGGGAGCTTGACGATCGTCGGGTTGACCCGCCGCTCGGGGATGTAGCCGCCGAGCGTGCGACGGCGCTCCTGCAGGTACTGGATCTCCTCGTTGTCCTGCCCCGGGTGGAAGTAGGGCGGGTTGTACGGGTCCTCGAGCTGGCTGTCGGGGATGTCGAGGTAGAGCCGGTCGCGGAAGGCCTTGAGGTCCTTCGTCGTCAGCTTCTTCATCTGGTGGGTGGCGTTCTTGCCCTCGAGGGCGTCGATCGTCCAGCCCTTGACGGTCTGCGCCAGGATCACGGTCGGCTGGCCGACGTGCTCGGAGGCCGCCTTGAACGCCGCGTACACCTTGCGGTAGTCGTGCCCGCCGCGGGAGAGCCGCTTGATCTGCTCGTCGCTGAAGCCCGCGACCATCTTGGCCAGGCGCGGGTCGCCGAAGAAGTTCTGCCGGATGTAGGCGCCGTCCTCGACCAGGTAGGTCTGGTACTGCCCGTCCGGGGTCGTGTTCATCTTGTTGACCAGGGCGCCGGACGCGTCCGCGGCCAGCAGCGGGTCCCAGTCGCGGCCCCACAGCACCTTGATCACGTGCCAGCCGGCGCCGAGGAAGTAGGACTCCAGCTCCTGGACGACCTTGCCGTTGCCGGTCACCGGGCCGTCGAGCTGCTGCAGGTTGCAGTTGATGACGTAGGTGAGGTTGTCCAGGCCCTCGCGCGCGGCCACGCGGATGGCGCCGAGCGACTCGGGCTCGCCCATCTCGCCGTCACCCATGAACGCCCAGACGTGCTGGTCGGAGGTGTCCTTGATGCTGCGGTTGGCCAGGTAGCGGTTGAACCGCGCCTGGTAGATCGAGTTGATGCCCGTGAGGCCCATGGAGACCGTGGGGAACTCCCAGAACTCCGGCATCAGCCGCGGGTGCGGGTAGGACGACAGGCCGCGGCCCGGGCCCCGCGAGACCTCCTGGCGGAAGCCGTCGAGCTGGTCGGCGCTCAGCCGGCCCTCGAGGAAGGCGCGGGCGTAGATGCCGGGGGAGGCGTGGCCCTGGATGAAGATGTGGTCGCCGCCGCCGGGGTGGTCCTTGCCGCGGAAGAAGTGGTTGAAGCCGACCTCGTAGAGGCTCGCGGCGCTCTGGTAGGTCGCGATGTGCCCGCCGACCTCGAGGCCCTTGCGGTTGGCCTTGCTGACCATGATCGCGGCGTTCCAGCGCAGGTAGGCCCGCAGCCGGCGCTCGATGTGCTCGTCACCGGGGAACCACGGCTCCGCCTCGGGCGGGATCGTGTTGACGTAGTCGCTGCTGCGCAGCGCGGGCAGGCCGACCTGGCGCTCGCGCGCCCGGGCCAGGAGCTGCAGCATGACGAAGCGGGCGCGGTGCTTGCCCTTCTCGTCGAGGAGGTCGTCGAGCGACTCCAGCCAGTCCTGCGTCTCCTCGGGGTCGATGTCGGGGACCTGGTTGGCCAGGCCCTCCGCCGTCAGGGTCGGCCGCGGTCCGCCGCCACTGATCGCGCCGGTCGTGCTGGTCTGGCCGGTCTGGCTCGCCATCGATGCTCCTCGTTCCCGGGCGGCGCGGCTCGGGGTGGTGCCGGGCGCGCCCTCTTCTACGTCCCCCCATCCTGTCACCGGTCACCGACAGGCCGCACGGGGCGCTGGCCGCGGCGCCGCCTCGGCACCGCCGGGAGGTCGTGGCGAGGTCGTGGCGAGGTCGTGGCGAGCTCCTCCCGGCGTCCTCACGGGTCCTCAAGGGTCCTCGTCGACGTCCTCCTGGCGTCTCCTGACCGGTCCGCCCGCGGGCGTGCGCTCGACCGGGCGCGCCGCGCCCCGGCGGCTGTCCCCTTCCTGGTGGGGCCCGGCTGTGAAAGGCTGACCCCACGGAGCGGCGGGAGCCGATCCGGACGCGGCCGACCCCGGAGGTCGACCGGACGAGAGGAGAGTGGCGTGACCACGGCGGCAGGTGCCTCCGGCGACAGCCAGGTGGCCAGCAAGCTGGGGCTCGCCCCTGGTCAGGTCGTCCAGGAGATCGGGTGGGACGACGACGTCGACGACGACCTCCGTCTCGCGGTCGAGGACGCGACCGGGGGAGAGCTCGTCGAGGAGGCGGTCGAGGCCGTCGACGTGGTGCTGCTCTGGTGGCGTGCCGAGGACGGCGACCTGGTCGACGGGCTCGTCGACTCGCTGACCGACCTCGCCGACACCGGCCACATCTGGCTCATGACGCCCAAGGTCGGCCGCGACGGCTACGTGGACGCCAGCGACCTGTCCGAGGCGGCCATCACCGCCGGCCTCGCGCAGACCGTCAGCGCCACGGTCTCCACCGACTGGGCCGCCACCAAGCTCGTACGCCCGCGCGGCACGCGTCGGTGAGCCCGGCGGCCGGCGCCCCGTCGCCGCAGGTCGGTGACCGCGCGCCCGCCTTCCGCACCCGCACCCAGCACGGCGAGACCGTCACGCTGGACGACCTGCTCGGCCCGGCCGGGGGCGGGGTGCTGCTCGTCTTCTACCCCTGGGCCTTCTCCGGGATCTGCACCGGCGAGCTCGGCGCGCTGCGCGACGCCCACGCCGACCTCGCCGCGGCCGGCGTCCGCGTGGCGGCGGTGTCCTGCGACGCCATGTTCACGCTGCGGGCCTTCGCCGAGGCCGAGGGCCTGCCCTTCGACCTGCTGAGCGACCACTGGCCCCACGGTGCCATCGCCCGCGAGGTACGGCGTGTTCGACGACGAGGCGGGCTGCGCGTTGCGCGGGTCGTTCCTCCTCGACCGTTCCGGGACGGTCACCTGGCGGGTCCTGAACGGCATCGGCGAGCCGCGCGACATCGTGGAGCACCTGCGCACCGCGCTGCCCGCGGGCTGAGCCACGTCCCCCGGCCCGGGCCCTGCTCCGGGGACCACGAGCCCGTCCGAGGGCGGTGCCTAGTCTGGCCCCATGCCCCTCGACGGTGAGTACGAACCGAGCCCGGAGAAGTGGGTCCGCGACCAGGTCGCGACCTACGAGGCGACCGACGGCCGGGAGGCCAACACCCTCGGCGACAGCGACATGCCCGTCGTCATCTTCACCACGCGTGGCCGGAAGTCCGGGAAGCTCCGCAAGATGGCCCTGATGAAGGTCGAGCACGACGGCGCGTACGCGCTGGTGGCCTCGAAGGGCGGAGCGCCGGAGCACCCGGTCTGGTACCACAACCTCGTCGCCGACCCGGACGCGCTGATGGTCCAGGACGGGGCCGACCGCTGGGACGCGCACGCCCGGGAGCTGTCCGGCGACGAGCGCCAGGAGTGGTGGGACCGCGCGGTCGCGGCCTACCCGCCGTACGCGGAGTACCAGACCAAGACCGACCGGCTCATCCCCGTGCTGCTGGCCGAACGTCGGGGCTGACGGTCCTGCCGCAGGGCGCCGCGCGGGTGGGAGCAGAGGGGCTCGAACCCCCGACCCCCTGCTTGTAAGGCAGGTGCTCTGACCAGCTGAGCTATGCTCCCGCGCCCCGCGGCGCACACCGTGGCGGCCGGTGCGGGGCGCGTCATTCTCGCACCGATCAGGCCGTGGGGTCCCCGTCGCCGCCGCGACGGAGGGTCGGACGACCGGGACCGCGAGCCCCGGTCGGGCGACACCGGGGGTCGCGTTCGGCGAGACCGTCCACCCCTCACCCTCCCGTACGCTGGCGCGCCATGACCACCACGCTCGGCGCCCGCACCGCGCTCGGCGTCTTGACCGGGGCGATCGGGCTCGTGGCGATGCTGCGGCTCGTCGCCGGGGCCTTCACCGGCGGCATGTCCGGGTTCGCGCTCGCGGTCACCCTCGTCGCGATGGTCCCGTGGGTCGCGTACGTGACCTGGCGGGCCCGCCGCAGCCGGTTCACCGCGCGCAAGGCCCTCGTCGTGCTCGGCCTCGACGTCCTCGCCCTCGCGCTGGTCTTCGTCCTCGTCTTCGGCCCCGTGCTGGCGCTCGCGCTGTCGTTCGGGGCCTTCGTGCTCGTGTGGGTCGGAGACCGCCCGGTCCGTGAGCGGCCGCTGGCGGAGACCTACGTCCGCATCGAGGAGCTCCGCGAGCCGCACCCGGACGAGCGCGACGAGCGCGAGGACGACCGCTGATCCCCTGAGGGACTCGGCGTCTACACGTCCAGGCGCAGCGCGAGCGCAGCGGCGCCGAGCAGACCCGCGTTCTCCAGGACGGCGGGGCGGACCTCGAGGTCGGTCACGTAGGGGAGCGCGGCGAAGTCCCGGAGGTGCCGGCGCAGCGGTCCGAGGACGACCTCGCCCGCCCTCGACACCCCGCCGCCGAGGACGAACGTCGTCACGTCCAGCTCGGTCGCCGTCGTGGCGATCCCCGCGGCCAGCGCCCGCATGCCCTCGTCGATCACGGCGAGGGCGACCGGGTCTCCCGCCCGCGCGTCGGCGGTGAGCGCGCGGGCGTCCGTGCCGCCCCGCCAGCCCCGGGCCCGCGCCGCGGCGACCATGGCCGGGCCGCGGGCGTACATCTCCACGCAGCCGTGCCCGCCGCAGACGCAGCGCGCCCCCCAGGCGTTGACGCTGATGTGGCCCAGGTGCACCGCGTTGCCCGTCGCCCCGCCGAACAGCCGGTCGTCGAGCACCGCGCCGGCCCCGACACCGGTGGAGAGCACCATCCCGACCATCGAGGCCACGTCGCGGCCGGCCCCCAGCCAGTGCTCGCCGAGGGTGAAGCAGTGACCGTCGTTGGCCAGCCCGACGACCGCGGCCCGGCCGGTCGTGGCGACCACCGTGGCGTGCACGCGCTCGACCAGGGGAAAGCTGCGCCAGGCGCCGATGTTGACCGGCGACACCGTCCCGGCGGGCGCGTCGAGCGGCCCGGCCGAGGAGATCCCGACGCGCAGCGGTGCGTCGTCGTCCCCCAGGCGTCGGGCGAGGGAGGCGACGGCCTCCAGCAGCGGGGCCGCGACGCGCTCGGGGTCGGGGTCGGCCGGGGTCGGCCGCAGCTCCTCGGCGAGGACGGTGCCGGCGTCGTCCACGAGGGCCAGCGCCATCTTGGTGCCGCCGACGTCGAGCGCCAGGACGACCTCGGGTGCGGCGCCGGACGCGACCTCGGGCACGGAACCCTCCTCGTGGCAGGTCGGAGCGGTCTCGCCCCGGGCAGGACGGCCTAGACTCGCACGTCGTGGCTGGTACCGACTTCTCCGTGGAGATCCCCGAGCTCGAACGCGCGCTCGCCTCGATCGAGGCCGTGCTCGACCCGGCCGGAAAGCGGGTGGAGATCGCCGCGCTCGAGGAGCAGGTCTCCGCGCCCGACCTGTGGGACGACGTGGAGAACGCCCAGGTCGTGACGTCCAAGCTGTCGCGTCTGCAGGCCGACGTCGACCGCCTGACCACCCTGCGCTCGCGCCTGGACGACCTGTCCGTCCTCGTCGAGCTCGGGCAGGAGGAGGGCGACGACGCCAGCATGGTCGAGGCCGAGAACGAGCTCGCCTCGCTGCGCAGGACGATCGACGCCCTCGAGGTCCGCACCCTGCTCGCCGGCGAGTACGACGAGCGCGACGCGCTGGTGACGATCCGCTCCGAGGCCGGCGGCGTCGACGCGGCCGACTTCGCCGAGATGCTCCAGCGGATGTACCTGCGCTGGGCCGAGCGGCACAAGTACGGCATCGAGGTCTTCGACACCTCCTACGCCGAGGAGGCGGGGATCAAGTCGACGACGTTCGAGGTGCGGGCGCCGTACGCGTACGGGACGCTGTCGGTCGAGCAGGGCACCCACCGCCTGGTGCGGATCTCGCCCTTCGACAACCAGGGCCGGCGCCAGACGTCCTTCGCCGGGGTCGAGGTGCTGCCCGTCACCGAGTCGACCGACCACATCGACATCCCCGAGGCCGACCTGCGGGTGGACGTGTTCCGCTCGTCGGGCCCCGGCGGCCAGAGCGTCAACACGACCGACTCCGCCGTGCGGCTGACCCACCTGCCGACCGGCATCGTCGTGTCCTGCCAGAACGAGAAGTCCCAGCTGCAGAACAAGGCGGCGGCGCTGCGCGTGCTGCAGTCGCGGCTCCTGGAGAAGGCCCGCCACGACCGCGAGGCCGAGATGAACGCCCTCAAGGGCGACGGCGGCAACAGCTGGGGCTCCCAGATGCGCTCCTACGTGCTGCACCCCTACCAGATGGTCAAGGACCTGCGGACCGACTTCGAGGTGTCCTCGCCCGACGCCGTGTTCGACGGCGACATCGACGGGTTCATCGACTCCGGCATCCGCTGGCGGATGCGCGACCACGCCGGGGCCTGAGCCCCTGCCCGCCGGGCGTCCCCGGCGCGCCCGGTCCCGACGTGAGCGGGCCGGGCTCCGTGCTCACCTACAGTGGACGCGGCCGTCTGGCCCGGCGTGAGCCTGGGACGGAGCTTCCTACCCGGCCGGGACCCTGCCAGTGATCCGTTTCGAGAGCGTCTCCAAGACCTACGACGGCCAGCGCCGTGCCGCGCTGGACCGCGTCAACGTCGACATCGACAAGGGCGAGTTCGTCTTCCTCGTCGGGGCTTCGGGGTCGGGCAAGTCGACCTTCCTGCGGCTCATCCTGCGCGAGCAGCGCGCGACCCGCGGCAAGGTGTTCGTCGCCGGCCGCGACCTCGGCAAGCTGCACAGCTGGAAGATCCCCGCCATGCGCCGCCAGATCGGCACCGTGTTCCAGGACTTCCGGCTGCTGCCGAACAAGACGGTGACCGACAACGTCGCCTTCGCGCTGCAGGTGATCGGCAAGCCGCAGTCCACCATCAAGCGGGTCGTCCCCGAGGTCCTCGAGCTCGTCGGGCTCGACGGCAAGGGCGGGCGCCTGCCCGAGGAGCTGTCCGGCGGCGAGCAGCAGCGCGTGGCGATCGCCCGCGCCTTCGTGAACCGCCCGATGATCCTCATCGCCGACGAGCCGACCGGGAACCTGGACCCGGCCACGAGCATCGGGATCATGAAGCTGCTGGACCGCATCAACCGCGCCGACACGACCGTGCTGATGGCGACGCACGACTCGACGATCGTGGACCAGATGCGCAAGCGCGTGATCGAGCTCGACGACGGCGAGGTCGTGCGCGACCAGAGCCGCGGCGTCTACGGCTACCAGTGAGCCCGAGTAAGGACCGTTGATGCGTTTCCGTCACATCTTCTCCGAGACCGGTGCCGGTCTCCGACAGAACCTGACGATGACCCTCGCGGTCATCATGACCATGTGGGTCTCGCTGTCGCTCTTCGGCGCGGGCCTGCTGGCCAGCCAGCAGGTCGACCTGATGAAGGGCCGCTGGTACGACAAGATCGAGATCTCGATCTTCCTGTGCACGGCCGACGTGCAGGGCGACAACTGCGACCCGGGCACCGACGCGACCGACGCCCAGAAGCAGGTCATCCAGCAGACGCTGCTGTCCAACCCCGAGGTGGCCGCCGACGGCGTCTACTTCGAGACCAAGCAGATGGCCTACGACGAGTTCCAGCGGGCGTACGCGGGCAGCCCCATCCGTGACTCGCTGACCGTCGACCAGATGCAGGAGTCCTTCCGGGTCAAGCTGAAGAACCCCGAGGAGTACCAGGGCGTCGTCAGCTCGGTCCAGGGGCTGCGCGGGGTGCAGAAGGTCCAGGACCTGCGCCAGTACCTGGACCCCTTCTTCAACGCGCTGAACTTCGTGCAGTGGGGGACGATCATCGCCTCCGCGCTGCTGCTGGTCGCCGCGGCCCTGCAGATCGGCAACACGATCAGGCTGGCGACCTTCGCGCGACGGCGCGAGATCGGGATCATGCGCCTGGTGGGCGCCAGCAACCTCTACATCACGCTGCCGTTCCTGCTGGAGGCGGTCTTCTCCGCCCTCGTCGGCGCCGCCCTGGCCTGCGGCACGCTCGCGGCGGGCGTCTACTTCATCGTCATGCAGCGCGCCGAGCCGGCCATCCGCTCGATCCCCTGGATCGGCTGGAGCCAGACCGGTCTGGCCATGCTCGGCGTCGCCCTCGTGGGCCTCGTCCTCGCCGTCATCCCGACCCTGGTGACGACCCGCAAGTACCTGCGCGTCTGACCTCCCCGGAGCCGCCCACCCCTCGTCGGGGGTGGGCGGCTCCGTCGCTCCCGGACCGTTCGAGGACCGGCCGGAGTTTCCGGCCTCGAGGAGGTCGGCGTGAGCCTGACGAGCGACGCCCCCGGGCCCTTCGAGACACCAGGGTCTTGACACCTCGGACGTCCCGTGCTGCCTCGATCGGGCTGCTGAAGTCTCGATGAAGCCTTCACCTCGAGTCACGCCTGGGGCGGCTGTGACTGACGTGCAAAGGGTTGCGACCCTGCAGCGACGTCTGCCTAACATCCGGGCCGCCGGTCACCCCGACCGACACACCGGGAATCTCCCCAGATTCTCGATCTCAAGTCGAGAGTTACCTGGCTGACCGCCGCGAACGGTCGGGCAGGGGCTCCGGCGGACCCGATTGCGAGACAGCCGTGCCGGACCTTCCCCGCGTCCTCACCGACGCTCCGGACGCTGACGACCAGCCCCTCGGTCAGCGTCAGCACCTCCCGTACCAACGCGCCCTGGCGCTGCCACGTCGGCTGCCGGCTGCGGTGCTGGCCGGGGCCCTGGCCGTCGCGCTCAGCGCGGGCCTGCTGGTCACGACGGCGCAGGCCGACGACCTCACCGACCGCCGCGCCGAGCTCACGCAGCAGATCAGCCGGACCAGGGCCGACCTCGGCGAGTCGAGCGCCGCGCTCAGCAACGCCGGGGTCCGTCTCGACGAGGCCGAGAACCGCCTGGCCTCGGCACGGGCCGCGCTGGCGAACGCCGAGTCCGAGCTCGCTGCCGCCCGCACCGAGGACGCCCGGCTGGCCGAGAAGCTCAAGCAGGCGCAGACCGACCTCGCCAAGGCGAAGGCCGCGGTGCTCGACTGCCAGGAGCGGCTCGACGCCAAGAAGAAGATGGTCGGCGTCATGGTGCGCAGCGCCTACCAGCAGCAGACGAACCTGATGCCGATCGCCGTCATCACCGACACGAGCACCGCCGACCTCGCGACCCGCATGCAGTGGTCGACGACGATGTTCGACACGACGCAGGCCACGATCGACGACCTGCTCGCCCTGGAGGCCCAGCTCAAGACCAAGCGGGCCGCGATGGCCAAGGCGGAGGCCAAGGTCGCCGACGACCGCGCCGAGGCCGCCGACGCGCTGGCCCGGACCCGCACGCTCGAGGCGCAGGCCCGCTCGGCGCAGGCCGCGGTGGCCGGCGAGGTGTCGGCCAGCCAGGCCGCGCAGCAGGTCGCGGCCAAGGACGTGGCGAGCGACAGGGCGCAGTACGCGAAGCTGACGGCGGAGCGGTCCTCGGTCGAGAACCGGATCGCGGCGCGCATCGCCAGGCAGAAGGCGGCCGAGAAGGCGGCGGCAGCCCGACGGGCGGCGGCCCAGGCCCGGGCGGCCAAGCAGGCGGCCCAGGCCGCCCGGGCGGCCAAGGTGGTCAAGCGCTCGTCCTCGGCGTCCCGCGCGACCCGGTCGGTCGCGCCCCGCCTCGCGGCGCCCCGGGCGTCGAACCGCTCGACCTCCTCGTCCCCGGGTGCCCACCACGGCTTCATCTACCCGGTGTCGGCCCCGATCACGTCGCCGTACGGCATGCGGCTCCACCCGGTGCTGCACGTGTGGAAGCTGCACGACGGCACCGACTTCGGCGCCGGGTGCGGGACCGCGATGCACGCCGCGTACGACGGGGTCGTGTCGGAGAAGTACTACAACGGCGGTTACGGCAACCGGCTGATGATCGACCACGGCCGGGTCGACGGGACGTACGTGACCACCGGCTACAACCACGCCATCCGCTACACCGTCGGCGTGGGGGACCGGGTGCGCAAGGGCCAGGTCATCGGCTACGTCGGCACGACCGGCTACTCGACCGGCTGCCACCTGCACCTGATGGTGTGGTTGAACGGGTCGATGGTGAACCCGATGAGCTGGTACTGACGACCAGCCACCGAAGCTGAGCCGGACTCGCAACCGGCTCGGGATCACCTCCCGGTGCGTCACGCCGGGGTCGGACCGCAGGGGAAGCGGGTCCGGCCCCGGCGTGTCGGGTTCCCGGGGGTCCCGCGCCCCAGCGACGTCCGTGCAGGCCCACCTAGGATGGCGGTGAGCCGCCCGAGGGGCGGTGCGCACCGGGCTCCGTCACGCTGCCCGGTGCGGCCGGCACGCGGCGCCGGGGTGGATCCCGGCGAGCCGCGACGGCCGACCCACGCAAACCCGAGGAGCACCTCATGCTGACCGTGCACGCCTACGCCGCGCCGAGCGCCACCGAGCCGCTCGTGCCCACGACCATCGAGCGCCGCGACGTCGGCCCGACCGAGATCCTGATCGACATCAAGTTCGCCGGCATCTGCCACTCCGACATCCACACCGCCCGCGGCGAGTGGGGCGACGCGGGCTGGCCGATCGTCGTCGGCCACGAGATCGCCGGCGTCGTCGCCGAGGTCGGCGCACAGGTCAGCAAGCACAAGGTGGGCGACCGGGTCGGCGTCGGCTGCCTCGTCGACTCCTGCCGCGAGTGCGACAGCTGCCGGCAGGGCCTGGAGCAGTACTGCCTGAACGGCAACATCGGCACCTACGGCGGCGTCGGCCGCGACGGCAAGCCCACGGCCGGCGGCTACTCGACGCACATCGTCGTCGAGGAGGACTTCGCGCTGCGGATCCCCGAGGGCATCGAGCTCGACGAGGCGGCCCCGCTGCTCTGCGCGGGCATCACCCTCTACTCCCCGCTGAACCACTGGGGCGCCGGCCCCGGCAAGAAGGTCGCGATCGTCGGCCTCGGCGGGCTCGGCCACATGGGCGTCAAGATCGCCCACGCCATGGGCGCGGAGGTCACCGTGCTCAGCCAGTCGCTGAAGAAGCAGGAGGACGGCCTCCGCCTGGGCGCCGACCACTACCACGCGACCAGCGACCCCGACACCTTCGAGCAGCTGAAGGGCTCCTTCGACCTCATCGTCAACACGGTGTCGGCGAACCTCGACCTGGACGCCTACATGAGCCTGCTGCGCGTCGACGGCACCCTCGTCGAGGTCGGCGCCCCCGAGCACCCGATGTCGGTCAAGGCTTTCTCGCTGCTCCCGGGGCGACGCAGCCTCGCCGGCTCCAGCATCGGCGGCATCCCCGAGACCCAGGAGATGCTCGACTTCTGCGCCGAGCACGGCCTGGGCGCCGAGATCGAGGTCATCAGCGCCGACAAGATCAACCAGGCCTGGGACCGGGTCGTCGCCAGCGACGTCCGCTACCGCTTCGTCATCGACACCGCGACGCTCGGCTGACCTGACCCCCGGGCTGGTCGAGCCCGTCGAGAGCCCCGTCCGCTGCCCGTCCGCCCCCTGGCCGGGCGGGCAGCGACGGGTGGGGGCGCGGACGACCCGTCGAGCAGGGAGAATGGGCCCATGCCGAAGGAGAAGGGTCGCAGCCTCGTCGCGTCGAACAAGAAGGCGCGGCACGACTACACGATCCACGACACCTGGGAGGCCGGCCTCGTCCTCAGCGGGACCGAGGTCAAGTCCCTGCGCGCCGGCCACGCCAACCTGACCGACGCGTACGCGACGCTGGACGACGGCGAGATCTGGCTGCGCGGGGCGAACATCCCCGAGTACAGCCACGGCACCTGGACCAACCACACCGCCCGCCGGACCCGCAAGCTGCTGCTCAACCGCCGCGAGATCGACAAGATCTCCCGCGAGCTGGGCACCACGGGCTCGATGACGCTGATCCCGCTGTCGCTCTACTTCAACGACGGCTACGCCAAGGTGGAGCTCGCCCTCGGCACCGGCAAGAAGGAGTACGACAAGCGCCACGCCCTCGCCGAGCGCGAGGGCCGCCGCGAGGCCGAGCGGGCCCTGGCCGCCCGCAACCGGAGGAACCGGTGAGCGGCACCCGCCCCGTCGCCCGGCCCGCGCCCCCCGGTCGCACCGCCCGCCTGCTGCTCGCGCTCGTCCTGGCCTGCGGGGTCGTGCTGATCTCGCTGGTGGTCGGCGCGCGACCGGCGTACGCGGCGAGCGACCGGATCGACGACTTCGAGATCACCTACGACGTCCGCCCGAGCGGCGTGGTCCGCGTGGTCGAGACCATCACCTACCGCTTCGGCGACGCCTCCGGGCGCCACGGCATCGACCGCGAGCTCGTGACGCGCGAGCCGTACGACGACGAGCAGGACGCGGTCTACACGATCGACAACGTGGACGTGAGCAGCCCGGACCCCGGCGTGGCGACCGACGTGGACCGCAGCGACTCCGACTCCCAGGACGGCCGGGTCGTGACCACCCGGCTCCGGATCGGCAGCCCCGACGAGACGGTGTCCGCGGCGAGCGCCACGTACGTCATCGCCTACGACCTCTCCGGCGCGATGCGCAGCTTCCCGAGCGCGCAGCCGGCGTACGACGAGTTCTACTGGGACGCCACCGGGCTGGACTGGAGGGCGGGCATCGCCCGGGTCGGCATCGAGGTGACCGTGCCGCAGGGGGTGCAGGACACGACCTGCACCTACGGCACGGTGGGCAGCACGACCACGTGCGACCAGCGGATCGAGGGCGGCGTCGCGAAGTTCAGCCAGACCGGACTCGCGGCCGGCGAGGGCGTGACCATCGGCACCAAGATCAAGCCGGGGCTGCTCGCGGTCTCGACCCCCGACCTCGAGCCGCGGGCCGACCGTCTCAGCGGCCCGGCCAGGGCGGCGGCCATCGGCGCGGGCGTGGCCGTCGGGGGAGCGGCGATCGCCGCCCCGCTCCTCGGCGTCTCCTACTACCGCCGCAACGGGCGCGACCAGCGCTGGGCCGGGCTGCCGCCGGGTTCGTTCCCGGCCGGCGGGCAGCAGGTCGCCACCGAGCTGAGCGACCCCGACCTGCAGATCCCGGTCTCCTTCGTGCCGCCCAGGATCCCGGTCGCCGAGGCCGGCATGCTCGTCGACGGCGTGATCGACACCAAGGAGACGGCCGCGACGCTCGTCGACCTCGCCGTCCGCGGCGGTCTGCGCATCATCAGCGAGCACAAGAACGACGTCCGTGTCGAGCTGCGCGACCCGAACGTCGCCACGGCCCCGCACGAGATGACGCTGCTCAACGGCATCTTCCGCGGCGACCCGCCGGGCACCGTCGTCGACCTGGGCTCGCAGGGCAGCATGCTCCAGGCCCACCAGGACATGGACGCCGCCGTACGCCGGCAGGTCGCGGCCCGCGGCTGGTTCACCAAGGTGCCCACCGGCAAGGCCACCAAGGGCCTGGGCTTCGGCGTCGTCGCCCTGGCCTTCTTCGGCGTCATCCACGCCGGGCTGTGGGCGCTGCTGCTCGCCGCCGCGCTGCTGCCGGTGATCATCACCGTCGCGGTCGTGCGGCACAAGATGCGCCGCGGCCAGCGCACGCCCGAGGGGCGCGCGTGGACCGACCAGGTCGAGGGCTTCGAGAAGTACCTGGCCACGGCCGAGGCCGACCAGCTGCGCTTCGAGGAGGGCGAGGACATCTTCTCGCGCTACCTGCCGTGGGCGATCGTCTTCGGCCTGGCCGACCGCTGGGCCAAGGTGTGCGGCGACCTCGTCGCCATGGGCCGCATCCCCGACGTGGTCCCGTACTGGTACTACGGCAACCTCAACCTGGCGTCCTTCAACACCGGCTTCCTGACCGGGGCCCTGAGCTCGGCGGCGACCCCGGTTCCGTCGGCCTCGAGCAGCAGCGGCACCGGCTTCGGCGGCGGCAGCTCGTTCAGCGGCGGCGGCTTCTCCGGTGGCGGTGGCGGCGGCGGTGGCGGCGGCAGCTGGTGAGCCTCAGCCCGCCGGGCTGAGCCGGCGCGCCAGGTGGACCCCGGTCGGGCCGAGCGCCCGTCCCGCCACCTCGACCGGCGTGCCGGCGTCGACCACCGTGCCCCCGGCGTCGCCGCCCCCGGGCCCGAGGTCGACGAGCCAGTCGGCGCCCAGCGCCACGGCGGCGTCGTGCTCGACGACCACGACGGTGCTGCCCCCGTCGACCAGGCCCTGCAGCAGCCGCAGCAGCCGCTCGGTGTCGGCGGGGTGGAGCCCGGTCGTCGGCTCGTCCAGCACGTAGAGCGTCCCGGCGAGCCGTGAGCGCTGCAGCTCGGTCGCCAGCTTGATCCGTTGCGCCTCGCCGCCCGAGAGCTCGGTGGCGGGCTGCCCGAGCCGCAGGTAGCCGAGCCCCACGTCGCGCAGCGCGGTCAGGCCGCGGACGGCGGCCGGGACGTCGGCCAGCGCCTCCACCGCGGCGTCGACGTCGAGGTCGAGGACGTCGGCGATGCTCAGGCCGCCCCGGGTGACCTCCAGGGTCTCGGCGGCGTAGCGGGTGCCGTGGCAGGTGGGGCAGCGCGAGTAGGAGCCGGGCAGGAAGAGCATCCGCACGGCGACGAAGCCCTCGCCCTTGCAGGTGGGGCAGCGCCCCGCGGCGACGTTGAAGGAGAACCGGCTGGCGCTCCAGCGCCGCGCCTTCGCCTCCGGCGTGCGCGCGTACGCGGAGCGCACCGCGTCGAAGAGGCCGGTGTAGGTGGCGAGGTTCGAGCGGGGCGTGCGGCCGATCGGCCGCTGGTCGACGACGACGAGGCGGCTGACGTGCTCCAGCCCGGCGGTCCGCCGGACCTCGGGCCGCTGCTCCACGTCGTCGGCCGCCGCGTCCTCGACGTCGGGCGCGCTCGCGTCGTCGGCGTCCCCGTCCGGCTCCTCGGTGTCCTCGGCCACCGCGTCCGGCAGGCCGAGGTGGTCGCGCACCGCCTCGGTCAGCACCCCGACCAGGCTCGTCTTCCCGGCGCCCGAGACGCCGGTGACCACGCTCAGCGTGCCCAGCGGGAGCGCCACGTCGAGGTCGTGCAGGTTGTGCGCCGTCACGCCGTCGAGCCGCAGCCAGCCCTGCGCCGCGCGCGGCGACGACGTGACCGGCGGCCGGTACGCCGGGTCGAGGTAGGGCCGCGTCGCCGACTCCTCGACCCCGGCCAGGCCCTCGACCGGGCCGCTGTGCAGCACGAGGCCGCCGCCGGTCCCGGCGCCCGGTCCGACGTCGACCAGCCAGTCGGCCTGCCGGACGAGGTCGAGGTCGTGCTCCACGAGCAGGACCGTGTTGCCCGCGTCGCGCAGGCCGAGCAGCACCTCCTGCAGGGCCTCGGTGTCGGCCGGGTGCAGGCCGGCGGAGGGTTCGTCGAGCACGTAGACGACGCCGAAGAGGCCCGAACGGAGCTGGGTGGCCAGCCGGAGGCGCTGCAGCTCGCCGGAGGACAGGGTCGGCAGCGCACGGTCCAGGGCGAGGTAGCCGAGCCCGAGGTCGACGATCAGCGCCGTCCGCCCGAGCAGCTCGCCCAGCAGCGTCGCGGCCGCGCTGTCCCGGTCGTACGCGGTCCCCGCCTCGGTGAGGACCGCGGTCAGGCGTTCGACGGGCAGGGCGGTCAGCGACGCGATGTCGTGGCCGGCGAAGGTGACCGCCAGGGCCTCGGGCCGCAGGCGCCGGCCGCCGCAGACCGGGCAGGGGCTCGCGTCGAGGTAGCCGCGCAGCCGGCGCCGGATCGGCGCGGACCTCGTCGTGGCGAAGGTGGTCAGCACGTGGTCGCGCACGCTGGTCCAGCGACCCTGGTAGGGCCGCTGGATGCGGCCGGCCTCCCGCTCGGAGTGCACCGTGACCACCGGTTGCTCGTCGGTGAACAGGATCCACTCGCGGTCGGCGGCCGGCAGGTCGCGCCACGGCCGGTCGACGTCGTGGCCGAGCGTGGCGAGGATGTCGCGGAAGTTCTTGCCGAGCCAGGCGCCCGGCCATGCCGCCACAGCGCCCGCGCGGATGCTCAGCGAGGGGTCGGGGACCACGGAGGACTCGCTCACCGCGTACACCTGCCCGACGCCGTGGCAGTGCGGGCACGCCCCGGCCGGGGTGTTGGCCGAGAACGCGTCGGAGTCGAGGCGCCCGGCGCCCTCGGGATAGGTGCCGACGCGGGAGAAGAGCATCCGCAGCGTGTTCGACAGGGTGGTCAGGGTGCCGACCGAGGACCGCGAACCGACGCCGCCGCGCTGCTGCTGCAGGGCGACGGCGGGTGGCAGCCCCGTCACCGACGCGACGCGGGGGACCCCGGCCTGCTGGATCAGGCGCCGCGCGTACGGGGCCACCGACTCCAGGTAGCGCCGCTGCGACTCGGCGAAGATCGTCGCGAACGCGAGCGAGGACTTGCCGGAGCCGGAGATGCCGGTGAACGCGACGACCGCGTCGCGCGGCAGCGAGACGTCGACGTCACGGAGGTTGTGCTCGCGGGCGCCGCGGACCTCGATGAGGCCCTGCCGCGGCACCCGCGAACCGGGCTCGCTCAGCGAACGTCGACCAGGTCGACGACGAAGATCAGGGTCTCGCCCGGCGCGATGACGCCGCCGGCGCCACGGTCGCCGTACGCCAGGTGCGGCGGGATGACCAGGCGGCGACGACCGCCGACCTTCATGCCCGCCACGCCCTCGTCCCAGCCGCGGATGACGCGGCCGGCGCCGAGGGGGAAGTCGAGCGGGGCGCCGCGGTTGTACGACGCGTCGAACTCCTCGCCGGTGCTGTAGGCGACGCCCACGTAGTGCACCTTGACGGTGTCGCCGGGGCCCGCCTCGGTGCCGTCGCCGACGGTCAGGTCGGTGACCTCCAGCTCGGTGGGCGGGGGACCCTCGGGGGCGTCGATCTCGGGCTTCTCAGACATGGCTCCAACCTAACGTCCGCCCGGAACGGCCGGGCGAGCGTCCTCCCGAGCGTCCTCCCGGGCTCAGGGAGCGGGCATCGGGGTGGGACCGGGGTCGCGCCTGATGGTGAGGTGGACCGGTCCGGGACGATCCTTGACGCCATGAGCGCGACGCAGCCGAACCACCCGCACCCGACGCTGACGATGAGCGTCACGCCCGAGCAGCGCGACCGCGCGGTGGCCTGGCTGCAGCAGGCGTACGCCGAGGACCGGATCGGGGAGAGCGAGCTCGACTGGCGCCTCGGCCGCGTGCTCGAGGCCCACGACCGGCGCGGACTGAACGAGGCCTTCCTCGGGCTCGTCTCGGTGCCGCT
Source organism: uncultured Actinomycetota bacterium (assembly GCA_963713165.1). Taxonomy (GTDB): domain Bacteria; phylum Actinomycetota; class Actinomycetes; order Propionibacteriales; family Propionibacteriaceae; genus Microlunatus. The sequence goes on from CAVQKU010000011.1 coordinate 279,392, forward strand.
GGCCTCGCAGGCCGTCGGCCTGCACCCCGCGTACCAGCCGCTCGTGCGCCCCGAGGTGCGCCAGCAGGTCGGACGCGGCGCCGCCGGCTTCGCGCACTTCTCGGTCTTCCTGCTCTGGATCGTCGGTCCGCTGCTCGTCTTCGGGCTGTCGAGCCCGGGGACGTACGCCCGGCGCGAGGCGGCCAAGGCGTTCAACTTCCAGCTGCTGTCGTTCTTCCTCTTCGTCGCCGGCGGCATCACCGCGGCGATCACCTCGAGCGGTGGCTTCGACACCATCTTCGGCGTCATGATGCTCGGCTGGTTCGTCCTGACCGTCGTCGGCGGCGCCAAGGCGCTGCAGGGCGAGGACTGGCGCAACCCGGTGACGCGGGTGCTCAAGCTCCAGGTGCTGTCCGAGTAGCGGGTGGCACCCGGATCCGTGGACCGCCGGTCGGTCGGGAATGTTCCCGGCCGGCTCGCGTTACCCATGGCAGGTCCCGCGCTACGCAGGTAGAGTGGGCCCTCGCCCAGGAAGCCGTTCGCGGCCGACGGGGCGGACAACTCAACAGGGGGTGATCGGTTTCGACTTGGGTCGGTAGTCCCAGGAGAAGCGGGCCGAGAATCCAAGGTCAACTCGTTAATGTTCCTTGGAAACCAATAAGTGCCAACTCTAAGCGCACTGACTTCGCTCTCGCTGTCTAAACAGTGATCGAAGGGTCAGACCGAGGCTGTCCCCGCCCCGGATCCTGGCCTCATCGAGGGGACTTGCTGGCCGCACCGTGTCTCAGGGTGCGTCCGGGACTTTTCTGAGACTGGGTCTGTCTGCGACGTGCTGGCGCGAGCGCAGGGACCGAGAAGACGACTAGCCAGCTGCGCCCGGAGAAGACCTGGTTCGCTGTCCAAGGACGCGGGTTCGATTCCCGCCACCTCCACCTTCATCTGGTTGCCCCGAGGGGTCCTGCGCGCTGGCGCACGACCTCTCGGACAGCTGGCAGTCTCGCCGTCGACCCGCGCTGTCGGCGTGGTCCGCACCGTCTCGCCCGTGGGGTCCTAGGAGGCCCGGTCGACGAGCGCTGTGCTCAGCGACGGTCGGACGGTGAGGTCGGCGCGGTGCGCGGCGGTCGCCACGGCCTGTCCGAACAGGGTGGGGAACTGCACCGGGAACAGCAGCAGGGAGCCTTGCTGCCCGATCTGCACGTACGCTCCCAGCACCGCGTTCCGCCCGATGCTGAGACCTTGCACGGTCAGCACGTCGCGCCGTTCGGGCGCTCGGCTCGCCTGGGCGCGCAGCCTGTCGCCGGCGTAGGAGATGTCCTGCGGAGCGAAGTGACCGATCAGTCTCCCCGACCAGGCGGCCATCGTCGCACCGGCGAAGCTCCGGGGACCCTCCAGGCGGTCGATCGCCGCGAAGACGAGAGCCTGGATCCACTCCGCAGCCGTCGCCGCCGACACACTGACCACGCGGTAGGTGTCGTCAGGGCCGGCCGGGCCCGGGGCCTCGAGGACAGCGAACAGCGCGTCGCCCATCAGGTTGGCGCTCGTCGTCTGCTCGACGTCGAGCGAGACGTTGCTCATCCCGTTCACGGCAGCAGACATGCCGCCGAGGCCCAGGTGTCCGTAGGTGACGTTGAGCGTGCCCCCGAAGAGCGACAGCTGGTGCGACAGACGACCGGCCACGGTGCCGACGGTCCGCTGGTCGAAGTGCCGCTCGATCTCGACCAGGCGCGCCCCGCGGATCTCGACCAGGCCCGGACCCGGGCGGTAGGCCCCTGAGGGGTCCATGGCGCACAACGTGCGGAACTCGTCGGCCAGACCCTGGGCGAAGGCCCGGTCGAGACGGTCGAAGGCCCGCGCCCGCAGCTCGGCCCGGCCACCGATGACGGTGACGACCAGGCCGGGGATCAGGAGGAGGCCGAAGCCGGCCGTGGTGCCGGGGTCGTCCGACGGGTCGGGCAGAGCGGTCGCCACCGCGAGCACCCACAGCGCGACGAGCAGGACCCCGACCGTCAGCGTCGACAGCTTCCGACGACTCCGAGCAGCCGGCGACATGCTTCGAGGGCTCGGCACCCGATCACCGTAGGGCGGGGAAGGTCGCGCCGCCGTCACCCGCAGGGAGGACAGAGCAGGCCCTCCCGACGCCCGGCGCGAGGTGCCGGCTCAGCCGACGCGGACGGTCCGGGCCGCGCTCGCGGCACCGTCGAGGGCGCTCGTGCCGGCGACGGAGACGGAGAGCCTGGTCGTCTGCCGCAGGCGCACGTGGCCCGAGAACGTGCCGTCCGCCCGCGTGCGGAGCGTGGTGAAGGTGCGGCCGTTCCCGGTCAGGGTGACGACGCGACCGGCACCGGCGGGGCTGACCGCACCGGTGACGGCGAAGGTCACGCCTCGCCCGGCGCGCGCGGGCGCCGCGAGGGTGACGCGCGAGATGGCCCGCACCGCGACCGACGGGCTGACCGACGCGGCGGCGACGGCCGGCAGGGCCGTGCTGCGCGAACCGGCGTAGCGCAGCTGGTAGGCCGTGTGGGACCGCGGCGAGACGGCGAGCTCGACGTCGCCGGACCTGTCGGTCACGGCCTTGCGCACGAGGACCCACGCCGAACCGGTCCTGCCCCAGAGCTCGACGTGCTGCGTCGGGCCGAGCAGCGTGCCGTTGCGCCAGCGCACCGAACCGCTGAGGTGGACGCGGCCGTCGGCGTCGGCGTCGCCGTACGCGGTGAGGGTGGTCTGCGTGGCGCGGAGCGTGGGCTTGGCGCTCGTGGACGCGTGCCCGGCGGGCGGGGCGCGCCACGGCGGTGACGGCGGGCTGCAGGGGAGCCAGGAGGGCAGCACCGAGGGCGACGGCGGCGAGCGGGCGGGCGAGGCGGGAGGAGAGGGGCACGGGGGACTCCAGGATCGGTGACGGGGAAGCGGCAGCCATCCTGCAATGCGTCGTTCGAGGCCGCAGGCGAAACAGGAGTCACTTTCGTCACATCCGTCACAGACGTGCGTCGCGTCGGCCGTGGCTCCGGCCAGCCGGTGCTCGGCGTCGGCGGGGGCTGCCCGAGGATGGCCGTCGTGGTCACCATCGACTGGAGCACCCCGCACCTCAGCCTGCGCCTGCTGGCGGAGGACGGACCCGTACGGCTCGTGGACGTCACGCCGGGGGCGGGCTTCGACGACGACGTCGACCCGGGGCGCTACGTCCGGGTGCACCAGCCCCTGGTGGAGGTGCTCACCCCGGCCTGGGGCAACGACACGAGCAGCAACAGCAACCGCCACAGCGGGACCCACGTCGGCGCCTCGCTGCGCTACGTCGCCCACACGCAGACCCGCGAGGGCGACGCGGAGGTGCTGACCGTCGACCAGTCCGACGAGGAGACCGGCCTGACCACGCGGACCCGCTTCGAGGTCCTGCCCGGCGTCGCGGCGGCGCGGACGAGCACCACGGTCGCGGTGGCACCCGGCCGCGAGCCGCAGGTCCTGTGGTCGGTGACCAGCCTGGCGACGGGCGCGTGCATCTCCGACTCCCTGAACGACCTCGACGTCTGGCGAGCCGACTCCACCTGGTCGGCGGAGAACCGCTGGGCGAGCCGGCCGCTGCGCGCGGCGGGTCTGGCGTCGACGCAGCCGCGCGCGCCGGGGGAGACGACCCGCGCCTGCGTCAACGCGGTCTCCACCAGCACCTGGTCGGCGGGCACGTACGTACCGGCCGGCGCGGTCCAGGACCGGCGCACCGGGACCACCCTCGCCTGGCAGGTCGAGCACAACGGCGGGTGGCTGTGGGAGGTCGGCGAGCGCCCGGGCACGGCGGACGTGCAGCTGACCGGGCGCGCGGTGGGTCGGGAGGAGGCCGCCGGCCCACCGAGCCTCGACGGCCGGGTCGACGGCGCGTACGTCGCCGTGCTCGGGCCGACCGACACGCTGCACCACTGGTCGGTCACGGTGTCGGAGGACCGGGGGTTCACGACCGTGCCGGTGACCTTCACGGTCGCCCCCGGCTTCGACGACGCCTTCGCCCACCTCGCCGGGCACCGTCGCGCCGCCCGACGCCGGCACCCGCAGGACGACGCCCTGCCGGTGGTCTTCAACGACTACATGGACACCCTCGAGGGCGATCCGACCGAGGCGAAGCTGCTGCCGCTGATCGACGCGGCCGCGGCGGTCGGCAGCGAGTACTTCTGCATCGACGCCGGCTGGTACGACGACACCGCCGGCTGGTGGTCGTCGGTGGGGGACTGGCGGCCCTCGACCGTGCGGTTCCCCCGCGGGCTCGGCTTCGTGCTCGACCACGTCCGCAGCCGCGGCATGGTGCCCGGGCTGTGGATGGAGCCCGAGGTCGTGGGGGTCACCAGCGAGGCCGCCTCGACGCTGCCCGCCACCGCCTTCCTGCAGCGCGGCGGCACCCGCGTGCGGGAGCGGGCCCGCTACCTGCTCGACCTGCGCAGCCCCGACGCCCGTGCGCACCTCGACGCGGCGGTCGACCGGCTGGTCGACGAGCTCGGGATCGGCTACGTCAAGTTCGACTACAACGTCACGCCGGGACCGGGCACCGACCTCGACGCGGAGAGCGTCGGCGCGGGGCTGCTGGAGCACAACCGCGCGCTGCTCGCCTGGCTCGACGGCGTCCTCGACCGGCATCCCGACCTCGTCATCGAGAACTGCGGGTCCGGGGCGCTGCGCTCGGACTTCGCGATGCTGTCGCACCTGCAGCTGCAGTCGACCTCCGACCAGCAGGACCCGCTGCTCTACCCGGCGATCGCCGCGGCCTCGCTCGTGCACGTCCTGCCGGAGCAGGCCGCGCACTGGGCGTACCCGCAGGCCACGATGGACGACGAGGCCATCGCCTTCACGATGTGCACGGGGCTGGCCGGGCGGCTCTACCTGTCCGGCCTGCTCGACCGGATGGACCCCGACCAGCGGGCGCTCGTCGCCGCCGGGGTCCGCACGCACAAGGAGACCCGGCACGCCCTCGCCCGGTCCGTCCCGCGGTTCCCCACCGGGCTGCCGAGCTGGGACGACGCGTGGGTGAGCGTCGCCCTCGACGCCGGACGGGACACCTACGTCGTGGCCTGGCGCCAGGCGCACGCCGGACCGTCCGTGAACCTCGCCCTGCCGCACCTGAGCGGGGTCGACCTGGACGTCACGCAGGTCTACCCGCCGCCGGAGCGGCTGCCCGCGTGGGCGGTGACGCGGACCGCGGACGGGCTCGGCCTGACCTCGGGTCCCGCCGGCGCGTCGGCGCGGATGCTGAGGCTGCGCTCGACGTCGTGCCCGTGACGGGGGAGGCGTACGCGACCTCGCCAGCTCCGGCGACGCGGACCTCGATGCGGCCTCCGCCGACCCGACGGAGGTCGGCTTCCTGCGCCGGGCGATGATGGGGATCCGGGTGCACGGCGACCCGAGCGCCGCGCTGACCGGGCTCGAGGAGCCGCCGGGTCGAGCACCTCGCACCTCGTCAGCACCGCGGGCAGCGTCGACCTGCTGGTCGAGGTCGGCTCCGGGGACGTCGGGCACCTCCCGGACCTGCAGATCGGGATCCCGGTCGCTCGGCGTCAGCAGCACCGAGGCCTTCCTCGACCTCGGGCTGCACCGGCAGCGCGACGACCGGGGCGCTCGGGTGACGGGCGCCGGGCCCGTCGCGCGACGCCCGCACGACCCGACGTCCCCGAGGAGCACGGCATGACCACCACCCCCCAGGAAGCCACCACCCCGTCCGAGCCCGGCGTCGGCGGCACCACCCCGCGCGGCACCGACCGCGGCCTCGCGGCGCGCACGCACCTGTGGAAGCACTTCACCCGCGAGTCGGCGTACGGCGAGGGCCACGAGGTCCCGATCATCGTGCGCGGGGAGGGGGCCTACGTCTGGGACGACCGCGGGCGGCGCTACCTCGACGGGCTCGCCGGGCTGTTCGTGGTGCAGGCCGGCCACGGCCGCCGGGTGCTGGCCGAGGCGGCGGCCAAGCAGGCGGCCGACCTCGCCTTCTTCCCGCTCTGGTCGTACGCCCACCCCGCGGCCATCGACCTGGCCGAGCGGCTCGCGCACCTCGCCCCGGGCGAGCTGAACCGTGTCTTCTTCACCACCGGTGGCGCCGAGGCGGTGGAGAGCGCGTGGAAGCTCGCCAAGCAGTACTTCAAGCTCCAGGGCCAGCCGACGAAGACCAAGGTCATCTCGCGCTCCGTCGCCTACCACGGCACCACGCAGGGCGCGCTGGCGATCACCGGCATCCCGGCGCTCAAGGCCGTCTACGAGCCGCTCGTGCCGGGCACGTTCCGGGTGCCGAACACCAACGCCTACCGGGCGCCGGACGTCGTCGCGGGCGACGGGAAGGCCTTCGGGCGCTGGGCGGCCGACCGCATCGAGGAGGCGATCCTCTTCGAGGGCCCCGAGACGGTGGCCGCGGTGTTCCTCGAGCCGGTGCAGAACTCGGGCGGCTGCTTCCCGCCGCCCCCCGGCTACTTCGAGCGGGTGCGGGAGATCTGCGACGCCCACGACGTGCTGCTCGTCTCCGACGAGGTGATCTGCGCGTTCGGGCGGATCGGGTCGATGTTCGCCTGTGACGACTTCGGCTACGTCCCCGACATCATCACCTGCGCCAAGGGCATGACCTCCGGCTACAGCCCGATCGGCGCCATGATCGCCAGCGAGCGGCTCTTCGAGCCGTTCTCGCACGGCACGACGACGTTCAACCACGGCTACACGTTCGGCGGCCACCCGGTCTCGGCCGCGGTGGCGATGGCCAACCTCGACATCTTCGAGACCGAGCGGCTCAACGACCACGTGCACGCGGAGGCCCCGGCGTTCCGGCGGACGCTCGAGCGGCTCCTCGACCTGCCGATCGTCGGCGACGTGCGCGGCGAGGGGTTCTTCTACGGCATCGAGCTGGTCAAGGACAAGGCGACCAAGGCGACCTTCGACGCCGACGAGTCCGAGCGGATGCTGCGCGGGTTCTTGTCCGGCGCGCTCTTCGAGGCGGGCCTGTACTGCCGGGCCGACGACCGCGGCGACCCCGTCATCCAGCTCGCCCCGCCGCTGGTCAGCGGTCAGCAGCAGTTCGACGAGATGGAGTCGATCCTCCGCGACGTCCTGACGCGGGCCTGGGCGCTGATCTGACCCGTCGCCCCGGGTCGGCGCCGGGTCAGAAGCTCTCGCCCGTGCGCCAGGGCATCTCCTGCAGGGCGAGGGAGTTGCCGTCCGGGTCGGCGAACCAGGCGTACTTCACCCCGCCGCCCACGTCCATGACCTCGGCGACGTCGACGCCACGGTCGACGAGCTCGCGGCGCGCCGCGTCGATGTCCGCGACCACCAGGTGCAGGGCCTTCTGGGTGCCGGGCGCCATCGACGAGGCCTCGCCCATGCCGGTGCCGATCAGGATCGAGCACCCGGACCCGGGCGGGGTCAGCTGGACCACGCGCATGCCGTCCATCGGCGTGACGTCGACGTCCAGGGCGAAGCCCAGCCGCTCGGTGTAGAAGGTCTTCGCGCGGTCGACGTCGGTGACGGGGACCTGCACGAGCTCGAGCTTCATGTCCACGGGGGACCTCCTGGTGCTTCGGGTCGGGCGGCGGTCCCGCCCGACGGGAGACGGAACAGCTCCGCGCGGCTCGACACCCGCGCTCGCTCAGCTCGCGGACAGGGCGCCGAGGAGCACGTCGAGACCCTCGGAGAGCAGGGCGTCGCCGATGCTCAGCGGCGGCAGCAGGCGGATGACGTTGCCGTAGGTGCCGCAGGTCAGGACGATGACGCCCTCGGTCGCGGTGCGCCGGGCGACGGCCGCGGTGAGTACCGGGTCCGGCGCGCCCGTCGCCGGGTCGACCAGCTCGACCGCGATCATCGCGCCGCGTCCGCGGACGTCGCCGATCCGGGGGTCGGTGGCCTGGGCGGCGTGCAGCCGGTCCAGCAGCAGGGCGCCGATCTCGCGGGCCCGCTCGACCAGGCCGTCGTGCTCGAAGTGGTCCAGCGAGGCCAGCGCCGCCGCGCAGGCGACGGGGTTGCCGGCGTACGTGCCGCCGAGGCCGCCGCCGTGGACGGCGTCCATGATCTCCGCGCGCCCGGTCACGGCCGACAGCGGCATGCCGCCGGCGATGCCCTTGGCCGTGGTGATCAGGTCGGGCACGAGGCCCTCGTGCTCGCTCGCGAAGAGGTCGCCGGTGCGGGCGAAGCCGGACTGGATCTCGTCGACGACGAACACGACGCCGTGGGCGGTGCACCAGGTCTGCAGGGCGGGCAGGAAGCCCTCGGCCGGCACGACGAAGCCGCCCTCGCCCTGCACCGGTTCGATGATCACCGCGGCGAGGTCGGCGGCGCCGACCTGCTTCTCGATCACGCTGATCGCCCGCGCGGCCGCCTCGGGCCCGGACAGCCCGTCGCGGTAGGGGTAGGACATCGGGGCGCGGTAGACCTCGCTGGCGAACGGTCCGAACCCGGCCTTGTAGGGCATCGCCTTGGCGGTCAGCGCCATCGTGAGGTTCGTGCGGCCGTGGTAGGCGTGGTCGAAGGCGACGACGGCGCTGCGCCCGGTGTGGTGACGGGCGATCTTGATCGCGTTCTCGACGGCCTCGGCGCCGGAGCTGAACAGCGCGCTGCGCTTGGCGTGGTCGCCCGGGGTCAGGCGGTTCAGCCGCTCGGCCACCTCGACGTAGCCCTCGTACGGCGTGATCGTGAAGCAGGTGTGCGTCAGCTGCACGGCCTGCGCGGCGACCGCGGCGGCGACCGCCGGGTCGGCGTTGCCCACCGTGGTCACGGCGATGCCGGAGCCGAGGTCGATCAGGGAGTTGCCGTCGACGTCGACGAGGACGCCGCCGCCGGCCGCGGCCGCGTACACGGGCATCGAGGAGCTGACGCCGCTCGCCACCGCGGCCTCGCGGCGGGCGGCGAGCTCGAGGGAGCGCGGTCCGGGGACGCTCGTGACGAGCCGACGCTCCTGGGGCAGCCCGGGCCCGCCGAGCGCCGTGCGCTGGTCAGCCTGGTCGTCGGTCACGGACACGGTTCCTCCTGCAGCGTCGAACGGCTCGCCTTCCGGGCCACTGTAGGGCGGGGGCGTCCGCCGTCGCGACCTCCCCGGACCCGGTCCGGAGACCCGTCCGGCCGCAGCCCTCGGGCGCGGTGCAGGGGCAGCAGGCCTCCGTCCGCGCGCCGTCCCCGCTGCGCTCCGTCCCTGCTGCGCTCCCCAGCACCGGGGGCTCCCGGGGGTGTCGGCGGTTCCTGTCAGGCTGGGGACCGAGGAGAGGAGCGCTGATGAGCACTCGTTCGGAGGGGACCTTCGCGGTGGCGGGTTTCGTGCCGGTGGACGTCGAGCCGGCGGTCGCGGTGACCACGGCGATGCCGGTGGGGCTCGCCACGATGGAGAAGCGCTACTCCGGGGAGGTGGACGGCGTGTCCGCCACGCTCTTCAGCGGCGGTCAGGCGCCCGACGGCACCGGGACGTACGTGGCGGTGGAGTCCTTCGCCGGCCGCCTGTCCGGTCGCGCGGGGGCCTTCGTCTTCGTGCACGCGGCCTCCACGCACGGCGACGACCGCTACGCCGAGCACTTCGCGATCGCGGAGGGCAGCGGCACCGGCGACCTCGCCGGCATCTCGGGCACCGGCGGGATGGCCGTCGACGACGACGGCACGCACCGGGTCTGGTTCGACTGGTCGCTGCGTCCCGCGTGACGGCGCTGGAGTCCGCCCGGCGCACCGAGCTGCTGCAGCGCTACCGCGTCCTCGTCGACGACGCGCTGCCCGCCGCGGCCCGCGCCGGCGGCTGGGTGCTGCGGCTCAACCACTGCTTCGGCCGCGTGCTGCTCGACGACGCGGTCGGCGGGTGCTGGTACGACCACCTGGACCGCCGGGCCGGTGCGGCGTACCGCCAGCTCGACGACGACCAGCTGGTGGGCGCGGTCGCCCTCGGCGAGCGGCTGCTCACCGAGGGCGACCCCCTGCTGCGCGAGCTCGACGCCCGGTCGCTCGCCTGGCGGGGCAAGCGAGGAAAGCGCTAGCGCGGGCTCCGGTCAGGTGCTGGTCAGCAGCGCGCCGCCTTGCCGCACGACGTGAAGGCGGAGGCGTCCACCTTCACGACCTGCCCCGCGTCGGGGATGCCCAGCAGGCCGGCGACGGCCCACGCCGAGGCGTAGAGGGTCCCGTCGGCGTAGAGCAGCCCGGCGGGCATGGTGACCTGCGCGTACGAGCGGGTGCCGTTCGCGGCCACCTTGACGACCCGCCCGATCGCGGACGGGTCGAAGGCCGGCTCCTCGGCCGCGGCCTTGGCCACGCGCTCGGACGGGACGAGCGAGCGGGAGCTGGCCGCCCCGGGCTCGCCGCCCAGGCCCTCGAGCAGCTCGGAGACGTAGACCGAGCCGTCGGTGCCGACGGCGACACCCGTCGGGCCGTCGAAGCCCGTCCAGGTCTTGACCAGCTTGCCGTTCTTGTTGACCACGTAGACCCGGCCCTCACCCGGCGTCAGGCCCGTCGCCGCGGAGACGTAGAGGTTGCCGTCCGGGCCCCAGGCGAGCCCGGTCGGCACCGCGTCGCAGCTGGGACCGGCGTCGGAGTTCTGCTTGGCGCTCGCGCAGTCGCCGGTCGTCACGGCCGGCGGCACGAAGAAGGTCGACACCTTGCCCGACCTCGAGATGGCGAGGACGTCGTTGGCGCCCGCGTCGGCGGCGAGCAGGAAGCCGCCCTTGACCCGGCTCCTGACCACGAAGTAGGGGTTCGAGAGCGCGTCCTGCGGCTTGCCGTCCTCGCCGAACTGGATCTGGTTGTCCGGGTTGTGCCTGAGCTCGTAGGCGAGCAGGTCGGCGAACGTGCGCGGCCTCCTGCCCGTCTTGGCGACGAGGAGCTCCGACGACCCGTTGACCGCGCGGGCCTCGTCGGGGGCCGGCTCGCCCGAGGCGATGTAGAAGCGGCCGTTGGTGCGCACCACGCCCTGGGCCAGGGCGGCGCCGCTGACCTGGAGCTTGACGGTGCCGGAGGCCTTGCTCACCCGCGACACCTGGGCGGCGTCGGACTCGGCCACGTAGAGGTACCTGCTGGTCCCGCTGAGCTGGCGGGGACCGTTCAGGCCCGTCGCGAGCACCGTGACCCCGGGCTGCGCCGCCGGTGCCTTCGTCGGGCTCCCCGCCGACGCCGGCGCCGTCCCGACCAGCCCCGCGCAGGCGAGCGCTGCTGCGGCGACGAGCGTCCACCGCTTCCGTACGATCATCCATCCCCCTCGACTCAGATCTGTCGCCCCCGGACGGGGCGAGAGGGAAGTTACGACATCTGCTGAACGTCCGCCAGGTTCTTCTCAGTACATCTTCACGTCCTTGTCCGGCCGTGGGAGATCTGCGAGAGTCGTGCTCACGCGTGCGAGCAGCCGGCCAGGCCCTGATCGCTCTTGAGCTCGACGACGCGGGTCGCGCTCTGCTCGACCCGGCTGCGGAAGCCGTGGTCGGTGCGGGCCCGGTCGAGCAGGCCGCGCTGCACCCGCTCGGCCGCACCCACGTCGCCGACGAGGGCCAGGTCGCCGCCCGCGGCGAGGAACCGCGCTCCCCGGGTCTTGACCGGGGTGTCGGCCAGGGCCTTGCCGAGCAGGTCGTCGGACACCACGACGCCGCGAAAGCCCAGGTCCCTGCGCAGCATCGTGGTCACGACGGTGCGCGAGTAGGTCGCGGGGTGGTCGGGGTCGATGCGGCGGTAGGTGGCCGAGGAGAGCATCACGGCGTCGGTCCCGTGCTCCACACCGGCTCGGAAGCCCGCGAGCAGCGCGTCGTGGCGGGTGGTCGTCGCGTCGACGACGACGGCGGCGACGTCGGTGTTCCCGCGGACGCGGCCCAGGCCGGGGAAGTGCTTGAGGGTCGACGCCGTCCCGCCCGCGTGCATGCCCTGGACGAAGGCGACGTCCTTGCGGGCGACGGTGGCCGGGTCGGGGCCGTAGCCCCGGTGCAGCGCGCCGATCGGGGCGTTCCTCGTCCCGACGGAGCGCGGCACGACGTCGGCGACCGGGGCGAGGTCGAGGTCGACGCCGGCCCGGCCGAGCTCCTTCGACCAGGTCGTGGCCCGCGTGCGCAGGGTGCGGTCGGACCAGCGGGACTGGACCTCCGCGCTCGGGACCCGGGTGAACCCCGACCCACGGAGCCGCTGGACGAGCCCGCCCTCCTGGTCGACGGCGACGAGGAGGCCGACGCCGTCGACCGTGCCGACGTCGCGGCGCATCGAGCCCGTCAGCCGTGCGGTCGCCGCACGGCCGGCGGTGCTGTTGCCGAGCAGGACGACGGAGCCGAGGTGCAGCCGGCGGACGGTCGCCCGGCCCGAGCGGCTGACCCGTGTCGAGCTCTGCGCGACCATCACCACCTGGCCGACCTGCTCGGCGAGGCTCATGCGCCCGACCAGGTCCGCGCAGCTCCGGCGGGCCCGGACCGGGGCCGAGGACCGCGTCGGGGTGGGGCCGGCGGTCGGGGTGCCCGACGCGCCGGGAGCGGCCGGCTCCGTGGTCCGCGTGGCCGGCGGGGCCGGCGCGGTCGGCGGGGCCGGCGCGGTGCTCCTGGCTGCCGGTGCGGTGGCCGACGGGACGTCCGCGCAGGCCGCGGTGGCCGCCAGGGCGGTCACGGGGACCAGGGCGGCGGCGGCGAGGGCGAGACGGCGCACGCGGCGACCTTAGGCGCCGCGGGTGACGAGCGCGAGGCGGTGGCGGTCGGGGGGAGACACTGGGGCGTGGTCTACCTGCCCCCGCTGCGCCACCCTCGGGTGACCTGGGGCCCGTGGAGCACGGACTTCTCGCGGCGCGTGCTGGTCATGGGCATCGTCAACCGCACGCCGGACTCCTTCTTCGACGCCGGGCGGACGTACGCGCTGGAGCGCGCGGTCGACGCGGTGCTCGCCGCGGCCGAGGCGGGCGCGGACTGGGTCGACGTGGGGGGCGTGCCGTTCTCGCCCGACGCGGGCGAGGTGTCCGTGGCCGAGGAGGTCGACCGCGTCGTGCCGGTCGTCGCGGGAGCGTGCGCCCGCAGCGACGTGGTCGTCTCGGTCGACACGTCCCGGCCCGAGGTGGCCCGTCTGGCCCTCGCCGCGGGCGCACTGGTCGTCAACGACACCACCGGCCTGCGCGACCCCGAGCTCGCCGACGTGGTCGCCGAGAGCGGGGCCGGCGTGGTGATCACGCACAGCCTGGCGGCGCCGAGGACGCACCTGCGCCGTCCCCGCTACGACGACGTGGTCGACGAGGTGAGGTCCTTCCTCGCCGAGCGGGTGCAGGCCGCCTGCGACCGCGGGGTGCCGGAGGACCGGATCGTCGTGGACCCCGGGCACGACCTCAACAAGAACACCCGGCACAGCCTCGAGCTGACCAGGCGGCTCCCCGAGATCGCCGACCTCGGGCTGCCGCTGCTCGCCGCGGTGTCCAACAAGGACTTCGTCGGCGAGTCGACCGGGCTCGCGAAGCCCGCGCGCCTCGCGCCCTCGCTCGCCGCCGCGTCGGCCTGCGTGCTGGGCGGCGCCCGGCTGCTGCGGATGCACGACGTCGCGGCCTCGGTCGCCGCCGCCCGGATGCTCGAGGCCGTGCTCGGGCTGCGCGAGCCCGAGCACCTGCGCCACAACCTCGACTGACCTGGTCCTGTCGGAGGGCCTCACTACTGTGGCGCGCGTGGAGGTCTGGACCCGCAGCCAGGTGCTCGCGTCGGCTCCCGACGACGCGTCGCGCCGCGCCGCCACGCCCCTGCTGAGCAGCCGGGTCTGGTCGGAGGCCGGCCGGGCCGAGGTCGCCGGCGACGCCGAGGCAGCTGGGGGCGCGTTGCTCTGGGGCCGTTGCCGGGGCTCGTCGACGTACGCGGTCACCGTCGCCGCCGGACCGGCGCCGGCCCTGTCGGCGACCTGCACGTGCCCGAGCCGCAAGTCGCCCTGCAAGCACGCGGTCGCGCTGCTGCTGCGCTGGGTCGACGGCCTCGTGCCGCCCGGCGAGGCGCCCGCGTGGGCGCAGGTCGCGCCGGCGGCCGGGAGCCGGGCGGGGGACCCGCCGGACCCCGACCACGTGCCGGACGCCGCCGCGGCGGCCGCCCGGGCCGCGGAGCGCCGGGCCAAGGTCGCCGTCGGTCTGGACGAGCTCGACCGCTGGCTCCTCGACCAGGTCCGCACCGGGCTCTCCGGGTGGGAGCGGCAGCCCTGGGCCCGCGTCGAGGGCGTCGCCGCCCGGATGGTCGACGCGCAGGCGCCGGGGGTCGCCGGCCTGCTGCGCGGGCTGCCGGGGCTGCTGGCCCGGACCGACCAGACCGCCTGGCCCGCCCGCCTGCTGGAGGCGTTGGCCGGCCTGCACCTGCTCGTGCTCGCCCACCGCGGCCTCGACCGGCTGCCCGACGACCTCGCCGCCACCGTGCGCTCGCGCGTCGGCTACCCCGTGACCAGGGCGACCGTGCTCGCCCGCCCGGCGGTGGCCGACCGCTGGTCGGCGCTCGGTGTGGTGGACAGCCAGGAGGGGCGGCTGGAGTCGCGCCGCGTCTGGCTGTGGGGCAGCGCGACCCGCCGCTGGGCGCTGCTGCTGAGCTTCGCGGTGCCCGGCGCCGGCCTCGACGACAGCGTGGCCGTCGGGCAGGTCCTGGACGGGGCCGCGCACCGCTACCCGGGCGCTGCCGAGCACCGCGTCCTGCTCGAGGCGCGGCACGAGGTCCCCGACGCGGCCCCGGACTGGCCTCGCTCGGGCGTGGCGCAGGCACGCCGCTCCTGGGCCGACCAGCTCGCGGCCGACCCCTGGTCGACGCGGATGCCCGTGGTGGTGCGGGGCGTCCCCGTGGCGCCCGCCCGGACGGGGGAGCCGTGGCACCTCGCGGACGCCGACGGCACCGCCGTGCGCCTGCTGACCGGCGGCGCGGAGCCGTGGACCCTGCTGGCGGTGTCCGGCGGACGTGCGGTCGACGTGTTCGGGGAGTGGGGCCCGGCCGGCCTGCTGGCCGTCCGCGTGCTGGAGCCCGCCGCCGCGCCCGACGCTCCGCGGCTGCTGGCGGTCGGGTGAGCACCGCCCCCGGCCACGACGCCGGCCACGACGCCGGCCCGGGCGCGTCCCCGGTGGTCGACCTGGTCAACGCCGCCCTGCTCGGGACCGACCGACGACCCGTGCCCGCACCCGAGGGCGGCGACCCGGCGGCCTGGCTGCTGGAGGCCGCCGCCGCCCGCCGGGCGCGGAGCCTCGTCGCGGCCGGGACGGTGACCGTGGCCGTGCCCCTGCCCGACGCCGGCCCGCCGCCGGACCGTCCCCTGCCCAGCGCCGCCGCCCGGGCGGTGCTGGACGAGATGCTGCTGAGCCTGTCCGAGCCGCTGCTCGACCTGTGGCTGCGCGAGGCCCTCGACGCCGGCACCGGGCTCGCCCCCGAGCACCGGACGCCCGTGCTCGACCGCGCGCGCCGCTCGACCGGCGTCGACCGCCGCCGCCTCGGCGCCGCGCTCGGGCGCGACGGGCGCTGGTTCGCCCGCCAGAACCCGGCGTGGTCGGCCCTCGTCCGGGCCTTCGAGACCGCCGAGGCCGCCGAGGCCGCCGGGGCGGCGGGGTCGGCGGCGGGCGACGCGCTCACGCCCGACGCGGCACGTCGGGCGGTGGCCTCGCTCGCCGCGGCGACGACGGCCCCGGCCGGCGCGCGCGCCCTCGGCCGCAGCGTCGGCGCCCGGCTCCCGCTCGACGCGTACGGCGAGGTCGTCGACGCCGGCCTGGCCGCGCGGGAGCCCGCCGCCCGTGCCGGTCTCTCCGCCGCCGAGGAGGTCCTGCGGGTGCGCTGGGACCTCGCGCACGCCTTCGACCCCGACCGGGTGCCGCCCGAGCGGCGGCCCGTGCCGCTCGCCCCCGACCACCTCCGTTCCCACCCCCACGCCCCGCAGGAGCGCCGATGACGCAGACCGAGACCGGCACGGCGACCGGGCCGGCGGTGCTGAGGCCGCACGCCGAGGTCGCCTTCGCCGAGGAGCTGGCCGCCCTCGAGGTGCACGACGCGGAGGAGGGACGCCCGCGCCCGCCGCGCTGGCGGCTCTCGCCGTGGTCGGTCGTCACCTACCTGGTCGGCGGCACGCTGCGGGACGGGACGGTCGTCACCCCCAAGTACATCGGGTCGCGGCGCCTCATGGAGGTCGCGGTCGCCACGCTCGTCACCGACCGGGCGCTGCTCCTGCTCGGCCTGCCGGGCACGGCCAAGTCCTGGGTGTCGGAGCACCTGGCCGCCGCCGTGTCGGGCGACTCGACGCTGCTCGTCCAGGGCACGTCGGGCACCGCGGAGGAGTCGATCCGCTACGGCTGGAACTACGCCCGGCTGCTCGCCGAGGGCCCGACGCCCGAGGCCCTGGTCGCCTCCCCGGTGATGGTGGCCATGGAGCGGGGGAGCCTCGCCCGCGTCGAGGAGCTGACCCGCATCCCCTCCGACGTGCAGGACGCGCTGATCACCGTGCTGTCGGAGAAGGTCCTGCCGGTGCCCGAGCTGGGCCGCGAGGTCGCGGCGCGACCCGGGTTCAACGTCATCGCCACGGCCAACGACCGCGACAAGGGCGTCAACGACCTGTCCTCGGCGCTGCGGCGACGGTTCAACACGGTCGTGCTGCCGCTGCCCGCCGACGTCGAGGACGAGGTGCGCATCGTGACGACCCGCGTCGCCGACCTGACCTCCTCGCTCTCGCTGCCGCCGGTCAGCACCGCGGCCGAGGAGATCGAGCGCGTGGTGACGGTGTTCCGCGAGCTGCGCTCCGGCGTCACCGCCGACGGGCGTACGGCGGTCCGCTCGCCCAGCGCGACGCTGTCGGCGGCCGAGGCCATCTCCGTCGTCACCAACGGCATCGCGCTGGCCGCGCACTTCGGCGACGGCGTCCTGCGCGCGGCCGACGTCGCCTCGGGCATCGTGGGCGCGGTCGTCAAGGACCCGGTCGCCGACCAGCAGGCCTGGCAGGAGTACCTCGACGTCGTGGTCCGCGAGCGACCGGGCTGGGGCGCCTTCTACGAGGCGTGCCGGGCGCCCGCGTGAGCCTGGCCGTCGGGACGCCGCCGGACGAGCCCCCCACAGCGGTGCCGGTCGAGGACGCCGGCGACGTGCCCGCCCGCGGCCCGGTGGAGGTCTTCGGCGTCCGCCACCACGGGCCGGGCTCGGCGCGCTCGCTCGTCGCGGCCCTGGACGCGTACGACCCGGACTGCGTGCTCGTGGAGGGCCCGCCCGACGCCGACCCGCTGCTGCGCTTCGTCGGCGACCCGGGCCTCGTGCCGCCCGTCGCGCTGCTCGCGTACGCGCCCGAGGAGCCGCGCACGGCCGCGTTCTGGCCGTTCGCGGAGTTCTCCCCCGAGTGGCAGGCCATCGCGTGGGCGCGCCGGCGCGGGGTCGAGGTCGGTTTCTGCGACCTGCCCGCCGCGGTCACCCTCGCGCCCCGCGAGCGGACGCCTGCTCGACGACGAGGCCGGCGCCGACGAGCCGGAGCCGCCGTCCGGGGCGGCGGAGGACGGGGGCCCCTCGGCGCTCGACGCGCTGTTCGGCGACCCTGCACCCGCGGGTCGCGACGCGGCCGCGCGCCGCCGGCTGGCGAGCCGCGACCCGCTGGCCGCGCTCGCCCAGGCCGGGGGGTACGACGACGCCGAGCGCTGGTGGGAGGACGTGGTCGAGGGCCGGCTCGACTCGTCGTCGCCGTTCCCGCTGGTGCTCGAGGCGATGGGCGAGCTGCGCCGGCTGGTCGGGCAGCGCCAGGGCCGACACGCCGAGGGCGAGGCGCGGCGCGAGGCGACGATGCGCCAGACGGTCCGGGCGGCGCTCAAGCGGGGCCGCACCCGGGTCGCGGTGGTCTGCGGGGCCTGGCACGCCCCCGTCCTGACCGCCCCGCTCGGACCGGCCGCGCCCGACGCCCGGGTGCTGCGCGGCGCGACCAGGCGCAAGGTGGTCTGCACCTGGGTCCCCTGGACCCACCGGCGTCTGGCCGCCGCGAGCGGCTACGGCGCGGGCATCACCTCGCCCGGCTGGTACGCCCACCTCTTCGAGACCCCCGACGCCCCGGTCGTGCGCTGGCTGACCGCCGTCGCCGGCGAGCTCCGCGGCCGCGACCTGCCCGTGTCGAGCGCCTCGGTGATCGAGGCGGTCCGGCTGGCCGAGACGCTCGCCACGCTGCGCGGACGGCCGTTGGCCGGGCTGGCCGAGGTCACCGACGCGACCCGGTCGGTGCTCTGCGACGGCGACGAGCTGGCCCTGCGCTTCGTCACCGAGCGGCTGGTCGTCGGCGAGCGGCTCGGCGAGGTGCCCCCGGAGGTGCCGACCGTCCCGCTCGAGGCCGACCTGGCGGCGACGGCGCGGCGGCTGCGGCTCAAGCGGGAGCCGGGCGTACGCGCCCTCGACCTGGACCTGCGGCGCGGCATCGACCGGGAGCGGTCGCAGCTGTTCCACCGGCTGCGCCTGCTCGACCTCGGGTGGGCCGCGCCGGCCACCAGCGACGTGCAGGCCACCGGGACGTTCCGGGAGACGTGGCGGCTGCAGTGGCACCCCGAGCTCGCCGTCGCGGTGGTCGAGGCGGCGGTGTGGGGCACGACCGTGGAGGCGGCCGCGACCGCCCGGGTCGACTCCGTCGTCGCCGGGCAGAGCCTGGTCGAGCTCGCGCGGACCGTCGAGCGCTGCCTGCTGGCCGCGCTGCCCGGGGCCCTGGACCGGCTGCTCGCGGCCTGCGCCGCCCAGGCTGCGCGGGACGCCGACGTCCTGCACCTGATGGAGGCGCTGCCCGCCCTGGCCCGTGCCGCCCGCTACGGCGACGTCCGCGGCACCGACACCACGGCCCTGCGGCGGACCTCCGAGGTGCTCGTGCGCCGCACCTGCGCCGGCCTGGGCCGGGCGACGACCGGCCTGGACGACGACAGCGCCGTCCGGGTGCGCGACCTCCTGGACGCCGTGCACTCCGCGGTCGGCCTGCTCGCGCAGGAGGGGGCCCACGACGTCCGCCGCGAGTGGCTGGACACCCTCCTCGCCCTCGTCGGGCGAGGCGACCTCGCCCCGCTGCTGCAGGGCCGGCTGACCCGGCTCCTCGTCGACGCCGAGCTGGTGGCCGACGCCCCGGCCCGACTGCACCGCGCCCTGTCCTACGGCAGTGCGGCCGCGGCCAAGGCGGCCTGGGTGGAGGGCTTCTTCACCGACGGTGCCGTGCTGCTGGTCCACGACCCCGCGCTGCGCGGCCTGCTCGACGGCTGGGTCGCCGGGCTCGGCGACGCCGAGTTCGTCGACGTGCTCCCGCTGGTGCGGCGGACCTTCGGCACCTTCTCGCCCGTGCAGCGCCGTGCCCTCGCCCAGCGCCTCGCGCACGGCGACCCGGCGACCCCGACCCACGACGGGGAGCGCCTCGCCGAGCTCGCGGCACCGGCCGTGGCCACGGTCGAGCTGATCCTGGGGGCGGCGCGTGGCTGAGCCCGGGCCCGAGGGCGGCGAGGCGACGGGCGGAGGGCTCCGCGCGTGACCGGCGCTGGCGGCTGCTGCTCGGCGAGCCCGCCCAGGAGGCCCTCGAGCCCGGGCTCAGCGCCGACGAGGCCCAGATGGACCGGGCCCTGGCCGCGCTCTACGACGCCGACGACCCCGGCGAGGACGGCCCGGTCCGGCGCCGTGGCGGGCTGGGCGCCTCGGCACCCTCGGTCGCGCGGTGGCTCGGCGACATCCGCACCTACTTCCCGACCTCGGTGGTCCAGGTGCTGCAGCGCGACGCCATCGAGCGGCTCGACCTCGCCTCGATGCTGCTCGAGCCGGAGCTCCTCGACTCGGTCCAGCCCGACGTGCACCTCGCCGCGACGCTGGTCGGGCTCAACCGGCTGATGCCCGAGACCACCCGCCGGACGGCCCGGCTCGTCGTCGCGCGCGTGGTCGCCGAGATCGAGCGGCGCATCGCCCGGCCGACCCGCAGCGCCGTGCACGGGGCGGTCAACCGGGCGGCGCGCACCCGCCGGCCGCGCCCGCGCGACATCGACTGGGGCGCGACGATCGCCGCGAACCTGCGCCACTACCTCCCCGAGCACCGCACCGTCGTCCCCGAGCGGCTCGTCGGCTACGCCCGGGCGTCCCCGGCGGTCACCCGCGACGTGGTCGTGGTGCTCGACCAGTCCGGCTCCATGGCCGAGTCGGTGGTCTTCGGGGCGGTCTTCGCCGCCGTCCTCGCCTCGGTCCGGTCCCTGCGCACGTCGCTCGTCGTCTTCGACACCGAGGTCGTCGACCTGACGCCGCACCTCGACGACGCGGTGGACGTGCTGTTCGGCTGCCAGCTCGGCGGGGGCACCGACATCAACCGCGGCCTCGCGTACGCCGCGGAGCTGGTCCGCCAGCCCGAGAACACCCTCATGGTGCTGGTGACCGACCTGTTCGAGGGCGGCGACGCCGAGCAGCTGCTGCGCCGCGTCGCCGCGCTGGTCCGCAGCGGCGTGACCCTCGTGGTCCTGCTCGCGCTCAGCGACTCCGGCGCGCCCGCGTACGACCACGAGCACGCCGCGGCGCTGGAGGCCCTGGGCGTGCCCGCCTTCGCCTGCACCCCGGACGCGTTCCCCGACATGCTGGCGGTGGCCCTGCGGCGCGGCGACGTGGCGGCGTGGGCGGCGGCGCAGCAGGCGGCCCGGGCCGCCCCCTGAGACGGGACCGGGACGAGGAGTGCGTGCGGGGCCCGCACGATGCGTGGATGTCCGGACATGGGCGCGGATCGGGCCTACTCTTCTCCGGGTCCGGAACGGGACCGAGGCCGACGAACGAGGAGCCGGGGTGGCAGCAGGACGGGTGGACGACGGGCCCACCGTCGTCGAGGCCCTGCGCTGCGGACGCGCCGAGGCGCTGTCCGAGCTCTACGACCGCTGGTCGCCGCTGGTCTACAGCCTGGCCCTGCGGTCGCTGGGCGACGTCGGCGCCGCCGAGGACGTCACCAAGCAGGTGTTCACCGAGATCTGGGCGGCGCGGGACACCGTCCACCCCGGTCGCACGTCCTTCTCGGCGCGGCTGGTCGAGCTGTCCTGCGCCCGGATCGCCGAGGTCGAGCGCGCTCGACCCGCCAGGGTGCCCGTCGGCGTGGGTAGCGTGGAGAAGTTGCCCGAGAGCGAGTCCGGATCGACGGCTCTGGCCGAAAGGTTGGTGTTGGCGGACGAGCTGGCGCACCTGGACGCCGGTCCGCAGGAGGTGCTGAGGCTCGTGCTCGGCGATGTCAGCCCGGCCCAGGTCGCCGAGCGGACCGGCCTGTCCATCGAGGACGTCAAGAGCCAGGTGGCCAGCAGCCTGGTCCACCTGCGGGAGCGATGGGAGGTGTCGACGGATGCACACTGATCCGGAGCTGCTCGCTCTGCTCGCGCTCGACGAGGAGAGCGGCACAGAGCACGAGCGGGCGCACGTGGAGACCTGCGCGGTCTGCCGGGCGGAGCTCGAGGAGCTGCGCCAGGTCGTGACCCTGGCCCGCAGCGCCGCCGACGAGCCGCTCAGCGACCCGTCGCCGCGCGTCTGGGACGCTATCCGCGACGAGATCGGCAGCAGCCGCGACCGCTCCGGGCCCGACGTGCACGTCCGGCTCCGCGGGGTCGGCGACACCTGGTCGGCCGCGTCGGGCGAGGCCGCCCTGGCGACGGACGAGCACGGCCGCCTGATCCTGCAGGTCACCCTCGACGCCGACCTGCCCGACTCCGGCCTGCGACAGGCCTGGCTGGTGCACCGCGACGACCCCCGCCGGCGCCAGACGCTCGGGGTCCTGGACGGGCGCCACGGGCTCTGGACCGTCGCCCACGCGATCGACCTGACCCAGTTCGGGATCCTCGACATCTCCCAGCAGGGCATCGGCAGCACGGAGCACTCGGGCGAGTCCATCGTCCGCGGCGAGCTCGTCCCCGCCGCCTGAGGCGGCGTGCGGTCCGCGGCGCACCCCCGGCGGACCACGGCGCTGGTGGGCGCGCTGCTCGCCGTGCTGCTGCTCGTCGGCGGCTGGGTCGCTGCCCACCCGGCCGCTGACCGGCACGACCGTCCGGACCCGGCGACGGCGTCGAGCGCTGCGCCGGCACCTGCGGGAGCGACCCCGGTCGGACCGCCACCGTCGGCGCCGGTGCGCCCCGCCGCGGCACCGCCCCGCCCCGGCGCGGCGTACCCGGTCCGTGAGCTCGGCGCGCTCGCCGACCGCAGCCGCCTCGTCACCCTCCGCGGGAACGCCGAGCTGCGCTACCTCCGGGCGCCGGCCAACGCGACCCGGCTGCACTTCATCTGCACCGGCTGCGACGCCGACACCTGGCTCTCGACCCGGGTGGGGGGCGCGCCCGGCGGACCGGGGCTGCTGCCCGACCCGGTCGACGTGACGACGACGCTCGACGCGCCCCCCGACACCGGGCGCGCGGGCCGCACCAGCCGGCTGCTGGTCAAGGCCCCGGCCGTGGCGGAGTGGACGGTGTCCCTGACGCCCTTCGACGAGGTGCCGGTGCACCGGACGAGCTTCGACACCCTCGGCGACGACGTCGTGGCCGTCCGGTCGACGGACGGGCTCGTGCTGCGGTGCCCGGGCCCCTCGCACGTCCGGGTGCTCGCGCGCGCCACGCCGTCGGGGGAGTACGCCGTGGTGGCCGACGAGCGCCACGGCGCCGCGACCTTCCCGGTGCCGCGCCCGGCCGGGGCGCGGACGCTGGTCCTCGCCGTCACCTGCCCCGGGCGCTGGTCAGTGACGGTCCCCTGAGCCGCTCCGACACCGGGTGCCGACTCCGGCCGGTCGCCGAGGGCGCCGTGAGACCATGCACGACGTGAGCGCCGTCCCCTCTGTGTCGTACTCGATCACCGTCCGGCTCGAGGTGCCCGCCGGGGGCACGTCGGTCAGCCAGCTGACGACCGCCGTCGAGCAGGCCGGCGGCATCGTCACCGCGCTCGACGTCACCGCCTCCGGGCACGAGCGCCTGCGGATGGACGTCACGGTGGCCGCCCGCGACACGGGCCACGCCGACGAGATCGTCGAGGTGATGGCTGCCGTGCGGGGCGTGGTCATCGGCAAGGTCAGCGACCGGACCTTCCTGATGCACCTCGGCGGCAAGATCGAGATGCAGACCAAGCACCCGATCCGCAACCGCGACGACCTGTCGATGATCTACACCCCCGGCGTGGCGCGGGTCTGCCTGGCCATCGCCAAGAACAAGGACGACGCGCGCCGGCTGACCATCAAGCGCAACTCGATCGCCGTGATCACCGACGGCTCCGCGGTGCTCGGGCTGGGCAACATCGGCCCCGAGGCCGCGCTGCCGGTCATGGAGGGCAAGGCGGCGCTGTTCAAGCGCTTCGCCGGCATCGACGCCTGGCCGCTGGTCCTCGACACCCAGGACGTCGACGAGATCATCACCGTGGCCAAGGCGGTCGCCCCGGGCTTCGCCGGCATCAACCTCGAGGACATCTCGGCCCCGCGCTGCTTCGAGATCGAGCGCCGGCTGCGCGAGCTGCTCGACATCCCCGTCTTCCACGACGACCAGCACGGCACCGCCATCGTCGTGCTCGCGGCGCTCTACAACGCCCTGCGCGTCGTGGGCAAGCACATCACCGACGTGCGCATCGTCATGTCCGGCGCGGGTGCGGCGGGCACGGCGATCATCAAGCTGCTGCTGGCCGCCGGCGCGAACGACATCGTGGTCGCCGACATCGAGGGCGTCGTCCACCGCGGCCGCGGCGGGCTGGCGGGGGAGCTGCTCTGGCTCGCCGAGCACACCAACCGCCTCGACTTCACCGGGTCGTTGCGCGAGGCCGTGGCCGGCGCCGACGTGTTCATCGGCGTCTCCGCGCCCGGCGTGCTGCGCGGCGAGGACGTGGCGACGATGGCCGACAAGGCGATCGTCTTCGCCCTGGCCAACCCCGAGCCCGAGGTCGACCCCGCGGAGGCGGCCCGCCACGCGGCGGTCGTCGCGACCGGGCGCTCGGACTTCCCCAACCAGATCAACAACGTGCTGGCCTTCCCCGGGGTCTTCCGCGGCCTGCTCGACGCGCAGTCCTCCGAGATCACCGAGACCATGCTGCTGGCCGCCGCCCGGGCCCTCGCCGGCGTCGTCTCCGACGGCGAGCTGAACGCCGCCTACATCACCCCGAGCGTGTTCAACGCCGAGGTGCACACCGCGGTCGCCGCCGCGGTGCGCAAGGCCGCGGGCGGCCCGGCCGAGCTGCCGGCGGACCCCGACGCCGCGGACGCCGAAGTCGCGGTGTGAGCCCGGCCCCCACGCTCAGCGAACCGCCACCCGCCGGGCTCGCTCGCGGCCGCGCCGCCCGGGGCCGGCCGGGGCGCGGCGCACGCCTGCTGGCCGCCGGGGCCGCGGCCCTCGCGCTGGCCGTGCACCTGTGGGGCCTCTACCGCGACGTCGGCCCGCCCTCGGCCCCGTGGTTCCCGCACGCCGACAAGGTCGAGCACCTGGTCGGGTTCGGCCTGCCGTGCTTCCTGGTGCTGCTCGCGCTGCACCTGCACGCCCTGGCCGGCGGGCGCCTGCTGCGCCGGCGCACGACCGCCGTCGTGGTCGGCCTCTTCGTGCTGCACGCCGGGGTGAGCGAGGTCGTGCAGGGCGTCGCGTACACGACCCGCTCGGGCGACGTGCTCGACGCGCTGGCCGACCTCGCCGGCACCGCGCTCGGGCTGCTCGGCCACCTGCTCGTGCGCCGCTCCAGCACCGGGTCGGGGGAGAGCGGCCGGGCACGAGGTGGCCGTGGCTGAGCGCGCGCCCCGGCCCGGGAGCCTGCTGGTCGCCAGCGTCGCCCTCGCCGACGGCGTCTTCAACGCCACCGTCGTGCTGGTCCTCGACGCCGACGGCGACGGCGCGCTCGGGGTCGTGCTGAACGAGATCTCACCGACCGCGCTGGACACGGTCCTGCCCGACTGGGTGCCGGTCGTCTCGGAGCCCCGGCTGCTCTTCCACGGCGGGCCGGTCTCGCCCAACGGCGCGATCTGCCTGGCCAAGGTGCGCACCACCGGCGAGGAGCCGCCCGGCTGGCGCCGGCTGTTCGGCGACGTCGGGCTGCTGCACCTCGACACCCCCGTGGAGATCGTCGCCGGCGCGTACGCCGACCTGCGGATCTTCGCCGGCTACGCCGGCTGGGGCGCCGGGCAGCTCGGGACCGAGATCGAGGAGGGCATGTGGCACGTCGTCGACGCCGAGGCCGGTGACGTCTTCGGCGACGAGCCCCTCGAGCTGTGGCGCACGGTCCTGCGCCGCCAGCGCGGCACGCTGGCCCTGTTCTCGACGTGGGTCGAGGACCCCACCCAGAACTGAGCGGGCGCCGTCACCGGGCGGGCCGACGTGCCGCCGGAGTCGGGTTCGCCTCCGGCGAGGCCGGCGCACGTAGGATGTGGCCGCAGCCGGCCGGGCGCGACGGAGCGTCCAGCTGGGCCCGGCTGCTGACGCTCAGAAAGGGCTGTGAGTGTTCGAGGGCGTGGCAGGCGGCTCGACGGCGGGTTCCCACGACGCGGGCGACGCGGGCTCCGCGCGGCCGCGCGTGCTGGTGGTCGACGACGACGCCGCGCTGGCCGAGATGCTGTCGATCGTCCTGCGCAACGAGGGCTTCGAGCCCTTCTGGTGCGCGTACGGCGACAAGGCGCTGGCCTCCTTCCGCGAGAACCAGCCCGACCTCGTGCTGCTCGACGTGATGCTGCCCGGTCGTGAGGGCGTCGACGTGTGCCGCGACATCCGCGCCGAGTCCGGCGTCCCGATCGTCATGCTCACGGCCAAGACCGACACCGTGGACGTCGTCGCCGGGCTCGAGGCCGGGGCCGACGACTACGTCTCCAAGCCCTTCAAGGCCAAGGAGCTGGTCGCCCGGATCCGCACGCGGCTGCGCCGCCTGCCCACCGTGGTCGAGGAGGGCGAGGCGGACACGCTCGCCGTCGGCGACCTGACGATCAGCGTCGACGGCCACTCGGTCAAGCGGGACGGGGCCCCCATCGCCCTGACGCCGCTGGAGTTCGACCTGCTGCTGGCCCTCGCCCGGCGCCCGTGGCAGGTCTTCAGCCGCGAGGTGCTCCTCGAGCAGGTCTGGGGCTACCGGCACGCCGCGGACACGCGGCTGGTCAACGTGCACGTGCAGCGGCTGCGCTCCAAGATCGAGCGCGATCCGGAGCACCCGGAGATCGTGGTGACGGTCCGTGGCATCGGTTACAAGGCCGGCGAGCCCGTCCGGGCCTGAGGTCCCGGCTCCGGTCGGTGCCGCGCGCCTGGTCGGCCGCTTCCGGTCCGCGGTCCGCCCCGGCTGGTGGCGCCGACCCCTCGTGCTGTGGTCGCGCTCCCTGCCGCTGCGCGTCACCTCGACGGTCTTCCTGGCCTCGGTGCTCGTGCTCGTGCTCGGCGGCCTGCTGCTCATGCAGCAGGCGACGACGGGCGTGCTCAACGGCAAGCGCGAGAGCGCGGCCAACGAGGCCCGCCAGGCGGTCAACGCCGCGCAGGCGCAGCTCAACGCGACCGACCTCTCCGGCGAGGTGAACGTCGACAAGCTGCTCTACGACCTGGCGTACGGCTTCGCCGGGCGCTCCGGCGGCAGCGAGCAGTACCAGGTGATCATCCTGGCCCGCGGGCAGACGATCACCGCCGGCAGCGCCACGGCCGAGAGCATCCCGACGACGCTGCGGGCGCAGGTCGAGGCGGGCTCGGAGGTGCTGATCACCCCCACCGAGGTGGTCTACGACGACGGCCGCCCGCCGGTCGCCGGCCTCGCCGCCGGCTCCGGGCTGACCCTGCCCGGCACCGGCCGCTACGCGATCTACCTGGTCTTCCCGCTGACCCAGGAGGTCGCGACGCTCGCCGTCCTGCAGACCGCCGTGGTCAGCACCGGTGCGGTCCTGGTGCTGATGCTGACCCTCATCGCCGCCCTCGTCGCGCGCCAGGTGGTCACCCCCGTCCGCGAGGCCGCCCGCGCGGCGGAGAACCTCGCCTCGGGCAACCTGCACGACCGGATGCGCGTCCGCGGCCAGGACGACGTCGCCCGGCTGGCGACGTCGATGAACAACATGGCCGCGGAGATGGAGAAGCAGATCACCACGCTGTCGGAGCTCTCCCAGGTGCAGCAGCGCTTCGTCTCCGACGTCAGCCACGAGCTGCGCACCCCGCTGACGACCGTCCGGATGGCCGCCGAGGTCCTGCACGACACGCGCGACGACTTCGACCCGATCGCCGCCCGCTCGGCCGAGCTGCTGCAGACCGAGCTGGACCGCTTCGAGGTGCTGCTCAACGACCTGCTCGAGATCTCGCGCTTCGACGCGGGGGCCGTCGTGCTCGCACCCGTCCGCACCGACCTGCGCGGCATCGTGGAGCGCGTGGTCGAGGCCCAGGAACCGCTGGCCCGCGCGTACGGCGTCCGGGTCGGGGTGCACAGCGAGGGCGACACCACCGCCGAGGTGGACGCCCGGCGCATCGAGCGCATCCTGCGCAACCTGATGACCAACGCGATCGAGCACAGCGAGGGCCGCCCCGTCGACGTGCTCCTGGCCGGCGACGACGACGCGGTCGCCGTCGCGGTCCGCGACCACGGCGTCGGCTTCGAGGCGAGCCAGGCCAAGCAGGTCTTCCTGCGCTTCTGGCGCGCCGACCCCGCCCGCGCGCGCACGGTCGGCGGCACCGGTCTCGGGCTGGCGATCTCGATGGAGGACGCCAACCTGCACAACGGGTGGCTGACCGCGTGGGGCCGCCCAGGGCTCGGGGCGCAGTTCCGGTTGACGGTGCCGCGCCAGGCCGGGCACCTGCTCCAGACCTCGCCGCTGCCGATGGCGCCGCGCGACCTGCCGCTGCTGCCCGTGCCGCCGCTGGAGGACGGGACCGCGGTGACCGAGCACGTCCCCGCGGACGGGCCGGGCTCGGCGACCGCGCTGGCCGGCAGCGGCTGGCCGGCCGGCCGGGGCCCGTCGTGAGGCGCCGCCCCCCGGGCCCGACGCGTACGCGGCTCGCCGCCGTGGTCGTGCTCGTCACGCTGGTGCTCGCCGGCTGCGTGAGCGTCCCCACGACGGGGCGCGTCGAGCGCGTGGAGGGCCAGCAGCAGGCGTGCCAGAACTGCGTCAACGTCGAGGTGTCGCCGCCGTCGCCGGGCGACGAGCCGCGCCAGGTCGTCGAGGGCTTCCTGCGCGCGAACGCCTACTACCAGTCCGGGTACTCGGTCGCCAAGCAGTACCTGACCCGCGAGGCGGCGCAGGACTGGAAGCCGGAGGCCGGCACCACCGTCTACGACCTGGACGCCGTCAGCGTCAAGGACGACGAGGTGAGCCTGCGCGGGCGGACCCTGGGCACCCTGGCGGCCGACCGGTCCTACCGGGCCCGCAGCGAGGCGTTCGACCAGACCTTCACGCTGGCCCGGCAGGACGGCGAGTGGCGCATCTCCACCCCGCCGGCGGGCCTGCTCGTGGCCGACTACGCCTTCGACCGCGGCTACGCCACCTACGACCTGTTCTTCCTGGCCAACGGGCGCCCGACCGACAAGCCGGGAGCGGTGCAGAGCCCGGTCCTGGTGCCCGACCCGATCTGGCTGCCGCAGTTCCGCAACCCCGGCCGGCTGGCCTCGGCGCTGGTCAAGGCGCTGCTCGCCGGACCCACCTCCTGGCTCGCCCCGTCGGTCTCCACCGCGATCCCGCCGGGCACCACGCTCAGCGTCGACTCGGTGACCATCACCGACGGCGTCGCCTCCGTCGCGCTGAGCGACACCGTGCTCAGCCTCCCCGACGCCCAGCGCTCGCTGCTGGCCGCGCAGGTGGTCTACACGCTCAAGGAGGCGCTGGCGGTCCGCGGCGTGCTCATCACGGTCAACCAGCAGGGCTTCCGGGTGCCGGAGAGCGACCCGACCACCCTGGTGGTCCCGGTGGGCGCGATCTCCAGCCAGCTCGACCCGGTGAGCCCGAACGCCGGCAACCAGCTCTACGTCGTGCAGGACGGCACGGTGGCGCTGGCCGACGCGTCGACGGGCGAGCTGCGGCCCTTCAGCGGCGACCTCGGCGGCGCCTCGGTCTCCTCGCTCGCGGTGTCGATCACCGACACCGACCTCGCCGCGGTCACCGACGGCGGCACCCGGCTCGTCGAGGCCACGACGGCCGGGGCGGGCACCAAGGCGCGCACCGTGCTGTCGGGGGTCTCCGGCCTGGCGCGCCCGCAGTTCACGCGGTTCGGCGAGCTGTGGGCGCTGGGGCGTCGGGGCGGGCGGCAGCAGCTGTGGCGG
The DNA here is from genome assembly GCA_963713165.1 of uncultured Actinomycetota bacterium. Lineage (GTDB taxonomy): Bacteria > Actinomycetota > Actinomycetes > Propionibacteriales > Propionibacteriaceae > Microlunatus. The sequence goes on from CAVQKU010000011.1 coordinate 308,419, forward strand.
GTCGTCGGCGGCGCCGAACCGGTGCGCGCGCCCGAGCTCGACGGCCGTGACGTCACGGCCTTCAGCTTCTCCCCCGACGGGGTCCGGGTCGCCTTCCTCGAGTCCGTCCGGGGCAGGTCGCGGCTGCTGGTCGGGCTGGTGGACCGCGGCGACGGCGTCGAGATCAGGGGCGTCACCGAGCTCGACACCACCCAGTCCGACAAGCCCCAGCTGACCCAGCTGCGCGACCTGGCCTGGCTGGACGCGACCCACGTGCTGGTGCTCGGTGCGGCGACGGCCAAGGACCCGGCCGGCCCGTACGCGATCAGCGTGGACGCGTCGAGCGTCGTCGACCAGGGTGAGGCCCTGGCCTGGAACCCGGTCGAGGTCGCCGTGCTCCTGCGGACGCAGTCCGCGATCGTGCGCAGCGCCAACGGCCAGACCTGGCGCGACCAGGGCACCACCTGGGTGCCCTTCGTCAAGGACGTCGACGCGGTCGCCTACCCGGGCTGAGGCCGGTCGTCCACAGGTCGCTTCCGCCGGTGCGAGCCGTCCACAGGCGGGCGGGGCGGACCGGCCGGTGCCGCCACCGCGTGAGCATGCTCCGGGCGTGACGGACGGACCGGCGACCGGCTGGCGCGACGCCGCCGGCGACCTGCTGCTCGGCGCGAGCTGCCACGGCTGCGGGCGGCCCGCCTGGACGCTGTGCGCCGCCTGCCGCGCCGACCTGCGTGCGCTCAGGCCCGGTCCCCGCACGCCCGACCCGTGCCCGGACGGCTTCCCGACGACCTGGTCCGCGGGACCGTACGACCGCCTCGCCCGCAACCTGGTCAGCGCCCACAAGGAGCGCTCGGCGCTCGGCCTGACCGCGGTGCTGGGCGAGGCGCTCGCGCTCGCCGTCCTCGGCCTGCTCGACGACGCCGGGCTGCTCGACCGCACCCACGTGCTCGACCCTGGCGTCGCCGTGCGGCTGGTGCCGGTCCCGTCGTCACGGCGCGCCGTCCGGGCCCGGGGCTTCGACGCCGGGCTCGCCCTGGCCCGGGCGGCGGCCCGCCGCCTGCCCGGCGCCCGGGCCGCACCGCTGCTCGTGCCCGCCCGCCGGGTCGCCGACCAGAGCGGGCTGGGCGCCCGCGAGCGCCACGCGAACCTGGCCGGTGCCTACCGGCTGCGCGCCCGGTCGTCGCTGGCCCGGCCCGGCCGGGTCCCCGGGTCGCCCCCCGGCGACCCACCGGTCGCCCTCGTGGTCGTCGACGACGTCGTGACCAGCGGCGCGAGCCTCACCGAGGCCGTCCGTGCCCTCGAGGCGGGCGGCGCGGCGGTGCTCGGGGCGGCCACGGTCGCCGCCACCGTGCGGCGTCGCCCGGCGTCCACGCGCGCGGCACCCACCTGGGCGCCGGCCCGCGGCGGGGTCTAACGTCTGTTCATGGCGCCCCTGCTCCAGCCCGGCACCGGAACCGACCGCGAGGTCGGTCCGTGCTCCTGGACGCGGGGGCTTCGTGCTGCCCGGCACCGTGGCCGGTCCGAGACCGCTCCGACGGGCCAGCCGAGCCGCCGCCAGTCCGTGTCCCCGACGAAAGGCGTGTTCTGATGGATGTTGTCGTGAAGAGCCGGCACTGCACGGTGGCGGACGAGTTCCGCGCGCTGGTCGAGGAGAAGCTCGCCCGGCTCGAGAAGCTCGACGACCGGGTGATCCGCGTCGAGGTCGAGGTCACCGAGGAACGGAACAAGCGGCAGCACGACCAGGCGCACTGCGTCGAGATCACCCTGAGGAGCAAGGGCCCGGTCGTCCGGGCCGAGGCGGCCAGCACCGACAAGAACGCCGCCCTGGACATGGCCCTGGACCGCGTGATGGCCCAGCTGCGCAAGGCCGCCGACCGCAAGAAGGTCCACCGCGGCCAGCACAGCCCGGCCTCCCTGCGCGTCGCCACCCCGCCCGACCTCGGGGCCGGGCCGTCCGCCGACGCCGGCGAGGACGAGAGCGACACCCGCGTGGTCGCGGGCATGCAGGTGCAGGGCGACGGCCCGCTCGTCGTGCGCGAGAAGCAGCACGCCGCCGAGCCGATGACCCTCGACCAGGCCCTGCTGGCGATGGAGCTCGTCGGCCACGACTTCTTCCTCTACGTCGACGCCGACCACGACCACCAGCCGAGCGTCGTCTACCGCCGCCACGGTTACGACTACGGCGTCATCCGCCTCGAGACCTCCGAGTCCTCCGAGTCCTCGGAGGCCGTCGCGCACGCCGGCTGAACCGCCGCCTCCCGTCGGGGCGCTGCGGGCGTCCCGACGGGTCCGGCCGTCCACCGGGTGTCAGCGCGGACCACTAGCGTCGTCGCCGTGCCGCCGGAACGTCTGAGCCCCGCCCTCGCACGTCGGGTCGTGCTGGCCGCGCAGGGCTTCGGGAGGCCCGCTCCCGACCGGGCCGTGGGCCTGCGCGACGTCTCCACCCTCGCCCGGCGGCTGGGGCAGTTCCAGATCGACTCGATCAACGTCGTCACCCGGGCCCACTTCGTCCCGGCCTTCTCCCGGCTGGGGCCGTACGACCCGGGGCTGCTGGAGCGCGCGGCCTTCGCCGCACCCCGGCGGCTGTTCGAGTACTGGGGCCACGCCGCGAGCCTGCTCGACGTCGAGCTGCAGCCGCTGCTGCGCTTCCGGATGAACGAGGGCGCCCACTCCTGGGGCGGCGTCGACCGCGTGGCCCGCGACAACCCGGCGCTGGTCGAGCACGTGCGCCGCGAGGTCGCCGACCGCGGCCCGGTGAGCGCCCGGCAGCTCGAGGCCGAGCAGCAGGGGGACCGCGACCGCAGCCACTGGGGCTGGAACTGGTCGGCGGTCAAGACGGTCCTGGAGTGGCTCTTCTACGTGGGCGAGGTGACCTCGGCGCGGCGCAACGCACAGTTCGAGCGCGTGTACGACCTCCCCGAGCGGGTGCTGCCGGCCCACGTGCTCGCCGCGCCGACGCCGACCGTGACGGAGTCGGTGCGGGGTCTCGTGCGCCGGGCGGCGCTCGCGCTCGGGGTGGCCACCGAGCCCGCGCTGCGCGACTACTTCCGGACCCGCCCGGCTGCGACGCAGCAGGCCGTCGCCGAGCTGGTGGAGTCCGGGGAGCTGGTGCCCGTCACGGTGGGAGACCATCCCCGGCCGTGGTACCTGTGGCACGAGGCGCGCCTGCCGCGGCGCCTGGAGGCCCGCGCGCTGCTCAGCCCTTTCGACTCGCTGGTCTTCGAGCGGGCCCGGCTGGAAGCGCTCTTCGACTTCGCCTACCGCATCGAGATCTACGTGCCCGAGCCCCAGCGGGCGTACGGCTACTACGTCTACCCGTTCCTGCTCGGCGACCGCTTCGTCGCCCGGGTCGACCTCAAGGCCGACCGCGCCCGGGGTGTCCTGCGCGTCGTGTCCGCCTGGGCGGAGGACCCGGCGCTTCACGGGCGCGAGACCGTCGAGGTGGCCGAGGAGCTCGCGGCCGAGCTGGCCTCGATGGCCGCCTGGCAGGGCCTGTCGGCGGTCGAGGTGCTGCCGCGCGGTGACTTGGCCGCCGTCCTGCGCGCGCAGCTGGCGTGAGCGCCGCGATCAGCGGCGTGGGCCTGCGGTCACAGCGTCGCGACCAGCTCGTCGAGCATCGCGTCGAGCGCACCCAGGCCGACCGAGAGGTGGCCCTCGCCGTCCAGCAGGTGGGCCGAGACGCGGGGGAGCCGCTCGGCCAGCCAGCGCCCGTGGGCGAAGGGGACCATGAGGTCGTCCGAACCCTGCCAGAGCGACGTCGGCACCACCACGTCCTCCGGGGCGAAGCCCCAGCCGCGGACGAAGGCGAGGTCGTCGTCGAGCCAGCCGTCGACGCCGGTGCGCAGGGCCTCCCGCATCCCGGCGGCCAGGTCCTCGCCGTACTCGTCGGTCAGGACGGCGACGTCGACGGGCGGGAGCAGGGTCGACATCCCAGCCACCAGGCCGGCCGGGTCGGCCCCGCGGAGCCCCGCGGCCTCCGCCTCGAGGTAGCCGCGCAGACCCTCCTCGCCGCGCGTCGCGTGGCCGAACTCCTCGACGTTCTGCTCGCCCATGCCGGCCAGCGGGTCCAGGCCCTCGGCGTCCCACGGGGCCACGCCGGCGATGCACAGCACCCCGGCGACCCGCTCCGGCAGGCGGGCCGCGCTCGCGAGCGCGTGGGGACCGCCGCCCGACCAGCCGGCCACCAGGCAGCGGTCGGCGCCGAGGTGGTCGAGGACGGCGGCGACGTCGTCGGCGTCGTCGACGACCCGGCGACCGGGCCGCCGGGTCGAGGAGCCGTAGCCCGGTCGCGACCACGTCACGAGGCGCAGGCCGCGGGCGGCCGCAGCCCGCTGCATGGCCCGGACGGGCACGACCGAACCGGGCGTCCCGTGGTGGAAGAGCAGCGGCACGCCGTCCCCGGGCCCGTCGGCGGCGACGTCCAGGGAGCGTCCGTCGGGCGTACGCAGGGTGGTCACCACCACATCGTGCCCGGCGACGCGATCCCGCGACGGGCGGGCGGGCTGGAGCGCCTGGCCTACGATGGACGGGCGCCGGGGCGGACCTGCCCGGGCGTCTCGATCTGCACGACCTAGTAGGGAGCCTGAGATCTCGTGGCGTTGATGGACAGGCTGCTCCGCATCGGCGAGGGCAAGATCCTCAAGCAGCTCAAGGGGATGGCCAACCAGGTCAACTCCATCGAGGAGGACTTCGTCGCCATGAGCGACGACGAGCTCCAGGGCCAGACCGCCGACTTCAAGCAGCGCCACGAGAACGGCGAGACGCTGGAGTCGCTGCTGCCGGAGGCGTTCGCCACCGTGCGCGAGGCGAGCAAGCGGGTCCTGGGCAAGCGCCACTTCGACGTCCAGCTCATGGGCGGCGCGGCGCTGCACCTCGGCAACATCGCCGAGATGAAGACCGGTGAGGGCAAGACGCTGGTCGCGACGCTCCCGTCGTACCTGAACGCGATCACCGGGCGCGGCGTGCACGTCGTGACCGTGAACGACTACCTGGCCAGGTACCAGTCGGAGCAGATGGGCCGCATCCACCACTTCCTCGGCATGGAGGTGGGCGCGATCCTGTCGCAGATGACCCCGGCCGAGCGTCGTGAGGCCTACAACGCCGACATCACCTACGGCACCAACAACGAGTTCGGCTTCGACTACCTGCGCGACAACATGGCGCTGAGCCTGGCCGACTGCGTGCAGCGCGAGCACCACTTCGCGATCGTCGACGAGGTCGACTCGATCCTCATCGACGAGGCACGCACGCCGCTGATCATCTCCGGCCCGGCCGAGGACAGCCAGCGCTGGTACCCGACCTTCGCCACGATGGTGAACCGGCTCCAGCGCGACGTGCACTACGAGGTCGACGAGAAGAAGCGGACCGTCTCGATCCTCGAGGCCGGCATCGACCAGGTCGAGGACCGCCTGGGCATCGACAACCTCTACGAGTCCGCGAACACGCCGCTGATCTCCTACCTCAACAACGCGATCAAGGCCAAGGAGCTGTTCAAGCTCGACCGCGACTACGTCAACCTCGACGGCGAGATCCTCATCGTCGACGAGCACACCGGCCGCACGCTGGTCGGGCGCCGCTACAACGAGGGCCTGCACCAGGCGATCGAGGCCAAGGAGAAGGTGCAGATCCGCGAGGAGTACCAGACCCTCGCCACCATCACGCTGCAGAACTTCTTCCGCATGTACGAGAAGCTCTCGGGGATGACGGGCACCGCCCTGACGGAGGCCGCGGAGTTCCAGAAGATCTACGGCCTCGGCGTCGTGCCGATCCCGACGAACAAGCCGATGGTCCGCACCGACCAGCGCGACCTGATCTACCGCACCGAGGTCGCCAAGTTCGAGGCGATCGTCAAGGACGTGGCCGAGCGGCACGAGAACGGCCAGCCGGTCCTGATCGGCACCGCGTCCGTCGCCAAGTCCGAGGTGCTCTCGCAGCTGTTGAAGAAGGAGGGCGTCAAGCACGAGGTGCTGAACGCCAAGCAGCACGAGCGCGAGGCCTCGATCATCGCGCTGGCCGGGCAGAAGGGCGCCGTCACCGTCGCCACCAACATGGCCGGCCGCGGCACCGACATCATCCTGGGCGGTAACGCCGAGTTCCTGGCCGACCTCGCGCTGCGCGGCGAGGGCATCGACCCCGTCGAGCACGCCGAGGAGTACGAGGAGCGCTACCCGAAGGTCCTGGAGTCGCTCGAGGAGCAGGTCTCCGGCGAGCACGAGGAGGTCGTCGACGCCGGCGGTCTCTACGTCGTCGGCTCCGAGCGCCACGAGTCGCGCCGCATCGACAACCAGCTGCGCGGTCGGTCCGGCCGTCAGGGCGACCCGGGCGAGAGCCGCTTCTACCTCTCCCTCGGCGACGACCTGATGCGGCTGTTCAAGTCCGACATCGTCGAGTGGGTGCTGCAGGCGCTGAACATCCCCGACGACCAGCCGATCGAGAACAAGCGCGTGAGCGGCTCGATCGCCAGCGCCCAGGGCCAGGTCGAGGCGCAGAACTTCGAGACCCGCAAGAACATCCTCAAGTACGACGACGTGATGAACCGCCAGCGTCACGCCGTCTACAGCGACCGCCGCAAGGTGCTCGAGGGCGCCGACGTCTCCGACCGGCTGCGCACCACGGTCGACACGGTCGTCGAGCAGTACGTCGTCGGGGCCACGGCCGGCTTCGCCGAGGACTGGGACCTCGAGCAGCTGTGGACGAACATGAACACGCTCTACCCGGTCGGGCTGGACCGCGCCACCTACGAGGAGGCCGACGACCTCGACCAGGCCACCCTGATCGCCGACTTCAAGGCCGACGCCGAGCGCGCGTACGACGCCCGTGAGGCCGAGCTGGGTGCCGAGGTCATGCGCGAGGTCGAGCGCCGCGTGCTGCTGACGGTCCTGGACCGCAAGTGGCGCGAGCACCTCTACGAGATGGACTACCTCCGCGAGGGCATCGGGCTGCGCGCCATGGCGCAGCGCGACCCGCTGGTCGAGTACCAGCGCGAGGGCGGCGACATGTTCAACGCCATGATGGAGGCGTTCATGGAGGAGGTCGTCGGGTTCGTCTTCCACCTCGACGTCCAGGTCGAGGCGCAGCCCGCCGCCCAGGTCGGCGTCGTCGCCGGTGCGGACGGCCGCGCCGTCCAGATCGGGGCGCGCGGCAACGGCGCGAACACCCCCGACGGTGCCGGCGGTGCCGACGAGGACCTCCTCGAGGGCGCGCCGGGCCACGGCCGCCGCCACCTCGTCGAGACCGGTCCGGACCCGGACGGTCCCGGGGTCGAGGTGACGGAGGTCGAGGAGCTCGACGAGCCCGAGCTCGAGCCGGCCGGCGCGCGACCGCAGATCCGGGCCAAGGGCCTCGAGCCCCAGGCCCGGCGCCGGATGACCTACTCCGCACCCGACGAGTCCGGCGAGGCCGCCGCGACGAACGGGGCGGCCGGGGCCGCTGCGGTCGACGACCCGTACGCCGGGGTCGGGCGCAACGCGCCGTGCCCCTGCGGCTCGGGCAAGAAGTTCAAGATGTGCCACGGGCGTGCCTGACGCCCTGAAGCACTGACCGTCTGACCCACGGGCCGTCCGAGCAGCCGGCGCGCCGCGCCGGCTGCTCAGGTGCGTGTGGTGGCCTGCGGCGGTGACCCCCGTCGCCCGCTCCCACGCACCCTCCCGCCGCCGCCGCCGCCGCCCTCTCGGCCAGGCCACGGCCGGCGCCCTCCTGCTCCTCACGTCGGCCGGGGTGGTCCCCGCCACGGCCTCGACCGCCCCGGCCGGCTTGCCGGCGCTCACCGAGGCGCAGGTGGCGGCGATGGACCCGGTCGCCCAGGCCGAGGTCCTCGCCCCGCTCCGGGCCGCGGCCGCCGCCCTGGACCAGGCCGGCCGCCGGCTGCTGCCCGACGCCTACGCCGGCGTCGCGCTGGACCCGGCGGGCGGGCGTACGCAGCTCCTCCTCACCGACCCGGCCCTGGCCGCCGGGCTGGTCGGTGCCGCTCGGCGCGCCGACCCGGGCCTGACCCCCGACCGTGTCGTCGTGCTCCGGGCAGCCTTCCCGCTGACCGTCCTGGACGCGGCGAGCCGGGCGGTGCTGGCCGCGCCCGGGATCGCCGGGGTCGAGCGTGCGTACGCCGCCTACCCGGCCCCCGACGCGTCCGGCGTCGTCGTGGAGGTGGCGGACCCGGCGCCGGCCTCCGGTGCGCCCGGGGCCGGGTCGACCCCGGGCGTGGACGGCATGCCCCTCGAGCTCGTCGCGGGCAGGCCGCGCCAGCCCCGCGCGTGGGACGCGGTGAAGTGGCACGACCACGCGCCCTTCATCGGCGGCGACGTGCTGACCACCGACGGCCACCGCTACTGCACGGCCGGGCTCCCGGCCGTGCGGAGGTCGGACGGGCGGGCGGTCCTGGTCACGGCCGCCCACTGCTTCAAGGCCGGTCAGCAGGTCGCGACCGGAGCCGGCCCCACCTGGGACTACGGCAACGGGCGCACGGGCGACCCGGTCGGCACGGTCACCCGCCTGGACCGGGCCTGGGACGCGGAGACGGTGGTGGGCACGGCGAACGCCGGGGACGTCAGCGACACGTCCGGCTGGCGGGCGCTGACCAGCGTCGGCTACTCCTACCGCGGCGACTACGTCTGCCACGCCGGGGCGCGGTCGGCCTCCCGGGGCCACCCGACGCCCTGCGGGATCCGCGTGACCGTGCCCGACCTGTACTTCCGCGAGGCCGGGCACACGGTCCGCGGCGTCGAGGGCGTCGACGTGCACGGCTGGGGCTCGGTCGGCGGCGACAGCGGTGGCACCGTCTTCGCGGTCGAGCCGCACGGGCGTCGTCAGCTGCGCGGGCTCGTGTCGAGCGGCGGCGCCGACGACACCGACGACCAGCGCCGGGTGGACTGGCCCGAGGCCGTCGACGTGTTCCGCGCGCTGGGGCTCAGGCTGAACCCGCACACCTGACACGCCGGCACGGTGTTGTCCCGCACGAGCCTGGTGTCGCCCGTCGTCCTGCCGACCTTCCGCTCCACGGCTATCCCGTCGGAGGGTGTCGGTGTGAGCACCTCCTCCGCCGTCCGGGTCCTGCCCTCGAGCCGCCCCGAGGCCCGCACCTGGCTGGCCGCCACCGCCCGCCGCGAGCTCCTCGAGCGCGGGCCGGCCGCCCCGCGCCGCCCCGCCGGGTCCGGCCGCGTCGACAGGGTCGGCCGGGCCTGGGCCGCACGGGTGGACGAGGACCTGCCCGACGCCGCGCGGTGGTCGGCGTGGTTCGCGGTGGCGGTCGGCGAGGCCGTCCTCGGGCGCCGGCCCGCGACGCAGCTGGCCGGCTGGACGAGTCCGGAGGTGCTCGCCGGGCTCGCCCGGCGTCAGCGGCTGCGCCGGGCCGACGTCGTCGCCCCGCGGACGGTGATGCTGTCCGGGCGCGTCCAGCACCCCGCGCCGCGGGTGGCCGAGGCCAGTGCGGTGCTGCGCGCCGGGACGCGGCTGCTCGTCCTGGCGCTGCGCTTCGAGGGCGGCGCGGACCGCTGGGTCTGCACCGCCCTCGACGCCGGCCTCACCCCGGAGCGCCGCCGGACGCCCGGCGCTACGAGCGGCGCGAGCGCAGCAGGGTGAAGGAGCAGTCGCGGTTGACCAGGGTGGTCACCGGGGCGACCGCCACCTGCTGGTCGTCGCTGCTCACCACGAGCTCCCACTCCTCGAACGGCGCCGGCGGCACGGCGAACTCGACGCCGTTCTCCGAGGCGTTGAGCAGCAGCGCGAAGGAGTCGCGGTCGCGGTGGGCGAAGACGAACATGATGCTGCGCGCCGCCGGGTCGTCCCAGTCGGGGGCCGTGAACGGCTGGCCGTCGGCGCGCAGGTGACGCACCGTCGACAGCGGGCCGTCCGGGCCGGGGTCGGCCTCGCCGGCCTGCGCGGCGCGGTACCAGTCCGGGCGCAGCGCCGGCTCGGCCCGGCGCAGCCGGACGAGGTCCCGGGTGAAGGTGCGCAGCGACTCGTCGGCGCTCGACCAGTCGTACCAGGAGATCTCGTTGTCCTGGCAGTAGGCGTTGTTGTTGCCGCCCTGCGTGCGCGCGATCTCGTCGCCGCCGAGCAGCATCGGCACGCCGGCCGACAGCAGCAGGGTGGCCAGCAGGTTGCGCCGCATCCGGTTGCGGCGGTCGAGGACGGACTGGTCCTCGGTCGGACCCTCCGCGCCGGAGTTCGTCGAGCGGTTGTCGCTCTCCCCGTCGTTGTTGTCCTCGCCGTTGGCCATGTTGTGCTTGCGGGCGTACGCGGTCAGGTCGGCGAGGGTGAAGCCGTCGTGGGCGGTGATGAAGTTGACGCTGCACAGCGGGGAGCGGCGGCTGGCCTCGTAGACGTCCGGGCTGCCGAGGACGCGCTGGGCGACGCCGCCGATGCGGCTGTCCGACCCGCCCCAGAAGTCACGGATGTCGTCGCGGAACTTGCCGTTCCACTCCGACCAGTCGGCCGGGAAGCCGCCGACCTGGTAGCCCTGCGTGTCCCACGGCTCGGCGATCATCTTGACCTGCGCCAGCACCGGGTCCTGGTGGATCAGGGTGAGGAAGGCGCTGTGCACCTCGGCGTCGCCGTCCTGGCGGGTCAGCGTGGTGGCGAGGTCGAAGCGGAAGCCGTCCACGTGCATCTCGGTCACCCAGTAGCGCAGCGAGTCCATGATCATCCCGAGCGCGGCCGGGTGGCCGACGTTGAGGCTGTTGCCGGTGCCGGTGGTGTCGAAGTACGAGGACCGGTCCTCGGCGACGAGGCGGTAGTAGGACGCGTTGTCGATGCCCTTGAAGGAGATCGTCGGACCGAGGTGGTTGCCCTCGGCGGTGTGGTTGTAGACGACGTCGAGGATCACCTCGAGGCCGGCCGCGTGCAGCGCCTTGACCATCTGCTTGAACTCGACGACCTGGTCCCCGCCGTCGCCGGCGGAGCTGTAGTCGGCGTTCGGGGCGAAGAAGCCGTAGGTGTTGTAGCCCCAGTAGTTGCGCAGGTCCTTCTCCAGCAGGTGCGAGTCCTGCGCGAACTGCTGCACCGGGATGAGCTCGACGGCGGTCACGCCGAGGTCGACGAGGTAGCCGACCGCGGCCGGGTGGGCGAGCCCGGCGTAGGTGCCGCGGATCGCCTCGGGGACGTCGGGGTGGGTCTGGGTGAAGCCCTTGACGTGGGTCTCGTAGACGACGGTCTCGTCGAGCGGGGTCAGCGGCGCCTTGTCGTCGCCCCAGTCGAAGGAGCGCTCGGTGACGACGCAGCGCGGCACGAAGGACGCCGAGTCGCTGGGGTTCAGCTCGTCGGGGGCGTTGAAGCGGTGGGAGAAGACGGCCTCGTCCCACCGGAACTCGCCCTCGAGCGCCGTCGCGTACGGGTCCAGCAGCAGCTTGTGGACGTTGTGCCGCAGCCCGTTCGCCGGGTCCCAGGCGCCGTCGACGCGCAGCCCGTAGCGGGTGCCGACGCCGTGGCCCTCGACGCGGCCGTGGAAGACGTGGCCGGAGCGCTCCTGCAGGCGGTACGCGGTCTCCTGGCCCCTCTCGTCGAAGACGCAGAGGTCGATGCTGTCGGCGCTCTCGGAGTAGACGGCCACCTCGAGGGCGTCGCCGACGGCCCGGACGCCGAGGGGATAGGGCTTGGTGCGGTGTTCCGCGGTCACGATCACGCCCGGAGTATGCCGTGCATCCGCAGACCCTCACGGGGACGGTCTCACCCGGACCGGCCTCCTCAGGCGGGCGGCAGGGTCACCCCGAAGCCGCGCACGGCGAGCCGCAGGAGCACCGGGCCGGGCCGGAGGAACTCGGCGATCTTGGCCGCGGTCAGCACGTCGAGCTCGGCGACCCGGGCCGCGTACGCCTCCGGGCCGGTGGCGCGCGCCTGCTGGAGGACCGCCGTCGCCACCCAGACCTTCTCGCGCGACTCGCGCAGGAACCGGCGCGAGGCCCAGCGGTTCGCGGGGGCCAGGACACGGTCGACGACGCGGGTCTTCCAGCCGAGGTCGGCGTCCTCGGCGCGCACCCGGTCGAAGAGCACCTCGTCGATGCGCTGGTGGTCGCGGTCGCGCGACGCGAGGAGGCCGGGGTCGGCGAAGTCGGCGTCGCTGACCACGGCGGCCACCGACTGCGGCAGGTCGAAGTTGATGTGGGCGTTCATGGCCAGCAGCAGGTGGCCCAGCGGGTGCATCGCCGGGTCGGCGCTGAAGGCCAGGCGCCACGGGCGCGGGACGGTCCCGCCGTCCAGGTCGGCGTCGTGCGCGGCGAGGAACAGCCCGGCGAAGACCTCGTCCCAGGTGCTGACCCACGCGGGGTCCTCGAAGACCCCGGCCGCGACCGCGTCGGCCACCGCGTCGGTCACCCGGGCGTACACGCCGAGGAAGGTGCCGCGGTGCGCCAGGTCGACCGGGAGAGCCTCCTGCCGCGCCCGCAGCGCGGCCGCCACCGCGCGGACGGGGGCCGGGTCGCCGGGCGTCCCCCGGACCGGTCGGCTCACGACCTGCCCGGGTCGGCCTCGCGGAACCGGATCCTGCCGCCGACCGGCACCTGGCCGACGCGGTCGAGGTGGTGCCGCGCCACGCAGGCGATCACGGGGTAGCCGCCGGTGACGGGGTGGTCGGCGGTGAAGACGACGGGCTGGCCGTTCGGGGGGACCTGCACCGCGCCGGGCACGGTGCCCTCGCTGGGCAGCTCCTCGGTGCGCACGCGCTCGAGCGCACGGGGCCCCTCGAGCCGGAGGCCGACGCGGTTCGAGCGCGGGGTGACGGTCCACTCCTGGTCCAGGAGGGTCGCGACCGCCGCCGCGTCGAACCAGTCGTCCCTGGGCCCGAGCAGCACGTCGACGCCGACCACCTCGCCCGGCGCGGGCAGCGGCGGTCCGGGTTCGGCGGTGCCGGCCACGGAGGAGGCGTACGCGTGACCGAGGGGCACGATCGTGCCGGCCCGCAGCGGTGGCGGGCCCACGCCGGACAGCACGTCGCCGGAGAGGCTGCCGAGGACGGGCTCGCCGGCGACACCCCCGCGGACCGCGACGTAGGTGAGCATGCCGCGCCCCGGCGTCTGGAGGTGCAGCTCGTCGCCGTCGTCCAGGGCGAAGGGCAGGTCGGGCGGCGGCGCGTCCTCGCCCGTGGGCCGCAGCCTCCGCAGCGGAGCGGGGGCGCCGGTGACGGCGACGACGAGGTCGCCGTGGGCGCGCACCTGCAGGCCGCCGCCGGCGACCTCGAGGCCGGCGGCCCCGGGCGGGTTGCCGACGAGCCGGTCCCCGCGCAGCAGCGCACCCCGGTCGACCGCGCCGGAGCGGGCGACCCCCTGGGTGGCGCGGTCGGGCCGGCCGAGGTCGACGACGACCGTCAGGGCGCCGGGGGCGAGCACCTCGAGCGCGCGGCCGGTGGCGGGGAGGGCGGCGGGCCGGGGTTCGGCGGTGGGACCGTCCAGGGCCTCGGGGCCCGCGTCGACGAACCGCACCCGCATGCCCGGGGCGAGCAGCGCCGGCTCGTCGCGATGGAGGTCCCACATCGTCAGCCCGGTCCGTCCGAGCAGCTGCCAGCCGCCCGGGCTGGCCCGCGGGTAGACCCCGCTGAACGGTCCGGCCAGGCCCACCGACCCTGCGGGGATGCTCGTCCGCGGTTCGCGCCGCCTCGGCACGTCGAGGGCCGGGTCGCCGCCGGAGAGGTACGCGAACCCAGGGGCGAAGCCGGTGAAGGCCACGGTCCAGGGGGTGGCGGTGTGGCGGCGCACCACGTCGGCGGGCTCGAGCCCGCAGAGCCGGGCCACCTCGTCGAGGTCGGCGCCGTCGTAGCAGACCGGCACCTCGACCAGCGGGCCGTCGGTGCCCCGCGCCGTGCCCGGGCGACGGGTCGCGAGGTCGGCGGCGAGGTCGGCGACGGTGGTCAGCGCCGGGTCGAAGCGGACGAGCACCGTGCGGGCGGCCGGGACGAGCTCACGCACGCCGGCCGGGGGGTCCGCCCGCAGCGCGGCGAAGAGCGCGAGCGCCGCGTCGAGGTCGGCGACCTCGACCAGCAGCCCGTCCGACCCGGCCCGCAGCACCCGGACCGCCGTCCCCGTCATCGTCCGGTCCGCTCAGGCTGCGCGCGGTCCGGGGGCGAAGGAGCCGAGCCCGACCCCGGCGTCGACGAGGGCCGCGCGCACGGCCTGCGCCATCGCCACCGCGCCGGGGGAGTCGCCGTGCACGCAGATCGAGCGCGCCTGCACCGCGACCGTGCTGCCGTCCACCGCCTGCACCGTGCCCGTGCGCGCCAGCGTCACCATCCGGGCCGCGACCTCGTCGACGTCGTGGAGCACCGAGCCCGGCTCGCGGCGGCTCACCAGGGTGCCCTCCGCGGTGTAGGCCCGGTCGGCGAAGGCCTCGGCCACGACCCCGAGCCCTGCGGCCGCGGCCTCGTCGAGGAAGGCCGAGCCGGCCAGGCCGACGACCGGCAGGTCGGCGTCGTAGTGCCCGACGGCCTCGATGACCGCCCGGGCGTGCGCGGCCCCACGGCCGTGCGCGTCGGCGATCGTGTTGTAGAGCGCCCCGTGCGGCTTGACGTAGCCGATCTTGGCGCCGAGGGTCCGGCAGATCCCGGCGAGCGCGCCGAGCTGGTAGACGACGTCGCCGACGAGCTCGGCCTCGGTGGCGTCCACGTAGCGCCGACCGAAGCCGGCCAGGTCGCGGTAGGACACGTGCGCGCCGACGGCGACGTCGTGCTCCAGGGCGGTGCGCACCGTGGTGGCCATGGTCGCGGGGTCTCCCGCGTGGAAGCCGCAGGCGACGTTGGCGCTCGTCACGGTGGCGATCACGGCGGCGTCGTCGCCCAGCGACCAGCGGCCGAAGCCCTCACCGACGTCGGCGTTCAGGTCCACGGTCAGGTCCACGGTCATGCGTCCTCCTCGCCGGCCGCCGGGGTGGCCCGTACGGGTGCTGATCGTTGAACGATCGCACACGGCTCCCGCGGCGTCGCCCGCTGGTAACGTCCCGCGCGTGGACGCCGACCAGGCCGGACGGGCCCGCAGCGCGGCCGAGCGCGTGCGCCTGGACATCCTCTCCGGCGTCCACGGCGTCGGCACCCGGCTCTCCGAACCCCGCATCTCCCGCGACCTGGGCGTCTCCCGGAACACGCTGCGCGAGGCCTTCCGCACCCTCGCCGAGGAGCGGCTCGTCGTCCACCAGCTCAACCGCGGCGTGTTCGTCCGGGTGCCCACCGCCCAGGACGTCGCCGAGCTGTACGACGTGCGCCGCCTCGTCGAGTGCGCGGCGGTCGCCACGCACCCGGGCGGCTGGCCGGGCCTGGACCGCGTGGCCGCGACCCTCGAGCTCGCCGAGCGGTCCGCGCGGGCGTCGGACTGGGTCGGGGTCGGGACGGCCGACATCGACTTCCACCGGGAGCTGACCGCGCTGGGCAGCGCCCGGATCGTCGGGCTGATGCAGAGCGTGTGGAACGAGATGCGCCTGGCCTTCCACGTGGTGGCGCGCCCGGACGCCTTCCACGGCTCCTACCTCACCCGCAACCACGCCATCCTCGCCGCGCTCGCCGAGGAGGGCGGGCCGGCCGCGGCGGCGATGCTGCGCGCGTACCTCGACGAGGCGCAGGCCCAGGTGCTCCAGGCCTACCGCTCCCGCGGCTTCGACTGAGCGTCCCGCGACCGCCTCAGCGGCGCCGCGCGGCGACGTCGGCCGCGGCGGCCCGGACGAGCGCGACCGTCTGGTCCACGACGGCGCGCCGGTCCGCCTCGAAGGCGGCGTCGGTCAGCGCGGCGGGGTCCTCGGGGTACTCCAGGGCGGAGATGTGCAGGTGCCCGCCGGGGACCTCGGTGGCGCCGAGCGCGATCCGGAGCCGGTTCGAGCGGTACATGCTCTCGTTGCTGAGGTAGTCCCCGCCCGTCCCGGCCGCCGGGACGCTGCCCGGGCTCGGGTCCGGCGCCTCGGTCAGCGCCGCCGGGTCGGGGTAGGTGCCCGCCGGCCACTCGCGGATGCCCCGCTTGAGCACGACCGGCCAGGGGCCGGTGCCGGCGTCGACCATCGCCGCGTGGGGGAGCGTCGTCTCGATCCACTCCGGGTTGGGCTCCGGCTGGGGCCAGCGCGCCGCCCGGGCGACCGGCCCGAAGTGCTGGTCGCGGAGGTTGTCCGGCGTGCCGCCGCGGGCGTCCGCCGCCCAGCGCTCCACGTCCATGCGACCGCGCGCGGTCATGCTGATGGTGGTGATCAGGTCGGTCCGGTCCGGACCCGCCTGCAGCACCGGGCCGTACGCGTCCTCGACCACGCCCTGGTCGAAGTCGGCGTAGTTGACGGGCAGCACGACGGCCCGCACCAGGGCGGTGCCGGCGGGTGTCTCGAGCCGCGCTCCGTCGAGCTGCAGCGCCGCGGCGCCGGAGGGGTTGGAGTGGCGGACGCTGTCGTCCAGCCCGAAGACGTCGAAGCCGCTGACCATCACCCGGACCTCGCCCGGCCGACGACCCGGCCACAGCCCGCTCCCCCCGTCCGGGGTGGCGTCGCGCTCGATGCCGCGCGAGCGCCGGTCGAGCAGCCGCAGCAGCGCGTGGCGCTGGTGCTGCACGGTCAGCAGCGAGGAGCCGGAGGTCCGCAGCCGGGCGCTGAGCGCGACGCGCGCCCAGTAGAGCGGGCGGTCGTCGTAGGGGTCGAGGTCGCCCAGGGCGACCCGGCCCTGCGCGCGGTCCACCGCGGTGGCCCAGAGCCGGCTGCCGGCCGACCGGACGGCGGCGGTGAGCCGACCGAGGGAGTCCGCGGTCTCGAAGGCGTCACCCAGCTCGGCGACGAGGGCGTCGAACCCCGAGCGCCGCAGCAGCTCGTCGGACACCGGGACGCCGCCCGCCACGAGGGCCTGCGCCCGCCGGGACTCCTCGACGGTCAGCGGCGCCGGCCGGCTCGGGGCGGGGTGCGGGGTGGTGCTCGTCGTACCGGTCATCGTCGGCCGCCTGCCTCGTCGGGTCGAGAGTCTTGCGGAATCGTTGAACGATCCCTAGGTTACCGAACGACGTTATCCATCACGGTCACGCAAGCCCCCGGCACCCCGCTCTCAGCACCTCCCTCGTACCCGTCCTCGCGAAAGGCGGCAGGCGTGCTCGTCCTGCTCGGAATCCTCGTCGTGGTCGTCGGCTTCGCGCTGCGGCTCAACCCGATGCTCGTCGTCACCGTGGCCGGTCTGGTCACCGGCTTCCTCGGTGGCCTGAACCTGGTGGAGGTGCTCAACGCCTTCGGCACCGGCTTCGCCGGCAGCCGGTCGGTGAGCATCTTCCTGCTCGTGCTCCCGGTGATCGGCCTGGTGGAGCACTTCGGCCTCCAGCAGCAGGCCCGCCGCCTGGTCTCCCGGCTGGCCCGGCTGAGCTCGGGCGGCATCCTCGCCGGCTACCTCCTCGTGCGGCAGGTGACCGCGGCCATCGGCCTGCTGAGCATCGGCGGGCACGCGCAGACCGTCCGCCCGCTCGTCGCCCCGATGACCGAGGCGGCCGCGGTGCGCAAGTACGGCCCGCTGCCCGACCACGTGAGGCAGCGGCTGCGCGCGTTCGCGGCCAGCACCGACAACGTCGGCGCCTTCTTCGGCGAGGACATCTTCGTGGCGGTCGGCGCCGTGCTGCTGATCACCTCGTTCGTCGACACCACCTACGGCTACACGCTCGCCCCGCTCGACGTCGCCCTCTGGGCGATCCCGACCGCGGTCGTCGCGCTGCTGATCCACGGCACGCGCAGCCTGCTGACCGACCGCTCGCTGAAGCGCGAGATGGGCCGCATCGGCACCGTCGCGGAGGTGGCCCGATGATCCAGGTCGAGTGGTTCTACTGGCTGATGGGCCTGTTCTTCGTCGGTGTCGGGGTGCTCGTGGCCCGCGACCGCAGCAACCCCAAGCGCCTGACCAGCGGCCTGTTCTGGGTGCTCGTCGGGCTCTGCTTCCCCTACAGCTCCTTCGTGGTGACCAAGACCGCGCCGGCCTGGCTGCTCGGCGTGGTGATCGTCGTGATCGCCGTCCTGGCCGGGACGGGGCGGCTGGCCAAGAGCGGCAGGGCCACGCGCGCGACCGAGGCCGGGGACGCCGAGGGTGCCGACCTCGACCGCGACGACGCCCGCCCGCCGAGCGGCTCGACCGGACGCGGCCGGGTCACCGGGGGTACCGAGTCGGCCGTGGCGCACCAGCCGGCCGGCGGCGACACCCTCGTCGCCGAGCGCGAGGCCCGCGCCGAGCGGTTCGGCAACAAGCTCTTCGTGCCCGTGCTCGCCATCCCCGTGATCACCGCGCTCTGCGCGATCGCCGGGCCGTACGTGGTCATCGGTGGCACGCCGCTGCTGCAGAAGGGCAGCGAGACCGTCATCGGGCTCTCGGCCGCCGGCATCATCGCGATCGTCATCGCGATGGTCCTGTTCAAGCTCCGGAGCCCGGCGCTCGCGCTGACCCAGGGCCGCCGGCTCACCGAGGACCTCGGCTGGGCGCTCGTGCTGCCGCAGCTGCTCTCGGTGCTCGGCCTGGTCTTCGCCAAGGCCGGGGTCGGCGACGCGATCGGCACGACGGTGTCGGCGGTGCTGCCGAAGGGTTCGCTGCTGCCCGCGGTGATCCTCTACTGCGTCGGGATGGCCGTGTTCACGGTGATCATGGGCAACGCGTTCGCGGCGTTCCCGGTCCTCACCGCCGCGATCGGCTACCCGGTCCTGGTCGCCGCGATGGGCGGCAACCCGCCGGCGGTCTTCGCCATCGGGATGCTGTCGGGCTACTGCGGCACCCTCTGCACGCCGATGGCGGCGAACTTCAACATCGTCCCGGTGGCGCTGCTGGAGCTCAAGAGCAACTACGCGGTGATCAGGGCCCAGCTGCCGACGGCGGTCCCGCTGCTGGCCGCGAACATCGTGATCATGTACCTGGTGGCGTTCTGACGGGGGAGAGCGGCGTCGACGGCGTCGACCGGGCGGCGCTCGCCCGGACCGCGGTCGGCAACGCGACGCGGGAGCACCCGTACGCGCTGGTCGCGGTGATCGGCTCGCCCGAGGACCTGCGGCTGCCGCGCGAGCGCCACCCGGCGTTCCACGGCTGCTACGACTGGCACTCGGCCGTGCACACGCACTGGCTGCTCGTGCGGCTGCTGCGCGATCACGGTCGGGCCGTCGACGCCGCCGCGGTGACCGCGGTGCTCGACGCGCACCTGACCGCGGCCAACCTCGCCGCCGAGGCGGCGGTGCTCGTCCGGGAGCCGTCCTTCGAGCGCCCGTACGGGTGGGCGTGGCTGGCGATGCTCGGCGCCGCGTGCACGAGCGCGGCGGCGGACCTGCCGGTGGCGCGGGCCTGGGCCGACGCGGTGCGCCCGGCGGCCGACGTCGTCGCCGACCTCGTCCTCGCCTGGCTGCCGCGGGCCGGTCGCCCGGTCCGCGACGGCACGCACGCGAGCACCGCGTTCGCGCTCGGGCTGCTGCTCGACGCCGCCGGCCCGCTCGGTCGCGGCGACCTCGCCGAGGCCGTGCGGGCGTACGTCGACCAGTGGTTCGTGCCCGACGTCGACGCGCCGCTGCGCTGGGAGCCGTCGGGGCACGACTTCCTCTCCCCGGGCCTGGTCGAGGCCGACCTCGTCCGCCGGGTGCTCCCGCCCGCGGACCTTCCCGGCTGGCTCACCGCCTTCTGGCCGGGGCTGGCGGCGGGGGAGCCGGGCACGCTGCTCGAGCCCGTCGTCGTGCCGGACCGGAGCGACGGGCAGGTCGGCCACCTCGACGGCCTGAACCTGTCGCGGGCCGCCGCGCTGGACCACCTCGCCGACGCGCTGCCGGCCGACGACGGCCGGGCGTCGGTGCTGCGGGGCGCCGCGTCGCGGCACCGGGAGGCGGGGTTCGCCGCGCTGGCGGAGACGGGCTTCATGAGCACGCACTGGCTGGGCAGCTTCGCGCTGCTGGCCCTCGACGCCGCGCACCGCGCCGACCCGGCAGGATGAGGTCCGTGACCGCTCCCGAACCCTGCCTCGAGGGCGAGACCAGAACCGGGCGACGCTGCTCGCGGTCCTGGTCGCGCTCTGGTTCCCGTTCTACCACCGCTGCGCGGGTCGTTCAAACCACCGTGCGCACTGGTCTGGTGGTGGTCTCATGACCGAGGTCCAGCCCGAGCGCGAGGTCCTCACCTGGGAGCTCTACGGCCAGGGGGTCCGCGAGCTCGCGCAGGCGGTCGCCGACAGCGGTTTCGTGCCCGACGTGGTGCTGGGCATCGCCCGCGGCGGCCTCATCCCGGCCGGCAGCCTGGCGTACGCGATCGACTGCAAGAACCTGTTCACGATCAGCGTCGAGTTCTACACCGGGGTCGACAGCCGCCTGGACGTCCCCGTCATGCTGCCGCCCTTCCTCGACGCGCAGGACCTCGACTCGGCCGCCGTGCTCGTGGTCGACGACGTCGCCGACACCGGCAAGACCCTCGAGCTCGTCGCCGACTTCTGCGCCGGTCACGTCCGGGAGATGCGCACCGCCGTCCTCTACGAGAAGCCGCACTCGGTCATCGCCTGCGACTACGCCTGGCGCCGCACCTCGCGCTGGATCAACTTCCCCTGGTCCACCGAGCCCCCCGTGGCCAGCCGCTCGGGCGTCCTGGACGCCTGAACGACGCGTCCTGCCTCAGACGACGAGGGAGGACTGGATCGAGTAGTGCGCGGCCTGGTAGACGTGACGGCCCAGCTCGACGAACTGGCCGACGTCGTCGTACGCGGTCCGCTCGACGGTGAGGCAGGCCGACGGGACCTCGGAGTCGAGCAGCCCGGCCTCCTCCTCGGTCATCAGCCGGGCCGAGATCCGCTGGTGGGCGATCTTGAGGTTGACGCCGAGGGTGCGCAGGTGGCCGTAGAGGCTGCGGCCCTCCTCGACGTCGGCGCGGGCGATGTCGAAGCGCGCGGGCAGGTAGTTGGTGAGGATGGCGATGGGCACCCCGTCGGCCAGCCGCAGCCGCCGGATCGTCACGAAGTCGCCCTCGGTGACCTGGTCGCCCTCGAGCGCGTCGCGCACGTCGTCCTCGAGCGGGCCCACGGCGAACTGCAGCAGCCGGGTGCTCGGGACGCGGCCGGCCTTGGCCAGGTCCTCGTTGAGGCTGGAGAGGCGTTCGTCGCGACGGAACTGCGACCGCACGACCTGCGTCCCGACGCCGCGCTTGCGGACCAGCAGGCCCTTCTTGACGAGCTCCTGGATGGCCTGCCGGGCCGTCGGGCGGGAGAGCCCGAGGCGGTTGGTCAGCGACAGCTCGTTCTCCAGGCGGTCGCCGGGCGCGAGCTCGCCGGAGGTGATCGCGTGCTCGATCGACTGCGCCAGCTGGTGGTAGAGCGGCGTCGACGAGCTGCGGTCGAGCGTGATGTCGAGCTCGCGCCCCAGCGCGCCCTGCGTCATGGGGCCACCCTAGGGGGAGCGGAAGTGCTTGTCAGCACAAACGCGGCCCGTCGCGGCTGCACGCCGGCACCGGTCCCGTCAGCCGGGGACGTCGACCCAGCGACGCTCGCGCGCCGAGAGCGCCATGGCGTCGACCAGGTGCGCGGCCCGGAGCGCGTCGGCGATGGTGGCCCCCTGCGGCACGCGGTCGGCGATGGAGCGCAGCAGCCGGTTCGCCTCCACGACCTTGAGGTCGTCGTAGCTCATCGCGATGCCCGACCCGGGCTGGAAGGCGGCCAGCTCCCCGTCGCCCGGGGCGACGAGCCGGGTGGCCCACGAGGCGTCGGTGAAGTCCTGGTCGAGGCACACCCGCAGCTCGCCCATCCGGCGGAAGTCCCAGGCCAGCGCCCCGCGGTCGCCGTGGACCTCGATGCCGTACGTGCACTGCTCACCGACCGCGACGCGGCTCGACTCGAGCGTGCCCCGCGCGCCGCCGGCGAAGGCGAGCAGCGCCCCCGCGTAGTCCTCGTTCTCGACCGGGGCCAGGGCCCCGGTGCCGCGCGCGGTGTGCGCGAAGGCCGCGCCGCTCAGGGCCGGCCGCTCGGTGATGAAGGTCGCGGTGTCGCAGACCAGCGACGTGATCTCCCCGACCACGTGACGGCCGAGGTCGACCCCGTGGCTCACCAGGTCGCCGAGCACGCCCGACCCGGACCAAACGTTCTGGTAGCGCCAGGTCAGCGCGCCCTCGGGGTGCGCGGCGTAGTCGGCGAGCATGGTGATGCGGACCTGCTCGACCCGACCGAGCCGGCCCTGCGCGACCAGGCTGCGGGCCAGCTCGACGGCCGGCGCGTTGCGGTAGTTGAAGCCCACCGCGCTCTGCACGCCCGCGGCGGCGACCGCCCCGGCGATCTCGGCGGTCTCCCCGGCGTCGCGCCCGGCCGGCTTCTCCAGCCAGAGGTGCTTGCCGGCCCGCGCGGCGGCGACGGCCACGTCGCGGTGGATGAAGTTCGGGCCGGTGATGCTCACGACGTCGATGTCGTCGCGCTCGACGAGGTCGTGCCAGTCGGCGTGGACGTCGGCGAACCCGTACGCCGCCACGGCCCGCGCGAGGCGCTCGTCGGCGGCGGTGTCGGCGACGGCCACGAGCACGGGACGCAGCGGGGCGTCGAGGTAGTGCTGCGCCACGCGCGTGTACGCGCGGGCGTGCACCTGGCCCATCCAGCCGAGGCCGACGACCCCGACGCGCAGCGGGGTGGCGGTGTTCGTTGGCGTCATCCTCGACGGTCCTCCCGTACGGCGTCCGGCCCGTGCCGGTCTTTGTCAGGACATGGACGCTAGCAGGCCGGGTCGAGGTGGGCCTAGGGGGAGAACAGCAGCACCAGCCCGGCACTGGTGTAACCGACCATCAGCACGAGCATCGGCCACTGCCCGCGCAGGGCCCTCTCGGGCGGGAGCAGGGTCACGGCCTTCTCGTGCGCGGCGACCACGCCGAGGACGTGGCCCGCCACGATCGCGACGAGCTGGACCAGCGCGATCGCCGTGGGGTGGTCGGCGATCGAGGCGTCGACCCGCCAGCCGGCCGTGCCGAAGAGGTTCCAGCCACGGCCCAGCGGGTCGGAGAGGTTGACCAGCACGCGCTGGCCCTCGATCACGAGCAGCGTGAAGTAGTGGGCGACCGCGTACCCGACGACGATCGGCACCAGCGACCCGGCCATGGCCCGCGCGTAGGTGCGGGGGCTCCCGGGGCCGTAGCGCGCCATCCAGGCGGCGGCCGCGGTGAAGGTGACGAGCACGGCCAGGATCATCACGAGCAGCCCGCCGGTCGCCCAGACCACGCCGGGGACCGCGGAGGACTGCACCGTGCTGATCCAGCGCGACGTGTTGGTGAAGCTGTCGAAGGCCGTGCTGCCGAGCAGCACCGCGACGACCCCGACCGCGCCGACCGGCGGTCGCCAGGCGGCGAGGCCGGCGAGCGGGTTCACCAGGCGGATCGTGTCGCCGGTGCGGTGCCAGGGGGAGAGCCGGGCGACCGCGGTCGAGTAGACCTCGAACGGGTCGGACGCGGCGAACCACCGCTCGCCGAAGACGATCGCGCCGATCACGACGACGACCAGCCAGGCCAGCGCCCAGATCCGCATGACCGGCAGCGTCGTGCGGTCGGGCTGGACGAGCTCGACGAAGGTGAAGGCGGCCAGGTGGATCGCGCCCGGCCACAGCCCGGCCCAGCGCGGCAGCGCGACCAGGCCCTCGCGGGGGTCGGTCCGGGCCAGCGCGCACAGCAGCCGGTGGATCGTGCGCAGCGGGTTCGTCGCGCGCCAGCAGGGCCCGAGCAGCAGCGAGAGCGGGACGAGCCCCACCCACATCCACACGAAGACGAAGCCGAAGACCGGGTTGGTCAGCAGGTCGCGCCCGGCGAACAGCGCCGCGGCGACGAGGAGGAAGAGGGCGAGCACCAGCAGCCGCGCGACGGCCCGGGTGCCCGGGGCGTCGACGAAGCGGGTCAGCCGGGGCAGCTCGACGCCGCCGACCGCAGCGAACCGGGGCCGTTTCCACGCCAGCCCGAGGACGACGAAGGAGACGACCAGCGCGACGCCCGCGCCGGTCACCACGAAGGGGAAGGGCAGCGGCAGGTCGTGGCGCGAGGCGATGCCGTGCAGCGGGGCCAGCACGAGGGGGGCGTCCATGACGTTCGGGGGCACGTCGCTGTCTCCTAGCTCACGTCGAGGATGACGATGACCTTCTCGAGGTGGTGCGACTCGATCTCGAAGCTGCCGGGCGAGGACGGGGTGAAGGTCCCCGTCGTCGGGGTGCCGGCGGCCACCTCGAGCTCGTAGCCGCCGTCACCGATGTGCGCGTGGATCTCGTCGGCCTCGTCGCTGGTCACCTGCAGGACCACGGGCCGGCCGACCGAGGTCGTGATCTTCTGCCCGTTCGGGGAGACCTGGCCGCCGGCGATGGTGATCGGGATGGTCAGTGTGGCCGGTGCGCCGGCGCTGCTGCTCGAGGTGCCGCCGGTCGCGCGGGGGAGGTCGACCGGCTGGTCGCAGGCCGCCGTCGCCAGCAGCACCGCTGCCAGCGCTGCTGCAGCCGGCCAGCGCGTCGTCATGCGCATCGTGTCCGTCCTCGTCGTCGTCCTGCTCGGGGGCCGTGCGCCTCCAGCATGCGTGATCGCGGTGACCGTGGCCGACTCCTGCCACCGCAGCCACCCTGGTGTGATCGACCGTGCAGGAGTCCGCGGGGGCTCCTCAGCCTCAGCTCGGACCGAACCGCTCCACGCGGATGTCACCGTCGGCGACGCCCAGCCCGGTCAGCAGCCCCGTCGCCGACTCGGCGAACCCCGCCGAACCGCACACGAACGCCGTCCACCCGGGGCCGCGGTCGCCGAGCAGCGGCGCGACCTCCCCGGGACGGAGGCGGCCCGCGGGTCGCCCGTCGCGGTCGGCCTCGCGGCTGAGCGCCAGCACGGCCCCCGCTGCGCGGAGCTCGTCGCCGTACGGGAGGTCGTCGACGGTGCGGGCGGCCGCGGCCAGCCGGAGCCGGTCCTGCTGCCCGGTCGCCCGGGCGTGCCGCAGCATCGCCACCAGGGGGACGACGCCCGTCCCGCCGCCGATCCCCAGCGCCGGCGTGCCGCCGCGCCACACGAACCAGCCCCCGATCGGCCCCCGGACGTCGAGCGCGTCGCCCACGGCGACCCCGTCGGCCAGGTAGGTCGACACCTCGCCGTCGTCGAGGCGCTCCACGAACATCTCGACGAGCGGGTCGTCGGGGGAGGAGGAGAGCGAGTACGAGCGCTGGGCGGTGTAGCCGTCGGGCGCGGTGAGGCGGACGACGTAGTGCTGACCCGGCAGGTGGTCGACCCGGTCGGGCACCTCGAGGCGCAGCACCACCCCGCGCGGGTGCGGGTGGACGACCTCGCGGACCGTGGCCGTGCGCCAGCCGCCCGCCGGCACCGGCCCGGGCGCGACCGCGGCCTCAGTCACCCTGGTAGCGCTGCTCGCGCCAGGGGTCGCCGAGGTCGTGGTAGCCGTTGACCTCCCAGAAGCCCTGCTGGTCGTGCTCGAGCAGCGTCAAGCGGGTCACCCACTTGGCCGACTTCCAGAAGTACAGGTGCGGCACGAGCAACCGGACGGGGCCGCCGTGCTCGCGCGTGAGCGGCGCGCCGTCGGCGCTCCAGGCGACCCACGCCTTGCCGCCGCGCAGGTGCTCCAGCGGCAGGTTCGTGGTGTAGCCGGTGGTCGAGGTGGCGAGCACGTACGCCGCGCGGTCCTGCACGCCGACGGCGTCCAGCAGCAGGTCCACGCTCACCCCCGACCACGTCATGGCGAACTTCGACCAGGTCGTCACGCAGTGGATCGGGCC
Source organism: uncultured Actinomycetota bacterium (assembly GCA_963713165.1). Lineage (GTDB taxonomy): Bacteria > Actinomycetota > Actinomycetes > Propionibacteriales > Propionibacteriaceae > Microlunatus. The sequence continues at coordinate 334,021 of CAVQKU010000011.1, forward strand.
CTCGTAGTCGGACTGGGGCAGCGCGTGCATCTCGTCCCAGGACCACGTGGTGGGGGAGTCGACCAGGCCGTCGACGCTCATCGTCCAACGCTGCGGGTCGAGGTGCGGCGTGACCTCGGCGGTCAGCACCGGCCACTCGCGCCCGGCGTCGTACTGCCCGGGCGGGAGGTCGGTGCGCTGGGGGCGGCGCCGCCCGCCGAAGCCGTGGGAGACGGTCATGGGGCCAGGTCCTCTCGGCGCGGGGTGTTCTGCGGGCACGAGGCTATCGGGGCGCGGGGAGGGGTCGTCGCTACGGTGGGGGGATGCCTGAGCTCGTCGCCGCGCTCGACCAGGGAACGACCAGCACCCGCTGCATGCTCTTCGACCACGACGGTCGCGAGGTGGCCCGCCACCAGCTCGAGCACGAGCAGCTCATGCCGCGCTCGGGCTGGGTCGAGCACGACCCGGACGAGATCTGGGAGCGCACCCGGACCGTGGCCAAGAAGGCCCTGCGCCGGGCGAGGGCCGACCTGTCCGACGTGGTCGCGGTGGGCATCACCAACCAGCGCGAGACGACGATGGTGTGGGACCGCACCACCGGGCGGCCCTGCTACAACGCGATCGTCTGGCAGGACACCCGGACCGACAAGATCGCCGCGGCGCTCGAGCGCGACGGGCACGCCGACCTGGTCCGGGAGCGCTCCGGGCTGCCGCCGGCGACCTACTTCGCGGGCGGCAAGCTCAAGTGGATCCTCGACAACGTCGACGGGGTCCGCGAGGCGGCCGAGTCCGGCGAGGTGGTCTTCGGCACGATGGACACCTGGCTGCTGTGGAACATGACCGGCGGCACCGACGGCGGCGTCCACCTCACCGACGTCACCAACGCCTCGCGCACGATGCTGATGGACCTCGAGACGCTGCGCTGGGACCCCGAGCTGCTCGAGGTCTTCGGCGTCCCGGAGCAGATGCTGCCCGAGATCCGGCCGTCGTCGGACCCGAACCTCTTCGGCCACACGCAGTCCAGGGGCGGCCTGTGGAAGGCGGAGGTCCCGATCGCCGGCGTCCTCGGCGACCAGCACGCGGCGATGGTGGGCCAGGTCTGCCTGTCCGCGGGCGAGGCCAAGAACACCTACGGCACCGGCAACTTCCTGCTGATGAACACCGGTGAGGAGCTGGTCCGCAGCAAGAACGGGCTGCTGTCGACGGTCTGCTACCAGCTCGGCGACGCCAAGCCCGTGTACGCCCTCGAGGGCTCGATCGCCGTGACCGGCTCGGCGGTCCAGTGGCTGCGCGACCAGCTCAAGATCATCGGCGACGCCGCCGAGAGCGAGGCGCTGGCCCGCTCGGTCGACGACAACGGCGGGGTCTACTTCGTGCCCGCCTTCTCCGGGCTGTTCGCGCCGTACTGGCGCTCCGACGCGCGCGGCGCGATCGTCGGGCTGTCGCGCTACAACACCAACGCCCACCTCGCCCGGGCCGCGCTGGAGGCGATCTGCTACCAGAGCCGCGACGTCGTCGACGCCATGGAGGCCGACTCCGGCGTGCACCTCGACGTGCTCAAGGTCGACGGCGGCGTCACCGCCAACGACCTCTGCATGCAGATCCAGTCCGACGTCCTCGGCGTCGAGGTGAGCCGCCCGCAGGTGGCCGAGACGACCGCGCTCGGGGCGGCGTACGCCGCCGGGCTCGCGGTCGGCTTCTGGTCCGACCCCGACGAGCTGCGCGAGAACTGGCACGAGGACCGGCGCTGGACGCCGCAGCAGGACGAGGCGTCGCGCGAGGAGGGCTACGCCGGCTGGAAGAAGGCCGTCGAGCGCACGTACGGCTGGGTCGACGTCGACTGAGGGGTGCGGGGGAGCGGCCTTCCGGACCGGGGACACTAGGGGCATGGCTTCCCTCGGCACCCCCATGAGCACCCCCCTGAGCCCGGGGGCCCGCGCCGACGCCCTGCGCCGGATGGGGGAGGAGGAGCTCGACGTCCTCGTGGTCGGCGGCGGCGTGGTCGGTGCCGGCGCGGCGCTCGACGCCGTGACCCGCGGGCTCAAGGTCGGTCTCGTCGAGGCGCGTGACTGGGCGGCCGGGACGTCGAGCCGGTCGAGCAAGCTCTTCCACGGCGGCCTGCGCTACCTCGAGCAGCTGAACTTCGCCCTCGTCTTCGAGGCGCTCAAGGAGCGCAAGCTCGCCCTCGAGACGCTCTGCCCGCACCTGGCGCACCCCGTCGAGTTCCTCTACCCGCTGCAGAAGACGGGCATCGACCGCGCGTACGCGGGCCTCGGCATCGGCGTCTACGACGTCATGGGCGCCGGGCGGGGCGTCCCGTCGCACCTCAAGCACCACGGCAGGCGGTCGACGTACGAGGCGTTCCCCTCGGCGAAGCCCGGGGCGCTGACCGGGTCGATCACCTTCTACGAGGGCCAGGTCGACGACGCCCGGCACACGATGATGATCGCCCGCACGGCCGCCCACTTCGGTGCGCTCGTGGCCAGCAGCGCGCGGGTCAGCGGCTTCACCCGGACGGCCGGGCGGATCACCGGCGCGACGGTCACCGACCTCGAGACCGGCACGCACGTCGAGGTCCGCGCCAAGCACGTGATCAACGCGACCGGCGTCTGGGTCGACGAGATCCAGGAGATGATCGGCGGGCGCGGGCAGTTCCGCGTGCGCGCCTCCAAGGGCATCCACCTCGTCGTGCCCCGCGAGCGGATCAGCTCGCGCACCGGGATCATCACCCGGACCGAGAAGAGCCTGCTCTTCGTCATCCCGTGGGGGAACTTCTGGTTCATCGGGACGACCGACACCGACTGGGCGCTCGACCTCGCGCACCCGGCGGCCAGCGCGGCCGACATCGACTACGTCCTCGACCACGTCAACGCGCTGCTCGCCGACCCGCTCACCCGCGACGACGTCATCGGCGTGTACGCGGGGCTGCGTCCGCTGCTGGCCGGCGAGGACGAGTCGACGTCCAAGCTCTCGCGCGAGCACGCCGTCTCCTCGCCCGTCCCCGGCCTGACGGCGGTCGCGGGCGGCAAGTACACGACCTACCGGATCATGGCGCTCGACGCGGTCGACGCGGCCGTGCGGGACCTCGACGTCGGCACCGGCCCGTCGATCACCGAGCACGTGCCGCTCGTCGGCGCCGACGGCTACCACGCGCTGTGGAACTCCCGCCGCCTGCTCGCCGAGCGCACCGGGCTGGAGCAGACCTGGGTGGAGCACCTGCTCAACCGCTACGGTTCGCTGCTGCCGGAGCTCCTGGAGCTGATCGAGGCCGACCCGACGCTCGCCGAGCCGCTGGCCGGGGCGGGGGAGTACCTGCGGGTCGAGGCCGTGTACGCCGCCTCGCACGAGGGCGCCCTGCACCTCGACGACATCCTCGCCCGACGGACGCGGGCCAGCATCGAGACCTGGGACCGCGGCACGAAGGCGGCCGAGGAGGTCGCGCGCCTGGTGGCGCCGGTGCTCGGCTGGGACGACGCCGACGTGGAGCGCGAGGTCGAGCACTACGCGGCCCGCGTCGCCGCCGAGCGCGAGTCGCAGACCCAGCCCGACGACCTCACCGCCGACGCGGCCCGCGTGGGCGCGCCCGACGTCCGGGTGGGCGCACCCAGCTAGCTAGAGGTGGTCGCGCCCGTGGTGCCCGGGCGCGTTGCGCATCCGCTCGGCCTCGTCGGCGGCGGCCTGCACGTTGGCCTGGCGGCGGGCCTCCTCCTCGGCGGTGATGCCGTTGTTCTCCTCGGGGTGGCGCAGCTCCCTCATGCTGTCGCCCGGCCGCACGCCCGCCTTCATGTCGGCGGGCCCGTCCGTGCTGGAGGTGGGGCTGGCCTGCCGGCTCGTGGGCTCGTGGCTCGTCTCGCCGGTCCGGTCGTTCGTCCCGCTCGTCTGCTCGCTCATGCTCCCTTCCTACCCCCGCTAGTCCTCGGGGACGTAGTCGAGGTTGGGCGCGAGCCAGCGCTCGGCCTCGGACAGCGTCCAGCCCTTGCGCTGCGCGTACTCCGAGACCTGGTCGCGGCCGAGGCGTCCGACGACGAAGTACTGGCTCTGCGGGTGGCCGAGGTACCAGCCGCTGACCGCCGCGCCCGGCCACATGGCCATCGACTCGGTCAGCGAGATCCCGACCGTGCGCTCCACGTCGAGCAGCCCCCACAGGGTCTGCTTCTCGGTGTGGTCGGGGCACGCGGGGTAGCCCGGCGCCGGGCGGATGCCCCGGTAGCGCTCGGCGATGAGGTCGTCGCCCTCGAGGTGCTCGTCGGGCGCGTAGCCCCAGAACTCGCGGCGCACCCGCTGGTGCAGCCGCTCGGCGAAGGCCTCGGCGAGACGGTCGGCCAGCGACTCGAGCAGGATCGCGCCGTAGTCGTCGAGGTCGGCCTTGAAGGCCTTCACGCGCTCCGCCGACCCGTGCCCCGCCGTCACGGCGAAGGCGCCGACGTAGTCGGTCAGCCCGCTCTCCTTCGGCGCGACGAAGTCGGCGAGCGAGCGGTTCGGCACGCCCTCGCGGTGCTGGCCCTGCTGGCGCAGGTGGTGCAGGACGGCCCGCACCCCGGTCCGCGCCTCGTCGGTGTAGAGCTCGGTGTCGTCGCTCCCCACCCGGTTGGCCGGGAAGAGGCCGAACGTCCCCGCGGCCCGGAGCCACTTCTCCCTGGTCAGCCGGTCGAGCATCCGCTGGGCGTCGTCGTAGAGCTTGCGCGCCACGTCCGACGTCGCCGGGTTGTGCAGCAGGTCGGGGAAGCGCCCGCGCATCTCCCAGGCGCCGAAGAACGGGCTCCAGTCGATGAAGGTGCGCAGCTCGTCGAGGTCGTAGTCCTCGAAGGTGCGCGTGTACGAGGCGACCGCGTGCGACCCGGTCGGCTCCTCGGAGGTGTGCAGGTCGCGCGCCTGCTGCTGGAGCATGCGCGGGCGTACGGGGCGGTGGCCCTCGGGGCCCTCCCACACGAGCGGGGTCGCGTGCGCCTTGGCCTGCGCGTACGAGCGCAGCGGCCGGTCGTTGCGCTTGGCGCCGTGCCGCTCGCGCAGCGAGGCGTAGTCGGCCGCCACCGACGCGAGCAGGGCCGGGCGGCGCTCGTCGGAGATCAGCGACGCCACCGTGGGCACCGAGCGCGACGCGTCCTTGACCCACACGACCGGGCCCGAGTACTGCGGCGCCACCTTGACCGCGGTGTGCGCGCGGGAGGTGGTCGCGCCGCCGAGCAGCAGCGGGATCGTGAACCCCTGGCGCTCCATCTCGCGGGCCAGGGTGACCATCTCGTCCAGCGACGGCGTGATCAGCCCCGACACCCCGATCAGGTCGGCGCCCTCGGCCCTCGCCGTGTCGAGGATCTTCTGGCCGGGGACCATCACGCCGAGGTCGACGACGTCGTAGTTGTTGCACTGCAGGACCACGCCGACGATGTTCTTGCCGATGTCGTGGACGTCGCCCTTGACCGTGGCCATGACGACCTTGCCCTTGGTGCTCTGCTCGCCGGGCTGCTTCTCGGCGTCGATGAAGGGCACCAGGTGGGCGACCGCCCGCTTCATCACGCGGGCGGACTTCACGACCTGGGGCAGGAACATCTTGCCGGCGCCGAACAGGTCGCCCACCGTGCCCATGCCGTCCATCAGCGGACCCTCGATGACGTCGAGCGGACGCCCGCCCGAGGCGGCGAGCTCGAGGCGCAGCTCCTCGGTGTCCTCGACGACCCAGCTGTCGATGCCGTGCACGAGCGCGTGGGTGATCCGCTCACGCACCGGGAGGGCCCGCCACTCCTGCTCGGTGACCGTCTCGTCGCGGTCGCGCCCCGCGTACTCGGTGGCGACCTCGAGGAGCCGCTCGGTCGCGTCCGGGCGGCGGTTCAGGACGACGTCGGTGATGCGCTCGCGCAGGTCGGGCTCGATGTCGTCGTAGACCGCGAGCGCGCCCGCGTTGACGATGCCCATGTCGAGCCCGGCCTCGATGGCGTGGAACAGGAAGACCGCGTGGATGGCCTCGCGCACCCGGTTGTTGCCGCGGAAGGAGAAGGAGACGTTCGAGATGCCGCCGGAGACGAGCGCACCGGGCAGGCTCTTCTTGATCCAGCGCACGGCCTCGATGAAGTCGACGCCGTAGGTCGCGTGCTCCTCGATCCCGGTGGCCAGGGCGAAGACGTTGGGGTCGAAGATGATGTCTTCTCGCGGGAAGCCGACCTCGCCGACGAGCAGGTCGTACGCCCGCTGGCACACGTCCTGGCGGCGCTCGAGGGTGTCGGCCTGGCCCTCCTCGTCGAAGGCCATGACCACGACCGCGGCGCCGTGCTTGCGCGCCAGCCGGGCGTGGGCCAGGAAGGGTTCGACGCCCTCCTTGAGCGAGATCGAGTTGATGATCGTCTTGCCCTGCAGCGCCTTGACGCCGGCCTCCACGACCTCCCACTTGGAGGAGTCGACCATCACCGGCACCCGGCAGATGTCGGGCTCGGTGGCGACGAGGCGGGCGAAGCGCTGCATCGCGGCGACCCCGTCGATCATGCCCTCGTCCATGTTGATGTCGATGATCTGGGCGCCGGACTCGACCTGCTGGCGGGCGACCTCGAGCGCGGTGGCGTAGTCGCCGGCCTTGATCAGGTTCCGGAAGCGGGCCGAGCCGGTGATGTTGGTCCGCTCGCCGATGTTGACGAAGAGCGACTCCGCGGTGACCGTCAGCGGCTCCAGGCCCGAGAGCCGCAGCGCCGGCGCGACGTCGGCCGGTTCGCGGGCCACGCCGCCGGCGTCGGGAGCGACGGCGGCGGCAAGGGCCGCGATGTGCTCCGGCGTGGTCCCGCAGCACCCGCCGACGACGTTGACCAGACCGGAGCGGGCGAACTCGCCGAGCACCCGCGCCAGGTCCTCGGGCGTCTCGTCGTACTCGCCGAACGCGTTCGGCAGCCCGGCGTTGGGGTGGGTGGAGACGAAGGTGTCCGCGATCCGCGACAGCTCGGCGACGTAGGGGCGCAGGTCGCCCGCGCCGAGGGCGCAGTTGAGGCCGACGGCGAGCGGGCGCGCGTGGCGCACCGAGTCCCAGAAGGCCTCGGTCACCTGGCCCGACAGCGTGCGCCCGGACGCGTCGGTGATCGTCCCGGAGATGATCACCGGCCAGCGGCGGCCGTGCTCCTCGAAGAGCGTCTCGACCGCGAAGATCGCGGCGCGTGCGTTGAGCGTGTCGAAGATCGTCTCGATGATCAGCAGGTCGGCCCCGCCGTCGACCAGACCCCGCGCCTGCTCGAGGTAGGCCTCGACGAGCTCGTCGAAGGTGACGTTGCGCGCCCCGGGGTCGTTCACGTCGGGGGAGATGGAGGCCGTGCGGTTCGTCGGGCCGATCGCGCCGAGCACCCAGCGGCGCCGGCCGGGCTCGCGGGCCTCGACGGCGTCGCAGGCGCGCCGCGCGATCCGCGCGGCCGCGACGTTCACCTCGTAGGCGAGCGCGCTCATGCCGTAGTCGGCCAGCGAGATGCGCTGCGCGTTGAAGGTGTTGGTCTCGACCAGCTCGGCGCCCGCGTCGAGGTACTGCGTGTGCAGGCGCTCGATGAGGTCGGGCTGGGTGAGGTTCAGCAGGTCGTTGTTGCCCTGCACGTCGCTGGGCCAGTCGGCGAAGCGCTCGCCACGGAAGTCGGCCTCGCCGAGGCCCTGCTGCTGCAGCAGGGTGCCCATCGCGCCGTCCATGACCACCACGCGCTCGCGCATCAGCGCGGCCAGCTCGCTGGTCGCGTCCGGGCGGTGCTCGACGGTCACCTTCACGATTCCCCTGGGGCTGCTGCCGGTGGTCCCGACCGGTGTCGGGCCCGGCGGTCCAGGATAGGCGCGCGACCCTCGGCGGGGCCGGGTTCCCGCCCGACGGACGGCTGCGCTCCACGCACGCCGTACCGTGGTCGCGTGGCCCAGAGACTGACGCCCCTCGAGGTCTCGTTGCTGGCCCTCGACACCGCGCGCACCCCCGAGCACGTCGGCACCGTGATCGTCCTCGACCCCGGCACGCGGACCGACGGCCTCGACCTGGAGGCCGTCGCCGCGCTCGTGGAGAGCCGGGTCGCGTACGCCCCCCGCTACCGCCAGCGCGTGCTCTCCGTGCCCGGCCGGCTCGCCGCACCGGTGTGGGTGGACGACGACGACTTCGACCTCTCCTTCCACGTCCGCCCGGCCGCGCTGCCGCGCCCCGGTCGCCCCGACCAGCTGCGGGCCTTCGTCGCCTCGGTGCTGGCGCGCCGGCTCGACCGCTCGCGGCCGCTGTGGGAGCTCCACGTCGTCGAGGGGCTGGAGGGCGGGCGCATCGCCCTCGTGGAGAAGGTCCACCTCGCGCTCGTGGACGGCGGCGACACCGTCGACCTGACCCAGGTGCTCCTCGACACCGAGGAGGTCCCGACGCCGGGCCCGGCGACCGAGTGGCACCCCGCGCTGGAGCCGTCACCGACCGACCTGGTCGTCGGCGCCCTGTGGGAGAGCGCGCAGGACCCGGTCAAGGCCGTCGACAACGTCCGCGGCCTGGTGACCGGGGCCCTCGGCGTCGCGCTGGCCGTCGGCGAGGTCGTCGGCGGCACGATCGGCGCCGGCCTGGGCGCGCTGGCCGAGGACGCCCTGCGGAGCGGGCGCCCGCCGACCGGTTCGCCGCTCGCCGGCCCGGTGTCGCAGCACCGGCGCTTCGCCACGGCCCGCGCCCGCCTGGCCGACCTGCAGGCGGTCCACGCCGCGCACGGCCACACGGTCAACGACGTGGTCCTCGCCGCGTGGCGGGCGCGCTGCGCGCCTGGCTGCTGACCCGCGGGGAGCTCCGGACGAGGACCACGCTGCGCGCGCTCGTGCCGATGAGCGTCGTCGAGGACGAGGGCGGCACCTCCTCGCTCGGCGTCCAGGTCGCCCCGCACCTGCAGGACCTGCCGGTGGGCGAGGCCAACGCGCTGATGAGGCTGCACCAGGTCGCGTACGGCTCCAAGGCGCACCGCAGCAGCGGCCGCGCCGTGGACGCGCGGACCCTGACCGACATCGCCGGCTTCGCCCCCGCGACGCTGCACGCGCTCGGCGTCCGGGTCGCGGCCGAGACCGTGCGGCGCCCGCACGACCTGCTGATCACCAACGTCCCCGGGCCCCAGGCGCCGCTCTTCGCGGGCAGCGCCGCCGTGGAGGAGACCTACCCCGTGGTGCCGCTCGGCCCGGGCCACCTGCTCGCCGTCGGCGTGACCTCCTACGACGGCGACGTGTTCTTCGGCCTCACCGCCGACCGCGACGCGATCGGTGACCTCGACGTCCTCGTCCAGTGCCTCGAGGACGCCGTCGACGAGCTCGTCGGCACCACCGAGCCGGCCGCCCGGCGACAGCCGACCCGGTCCGCCAGCCCCGACGCCCGTCGCGCCGCCGCCTCGAAGGCCACCGCGAAGCAGGCCACCGCGAAGAAGGCCGCCGCGAAGAAGGCCGCGCCGGCGAAGAGGGCCGCGCCGGCGAAGAGGGCCCCAGCCACGAAGGCCCCGGCCCGACGGGCTCCGGAGGCCGGGACGGGAGAGTCCGCATGAGCACGACCTCGGCCTTCGTCCCCGTCTCCTCCGACCAGGCCCGTCGCCTCCGGGCCAGCGAGGACCTCGGCACCCTGACCGCGTACGCCGCCGGCCCGGCCCTGCGCGAGGCGCACGGGCTCGGGGCCTCCGACGACGAGGAGGCCGGGTTCGTCGCGCTCGGCTACGCCGGCCTCGCCGCCCTGGTCGCGCAGGCTGCGCCCCGGCTCGTCGTGGCCGCGGACCTCGGCGACGGGCAGGTGCGCGCCTCGGGCGACGACTTCGGGACCGTCGAGGTCACCGGGCTGCGCTGGGCCCAGGTCACCGCGGTGTTCGGCGACGAGCCCGACGCCGCGGCCGACCTGGCCGAGGCCCGCCGGCTCGCGACCGGTCGGAGCCTCGACGACGTCGCCGACGACGACGAGGTGGTCGGCCTGGTCGACCGCTGGGACCTCCTCTGGTACGCCCCCGAGGAGCTGGACGCCGCCACGGACTGAGGGCTCTGCCCTCAGGCGGCCAGGACCGACTCCTCCCACGTCCCGGCGGGCGCGGCCACCCGCCAGAGCGCGTCGGTGAACGCACCGCGGCCCAGCCGCAGCGTCCCGTGGTTGGTCACGGCGAAGACGAACCCGGTCGGGGACCGGTAGAGGTAGGTGCCCTCGACCGGTTGTCGTCGTCGCCAGCGGCCGTGCGTCACCGCACGGTGGTGGCGGCGGGTCAGGGGTCCGAGGTTGTGCAGCCCGGTCTGGCCGGGTGGCCCGCCGCGGTCGAGCGGCACGAAGGGGGTCGTGTGGTCGGCGTCGAGCGTGCGGCTCGTCGCCTGGCCGAAGGGGAAAACGTCGACCGGGTTGCGCAGGACCAGCGCGTCGCGGAGGCGGCCCGGGACCTCGTACGCGTCGACCGGCGCGGTCGCCACCGGGTCGACGACCGGGCGGACCGTCACGGAGCAGCCGGTGTCGGCCAGCCACTCCCGCACCTGGACGAGCGTGAGCGCCTCACCGTGCTCGGGCCGCACGAGCCCCTCGCCGGCGCGCACGGTGGCGTCGATCAGGTGGAGGTGCAGGACGACCCGGGGTCGTGCGGCACGGGCGAGCCGCGTGAGCGTGGTCGGCGCCGACAGCGGCGGGCACGGTCAGGTCGAGCGAGGGGTCGGCACGCGGGTCGGGCTCGACCAGGTCGGGCGGCAGGAGCGGCTCGGCCTCGCCCGTCCGGCGGTCGGTGTCGTCGGCGTGGGCCAGGAGCAGCGCGAGTGCCTTCGCCGGCTGCGCGAGGACTCCGACGGCCTTGGCGCGCCGCGCGTCCGCGTCGTCGCGGTCGCCCTCGAGGGCGAGGAGGTCGGCGATGCGGTCCACCACCGCGAGGAACCACGTCACGTCGCCCGACGCGGCCTTGGCGACCAGGGTCGTCAGCCCGTGCTCGCCGTCGAACGCCCAGACGCCGACCGACGCGGCCGCGTCCTCCGCCCGCTGCCGAGCCGCGTCAGGGTCGGCCTCGAGAACCGCCGCGGTGAGCAGCCGACGGAACCGGGCCCACGGCAGCAGCGGCAGGAAGCCGGACAGCCGGGCGTCGACCTCGACGGCCTGCTCCCAGGCGAGCGCGTGGGTGGCCTGGGCCACGGCCCGCGCCTGCCACTGGCGCACCGAACCCGCCCTGACCAGCGACCACAGCCGGGGGAGCCGGTGCCGTACGTCGAGGGCGTCGGCGATCAGCATCCGCGCGGCCGTCCCGCCGGTCCCGCGCAGCGCGCCCAGCTCGAGCGCGCAGTGCTCGGAGACCTGCGGGCAGCCGTCGCCGCCCCAGGCGACCGAGCGCTCGATCAGCGGCGCGGGCTCGTGCTGCCGCGACCCGTCCGGGTCGAGGTAGTGCGCGTCCGCCCACGCCGCCGCGAGCACCAGCTCCTCGCACTCGGCCTCCAGCAGCGCCGCGTGGGCAGCGGCGATGCGCGCGGACAGCTGTGCCGCCGTCGCCACCTTCACCGTCGGATCGAACATACGAACGATTGTTGCCGCCACCTCTGACAGTTCTGCGGGGCTCGGTGCCCCGCGGAGACGGCTCCACGACGGTCGTCATGGAGCGCCGTCGACGAGGACGCCTTTCTCGCCGAGGTGCGTGTTCTGCTTCGATGAGTTCCGGTCGTCCGCGCGGTCAGAGGGGGGAACGGACGGCTACCGTCCTCGACGACTGGAGTGCAGAGCCATGGGCGCCATCAAGGTCCACGAGTTCACCACCCTCGACGGCTCCGTCGGGGTGCCGATGTGGACGGTCGACTTCCCCTGGACCGACGCGCAGACCGAGGACACCGCCGCGCTGACGAGGGACGCGCGGGCGATCCTGCTCGGGCGGACGACGTACGAGATGTTCGCGCCGGCGTGGTCGCAGCGCACGGCCGAGGACGACCCGGGCGCGCCCTTCTTCAACGACACGCCCAAGCACGTCGTGTCGAGCACCCTGTCCGAACCCTCCTGGGGCCCGGCGAGCGTCCTGCCCTACGACCCGGCGCGGATCGCCCGGCTCAAGGACGAGGTCGACGGCGACATCTACGTGAGCGGCAGCGGCACCCTCGTGCGGGCGATGCTCGCCGACGGCCTGGTCGACGAGCTGCACCTCTTCGTCTACCCGGTCGGGCTCGGCGAGGGGCCGTACCTGCTGCCGGAGGGGACCGCGCGGACCCGGCTCGCGCTGCTCGGGTCGACGGCGTACGAGAACGGCGTCGTGCACCTCGCCTACGGGCCCGCCGCGGCCTGATCCGCCTGGGGGAGACTGGTCGCATGCCACGCTCGATCTGGAAGGGCGCGATCTCCTTCGGGCTCGTCACCATCCCGGTGAAGCTCTACTCCGCCACGGAGGAGAAGGACATCGCCTTCCGCCAGGTGCACGCCTCCGACGGAGGCCGCATCAAGTACCGCCGGGTGTGCGAGATCGACGGCGAGGAGATCCCCTTCCCCGAGATCGCCAAGGGCTACGAGCTCGCCGACGGTCGCATGGTCATCCTCGAGAAGGAGGACTTCGACAACCTCCCGCTCGCCACGACCAAGGCCGTCGAGGTCGTGCAGTTCGTCGCGGAGGACGAGGTCGACCCGACCTACTTCAACAAGACCTACTTCATGCAGGCCGACGGACCGGGCACCAAGCCGTACGTGCTCCTGCGCGACGCGCTGGTCAAGACCGGGCAGTGCGCGCTGGTCAAGGTCGCGCTGCGCTCGCGGGAGGCGCTCGCCCTGGTGCGCCCGCGCGACGGGCTGCTCGTCATGCACACGATGCTCTGGCCCGACGAGCTGCGCTCGGGCGAGTTCGCCGCGCCGCCGGAGACGGTGTCGGTGTCCGACGCCGAGGTGACGATGGCCCAGTCCTTCATCGAGGCGCTGTCGGGCGACTTCCGTCCCGAGGAGTACACCGACGCCTACCGCGAGGCCCTCGAGGAGGTCGTGCAGAGCAAGGCCTCCGGGGTGGCGATGCCGGAGCAGAGCGAGGCGCCCCAGGAGGCCGAGGTCGTCGACCTCGTGGCCGCCCTCCGCGCCTCGGTCGAGGCGGCCAAGAAGCGGCGCGCGGAGAGCTCGGCCGCGGCGACCGGCTGACGCGGGCGCGCAGCCTCAGCCCTGCGGCTGCTCGGCGAGCCAGCGGTCGCCGGCACGCTGCTGCGTGCGGAACCCGGCCAGCACGGCCGGCGCCGCACCCTGCTCGAGCTTGCGGCCGAGCAGGGGGACGTTGACCTTCAGCTCACCGGTCAGGCGCACGGTCGTGCCGCGCCCGCCGGGCTGGAGGCGGAGCCTGCCGTTCAGCGCCACGGGCTGCTTGTCGACGGTGAGGCGCAGGTCGGCGTCGCGCGAGCCGTCCGGACCGGGCTCGCCCCAGACCGTCTCCTCCAGGATCGTGAGCTCGGGCCCGGTGAACCGCGCCGCCGAGTCCGGGGAGCGGAGCGTGCGGGAGGTCCAGGTGCGCGGCGGGTCGACCTCGACGGCCGAGCGCAGCGACTCGCTGTCGACGCAGACCTGCTCCTGGTAACCGCGGTCCACCATCATCGCGTAGACCGTGGCCGGGTCGGCGGCGAAGTCGAGGTCGGTCGAGATGTCCATGCCGCCATCCAACCAGAGCCCGTTAACGTGGACGGGACGCACGACGCGGTGCGTGACGGCACGGAACGGGTGGGTGTGGTGACGACGTACGAGGTCGGGCTGGAGCGCGACAAGACCGACAAGATCGCGGCGGTGGCCGACGCGGGGCGCGCGGTGGCCGGCGAGCTGGGGCAGGACCCCGAGGCCGTCGCGACGTTCATGGCGCACTACTTCCGCCACGTCGACCCCGCCGACCTCGAGGACCGTACGGTCTCCGACCTGCTGTCCGTCGTCGAGAGCCACTACCGCGCGGCGCTGGTGCGCGAGCCCGGCCAGGACGTGGTCCGCGTCGTCGGGCCCCGCGGCACCGACGACGCCCCCGACGGGGTCGGGGGAGCGACCGTGCTCCAGGTCGTCACCGACGACCTGCCCTTCCTCGTCGACTCGGTGACCATCGAGGTCCTGCGCCAGGGCTGGACGATCCGTGAGGTGTTCCACCCGCAGTTCCTCGTCACGCGCGACGCCGGCGGGCGCCTGCAGCGGCTGATGCGCACCGCCGAGGCCGCGGCGCAGCCCGCCACCCTGCACGAGTCCTGGATGCACCTCGAGCTGCTGCCGCCGGCGCGGCTCGGGTCCGAGGACGTGGCCGGCGCCGACCTCGAGCGCGGCGTGCACGAGGTGCTCGACCTCGTGGGGCTGGCCGTGGCCGACTGGGAGACCATGGCGCAGCGCGCGGTGGAGGTCTCCGCCGAGCTCGCGGACGAGGTGGCCGGCGACGGCCCCCGCAGCGGCGCGGGCGGCGAGGCCGACCAGGCCCGCGAGCTGCTCGACTGGCTGAGCGACAACCACTTCACCTTCCTCGGCGCCCGCGACTACGCGCTGCGCGGCAGCGGCGAGGACGCCACGTACGAGCCGGTCGAGGGGACCGGGCTCGGCATCCTCAGCGAGGGCGAGGCGGCCGGCGGCTTCTCGGCCCTGCCCCGGCTCGACGGCCCGCCCGCGCTGCTGGTCGTGACCAAGGCCGACACGCGCTCACGGGTGCACCGACCGGCCTACCTCGACTACATCGGCGTCCGGCGCTTCGACGACGAGGGCCGCGTCGTCGGCGAGCACCGCTTCCTGGGCCTGTTCTCGACCACGGCCTACTCCGAGAGCGTCGCGCGGGTGCCGGTGCTGCGGCAGAAGGCGCAGGCCGTCCTCGAGCGCTCGGGCTACGACCGCGCCAGCCACGGCGGCAAGGCGGTCGTCGACACCCTGGAGACCTACCCCCGCGACGAGCTGTTCCAGACGCCGCTGGTCGAGCTGTCGGAGACGGTCGAGCGGATCGCGCACCTCAAGGAGCGCCGCCAGGTCCGCATCTTCGTGCGCGCCGACCCGTACGGCCGCTTCGTCTCCTGCCTGGTCTACCTGCCGCGCGACCGCTACACCGGCACGGTGCGCCGCAAGATGGAGCAGGTCCTGCTCGACCGTCTGGGCGGCGCGAGCATCGACGACAGCGCGCGCGTCACCGACGCCGTGCTGGCCCGGCTGCACGTCGTGGTCCGGATGACCGCCCGCCAGTCGCAGGAGGAGCTGGGCTCCGCCATCGACCTGCGCGGGCTGGAGCGCGAGCTGACCGCGGCGACGCGGACCTGGGACGACGAGTTCGCCGACCTGCTGAGCGGCACCCGGGCCGCCGACCGGCTGGGGACGCTGCTGCGGGCGCTGCCGGAGGGCTACAAGGAGGACTACTCCCCGCGCCAGGGCCGCCTCGACCTCGTGGCGCTGGCCGACCTGGAGAGCGGGGCCGACATGGCGCTGGCGCTCTACGCGCCCGACCGCGCCGACGACGAGGCCGACCTGCGCCTCAAGATCTTCCGCCGTGACGTGTCGCTCTCGCTCTCCCAGCTGCTCCCGCACCTCACCCGGCTCGGGGTCGACGTGATCGACGAGCGGCCCTACGAGCTCGAGGCGGGCGGCACCGAGCGCGCCTGGATCTACGACTTCGGGCTCCGCGTGCCGGGTGGCCGCGCGGCCGTGGCGAGCGACTGGGACGCGGCCGGCCGCGAGCGCTTCGTGGCCGCGTTCCGGGCGGCGTACGAGGGCGAGGCCGAGTCCGACGCCTTCTGCGCCCTCGTGATGGCCGCCGGGCTCGGCTGGCGCGAGGTCAGCGTGCTGCGCACCGTCGGGCACTACCTGCGTCAGGGCGGCGTCTCCTACAGCCAGACCTACATGGCGCAGGCCCTGGTCGCGAACACCGCCATCGCCCGGCAGCTCGTCGAGCTGTTCGCGGTGCGCTTCGACCCGGCGCTGACGCTGTCGCTGGAGGAGCGGACGGCGCGCGCGACCGCAGTCGGCGCCGCGGTCGAGGACGCCCTCGACGACGTCTCCAGCCTCGACCAGGACAAGATCGTCCGCTCCTTCCTGGCCGTGCTGCGCGCGCTCGTGCGTACGAACTTCTACCGCGGTCACCGGCCCGCGCTGGCGCTCAAGGTCCGCCCGCGCGAGGTGCCGGACCTGCCCGAGCCGCGCCCGGCGTACGAGATCTTCGTGCACTCGCCGCGCGTGGAGGGCACGCACCTGCGCTTCGGCCTCGTCGCCCGCGGGGGGCTGCGCTGGTCCGACCGCGCGGAGGACTTCCGCACCGAGGTCCTCGGGCTGGTCAAGGCGCAGACGGTGAAGAACACGGTGATCGTCCCGACGGGGGCCAAGGGCGGCTTCGTGCCCCGACGGCTGCCTGACCCGGCGCTCGACCGCGACGCCTGGCTCGCCGAGGGCGTGGCCTGCTACAAGATCTTCATCACCAGCCTGCTCGACGTGACGGACAACCTCGTCGGCTCCGGCGAGCGGCAGCGGGTCGTGCCGCCGCCGGACGTGGTGCGCCACGACGGCGACGACCCCTACCTCGTGGTCGCCGCCGACAAGGGCACGGCGACCTTCTCCGACACGGCCAACCAGATCGCGCTCGACGAGGGCTTCTGGCTCGGCGACGCCTTCGCCTCCGGCGGCTCGGTCGGCTACGACCACAAGGCGATGGGCATCACCGCGCGCGGCGCGTGGGAGTCGGTGGTGCGCCACTTCCGCGAGCTCGGCATCGACCCCGACACCGACGACTTCACGTGCGTCGGCATCGGGGACATGAGCGGCGACGTCTTCGGCAACGGGATGCTGCTGAGCGAGCACACCCGGCTCGTGGCGGCCTTCGACCACCGCCACGTCTTCCTCGACCCCGACCCGGACCCGGCCGTGGGCGTCGCCGAGCGCCGGCGCCTCTTCGCGCTGCCGCGCTCGAGCTGGGCCGACTACGACACGTCGCTGATCTCCGAGGGCGGCGGCGTCTACCCGCGCACGCTCAAGTCGGTGCCGGTCAGCGAACCCGTGCGCCGGGCGCTGGGGCTGGCCGAGGGCGTCACCTCGCTGGACCCGACGTCGTTGATCAGCGCCGCGCTCAAGGCCCCGGTCGACCTGCTGTGGAACGGCGGCATCGGCACCTACGTCAAGGCCTCGACGGAGTCGGACGCCGACGTCGGCGACCGGTCCAACGACGGGCTGCGCGTCGACGGCGCCCAGCTGCGGGCCCGCTGCGTCGGCGAGGGCGGCAACCTCGGGCTCACCCAGCTCGGGCGCATCGAGTACGCCTCCCGCGGCGGCAAGATCAACACCGACTTCATCGACAACTCGGCCGGGGTCGACACCTCCGACCACGAGGTCAACATCAAGATCCTGCTGGCCCCCGAGGTCGAGGACGGTTCGCTGACGCCTGGGGAGCGCCTTCGCCTGCTCGCGTCGATGACCGACGACGTGGCGCAGCTCGTGCTCGCGCACAACGTGTCGCAGAACCTCGCGCTCGCCAACGCCGAGGTGCAGGCCGCCGACATGGCCCGCGTGCACGGCGAGTGGATCGACCGCCTCGAGGAGCACGGGCTCATCGACCGCGAGATCGAGTTCCTGCCCGACGAGGAGACGCTCGACGCGCGGCGGGCCAAGAACCGGGGTCTGACCTCGCCCGAGCTGGCCGTGCTGCTCGCGTACACCAAGATCGTCCTGAGCGACGAGGTCGGGCGCAGCGAGCTGCCCGACGACCCCGACCTCGCCGACCGGCTCGTCGACTACTTCCCGCCGGCCCTGCGCGGGGCGTACACCGACCAGATGCGGCGCCACCGGCTGCACCGCGAGATCGTCACGACGGTCGTGGTGAACCGCTTCGTCGACACCGCCGGGATCACCTGCTTCCACCGGCTCTCGACCGAGACCGGGGCGACGGCGCCCGAGCTGGTCCGGGCGCAGGTCGCCGCGCGCGAGCTCTTCGGGGCGGCCGGGCTGGAGGAGCGGATCGCCCGGCTCGACCACCTGGTGCCCGCCGAGGTGCAGACCCGGATGCGGCTGGTCGTGCGGACGTCGGTCGAGCGGGTCGCGCGCTGGCTGGTCAACGAACGTCCCCGCCCGCTGCGGATCTCGGCCATCGTCGAGGAGCTGCAGCCCGGCGTACGAGCGGTCGTCGCGGCGCTGCCCGGCGCGCTCGGCGAGCGGGAGGCGCAGGCGGTGGCCGAGCGTGCCGCCGAGCTGCGCGAGGCCGGCGTGCCCGACGACCTGGCCGCGGACGTGGCCGTGCTGCCGGCCGCGTGGGGTTCGTTGTCCGCGGTTACGACCGCACTCCGCGAGGACCTGGACCCGACGGTGGTGGCCCGGGTGCACTTCGACCTGGCCCAGCGGCTCGGGCTGGACCGGCTCGTCGCCCGGGTCACCGCGCTCCCGCGCGACGACCGCTGGTCGACCATGGCCCGGGCGGCGCTCCGAGACGACCTGCACGCGGCGCACGCCCGGCTGACCGCGCAGGTGGTCGGCGTCGGCGCCGACCACTCGGCGAGCCTGGCCGACGAGTCGGTGGACACCGCCGCCGACCTCGTGGCCGCCTGGGAGGAGGCGACCCCGGCGGTCGCCCTGGCCCGGACGACGCTGCGCTCCGCGCTCTCGGGGCAGACCGACCTGGCCAAGGCGTCGGTCGCGCTGCGGGTGGTGCGGGGGCTGGTCGGCTAGGGGTGCCGACCGGCGGGGCAGCGCCGGGCGCTGCACCGCGTGGTAGGCCTGGGGCCATGCGGATCGACCTCCACACGCACTCGAACGTCTCCGACGGCACCGACACCCCGGCCGAGCTGGTCGTCGCGGCGGCGCGGGCCGGCCTCGACGTGGTGGCGCTGACCGACCACGACACGTTCGACGGGCTGGACCGCGCCGTCGCCGCCGGGCGCGACCACGGCGTCGAGGTCGTGCGCGGGCTCGAGCTGTCGTGCTCCCACCAGCACCAGAGCGTCCACCTGCTCGCGTACGGTGCCGACCCCGAGGCCGCCGCGCTCGCCCAGGAGATGGTCCGGGTCCGCGAGGGCCGGACCGGCCGGCTGCGGCCGGTGCTCGACCTGCTCGCCGGGCTCGGCGTGCCGGTGAGCGAGGAGGAGGTGATGGCCCAGGTCGGGTCGTCGCCCTCGGTCGGCCGCCCCCACATCGCCGACGCCCTCGTGCAGGCGGGCTGGGTCGCCGACCGCCGCGAGGCGTTCGACCGGTTCCTCGCCGACGGCGGTCCGGCGCACGTGGCCCGCTACGCGATCGAGGTCGCGCACGGCATCGACCTCGTGCACGCCGCGGGCGGCGTCGCCGTCATCGCCCACCCGTGGGGCCGCGGCCGCGAGGGCCTGCTCCCGCCGGAGCTCCTCGCCGAGCTCGTGTCCGAGCACCGCCTCGACGGCATCGAGGTCGACCACCAGGACCACGACGCCGACGCGCGTACGCGGCTGTGGGCGCTGGTCGACGAGCTCGGTGTGCTCGGCACCGGCTCGAGCGACTACCACGGCACCGGCAAGACCGACCACGACCTGGGCGTGAACACCACCCGCCCCGAGGTCTACGACGAGCTCCGCAAGCGCCTCCGCGTCGCGGTCTGACGGTTCGCCCGGGTCTCCTTGCGGGCGCCTCGCCCGGGCCTCGCCCGGGTCTCGCCCGGGCTCACGCGGGCGTCGGTTTACCACGTTGACGTGGTAGACCGACCGTCACCGCGGCGAATTTGCCACGGTCACGGTCGGTTCACCACGTCGACGTGGTAAACCGACAGCGAACCGGCGACCCGGGGTGGCGTCACTTCGGCCGGGCGATCGCGTCGAGGCGGGCGAGCTGGTCGGCGCTCAGCTCGAGCGACGCGACGGCGAGGTTCTCCTCGAGGTGCGCGAGCGAGGAGGTGCCGGGGATGAGCAGGACGCTGTCGTCGTGGGCGAGGAGCCAGGCGAGCCCGACCTGGGCCGGCGTGGCCCCGACCTCGGAGGCGACGGCCTGGACGACCTCGTTGTCGACGACCTTCGGCATGCCCGGGAAGGCCGAGCCCAGCGGGAAGTAGGGCACGTACGCGATGCCGTGGTCCGAGCACAGCCGCAGCACGTCCTCGTCGCCCCGGGCCAGGAGGCTGTAGGCGTTCTGCACCGTGACGACGTCGGCCTGCTCGATGGCCTGGACGACCTGCTCGTGGGTGGCGGTCGAGATGCCGACGCCGGCGATCAGGCCCTCCTCGCGCATGGTCACCATCGCGCCCAGCAGGTCCTCCAGCGAGGCCTGCCCGGGGACGGGGCGCTCCTGCAGCCGCAGGTTCACCGCGGCGAGCCGCTCGGCGCCGAGGGCGCGGAGGTTGGTCTCGACGTCCTCGCGGACGTCGGCGGGCGTCAGGGCGGGGAGCCACCGGCCCTTCGCGTCGCGGCGCGCGCCCACCTTGGACACGATCGCGAGGTCGTCGGCGTACGGGTGCAGCGCCTCGCGGATGAGCGCGTTGGAGACGTCGGGGCCGTAGAACTGCGCGGTGTCGATGTGGTTCACGCCGGCCTCGACCGCTCTCCGCAGCACGGCGATCGCGGTGTCGTGGTCCTTCGGCGGGCCCATCACGCCGGGGCCGGGCAGCTGCATCGCACCGAAACCGATGCGGTGGACCTGGTAGCCGGCGACGTCGTAGGTGCCGGCGAGTCCTGAGGGGGCGTCCGTGCTCATGATCGTCACGCTACCTGCGCGCGTGCAGCGCTCCTCCGATGCGTGAACGGCATCTGTTACGCGCGGCGAATGTATTCGAGGATGTCGCTGAGGGCTGCGCGGCGTCGGGCTGGCTTGTAATCTCCGAAGACCGGTGCCCTGGGGTTGGGCACCGCTCGGACCTTCGGGGGGATGTCCAGATGACCGCACGCGCTCTGCGCCGGCTGCTCACGCTCGTGGTGCTGCTGGGCGCCACCGTCGGGCTGGCGGGTCTCACCGCCGGACCCAGCTTCGCCGCCGGCACCGCCGACGTCTTCGTCGTCCAGGGGCTGCCCGGGCGCAGCGTCGACGTGTCGGTCGACGGCAAGTCGGTCGCCAAGGGCGTCAAGACCGCCGCCGTGGTCGGGCCCTTCAAGGTCGCGCCGGGATCGCGCGAGGTCACCTTCAGCGACGGCGGCACGAAGCTGCTCAGCCGGTCCTTCGACGTCAAGACGCGCTCGAGCTGGGACGTCGTCGTGCACCTGCCCGAGGGCGGTTCGAGCGACCCGACGGTCACCGTGTTCCGCAACGACACCGCCAGCGTCCCGCGCGGCAAGGCCGAGCTCGTGGTCGCGCACACCGCGACCGTGCCGGCCGCCGACATCCGGGTCAACGGCAAGGTGCTCTTCTCCGACATCGCGAACGGCCAGTCGCTCAAGCTGACCGTCCCGGTCGCCACCTACAAGGTCGCGATCACCGCGACGGGCAAGAAGTCGCCGGTGTACCTCGGCCCCGTCAGCCTCACCGTCAAGGGCGGCGCCGTGAACCGCGTCTACGCGCTCGGCGACCCGAAGAACAACACGATGAACGTCGCCGTGCACGTCCTGGCGACGGGCTCGTCCGGCTCGGAGCGGCCCAAGAGGGTCGACACGGGCACGGGCGGCGAGGCGGCGGGCGCCGTCCGCTTCCTGGCCAGGCTCACTCGTTGAGACCAGGCCTCCGACGGTCGGCCGCGGTCATCGGGCTCCTCGTCCTCGCGGCCGGCCTGTCCTCCTGCGGCGGCAGCGCCGAGGGCACCGCACCCGTGGCCGACGCCGGGTCGAGCGCGACCGCGTCCCCGTCCGGCACGGTGTCCGACGGGCCCGCGCCGCCCGCCTCGATCGGCACCCCGGCCGCGAGCACCCGCGTCAGCTTCGTGCCCACGCGCGTCGAGCTGCCGGGCGGCGGGGCCGCTCCCGTCGAGCCGGCCGTGACGCGTGACGGCGAGCTCGCCGTGCCCGAGAACGTGCAGCACGTCGGCTGGTGGGACGGCAGCGCCCACGCCGGCGACCCCTTCGGCAACACGGTGATCGCCGGGCACCTCGACTCCGCGACCGAGGGCCTCGGCTTCTTCGTCCGGCTCCGCGGGGTCGCGAAGGGCCAGACGATCACCTTGCGCGGGGCGGACGGGCACCACCTCGCGTACGAGGTCACCGCGATCCGCACGATCAAGAAGGACGCGCTGGCGACGGGCAGCGCCGCGTTCGACCAGACCGGTGACCCGCACCTGGTGCTGATCACCTGTGGCGGGAACTACCGTCGAGACGCCGGGGGCTACGACAGCAACGTCGTCGTGACCGCGAAGCCCAAGGGCCTCGCGCGCTGACGCCGGGCGTACGCCCCGGAGGTCCCCCCGCAGAAGGACCGGCCGAGCAGCCTCGTGCCGCCGTGGTCGGTTTACCACGTTGACGTGGTAAACCGACCGTCACCGCGGCGAATTTGCCACGGTCAGGGTCGGTTCACCACGTCAACGTGGTAAACCGACGGCGCCGCTGGGACGGGGACGGCGGCGGGTGGGAGGCGGCATCGCGTACGTCCCCGGCCACCAGCCCGGGGAGGCGCTGGTGGACGACCGTCGGTGTGCTGGGGCCCGCGGGTCAGACGGCCGGGGTCTCGCCGCCGGCGTTGCTGTCGCTGCCGGCGCTGCTGTCGGAGGAACCGCTCTCCGCGGTCCCGTCCTGCTGCGAGCGGCCACGACCGCCGCGGCGGCGGCGGCGACGCGTGGGCGCCGAACCCTCACCGTCGGGCGCGTCGTCGCGGGGGGCGTCGACCGGTGCGGTGACGCTCGCAGCGGGCTCCGACGCTGTCGTGGGCTCCGCCGAGGCCGCGCCCTCCGAGCCAGCCTCGACCGGGACACCGTTGCGCAGCCGGCGGCGGCTCCGCGACGGCCGGCTCGAACTCTCGCCCTCCCCGTTGCTCCCGGAACCGTTGCTCCCGGAACCGTTGCTCGCGGAACCGTTGCTCGCGGAACCGTTGCTCCGGGAACCGTTGGTCGTGGAGCCGTTGCTGCGCGAGCCGCTGCCCTCGGAACCCTCACCGCGACGACGCGAGCCGCGACCGCCCTCGCGGGGCTCGCGCTCCGCCTTGGGCTCGGGGACGGCGTCGACGATGCGGCCCTTGGCCGCGGGGTCGATGCCGAGGTCGTGGAAGAGGTGCGCCGAGGTCGAGTAGGTCTCCTCAGGCGTCTCGAACGGCAGCCCGAGGGCGTTGTTGATCACCTTCCAGCGCGTCTGGTCGGCCCAGTCGACGAACGTGATCGCGATGCCCGAGGCGCCCGCGCGACCGGTGCGGCCGATGCGGTGGACGTAGGTCTTCTCGTCGTCGGGGCACTCGTAGTTGATCACGTGCGTGACGCCGGTGACGTCGATGCCGCGAGCGGCGACGTCGGTGGCGACGAGGACGTCGACGGTGCCCTCACGGAAGCGCTTGAGCGCCTTCTCCCGCGCGACCTGGTTGAGGTCGCCGTGGATCGAGGCGGCCGCGAAGCCGCGCTCGGCGAGGTCGTCGGTCAGCCGCTGCGCGGAGCGCTTCGTCCGGCTGAAGATCATCACGCGGCCGCGGTCCTGCGCCTGCAGGATGCGGGCCACGACCTCGGGCTTGTCGAGCATGTGCGCCTGGTAGACGAACTGCGCCGTGGCCGGGACCGTGGTCTCGTCGTCGGCGGACTCGGCGCGGATGTTCACCGGGTGCTCGAGGTGGCGGCGGGCGAGCGTGACGATCGCCGACGGCATCGTGGCCGAGAAGAGCATGGTCTGGCGCGAGGCCGGCGTCTTGGCGAGCAGCCGCTCGACGTCGGGCAGGAAGCCGAGGTCCAGCATCTCGTCGGCCTCGTCGAGGACCAGCGTCTTGATGCGCGAGAGGTCCAGCGCGCGGCGGTCGGCGAGGTCGAGGAGCCGGCCCGGCGTCCCGACGACGATGTCCACGCCGCTGGTCAGGGTGTCGATCTGGGTGTCGTAGCCGACGCCGCCGTAGATCGTCAGGACGCGGAGGTCGCGGAGCCGGGCGGCGGTCGCCAGGTCCTTGCTGACCTGGCTGGCGAGCTCACGCGTCGGGCAGACGACGAGGCCCTGCGGGGCACCCGGCTTGGCCAGCTCCTCGTAGCCCGGCTCGCCCGGCGCCGTCGAGCGCTGCAGCATCGTGATGCCGAAGGCGAGGGTCTTGCCGGTGCCGGTGCGCGCCTGGCCGATCATGTCGGTGCCCGAGAGCGCGATCGGGATCGCCATCGACTGGATGGGGAAGGGGTGGACGATGCCCACCTGCTGGAGGGCCTCGACGATCGGGCCCTCCACGCCGAGGTCGGCGAAGGTCTGGAGGACGACCTCCTCGTCGGCCTCCTCGGCGGCGGCGAGCGCCTCGTCGCTGGGCGCGAGCGCCGGGTCGAGGTCGGCGTCGAGCTCCGGCTCGTCGATGGTGTCCAGCCCGGTGTCGAGGTCAGCCTCGTCGAGCCTGCCGTCCTGCACGTCCGTGCTGTCGGTCTGCGTGGTGTTCAGCGTTTTGCCTGTCTGGAGTCTGCGGGCCAGCCGCACGAGCCAGCACGACGCGACGTGATCGCGGTGCCAGGGCCGGCGGCCGACGGCGTCGGTCCGACGCCTCTGGTGGTGAGTCTAGCCGTCCGGTACCACACGGCCCCTCATTAGGCTGCAAGGCATGTCAGACGCACCTGCTCCCGGCACGGTCGACCTGCTCGGCGCGATCGCGTACGGGGCCCTGACCGCCTTCGAGCGGCTGGCCCAGGACGGGGTCGGCGCGCCGACCCTGGCCGACAAGGTGACGCTCGCGACGATGGCCGGGCGCCAGGTCGACCACCTCGAGCGGGTGCGCGACCGGCTCGAGGAGCTCGGCGCCGACGTGATGACGGCGATGGCGCCCTTCCACCGGGCCTTCGACGACTTCCACGCCCACACCCGGCCGAAGGACTGGCTCGAGGGGCTGATGTGGGTCTACGTCGGCAGCGGCTTCGCCGACGACTTCTACGCCGAGGTCGCGGTCAAGGTCGACGACGCGACCCGCGCGCTCGTCGACGACGTGCTCTCCGACGCGGGGCACGACGAGTTCGTCGTCACCCACGTCCGGGCCGGCATCGAGGCCGACCCGCGCGTCGCCGGCCGGCTGGCCCTCTGGGGGCGGCGGCTGGTGGGGGAGGCGCTCAGCCAGGCCCAGCGTGTGGCGGTGGAGCGCGAGGGCCTCACTGCGCTGCTGATGGGGGCCGAGGGCGTCGACGTGGTCGCGGTCAACCGGACCTTCTCGCGGCTGATCGAGAACCACGCCGCCCGCATGCGGCGCCTCGGCCTGCAGCCCTGACCGGGCGCCCCGCCCCACGCGCGAACATGTGGGTGTGGGGGTCGCCCCCTCAGGATGGCGTTCCGCGAGCGCCAGCGAGGGGAGCGCATGCGGGGGTGTGGGGGTCGCCCCCCTCATGGTGGCGTTCCGCGAGCGCCAGCGAGGGGAGCGCATGCGGGGGTGTGGGGGTCGCCCCCCTCATGGTGGCGTTCCGCGAGCGCCAGCGAGGGGAGCGCATGCGGGGGTGTGGGGGTCGCCCCCCTCATGGTGGCGTTCCACGAGCGCCAGCGAGGGGAGCGCATGCGGGGGTGTGGGGGTCGCCCCCCTCATGGTGGCGTTCCACGAGCGCCAGCGAGGGGAGCGCATGCGGGGGTGTGGGGGTCGCCCCCCTCATGGTTCAGAGGCTGCCGAAGCCGACCCGGCGCGCGTTCTCCTCGCCGAGCTCGATGTAGGCGATCTTGTCGCCGGGCACCATGACCTTGCGGCCGCGGGTGTCGGTGAGGGTCAGCACCGAGCCGCCCGAGACGGCCTCGCCGAAGGCCTTCTCCACGTCGGCCGCGCTCTCGTCGGTCTCGACGGTGACCTCGCGGTTGACGTACTGGATGCCGATCTTGATCTCCACGGAGCTCCTCCTGCGTTCAGGTCCCGGCGCGGGCAGACGCCGGCACCGGACTCCCCACGCTGCCACACGGGGCGCGGGGACCACGTACGTGTTCGCGCCCGGCGGAGCGCACGGGGGCCGGACGCGGTCTCCCCTCAGCCCGGCTGGTCGCCGGTCTCGTCCTCGGTCGCCGGGCGGACGACCAGCCGGGTCCAGGCACCGAGGTAGACGCGGTCGTCCGGGCCGACCTCGTGCCGGGGTCCGACGGCGAGCGGGTCCTTCGGCAGCGGGGCCCCCGAGGGCGCGACGAACGTCCCGTTGGCCGACTCGAGGTCCTCGACGAAGAAGCGGCGGCCGTCGGTGGTGAGCTGGGCGTGCCGGCGGCTGACGCCGGTGTCGTCGACGCAGTCGACGTCGGGGTGGATGTTCCGGCTCGTCGAGGGGCGACCGACCAGGGCCGAGCGCCCGGTCAGCACGACGGTGCGCGGCGGCCCGGAGCCGGGGACGGCGTCGGGGCTCTGCGACTCGGCGTACCAGTCGCGGTCGACCCACACCTCGACGACCCAGCGCGGCACGGTCGCCGGCGCGGGCACGTCGGGCAGCCCCGACTCGTCGGCCGCCGGCCCCGGGCCCGCTGCAGCAACGCCGGACGACCCCTCGACCGGGGCGCCGCAGACGTCGCAGTGGTCGGCGGCGGCCGTGTGGTGGCCGTTCGGGCAGCGGTTCACGGCCTGGTCCTCGTCGTCGTGGTGGAGGCGCTGTCGAGCGCCATCTCGTCGGCCTCCGGTCGTCGCTGGATGATCGGGTCGATCGAGGCGTCGGCCGCCCGCGTGGCCGCGTCGAACCGCGTACGGCCCAGGGAGCCCGCGGTGTCGACGACGGCGTCCACGTCCGTGCCGCCCTCGGGCAGGAGCACGTCCTGGTCGACGGTCGCGGGGTCCGCCATCGCGCTCCCTGTCGTCCGCCGGGTCCTGCACCCCGGGTCTGCGGCTCAGTATGTCGTCACGGGCGATCGCGCGCGGCGGTGACGTGTCACGGGTCCACGTAGAGTGAGGCCCACGATGGACGACCCCCCGCCGCCCGAGCCCGCCCGCGATCGACCGGGCGGGAACCATGGCGCTTGACCTCGTCTGGGTCCTCGTCGGGCTCCTCCTGACCGTCGGCACCGGCTTCTTCGTCGCCTCCGAGTTCGCCCTGGTCAACCTGGACCGCAACGACCTCGAGGCCCGCCAGGCCCGCGGGGAGAAGGGCGTCGGACTCACCATCGACGCCCTCAAGATCACCTCCACGCACCTGTCCGGCGCGCAGCTCGGCATCACGCTGACCACGCTGCTGACCGGCTTCACGATGGAGCCCGCGATCAGCCGGCTGCTGTCCGGGCCGCTCGGTGGGCTGGGCCTGTCCGAGGGCGCCACCCGCGTGGTCGGGACGGTGGTCGGGGTCGGCTTCGCGACGCTGCTGTCGATGGTGCTGGGCGAGCTCGTGCCCAAGAACTTCGCGCTCGCCCTGCCGCTGCGCACGGCCAGGGTCGTCATGCCCTTCCAGACCGTCTTCACGATGGTCTTCCGACCGCTCATCGCGTTGTTCAACGGCACCGCGAACCGCGTCATCCGCGCGCTGGGGATCGAGCCCAAGGAGGAGCTCTCCGGCGCCCGCAGCGCGGAGGAGCTGAGCTCGCTCGTGCGCCGCTCCGCGCTGGAGGGCCTCCTCGACGCCGACCACGCGACCCTGCTGAACCGGACCCTGCGCTTCTCCGGCCACTCCGCCGAGGACGTCATGACCCCTCGCGTCCGGATGGAGAAGGTCCGCGCGCACGACTCGGCCGCCGACGTGGTCGCGCTGTCCCAGCGCTCCGGCTTCTCCCGCTTCCCGATGATCGGCGAGGACGCCGACGACATCACCGGCGTGGTGCACGTCAAGCAGGCCTTCGCGGTCCCGGCGGGCTCGCGCCAGGCCGTCCGCGCCGCGGACCTCGCCGCCGACCCGCTCTTCGTGCCGCGCTCGATGGGGGCCGACACCCTCCTGGGGCTGCTGCGCCGGGGGAGCTACCAGATCGCCGTCGTCACCGACGAGTACGGCGGCACCGACGGCATCGTGACGTTGGAGGACCTGGTCGAGGAGCTGGTCGGGGACCTGCGCGACGAGCACGACGGCACCCGGGCCGACCTGGTCCACGACGGGCGCGCGATCGTCTTCGACGGCGCCCTGCGTCCCGACGAGCTGCTGGAGCGGACGGCCGTCGCGGTCCCCGCCGACGAGGAGTACGAGACCGTGGCCGGCTTCGTGACCGACACGCTCGACCGCATCCCCGAGGTCGGCGACGAGGTCGCCATCGACCAGGGCGTCCTGCGGGTCGAGCGCGTGGAGGACCTCCGGGTGGAGCGGCTCCGCTTCACACCGACCGAGCCGGAGGAGAGCGGTCACGACGCCGTCGTCGGCGGCCTGCGGCTCGAGGCGCAGCAGGAGGGGACCCACCGTGGGTGAGTACGCCCCGGGCCTGGTGGCGCTGTTCGTGCTCCTGGCCGTCAACGCCTTCTTCGTCGGCGCCGAGTTCGCGGTGATCTCCGCCCGCCGCTCGCAGATCGAGCCGCGCGCCGAGGCGGGCAGCGCGGCGGCGCGGACCTCGCTCTACGCGATGGAGCACGCCACGCTGATGCTCGCGACCAGCCAGCTCGGCATCACCGTCTGCTCCCTGCTGATCCTCAACGTCTCCGAGCCGGCGATCCACCACCTGCTCGAGGTCCCGCTCGGGCTCACCCCGCTGGGGGCGGAGACGATCAGCGTGCTGGCCTTCGTGGTCGCGCTGGTGCTCGTCACCTTCCTGCACGTCGTCTTCGGCGAGATGATCCCCAAGAACCTGTCGTTCTCGGTGCCCGACCGCGCCGTGCTCATGCTGGCGCCGCCGCTGGTGCTCGTCTCCCGGGTGTTCCGGCCGGTGATCTGGGCGCTGAACGCGATGGCCAACGCGGTGCTGCGGCTCTTCCGGGTGGAGCCCAAGGACGAGGCGACCAGCACGTACACCCTCGACGAGGTCGCGGGCATCGTCGAGCAGTCGACCCGCGAGGGCGTGCTGGCCGACACGACCGGGGCGCTCAGCAACGCCTTCCAGTTCACGGCCAAGAAGGTGCACGACGTCGAGGTGCCGATCGGGCGCATCGTGTCCCTGCCCCGCGCCACCGCGACCCCCGACGCGGTGCAGCAGGCGCTCGTCGAGCACGGCTTCTCCCGCTACGTCCTCACCGACGACGACGGGGAGCCGGCCGCCTTCGTGCACCTCAAGGACGTCCTCGACCTCTCCGGCGGCGCGGCCGAGACCGAACCCTTCCCGGACAAGCGCGTACGCCGGCTGGCCTCGGTGCTGCGTGACTCCGACCTCGAGGACGGGCTGGCGACCATGCGCCGCCAGCGCGTGCACGTCGCGCGCTCGGTGGACCGCGAGGGCCACGCCACCGGGATCCTGTTCCTCGAGGACGTCATCGAGGAGCTCGTCGGCCAGGTCGACGACGCGACCAGCGCCCACCAGGGCCCCGGGACCGCGACCCTCCCCACCCGACCCGCCGGAGGCAGCCGATGATCAGCCACACCCTCGTGCACCCCGAGCTCCTGTCCGCGCTCGCCTCGGCGGGCCACGGCTCGACGGTGCTCGTCGCCGACGCCAACTACCCGTTCCGCACGGTGGTGGGGCCGAACGCGGAGGTCGTCTACCTGAACCTGCGCCCCGGGCTGGTCGGCGCCGTCGACGTGCTCGAGGCGCTGCTCAGCGCGGTCGTCGTCGAGTCCGCGTCGGTGATGGTCCCCGGCGCGGGGCCCGAGCCGGAGGTCTTCGCGGACTTCCGTCGGCTGCTGCCGGGCCTGGAGCTGACCGAGCTGGACCGCCAGGCCTTCTACGCCGCCAGCCGTTCCGAGGACCTCGCGCTGCTCGTCGCGACGGGCGAGCAGCGGGTCTTCTCCAACGTGCTGCTGACCCTGGGCGTCGTCGGCGCCTGAGGCCGGCCCACGGCCCGGCGGGACGTGCACGCCCGGGCCCGGGGCCGCCCCGCTCAGTGCCGCGCGAGCGCCACCGAGACGTTGTCGCGCCCGCCCTGCTCGTTGGCCCAGCGGACGAGCGCCTCGGCGAGCTCGAGGGGGGAGGTGACGTCGCCGGACAGCGAACCCACCAGCTCCCCGAGACGGTCGGCCTCGGAGCAGTAGTTCCACAGGCCGTCGGAGCAGACGAGCACCCAGCCCGGGTGGCCGAGGATCACCGAACCCGTACGCGGCACCACGTCGGGGCTGTCGCGCCCCAGCCACTTGGTGATCGCGTGGGCCTGCGGCCCGTTCTCGGCGATGACGCGGTCGACGCCCATGGCGATCCGGGCCTGGGCCATCGAGTCGTCCAGGCTGAGCTCGGCCGGGTCGGCACCCGGACCGGAACCGCCCGGGTCGGGCAGCCAGTAGACGCGGCTGTCACCGACGTTGCCGAAGACCACGAGGTCGCCCTCGACGACCGCGGCGGCGAACGTGCACGCGGCGGCGCTCGGGCCCTCGACCGGCGTGGTGGCGAGCACGGCCTGGTCGGCCTTCGCCACGGCGTCCTCGAGGGCGTCGGCGATGACGCGGGCCCGGCTGGCGGGGTCGGGGACGCCGACCGGGCGGGCCTCGGTCAGCACGTCGCGGGCGCGCCGGGCCGCAGCCAGGGCGGCCACGTCGGAGTCGGGGGCGCTCGAGACACCGTCGCAGACGACCAGCACCGCCCGCGACCCGGGGCCGGCGTCGGCGGCGACGGCGGTGGCGTCCTCGTTGCGGTGGTGCTTGACGCCGCGGTCGCAGACGGCCGCGACCCAGGTCGCGGGCTGCTCGACGTAGTGGTCGCGAGGGATCGGCGCCTTCGTGCCGCAGACGGTGCAGCAGCTGTCCTCGCCGACCTCGCCGCCGCAGGACAGGCAGCGCGAGGCGGGCACGAGCCGGTCGGGACCGGCCCCGCCCTCGGCGCCGGGCCCGGACGCCGTCGTGGGGCGGGCGAGCTCGACGGGGGCCTCCTGCGCCACCGCGGTGACACCGCTGCCGGCGCCCACGGCGGGAGCGGCGCCCTCGGGGCCGTCCAGCAGCGGGGAGCCGCACGACTCGCAGAAGGACTGCTCCGGCTCGGCAGGTGCCCCGCAGGCCGGGCAGCTGCGCACGGTGGCCGGGACGAGGGGCGGTGCGTCGGTCATCGCGGGGTCCACCTCCGTACGGCGTTGGCCCGGTCGACCCCCGCGTGGCTGCGGGCCTCGTCGGCCTCGCCACGGTCCGGCTCCCGGTACGTCGCTCCCAGCCCGTCACGCAGCGTGTCGGGGGACGCAGCGTAGCGGCCGCCGCCCGGCACCCGCGCCGACCAGTCCTTCACGCCCACCGCGTCCTTCGTCCCGCCCCGCCGGCTCAGCCTGCGGAACCGGCCTCGGGACCGAGCTCGAGCACCCCCGAGGCGGGGTCGCCGCCGCTGCGCTGGACGCGCTCGAGGTAGCGGCGGGACTTGGTGACCTCGGACTCGAGCACGTCGATGGTGGTCTGCGTCGTCCTCAGCGCCTCGGCCGTGAACGCGTCGATCGCGTCCAGGGTCTGGTGGACGTCCGCGAACGCGGCACGGAGCTGCGGCAGCCCCCCGGTCGCCGCGGGCAGCAGCTCCGAGGTGCGCTCGGTGGTGTCCGACATCGTCGGGCCGAGCGCCGTGACCTGGTCGAGCACCAGCTTCTGGTTGTGCGACTGGGCCACGACCACGGCCGTGCGCAGCGCCGCCACGGTCGTCGTCGAGGCGCGGTCGACGCCCTTGACCAGCTCGATGTTGTTCTTGATGACCACGTCGATCGCCAGGTAGTTCTGGATCGACACCGCGAGCTGGGTGAGCAGGTCCTGGTGCTTCTGGCGGACGTGGAAGAGCACGTCCTGGCTGAGCGCCCCGGCCCGCTCCGGGTCGATCGCCTGCAGCTCGGCGATCTTCTCCTCCAGCCGGCCGTCGAGCTGCCCGGCGACGTAGATGTAGGCGTTGAGCCGGCCCATCAGGGTCCAGAGGTGCTGCTTCTCGAGGTTGAGCGCCACGTTGGCGCGGGTCAGCTCGTCCTGCCCGTCGCGCAGGCCGTGCAGGATGGCGTCGAGGTGGCTCTGCACGCCCAGGTACCTGCGGAAGTAGTCGGCGACCTTGTCACCGAACGGGATCAGGCCGAGGAGCTTGCGCGGCCCGGTGGCCTGGCTGGGGTCGAGCTCCTCGACGGTGCGGCGCAGCTCGAGCAGCGTCCTGCCGACCTCGGAGCCCGGCGAGAGCCCGCCCTCCTGCAGCGCCGTGACCGGGGTCTGCAGCAGCCGGTCGGACGTCTCGGCGGCCTTGCGCAGGTCCGCGTCGCCCATGGTCCGCACGTTGGCGGCCTGCCGGGCGAACTCCGGCGAGCGCGTCTGGTTCTTGAGCAGCGCGGTCAGGTAGCCCTCGACCCGGTCGTCGAGCGCCGGCAGCCGGCGGGCGTCGACCTGCGGCGCCATGGCGGGCGCCTGCGTCTCGAGCACCGGGGTCACCGGCTCGGGCACGGTCAGCGTCAGGGTCCCGGCCGCCCCCGCGGGTGGTGTCAGCGGCGCGGGTGCGGCGGCTCCCGGAGCGGGGTCCGTGCCTCCCGGCCCTCCCGGCTCGGTCATGCGGCGCCTCCTCTCGCTGATCGGGTCGTGCTCGGGCCGGACGCGCCGGACGAGTGGCGTCGAAATCTACCCGTACGCCCACTCGGGCAGGCCGGCTGACAGCGGCAGCCGGTCTGGCTAGCCTGCCGTCATGGACCTCGCCGAACGCCCCGAGCGACCCCGGCCCGCCGGCTGGGTGGTCGCCGAGTTCACCAGCGACGACCGGCTCAGGAGCCGGCTGCTCGACGACGGCCGCGTCTGGGACGACGAGGCCGAGGCGGCGAAGGTCGTCGAGGAGGGCGACCGGCCGGACCGCCCCCTCGTCCTCTACGCGCTCGTCCCCGCGTGGGGCCCGGTCGAGGAGCCCACCACGACCGTCGCCGACGCCTAGGCGCGTCGACGTCGTGGTCCGCCGACCCTCAGGCGGGCGGGCGGAGCTCCCCGGAACCGCGGACGACCAGGCGGGCGGGCACGACGGAGGTCGCGGCGGGGGAGTCGTCGCCGTCGAGGCGGGCGAACACCCGTCCCGCCGCCGTACGACCCATCTCCGCCGGGTCCTGCGCGACGACGGTGAGCGCCGGCTCGAGCATGTCGGCGAGGAACACGTCGTCGAAGCCGACCATCGCGACCTCGTGCTGCAGCCCGAGGTCGTGCAGGGCCCGGATCCCGCCGATGCTGACCAGGTTCTGGCTGGTGAAGAGCGCGCTCGGCCGGTCCTCGAGCGTCATCAGCTCGCGGACCGCCTCGTACGCGGCCTCGACCGAGCGCAGCCCGGGCCGCTCCGGGCCCGGCCGCGCGCCGACGCGCTGCAGCGCGTCGGCGTAGCCGAGGTGGCGCTCGCGGGCCGTGGAGACCTCGAGGTCGTCGCTGAGGAAGGCGACGTCGCGGTGGCCGTGCTCGATCAGGTGGCTGACCGCGGTGTCGGCGGCGTGCCGGTTGTCGGTGAGCACGGTGTCGGCCTCGATGCCGCGCGGCGGGCGGTCGATGAAGACCATCGGCACGCCCTGCTCGAGCTCGGTCTGCAGGTAGGTGTGGTCGTCGGAGATGGTCGTCAGCACGAGGCCGTCGACCCGGCGGCGCGTGAACGCCTCGACGAGCGCGCGCTCGCGCTGGGGGTCCTCGCCGAAGCTGGCCCCGAAGACGGCGGTGCCGCGCTCCCAGGCCGCGGCCTCGACGGCGCGGTGGATCGCGGCGGAGAAGGGGTTGTCGACGGCGTCGAGCAGGAGGCCGAGGGTCAGCGTCTTGCGGTCCCCGCGGCGCAGCGCGCCGGCGCCCTGGTTGGGCGTGAAGTTGAGCGCCACGACCGCCTGCTCCACCTTCTCGCGGGTCGCGACCGATACGTTCGCCTCGTGGTTGATGACCCGCGAGACCGTCTTGATCCCGACACCGGCCAGCGCGGCCACGTCGCGGATGGTGGCGCGGGTGCGGCTGGTACGACCGTGCAGGGCGTCGGTCATGCCCACCTCCTCGTGCTCGTCGAGCCGGGCGGCTCGGACCTGATCGTTACAGATCCGGAGTTGACACCGTCCTGAGAGTATTTTAGAAATAACCCTGACACCGTTGTCAAGCGACGTGCGGTGCGTCATTCCAACGAAGGAGTCACGTCCATGAAGAACTCATCTCCCTTTGGCCGCCGCCGTCTTGCTGCCGGCGTCGTCCTGGCTGCGGCCGCCTCGCTCGCGCTGAGCGCGTGCGGCGGCGGCGGCTCCGCCTCGCCCGGCTCCGACTCGAGCAGCGGTGGCGGTGGCGGCGGCGGTGGCGACTCGATCGCCGTCGCGCTGATCACCAAGACCTCGACGAACCCCTTCTTCCTCGCCATGAAGAAGGGCGCCGAGGACGAGGCCGCCAAGCAGAACGTCAAGCTCACCTACGCCGCCGGCTCCGAGGACGGCGACGAGGACGGCCAGGTCAAGGCCATCGAGGCGGCCGTGGCCCGCGGCGACCAGGGCATCCTGATCACCCCGAACGGCCCGGGCGTCAACTCCGCCATCCAGCAGGCCCGCAAGCAGGGCCTGTACGTGATCGCCCTCGACACCCCGCCGGACCCCGCCGACACCGTCGACCTGACGATCGCGACGAACAACTTCACCGCCGGTGAGCAGATCGGCAAGTGGGCTGCCGCCAAGCAGGACGGCAAGCAGGCCAACATCGCACTGCTCGACCTCTACAACGACAAGGTCGTCTCGGTCGACTACAACCGCGACCAGGGCTTCCTGACCGGCATGGGCATCGACGTCAAGGACCCGAAGAAGAACGGCGACGAGGACAAGTCGGGCAAGTACACCGGCGGCAAGGGCGGCAGCTACACCATCGCCTGCAACGAGCCCACGCTCGGCGCCCAGGACCAGGGCAAGTCGGCGATGGAGACCTGCCTGTCGAAGACCAAGGACATCAACCTCGTCTACACGCTGAACGAGCCGGCGGCGGCCGGTGCCGCGGAGGCGCTCAAGGCGGCCGGCGTCACCGCGACGATCGTCTCGGTCGACGGCGGGTGCTCCCCGGGCATCGCGGGCGTCAAGTCCGGCGTCATCGGCGCCACCTCGCAGCAGTACCCGGTCAAGATGGCCCAGATCGGCGTCCAGGCGATCAAGACCATCGCCGACGGTGGCGAGAAGCCGGCCGTGACGCCGGGCCTGACCTTCCTCGACAGCGGCGTGGCCCTCGTGACCGACAAGCCGGTCGACGGCCTGGAGAGCATCACCTCCGAAGAGGCCTCGAAGATCTGCTGGGGCTGATTTCCACGGGGCGGGGCCGGTCCCGTCGAGACGGGACCGGCCCTTCCCCCCGACGCGGCGCTTCTGCTAGACCTGCCGCACCACCTCTTCACGTCTGCTGAACCTTCGAGGCAAGGAAGCCCGTGTCCACGACCACCACCTCCGCCCCGGCGTCGGCGGCCGAGCAGTTCGCGCTGCGCCGCCAGTCACCCGCCCAGCGCATCCAGCACGTGCTGCACGCGCAGCCGGCCCTCAGCCCGCTCGCGGTGCTGATCATCGCGATCATCGTCTTCGCGCTGGTCAACCCGCGCTTCCTCCAGCCCCAGGCGCTGTCGATCCTGTTCCAGCAGGTCGCGATCATCGCCGCCCTGGCGATCGGCCAGACCCTGATCATCCTGACGGCCGGCATCGACCTCTCGGTCGGCGCGCTCACCGTGTTCTCGATGCTGATCATGGCCAGCCTCGCGTCGAGCGGCGGGGTGCCCGGGCCGCTGGCCATCCTCATCGGCGTCCTCGTCGGCACCCTGGGCGGTCTGCTCAACGGGTTCCTGGTGACCCGGCTCAACCTGCCACCGTTCATCGTCACGCTGGGGACGCTGAGCATCTTCCTGGCCGCCGGCCTGCTCTACTCCGGCGGCTCCAACATCCAGTCCACGGCTCTGCCGGACTCGGTCAACTGGGCCGGCACCGTGATCCAGTTCGGCCGCTTCCGCCTCACCACCGGCGTCGTCATCGTCGCGCTGATGGCGATCGTGGTCGGCTTCGCGCTCAGCCAGACCAAGTGGGGCCGGCACGTGTACGCCGTCGGCAACGACATCGAGGCGGCCCGTCTCGTCGGCATCCGGGTCAACCGGGTCCTGCTCAGCGTCTACACCGTGGCCGGCCTGCTCTACGGCGTCACCGCCTGGCTGCAGATCGGGCGGGCCGGCAGCGCCAGCCCCAACG
Source organism: uncultured Actinomycetota bacterium (assembly GCA_963713165.1). Taxonomy (GTDB): domain Bacteria; phylum Actinomycetota; class Actinomycetes; order Propionibacteriales; family Propionibacteriaceae; genus Microlunatus. The sequence goes on from CAVQKU010000011.1 coordinate 369,947, forward strand.
CGCTCACCGAGGCCAACCTGGAGAGCATCACCGCCGTCGTGATCGGTGGCACGAGCCTCTTCGGCGGTCGCGGCGCCATCGTCGGGACCATGATCGGCGCCCTGATCGTGTACGCGTTCCGGCTCGGCCTCAGCCTCGCCGGGGTCGACGACCAGTGGCGCGTGTTCGCCACCGGCATCCTCGTCATCGTGGCCGTCGGTATCGACCAGTGGATCCGGAAGGTGAAGGCATGAGCACCACGCAGAACGAGTCCGGCTACGGCACGGTCAACGGCGTCGACCTCGACGCGGTCCAGCAGGGCATCGCCGACCCGAGCCAGACGGTCCTCTCGGCCCGCAAGCTGATCAAGACCTTCGGCAAGGTCATCGGCCTGGACGGCGTCGATCTCGACCTCTTCCCGGGCGAGATCCTCGCGATCATCGGCGACAACGGAGCGGGCAAGTCGACGCTCATCAAGGCGGCCACGGGTGCCCTGACGCCCGACTCCGGACAGCTCTACCTGGACGGGCGCGAGGTCAGCTTCAAGACCCCGCAGGACGCCCGTTCGGCCGGCATCGAGACCGTCTACCAGACGCTCGCGGTCGCGCCGGCCCTGGACATCTCGGCCAACATGTTCCTCGGGCGCGAGCGCCGTCGGCCGGGCGTCCTGGGTTCGGTGTTCCGGATGCTCGACAAGAACGGCATGAAGGCCGACGCCGGCAAGTCGATGGCCAACCTCGGCATCGCCACCGTGCAGAACATGGGCCAGGCGGTGGAGACCCTCTCGGGTGGTCAGCGCCAGGCCGTCGCGGTCGCGCGGGCGGCGACCTTCGCCTCGAAGTTCGTCGTCCTGGACGAGCCGACCGCCGCGCTCGGGGTGAAGGAGACCGGGCAGGTGCTGAACCTGATCCAGCAGATCCGGGAGAAGGGCCTGCCGGTCATCCTGATCAGCCACAACATGCCGAACGTGTTCGAGGTGGCCGACCGCATCCACATCGCCCGCCTGGGCGGCTGCGCCGGCGTCATCACGCCCAAGTCGCACACGCCCACCGAGGCGGTCGCGATCATGACCGGCGCGACCACGCTCCAGCGGGGCTGAGCCCCACCCAGCACACGACGGCCCGCGTACGCCTCGGCGTACGCGGGCCGTTGCGCGTCCGGACTCGTTCGCGGGAGGAGGCGGACGAGCTCAGGCGCGGTCGCGCGGCTCGCGCAGGGGGAAGCCGCTGATGCCGCGCCAGGCGAGCGTGCTGACCAGCGCCTTGGCCCGCTCGAGCCCGATGGCGGCGCTGCGGTCGGAGACCCAGTAGCGGGCGCCGACCTGGGCCAGGCCGACCAGGGAGATGGCCAGCAGCTGGGCGTGCTCGGGCGGGAGCCGGGTGTCCTCGGCGATCACCGCGGCGATGAGGTCGGCGACGTCGTTGTTGACCCGCCAGAGCCGTTCCTGAACCCTCCCGTCCCCGGTCAGGTCGGACTCGAAGACGAAGCGGAACTCCCCGCTCGTGGAGGAGACGAAGTCGAAGAAGGCGCCCATCGCCGCGACCACGCGGTCGGCGTTGTGGTCGGTCGAGTCGAGCCCGCCACGCACCACCTCGACGAGGGCGTCGCACGCCTGGTCGAGCAGGGCGAGGTAGAGCTCCAGCTTGGAGTCGAAGTGCTGGTAGAGCACCGGCTTGCTGATGCCGGCCGCCGCGGCGATGTCGTCCATCGCGGCCGCGTGGTAGCCGCGGGTGGTGAACACCTCGTTGGCGGCGTCCAGCAGCTGGACCCGGCGCTGGTCGCGCGGGAGGCGGGCACCGCGGACGGCGACGTCCTCGGCCTGGATGCCGTTGGTCTGGGCAGCGCTCGGCACCCGGTCACACTACCGAGCGGCCGGACCCACCCCGGCCGCCTCGCCGGTCTGCACGGCCCACAGGCCGGCGTAGGTGCCGCCGGCCTCGACGAGCTCGTCGTGCGAGCCCGCCTCCGCCACGCGACCGTCGGCGAGCACCCAGATCCGGTCGGCGTCGCGCACGGTCGAGAGGCGGTGGGCGACCACGAGCGCCGTACGCGAGGCCGTCACGGCCGCGAGCGAGCGCTGGATGGCCGCCTCGGTCTCGGTGTCGACCGCCGAGGTCGCCTCGTCGAGGACGAGCAGCGCCGGGTCGCGCAGGATGGCCCGGGCCAGCGCGATGCGCTGCCGCTGGCCGCCCGACAGCGTCTGCCCGCGCTCGCCGACTACCGTGTCGTAGCCCTGCGGCAGCGCGGTGATGAAGGCATGCGCCTCCGCCTGACGCGCTGCCTCCCGGACCTGCTCGTCGGTGGCGTCGACCCGCCCGTACGCGAGGTTGTCCCGGACCGTGCCGTGGAAGAGGAAGACGTCCTGGCTGACGTAGCCGATCGCGCCGCGCAGGGCGTCCCAGCCGAGCTCGCGCACATCGGTCCCGTCGAGCAGCACCTGGCCCTCGCGCGGGTCGCTGAACCGCAGCACCAGCCGCAGCAGGCTCGACTTGCCCGCTCCGGTCGTGCCGACCACGGCGTGGGTCTGCCCGGCCGGGACGGCGAGGTCGAGCCCGCGCAGCACGTCCGGGGCGTCGGCGTAGCCGAACCGCACGCCCCGCAGCTCGACCGCCCCGCGGACGGGCGGGTCGAGCACGCCGGTGCCCGGCTGCTGCTCGCCGCGCTCGCGGAGCAGCGCGAAGACGCGCCGGGTGGAGGCCATCGCCCGCTGGTAGAGGTCGAGGGTCTCGCCGAGGTCGGTCAGCGGCCAGAGCAGCCGCTGGGTCATGAAGACCAGCACGGTGTAGAGCCCGACCTCCAGGCGCCCGTCGATCACGAGCCACCCGCCCAGCAGCAGCGTCGAGGTGAAGCCGGCGAGGATCGCCATCCTGATCAGCGGCACGAAGGCGGAGGAGTAGCGGATGGCGCGCAGGTTGGCGTCGCGGTAGCCGTCGGAGACCTCGCGGACCCGCTCGACCTCGCGGGTCTCGGCGGTGAAGGCCTTGATCGTGGTGAGCCCGCCCAGGTTCGTCGCGATGGTGGCGCTCACGTCGCCGGCCCGGGCGCGGACGGCGGCGTAGAGCGGCTCGAGGCGGCGCTGGAACACGATCGACCCGACGACGATCACCGGCACCGGGAGGAAGGCCAGCAGCGTCATCGTCCACGAGGTGGCCGCGAAGACGGCGCCCACGAAGACCACGGTCCAGAAGGTGTGCAGGATGACGCGCGCTCCGGTGTCGAGGAACCGCTCCAGCTGGTTCACGTCGTCGCTCAGGACCGACAGCACGCGCCCGGGCGCGGAGCCCTCGTGCCAGGACACGTCGAGCTCCTGCACGTTGGCGTACGCCTCCACCCGCAGGTCGTGCTCGACGGCCTGGGCGAGCCCGCGCCACAGCAGCGAGGCGGCGTAGTCCGTCGCCGACTCGACCACCCAGACGACGACGTTGACCAGGGCGACGACCAGGAGCTGCTCGAAGCGGCCGTCGATGCCGAAGAGGGTGGCGGCGAAGGAGTCCGAGCCGCGGACGACCACGTCGACGGCGACGCCGAGCAGCAGCTCGGGCAGGACGTCGGCGGCGGTGTTCACGGTGGTGGCGACGGTGGCCGCGACGACGCGCGGCCGGTGCCGACGGTGGTGCCGCCAGAGGTCACGGACGGGACGGACGGTGCCGACCTCGTCGGGGCGACGGGCGGTGGGGGAGGTCACGGGGTGCTACCTTGCCACCTCACTGAGGTGAGGCTTGCCTAAGGAGCGCGAGAATGGATCATCGCAGGGCGCAGGAGGACGCGGCCGTGGTCGCCCGCACGGTGCTGGCGACCAGCCACGAGGCGCGGTGCAGCCGGCTCGACGGGCTCGAGCACGCGCACGCCGGGGTCGTGGGCCTCCTGAGCGCGGGCGCCCAGCCCTACCTCGTGCCGTCCGACCCGGACCACTTCTTCCCGACCGGCACGACGCTCGGCTGCCGCGTCGCGATCGAGGGCCTGGGGGTCGTCCACGCCAGCGGCACGACCGCTCCGGCCCGGCCGGCCGCCGACGAGCCCGGCCTGGTCCGCACCCTCGAGGATCATCGCGGCTGCATCGCCGGACCGGTCGACCCCGGCGCGCTCCGGGTCGTGCCGCTGCAGCTGCTCGCGCTGTCCGTCGCCGTCGACGGTGGTCCGGCGGCCGCGCTCACCCCGGACGAGCTGGCACAGGCCCGGCCCGACTGGCTGCTCGGGCGCGGTCGGCGCCTCGTCGCCCACCTGGAGCGCGACCACGCCGACGACCTGCTGCGCCTCGCCGCGGCGCACGGCGTCGCCTCGGCCTCGGCGGTGAACCTCGACCGGCTGAGCACCCGCGGGGCACGCCTGGCCTGCCTCGGTGCGGAGGGCGTGACGTCGGTCGACATCGTCTTCGACCCGCCCCTCGGCGACCCGTCCGAGCTCTGGCGCCGGCTCGTCTCCTCGCCGGCGGCCGGCTGATGCTCCGCGGGCCGGCGGAGGACGGGCTCAGGCCTCGGGCAGCGGTGGCAGCGGCGGGCGGTCCTCGAGCAGGAGGTCGGCGGCGAGGTCGCCGTGCTCCTCGACCCGCGCCAGCACGTCGCCGGGGGAGAAGCGCAGGTCCTCCGGGTGCGTCGCCGCGGCCAGCTCCTCCCAGGTGACCGGCGTCGCCACCGCGGGCAACGCGCGACCGCGCAGGGAGTAGGGCGCGATGGTGTTGCGGGCGGGCAGGTCCTGGTTGTGGTCGACGTAGATCCGGCCCCGGCGGGCCTGGACCGAGACCGTGGAGACGAAGAAGTCGGGCCGCTCGCGGGCCATCCGGACGTTCAGGGCCTTGACGTACGCCCACGCCTCGCGGGCGCGGCAGGGCGCGAGGGCCGCGTACACCTGCACGCCCTTGCTCCCGGAGGTCTGGGGGACCGGCACGAGACCGTCGGCGGCGAGGACGCCGGCGACGAGGACCGCCGCCCTCGCCGAGTCGAGGACGTCCATGCCCGCGCCCGGGTCGAGGTCGACGACGAGGCGGTCGGCGAGCGGCTCGCCGTCGGCCGGCTCCTCGCCGGGCAGGTCGAGGACCCCGTCGGGCCCGACCCGGCCGCTGCCGAGCGTCCACTGCGGCACGTGCAGCTCGAGCGCGGCGAGGTTCGCGAGCCAGACGAGGGTGGCCGCCTCGTCGGCGACGACGTAGTCGATCACGCCCTCGCTCGTCCGGACGGGCTGGCGCCGCACCCACCCCGGCGTGCCGACGGGGGCGTTCTTCTCGTAGAACGAGCCCGGCGCGAGCGGCGTCGTGCCGCCCGTGTCCGGGGCGAGCGTCCCCGTAGGGACGCCGCCGGGGAAGCGCAGCCGCGTCAGCCCGCGGTCGCGGACGTGCGGGAGCATCACCTCCGCGATCCGGGCGTAGTAGTCGATCACCTCGCCCTTGGTGAAGCCGTCCGGGTAGAGCGGCTTGTCGAGGTTCGTCAGGCCGAGGGTGCGGCCCGCGACCCGGACGAGGACCTCGCCGGCGGGCACGTCAGCCCGCCGGGGCCTGGACGACGCGCGCGGCCGACGCCGAGCTCCTCGAGCCGTGCGGGCTCCGGTGCCGGGCCCATCCCGGGCTCGCGCGAGACGGCCACCCAGCCCTCGACCATGCGCACGGGTTCGGTGACGTCCTCGGCGTAGAAGCGGTCGGAGCCCGAGATGTCGCCGGTGAGCGTGAAGCCGGGCAGGCCGGCCAGGGCCGCGTTCGCGGTGCGGCCGAGCCCGGTCTCGAGCATGCCGCCGCACCAGACCGCCGCCCCCGACGCCCGGCACAGGTCGTGGATGCGCCGGGCCTCGAGGTAGCCGCCGACGCGACCGGGCTTGATGTTGATGATGCTGGCCGCCCCCAGGGCGAGCGCGTCCGCCGCCCGGGCGGCGGAGACCACGGACTCGTCGAGGCAGACCGGGGTCGAGAGCTGGCGGGCGAGCAGGGCGTGCTGGCGCAGGTCGTCCTCGGCCAGCGGCTGCTCGACCAGCAGCAGGTCGAAGGCGTCGAGGCGGCGCAGCACGGCGGCGTCGGCGAGGGTGTACGCGGCGTTGGCGTCGACCTGCAGCGCCACGTCGCCGAACCGCTCCCGCACGGCCCGCGTCGGCTCCACGTCGCGGCCCGGCTTGATCTTGAGCTTGATCCGCCGGTAGCCCTGGTCGAGGTAGCCCTCGACCACGTCCAGCAGCTGCGGGATGCTGTCCTGGATCCCCACCGACACCCCGGAGGGGACCTTGTCCACGCGCACGCCGAGGTAGTCGGCGAACGACGTGCCCGCCGCGCGCAGCTGGGCGTCGAGCAGGGCCATCTCCAGCGCGGCCTTGGCCATCGGGTGCCCGACCACCGGGGCCAGCACCTCGCCGACGGTCTCCGCGCTCAGCCCCCGCTCGCGCTGCGCGGCGAAGAGGCGGGGCAGCAGGTGCTCCACCGTCACCGCCTGCGCGCCGGCCACGTACTCGGCGGAGTAGGTCGGCTCCTCCTGGGCGACGCACTCGCCCCAGCCCACGACCTCGGTGCCGCCGACCCGCGTACGGGCCTCGACGAGCAGCGCGAGGCGCTCGGTCTCGGTGCCGAACGAGGTCGTGAAGGGCGTGACCAGCGGCATCCGCACCTGGTGCAGCACCACCTCGACGAGGTGCAGGGTCATGGGGCGCTCTCCATCAGCTCGGGGTCCGGCTCGGGTCGGCGGTGGTGCGCGCGAGCACGTAGTGGCCCTCGCGGGCGAAGCGACGGATCCGCCAGCCCTGCTCGTGCAGGTCGGCGTACGCGTCGCGGAAGGCGCTGCGCCAGCGCGAGGCGACGGCCCGGCTGCTCGTCCGGAGCGCCTCGACGTCGGCCGGCACGGCGAGGGTGACCGCGTCGGCGGCGACGGGCACGGCCGCGTGGGCGACCGGTCCGCCGTCCGCGTCGACGACGAGGGCCGCGTGGACCTGCTCGGGCTCGACCGGGCCGGCGTGCGGTTGCGGTGCGACGTCCCAGTGCACGAGGAGCCGGTCGCTCTCCTCGCCGGCGTTGAGCCCGTCGTCCATCGGGCCGTAGAAGTCGACGAGGTACGCCTCGACGTGCGCCCCGAGCCGGCCCAGGTTGAACCACGCGTTCCGGGCGATCAGCGGGTCGTAGGTCCACCCGATCACCCCGATGCCGCGCGCGGCGCACCAGGCGCGCTGGTGGAGCTTGAGCGCGGTCCCGACGCCGCGCCCGCTGCCCGGCCGGACCGCGGCGATGTGGGAGTGCAGCAGGGACAAGGTGCCCGTCGGGGTGGCGCCGAGCAGCCCCGCGCACGACCCGACCAGGCGCGCGTCCGCGTCGAAGGCGCCGCTGACGTAGCCGCCCGCGAAGCCGAGCGCGACCAGCAGCCCGGGCTCCATGGGGCTCTCGCGCGGCGCGAGCCCCCACACCTCGGCGTAGAGCGCGGAGGCCGCCGCCATGTCCTCGGCCCGCAGGTCGCGTACGGTCACGCCCGCCGCGCGCGCGGCCGTCCGGGCGGCGTGCCCGTGCCCGTCCACCTGACCCTCCACCTGCCCCTCCAGCCGCACAGCGCGATCCTGCCAGAGCGGGTCCGTGCCCACGACGCCGCTGATCCTGGTCCGCCACCCGTCCCCGTGCCGACGCGTTCGCTCGCTTTTCGCTCGTTCGCGCGTCCTCTAAGCCGCGCGAACCCCGCGAAGGCGAGCGAACGCCGTCAAGGGGGGCGTGGGGAGGGCGTGGTTCGGGTCGGTCCGCCCCGCGCGACCGGTGGGGGTGGAAGGCTGGGGCGGTGAGCGCCGCCGTCCAGGTCCGCCCCGGGCGACGCGCCCGCGTCGACCCCACCCTGCTGCCCGAGCGGCCCGTCGCCTACCACCAGCTCCTCCGCGGGCCGCGCTGGCGCTGGTGGCGCCCGCTGCTCTCGCTCGCCGTGCTCGTCGGGCTCCTGCTGGTGCTGGCCGTGGCGGTCTTCGGGGGCTACGGCGGGCTCGACGCCCTGCTGCCCGACCGCTGGGTGGGTTCGCTCGACGACGAGCTCAGCCCGATCTCGACCAACCTGGGCGACGTCATGCTCGCCGGTCTCGTCCTCGCGGCCATGGGCGCCACGGCGGTCGCGCACAAGGTCCGCCCCCGGTGGGTGTCCTCGGTCGCCGGCGGGATCCGCTGGCGCTGGCTGGCCCGCTGCCTGCTGGTCGTGGTGCCCGTCTGGGCGCTCTACCTGGGTCTCGGCTCGTTCCTCGACCCGGTCGACCCGGGCCGGCCGCAGCACTGGGTGCTGCTGCTGGTCATGGCCGTCGTGGTGACCCCGTTCCAGGCGGCGGGGGAGGAGTACCTGTTCCGCGGCTGGCTCGTCCAGAACGTCGGGGCGTACTTCGCGCGACCGGTCGCCGGGCTCGTGGTCAGCACGGTCGCCTCGGCCGCGCTCTTCGGGCTGGCCCACGGCAGCCTCGACCCCTGGGTGCTGCTGAGCGTCGCGACCCTGGCGGTCGCCGCCTGCCTCGCGAACTGGCGCACCGGCGGTCTCGAGGCGGGCATCGCCATGCACGTGGTCAACAACGTCGGTGTCGGCCTGATCACGATCACCTACGGCGGCTACGCCGACTCCTTCATCGACACGACCACGACCGGCTCGGTCTGGGACTTCCTGCCCGGCGTCGTGGTGCACGCGATCGCCGTCGGCCTGATCCTGTGGCAGGGCCGGCGCTCCGGCGTGCAGGGCGTGACCCGGCCGCAGCCGCCGAGCGCGGCGTGGGACCCGTACGGGCCGCCGGAGCCCCTCGACCCGCCGGACGCGACCTGGTACGCCCCGCTCGGCCGGTGACCCGCGGCTGAGAGACTTCGGCGGTGGCACCGCTCGAGGAACGTGGACGGCCCGCCCTGCCCGACGGCTGGGTGGCGCGGGTCCCCGGCGACACCGACATCGCGGCGCTGACCGCGCTCCTGGCCGCGAACCGCCGTGCGGGCAGCAGCACCCCGGTCGACGTGGCGACGCTCACCGCGCTCGTGGTCGGCCCGGCCAGCTGGACCCGGCGGCAGCGGGTCGTCGTCGACCCGGCGGGGCGGGTCGTGGGCTGGGGCGTCGTGCACGACCGGGCCGCCGGGCGCACGGAGGTGACCGTGCTGGTCGCCCCCGACGCGACCGGGACCCGGGAGCAGGACGCCGTCGCCACCGGCCTCTTCGCCTGGGCCGACCGGGAGGCCGCCGAGGTCGCCGCGCTGCGCCGGGTCCACCAGACCCAGCTGGACTCGGCCTGCGGCGCCGACGACGACCGGCAGCGGGCCTGGCTCGCCGCCGCCGGCTACAGCCGCGTGCGCACCTGGTTGCAGATGGTCCGGCCCGTCCGCGCGGAGGAGGGCCAGGAGGGAGCGCTCGCCGCGCCCCGGGCCGGGGTCCGGGTGCGGCGGGTGCACGAGCACGCGAACGGCCTGCCGACCGCCGAGGACCTGCAGACGGTGCACCTGGTGCTGGAGCAGTCGTTCGCCGACCACTTCAACTCCTACCGCGAGGGCTTCGCCGAGTTCGTCGTGCGCCTGCAGGAGGACCCCTGGCACCGCTGGGACCACTGGTGGGTCGCCGAGGTCGAGCAGGAGGGGGAGTGGCGCCCCGGCGGCGCGCTGATCAGCTCGGTCTCCCCGCCGGACGCGAGCGGGGCGTACGGCAGCTACGTCGACTACATCGGCGTGCACCGGCGCGCCCGCGGCCGCGGCGTGGCCAAGGCGCTGCTCAACACGGTGATCGGCGACGCGGCTCGCCGCGGCCGGCCCCGGGTCTCCCTCGAGGTCGACGCGGACTCCTCGACCAACGCCGACGGCCTCTACCTCTCCATGGGCTGGGTCGTCGACCACCGCACCGAGTCCTGGCACCGCTACCTCGAGGCCGCAGTTGGCTGACGCCCGGGTCGTGGTGCCGGACGGGGTGCTGGCCACCGACCTCGGCCCCGGCTGGGACCGCTGGCGCGCGCGCCTGCCGCGGCTCGCCGAGGACCTGCTCGGCGAGTGGGGCCTGCGCCAGGACGGCCCGCCGTCGTCGGGGCTGACCGCGCTGGTGCTGCCGGTCCTCGACGCCGACGCCCGACCGGGCGCGCTCAAGCTCGGCTGGCCGCACCCGGAGGCCGAGCACGAGCACCTCGTGCTGCGGGCCTGGGCGGGGCGGGGCGCCGTACGCCTGCTGCGCGCGGACCCGGGGCGCTCGGCGCTGCTGCTCGAGCGGGCCGACGCCTCGACCGACCTGTCCGTGCTGCCGGACGTCGAGGCCTGCGCCGTCGTCGGCAGCCTCTACGGCGTGCTGCACCGGCCCGCGCTCCCGCAGCTCCGTCGGCTCTCCGGGCTCTGCCGGGACTGGGCCCGACGCCTGCAGGCGCTCGAGCAGCACCCCCTCGTGCCGCGCCGCTTCGTGGTGCAGGCCCGCGCGCACCTGGCCGAGCTCGCGGCGCTGCCCACCACCGACGGCACGCTGGTGCACACCGACCTGCACTACGCGAACGTGCTGGCCGGCCTGCGCGAGGACGACGACCCGCGAGCGCCGGCGGGTGGACCGCCGCGGGGGACGTGGGGCGTCGTCCCCCCTGATGACACCTGGTTGGCCATCGACCCCAAGCCGCTGTCGGGGGACCCGGCCTACGAGGTCGCCCCGCTGCTGTGGAACCGGACCGACGAGCTCCGCGGCCACGGCAGCGTGCGCGACGGGCTGCTCGACCGCTTCTACGCCGTCGTCGACGCCGCCGGGCTGGACGAGGACCGCGCGCGGGCCTGGGTCGTCGTCCGCGGCATGGTGAACGTCTCCTGGGCGGTCGAGGACGCCGACCGCGGGCGGCCGCTCGACGCCGCGTACGTCACGGGGCAGACCACGATGGTCAAGGCGATGATCCCCTGAGCCGACCCCGGTGCTGGTCCGGCCCAGGAACTTCCGGAGGCCGACCGACGTGGTCCTGGACAGTGCCGTGGCACCTGGGCGCCGACCCTGCGAGGGTGTGCCCGCCAGGTCCCGCAGGTCCCGTCGACGCACGCAGGAGAACCATGGACAGCACCGAGCAGGGCCCGCAGGGACCGCCCACGGTCGACCGCACCCGGATGGAGGCCCGCCACGAGGGCGAGGTGGTGGCGACGGCCGAGGTGGAGAGCACCCCGGAGCCGCACGGGACGGCGAAGGTGGCGCTCCAGCGCCACCGCGACGACTCCCCGCCGGAGGTCCGCGGCGACCTCGTCGACCGCGTCATGGACGCGTCCGGCGTCAGCAACAGCGACAGCGTGCACGTGGTGCTGCCGGTCGGCGACTCGGCCTCGATCAGCCGCCTCCAGGAGCGGACGACCGGCTTCAGCGCCCGGGCCGCGGGGGCGTCCTCGGTGGTGGACGCCGACGTCCCCGGCGGACCGGGCGACGACGACGAGCCGTCCCGGCGTACGGAATAGGTCGCCGGGGACCGGCGTTGCCGCAGACGATCGGGAGCCCGGCCCGGAGTCGTCGGCCGGGACCCGCACGAGAGCAGGAGGAACCGTGGCTCTGCCACCCTTGGTCGAACCCGCCGCCGAGCTGACGACGGACGAGGTCCGTCGCTACAGCCGTCACCTGATCATCCCCGACGTGGGCATGATCGGGCAGCGGCGGCTGAAGAACGCCCGCGTGCTCGTCATCGGGGCGGGCGGCCTCGGCAGCCCCGCCCTGCTCTACCTCGCCGCGGCGGGCGTGGGCACGCTGGGCATCGTCGAGTTCGACACCGTCGACGAGTCCAACCTGCAGCGCCAGATCATCCACGGCCAGTCCGACATCGGGAAGTCCAAGGCGCAGTCGGCCCTCGAGTCCGTCGCCGAGGTCAACCCGCTGGTGAAGGTCGAGGTCCACGACGTCCGGCTGGACAACGACAACGTCATGGAGATCTTCGCCGGCTACGACCTGATCCTCGACGGCACCGACAACTTCGCCACGCGCTACCTGGTGAACGACGCCGCCGTGCTGTCGCACAAGCCGTACGTCTGGGGCTCGATCTTCCGCTTCGAGGGCCAGGCCAGCGTGTTCTGGGCCGACCACGGGCCCCAGTACCGCGACCTCTACCCCGAGGCCCCGCCGCCCGGGATGGTGCCCTCCTGCGCCGAGGGCGGCGTGCTCGGCGTGCTGTGCGCGTCGATCGGCTCGATCATGGTCACCGAGGCGATCAAGCTGATCACCGGCATCGGCGACCCGCTCATCGGCCGCCTGATGGTCTACGACGCGCTCGAGATGAAGTACACGACCCTCAAGCTGCGCAAGGACCCCGAGGGCACGCCGATCACCGAGCTGATCGACTACGAGGCCTTCTGCGGCGCGATCACCGACGAGGCCGCGCAGGCCGTCGCCGGGCACACGATCGGCGTGCGGCAGCTCGAGGAGTGGCTCGGCGAGCGCGAGCGCGGCGAGAAGGACTTCCTCCTCGTCGACGTGCGCGAGCCGGTGGAGCGCGACATCAACGCCATCCCCGGGTCGGTCCTCATCCCCAAGGGCGACTTCCAGACCGGCGAGGCCCTGGGCGAGCTGCCCCAGGACAAGCAGGTCGTCCTCTACTGCAAGACCGGCGTGCGGTCCTCGGAGGTGCTGGCCATCGTCCGCGGGGCCGGCCTCGCCGACGCCGTGCACGTCGGCGGCGGCGTGAGCGCCTGGGTCAACGACATCGACCCGAGCCAGCCCGCGTACTGAGCCGCGCGACGGGGTTGCCGGAGCGGCCCCGGACGGACGAAGGCCCCCGGCACACGCGGTGCCGGGGGCCTTCGGGCGGCTGACCGGGTCAGCCGGTCATGCCGGTGACGACCGGTCTCAGATCGCCTGGACCTGGTCGGCCTGGGGACCCTTGGGGCCCTGCGTCGTCTCGAACTCGACCCGCTGGCCCTCGTCGAGGCTGCGGAAGCCACTGGTCTGGATGGCGCTGTAGTGGACGAATACGTCCGGGCCGCCGCCGTCAACGGCGATGAAGCCGAAGCCCTTCTCAGCGTTGAACCACTTGACGGTTCCCTGTGCCATGAACATCTCCTTGCGATCTTCGCGTCCGGGGCCGCACCTCACGGCTCCCGAATGCTGCCCGGCCCCGATCCCTCGGAACCACGCGGCGGACCCGGTCGTGGTACTGACCACGACGAGGACCACTGACGAGCAGCGTCGTCAGCCTGGCACATCTCGGCCGGACTTGTGAACCGGCGTATCGCCATCGGTGTCCAGCAGGTGCTCCGCGAGGGTCGCCGGGGTGGGGTCCCAGCGCGCCGGGACCATCCGTACGCGCCCGCCCACGACCGGCACGCCCTCGGCCGCGAGCCGGGGCAGGGCCCGCTCCTCGAGCCCGGCGGCGGGCCGCCCGTCGGCCCGGACCACGCGCCACCAGGGCACGCCCGACCCGTGCCGGGCCAGCACGGTGCCGACCTGGCGGGGCCCGCCGCGCCCGAGCATCGCGGCCAGGTCGCCGTACGTCGTCACCGACCCCGGCGGCACCGCCTCCACGAGCCGGAGGACCTGCTCGACGAGGTCTTCGGTCCTCGCTCCGCTCGGACGCGGACCGCGCTCCGACCCGATGCCTTCCTCCTCGGCCGCGGACGGAGGTGTTCGCTCTCGTCGTCCAGACATCGGCGCCGTCCAGGCACCGGCGCGCGATCCGGTGTCGATCACGGGCAGGACGCCTACCAGCCCTGGGAGCCGGGCCCACCCTTGAACGGGCCGGCGACGGCGCTGGTGATCCAGCCGCCGTAGAAGCCGCCGGGCTGCGGCTCGACGCGCTCGCCGTCGACCAGGCAGAAGTCCATGTGGCCGGGGTAGAGCGCGACGTGGCCGCGCAGGGCGGCGAAGCGGCCGCTGGGGCTCGGGTAGTACCAGGCGGCGCGCGGCGCCACCCGGCCGCCACCGACGACGTCGAGGTAGGCGGCCTCGCCCTTCCACTCGCAGTACGAGGAGCCACCGGCCTCGCGCAGGGAGCCCTGGACGAAGGCGGAGCGGGGGAGGTAGTAGGTCGGCGGGTGCGAGGTCTCCAGGACCTGGAGGCTCTCGCGCGTCTCGCAGACCTCGACGCCGCCGAGGACGACCGTGACCAGCTCGTCGCTCGCGCGGAGCGCGGGTGGTCGCGGGTAGTCCCAGACCGACTCCTGGCCGGGGGCGACGGGTTCGGGGACGGGACGGTTCACCACGGACGCAGCGTAGGCGCGTCCGGGGTGCGGCAGGGGATACTGCCTGTTGTGCAGGGGGTCGAGGTGCGGCGCTCCGACGACCGGTTCGTCACCGTCGCCCCCGCCGGTCCGGACGCGGCCGAGGGCTGGGCGGTGACCCGGCACAGCTTCTCCTTCGGCGAGCACTACGACCCGGACGACGTCGGGTTCGGCCCGCTCGTCGCCGTCAACGACGAGACGGTGCGCGCCGGGGAGGCCTACCCCGAGCACACCCACCGCGACACCGAGATCGTCAGCTGGGTCGTCTCCGGCACCCTGCGCCACGCCGACTCGGCCGGCCACCTCGGCAAGGCGGGGACGGGCACCGTCCAGCGCCTCAGCGCCGGCGCGGGCGTGAGCCACACCGAGGGGGCGACCGACGGCGCCGACGTGCGCTTCGTCCAGGCCTGGCTGCGCCCCGACGAGACCGGGACGCCACCGTCCTACGCCCTCGGCGCGGTCGACGCCGACGCGCTGGCGACCGGCTGGGTCGCCGTCGCGTCGGGCGAGCCGGGTGCGCTGGTCGACCTGCGCAGCCGCGGCACCACGCTGTGGGTGACCCGGCTCGACGCCGGCGTGGAGCGCTCCCTGCCCGAGGCGCCGACCGCGTACGTGCTGCTCGCCCGCGGGGCCGTCGAGGTCGAGGGGCTCGGAGCCCTCGACGAGGGCGGCACCCTGCGGCTCAGCCGGCGCGTCGCGCTCACCGCCGTGGCGACGGCCCCGGCCGAGCTGCTCGTCTGGACCTTCGGGTGAGCGCCGCCGAGCCCGGCCTGCCGCTGCTCATCCGCGCCTCCGGGCGCGACCGGCCGAGCCTGACCCGCGAGCTGCTGCAGCTGCTGGGCCGCGCGGGTGCGGTGCTGGAGGACATGGAGCAGCTCGTCGTGCGCGAGCGGCTCACCCTCGACGTGCTGGTGCGCCTCGACGGCGCCGACGACGGCGTGGTGCGCGACGTCCTGTTCTGGGGCTTCACCCACGACATGAAGGTCGACTTCGAGCGCGTGGCCGCCACCTCGAGCCGGGCCGGGCTGATGCGTCACGCCGTGACGGTGCTGGGGCGCCCGCTCACGCCGTCCTCGCTCGCCGCCGTGGCCGAGGCCGTCGCGGCCACCGGCGGCAACATCGACCGGATCGTGCGGCTGGCCACCGAACCCGTCACCGCCTACGACCTCGTCGTGATCGCCGGCGACGTGGAGGCGATGCGCCGCGAGCTCGGCGCCGTCGCGCAGGCCGAGCGCATCGACATCGCCGTCCAGGTCAACGGGCTCGAGCGGCGGGCGAAGCGGCTCGTCGTCATGGACGTCGACTCCACGCTGATCGCCGACGAGGTCATCGAGCTGCTCGCCGACGAGGCCGGCTGCGGCGCGGAGGTCACGGCGATCACCGCGCGGGCGATGGCCGGTGAGCTCGACTTCGAGGGTTCGCTGCGCGAGCGCGTACGGCTGCTGGCCGGGCTGGACGCGGCGGCGATCGGTCGCGTCCGGGCCCGGATCCGCCTGACGCCCGGGGCGCGGACCTTCGTCCGCACGCTCAAGCGGCTGGGGTTCGCCGTGGGCGTGGTGAGCGGCGGCTTCACCCCGTTCACCGACGCCCTGCAGGTCGAGCTCGGCCTCGACCACGCCTACGCGAACACCCTCGAGGTCGCCGACGGCCGCCTGACCGGCGAGGTGCTCGGTCCGGTCGTCGACCGGGCGCGCAAGGCCGCGCTGCTGGCGCGGATCGCCGCCGACGAGGGTGTGCCGCTGTCGCAGACCGTGGCCGTGGGCGACGGCGCGAACGACCTCGACATGCTGGCGGCGGCCGGGCTCGGCATCGCCTTCAACGCCAAGCCGGTCGTCCGGGCGCAGGCCGACACCACGGTGTCGGTGCCCTACCTCGACGCCATCTTGTTCATGCTGGGCATCAGGGGCGCCGACGTCGAGCGCGTCACCGCGGCGGAGGACGAGGCAGGAGCACGGGTGTGAGCACGGGTGTGAGCAGGTTGAGGGTGGCGCTGGTCCAGGTCACGGCCGGGGGGGACCCGGCGGACAACCTGCGCCTGGTCGCCGAGCAGACGGCGCGCGCCGCCGACGCCGGGGCCCGGCTGGTCGTCTTCCCCGAGGCGACGCTGCGCGCGTTCGGGCTGCCGCTCGGGCCCGTGGCCGAGCCGTTGGACGGCCCCTGGGCCGTCGGGGTGCGCGAGGTCGCCGCGCGCCACGGGGTCGTCGTGGTCGTCGGGACCTTCACCCCCAGCCCGGACGGCCGGGTCGTCAACACCCTGCTCGTCACCGGCCCGGGCGTCGAGGCGTCGTACGACAAGATCCACCTCTACGACGCGTACGGGTTCGCCGAGTCGGCGACGGTGGCCCCCGGTCACGTGCCGGTGGTGGTCGAGGTCGACGGGGTCGGCGTCGGGCTCGCCACCTGCTACGACGTGCGCTTCCCCGACCTCTTCACGAGCCTGGCCGACCGGGGCGCGCAGGTGGTCTGCCTGCCCTCGTCCTGGGGCGCCGGACCGGGCAAGGTCGACCAGTGGCGGGTCCTGGTCCGGGCCCGCGCCCTCGACAGCACCTGCTACGTCGTGGCCGCCGGGCAGGCCGAGCCGGGAGCCGCCGGCGTGGACGTGACCGGCCGGGCGGACGCCCCGACCGGCGTCGGGCACAGCCTGGCGGTCGCCCCGGACGGCACCGTGCTCGGCGAGCTCGGCGACGCCCCCGACCTGCTCGTCGTCGACCTCGACCTCGACGCCGTCGCCCGGGTCCGGGCCGTGCTGCCCGTCCTGGTGAACCGTCGCCGCGACCTCGGCTGAGGCCCGCGCCCGGTGAGGGCCAGACTGCGGGCATGCGCAGCGTCGTCTACAGCGAGAGCGGTGGCCCCGAGGTCCTGAGGCTGACCGAGGAGCCGGTGCCCGAGCCCGGGCCCGGCGAGGTGCGCGTCCGCGTCCGGCGCTCCGGGGTCAACCCGACCGACTGGAAGGCGCGCGAGGGACGCGGCCCGGGCCGGCGCGTCGAGCCCGCCCAGGTGCCCGGCCAGGACGGGGCGGGCGTGGTCGAGGCCGTCGGGCCCGGGGTGCCCGAGGCGTGGCTGGGGCTGGACGTCTGGGTCTTCGAGGCGGCCTTCCGGCGCCGCTGGGGCACGTCCAGCGAGCAGACCCTGGTGCCGGTCACCCGCGTCGCCGCGCTGCCGGGCACGACGCCGGCGGGGACCGACCGCTACGACCTCGGGGCCGCCCTGGGCATCCCGTTCATCACCGCGCACCGCTGCCTCACCGTGCACGAGGAGGGCCCGCTGCGCCTCGGCCCCGGCACCCTGCAGGGCCGCACGGTGCTCGTCACGGGCGGGGCCGGGGCCGTGGGCAACGCCGCGATCCAGCTGGCGCGCTGGTCCGACGCCACCGTCCTCACCACGGTCAGCAGCCCGCAGAAGGCCCGGCTCGCGGCGGCCGCGGGCGCCGACCACGTGGTCGACTACCGCCGCCAGGACGTGGTCGAGGAGGTCCGGCGGATCGTCCCGGGCGGGGTGGACGTGGTCGTCGAGGTCGACCCGCAGCGCAACGCCGGCACGGTCGCGCGGCTGGCCGCGCCGGGCGCGAGCATCGCGACGTACGCCGACGACGGCGGGGGCGCGGAGGTGGCCGTGCCGGTCCGGGCCTCGATGGTGCCGAACCTGCGCTGGCAGTTCGTCCTCGTCTACACCGAGCCGGCCGCGGCCAAGGCGCGGGCGGTCGACGACCTCGGCACGGCGATGCTCGAGGGCGCGCTGGCGGTCGGCGAGGACCGCGGGCTGCCGCTGCACCACTTCGGTCTCGACCAGGTCGCCGAGGCGCACGCGGCGGTCCGGCAGGGTGCGGTCGGCAAGGTCCTCCTCGACCTCTGACCTCCGGCCCGCCGAGCCCTCCGGCTGGCAGGATGGCGGCCGTGGGCGGGGCGGGCGAGCAGCGCTGGGCGCCCTTCCCCGTGCAGGACTGGTCGACGATGCCGGACGACCTGCTCGGCCCGGCCGGAGCCGCCCGCGCGGGCCCCTGGGGGCCGCCGAGCCCGGCGACCCTCGTGCCCCCCGCCCGCGGGCGCCGCCGGTGGGTGCCCCTGGTCGTCCTGCTCTGCCTCGGCCTGGTGGTCGCGACGGGCACCTGGCTGGCCCGCCGCGCCCCGGAACCGCGCACCGCGGCCCTCGCGTACGTCCCCGCCGACGGCGACGCGCTGTGGCAGCGCCTCGACACCACCCGCGAGGCCGGCACGCGCACGGCCACCGTCGTCACCGAGTCGGCCCGCTTCGCCGGGGCCGACGGCCTGGAGAGCGGCGACCCGGCGCTCACCACGCGGGTGCTGCACCAGGACCACGCCGACGCCGGGCGCGCCCGCCTCTGGCGCACGACCACGACCCAGGTCGACGAGGTCGGCGTGCCGACCCAGACGGTGCGCTACCTGCGGGTCCGCGGCGGCGTCGAGCTGGCCGGCGAGCAGGCCGGGGAGGAGATCACCGCCTACGAGCCCGCGCTGGTCGAGCTGCCCGCCGACGTCGCGCCCGGCGCGTCCTGGCGCAGCGACGGTTCGGTGGGGGCCGTGCAGGACTACACGAGCACGTTCACCGCGGCCGCCGGCGCCGACGGCTGCCTCGACGTGACCGGCGAGCTGGTGCTGCGGGCCCGCGGCAGCCAGGCGGCCGGGCGGCGGACCTCGCTCGCCCGGACCTGGTGCCCGGGCCGCGGGATGGTCGCCGCGTCGGAGAGCAGCGGTGCGACCCGTACGGTCCTCACCGCCGTCCCCGCGCCGGCACCGGCTCCGCGCACGACCAGGAGCGCGCCGATCGCCTGGAGCGCGCCGCGGCGCTGGGCGCCCAGGAGGTGGGACACGATCACCGTCGACCCCACCACGGAGGAGCTGCAGGCCATGGCGGGCCGGGCGGCCACGGACGTGACGCCGGTCGTCACCGCCGCGGGGCTCGTCGTGCGGGCCCTCGAGGCGCCCCACGACCTGGTGGCCACGACGCCCAAGACCCCGGACGCCTGGACGCCGGCCTGGCGGGTGCACCCGGGCGGCACGGTCCTGAGCCTGGCCGCGTACGGCGAGGTGCTCCTCGTGACCACCAGCGAGCGACGGGTCGTCGCCTACTCCGAGGCCGGGTCACGGCTGTGGCAGGCGGACCTGCCGGACCTCGCCACGACGGCGGCGGCGCAGGTGTCGGACGCCGACGCGGTGCTGGTGGACCGGTCGGGCCGCGTGGTGCGGTTCCGGATCGCCGACGGGACCGTCCGCTGGGAGCACGGGGTGGGCACCGACGTGGACCGCGCGCCGGCCGTCGGCGCCGGCCTGGTCGCGGTCGTCGACCGCAGCGGCACCGTGAGCGCGCTCGACGCGGCGAGCGGTGCTCCCCGCTGGGACCGGGCCGTGGGGGCGAGCGGGGTCGGCGTCGTCGGCGACGCCGTCGTGGCCGTGGTGGACCGGGACGTCGTCGCCCTCGAGCCGGCCGACGGCCGCACCCGCTGGACGACGCAGGTCGGCGGCCGGTCCGCTGCGCCCACCACCTTCGCCGGCCGGGTGCTCCTCGTCGCCAGGGAGGAGACCCTGCTCCTCGACGCCGACGGCCGGGTCGTGCGGCGCCTGCCCGGCTACCTCGGCGTCGACGTGACGAGCACCCACCTGGTCGGGTGGGCCGCCGACCGGCTCGACGTCGTCGACCCCGGGGGCGGGGTCGTCGCCACCTGGCCGACCAGCGCCGCCGACCTCGTCCCCGGCGAGCGGCCCGGGCTCGCGACGCCGCAGGGCGTGTACCTCTTCGCCGTCGCCCGGGGCTGGACCTTCGACTCCTGGACCAGCGCGGGTTGACGCCGCACGCCCGCGCGCCTTCGCCCTCGGGGTCGCCGAGGAGCAGGCCGACGGCCGTGCGCAGGGGGCCCGGCGGCCGGGTTGAGGACACCGCAGCGGGGGAGCGTGGACGGTCGCGGGCCGGAGCTGTCGGTGGGCCGTGCTCGAATGGCTCTCGCCATGTACCGACTCCGCGTGACCCCCGAGGCCCCCAGCGAACCGCCCGCCCTCGACGAGACCCAGGCCGCCGTCGTGGCGCACCCGGGGGGCCCTCTCCTGGTGCTCGCCGGACCGGGCACGGGCAAGACGACGACGCTGGTCGAGTCGGTCGTCGACCGGATCGCGCGCCGCGGCGCGGCGCCGGACTCGGTGCTCGTGCTGACCTTCTCCCGGCGCGCGGCGGTCGACCTGCGGACGCGGATCGCCGGGCGCCTCGGCCGCACCGTCGTCACGCCGGCGGCCATGACCTTCCACGCCTTCTGCTACGCCCTGGTGCGCCGCTTCGCCGACCGGCTCGGCCTCGCCGGGCCGGTGCCGGCGACCGGGGAGGACGGCGGGCACGCGTACGGCGCGGGCGTGCGGCTGCTGACCGGGCCCGAGCAGGACTTCCGGGTCCGCGAGGTGCTGGAGGGCAGCCTGGAGACCGGTCGCGCCGACTGGCCGGCGGCGCTGGAGGACGCGTTCGGGACGCGGGCCTTCGCCGGCCAGGTGCGCGCCGTGCTGGCCAAGGCCCGCCAGCTCGGCATGGACCCCGCCGACGTCGTGGAGGCCGGCGAGGCCGCGGGGCGCGAGGACTGGGTGAGCGTGGGGGAGTTCTTCGAGGAGTACCTCGACGTGCTCGACGCGGAGGGCGTGCTCGACTACGGCGAGCTGGTGCACCGCAGCCGCATCCTGCTCGCCGACCCCGACGTCGTCGCGATCCTGCGGGCCGAGATCGGCGCGGTCTTCGTCGACGAGTACCAGGACACCGACCCGGCCCAGGTCAGCCTGCTCCAGGCGCTCGCCGGCGACGGGCGCGACGTCGTGGCCGTGGGCGACCCGGACCAGTCCATCTACGCCTTCCGCGGCGCCGAGGCCCGGGGCATCCTCGACTTCCCCGACCGGTTCCGCACGGCCGACGGCGACCCTGCCCCCGTGCTCGCGCTCGGCACGGCGCGGCGGTTCGGACCGGCCCTGCTCGCCGCCAGCCGCAACGTCGCCCGCCGGCTGCCCGCACCGCCCGGGTTGCCGCGCGACGTGCTCGACGCCTTCCGCAGCCCGGTGCCCGACGGCGTGGCGGGTCGGGGCCGGGTCGAGGTGATCACCTGCAGCAGCACCGGCGCCGAGGCCGAGCACGTGGCCGACCTGCTGCGCACCGCGCACCTGCGCGACGACCTGCCCTGGTCGCGGATGGCGGTGCTCGTGCGGTCCGGCCGGCAGAGCATCCCCGCGCTCACCCGGGCCCTGGTCGGCGCGGGCGTGCCGGTCGAGGTGGCCGGCGACGAGATCCCGCTCTCGGCCGATCCCGCCGTACGCCCCCTGCTGCTCGCGCTGCGCGTGGCGACGACGGGCCGGCGGGCTGGGCCCGAGGAGGCCCAGCTGCTGCTGACCTCGCCGCTCGGCGGGCTGGACGCGATGACCACCCGGGTCCTGGGCCGCGCGCTCCGGGCGGCGGAGCGGGCCGAGCTCGGGGGCGTCGCCATGCCGCGCCCCTCCCCGGAGCTGCTGGCCGCCGCGCTGCACGACCCCGAGCTGCTGGAGCTCTGCCCACCGGGTCCGGCGGTCGACGCGGCCTCCCGGCTCGCCGCGCTGCTGCGCAGCTGCGAGCGCGTCGTGCGCCGTGGCGGGACGGCGGAGGAGGCGCTGTGGACCCTCTGGTCGGGCACGCGCTGGCCGGAGACGCTGCAGCGCACGGCGGCCGGGGGCGGCGAGTCGTCGCGCCGGGCCGACCGCGACCTGGACGCGCTGTGCGCGCTCTTCGACGTGGCCGCGCGCTCGGAGGAGGTCGCCGGCCTGCGCGGGGTGAGCGGCTTCCTCGCCGAGGTCGAGGGCCAGCAGATCCCGGCCGACACCTGGCGCGAGGCCGACCTGCGCGGGACCGGCGTCCGGGTGCTGACCGCGCACCGCTCCAAGGGCCTCGAGTGGGACCTGGTCGTGGTCGCCGGGGTGCAGGAGGGGCGCTGGCCCGACGTGCGGCGTCGCGGTTCGCTGCTGGACGCCGACCGCCTCGGGCGCCACGGGCTGGCCGAGGAGGTGCCCACCGCCGTCCGCGTGGCCGAGGAGCGACGGCTCTTCTACGTCGCCTGCACCCGGGCGCGGTCCCGGCTCGTCGTGACCGCGGTCGCCGGGACCGAGGGGGAGGGCGACCAGCCGTCGCGCTTCCTCGACGAGCTCGGCGTGACCCCCGTCGCCCGGCCCGGCCGGCCGCGGCGCCCGCTCACCCTGTCCGCGCTGGTCGGCGAGCTGCGCCGGACGAGCGTCGACCCCGACGCCGCGCCCGAGCTGCGCGAGCAGGCCGCCCTGCGCCTGGCCCGGCTGGCCGACGCGACCGACGCCGAGGGGCGCCCGCTGGTGACCGCGGCCTCGCCGACGACGTGGTGGGGCATGCGGAGCCTCAGCGACGCGCCGGCCCCGGTCGTCGCGCCCGGGCAGCCGGTCGCGCTGTCGGGCACCCAGCTCGGCGCCGTGCTCGGCTGCCCGCGGCAGTGGTTCCTGAACCGCCAGGCCAGCGCGGGCACGACCCGCAGCAGCGCGGCCAGCTTCGGCTCCGTGGTGCACGTGCTCGCCCAGCACAGCGCCGGCGTCCCGCTCGACCCGGACGAGCGGTCGGCGTACCTCGAGGGGGTGTGGGACCAGATCTCCTTCGACGCCAACTGGCTCTCCGCGGTCGAGCGGGCCGAGGCCGAGGACGCGCTGGACCGCTTCGTCGCCTGGCAGGAGGCGCGCGGCCACCTCGAGCTGCTCGGCACCGAGGTGCCGTTCCGCTGCGAGGTCACCGCCGGCGGGCGTCGCGTGATGCTGTCGGGCACCGCCGACCGCGTCGAGCGGGAGCGCGACGGGCGCATCCGGATCGTCGACTTCAAGACCGGCCGCAGCGCGCCGGCAGCCGCCGACGTCGCCGTGCAGGACCAGCTCGGCGTCTACCAGCTCGCCGTCGCGCAGGGCGCGTTCGCCGACGTCACGGGACCGGGCGCGCGGCCGTCGGGGGCCGAGCTGGTCTACCTCCGGCTCGCGGAGAAGCAGAGCCTGCTGCCGCAGGTCTTCACCCAGGCCTCCCTGGACGACGTGCCCTTCCCCGTGCAGACCGACGCGCCCGTGGACCCGGCCGAGGCGGAGGGCTGCCCGACCTGGGTGCACCAGCGGCTGCGCGACGCGGCGGAGATCATCACCGCCGAGCGCTTCGAGGCCCGCCTCGGGCCGGGGTGCCGGTGGTGCCCGTTCCGCAGCAGCTGCCCGGCGCACCCGTCCGGACGGCAGGTGGTCGCATGACCGTACGGGTCCTCACCCCGCGACCGACCGGCCCGCGGCTCCGCACCCCGGCCGACCTCGTGGACGCGCTCGGGCTGCCCTTCTCCGACCAGCAGCTGGCCGCCATCACCGCCCCGCTCGAACCCGGGGTGATCATCGCGGGCGCGGGGTCGGGCAAGACGACCGTCATGGCCGCCCGCGTCGTGTGGCTCGTGGGGACGGGGGCGGTGCGCCCCGAGGAGGTCCTCGGGCTGACGTTCACGCGCAAGGCCGCCGCCGAGCTGTCGGCCCGGGTGCGCACGGCGCTCGTCGGCGCCGGCGTGGTCGACGACAAGGCGGTCGACGAGTCGGGCGAGCAGGTCGTCATGACCTACGACGCCTTCGCCGCGCGGCTGGTCTCCGAGCACGGGCTGCGGCTGGGCTTCGAGGCCGACCCGACCATGGTCAGCGGCGCCACGCGGTTCCGGCTCGCCGCCCGGGTGGTCGCGGCGGCCGCCGGGCCGTTCGAGTTCCTCTCGCGGCTGCGCCCGGCCTCGGTGACCGAGCGCGTGCTCAAGCTCGACGCCGACCTCACCTCGCACCTCGTCGACGTCGACGAGCTGGACGCGCACGCCCGCGACCTGCTGATCGGCTGGGACTCCGCGCCCACCAACAACCGCGGCAACGTCTACGTCGACGTCAAGAAGGCCCGGATCGCGGTGCAGGAGCGCCTGGAGCTCGCGAGCCTGGTCAAGGACTACCAGGCGCTGAAGACCCGGCTCGGGGTCGTCGAGTTCGCCGACCAGATGGCCATCGCCGCACGGCTGGCCACCGAGGTGCCGCAGGTCGGCGCCGACCTGCGCACGGCGTTCCGCGTCGTGCTGCTCGACGAGTACCAGGACACCTCCGCCGCCCAGGCGGCCATGCTCCACGGGCTCTTCTCCGGCCCGGCCTACCAGCGGACCGGGATGGGCCACGCCGTCACCGCGGTCGGGGACCCCTTCCAGGCGATCTACGGCTGGCGCGGGGCCGCCGCGAGCAACATCACGACCTTCGCCGACACGTTCCGCCGGGCCGACGGGCGACCGGCGGCGCGCTTCGCGCTGACCGTCAACCGGCGCAGCGGCCCGACGATCCTCGACGTCGCGAACGTGCTGAGCCGTCCGCTCCGCGCCGAGCAGGGCTCGGGCCCGGCCGAGGACGAGGACGGGCTCGGGCTGCTCCAGGCCCCCCCGGGGACGCGGCCGGGGCGGGTCGCCTCGGCGACGTTCACCTCGTGGCCCGAGGAGGTCACCTGGGTCGCCGACCGGATCGTCGAGGCCCGGCGGGCCGGCGACGTGGCGCACTGGGCCGACATCGCGGTGCTGATGCGGCGCAACGCCGACATCGGGCCCCTCTACGCCGAGCTCAGTGCGCGCGAGGTGCCCGTCGAGATCGTCGGGCTGGGCGGGCTGCTCGGTCTGCCCGAGGTCATGGACGTCACGGCGACGCTGCGGCTGGTCGACGACGTGACGGCCAACCCCGACCTCGTCCGGCTGCTCACCGGCCCGCGGTGGCGGGTCGGCCCGCGCGACCTCGCGCTGCTCGGGCGCCGCGCCCGCGAGCTCGCCCGCGCCTCGCCGGGCGGCCCGGACGCCGCCGGTGGGGTGGGGGAGACGCGCGAGAACGGCGTGGGCTCGCGGGTCCCCGACCCGGCCCAGGTGCGCCTCGCCCTCGTCGACGCGGTGGCCGACCTCGACCCGACCGAGGTGGTCAGCCTGCTCGACGCCCTCGAGGACCCGGGCGACGCGCCGTACTCGACCGCGGCCCGGCGCCGGTTCGCCCGGGTCGCCGGGGAGCTGGCCGCGCTGCGGGCGCACGCCGACGAGCCGGTGCTCGACCTGACCCGGCGGGTCGTGACGAGCCTCGGACTCGACGTCGAGCTGGTGGCGACGCCCGAGCTCGAGCGGACGAACCGCCGCGACCAGCTCGGTGCCTTCCTCGACGCCGTGGCCGACTACGTCGACGTCGACGGCGACGCCTCCCTGTCCGGGCTGCTGGCCTGGCTCCAGGCCGAGCTCGACTCCGGCACGGGGCTGGAGCAGGCGGTGCCGTCGGACCGGGAGGCCGTCAAGCTGCTCACCGTCCACAAGGCCAAGGGCCTGGAGTGGGAGCTGGTGTTCCTGCCCGGGCTCGTCGAGGGCGTGTTCCCGAGCGACCGCGTCACCGACAACTGGGTCACCACGCCCGCCGCGCTGCCCGCCGACCTGCGGGGGGACGCGGGGTCGATCCCGCAGCTCGCCGACACGACGAACGCGGCGATCGTGGAGTACAAGGCCGCGCTCAAGGCCCAGCAGCTGCGCAGCGAGGACCGCCTCGCCTACGTCGCCGCGACCCGTGCGCGCTCGACGCTGGTCGGCAGCGGGCACTGGTGGCGTCCGGACCTGCTGCGGCCGCGGGTGGCCTCGACCTACCTGCGCGCGATCGAGGCGGAGGCCGAGCGGCAGGACCAGGTGCTCGCGCGCGCCGAGCTGCCCGGCAGGGACAACCCGCTGGTGAGCGCGGCGCTGCCGACGCCGTGGCCCGAGCCGCTCGACCCCGACGCGCTCGCCCGTCGCGAGGAGGCGGCGGCGCTGGTGGAGGCGGCCCGGGTGCGCTTCGCGTCCACCGGCGCGTACGCGGAGGAGGGCGCGGCGCCGCTGCTGCTCGACGTCGAGGGCCGGGTCGCGGCGTGGGACGCGGACCTGGACCGGCTGCTGCGCGAGGCGCGTGAGTCCCGCTCGGGCGACCGGACCGTCGAGCTGCCCGCGAGCCTGCCGGCGACGGCCCTCGTGCGCCTGGCCGCCGACCCCGACGCGTACGCCGCCGCGCTCGCCCGGCCGATGCCGAGCCCGCCCTCACGGGCCGCGCGGTCGGGGACGCGCTTCCACGCGTTCGTCGAGCAGTGGTTCGGCGAGCGGCTGGCCCGTGGTGGGGTGGGCCAGGGGGCGCTGGTCGACCCCGACGACCTCAGCGACCGTGCCGACGCCGACGGGCCGGAGGAGGCCGACCTGCGTGCCGTCTGCGAGGCGTTCACCCGGTCGCGGTTCGCGGGGCGGCTGCCGTACGCGGTCGAGGCGCCCTTCTCGCTCGCCCTGGGCGGGCGGCTGGTGCGCGGGCGGGTGGACGCGGTCTACGCGACCGAGGCCGAGGGCGGCTCCGGCTTCCCGGTCCAGGTCGCCGCGAGCACGCGCTTCCTGGTCGTGGACTGGAAGACCGGCGGGCCGGACTCGGCCGACCCGCTGCAGCTCGCCATCTACCGCCTCGCCTGGGCCGAGGCGACCGGGGTCGGGCTCGACGAGGTCGAGGCGGTGTTCGTGCACGTGCGCGACGACCGGGTCACCGCGCCGCGGCTCGCCGGGCGCGACGACCTCGAGCGGCTCCTCGGGCCGGACGACGACCGTCCGCCTGAGGACGGAGCGCCGCGACCCCGGCTGCGCGGACTACCCTCGGCCCGGTGACTCCCGAGGTGCCTCCCACCTGGTCCGACGAGCTCAGCGGCCTCGCGTGGTCGACGTCCAGCTCCCTCGACCGCGTCGGTCACCACCGGCGCTCGGCGGAGTGGGTCGCCCAGCTGTGGCGCTCGCCCGACGCCCGCCTGCTCAAGCTCGACGCCGACGCGAACTTCACCGTGCAGCCGGACGGTTCGCTGAGGCTCGTGAAGCCGTTCGTCGACCACGACAGCCAGCGCCACCGCCTGCTCGGCCTCGTCGACGGCGCGCCGGTCTTCGCCGTGCAGGCCGTCGTCGACGGCGAGGTGCGGAGCCTGCGGGAGGTGGGCGGTTCGCTGTCCGACACCGAGCGCGACATCGCCGCCGCCGCGACCGCGCTGGTTCGCTGGCACCAGATGGAGCCGAGCTGCCCCCGCTGCGGCGGGGAGACCCTCGTCGTCGACGGCGGCTACGCGCGGCACTGCGAGCGCTGCGACGAGCAGCACTTCCCGCGGACCGACCCGGCGGTGATCGTGGCCGTGGTGGACGCCGAGGACCGGATCCTGCTGGGCCGTCAGGCGTCCTGGGGCAGCCGCGTGTCCGTGCTCGCCGGCTTCGTCGAGGCGGGGGAATCGCTCGAGCAGGCCATCCACCGCGAGATCGCCGAGGAGGTCGACGTCAGCCTCGACCGGCTGCGCTACTTCGGCAGCCAGCCCTGGTCGTTCCCGCGCTCGCTGATGCTCGGCTTCTTCGCCCGCGCCTCCTCGACCGCGATCTGCGTCGACGCCGACGAGATCGCCTGGGCGGGCTGGTTCACCCGCGAGGAGCTCACCGCCCAGCTCGACGCCGGGACCATCGGCCTCCCCGGACCCAGCTCGATCGCCTCCCGCCTGATCGCCACCTGGCGCGCCGAACCGACGGTCTGGTAGCCGCGCCCCGCCCAGCACCACCGCCCATCTCCGGAAAGTGGTCGCTGCCGGGTGTCGTCACGGGTGCGGGCGGCTCGGGAGTGACCACTTTCCGGGGTGGGAGGGGAAGGGCGGGGGCCTAGCCCATCCGCTGGCGGAGCCCGCTGGCCCGGTTGGCCGGGCGGGAGACCGCCTGGCGCACGGCCTCCTCGCTGCCGAGCAGCAGCACGCGGGTCGTGGCCCGGCTCACCGCGGTGTAGAGCAGCTCGCGCGTCAGCAGGGGCGAGTCGGGCGGCGGCAGCACCAGGGTCACCGCGGCGAACTGGCTGCCCTGCGCCTTGTGGACCGTCATCGCGTGCACGGTGGCGACCGCGTCCAGCCGGGCCGGGGGGTAGAGCAGCGGCCGGTCGGCCCGCGCGAACGCCGCGCGCAGGCCCACGTCGGTGCGGGTCACGACGCCGGTGTCGCCGTTCCAGAGGTCGAGGTCCTTGTCGTTCGCCGTGACGAGCAGCGGGCGCCCCAGGTAGAACTCGCCGTCGGCGCCGTAGCCCGGCAGCGTCCGGGCGAGCCACTGCTCGACCTCGAGGTTCCAGCGGTTGACCCCGTACGGGCCACGGCGGTGGGCGCAGAGCAGGCGGTGCGCCTCCACCGCCCGGAGCGCGGCCCCGGCGTCGCCGGCGGCTGCCGCCCGGCGGGCGGCGTCGGCGCTGCCCGAGAGCCGCTGTGCGAGCTCGTCGAGGCCGGGGGCGCCCGCACCGAGCCCGGCCCCGGCGTCCAACGGGGCGAGGGTGACGTCGGCCGCGCCACAGGTGAGCAGGGCGACCGCCTGGTCCGGGTCGCCGGTGCGGACCGCGTCGGCCAGCTGCGCGATCGTGCCCTCGAACCGCCAGTTGTGCGTGAGGCGGACCACCGACGCGTTCGTCGTGCCGGTGATGTCGGCGAGCACCGCGCCGGCCTCCACCGAGGAGAGCTGGTCGGGGTCGCCGACGAGGACGAGCCGGGCGTCCGGGCGTACGGCCTCCAGCAGCCGGGCCATGAGGGTGAGCGAGACCATCGACATCTCGTCGACGACGACCACGTCGTGCGGCAGCGGGTTGGTCGCGTCGTGACGGAACCGGCTCTTCGAGCCCGACCGCCAGCCCAGGAGGCGGTGCACCGTCGAGGCGTCCAGGGCGCCGAGCCGTGCGCGGTCCTGCTCGGGCAGCCGGGCCGCGGCGTCGCGGACCGCCTCGGCGAGCCGGGCCGCCGCCTTGCCGGTCGGCGCGGCGAGCGCGACGCGCGGTGCGGGGCCGGGCTGGGCGTCGAGGAGGGCGAGCAGGCGGGCGACCGTCGTGGTCTTGCCGGTGCCCGGGCCACCGGCCAGCACGGTGACCCAGCGCCGGGCGCTCGCCTCCGCCGCCTCCCGCTGGTGGTCGGGCTCGCCGCGCAGCTCGGCGGCCGGGGGGAAGAGCCGGTCGAGGTCGCGCACCAGCGCGGCGTCGTCCACCTGCGGCGGCGTGCTCCGCGTCCGGGCCTCGAGCTGGCTGCGGACCGACTCCTCCTGCTGCCAGTAGCGCTCGAGGTAGAGCAGGCTGCCCGACAGCCGCAGGGGCCGGTCGGCCGCCGGCGCGTCGGCCGCGGCGACGAGGACGCTGTCGCGGCACGCTCCGAGCCAGGCGTCGGGCTCGGGCCACTCGAGGGTCTCCACCTCGGCGCTCCGCCCGTCCGCGCCGGCGTCGTCCTCGGCCACGGCCACCACGCTGGCGGTGGTCAGGTCGAGGCACACCGAACCGAGGCGCAGCGCCCGCACGGTCAGCGCAGCGGCCAGCAGCACCCGCTCGTCGCGCTCGCGGACCATCCGCCCGAGGGCCTCGGCGGTGTGCACGTCGGCCAGCCCCAGCACGCCGGCGGCGTGGAAGCGCCCGAGCAGCGGCGAGCGCACCCGGACGGCGGCCAGCTCGAGGCTCGCGGCACTCATCGGGCGCTCCCCCCGGCGGCCAGCAGGTCGGACAGCTCCGTCACCAGGGCCGCGGGCGGGCGCCACTCGAAGACGCCGGCCACCCCGGCCGCGGTGCGTGGCGTCGCCGGACCCGCCATCCCGCGGACGAAGAGGTACAGCACGCCGCCGAGGTGGACCTCGGGGTCGTAGCCGGGCTGGCGCCAGCGCAGCATCCGGTGCAGCGCGACCGCGTACAGCAGCGCCTGCAGCGGGTAGTGCGCGCCCATCATGGCGGTGGCCAGGGCGTCCGGGGCGTACGCGCGGAGGGTGAGCGGCCGGCCGTCGAAGGGGCCGAGCCAGTTGGTCTTGTAGTCCACGACGAGGTAGCGGGGCACCCCGTCGGAGCCGGCGACGCGCAGCACGGCGTCGATGCTGCCGGTCAGGTAGCCGCGCAGCGGCTGGTCGGCCAGCACGGGGGCCGTGAGCCGGTCCGCGTACGTGCCGAGCGGCCCGTCCGCGGGGAGGTGGCGGCGCAGCAGCGGGGCGAGGTCACCGAGCCGCAGCTCTCCGGCGCTCGGACGGTCGCCGCCGGCCAGGGGCAGCTCGAAGGTCAGCTCCGCGAGCCGGTCGCGCCGCGGGACGTCAGCCAGCGTCCGGTCGTCGACGAGCCGGCCGAGCGGCGTCAGGAACGCCGGCAGCAACCCGTCGGTGAGCGCCTCGGTCGTCATGGCGGAGCTCGGCGAGCGGGCCAGCACGGACGCGCAGAGCGAGCGGACCTCCGCGGCCAGGTCCGCCGCGCCCGGGTCGACGTCCTCGAGGACCGCGTGCACGGCCGTGCCGAAGTCGGCGCCGCTCGGCAGCCCGGCCATGGGAGAGATCGCATCCCAGGGGTCGGTGGCGCCCGGCGCCCCCGGCTCGATCCCGCGCGCCGCGGCCTGCTCGGAGCGGACGGCCTCGAGCCCGGCGTCGCGCTCGGCCTCGGCGTCCAGCTCGCCCTCGGCGGGGGTCTCGTCGTCCTCACGACCCGGCTCGGGCTCGCTGGAGACACCGGGGGCGCTGAGGTCGAGGCCGTGGGCGGCGGCCGTCAGCGCCGAGTACGACGTGCGCCGCCAGGCGAGGTCGAGCGTCCGGTCGAAGCTGCGCACGCCGAGCGGACCCTCCACGCCCTCGCGGCGCACGAAGCGTCCCGGAGCGGGGGTCTGGCCCGGGTCGAAGGTCTCGAGGCGCACGTGCGGACCGAGGTCGCGCCCGTGGGTGGGGTCGCCGAGCGTGAGCGGGTACGCCGTCGCCGGGGCCGCGCCACCACCGTGCGCACCGCCGACCTCCCGCCGCAGCAGCCGTTGCAGGGCGGAGCAGGGCGTGTTGCGCGTCGGGGCCCACCAGGTGACGACCTGGCACTGCGCCCGGGTCAGGGCCACGTAGAGCAGCCGGAGGTCCTCCGAGGCCTGCTCGGCCTGGTAGCGACGGAAGCGCGACGGCCGGCCCGGCGAGCGCTTGCCGCCGACGTCGAGGTCGAGGGCCGGCGTCGGGCCGGTGCCGTCGGTCTCGGGGTGCAGCAGCAGGGTGCCGCCGTCGTCGTCGGGGACCCAGCGGTCGTAGGCGTCCGGGAGGTAGACGACCGGGTACTCCAGGCCCTTGCTGCGGTGGATCGTCACCACGGTGACCTGGCTGCCGTCGGACTCCAGGCGGCGCGAACCCTCGGCGCCCTTGTCGCGCCGGGCCTCGGCCACCCGCTCGCGGAGCCAGTCCAGCAGCGCGCCCGGCCCGAGCTGGCGCACCACGGACGCGTCGTGGAGCACCTCGGCCAGGTGGCGGAGGTCGGTGAGCCGCCGCGCGCCCCCCTCCGTCGCGAGCAGGCGCTCGGCCACGCGGTTCTCGCGCGTGGCCGTCTCCACGAGGGCCGCGACGCCCCGCGCGGCGAGCAGCCGGCGCCACGCCCGCAGCTGCTGGGTGACGTCGACGAGGCGGTCGTCAGCCCCCTCGCCCGGCTCGGACGCGCGCACCAGGTCGGCGACGCCCCAGCCGTAGAAGGCGGTGAGGGTGGCGGCGCGGACGGTCGCCTGGCGCGTCACGTCGAGCGCGGCCAGCAGGGTGACCCAGTCCTGCGCCGCCTCGGAGGCGAAGACCGAGCGGGCGGCGTGCACGACCGTCGGCACGCCGGCGCCGACGAGGCGCGTACGGACGTCCTCCGCGGCCTCGTTGGTCCGGACCAGCACGGCGACGTCGCCGGGGCCGACGGGCCGCGGCCCCCGCCCGTCGCCGCGGTCGAGCCGCACGCCGTTGTCGGCGGAGTGGCCCGCCGGTCCGCCGCCGAGGAGGCGGACGACGTCGGCGACCAGGTCGTCACGGACCCGGCCGCGCACCTCGCGGACGCGCACCGGCTTGTCCTCGCCGGGCTCGGCAGGCCAGACGCGGAGCCGGAACGGCGCCGTCTGCTCGGCCGGGCCGGACAGCCGCGAACCCGGACGCGCCGCCGAGACCGGGTCGACGACGATGCCGCGCTCGCCGAGCGAGGCGCCGCCGAGCACGGTCCCCAGCGCCTCGACCAGGGCGGCGTCGCTGCGGTAGTTGGTGGGCAGCGTCGAGACCGTCGTGCCCGGCGTCTCGCGCGCGTCGAGGTAGCACTGCACGTCGGCACCCCGGAAGCCGTAGATCGCCTGCTTGGGGTCGCCGATCAGGACCATCCGTGCGTGGCCGGCGAACGCGGTGCGCAGGATGTCCCACTGCACGGGGTCGGTGTCCTGGAACTCGTCGACGAGCACGACGCCGTAGCGGCTGCGCAGACGCGCCACCGCGGCCGGCCCGCGGTCGCGGTCGTGCAGGCTCGCGGCCAGCCGGGTGAGCATGTCGTCGTAGGTGAAGAGCCGCGCGGCCCGCATCCGCCGCTCCACCTCGGCGCGCACGGCCTCGGCGAACGACACGCGCTCGGCCGCGGCGTCGGCCGCCCAGCCGCCCCGGCCCTCCGGCAGGTCGGGGGACTCCTCGGCGGGCCGCGGCACGAGCCGGGCGGTCACCGACGCGCAGGCCCGGCGACCGAGGGTCTGCGCCTCGGGCAGCGTGAACGGCGGACGGCCCTCGGGGGCGTAGCGACGCAGGTAGAGGTCGGAGACGACCTCGTCGACGAGGTCGTCGACCTGCTCGACGAAGTGCGCCTGCGGCTCCGCGTCCCCGAGCACGCCCAGGCTCTCGAGCATCTGCAGGCAGAACTCGTGCGTCGTGGCGATGGTCGCCTCGTCGATGTCGCGCAGCGCGGCGTCGACCCGAGCCCGGCGCCGGCCACGCTCCGCCTCGTCGACGGCGCAGAGCAGCGCGGCCACCTCGTCACCCGCCGCCGGCGTCCCGCCGGCCAGGGCCGCCAGCAGGGAGGTCAGCCGCTCGCGGACCCGGCTGCGGAGCTCGGTGGTGGCCATGCGCCCGAACGTGACCAGCAGCAGCGAGCGCAGGGGCACGTCGGCCTCGGCCACGAAGCGGGCGGTCAGGGCGGCGAGGGCGAAGGTCTTGCCCGTGCCCGCGCTGGCCTCGAGCACGGTCGTGCCGGTGGGCAGGGCGCCCCGGACGTCGAACGGGCGCCACGGGCCGGCGCCGCGCAGGGCGCCGGACGTGGGCGGGACCTGGGTCTCGACGGCCACCTCACCCACCTCCCGCGTTGAGCAGCGGCTGGTAGACCCGGCGCGCCACCACGCCGAAGGTCGTGGTCTCCCCGGGCAGCCGGCGCTGGGCGGCGGCGGGGACCTGGAGGCGCATCAGGTCCTCGACGTCGGGCGCCGGGCCGAGGACGCGCTCCCACGAGACGTCGCGGTCCTGCTGCCAGGCGTCGCGCACCCCGTAGCCCTCCTGCCAGTCGGCCCCGCGGGCCCGCAGCCGCGCGTACTCGTACGAGGTGCGCGGCGCGAAGGGCAGCACCTGGGCCAGACCGACGGACTGCAGCACGAGGAGGTCGCCGAGCACCGCGGCGGCGAAGTCGGCCGGCACCGGGCCCAGCTCGATCGTCGACCCGCGGCCGACGACGACCGAGCGCCACTCCCGCTCCGGCCGGGCGAGGGTGAGCGCGAGGAGCTCGACCCAGGCCTGGAGGCGGTGCTTCGCCGACGGCCTCGAGAAGACGACCCGGACCGCGGTCGGCCCGCGGACCCCGGCCACGCTGCCGCTCACGCGGACGTCGTCGAGGTCGAGGAGGAGGTCGAGCCGCTCGGCCGGTGCGGCGAGCCACGGCGTGGCGGCGCCCGCCACGGTGGTCACGTCCTCCGACAGCCGCCGCACGAGCCGCTGGCCGAGCGCTCGGGGCGGCACCTCGCCGCGGCGCCACTCCGCCGCCTCGAGCGCCTGGAGCGGCACGCCGGCGAGGTGCGCCTGGAGCATCCGGTCGCCGACCGCCCAGCGCTGCAGCCCGTCGAGCTCGACGGGGATCTGCTCGTCCTGGGGGCCGTCACCGTCGCCCTCGAACAGCTGGGCGCGGGCGCGCAGGAGCCCCTTCACCGGGTGGTGGAAGAAGCGGTAGAGGTCGGCCAGCTCGACGTCGCGACGGCGGGGGACCGGCGCGAGCACCATCTGCTCGTACGGCCCGCGGGCCGTGGTCCGCGGTCCCCGGAGAGCCTGCGCCGCGCGCAACGCAGAGCGGTCGAAGCTGAAGGGCCGGCCGCCGGCGCCGCGGGCGAGGTCGGCCGTGCCGAAGGGCTGCAGCGGGTGGTGCGCGGTGAGCCGGGCCCGCACCGGCGTGGCCCCGGCCTGCACGGTGGCGTCGAGGGTCTCGAGCAGGGCGTCGACCGGCACGGCCGGCCGCAGCTCCTCGCCCGTGCGGGCGTCCGTGCCCGTGTAGAGGACGACGAGCGTCGAGGTCGCCGACGTGACGGCGTCGAGCAGCAGCTGCCGGTCCTCCGCACGCGGGTCGGGGTCGCCCACCCGGGGGTCGTCGGCGGTCAGGTCGTCCCCGTCGGGCACCACCCGCCGGGGGAAGGCGCCGTCGTCGAGGCCGAGGAGGCACACCACCCGGTGCGGCACGGCGCGCATCGGCAGCAGGCTCGCCACGGTCAGCGTCCCGGTGCGGAACCCGGACCGGCTCGCCCGCCCCCGGAACGCGTCGGCCAGCAGCGTGCGCACCTCGGTCAGCGACAGCGTGCTGCCCAGCGCCGCCGAACCGGCACGCTCGCCCAGGCGCGCCAGCTCGGCGTAGGCGTGCGCGTGCTGCCAGCGGTCGGCCGGGCGCACGTCGGTCAGCAGGTCGACGACCTCGCGGCAGACCGCCAGCCAGTCGGGCAGGCTCTTGGGCGTCAGGCAGACGTCGACCAGTCCGCGGACCCGGGCCAGCAGCTCGGCGAGGCGGCCGACGAGCTCGACGTCGTCGGAGGCCACGTCGTCGAGCGGCAGCACGGTGCCGATGAAGGCGCCCTCGCTCTCGTCCATGGCCACGCCCAGCAGCAGCCGGTCGAGCCCGGCGTCCCAGGTGTTCTGACCGAACCCGTCCATGCCGAACCGCGCCCGGTGGCGCGCGTCCAGCCCCCAGCGCACGCCCGTCTGCGGCACCAGCTCGTGCAGCCGCTCCAGGTCGTCCTCGCCCAGCCGGAAGCGGGTGGCCACCGGTGCGGCCGCCGCGAGGTCGAGCAGCTCCGAGCGGGTGAGCCGCCCGTCGGCGAGCTCCAGGAGCCGGGACACGACGGCCAGCACCGGGTTGAGCTGGCGCAGCGAACGGTCGGCGAGCCGGACCCGTAGCCGGTGGCCGGGGTGCTCGGCGCGGGGGCGGGCGGCGTCGTCCGCCGCCGGGCCGTGGCTCCCGCCGGGCTCGCCGTCGTCGAGCCCGAACGCCGCGGCGACCAGCGGCGCGTACGCCTCGACGTCGGGGCACATGACGACCACGTCGCGCGGCTGCAGGGTCGCGTCGTCGGCGAGGAGCCCGACCAGGACCTCCCGCAGGACCTCGACCTGGCGGTGCGGGCCCGCGCAGGCGTGGACCTGGACGCTCGTGTCCGCCGGGTCGAGGACGTGGTCGCCGCTCGGTCGCCGGTCGGCGGCCAGGTCGGCCTGCAACCGGTGCAGCAGGCTGCCCGCACCGGCCGCCGGGTCGGGCGGGCCGTCGTGGTGCGTGTCGAGGACGGCGACGCCGGCCGCGGCGGCCGCACGGGTGGTGCGCACCTGCAGCTCGCGGCTGTCGCGGCCGAGGTAGCCGAGCAGGGGGTGCCGGACGACGGCGGCGGTGGGGTCCTCCCCGCGGGTCGGCAGGGGCGTCGACGCTCCTGCCGGCGCGACCGCCCCGGCGACGGCCGCCCAGGCGACGGGCGAGGCGTGCGGGAGCCAGAGGTGGACGTCGCGGTGGAGGGCCAGCGCGACGAGGACCTCGAGGTGGCGGGGGTCGAGCCGGGTCGCGCCGAAGAGGGACACGCGCCCGGGCAGGTCGGTGGCGCCCGCGTCGGTCCGCAGGCGGTCGAGGCCCGACCTCAGGCGCTCGACCGGGTCGGGACCGCCGACGCGGTCGCGGAGGCGCCGCCACAGCTGGGGCTGCCACCGACGCTCGTCCGGGAGGGTGGAGCCGTCGGGCCCGACGTCGCGACCGGCGGCCCACGCCGTCAGCATCGCCGGGCGGTCGGCCGCGTAGCGCGCGAAGAGGCCGGACAGGCGCCGGGCCGTGCTCCAGCGGCGGGAGCGCCGCGGGTCGACGTCCCAGGGGTCGGCGTCGGGCGGGCCCTCGGTCCCCGGCCCCCCGAGGTGACCGGCCAGGACGGCGCCCCAGGGCGCGGCCACGGCTTCCTCCAGGGCGGCCAGGAGCGGCCACACCGCCCTCGACGGTGCCCAGGGGTCGTCGCCGCCCGGGTCGCCGAGGGCGACCTGGACGAGTCGGCGCGGGGAGGGGAAGTCGACGCCCGAGCAGACCCCGTCGTCGCCTGCGGCCGCGCCGAGCCGGTGGGCGAGCCGCTGGGCGATCCAGCGCTCCACGCCGGGCGTCGGCACGGCGACGACCTCGGTCGCGAAGGGGTCGGCGAGGGGAGCGGCCAGCACCTCGCCCAGGGCGTCGACGAGGACGTCGGCCCGTTCGGCGCGGTGCAGGTGGAGGCTCATGGCTCCGCCACCCTAGGGCGGCCGGCTGACAAGAACCGCGCTGTGCACAGGCCGGTCGCCGTCGGGTCCGCTCAGCCCAGCAGGTCGACCAGCTGGTCGGGCCGCTCGAGCAGCACGTCCGGTGCCGCGGCCTCGAGCTCGTCGCGCGAGCCGTAGCCCCACAGCACGCCGACCGTCGGCACCCCGAGGTCGCGGCCCGCGGCCACGTCGGTGTGCCGGTCGCCGACCATGACGACGCTCGCCGGGTCGGGGTGGCCGAGCAGCGCGAGGGTGCGCGCGAGCGTCGCGGTCTTGGTCGGGTGGTCGTCGTCGAGGCCGTTCACCACCGTGAACAGCCGGGTGAGGCCGTGGGCGTCGAGCGTCGCCGCGGCGGTGTCGGTGCGCTTGGCCGTCGCGGTGCCGAGCGGCACGCGCGCGGCCAGCTGCTCCAGGGCGTCGACGACCCCGTCGTACGGCCGCGCCCGGTGCAGGCCCTCGCGGGAGTAGAAGGAGCGGTACGCCGTGAGCGCGTCGACGATCCGCGCCGCCGGGACGCCGAGGGCGGGCAGCAGCGTCACCAGCGGGGGCCCGAGGCCGGTACGCAGGTCCTCGTCGTCCGGCGGGTCCACGCCGACGGCGAGCAGCGCGTGCCGGAAGCCCGCGAGGATGCCGTCGGCGGAGTCGAGCACGGTGCCGTCCACGTCGAGGACGACCGCCGCGACGCCGGACCGGCCGCGGCCGGCCCGCCGGGGCAGCGGGCTCACGCCAGCTTGGCCTGGACCTGACCGGCCGAGGGGTTGGTGAGGGTGGAGCCGTCGGCGAACCAGACGGTCGGCACGGTCTCGTTGCCGTCGTTGACCTTGGCCACGAGGTCGGCGGCCTCGGGGACCTGCTCGATGTTCACCTCGTCGTAGGAGACGCCGGCGCGGTCGAGCTGGGACTTCAGCCGGCGGCAGTAGCCGCACCAGGTCGTGGTGAAGATGGTGGGGCGGTCGGCGGGCGGCGTCTTCAACTCGGTCACGTGCCCGACAACGAGCGCGCCGGGGCCGCTATTCCGCGCCCGCGCCTGCTCGGTCGGGCCGGTGTGCCCGCGGCACGGCACCGCGTCCGGGCGGTTGCTGTCGGTGGGGGCTACTACCGTGACGCTGTGCCACCCGAGCCCGAGGACCTGCTGGCCGGACTCGACCCCGAGCAGCGCGAGGTCGCGACCACGCTGCGCGGCCCGGTGGCCGTGATCGCCGGCGCCGGCACGGGCAAGACGCGGGCCATCACGCACCGGATCGCGTACGGCGTGGCGACCGGGGTCTACCGCCCGACCTCGGTGCTGGCCGTGACCTTCACGACCCGCGCCGCGGGCGAGCTGCGGGGCCGGCTGCAGCAGCTCGGCGCGCACGGCGTGCAGGCCCGCACCTTCCACTCCGCGGCGCTGCGGCAGCTGCAGTACTTCTGGCCGCGGGTCCAGGGCACCGAGCTGCCCCGCGTCCTCGACAACCGGATGTCGCTCGTCGCCGAGGCCGCCGGCCGGCTGCGGGTGCGGGTGGACACGCCGCGGCTGCGCGACCTCGTCTCCGAGATCGGCTGGGCCAAGGTCAGCAACGTCTCGCCCGAGGACTACCCCCGGCTGGCCGCGCAGCACCACCGCGAGGTCTCGACGATCGACGCCGAGACCGTCGGGCGGATCTTCCTCGGCTACGAGGAGGCCAAGCGCGACCGCGGCCGGATCGACTTCGAGGACATCCTGCTGTGCACGGCGGCGATGATCTCCGACAACGCCGACGTCGCCGAGCAGGTCCGGCGGACCTACCGCCACCTCGTCGTCGACGAGTACCAGGACGTGAGCCCGCTGCAGGAGGCGCTGCTCACCCTCTGGCGCGGCGACAGCTCCGAGATCTGCGTCGTGGGCGACCCCGCCCAGACCATCCACTCCTTCGCCGGTGCCCAGCCGACCTTCCTCACCGGCTTCTCGCGGCGGTTCCCCGACGCGACGGTGGTCAAGCTGGTGCGCGACTACCGCTCCACGCCACAGGTCGTCGGCTGCGCCAACGCGGTGATGTCGGCCGCCGGGGCGTCGTCGCTCAGGCTCGTCGCGCAGCGCCCGGACGGCCCACAGGTCGACTTCAGCGAGGCTCCCGAGGAGGCGTCGGAGGCGGCGGGGGTCGCCGCGTGGGTCGAGGCGCAGCACGCCGCCGGCGTCGACTACCGCGACATCGCGGTGCTCTACCGGATCAACGCCCAGTCGCCACCGCTGGAGCAGGCCCTCGCCGAGCGCCAGATCCCCTACCTCGTGCGCAGCGGCGAGCGCTTCTACGAGCGGCCCGAGGTGCGCCAGACCCTCGTCACGCTGCGCACCCAGCTCCGCACCGCCGACACGTACGCGGGCGGGGCCGGCTCGGCCCTGGAGGAGTTCAAGGCCCTGCTCGGCGCGCTGGGCTGGACCGAGCGGCCGCCGGAGGGCGCGGGCGCGGTGCGCGAGCGGTGGGAGTCCCTCGCCGCGCTGCTCAGCGTCGCCGAGGACCTGGACGTGGCCCGCAGGGCGACCGGGGGCGAGCGGCTCACGCTGGCCGACGTCTCCGCCGAGCTCGACCGCCGCGCCGAGGCCCAGCACGTGCCCGCCGCGCAGGGCGTCACGGTGTCGACGCTGCACTCGGCCAAGGGCCTGGAGTGGGAGGCGGTCGCGCTGCTCGGCGTGCACGAGGGTTCGCTGCCCTTCGTGCTGGCGACGACGCCCGAGGAGGTCGCGGAGGAGCGGCGCCTGCTCTACGTGGGCATGACCCGCGCCGAGCGCGTCCTGCGCGTGTCCTGGTCGCGCACCCGCAACGGCGGCGGCAACGCGCGCAAGCCGTCGAGGTTCCTCGACCCGGTGCTGCCGGCGTCGCTGAAGGGTTCGGCGGGCCCGGCCGGGTCGACCGCGCGCAAGGGGCGCGGGCGCGGCGCGGTGCTGTCGGTGCACTGCCGCTCCTGCGGACGCGGGCTCAACGACGGTGCCGAGCGCAAGCTCGGCCGCCACGCCGACTGCCCGGCGACCTTCGACGAGGCGACCCTGGACCTGCTGCGCGAGTGGCGGCGCCAGGAGGCCGCGTCGGCGAGCCTGCCCGCGTACTGCGTCTTCACCGACGCGACGCTCGTGGCGATCGCCGAGGCCCGCCCGCGCAGCGGCCCCGACCTGTTCCGGGTCCAGGGGCTCGGCAAGGTCAAGATCGACAAGTACGGCGACCAGGTGCTGGCGGTCCTCGCCGCCGGTGAGGAACGGGCGCGCGCCGTCTCCTGACGCCGTCGCGGCGCCGTCGGGGCGGCGCCACGGCCGGGGGCCCACCGGTCGGAGGAGCTCCCAGAACTCGCCCGTTAAAGGCGTTGCCACCCTCCGCGAGGTCGGCCTACTGTGATTCCCGAACTCCGGGGACGCGCCCGCGCGCCCCAGGACCCAGCACCCACCAGGAAGGGGGAGCGTCGATGTCCATGATCATCGCCGACTGCTCGGCCGCGCTCGTCGCGTCGTCGCGTCCGCGCCTCTCCCTCGTCGGTGAGCGCCCGTACGCGACCGATGCGCAGCCCCGCCTCCGGGACGTCCGCACCGTCCCCGCCGTCATGGCGTGGCGTGGCGTGACCGCCACGGCGCGGGGCTTCGAGCCCGCCGCCCACGACGGGCGCGACGCCTTCACCGGCGCCGGCTCCGTCACCACCACCCACGCTGCCGCCACCGAGCAGCAGCACCTGATCCGTTCGGGACCACCGACCTGTAGTCCGTAGGCGCCACCGGCGCCCACCGACCTCGAGGCCGTGACTCCCAGAACACCGGGAGACACGGCCTTCGTGTTTCTCGGCCCCTGGAGCACCAGCTCCGCACACAAGGAAGGCCGACATGAGCTTCGCAGGAGGACTCGCGGCACTCGTCACCACGCCCGTCGGCGTGGCGGTCGCCGACCTGCCCTGCCGGAGGAACGACCCGGAGCTGTTCTTCGCCGAGTCGCCCGTCGACGTGGAGGCGGCGAAGGCGCTCTGCGTGGACTGCCCGATCCGCACCGCGTGCCTCGCCGGGGCCCTCGAGCGTCGGGAGCCCTGGGGTGTCTGGGGTGGCGAGCTGTTCATCGCCGGTGTCGTCGTGCCGCGCAAGCGGCCGCGCGGCCGGCCTCGCAAGAACCCGGTCGAGCCGGTGGCCCCGGTCGCCCCCGCCCGCAGGGGCGAGGTCGCGGCATGACCACCGGGCTGCCCGGGCAGGACTCCGGGCTGGGCCTGGGCCTACGGCTCTTCCACGTCGTACGGCTCTGGCTCGGCTCGGTCCTCTCGCCGCACGAGGACTGAGCCGCGACAGGTGAGGAGGACCTAGTCGGCGCCGTAGCCCGGCAGGAACTCCACGAGCACGGAGTTGAAGGCGGCCCGCGCGTCGAGCTGGGCCAGCACGGCGAGGCCGCCGAGCCAGACGCGGTGGATGAGCAGGTACTCCGGCGGCAGGTTGATCTTCATGGCCACGCCGTTGTTGGCGCGCACGTCGCGGACCCGGACGAACTGCTCGCGCATCCAGTCGCGGGTGAACTGGAACTCCGGCACCGCGGCGGGTTCCACGAACGGCGCCAGGTAGTCGAGCACGTCCTGCGCGTCGACGTCGCTGACGATGAAGCCCTCGACGCGCAGCTGCTCCGCGGTCTCGTGGGCGTCGCCGTTCTCGGCGACCTTGAGGATGCGGCCCATGGCCGCCGGGAGGCCGTCGGGGAAGCGGGCGACCAGGCCGAAGTCGATGACGCCGAGGCGGCCGTCGGGCAGGATCTTGAAGTTGCCCGGGTGCGGGTCGGCGTGCAGCAGGCCGACCCGGGCGGGCGCGGCGAAGAGGAAGCGCACGTACGCCAGCCCCACCCGGTTGCGCTCCTCCTGGGAGAGCTCCGCGGCGGTGTTCAGCGAACGTCCCTCGACCCACTCCGAGACCATCACCCTGCTGGTCGAGGCCAGCACGTCGGGGACGCAGAACTCGGGGTCGCCGGCGAACCCGGCCGCCGCCTGGGCCTGGGCGCTCGCCTCGAGGGTGTAGTCGAGCTCCTCGCTGACCCGGGCCGTGAGCTCGTCGACCAGCGGTTGCACGTCCATCCCGCCCGCGAGCGGGGAGATGACCTTGGACATCCGGCCGATCTGGCGCAGGTCGGAGCGCAGCGCCTCGTCGGCGCCGGGGTACTGCACCTTGACCGCGACCTCGCGGCCGTCCTCCCAGACCGCCCGGTGCACCTGGCCGATGGAGGCGGCGGCGGCGGGCATCGCGGAGAAGGACCGGAACCGGTCGCGCCAGCGCGGGCCGAGCTCGCGGGCGAGCACGGCGTGCACCCGCGAGGTCGGCATCGGCGGTGCGGAGTCCTGCAGCCGGGCCAGCTGCTGGCGGTAGGGCCCGGCGACGTCGTCGGGCAGCACGGACTCGAAGACGCTGAGCGCCTGCCCGAACTTCATGGCACCGCCCTTGAGCTCGCCGAGCACCTTGAACAGCTGCTCCGCGGCCCGCTGCTGGAGCTGTTCGCTGACCTGCTCGGCCGGGGCTCCGCCGATGCGACGGCCGAGCCCGAGCGCGGAGCGCCCGGCGAAACCGAGGGGCAAGGAGGCCAGCCGCGCGCTGCGGCGCAGCCCCCCGCGGGCGATGCGGTCGTCGGACGCGGCAGCCCGCTCCTCGTCCCGGCGCGCGGGACGGGCCCGCCGTCCTGCACGCGCGCGCTCGGGCACCACCGGGGGGTCGTCGGGCATGGCCCCATTCTGGCCGGTGCCCCCAACCTCAGGCCGGGCCGCGCGCCCCGGCCTCGACGGTGTCGTCCCAGCGGCACGGGCACTCGGGGTGGGGCGGCCAGGCGCGGAGCCGCAGGGCGTGCTCGGCTCCGCCCAGCTCAAGGGTGTGGCCGAGCGTCTCGGCCCGCCCGCCGCCGACGAAGGCGAGCGCCTGCACGGCCGCGGTCAGCGCCGCCCACCCGAGCAGCGTCGGGGACGGCTCGAGCGCCAGGCGGGTCAGCTGCTCGAGCAGCCAGGGCCAGCGCGGGTCGGCGTCGCGCTGCCCGAGGTCGGCGCAGCGGACGCAGGAGGTGACGCCGGGCACGACGAGCGGCCCGACCACGGCCTCGTCGCCGGTGCAGCGCACGAGCAGGTGGGGCGCGCCCTGCTCGCGCAGGACGTCGGGCACGAGGCGGTCCGGCT
Organism: uncultured Actinomycetota bacterium; assembly: GCA_963713165.1. Classification (GTDB taxonomy): domain Bacteria; phylum Actinomycetota; class Actinomycetes; order Propionibacteriales; family Propionibacteriaceae; genus Microlunatus. Next base: position 412,675 of record CAVQKU010000011.1, read on the forward strand.
CCGGGCCGTCGGCCACGACCACGGTCAGCGCGACCGCGTCGCCCTCGGGCTGGGCGAAGTGGCGGGTCCGGCGCACGCGGGCGCCGGGGTGGGCGGCGCGCAGGCTGGCCGTCAGCAGCTCGACGCGTCCGGTGCGCTCGCGGCGAGACGTGCGCCCGGCCGCGGGCGTACGGCGGCGCGCAGCAGGGCGCGCCGGCGCGGTGTCCGACCCGTCGTCGGCCGGCGCGCGCGCCGGGAGGTCGGCGAGGTAGACGGTGCCGAAGCCCGCGGTGACGAGCTCGTCGGCCGTGCGCGAAGCCAGCGGGCCGGCGCCGACGACGCGGACGGCGCGGGCGGGCGCCACGGGGGGTGGCTGCAGGAGGCGGGCGTCGTCGAGGGCGCCGAGCAGCTCGGCCACCGCCGACGGACGCAGACCCTGCTCCCGGGCGGTCAGGCCCAGCCGGTGCGGCGTGGAGCCGGCGGCCAGGGCCGCCACGACCCGGCGGTAGCTCCGCGGCACGACGACCGAGGGCTCGACCCCGATCTGCAGCTCGGTGGGGCTGCGGTGCAGCACCACGGCGTGGGGGGCCAGGCGGAGGCCCGGGTCGAGGTCGGGCGCGGCGCCCGCGCCCGGGTCGGGGGCTCCTGGCTCGGGCGTGACGTCCACCCGGTCAGTCTGGTGCCCCCGGAGCCGCGCGGGACGACGATCCACAGGACCGTCTGCCCCCGCGCGGGGGACGTCCCACCCTCGGGCGGTCGTCCCGGGGTGGCTCAGGCCTTGCCGAGGATCCGGTTGAGGTTGGTGCCGCAGACGGGGCACTTGGCCTTGGCCATGCGGGTGCCCTTGTCGTTGACGACGACGTTGCCCGTGGCCTCGCGCTTCTCCTTGCACTTCACGCAGTAGAACTCGCCGCTGTAGGTCTCGTCGGCCATGTGCTTCTCCTTGCTCGGTGACGGTTCTCCGTCAGGTCTGGCCCGGCGGCCGAGCGGGGCCGACGGGCGACGAACCCGGTCAGCGTAGCGGTCAGCGCGGCGGCGGCACCCGGGACGCCACGCCGTACGGGGGCGTCGTCCTGGGCGCGGAGGCCACGGGCGGGGACGGCACGAGGCCCCCGGCCGGAGCCCACCCGCCTTCCCCTGCGCGTGGTCCCGGCCCGCCGGGGCCTCGTGGCGACGAACGCTAGGCGGTGCCCACGGGGGCCGTCAAACCTCTGGTGACCGCCAGTTTCCACCGCCTGTGGACAACGGTGTGGACGACGTGTGGGCCGACCGGTGGACGACACGCGGGCGTCGTGAGGTCTCCGGCCGTTGGCCTGCTGTTCACCTGTGGAAACCACTCGACGCGCTGGTCCGACCCCGGTCCTGCCTGGTCCTCCCGGCCGGTCCCAGCAGGCGGGACCGGTGCGCGGGGGAGAGGATGGGGTCGTGGACGACGCCCCCGGCCCTGCGGCCCCCGTGCCGTCCGGGGCACCGGCCCCGGTCGTGGAGGTGCGGCGCAGCCGGCGTCGGCGGCGCACCGTGACCGCCTACCGCGAGGGCGCCACCGTCGTGGTGCTGGTCCCCGCCTCGATGTCGCGCGCGGAGGAGGCGCGGCACGTGGAGTCGCTCGTCGCCCGCCTGCTGGCCCGCGAGGCCCGGGCGCAGGGCCCGACGGGCGACGCGGACCTGCTGGTGCGGGCGCGCGAGCTGAGCCGTCGCTACCTCGCGCCGCAGGTCGCGACCGTGCCCGTCCCGGCCCGCGTCACCTGGGTGGGCAACCAGCGGCGCCGGTGGGGCTCGTGCACGCCCACCGACCGCACCATCCGGCTCTCCGACCGGCTCCGGCCGATGCCGGGCTGGGTGCGCGACTACGTGCTGCTCCACGAGCTCGTCCACCTGGTCGAGGCCAACCACACGCCCCGCTTCCACGCCCTGCTCGCCGCGTACGCCGACGCCGAGCGGGCCCGTGGCTACCTCGAGGGGTACGCCGACGCCGCCCGCCTGGAGGTCGGGCGGGAGCCCGACGACGGTGCCGAGCCGGACGACGGGCCCGCGTGAGCACCGCGGACCCGCGGCGCCGGCTGGTCCTGGTCCTCGCCCGCTACGGGGCGGCCGGGGCGGCACCCCCCGGCGTCGACCCGGCGGCCTTCGCCCGCGCCTGCCTCGCCGACACCTACGAGGTCGCCGCCGACCTCGTCGACGCGCGCTCCGGGCTGGTCGGCCCGCCCGCGCTGGAGGAGCTGCTGTGGCCGGGCGCGGTGCGCCTCGACGACACCGACCTGGGGACGCTCCTCAGCGACTGCGCGGCGCTCGCCGACGAGGTGGTGCTGGTCCCGGCCGACGCCCCCGACCTGCCGGGCCTGGTGCTGGCCAAGCAGCTCAAGGTGCTGCACCGCACCGACGTCGCGGTCGCGCCCGAGCGCGGCGGTCCGGGCTGCGTCGCCCTGGGCCTCCGCCTCCCGGTCGCGGGCTGGGTGCCGCTGGACGGTCTCGACCTCGACACCGACCCCCTCCCGCTGCTGCGCGCCGCCGCGCCGTCGGCGGCGCAGGTCTCGACCACGCCGGACTGGCACCGGCTGCGCGGACCCGCCGCGGTGCACCGCCTCGACCCCGCGCTCGAGGGCTGGGAGGAGACCCGCGCGCTGCTCAGCGGCACGACGGGGTCACCCCGCCGCTGATCCGCCGGACCGCCGGCAGCCGTCGTCCCGGTCGCTCCGGGCGGGCGGTCACCCGCCGGCGTACGCCTGGCGCACCACGTCGACGAGCCCGGCCACCCCGTCCGGGGGCGCGTCGCGCCACCAGCCGAGCGCGACCTCGACCGGCGGGGCGTCGCGGACGCGGCGGTAGGCGATCTCGTCGCGCCGGTGCTGGCGGGTCGTGGCCTCGGGGGTGATGCCGACCGCCCGACCGGTCGCGACGACGACGAGGAACTCCTCGATCTCGTGGGTCTCGACGTAGCCGGCCGGCGACGGCCCGTCGGCCCAGAGGTGGTCGCCGGTGGTGCCGGTGCGTCGGCTCCGGGCGACCGTGCGGCCCGCGAAGTCGGCCAGCCGCACGCTCGAGCGGCGGGCGAGCGGGTCGGTGCGGGCGAGGACGGCGTAGCGGTTCTCCAGCCCGACCGGCTCGACGACGAAGCGCCGGTCCTCGAGGGGGCGGCGCAGGACCGCGACGTCGCACGCCCCCTCGGCCAGCCCCGCGGTCGGGGTGTTCGAGGCCACCAGGGACAGCGAACGTCCCGCGCGCGCGGCCGTCCAGCGCCGCTGCACCTCGACGGTGTGCCGGCCGAGCGCGGACCACGCGTAGCCGAGCCGGACCTCTTCCGGGCTGTCGGCCCTGACCCGGTCGATCACCGCCACCTCGTGCAGCACGCGGCGCGCGTGCTCGAGGACGCGCGCGCCGGCCGCGGTGGGCGTGGCCCGTGGCGAGGAGCGGCGGACGACCCGGGTGCCCAGCTCGCCCTCCAGGGCCGCGACCGCCCGCGACACGGAGGCCTGGGTGGTGCCCAGCGCGATGGCCGCGTCGGTGAAGGTCCCCTCCTCGACGACGGCCACCAGCGCACGCAGCTGACGCAGCTCCACCCCCATGCGCGAAGCGTATGGCCGGTACGCCGTACGCATTTCCGCCGTCCCGGCACGGAGCCCGACACTGCTCGGGTGAGCACGAGCACGGCGACCGCCGCCGACCTGGAGCCGGCGGCGCTCGTCCCGGGGCGTTCCGAGGGCGCGGTGCGCGGCCTGCTGACCATGCTGACCAGCGCCTCGTCCGCCCAGGTCGGCGCGGCGATCGGGACGATGGCCTACGGCGGCCTGGGCGTGGCCGGGGTCGTCGCCGTGCGCCAGCTCGTGGCGGCCGCGGTGCTGCTGCCGATCGCCCGGCCCCGCGTGTGGCGCTTCACCTGGGCGCAGTGGTGGCCCACGCTGCTGCTGGCCGGGGTCTTCGCGACCATGAACCTGTCGCTCTACACCGCGTTCAGCCGGATCGACCTGGGCCTGGCGGTCACGCTGGAGTTCCTCGGCCCGCTCGCCGTGGGGCTGGCGGGGTCGCGCCGCCTCCTCGACCTGCTCTGCGCGCTCGCCGCCGGCCTCGGGGTCTACGTGCTCGTGCTGCCCGGGCCGAGCACCGACTGGGTCGGGGTGGGCCTGGCCCTGCTGGCCGCGGCCTGCTGGGCGTCCTACATCGTGCTCAACCGCGTGGTCGGCCAGCGCATCCCCGGCCTGCAGGCCACCGCGACGGCGACGACGGTCAGCGCCCTCGGCTACCTGCCGGTCGTCGTCGTGCTCGGCCTGCACGGCCGCCTCGGCGGCTGGCCCCTCCTCGCCGCCGTCGCGGTGGGGGTGCTGTCCTCGGCCGTGCCCTTCGCGCTCGACCTCGTGGCCCTGCGCTCGGTGACGCCCGGCTTCTACGGCGTGGTCGCCAGCCTCCACCCGGTCCTGGCCGCGCTGGTGGGCCTGCTCCTGCTCGACCAGCCGCCGGCGCTGCACGGCTGGCTGGGCATCGCCACGGTGGTGGCGGCCAACGCCGTCGTCGTGGTGACGACCGCCCGGCGCGTGGTGCCGCGGGCGCCCGTTCTCAGCCCGCCCGAGGTCGCCGACGCGGCCGCGGACCCGCAGGCCCCGCGCGGCTAGCGCGTCGGAGCGGACCCGCCGTCCGGGCCGTCGCCGTCCTCCGCGTCGCCCTGGGGGCGCTCGGCCTCGTCGAGCAGCTCGGCCAGCGCGGCGTCGAAGTCGTCGTCGCCCGACGTCTGCGCGGCGGCCTCGCCGGTGGCGAAGCCCAAGGGGTCGTCGAGGTCGGCGGAGGTGGGCACGAGGTCGGGGTGGCTCCAGACCGCGTCCCGGCCGTCCGCGCCGCGCGCGTCGCGCACGGCGGCCCAGAGGTTGGCCGCGTCGCGCAGGCGCCGGGGGCGCAGCTCGAGGCCGACCAGCGTCGCGAACGTCGCCTCGGCGGGCCCGCCGGTCGCCCGGCGGCGCCGTACGGTCTCGGCCAGCGGCACCGCCGCGGGCATCCAGGCCGCCGTGGCCGTCGTGACCACGTCGTCGACCCAGCCCTCGACGAGGGCGAGCACCGTCTCCAGCCGCTCCAGGGTGGCGAGCTGCTCGGGCGTCTTGCGCGGCTCGAAGAGCCCGCCCTCGAGCTTGGCCCCGAGCTCCTCCAGGTTGGACGGGTCCATCCCGGACACCGCCTCCTCCAGCGCGGAGGTGTCGATGCTGATGCCGGCCGCGTACTGCTCCACGAGGACCAGCAGCTGCGAGCGCAGCCAGCCGGCCGAGGCGAAGAGCCGCTGGCGCGCGCACTCGCGCAGGGTGAGGTAGAGGGTGACGTCGGTGCTCGACTGCTCCAGGCCCTCGCCGAACGCGGCCACGTTCGTCGGCAGCAGCGCGACCTGCGGGGTGTCGGTGAGCGGCAGGCCGATGTCGGTGGTGCTCACGACCTCACCGGACAGCTGGCCGAGGCCCTGGCCGAGCTGGAGGCCGAACATGCTCGCCCCCGAGCTGCGCAGCATCGGCCGCAGCATGTCGGCCATGCCGGCCATGCCCGGGACCTCGGGCTGGCCCTCGCCGCCGAGGGTGAGGGCGCCGGCCATGGCGTCGGCGATGTGGCTGGCCACGGGCTCGACGAGGCGCCGCCAGACGGGCATGGTGCGTTCGATCCACTCCGCGCGGCTCCAGGCCGTCGCGGTGCCGGGCACGCGCGGGAAGTCGGTGGCGGCGTCCAGCCAGACCTCGGCGATGCCGACCGCGTCGGCCACGGCGCGCACCTGGGCGCCGGTCGGGGTGGGGTCCGGGCCCAGCGCGGCAGCGCTCCTGCGGGCGGTGTCCTTGGTGACCTCCCAGTTGACGCCGGAGCCGGCGTCGCCGCCGCCACCGCCGAAGAGGCCGGCGCCCCCGCCGCCGAGCATCGCGAAGGCGCTCTGCAGCTGGGCGGCCAGGGCGTTCGTGTCGCCGCCGGCCAGGGAGGCGAAGAGCGCCTCGAGGGGGTTGGACGGGTCGCCGCCGGAGGGCGCCGCCCCGCCGCCGAGGCCGCCGAAGCCGGCCCCGCCACCGAAGCCCGCCGCGCCGCCGCCGCCGCTGCCGACCGAGCCGGAGCCCGAGCCGCCGAGGCGGTAGCCGCTCCCGGAACCCGACCCCTTCCCCGGGCCCGCGCCCGGGCCGCCGGACGCGCCGGGACCACCGGGACCGGCCGAGCCGTCCGCACCGGGCTCCTGGCTCGGGGGCTGGCTCTGCTCGTCGTCAGGACGCTCGTCGGGGTCCTGGGGCATGGGGTCTCCTGAGGTCGCAACGACCCCTGGTCGGGCCGCTTCGGCGTTGCCTCCACGGTACGCGCGGCGGCGGGGCGGCAGCCGTGGGACGGCGCGACGATCGCTGTGGGCGTACCGGTCCGGCGGCCGCGGCTCGGATAACCTCGCAGCCATGACGGCGGTCCGTGAGGCGAGCGTGAGCGGGGAGCCGCTGAGCGTCGACCGGATGCTGGCCCAGGTCCGCGACCCGGCCGTCGGCGGGGTCGCCCTCTTCGTCGGCGTCGTGCGCGACCACGATCACGGCGCGGCCGTCACCAGCCTCGACTACACCGCGCACCCCACGGCCGCGGCGGCCCTCGCGGCCTGCGCCGAGCGGACCGCGGAGGCGTACGACGTGCTCGCCGTCGCCGTCTCGCACCGCACGGGCCACCTCGAGGTCGGCGACCTCGCCGTCGTCGTCGCCGTCGGAGCCGCTCACCGCCAGGCCGCGCTCGAGGCGTGCCGGCACCTGATCGACACGCTCAAGGAGCAGGTGCCGATCTGGAAGGAGCAGGCCTTCACCGACGGCGGCACCGAGTGGGTGGGCCTGGGGACGGTCGCGTCGGACGACGCCGTGCCCGACGGCGCGGCGGACCCGTCCGCGTGAGGCGCTCCTCGCTGACGCGCCAGACGGTCACGGCCTTCGCCGCCGCCGTGGCCTTCGTGGCCCTCGCCGTGGTGGTGGCCGTGCTGCCGGTGCCCTACGTCACCTGGTCCCCGGGCGCCGCCCGCGACGTGCTCGCCACCTCGGGGGCTGCGGGGACCGCCCCGATCATCTCGATCTCCGACGTGCCGAGCTACCCGACCTCGGGCCGGCTCGACCTGACCGTGGTGTCCACGACGTCGGCCGGCTCGCGGTTGAGCCTGCCGCAGGCGCTGGTCGCCTACTTCCGCCGAGACCACGACAGCCTGCCCCGCGAGGCGGTCTACCCGTCCGGACGCTCGGCGGCGGACGTCGCCGACGCGGAGGCCGAGATGATGGTCGACGCCCAGGACGACGCCGTGGTCGCCGCCCTGCGGGCCGCCCAGCAGTCCGTGCGCCAGCTCCCGGCGATCGCCTCGGTGACGGTCGGCAGCCCGGCCCAGGGCCACCTCCGTCCCGGCGACCTCGTCCTCTCCGTCGACGGCGGGGCGACACCGACCCCGGCCCTGGTGCAGGCGGCGGTGCGCAGGGCCCGGGCCGAGGAGGAGCTGCGGTTCGTGGTCCTGCGCGACAAGGTCCGGACCACCGTCGCGGTGCTGCCCGCGCCGCAGGCGTCGGGGACCGGCGTGCAGATCGGCATCACCCTCGGCACCGGCTACGCCTACGACGCGCGCGTCTCCTACGACCTCGGGCAGAAGATCGGCGGCCCCAGCGCCGGGCTCGTCTTCGCGCTGGCCATCTACGACAAGCTCACGCCGGGAGAGCTGCTGGCCGGCCAGCACGTCGCCGGGACCGGCACCATCAACCCGACCGGCATCGTCGGCGGGATCGGCGGCATCCAGGAGAAGATCGCCGGTGCGCAGGCGGCCGGCGCCACGACGTTCCTGGTGCCCGCGCCGAACTGCGGCGACCTCGCCGGGGTGCGGACGTCGATGCGGCTGGTCCGGGTCGCCACGCTCGGCGACGCGATCCGCGCGGTCCGGTGGCTCGGCTCGCCCGAGCTGGCCGACCGCGTCCCCACCTGCTGACCCGCCCGTCCCCCGCGCCCGCGCTCCTGCGCCGGCCCCCGAACCCCGTGAGGTCCTGATGCCCGCGCCCATCCCCGCCCCGTCCGAGGGCTCCGGCCCGCTGGGACCCGACGACCGCCGCGAGGCGCTGGTCGCCGCGCTCGTCGAGCTGGAGCACCACGTCGCCGACGCCGGCTGGGACACCCCGCCCCGGCTCTTCGCCCTGGTCGAGACCGATGCGCTCGCCGCCGCCGAGCCCGACCTGGCCCGCTCGCTCGGGCTGCGCACGACCGCGGACGGGGCCGCGCCGGGCGCGCTGACCGCGATCGAGCAGGACACCTTCGCGGCGTCGGGGGACCTGCTCGCCGACCTCGACGGGATCGAGTGGCCCGACGAGGTCTTCGGCACGGCCGTGGCCGCGGTCCGGACCTTCCTCCCGGCCGGCGCCGACGTCGAGCTGCCGGAGGACCCGGACGCGGCGGCGTCCTTCGTCGCGGCCCACCCGTCGGCCCAGGAGATCCGCGTGGTCGTCGGGGTGGACCGTTCCGGGCAGCAGCACGGGGTGGCGCGGCTGCGGTCGCAGCCCGACGAGCTCCTGGGCGGCAGCGACCTCGTGCCGGGGCTGGCCGCGGCGCTGGCGCATACCCTGGGCTGACCCGTACGGGTCGTGCGGGCTCGACGTGATGAGGAGACGGTCGGTTTGAGCACGTTGCGGGCACCGGGTCGACGCCGAGGCGCCATCCTGCCCACCCTCGTGGTCGTGGCCGTGCTGGTCGTGGCCTTCGCCCTCTTCACCAACATCTGGACCACGCGCCTGTGGTACCGCTCGTTCGACTTCGGGTCGGTCTTCAGCACGATGCTGCTGACGCGCACCGGGCTGTTCCTGGCCTTCGGCCTCGTCATGGCCGGGCTGGTGGCGGCGAACGCCGCGCTGGCCTACCGGCTGCGCCCGCGGTTCCGTCCGCAGGGCCCCACGAGCCCGCTGCTCGAGCGCTACCGCGAGATCGTCGAGACCCGCTTCATCTGGGTCCTGGTCGCGATCGGCGTCGTCGTCGGGCTGTTCGCCGGCGCAGCCGCCAGCGGCCAGGCGCTCACGTTCCTCGCCTGGAACGAGCGGACCGGGTTCGGGGTCACCGACCCGCAGTACGGGCTCGACGTCTCCTTCTTCGTCTTCACCTACCCGTGGCTGCGCTTCGTGCTGTCGTTCGCCTTCACCGCCCTGACGATCAGCGTGATCGCGGCGGCCGTCATGCACTACGTGATGGGGGCGGTGCGCTTCAGCGGGCCGCGCCGGGGCGGCACCACGGCGGCGCAGGCCCACCTGTCGATCCTCGTCGGGCTCACCCTGCTCGTGCGCGGTGCGAGCTACTGGATGGACCAGTACGGCCTCGAGGTCACCAAGACCACGCCGCTGTTCACCGGCATCTCCTACACCGCCGACAACGCGACGGCCAACGCGAAGCTGATCCTCGCGATCGCCGCGGGCATCGTGGCGCTGCTCTTCCTCGGCAACGCGGTCCTGCACCGCTGGGTCGTGCCCACCGCCGGCCTGGTGCTGCTGATCCTGTCGGCGATCGTGCTCGGCTACGTCTACCCGGGTGCGGTCCAGTACTTCAGCGTCCGCCCGAGCGAGGAGCTGCGCGAGCGGCCCTACATCCAGCGCAACATCGACGCCACGCGCGCCGCGTACGGGGTGGCGAGCTCGGAGGTCACCGACTACTCGGCGACCACGACCGCGACCGCCGGCCAGCTGCGCACCGACGCCGAGGCGCTGCCGGGCATCCGGCTGATCGACCCGAGCGCGGTCTCGCCGACCTACGAGCAGCTGCAGCAGGTCCGCGGCTACTACCAGTTCCCCAAGATCCTCGACGTCGACCGCTACACCATCGACGGCCAGGAGACCGACGCCGTCGTCGCCGTGCGCGAGATGAACCTGGCCGGCGTCGAGGGCCAGAACTGGAACAACCTCAAGACGGTCTACACCCACGGCTTCGGCCTGGTGTCCGCCTACGGCAACCGGGCGCAGGCCACGGGCGAGCCGCAGTGGATCACCGAGGGCATCCCGCCGACGGGCAAGATCGCCGAGCACGAGCCGCGCGTCTACTTCGGCGAGCTGCAGGGCCTGAACCCGAACGAGTACTCGATCGTCGGCGCCCCCGCGGACGCGCCGCCCATCGAGCTCGACACCCCGGGCGGGCCCAACTACACCTACACCGGCAAGGGCGGCGTCTCGATCGGCAGCCTGTGGCACAAGCTGCTGTACGCCGCCAAGTTCGCCGACATCAACATCCTGCTGTCGGACCGGGTCAACTCGGCCTCCAAGATCATCTACGACCGCACGCCGCGCGAGCGGGTGCAGCAGGCCGCGCCGTGGCTCAAGGTCGACGGCGACGCCTACCCGGCCGTGGTCCAGGGCCGGATCGTGTGGATCGTCGACGGCTACACGACCTCGAACAGCTACCCGAACTCCGAGCGCATCAACCTCGCGCAGACGACCGCCGACAGCCAGACGGCGACGCCGGGCACGCAGGTCGTCGCCCAGCCGGGCGACCAGATCAACTACATGCGCAACTCGGTCAAGGCCGTGGTCGACGCCTACGACGGCACGGTGAAGCTCTACGCCTGGGACGACACCGACCCGGTGCTCAAGACGTGGCAGAAGGTCTTCGGCAGCGTCATCCAGCCCAGGAGCGCGATCCCGGCCGACCTGCTGGCGCACCTGCGCTACCCGCAGGACTACTTCAAGGTGCAGCGCCAGATCCTCGCCCGCTACCACCAGACCGACCCGGGCACCTGGTACCGGCAGTCGAGCCTGTGGGAGATCCCGCGCGACCCGGTCAACGCCGCCTCGACGAACGCGGTCGAGCAGCCCTTCTACCTGTCGGTGAAGTGGCCGGGCGACCCGAACGCGATCTTCTCGCTCACCACGGCGTACGTGCCGAACGGCCGGTCGAACCTGGCCGCGTACATGGCGGTGAACGCCGACGCCTCCAGCCCGGACTACGGGCGGATCCGCATCCTGCAGATGTCGGACACGACCCAGATCGACGGGCCGGGGCAGTCGTTCAACGCGATGACGACCAACGAGTCGGTGAGCGCGGCGCTGCGCAACTTCACCGCCCAGGGCAGCGCGCAGGCGTCGTTCGGCAACCTGCTCACGCTGCCGCTGGGAGGCGGCCTGCTCTACGCGATGCCCGTCTACGCCCAGCGGCCCGGGGCGACCGGCTCCTACCCGGTGCTGCGCTTCGTCGTGGTGCGCTTCGGCCAGTCGGTCGGCTTCGGCACCTCGCTGCAGGCGGCGCTCGACCAGGTGTTCAGCGGCAACGCCGGCGCGAGCACGGACGAGGGCAACGCGGGTGCGAAGCCCACGGGCGAGGCGGACAACCCCGCCGCGCTCGCGGCCCTGGACGACGCCGCGACGGCGTACTCCGACGCGCAGAAGGCGCTCACCGCGGGCAACCTCGGGGAGTACCAGACCAAGATCAACCGGATGCAGGAGGACCTGGTCAAGGCGCAGCGCGCCCTCGGCCGGTAGGTCCTGCGGGCTGCGCCGGCACGACGCCCCGCCCCTGTCGAAGGACAGGGGCGGGGCGTCGACGCGTGCGGCCGCCGCCAGCAGGTCAGTCCTCGGTGCGCACGACCTCCAGGTCGTCGAACCCGAGCGCGCGCAGCGGCTCGGCGATCACGTCGGCGTCGCCGACGACGACCAGGGTGAGGGCGTCCACGTCGACCAGGGACGCGTACGCCTGGGTGGCCGACTCGGGGGTCACCTCGCGCAGCTCGGCCAGGTTCCGGGTCACGTAGTCGTCGCCCAGCCCCACGAGCCGGTTCACGGCGGCCTGGTCGGCCACCCCGTCCGCGGTGGCGTAGCGCAGCGGCGAGATGCCCGTGGTGTAGGTGACCGCGTCGGCGACCTCGTCCGCGGTGAACGGGCGAGCGCCCACGTCGGCCAGCTCGCCGGCGAGGCGCACCGCGTCGGCGACGACGTCGGTGCGGAAGGACCCGCCGATGGCGAAGCTGCCCGCGCCGCGCAGCGGGGTCAGCGACATCCGGACGCCGTAGGTGTAGCCCTTCTCCTCGCGCAGCACCGCGTTCAGGCGGGACAGGAAGGCCCCGCCCATCGCGTACGTGGCCACGCTGGCCGCCGGCCAGCGCGGGTCGAGGCGGTCGATGCCGTAGCCGCCGTAGCGCACGTCGGCCTGGACCGCGCCGGGCCGGTGCAGGACCACGTGGCGACGGCCGCCGGGCGCGGCCTGCTCCTGCGGGGTGCGGACCTGCGCGTCGTTGTCCCAGTCGCCGAACCACCGCTCCGCGAGGTCGCGCGGGTCGGTCCCGCCGAAGTCGCCGGCGAGCACCAGGCTCGTGCCGGCCGGGCCGAGCCGCTCGGCGTGGAAGCGCCGGGCCGCGGCGCCGTCCACGCGGGCCACGGTCGCCGCCTCGCCGCCGCTCATCCGCGAGGCGCGGCTGGCCGGGTCGAAGACGGACTCGCGGAAGGCCGTCGAGGCGAGCTGGGCGGAGTTGGCGTACGACTGCTCGATCTGCGCGAGCCGGATCTGCACGTGCCGGGCGACGTCGGCGTCGGAGATCTCGGGCTGCGTCACGGCCTCGGAGAAGAGCGCGAACGCCTGCTCCAGGTGCGACGACGGCACGTCGAGGACGGCCTGCAGCCCGGAGAGCGACACCTCGATGCCGAAGCCCGCGCCCTCGGTCTCGAGGAGCTCGGCGAACTCCTCGCCGGGGTGGTTGCGGGTGCCCTCGTCGAGGGTCCGCGCGGCGATGGTCGCCACGCCCTCGACGTCGGGGTCCTCGCCGTTCAGCGGTACGTCGAGCACCAGGTGCGCGGAGACCACGTGCTGCCCGGGGAGGTCGAAGCAGACCAGCTCGATGCCGTTGCCGAGGGTGCTCACGACCGGCTCGGGGAAGGACCACGCCCCGGGTGCGGCGACCTCGGGCTGGGGCGCCGACCGCCACGTGGTCGGGTCGAGGGGCTCGGGCGCGCTCATGCGGCCGCCTTCCGGTAGGACAGGGTCGCTCGGCGGCCGCTGCCGAACCACGCGGCGACGGCGTCCGCGACGTCGTCGGGGGTGACGGCGTCGACCTGGGCCATGCGCGTGTTCACCAGCTCCGGGTCGCCCTCGAGCGTCGTGTACTCCCCGAGCGCGTCGGCCCGGCTGTCGACGCGGGAGAGCTCGTGCAGCCAGTGCCGCTCGTACTGGGCCTTGGCCCGCCGCAGCTCGGTCCCGGTCGGACCCTCGGCGGCGAGCCGGTCGACCTGGGCGACGAGCGCCTCCTCGACGAGGGCCAGGTCCTGCCCGCCGCGGGCCCGCGCGTAGGCGTAGCCGAAGGAGTTGCCGCCGATCAGGCCGGTGCTGGCGGCGCCCGCGCTCTCGGCCACCTCCGCGTCCCGCACGAGCGACCTGTGCAGCCGCGAGGTCTGGCCGTGGCCGAGCACGCCGAAGAACAGGTCGAGCGCGTCGAAGGCGCGGGTGCCGCGGGCCGGGAGCCGCCAGGCCAGGTAGACCGCGTCGGCGGGCACGTCGGCCGAGGTCTCCTCGCGCTCGGTGCCGCTCAGCGGGCCGAGGGCGGGCTGCGTGGGGTGCGCGGGGACCTCCCCGGCGGCCAGGCCGCCGAAGTAGCGCCGGACGCGGGCGAGGGCGTCGTCGACCTCGACGTCGCCGACGACCGAGAGGACCGCGTTGTTGGGCATGTAGTGCCGCGCGAAGAACGCGTGGGCGTCGGCCAGGCTGGCCGCGTCGAGGTCGGCCATCGACCCGATCGTCGTGTGGCCGTACGGGTGGTCGGCGGGGAAGGTGAGGCTGTTCAGGCGCTGCATCACGTCGCCGTAGGGGACGTTGTCGTAGCGCTGCCGCTTCTCCTCCTTGACCACCTCGCGCTGGGTGTTCAGGTTCTCGATGGTCAGTGCGTCGAGCAGGCTGGCCATCCGGTCGGCCTCGAGCCAGAGCGCGAGGTCGAGGCCGCCGACGGGCAGCGTCTCGAAGTAGTTGGTGCGGTCGAACCACGTCGTCGCGTTCACCGACGCGCCGGCCGACTGGAGCAGGCCGATGTGGGCGCCCGAGGCGACGTTCGCCGAGCCCTGGAACATGACGTGCTCGAAGAGGTGGGCGAAGCCGGTGCGGCCGGGCTCCTCGTCGCGCGAGCCGACGTCGTACCAGAGGTTCACGGCGACGACGGGCGCGCCGTGGTCGGGGCTGACCAGCACCCGGAGGCCGTTGTCGAGGACGTGCTGGCTGATGGGGTAGGCCGCGGGAGCGGTGGACATGCCTGACATTCGAGCACACGGCCCAAGCGCGCCCGCTCGTCCGCCCGGGTCAGGCCTGCGGAGGAGGGTCGAGGTCGAGCCCGGCGGCCCGGGCGGGTGCGGCGTACGCCGCGGCCAGGCTGGCGATCGTGTCGTGCGCGTTGAGCCCGCTCGGGTTGGGCACGACCCACAGCCGCGCCTCGTGCCCGGCCGGCCCGATCCCGTGGGGCTGCTCGCCGGGCTTCGCCCTCGGCTCGCCGAACGCGACGCGGTACGCGGTCACGCCGGCCACCGCGACGACCCGCGGCCGGTGCTCGGCGACGAAGGCCTCGAGGCGGACGCGCCCGTCGGTCAGCTCGTCGTTCGTCAGCTCGTCGGCGCGCACCGTGGCGCGGTTCACGAGGTTGGTGTTGCCCAGCCCCCGCGCCAGGAAGTACGCGCGGTCGTCGGGCGTCAGCCCGGTGGCGGGGTCGATCGTGCGGTCGATGATCCCGCTCAGCCGGAGGGCGGGGTAGAAGCGGTTGCCCGGCCGCGCGAAGTGCGTCTGCACCGCCGCGGTCCACAGCCCCGGGTTGATGCCGACGAAGACCAGCCGCGGCTCGGGGCCGACGAAGTCCGGCACGCTCGCGTCGCGGTACGCCTCCAGCTCGGCCTTGGTGAACCCCACGCCCGGACCGTACCCGGACGCGGCGCCCGGGACCGGGGAGTGGCGACGGTGGCGACGGTGGTGGCGACGGTGGCGGCGACAGGGGCGACGGCGGTGGTGGGACAGGCTCCGGTCCGCGCGACCGGTCTACCCTTCAGCCGTGCTGCGCACCCTGCTGGCGATCCCCGCGTACGGGTCCCCCGAGCTGACCGACGCGGTCCTGCGCGACCTCGCGCGCGATGCGCCGCTGCCGCGCGCGGACCTGCAGGTGGTCGTCGTCGACAACGCCGGGGACTACGTCCTGCCGGGATGGGCGGACGGCGTCGAGCTGGTCTCGACGGGGGAGAACCTGCGCTGGATCGGGACGGCCGGCTGGGCGTTCGACCGGGCCCGCCGTGACGGTGACGACGTCGTCCTGCTCCTCAACAACGACACCCGGCTCTCCCGCGGCTTCGCCCGGGCGCTGGTGGGCGCGCTCGAGGACGACCCCGGCGTGGCCGTGGCGGCCGCCTGCTACGACGACTTCTGGCTGCACCAGCGCGCGGTCAGCGTCCCCGCCGACGCCGAGCACTACGTGCCGCGGGCGGTGGTGAGGGACGTGCCCTTCTGCGACGGCACGGCGATCGCCTTCTCCATGAGGGCGGTGGCCGAGGTCGGCGGCATGGACGTCGAGGCGTTCCCCCACCACGGCTACGGCGCCGACGTCGACTGGGCCCTGCGGGCGCGCAGGGCCGGCTGGCGCGTCGCGGTGACCGAGGCCGCGTACGTGCACCACCTGCGCCGCGTGACCATGACGCGCGTCGGGCGCACGGCGGAGGACAACCGGGCCGAGATCCTCACCGGGCTCGACGCCCTCTGGGGCGAGGAGTGGCGCCCGCTCGCCGGCTTCGGCCCGGGCGCCTTCCCGGCGCACAACACCGGCAGCGCCCTCGACTGGTACGCCGACCCGACCTGGGTCCTGCGCCTCCTCGAGGACGCCCCCTCCCGCTGACACTCGGGGAGGCCGGTCGGCACCCCGACCGGGCGTGCGGAGGACTAGTAGGCGCCCGTCACCACGTTCTCGAGCTCCTCGCCGGCGACGAAGCGCTCGATCTGGGCGCGGACCAGCGCGTACGCCCGCTCGCCGGAGCGCACGACGTTGCCGGCGGCGTGCGGGGTGAGGAGCAGGTTCGGCGCGGACCAGAGGGGGTGGCCCTCCGGCAACGGCTCGGGCTCGACGACGTCGAGGGCGGCGCGCAGCCGCCCGGAGGCCAGCTCGGCGAGCAGCGCGTCGGTGTCGACGACCTTGCCGCGGGCGACGTTGACGAGCAGCGCCCCGTCGCGCATCGAGGCGAGGAACGCGGCGTCGACCATGCCCTCGGTGTCGGGGGTGAGCGGCACGGTGAGCACGACGGCGTCGGCGTCGGGCAGCAGGTCGGGCAGCTCGCTCGTGGCGTGCACGCCGTCGCGGGCGGAGTGGGCGACCATCACGGGCACGGCACCGAAGCCGCGCAGCCGGCGCGCGGTCTGCTCACCGAGGTCGCCGGCGCCCACGACGAGGACCCGCTTGTCCTCGAGGTCCTCGCCCTGGGCGTCGTCCCACGCACCGCGCCCCTGGGCGCGGACGAAGTGGGGCACCTGGCGGTAGGTCGCGAGCATGAGCGTGAGGACCATGTCGGCGACCGGGCCGCCGTGGACGCCGCGCGCGTCGCACAGGCGGACGCCCTCGGGGGTCTTGCCGACGAGGTCCTCGACCCCGGCGCTCAGCAGCTGCATGACCTCGAGGTGAGGCATGGCCGCGAGCTTGTGCTCGAGGTCGCTGGAGTCCTCCACCTGCGGGACCCAGAAGGTGGTCTCACCGAGCTGCTCGGGCCGCTCGGCCTCGCCGTTCCAGACGACGGTCTCGACCCCGTCGGGCAGGTCGCCGAGCAGCTGGACGGCTTGGGCATCGGGCACGCAGACGACGGTCACGCCCGTCAGCCTAGTGAGCGGCCCCTGCGGGGCCGAGCGCCCTGGGGAGCCCGACGGGTCAGAGGGCGACGCTGGCCAGCACCGGGCTGGTGGGCTGCGCGGAGCCACCGGCGGGCTCCAGCGTCACCGCGAGCTGCTCGGCGTCGGTCACCGAGCCGTGGAACCACTGCGAGACGTCCGCACCGCCGGCGAGCACGCTGTCCGGCGCAGCAGCACCGGCGCGCACCGTCCAGAGCTGGTAGGTCTTGCCGCCGCCCACCTCGGGCAGGCCGTGCGCGACGAACACCGCCCGGTTCTGGGCCTGCGACACCACGAACGAGGCGGGGGTGCCGTCGGTCAGCGTCGCCCGCACGATGCGGGCGTCGGGCGCGGACAGGAGGCCGACGTCGGCACCCGCGGCCACGGGGGCCTGCTCGCGCCCGGACAGCGACACCACGACCCCGCCGAGGGCGAGGGCGAGCACGCTGACGGCGGCGACGAGGAGGCTCAGGACCCGCGTACGGCCGCCGAGCCGGGCGACGCCCTGCTCGCGGGCCGTACGGGCAGCGCGGGCGGTGCGGGCAGCACTCAGGTCCACGAGGGCGACGGGGCCCTCGGGCGCCGCGGCGGCCGGCAGCTGCGTGATCGTGGGGATGGCGGAGAGGACGGCGGCCCGGAGGCTGGAGGGCGGCGGGGGAGCGGCGGCGAGCCAGCCGAGCTCGGCCGCGGTCTCGCGCAGCTGGGACACCTCGACCCGGCACTCCGCGCAGCGCACGAGGTGCTGCTCGAAGGTGTCGAGGTCGCGGGTCTGGAGAGCACCGACCACGTACGCGCCTGCGGCGTCGTGCCGGCTCTCCTGCTGGCTGTCGCGCTCGGTCACGAGCGACCTTCCCCTTCTGCGCTTCCCTCGTCGAGCGCTGCTCTGAGCCGGATCAGTGCGTCCCGGACCCTCGTCTTGACGGTGCCGAGAGGCACCTGGAGCAGTGCGGCGATCTGGTTCTGCGTGTAGCCCCCGAAGTACGCGAGCGTGAGCGCCTCGCGCTGGATCGGGCTGAGCCTGGTCAGGCCCTCGCGGACCCGTTCGGCCTCGAGCCGCTGCTCGACGCCTTCCCAGACGTGGTCGATGTCGCGACCCACCTCGCGGACGGCGTAGTGCTCGATGCGGGCGCTCTCGCTCGTCACGGACCGGACCCGGTCCACGGCCCTGCGGTGGGCCATCGTGGTCATCCAGGCGCTCACCGAACCCCGTGAGGAGTCGTAGCGGGCCGCCTGGCGCCACACCTCGGTGTAGACCTCCTGCGTCACCTCCGCCGCGTGGTCGGCGGAGCGGAGGACCCGCCACACCACCCCGTGCACCCGGTGCACCGTGCGGTCGTAGAGCGTCGCGAAGGCGTCCTCGTCGCCCCGGGCTGCCGCGGTGAGGAGCTCGACGAGCTCGGCCGCGGCCTCCGGGTCGGACGGGGTGCGGGAAGACGCTGCCCGACCGACGGGCCGGGGGTCGTCCCCCGGCCCGTCGGTGACCACGCGCAGCGTCATCCGCGTCTGGTGCTCGTGGTGCCGGTGATCAGGACTTCGGCAGCAGGACGCCGTCGATGATGTAGACCGTCGCGTTCGAGGTCTGCACGTTGCCGCAGATGACCTTGGACTTGCCGTCGACGGTGAAGTCCTCGCCGCTGCCCTTGACCGTGATGGTGCTGCCGGAGAGCGCCTTGTGGTCGCCGGCCAGCTGGTCGGGGGTGATGCGGCCCTTGACCACGTGCCCGGTGAGGACGGTGGTGAGGAGCTTCTTGTCGCCGAGGGCCTTCTTGAGCGTGGCCTGGTCCATCGACTTGAACGCGTCGTTGGTCGGCGCGAAGACGGTGATGTCGTCGGTGTTGTTCAGCGTGTCCACCAGGCCGGCGGTCTTGACCGCGGTGACGAGGGTGGAGAGCACGGGGTTGTTGCTGGCGGCCGTGGCGACCGGGTCCTGCGACATGCCGTCGAAGGAGCCCTTGCCGGAGGTCGGGACGGCCGAGCAGCCGGAGCCGAAGGGGGCGCTGGCGTCGCTGGCGGAGGCCGAGGGGCTCATGGCGGGGCTGGAGGCGGCGCTCGACGGGGCGGCGGCGCTCGACGGGGCGGCGGCGCTCGACGCGGGCGACGAGGCGCCGTCGTTCGCGCTGTTGCCGCAGGCCGCGAGGCTCAGCGGCAGGGCCACGACGGCGGCGAGAGCGGCGATCTTGCTGGCGCTGGACTTGAACATGGTGTGGACACTCCTCGGGAGGGGGTTCGTTCTGCGTGGGTCCCGGTCGGGCTCCACGCGGTGGACGTCAATGGTTCGCGGCGGTCGGCCAACGGGATTGGTCACGGTTGGGTCTCGCACCAAAAGATCAACGTGAGATCAACACGCATCTGACCAGGCAGGACGACCTGAACGTACGCGGGTGCGCGCACGTGACCACGCGTGGTGACGAGGGTGCGCCCATGGACGCGCAAAACCTGATCATGCCCCGGGGAGCATGATCAGGTGCGTGCGCGGTGGGACCGGGAGAGCCGGCGTCACTCGCTCGTGAACTGGATCTGGTGCCAGCCGCGAGCGCCGTCGGGGAAGACCTTGG
Source organism: uncultured Actinomycetota bacterium (assembly GCA_963713165.1). GTDB lineage: Bacteria > Actinomycetota > Actinomycetes > Propionibacteriales > Propionibacteriaceae > Microlunatus. The sequence continues at coordinate 431,985 of CAVQKU010000011.1, forward strand.
TGCGGGCCTCGGGCTGGGTCGCGCCGGTCGCGTCGGTGGCACGCACGCGCGCGGTGTGCAGGCCGGCCGGCCCGTCGAAGCGCAGCGACCACTGCCGCCACAGGTCGATCCCGCCGTCGGCGGCCAGCGACGCCTCCTGCCAGTCCCCGTCGTCGATCTGCACCTCGACCTTGTCGATGCCGCGGTGCTGGGCCCAGGCGACGCCGGCGATGACCGGCTTGTCCTTGGGCAGGGTGTCGAGCGACTTCGGCAGGTCGATGCGGCTCTGGGTGAGGATCGGCCCGTCGGTGGCCCAGCCGCGCTCGGTCCAGTACGCCGTGCGCCGGGCGTAGGTGGTGAGCTCGATGCGCTCGAGCCACTTGGTGTTGGCGACGTAGCCGAACAGCCCGGGCACGAGCATCCGCGCCGGGTAGCCACGGGCGTCGGCGAGCGGCTTGCCGTCGAGGCCGACGGCGATCATCGCGTCGCGGCCGTCGCTCACCGCCTGGTAGGGCGTGGAGGCGGTGTAGCCCGAGTCGAGGGAGTAGGAGAAGACCTGGTCCACGCCGGGCTGGACCCCGACCCGCTCGAGGATCGCGGAGAACGGGACGCCGAGCCACCGGCCGCTGCTGACGTACCCGCCGCCGACCTCGTTGGAGACGCAGGTGAGGGTGATGTCGCGCTCGATCATCGGCATCGCGAGCAGGTCGTCGTAGGTGAGGGTGAGCGGCGTGTCGACCATGCCGTCCACGGTCAGGGTCCAGCTGCTGGCGTCGATGTGCGGTGTGACCAGGCTGATGTCGACGCGGTAGAAGTCGTCGACCGGCGTGGTGAAGGGCGTCATGCCGGGCAGCTGCACCCCGTCGGGGAGGGGCGGCGCGGCCGAGGTCGGGGCGGGGAGGCCGAGCGCGCGTCGGGCGGCGCTCGAGGCGTCCTTGACGCGCCCGACGACGGTCCCGGCGGCGGCGCTGACCGCGGCGCCGGCCGCGACGATGCCGACGGCGACGAGGAAGCCGCGTCGCGAGGTGGCGCGGGGAGGGGCGGGCACTCGAAGGTCCCGTCCGGGGACGGGGACGACGGCGAGGTCGACGGGCTGGTCGGGGACCGCGCGGCGGTCGCGCCCGGTGATCCACACCAGTGCCGCGACCCCGGCCACGCCGGCGACCACGGAGGGCACGGCGTCGAGGGCGCCGCCGCGGTAGACCGCGCACGCGGCACCCACCACACCCAGCAGGGCGGTCCCGGCGAGGGCCACGTTCCGGTGGTGCCGGGCCAGGAGGCCGAGCACCGCGGCGAGCACGAGGAGGGCGACGCCGACCGCGCCGATGAGCACCGGCTTGTCGTAGTTGCCGAGCAGCCGCACGGCGACGGTCTTGGCCGGCGTCGGCGCGGCGTCGACGAGGACCGAGCCGACGGCGAGCAGCGGGGAGGCCGCCGGGCTGAGGAAGGAGGCGACGAGGTGACCGACGCCGAGCGCGAGGCCCGCGGCGACGATCCCGGACGCGGCGCGGGCCACCCGGCCGGGCTCCCGGCCGCGGTCCTCGGGCGCTCCTCCGGCGTCGCCGGGGGGCGCGAGGGTGGGTGCGGCAGTCATGGACAGGGTTCGCGGCGGCGGGCCTCCGGGATTGGTACGCCGCTCGCACGCTGCCCGGCGGACGACCCGCCCCGCGGGCTACAGCCCCTCGGCGACCGTGGCCGTGGCCAGGGTCCAGGCGTCGCGGGAGGCCTGCGACAGCGCCCCGAAGTCGATCGGCCCGCCCGCCACGAGCGACGGCTCGTGCGGGACGTCGACGACGGCGCGGGTGAGCTGGGCGAAGTGGTCGTGCAACCGGCGGGAGAGGGCCGGGTCGATCGAGGAGGCCGGGGCCGACAGCACGGTCACCGCGTGCTCGACCTTGTCGCCGTGGCCCTTGGCCCGCAGGCCGTCGACGAGCCAGGCCGCGCTGGCGGCGGTGTCCTCGCGGATCGTCGACACGATCACCAGCTGGTCGGCAGCGGTGACCGCGGCCTCCCAGTTGCTGGCCCGCATGTTGTTGCCCGTGTCGATCACGAGGATCCGGTAGAAGCGGCTCAGCGTCGCGTGCAGCCGGGAGAAGGCGTCCGCGTCGATCGAGGCGGAGGCGGCCGGGTCCTCGTCCGAGGCGAGCACGTCGAACTGGGCCGCACCCTGCGTGCGGACGTAGTTGTCCAGGTCGCCGACCCGGGCGCCGCGCACCTGCTGGAAGCGCTCGAGGTCGGCCAGGAGGTCGACGGCGGTGTTGGTGTGGCGGGCCGGGACGGCGCGCCAGCCGAGCGTGCCGCGCGTCTCGTTGTTGTCCCAGGCGAGGGTGTACCCGCCGCGCAGCGTCGCGAACGTGGCGGCCAGCATCATCGTCGCGGTGGTCTTGGACGCCCCGCCCTTGGGGTTGACCACGACCACGGTGCGGGGGCCGGGCAGCGAGCGCTGGATCGTGGCGACGGCCTCGCGGTGCCGCAGCTCCCGGGGTCCCGGCCCGGGCCTGACCAGCCCGAACGTCGCCTTGCGCACGAACGCCTGCCAGCCCGTCTGCGCCGGACCGGGTGCGGGTGCCGGGCGCCCGCCCAGGAGGTCGTCGAGCGTGGGCAGGGCGCGGCGGGCCGGCGGCTGACCGGGCTGGGCCTCCTGCGGGAGCATCGGTGCGGCGGGGCCGGGCACCGCGGGGCGCGGGTGGGCTCCAGGGCTGCGGCTCCGACCAGGACCGTCGCGGCCCGCCCTCGTACGCCGCGGCGGGCGGTGCGACCGGGGCCGGTCCGAGGCCCCACCCGTGCGGTGTGGACCACGGCTGCGGGTCCGGACCGGGTCGGCGCTCCGACCCGGGGTCCTGCTGCGGGTCCTGCTGCGGGTCGGGCTCCGGCTCGGACCCGGCGGCCGGCGCTGCCGGCTCCTCCGGCACCGGGGCCGCCGCCGCGGGCGTCGTGCCGGTCTCGACCATCGAGCCGTCGGGCCGGGCGACGAACAGCCAGGCCCCGTCGGGGTCGGCGGTGTCGAGGACGACGTCGCGGCCGAGACGCGCGGCGAGGTCGAGGGCGTGCTGCCCGACGAACGAGCGCGCGTCCTCGATGCTCGCCAGCCGCGCGCGGCTGGGCGAGCCGTCGACCAGCAGGTCGGCCCCGCCCTGGGCGTCGATCCGGGCGACGACCGTCACCGTGCGGTCGGCCTGGTCCGTCATGCGCGTGCCTCCTCCCACCGGCGCTCGTCCGGCGCCGCGGGTGGGCCGAAGCCTAGGGCGGGACGCGACCGCCGGGTGCGCCCGAGCGCGACGGTCTCGCCGGCGGGTGGTCGGTGCCCGGGTGCGCGCTGGAACGCCAGGCCCGAGGCGCGCTCACCCGTCCGTCCTGCGCCCGGTCCGGCGTCAGGTCGACGGGTCCTCGAGGTAGACCAGCTGGTTGCCCTGGGGGTCGGCGAAGGCGAACATCGCCGGAACGCCCGGCCAGCGCAGGACCTCGTCGTTGTGCACGGTCGCGCCGCCGGCGCGCACGCGGTCCATGGCCTCCTGGGCGTCGCTGGTGCCCAGCCGGACGGCCACCGGGATGGGGCTGTCGGGCGGCAGCAGCACCAGCGCCACGTCCGAGCCGGGCGGCAGCACCTGCACCATCCGGGCGCCCGGCCAGATCTCCTCGTCGACCTGCAGCTCGCAGCCCAGCACCTCGGTGTAGAACCGCAGCGCGGCGTCCTGGTCGGCGACCGGCACGGACACGCTGAGCACCCTCGTCGTCATCGTCATGCAGGTCCGACCCGCGCGGCGGCCCGGACTCATCGCCCGGGCGCCGACGACCACCTCAGTCGGTGCGGAAGCTCTGGTTGAGCCGGCCTGCGGCACGGCGGCCCAGGGTGGTGAGGCGGTCCATCCGCGAGCGGGCCTTCGGCTCCATGCGCGCCTGGGCGACGTGGCCGGGGATGCGCTCGCGCTCGGCGCCCTCCGGCGCCGCGGGGAGCAGGCGCGTCATCGCGGCGAGCAGCAGCGACGTGGCCCGCGGGGCCAGCGCGTCGACGCGGCCCGCCAGCTTGGCCATCGGCGTGGGCTGCACGACCGCCCGGCCGGCGAGCACCGCGTCGACGATCAGGCTCGCGGCGCGGTCGGCGTCCATGGAGACGAGCGGGATGTTGTCCAGCGCGGAGAACCAGGCGAACTCGCGCGGCTGGTCGCCGACGAACTGCGCGTTCAGGTGCGAGCCGGTCCGCATCAGGCCCGGCTCGATCGTGGTGACCGTGACGCCGGTGCCGGCCAGCTCGGAGCGCAGCCCGCGGGCGAAGCCGGTGGCCCCGAACTTGGCCGTGCTGTACGGCAGCAGGTGCGGCGCCGCGACGATCCCCCCGACCGAGGTGACGACGCCGATCCGCCCGTGGCCGCGGCTGGTCATGCGGGGGGCGAGGGCCAGCGCGGTGTTGATCGGACCCCAGAGCATGATGTCGATCGCCTCGCGGAAGTCCTCGCGGCCCAGCGACGCGAAGGGTCCTACCTGGATGACGCCGGCGACGTGGAGGAGCACCTCGACCGGACCCACCCGGGTCTCCACGTCCGCCACGAGCGCGGCGATGCCGTCGGCGTCGCGGACGTCGCAGGGCAGCACCTCGACCTCGGCGCCCTCCCCGCGCAGCTTCTGCCCGGCGCGCTCGAGGTCCTCGGCGTTGCGCGACACGAGCACCAGCCGGTGGCCGCGCTCGGCGAGCTGCCGGGCGGCGGCGAACCCCAGCCCGCGCGATCCCCCGACCACGAGCGCCAGGGGAGCCTGGCTGGACGGCGCGCCGCTCACCGCTGCCCCCGTCCGGGTCCGCTGGTCGTCCGTCGCTGCTGGGTGCTCATCGCTCCGTCTCCTCCGTCTGGTCCAAGGTCTGCCGGGCGGCGCTGCCGTGCGGCCCACGACCTCCGAGTGTGCGGGGGCCGACCGGCCGGCCGCGGGGCGCCTCCCCGGTCCGTCCTCCCGCTCCTTACCCGCGCCGGCGCCGGGCAGCCCGGACGGCGAGGACCGAGGCCGTGACGACCGCCACCCCGCGCCAGCCCCGCCGCCACCGCCGGGCCGTACGGGCCTGGTCGGTCCGGATCGCGGGCGCGGGCCCGAGGACGCGGCGGCGGAGCAGCCGGTTGAGGGCGTAGTTGAACCCGTAGTGGTAGCCGAACGAGACCAGGACGGTGTGGGCGAGGCCGAAGTCCATCCGCCGTGAGGAGGTGTCGACGACCAGGCCGCCGTCCCAGGCCACGGGCCCCCAGGCCTGCAGGCGCCGCCGGAGGTCGACCTCGTCGCCGCCCTGGGTGAGGCGGACGTCGTAGCCCGGGAAGCCGTCGCGGCGGAAGGCGACGTTGGTCGCGGTCAGGTAGACCAGCCGGCCGGTGGCGGCGTGCAGGCGGTCGACCACGACGAAGAAGGCGGGCGGGAAGACCGCCGCCCACCACGGCGGGTCGGTGTAGCGGCAGGGCCCGGCGACCGCGACCAGGCGCGGGTCGGCGCGCAGCGTCGCGTCGATGCGGGAGAGCCAGTCGGTCGGCACCACCGAGTCGGCGTCGGTCGAGGCCACCACCTCGCCGCGCGCGGCGTCGACGCCGCTCTGGCGGGCCTGGCAGACGCCGAGCCGGGGCTCGGGCACCACCCGGACGCCGCGGTCGCGGGCCACCTCGGCGGTCGCGTCGGTGCTGGCGTTGTCGACCACGAGCACCTCGTAGGCGGCCTCGAGGTCCTGGGCGAGCAGCGCGTCGAGCGCGGCGCCGAGGTCGGCCGCCTCGTCGTGCGCGGGCACGACCACGCTGAAGCGCAGCGGCCTCTGCGTCCCGGCGGTCACGGGCGCGACCACGGGCGCAGCCGGGAGAAGACCAGTGCCGCGAGCAGGGCGACGGGGACGAGCCCCCAGAAGGCGGGCCCGAACGCGTCCGCGTACGCCGTCGCCACGGCCGCGCGGTCGGTCGGGACCGCCCCGGCGAGCCGGGCGGGACCCCAGGAGGCGAGCGGGGCGCCGCCGACGTCGCCGGCCAGGGCCAGCCGCCTGGTGACCCAGGCGCCGACGGCGGCGGTGCCGAGCACGACACCGACCTCGCGGAGCAGGTTGTTCGCCCCCGTCGCCGACCCGACCTCGCCCTCGCCGACCCCGGCCTGCACGACCACGACGACCACCTCCCAGACGCACCCGATCCCGGCGCCGAGCAGCGCCAGCGCGGGCACCACGCCCACGAGCGTCGGCGGCAGGGCGGCGAGCAGCGCCAGGCCCGTCGCCACGGCGAGGGCCCCGGCCACGAGCAGCAGGCGCACCGAACCGCCGCGGCGCACGACCTGCGCGGCCACGAGCGTCAGGATCCCCAGCCCGCCGAACAGGGCCAGCATCAGCAGCCCGGCGCGGGCCGGGTCGAGGCCCAGCACGAGCTGCAGGTAGGTCGGCAGGTAGACGAGCACCCCGAACGACGAGGCGCCGAGCAGCAGGCCGCCGGTGGTGGCGAGGCGCACCTGCGGACGGCGGAAGACGCTCAGCGGGGAGTGCGGCCGCGCCTGGTGCGGCGGCGGCCGGTCGGGCGGCATGAGGGCCGCGGCGGCGCCGACCGCGGCGAGGGCGAGGGGCAGGTTCAGCCAGAAGGCCCAGCGCCAGCCCGGCCCGGCCGCGAGCCAGCCGCCGAGCGGGGGACCGGCGACCACGGCCGCGGCGAACACCGCCCCGACGCCGCTCATCACCGCCGCGCGCTGGCGCAGCGGCACGAGCACGGCCACCTCGGCCTGCACCAGCACGAGCAGCCCGCCGGCCCCGCAGCCCTGCACGAGCCGGGCGCCGACGAGGGTCCACGGTCCCGGGGCGAGCGCACCGAGCACGGAGCCGGCGAGGAAGCCCGCGACCGCGACGACGAACAGCCGCCGCCGGCCGAAGCGGTCGCTCAGCCAGCCGTACGCGGGCAGCACCGCCGTGCTCGCCACGAGGTAGCCGGTGGTGACCAGGGCCAGCAGCCGCAGGTCGCCGAGGTCGGCGGCGATCGTGGGCAGCGCCGTCGCCACGACCGTCTCGGCGAGCTCGGAGGCCAGCAGGGCAGCGCTCATCCCGGCGAGCAGCACCGCGGAGCGGCGCGTCAGGCCGAGTCGGGCGAGCCCGGTGTCAGCGATGACGGGCGGCCGGGACACGGGCCCCCTCCGCGACGGCCGCCGCGATGACGTCGACGGGGTCGGGCATCGCCGCCTGCTCCTCGCGCAGCCGGGTGGCGGCCTCGCGGTAGCGCGGGCGCCGCAGGGCGTCGCGGACGGCCCCGCGGACCCGGCGCTCCGACGGCCGGCCGGTGCGCAGGTCGATCCCCGCGCCGGACCAGGCGACGCGCGCGGCGACCTCGGGCTTCTCCTCGCTGGCCCCGGCGACGACGACGGGCACGCCGTGGGTCAGGGCCTGCTGCACGCCGCCCCAGCCGCCGTTGGTCACCACGACCGCCGTCTGCGGGAGGAGCTCGGCGTAGGGGACGAGCTCGGTCAGCTGCGCGTTGGCGGGCACGTCGCCACCCAGCAGCGCGCGCACCTGCCCGAGCGGCCGCCCGCCGGTCGTCGCGACGACGCGGACGGGTTCGTCGGCCAGCGCGCGCAGGGTGGGCACGAGCAGCTCGGAGGGGTCGGCGTTGGCGAAGGTCCCCTGCGTCACGTGCACCAGCGGTGCGTCCCCGGGCGGCGGCGTCCAGGCCGCCTGCGGCAGGGCCGGCCGGTGGACGGGCAGCGGGCCGGTGAACACGACGGAGCGCGGCAGGTCGCGGCGCGGGTACTCCAGGCCGGGCACCGAGAGGTGGAAGGTCGAGTCGAAGAGGCCGGCGACGTCGAAGTAGCCGACCGGCGACGGGCCGCGCCCGAGCGCCCGGAGCTGGGCGTCGAGCGCGACCTGCAGCGGGCGCAGCGGTCCGTGGCGCAGCGCCCAGTAGATCTGCCGGTTGCGCATCCGGGCGAAGGCCGTGCGGCCCGGGGCCAGGCCGGAGCCGAAGGGCGCGCAGTCCGGGCTGGTCAGCGCGAGCGGGGTGACGGAGACGCCCAGGACCGTCGGGCGGGGGTCGGGCGAGACGAGCAGGGGCAGGGCGCCGAGGAAGGCCGTGTCGGCGACCACGACGTCGTACGCGGTCGCGGCGAGGGCGGCGCTGACGGCCTCGTGCTGGGCGCCGAGGGGCCGGACGAACATCCCGGTGATGGCGTAGCGGCCCGCCGCGACGCGGGTGCGGTGGCGCCGCCGCGGGAGCCAGGCCTCGAGGTCGGCGTCGTCGTAGTCGGCCCCGGGCGGCAGGGGCGAGAAGTCGAGCCCGGCCCCGGCGGCGGAGGCCGCGTACTTGCTGCCCGAGAGCAGGGTGACCTCGTCGCCGCGGTCGGCGAGGCCACGCCCGAGCGACAGCATGGGGGACACGTGCCCGAAGATCGGGCTGCTGAGCAGCAGGACCTTCGCCATGGCCTGGTGCGCACCCCCGTCCTTCGCGCTGTCGGCCGGCGGTGCCCGCCGGCGCGCCGAGCCGCTCGGCGCCGTCCTGCTCACGAACTTACCCAGCGGCGGTGCGCGGAAGCGGGACCGCGCCGAGCGTGCCCGGGGTCCCGTTGCCGGCGGGCCGACGCCCTACGCTTGCGCCGTGGTCTTCCAGCTCGCCTACGCCAGCAGGGCCGTCGTGCCGCTGGGGACTGCCGAGCTGGTGGACCTGCTGCGCCGTTCGCGCGCCCGCAACGGCGGTCGCCGGGTCACCGGCGTGCTGATCCACCACGACGGCCGCTTCCTGCAGCTGCTCGAGGGCTCCCGGGCCGACGTCGTCGCCCTCTACGCCGCGATCCGCGACGACCCGCGCCACCGCGAGGTCACGACCCTGACGGAACGGCACCGGCTGCTGCGCCAGTTCCCGGGCTGGACCATGGCCTTCCGCGACCTCGTCGAGGAGCCGGTCGAGGAGCCCGGCTTCCGGGCGCTGGTCGAGGAGTCCCTCGAGCAGGTCCCCTGGGCGGTCGAGGAGCTGCTCGCCCGGCTCGGGCCCGCCGGGGCGCAGCGCTGGGCCGCGCTGGGACGCAGCCGGGTGCTCGGCCGGCCCTGAGGTCGGCCGGTCGGGACCGGTCGGGACGGTTTGGGAGCGGTGGGAACCGGGCGAGCAGCCGGGCTCAGAGGGTGAACGCGTCTCGGAACCGCTGCAACGCGCGTTCACTGTCACCGTCCGCGGCGTACGCCTCGAGGCCCACGACGCCGTCGTAGCCCATCGCCGCGAGCGCCCGGGCGACGGCGGGGTAGCTGATCTCGCCGGTGCCCGGCTCGCAGCGGCCCGGGACGTCGGCGACCTGGATCTCCCCGATCGCGTCGCCGGCGCGGCGGCAGAGCTCGATCAGGTTCCCCTCGCCGATCTGGGCGTGGTAGAGGTCGAGCATCATCCGCAGGTGCGGGCTGCCGACGGCCTCGACGAGTGCCAGCGTGTCGGCCGCCCTCGCGAACGGCACCCCGGGGTGGTCGACGGCGGTGTTGAGGTTCTCCAGGCAGAACACGACGTCGTGCTGCGCGCCCAGGGCGGCGACCTGGCGCAACGTGTCGACGGCCGCGACCCACATCGGGCCGGTGACGGTCCCGGCCGGCTGCACGGGCAGCCCGCCCTCGCCGAGGCCGGTGCCGTGCAGGTTGAGCCGTGGGACGCCGAGGCGCTTCGCGACCGGGATCGACCCGGCGGCCGTGCGCAGCAGCGCGTCGCTGCCGTCGGGGTCGGTGAGGGTCCCGCTGACGTAGCCGGTCATCGACGAGAACGACACGCCCGCGTCGGCGAGGGCGGCGAGCGCGTCGACGTCCTTGAGCGTCCAGTCCCAGATCTCGACGCCGAAGCCGAGCGCGTCGATGCGGCGGACGCGCTCCGCCAGCGGCAGGTCGGTGAAGACCATCTCCGCGCAGACGGTGAGGGTGAAGGGGCTGCTCATGCGGTCACCGCAGCGGCCTCGGTCACCGCGACGGGTGCGTGGGCCCGGACCGACTCGACGCAGGCCAGCGCGACGGCGAGGGCCCGGCGGGCGTCGCGGCCGGTGACGGAGGGTTCGCGGCCCTCGCGGACCGCGGCCACGAACTCACGGAACTCACCGGCGTACGCGGCACCCATCAGCTCCACGTCGCCGCGGACGGTGTCGTGGTGGCTGCCGCCGCTCGTCGCGAAGCGGGCGCTCGAGCGGGCTCCGTCGCCGACGGTGACCATGCCGCCGGAGCCGAAGACCTCGGCGCGGACGTCGTAGCCGTACGCCGCGGAGAAGCTCGCCTCGGCGACGGCGCGGGCCCCGTCGTCGAAGGTCATCACGACGACCGCGGTGTCGAGCAGGCCCGCGTCCTTGAAGTCCGGGGCGACCAGCGCGTCGGCGGTCGCGTAGACCTCGACGGGGCTCGCGTCCGGGTGGAGCCAGAGCAGCGCGTCGAAGTCGTGGACCAGCGTCTGGGTGAAGACCGTCCACGGCGCGACGGCGGCCGGGTCCGCCAGGCCGGGGTCGCGGGTCAGCGAGCGCATCAGCTGCACGCGGCCGAGGTCGCCGGCCGTGACCGCGGCGTGCGCGGCGGCGAAGCCCGCGTCGAAGCGCCGGTTGAAGCCGACCTGCAGCGTCGTCCCGGCGGCCCCGACCGCGGCGAGCGCGCGGTCCATCTCGGCGAGCGTCATCGAGGCCGGCTTCTCGCAGAAGCACGGCTTGCCCGCACCGGCGACGGCCACGACCAGGTCGGAGTGCGCCGTCGAGCTCGCCGTGATCACGACCGCGTCGACGTCGGGGCTGTCGATCAGCGCCTGCGGGTCGTCGTACGCGACGGCGCCGTAGCTGTCGGCGAGACGCCCGGCGGCGCCGGGACGCGCGTCCGCGACGGCGGCGAGGACCGCGCCGGGCACCTGCTCGGCGATCACGCGGGCGTGGGCGGCGCCGATGCGGCCGGTGCCGACCAGGCCGAGACGAAGGGGTGCGGGCAGTGGCATCGCAGGTCTTCCGACGAAGGACTAGAGCGCGCTAGTTGTACCCGACGGCGGCCGTGCCGGTCAACTGCGGAACGGCGCCCTAAGGTGACCGGCATGCCCGGCCGGCCGACGATGAGCGACGTCGCCGAGCGCGCGGGCGTCTCCCGCGCGCTGGTCTCGATCGTGTTCCGTGACGTGCAGGGGGCGAGCGCCGGGACGCGTGAGCGCGTCAGGGCCGCGGCCGACGAGCTCGGCTACCGTCCCGACCGCCGCGCGCGGCTGCTGAGCCGGCGCCGGACACAGGTGCTCGGGGTCGTGCTCGCGCTCGGGCACGAGTTCCACGCCGAGCTCGCCGCCGCGCTCTACCGCGCCGCCGCCACCCACGGGCAGGAGCTCGCGCTGAGCGGGACGACCCCTGCGCGCGACGAGGCCGAGGCCGTCGCCGACCTGCTCGCGCTGCGCTGCGACGCCCTGCTGCTGCTGGGCAGTGCCCTCCCGGACACGGCGCTGGCCGACCTCGCGGCCTCGGTGCCGCTCGTCGTCGTGGCGCGGGGGACCACGGCGCCCGGGGTCGACGTGGTCCGCTCCGACGACGTCGCGGGCGCGGCCCTGGCCGCGCACCACCTGCTCGACCTCGGCCACACCCGCGTCGCGCACGTCGACGGCGGCCGCGCCGCGGGCGCCGACGAACGGCGCCGCGGGTTCCTCGCGACCGTGGGCGCGGCCGGCCTGGCCGCCGACGTCGAGACCGGCGGGCTGACCGAGGACGCCGGCGCCGCCGCGGCCGAGCGGCTGCTCGGGCGGGCGGAGCTGCCGACCGGGCTGGCGGTGTTCAACGACCAGTCCGCGGCCGGGGTGATGGACGTGCTGCAGCAGGCGGGCCGGCGCTGGCCCGACGACGTGAGCCTCGTCGGCTACGACGACAGCCGCCTCGCCCGTTCGCGCTGGGCGCGGCTCACCACCGTGCGCCAGGACGTCGACGTGCTCGCCGGCCTCGCGGTGCAGCGCGCCGTCGAGCGGGTCGAGGAGCCGGAGCGGCCCGGTCGGGAGGACCTCGTGGCGCCGAGCCTCGTCGTCCGGGGCAGCACCGGCCCGCCGTCGGCCCGGGCCTGACGTGGGGCTCTGGCCGGTCCTGCTGGTCGCCGCGACGGCGCTGCACGCGGGCTTCCAGCTGACCGTGACGCTCCTGGCCTATCCGGCGCTGGCCGAGGTCGCGGCGGACCGCTTCGCCCGCGCGCACGCCGTGCACTCACGCCGGATCGTCCCGCTCGTCGGGCTGGTGTACGGCGTCCTCGCGCTCGCCTGCCTCGGCGCGCTGGTCAGTGCCCCGGGGTCGCTCGCCGTCTGGGTCGCGGGCGGCGTGAGCGCGACCGCGGTGCTCCTCACCGCGCTCCGGGCCGCCCCGCTGCACGGCCGGCTCGCACGCGAGGGCCCCGAACCGTCCCTGCTCACGGCCCTCGTCCGGGCCGATCGCGTGCGGACGGCGGCCGCGCTCGTCGCACTCGGGGCGGCCGTCGCGCACGCGGTCCTCGGCCCGCCCGGGTAGCGCGCCCGCGCCCGAGCTCCTTCCCCCGCCCGGCCGTCAGGGCCGCGCCCGCGGACGGCGTCCGCGGGCGCGTCGCCGCCTGCGTAACCTCGGCCCGGCGGTGGTGGCGCAGGACCGGCGAGGACGGGGCTTCGATGGGCACGGGGGCTTCGAGGGGCACGGGGGCTTCGAGGGGCACGGGGACTCCGGAGGGCACGGGGGCTCCGGGGGGTCCCGGGCGTCGGCCGGTCCTCTCGCCCTGGCGCGCGGTCGTGGGCTTCGGCGTGGTCAGCCTGACCGCCGACATGGTCTACGAGGGCGCGCGGTCGGTGACGGGCCCCCTGCTCGCGACCCTCGGCGCCTCGGCCCTGCTCGTCGGGCTGGTCACCGGCGCCGGTGAGGCGGTCGCGCTGGTGCTGCGGCTGTTCTCGGGCTCCTGGGCCGACCGCAGCGGGCGCTACTGGGCCCTCACCCTGGCCGGGTACGCGCTGACCGCCGTGTGCGTCCCGCTGCTCGCCGTGACCCCGTTCGTCGGCGGCGCCGGGCTTGCGCTCGCCTGCGTGCTGGTCCTGGCCGAGCGCACCGGCAAGGCCGTCCGCAGCCCGGCCAAGAGCACGCTGCTCGCGGCTGCCGCGGGCAAGGTCGGCATGGGCAAGGGCATGGCCGTGCACAAGGCGCTGGACCAGTCCGGCGCCGTCGCCGGCCCGCTGCTCGTGGCCGGGGTCGCCGCCCTGGCCGGGGCACTGTGGCCGGCGTTCGCGGTCCTGGCCGTCCCCGGCGCGCTGGCCATCGTGGTGCTGCTGGTCCTGCGCCGCCGGATCGACCCGCCGACCGCCCGCCGACCGGCGCCCGCCACGGGCACCGGGGCCGACGCCGCCGCGCCGGAGCGGGCCGCCGCCCGCCTGCCGCGCACCTTCTGGCTGTTCGCCGCCTCGGCGGGGGCGGCGACGGCGGGGCTGGTGACGTTCGGCGTGATCTCGTTCCACCTGACCCAGGACCGGGTGGTCCCCGTGGCCGCCGTCCCGCTGGTCTACGCGGCGGCGATGGGCGCCGAGGCCCTGGCCGCGCTCGCCACCGGCTGGGTCTACGACCGGGTCGGCGGGCGCGTGCTGCTCGTGCTGCCGTTCCTCGTGGCCCTCGTCCCGCCCCTGGCCTTCACCCGCTCCGCGCTCCTCGCCGTCGTCGGCGTGCTCGTCTGGGGCGCGGCCACGGGCGTGCAGGACTCGACGGTGAAGGCGCTCGTCGCGGACCTGGTGCCCGCAGGGCGGCGCGCGACCGCGTACGGGGTGTTCGCCGCGGTGCAGGGCGGGGCGGCGGTGGCCGGGGGAGCGCTGGCCGGCGCACTCTACGAGCGGTCGCTGCCGGCCCTGGTCGTGGTGGTCGCCGGCACCCAGGTGGTGGCCTTGGTGCTCTTGGTCACAACGCTGCGAAAGGCGGCCGCGCAGGCGTCCGTCCCGGACTACGCGGGGGAACCATGACGTTGACATAAGTGCCCTGACCAGGGCGGACATCACCGACGAGGCCGGCGCCACGTGCCGATCGACCTCGACGGACGCCCGCACCGGCCATCGCCCGAGCGAGTTCCCGACACACGCGAAGAGGTCGATCAGTCCGTGGCCACCACCGCCGCACCCCTGTCCAGCATCACCACCGCCCGCGCCGGCGCCAGCGTCGACACGAGCCAGCGGATCCGCCGCTACGCCATCACGATGGCCTTCCGCACGGCGTGCTTCCTGCTCGCCGTCACCGTGGCCCACGGGTGGCTGCAGTGGGCGCTGTTCGCCGGCGCCGTCTTCCTGCCCTACATGGGCGTCCTGCTGGCCAACCAGGCCGACGAGAAGGGTCTGCGCAAGCCGGCCCGCCCCGCCGACGACGACGCGCCGCAGCTGACCACCGGCCCCGAGCCCGAGTACGTCGAGGGCGTCGTCATCGACGACGCCGACACGGTGTCCGGGACGGTGCGCTGAACCGCGGGGCGCGCACTCCCGCCCCGCTCCACCCGAGCCCTCGCAGCGCACGCTGCGGGGGCTTCCGCACGTCCGGCGCCCCCACGGCGCGTCAGGTCCGGCCCAGCGGGGTAGGAGTAGGGGACCGTGCCCCCCACCGCAAGGAGACGACGTTGCCCGTCGCCGAGCTCGTGCTCGTCCGCCACGGCGAGAGCATGGGGAACGTCGCCGCCGCCGCGGCTCACGAGGCCGACGCCGAGGTCATCGAGGTGGGCGAGCGCGACGCGGACGTCCCCCTCTCCGACGTCGGCCGGGACCAGGCCCGGGCGCTGGGTCGCGGGGTGGCCGACCTGCTGTCCGACGAGCTGCCCACGCTGGTCTGGTCGTCGCCCTACCTCCGGGCCCGGCAGACCGCCGAGCTCGCGCTGGACGCGGCCGGCGCGGCACGCCTGGTGGCGGTCGACGAGCGGCTGCGCGACCGTGAGCTCGGGGTGCTCGACCTGCTGACGACCAAGGGCGTGCAGGCGCGCTACCCGCTCGAGGCCGAGCGGCGCCGCTGGCTCGGGAAGTTCTACCACCGCCCGCCCGGCGGGGAGTCCTGGGCGGACGTCGTGCTCCGGGTCCGCAGCGTCCTGCGCGACCTCGACGACGTCGCCGACGGCACCCGCGCGCTGGTGGTCTGCCACGACGCCCTCGTGCTGTCCTTCCGCTACGTCTGCGAGGCCCTGGGCGAGGCGCAGGTCCTCGACATCGGGGCCACCACCCCCGTCCTGAACGTCTCCCTCACCCAGCTCGTCCGCCGGTCCGACCGCACCTGGTCGCTGGCCCGGTTCAACGACGTGCGCCACCTCGAGGGCACCGACGTCCCCGTCACCCGCCACGGAAGCGAGAGCAGTGTCCACCCCATCGACCACCCCCACGCGTGACCTCACCCCGACCCTGCTGCGCGGGTGGGCCCTGCCCGGCGTCGGCGACTCCAAGTACTCCCGCGGGCAGGTGCTGGTCGTCGGCGGCGCCGCCCGGACGCCCGGCGCGGCGCAGCTCGCCGGCCTGGCGGCCCTGCGGGTCGGGGCCGGTCACCTGACGCTGGCGATCGCCGAGCAGGCCGCGGTCGCCATGGCCGTCGCCACCCCGGAGGCCGGAGTCGTGGGGCTCCCGCAGGACGCGAAGGGTTCGGTGACCGGCGACGGCGCGGCCCTGCTCGAGGACCGGCTCGGCTCCGCCGACGTCGTGGTGCTGGGCCCCGGCCTCGACGACGCCGAGCTCACGGCGGACCTCGTGCGGGCCGCCGTCCCGCTGCTCTCCGACGACGCCTGGCTGGTCCTCGACGCGTACGCGCTGGGGGTGCTGCCGGGACTGAGGGAGGTCGTCGCACCGCTCGCCGGCCGGCTCGTGCTCACCCCGAACTCCGCCGAGGGCGGCCGGCTGCTCGGTCGCGACCTCGACGACCTCGAGGCCGACGCGGCCGAGATCGCCCGCACCTACGGCGCCGTCGTCTCCTGCCACACCGTCGTCGCCGACCCGGAGGGCCGCAGGTGGCGCACCG
Organism: uncultured Actinomycetota bacterium; assembly: GCA_963713165.1. Classification (GTDB taxonomy): domain Bacteria; phylum Actinomycetota; class Actinomycetes; order Propionibacteriales; family Propionibacteriaceae; genus Microlunatus. The sequence continues at coordinate 447,864 of CAVQKU010000011.1, forward strand.
GTGCGGGCCAGGTCGGGCTCGCCACCTCGGGCAGCGGCGACGTGCTCGCCGGCGCGGTCGCCGGGATCCTCGCCCGGGGCACCGAACCGGCCCAGGCCGTCTGCTGGGCCAGCCACGTCCACGCGGCCGCCGGCGACCGGCTGGCCGCCTCGGTCGGCCGGCTCGGCTTCCTCGCCGGCGAGCTGCTGGCCGAGCTGCCCCGGGTGCTGGTCGAGCTCGGCGCCTGACCGGTCCGCGGGCTCCCCGTCACCGGCCGCGACCCGGCGGCTCGTCGACCGGGCGCAGCTTCTCCGCCGGCACCCACTCGACGCTGAGGCGGTCGAGCGCCCACACCACGGCCACCTGCGCCGACCACCCCGTGGCCAGCCCGGACTGCTGCCGCTCGATGCGCCAGGCGATCACCAGGCCCGGGCCGTCGGGGCCGTGCCCGCCGGGGTGCTGCACCCACACGTGGCGGACGCGGGGCGTGACCGGCGCGTGGACCCGTCGTCCCGGGTCCTCCCAGCTGCTCGGCACGAGACCAGTATCGAACACCTGAGCGAAAACGTGCAGCGGTGCCGCGCCGTCGAGGGAGCCCGTGGGCTCACCGCGGTCTGGGGCGTCCCGGCGCGGGTAGACCCGGGGCACGACGGATCGTCCGCGCGCCAGGGTGGGCCGTCGAGGTCCGGCGCGCTCAGCAGCGCAGCGCGCCGGACCGCACCCGGGCGGCTGGGTCGTGGGTCAGGACGCGGGGACCAGGATGCTCGGCATCGCCTCGAGGTGGGTCACCCCGGGCAGCTGCACGGTGAGCTCGGCGCCGCCCTCGGCCGAGCGCCCGGCCCGTACGGTGCCGCCGTGGTCCTGGACCGTCTTGGCCACGATGGACAGCCCGAGACCCGTCCCGTGCGTGGCGCGCGCCGTGGCCCCGCGGAAGAAGCGGTCGAAGACGTAGGGCAGGTCCGCCTCGGGGATCCCCGGGCCGGCGTCGGCGACCACGAGCCGGTTGCCGAGGAGCCGGACCCGGATCGTGCTGTCCGCCGGGCTCCACTTCACCGCGTTGTCGAGCAGGTTCGTCACGGCGCGTTCGAGCCCGGCCGCGTCGCCCACGACGTGGAACTCGTCGAGCTGCAGGTCCAGGACCCGGCCGCCGGCGCGGCGCTGCACCCGTTCCGCGGCGGCCCGCACCGGGTCACGCAGGTCGAGCGGGCGGAACGTGGTCGCCGCGTCCTCGCGGGAGAGCCGCACCAGGTCACAGACCATCGAGCTGAGCTCGTCCAGCTGCTCGCCGACGTCGTCGAGGACCCGGGCCCGCTGCGACGGGCTCAGCGCGCTGCGCTGCAGGTCGGCCCGCAGCAGGTCGACGTTCGTGGTCAGGCTGGTGAGGGGCGTGCGCAGCTCGTGCCCGGCGTCGGCGACCAGCCTCGTCTGGCGCTCGCGGGTCTCCGCGACCCTGCGCAGGAGCTGGTTGAGCGACGCCGTCAGGACGGCCAGGTCCCTGGACGTGCGGCCGACCGCGACGGGCTGGAAGTCCCGGGTCTCGCTCACGTGCTGCACCGCGGCGCTGAGCCGGCGGACCGGGTGCACGGCCGAGCGCGCGAGCACGGCGATCGACACCCCCGCGCCGACCAGCCCGGCCAGGACCACGGTCAGCACCACCGTCTGCTGGGTGTCCAGCACCGAGTCGAGCACGGTGCGCGGTCGTGCGACGACCAGGGCGCACCCCGTCGTCCCGGCGGGCACGGCCACGACCGTGTACGTCCTCCCGGTCTCGTCGGTGCCGGTGCGCAGGACGGGCCCGGCGCCGGGCCCGGCCGCCCGCAGGTCCCCGGGCTCGAGGACCAGCCGACCGGCCGGGTCGCCCAGCCGCAGCACGCGGCCGTCCGTGCAGGTCGCCGCGACGAGCGCCCCGCCGGCCTGGCGGAGGTCAGGGGTCAGGGACCCGGTGCGGCCGATCGAGAGCGCCGCCGGCCCGGCGAGGTCGTCGGCCACCGCGAGGGTCGTCGCCTGCGACGCGCGCTGGAGCGTCGCCCGCAGGGCCGCGTAGCCGGCCAGGTTGGACAGCAGGATGGAGACGCTCACCAGCGCGACGGTGAGCAGCGTGACCCGCCGCTGCAGCGGGCGGCGCGCCAGGATCCCGTGGGGGAGGGCGGGCGCCGTCATCGTGCCCACCCGCCCGGAGCGGCACGCTCGAGCGCCGTCGCCAGGAGGAGTCGTGCGGGCCCGAGCCGACCGGGGCGACGACCGCACGGGTCGCCGCCCGGGCCGGGGCGGCAGGCCGCACCCCCTCGGGGCCGCGGAGCGCCCGGAGCCGGCTCGTGGCTGCTCATCGGCGGTCGGGGTCGGCGGGCCCCGCGGGCCCCGCGGACATCAGCACCCGTGGCTGCACGACCGGGACGAGCGCGAGGACGGGGACGGGGAGGGACATCGGTGCTCCTGGGACGAGCTGGCGTCAACGGCCCCCGACCGTCTGGTGCTTCTCAGTCTAGTGACGAACCTGAGAAATAGTTCGGGTTCGGCTAAAAATCGACCGCACCGGGGCCGCGCGTGGCGCGGCTGCTGTTCGGATCCGTCGACGAGCGAGCGTGCCCCGCCTCTCCTCGCGTCGCGGCCGGTGGCCGGTGCGGACGTCACCCTCGTCACGTCCGGACGGGGTCCTGGGCGAAACTCGTCCGGCGGGCTCGCGGGCAGGCCGCCGCGACGGACTCGGGAGGTGGCGCGTGCTCATCCTCGTCGTCGGCCTGCCCGGGGCCGGCAAGACCACCCGGGCCGTGGAGCTCGAGGCGGGCCTGCCCGCCCTGCGCCTCACGCCGGACGACTGGCAGCAGGCGGTGTTCGCCGACGACGGCCCTGACGGGTGGCGCGCGGAGGCCCGGGCCGCGCACCGCGACCGCCTCGAGGGCAAGCTGGTCGAGACCGGGCTGCGGGTGGCACGGCTCGGTCTCGACGTGGTCCTGGACTTCGGGCTGTGGAGCCGTGACGAGCGCTCCGCGCTGCGCTGGCTCGCGGCGTCGGTGGGCGTCGAGGCCCGGGTCGTGTACCTGCCGGTGCAGGTCGAGGAGCAGCGACGCCGGGTCCGGGGCCGCTTCAGCCGCGAGCCGGGCGGGTTCCGGATGGAGGACGCCGAGCTGCGGCGCTGGCACGAGCAGCTCGACGTCCCGGACGAGGCCGAGCTGGGTGGGGGAGCGGTGCCGGACGTGCCCCCCGCGTACGCGTCCTGGGCCGCGTGGGCCGTCGAGCGGTGGCCGTCGCTGACGCCGCCCTGAGCCGGGTGCCAGCGACCCGGTGAGCCCGGTCAGGACTCAGCCGGGCGGCCCCGGGAGGCCGTCGCGCAGCAGGGTCCAGAGCTGCAGCACGACCTCGTGGCTGAAGACGGAGGCGTCGACGGGCCCGCGGAGGACGTCGGTCAGCGCGGGTTCGGTGACCGGGTCCTCCTCGAGGTCGCGGAAGGCCATCCACCAGCCGGTGAACCAGCGCGCCCCGCCGTCGTCGTCCCAGATCACCGTGGTCCCGTGGTGCCGGACGTCTGCGCGGATGGTGGCGTACAGGGTCGTCACCTCGTCGCGCCCACCCTCGAGGAGCTGCACGAAGCGCCCGTGGCGGTGCAGGAGCACGCCGGTGATGCCGAGCGACTCGTTGGTGACGCGCGCCCGGCGGAGCAGCTCGAGCAGCTCGTCGCGCGACCACGGCGACGAGGTGCTCAGGTACGCGAGCTGGTAGGGCACGCGGTCACGGTAGGGCGTGCCGGTGGCGGACGTGATCCGGGACGCACCCCGAAGCTCGGAGGATTTGTCGGCACAAACCGACGATCTACCTGCTATTTTGCTGAGAGTCAGGACGACACCCGGCCGCCGTGACGACGAGGCGGACGATGCGGCAGCCCGGTGCACGCGGTGGGGAGAAGAGTGACGTCATCGCTCGACGAGCGGGAGGCCGGTCCGGCCCCCGCCGGTGCGCACCCCGCGAACGCCCTGCTCGACCTCCCGGCGGGCCCGCTGGACGACCCGCTGACCGGCCCCGGCCCCCGCGACGAGCCGGTGGCCGACGCCGCCCGCAAGCTCCGCGCGCTGATCATGGCGGGCGAGCGCTACCGGGTCGCGCTGGCGAGCTCGAGCGGTCTCGGCACGACCGAGAGCCAGGCCGTCGGGTACCTCTTCGTCCACGGCTCCCGGGGGCAGTCCGACCTCGCCCGCGACCTCGGGCTGACCAGCAGCGCCGCCACGGCGCTCGTCGACCGGCTCGAGCGACGCGGCGTGGCCGACCAGGACGCGGCACGCGAACGACCGCCGTCGCCTGCAGGTCTCCCTCACCGAGCGCGGCGAGGCCCTCGCGGTCCAGAGCCAGGAGCCGCTGCTCGACACGCTGGGGCTGGTCCCCGAGTCCGAGCTCACGGTCCTCGCCACCTGGCTGGGCGTGATGGCCGACCACCTCCACGCGCGCAGCGCCTGACGATGACGTCCGCCCGGCGTCCGGGCGACCTCGAGGGGCGGGTCGGGTGACGATGGCCACGGGCGGGCTTGCGCGTCGCCGACCTGCTCCGCCCCTCAGGCCCCTCACCGAGCTAGGCGTCCCCGGACAGCAGGCGGTCGAGCAGGGCGAGCGCCCCGACCTGGTCGACGCCGGGGTCGAGGAGCCACTGGGTCTGCAGGCCGTCGGAGGCGGCGACGACCAGCGCGGCCACCTGCGCGGCGTCGAGGTCGGCGCGGATCCGGCCGTCCTGCTGGCGCACCCTGATCTGCTCGACGAGCGTGCCGCGGACGGCCGCGAAGCGTCGGGTGGCGAAGTCGGTCGCCGCCGGGTGGCCCTCCTCGAGCGCCGAGGCGACGAGGGTCGTGTAGAGCTGCACCATCCCGGGCACCTGGTGGTTCCGCTCCGCGGCGAGCCGCATCGTCTCCACCGGTGACGCCTCGGGGCCGGGCCGCGCCTCGCGCTCGATCCGGCGCGAGTGCTCCCGGTAGACGTCGACGAGCAGGCGCTCCAGGCTGCCGAAGTGGTGGGTGAGCGCGGCGTGCGTGACCCCGACCTGCTCCGCGATGGCCCGCAGGCTCGTCTGCCCGGCCCCGCGCCGGGCGAAGACCTTGATCGCGGCGTCGAGGATCTCCTGGCGGCGCGCGAGGCCCTTGGCGTACGCGCCACGGGGCCGGCCCGGCGGGGGATCGATGGCGGCCACGTCGTCGATGCTAGGACACTCCGGCCCGAATACCTCCACCTGGAGGTATTTGTTACGATGCCGGGGTCACGTCGGAGGGCGCGGACGGCGCTGTCCCGCCCGGACGACCACCGACACCCGCAAGCGACCACACCAAGCGACCACACCAAGGAAGAAGGACGTCGTGGCCCTCCCCGTTGCCTCTGTGCAGCTCTACTCGCTCGCCGAGGAGTTCTCGGCCGACATGGGCTCCTCGCTCGACCGCCTCGCCGCCATCGGCCTGAAGAACGTGGAGGCGTTCGACTTCGTGCGCCGCCCCGCCGAGATCCGCGCCGCGCTCGACGCCGCCGGGCTCGCCTCCCCGACCGGGCACGCCCCGCTGCTGTCCGACGAGCTCTGGACCCCGGACGGCTCGATCCCGACGCCTGAGCCGCAGGTCGTCTTCGAGGCCGCCGCCACGATCGGGATGACCACCGTGATCGACCCCTTCGTCGCCCCCGCCCGCTGGCTGACCGAGGACGGCGTGAAGGACATCGCCGACCGCCTCAACACCGCGGCCGAGGTCGCGGCCGGCTTCGGGCTCACCGTGGGCTACCACAACCACGCCCAGGAGTTCATCGCCTCCTTCGACGGGCAGACCGCCTACGAGCGGTTCATCGAGCTGACCGAGGACCGCGTCGTGATCGAGCTCGACCTCTTCTGGGCGCTCACCGGCGGCCAGGACGTCCCGGCGCTGGTGGCGAGCCTCGGCGACCGCCTCGTCGCGCAGCACATCAAGGACGGCGTCCCGCCCGCGAGCAACCCCTTCGCCCCCGACGCGCCGGCGTTCGGCTCCGACAGCCTCGACCAGCGCCACGCCGGGCACGGCGAGGTGCCGCTGGCCGAGTCGCTGCGCGCCGCGACCGCCCTGCAGTACGCGGTCATCGAGTACGACCACGCCCCCGGTGACGTCTTCGCCGACGTCGCGGCCTCGTACGCCTTCCTCACCGACGGGGGGTACGTCCGATGAGCCCGGTCGGAGTCGGCATCATCGGCGTGGGGGTCATCAGCGACACCTACCTCGACAACCTCGCGTCCTTCCCCGACGTCGAGGTGCTCGTCGTCGGCGACCTGGTCGCCGAGCGCGCGCGCTCGCAGGCGGAGAAGCACGGCGTCCCCGCGCACGGCAGCGGCGAGGACGTCCTGGCCCACCCCGGCGTCGAGCTGGTCGTGAACCTCACGACCCCGGACGCCCACATCGAGGTGACGTCGGCCGCGGTCGCGGCGGGCAAGCACGTGTGGTCGGAGAAGCCTCTGGGCCTGGACCGCGACGCGGCCGCCGCGCTCCTCGAGCAGGCCCGGGCGGCCGGGGTCCGGATCGGCTCGGCCCCCGACACGCTCCTCGGCCCGGGCTTCCAGAGCGCCAAGCGGGCCATCGCCGCCGGCGTCATCGGCCGGCCGATGTTTGCGCAGACCGCGTTCCAGACCCAGGGACCGGACCTGTGGCACCCGAACCCCGGCTTCCTGTTCGCCCGGGGCGCCGGCCCGCTGCTCGACATGGGTCCGTACTACTTCTCCGCCCTCGTCAGCCTGCTCGGCCCGGTCGACCGCGTCGCCGCGGTCGGGATGAAGGCCCGCGAGGAGCGCGAGATCCGTACGGGTCCGAACGCGGGCACGACCTTCCCGGTCGAGGTCCCTTCGACCATCCAGGTGCTCACCGCCTTCGAGGGGGGCGCGCAGGCCCAGAGCCTGCTGAGCTTCGACTCCGCGCTGGAGCGCCACGGGATCCTCGAGATCCACGGCACGGAGGGCTCGATCGTGCTGCCCGACCCGAACCAGTTCAGCGGGCGGACCGCGTACGTCAAGCCGCTCGGCGTGCTGCGCGACGGCATGTCGGTCGAGCAGCCCTGGATCGAGGTCGAGGAGAAGGGCACGGTCGTCGGCCGCGGCCTCGGCGTCCTCGACATGGTGCGCTCGATCGCCGCCGGGCGGCCCCACGTCGCCTCGGGCGAGCTGGGCCTCCACGCCGTCGACGTGCTGCTCTCGGCGCAGGAGTCGGCGGCGACCGAGCAGTTCGTCACGGTCACCAGCACCGTCGGGCCGGTTCCGCTGCTGCCCGACGACTTCGACCCCTTCGCCGCGACGCTGTAGACGACGGTCCGGGGTGAGAGCCCCTGCGCTCCACGACCGCGCGGGGGCGCTCCGGTGGCCGATGCCGCCGGGGTGTCGCCGTCCGGTCGTGGAGCGGGCGTCAGACCCGCTGCGTCCCGGAGCCCTCGGGTGCAGCAGTCCCGTGCGCGGGCGGTCCGGCTGCCGAGGCCGCTCCACGACCACGTCACGACCGCCTGCGCCCCGGGACACCTCTGGACAGCGCAGCATCCGGACATGGCAGGAACCGGACAGTTGCGCCTGAGACGGCACTCTAAGCAACCTGAAGATCTATGATTTGGTCATCGCTTCACTCGGCGGTGCGATGAGCCTGAGGATCGGGGGGTCAGGGCTCACAGCCATGAAGGGCCGGCAGTCCCAGGACTGCCGGCCCTTCACGGCTGTCCAGGGCCGGAGCGGACCCTCAGTCGAGCCGGTCGCGGAGCCGGCGCACGCGCAGCAGCGACCCGACGAAGGCGCGCGGGTCGAGCCGGCGCCGCAGCAGGGCCTGCCTGAGCGCCGCCGCCACCTCGTCGCCCTGGGCGACGTCGCGCGAGGAGCAGAGCAGCACGTCCATGCCCGCCCGGGCCGCGAGGACCCCGACCTGGGCGTCCGTGCCGTACGCGTCGAGCGACCCCGCCTCGAGCGCGTCGGTGATGGTCACCCCGCGGAAGCCGAGCCGGCCGCGGAGCTCGCGCTGGACCACCCGCCGCGAGAGGCCGGCCGGCCGCGCGGCGTCGAGCGCGGGGTAGACCGCCCAGGACGCCATGACGAGGTCGATGCCCGCGCGGATCGACGGCACGAAGGCGGCCTCGTCGACGGCCCGCAGCTCGGCCAGGTCCTGCGTCAGCGTCACCTCGGTCAGGTCGGTGTTCGCGCCGGCCGGGGCTGCCCCCAGCCCGGGGAAGTGCTTGGCCGTCGCGGCGATGCCCGCGGCCTGCTGGGCGGTGGCGAAGCGCATCCCGAGGTCGCCGACCACCGCCGGGTCGGAGGAGAAGGACCGGCCGAACTGGTCGTCGAAGTTGCCCTCCTCCCGGTAGACGTCGACCACGGGGGCGAGGTTGAGGTTCATCCCGGCAGCGTTGAGCCCCCTGGCCGCGCCGACGCCGGCCGCCGTGGCGGCCGCCTGCGGGTCCGGCTGCTGACCGATCTGCCTCGCGGTGAGGAACGGCTCCTGGTCCTTGAGGCGGCGCACGACGCCGCCCTCCTGGTCGGTCATCAGCAGCAGCGGCGCCCGGACCCCGCTCTCGGCGTGGGCCCGCCGCAGCTGGGCGACCACGCCCGCGACCTGCGTGGTGGAGGTGATGTTCTCCCCGAAGAAGATGATCCCGCCGACCCGTCCCGCCCGCAGCCGCCGGAGCAGCACCTCCGGTGGCGTGAGGCCCGGGTAGGAGTAGACGACGAGCTGGCCGACGAGCTGGTCCAGCGCCATCCCCGGGAAGCGCGGCGAGGCGGACGCGGACGCCGAGGACGCCGCCGAGGCGGACGGCGCGGGCAGGCCGGCGAGCACCGCCCCGGCCGCGAGCGCTCCTCCGCCGGCGAGGGCGGTGCGTCGGGTGATGCGCTGCTCGGTCATGGTCCCCTCCGGTCCCGGCGCACTCGTCGCCACCGGCTGCCGACGTTGCAACGCCGTACGGGCGCTGTCAAGGGCGGGCAGGACGGCCGCGAAGGATGTGCGCGACGCCGCGTGACCTCGCTGCGCTGGTGGGTAGGGGGACGTCATGGAGCGCGGACCCTTGGCGATGGTGGTCGGCGAGCTCCTGCTCGTCGGCTGCAGCGTCTGCTACCTCGTCTGGTGGACGGTGACGTACAGGCCGTCGGCGCGGGCCGCGCCCGGCGGTGGCCTCTTCCTCGCCGGGGCGGTGCTCGGCGGCCTGGCCGGGCTGGTGCTGCTCGGCGTCGGGATCGCGGCCCTGGTCCCGCGGGCGTCGACGCCCGCGCTGGCCGCGACCGTCGTCGGCGGGGTGGCGGTCGGCGGCGCCCTGCTCTTCCTCACGTCCTCCGTCGCGCACCGGCCCGTCACGACCGAGCTCCCGCTGATCGTGCTCTGGACCACCATGCAGCTCGCGGCCGGCGTCACCCTGGGGACGGCCGGGGCCCTCAGGACACCGGCGGCGTCGGCCTGGATCGTCGCCGTGGTGGTCGCCACGCTCGTCGGGCTGGTCTGCTACCTGGTCTTCTACCGGCTCGACCCCGTCCCGGCCTACCGGGTCGGGATGGTGCCCCTCGCTGTCGACGGGGTGGTCGCCGCGGCCCTGGCCGCGATCCTGGTGCTGGCGCGGGTCCGCTAGGGGGACCGCGGGGGACGAGGGGTGCGCGGCCCGCTGGCTATAGTCGAACGGGCCGCTCGAAGCCCGTCGTCGGCAGAAGGATCGGTGACCGATGTCGAGCCCCGCACCCCTGCTGCCCGCGCGCGTCGTGGGACGCGCCACGCCCGTCCTCGGGCGCCTGGGCGGGGGGTCGCGAGCGGCCACGCGGGCCTGGCTCCCCGGTCGCGACACGAAGGCCGTACGGCACCCGGGAGCGCCCGGCGAGCAGCGCCTTCCTCCCGGTCGTCCGCCGCGGTCGGCCCTCGTCCTCGGCGGCGGCATCGCGGGCATCGCCTCGGCCGTCGGCCTCGCCGAGCGCGGCGTCCGGGTCACGCTCGTGGAGCGGGAGGCGCGCCTGGGCGGACGAGTCCGCGCCTGGCCGGTCGACCACGACGGGAGCGGTGACGCGGGCGAGGTGCCGGTCACGATGAGCCGGGGCTTCCACGCCTTCTTCCGGCAGTACTACAACCTCCGCGCCCTGCTGCGCCGCGTCGACCCGGGCCTCGAGGGCCTGACGCCGGTCGACGACTACCCGCTCGTCCTCGCCGGCGGGCACCGCGACTCCTTCGCCGGCGTGCCCCGCACGCCGCCGCTCAACATGGCGGCGTTCGTGGCCCAGAGCCCGAGCTTCACCGCGGCCGACCTGGCGAACATCGACAAGGTGGCGGTCTGGGAGCTGCTCGACGTCGACTTCCCGGCCACCTTCTCCGCGCACGACGGCGAGAGCGCCGCGGCGTTCCTGGACCGGCTCGGCTTCCCCGACGCCGCCCGGCACCTGGCCCTGGAGGTCTTCGCCCGCAGCTTCTTCGCCGCGCCCGACGAGTTCTCCGCCGGTGAGCTGGTCGGCATGTTCCACAGCTACTTCCTCGGCTCGTCCGAGGGCCTGCTCTTCGACGTCCCCGTCGACGACTACGACACCGTCTTCTGGGGACCGCTGGGCCGCCACCTCGAGCAGCTCGGCGTCGAGGTCCGGACCGGGGAGAGCGTGCAGGGCCTCGACCTGGGCGGGGAGCAGGTGGCGGTGACCACCGACGCCGCTCGCCTGGTCGCCGACACGGTCGTGCTGGCCACCGACCTGCGCACCACCCGCGGTCTGGTCGAGACCGGACGGGTGGGCGTCGAGGACGCGGACTGGCGGCGGCGGATCGCCGACACGCAGGACGCCCCGCCGTTCGCGGTCTGGCGCCTGTGGCTCGACCGCCGGGTCAGCCCGGAGCGGCCCGCCTTCCTCGGCACCAGCGGCTACGGCCCGATGGACAACGTCACCGTGCTCGAGCGGTTCGAGGCCGGGGCCCGGCGCTGGTCCGACGCGCACGACGCCTCGGTCGTCGAGGTGCACGCGTACGCCCTGCAGCCCGAGGACGGCGACGAGGAGCAGGTGCGGCGCACCCTGCGCGCCGAGCTGGCCCGGGTCTACCCCGAGACGGCGGACGCGCAGGTGGTGGCCGAGGAGTGGCTGCTGTCGGACGACTGCCCGCTCGTCGGCACCAGCCCGTGGCTGCGCCGTCCCGAGGTCGCGACCCCGGACCCGCGGCTGGTCCTGGCCGGCGACGGCATCCGGTGCGACTACCCGGTGGCCCTGATGGAGCGTGCGGCGACGACCGGCTTCCTCGCGGCGAACCGGCTGCTCGCCGGCTGGGGGCTCGCCGGCCACGACCTGTGGACCGTCCCGATGAGCACCCGGCAGCCGGGCCTGCTGAAGGCCAGGACGCTGCTGGACCGCGTCGGCGCCTGAGCCCCGACCCGGGGCACGGCGCCGACGGGCTCAGACCGGCAGCGGCCCGCTGCTGGTGTCGCCGATGATCCGCTTGTAGGCCAGCTCGGCCGAGATCAGGCAGATCGGCATGCCGATCCCCGGGCTGGTGCTGGCGCCCACGTAGTAGAGGTTCGACAGCTTCTTGCTGATGTTGTTCGGCCGGAACGCCGTCTGCCGCATCGTGTGCGCCAGCCCCAGCGCCGAGCCGCCGTACGCGTTGTAGTCGGCGGTGAAGTCGCGCGAGGTGTAGGTGCGCTCGAACACGATCCTCGACTCGAGGTCGGGGACGTCGAAGTCGGTCGACAGCAGGTCGAGCGCCTTGCGGCGGTAGCGGGCGACGTCCTCGTCGGTCATCGGCAGCCCCGGCGCGACGGGCACGAGGACGAACAGGTTCTCCTGGCCCTCGGGCGCGGCCGTCGGGTCGGTCCGGCTCGGGGCGCAGACGTAGTACGAGGGGTCGTCGGGCCAGGTCGGGTCGTCGAAGATCTGCCCGAAGCTGCGCTTCCAGTCCTGCCCGAAGGCCAGGTTGTGGTGGGTCAGGCCGGGCACCCGGCCCTCCAGCCCCAGGTAGAGGATGAACGCGCTCGGCGCCAACGTCTTCCGCGCCCAGTAGCGGGCCGGGTAGGTGCGGGCCCGCTTGGGCAGCAGCGTCGTCTCGGTGTGCGCCATGTCGGCGTTGGAGACCACGAGGTCGGCCCGCAGCTCCTCGCCCGACGCCAGCCGGACCCCGGTGGCGCGCCCGCCCTCGGTCAGGATCTGCTCGACCGGTGCCTGCGTGCGGTAGGTGACCCCGTGCGTGGTCCCGATCGCCTGCAACGCCCGGACGATCGAGTAGATGCCGCCCCGGGGGTAGAAGACGCCCATGTTGAAGTCGATGTGGCTCATGATGTTGTAGAGCGCCGGGGTGTTGTACGGCGAGGAGCCGAGGAAGACCAGCTGGTACTCGAGGATCTTCTGCACCGCGTCGGTGGAGAAGGTCCGGCTGATGTACTTGTGCATGTTCTCGAAGACGTGCAGCTGACGGCCCTGCATCGCGGTCTTGCGGTCGATGAAGTCGAAGAAGCTGTCGTGGTTGCGGTACATGAACTGGTCGATGGCGATCGCGTACTGCTCCGCCGAGCTGTCCAGGTAGGTGCGCAGCGCCCGGCCGCTGCCCGGCTCCAGCCGCTCGAAGGTCTCGACGTCGCGGTCGAGGTCGGAGTACATGTCGACCTCGAGCTCGGTGCCCCGGAAGACGATCCGGTACGACGGGTCGAGGCGCTGCAGGTCCAGGTGGTCCTCGACGCGCTCGCCCAGCAGGGCGAAGAAGTGCTCGAAGACGTCCGGCATCAGGTACCAGGACGGGCCCATGTCGAAGCGGAACCCGTCGGCCTCGAAGAAGTTCGCCCGCCCGCCGAGCAGCGCGTTCTTCTCCAGCACGGTCACCTCGAACCCGCGCTTGCCGAGCAGGGCGGCGGTGCCCAGGCCCCCGAGGCCGCCACCGACGACCAGTGCTGTGCTCACGGGGCGCGACCATAGCCGCGCGCCAAAGCCACGGCGGCGACCACCCCGACCAGCACCGCGAGCCACTGGCCGCTCCAGGCGTTCACGGCGGTCCAGAACACCAGCACGAGCCACAGGTTGCGGGCGAACAGCCCCGGCAGCGGGCGGGGGAGCCGGCGGAGCGCGAGCACCGCGATCCCGCCCGAGACCACCCAGCCGAGGAAGTTCACCAGCGGGACGCCGTAGTAACGGCCCGGGTCCTGCCAGGCCCAGAAGCCCAGGCTCACCGCGGCCGGGTCGAGCACGAGGTCGCAGACGACGACCAGCACGACCGCCTGCCAGGCCCGGCGGGTCGACGCCAGGCTGCCGAGCAGCAGCGGCGTCCAGGCGAGCAGCACCGTCGGCGGCACCAGCCCGAGCATCGGCGGGCCGAGCACGCCGCTGTAGGCGAACCGGCCGTACGGGACGCCGGTGGCGACGGCGAGCGACTCGAACACCACGGCGTAGACGCCGAGCCCGAGCAGCAGCGCCGCACCGCGCACGGCTCCCAGCCACCGCAACGCTCCGAGGACCACCGGCGCCGAGAACAGCAGGATGGCCAGGGCGGAGACCCACCACCAGCGCGGCTGCAGCGGTGCGCGGACCAGCCCTGCGGCCGCGACCACCAGCAGGGCGGCCAGCAGCCAGCGGCGACGGAGGAAGACGTGGTCCACCCGAACTAGCATGGGCGCTCCATGCGCCACCTGCTCCGGGTGTCTCGGCCCCGATTCTGGATGTACCTGCTCGGGCCCTTCATGGTGGCCCTCGCAGCGACGTCGCTGCGCCCGCCGCTGGAGGTCTGGCTGCTGGGCCTCTACCTGACGCTGCCGGCCAACCTGCTGATCTACGGCGTCAACGACCTCTTCGACGTCGACACCGACCGGTTGAACCCCAAGAAGCGCGGCTACGAGCAGCTGCTGGAGCAGGCGCAGCGGCGCAGCCTCGTCCTCGCGATCCTCGTCCTCAACGTGCCGTTCCTGGCCCTCGTGCCCTTCCTGCCGCACGCCTGGCCGTGGCTGCTGCTCTTCCTGGTCACCGGGATCGGCTACTCGGTGCCGCCGCTGCGGGCCAAGGCCCGCCCCGTCGTGGACGCGGCGTTCAACATCTTGTACGTCGCGCCCGGGCTCGCCGCGTACGCCACCGTCAGCGGCCAGCAGCCGCCGCTGCCGGTGCTCCTGGCGGCACTGCTGTGGTGCATGGCCATGCACGCCTACTCGGCGGTCCCCGACATCGCCGCCGACCGGGCCGCCGACCTGTCCACGGTCGCCACCTACTTCGGCCAGGCCCGCACCCTGCTGCTGTGCGGGGCAGCGTACGCGGTGGCCGCCCTGCTGGCCTTCCCCTCGGTCGGCGTCTTCGCGGTGCTCGCCGGGCTGGCCTACCTCGTCATGATCGCGCTGTCGTTGCGCAGCCGGCGCCCCGAGCAGCTCTTCCGGCTCTACCGCCGCTTCCCGCTGCTCAACACCGCGCTCGGCGGCGCGTTGTTCGTGGTGACGGGGTTGAACCACGCCACCTGGCCCTTCGCCTGACGCGGTTCCCGCCCGCCGCGAGCCTCACGCGGCCTGCGCGCCGAGCTGGTGGCGCAGGGCGGCGACGCCGTCGCGGACGCGGGTCTTCAGGGTGCCGACGGGGACGTCGAGCACCGTCGCCGCCTCCCGCATCGTGCAGCCGTGCAGGTAGGTGAGCGTCACGGCGTCGCGTTGCTTGCGCGGCAGCCGTTCGACGGCGCCCCGCACGTCCATGGCCTCGTGCTGGGCGACCACGTCGTCGGCGACGTCGGCGACGTGGACCCTCGTCACCTCGGTGGTGTGGAACTCCTTCTGGTCGCGCAGCACCGCGCTCGTCACCGACCGGACCCGGTCGACGGCCCGCCGGTGGGTCAGCATCAGCAGCCAGCTCAGCACCGACGCCTTGGTCGGGTCGTACGCGCGCGCCTGCTGCCAGGCGTGGAGGAAGACCTCCTGCACCACCTCGGCCGCGTGGTCGGCCGACCGCGTGGTGCGGAAAGCGGTCAGGTGGGCCGCAGCGACAGTGAGGTCGTAGAGGGTGCGGAAGGCGTCCTCGTCGCCACCCTGGACCTGGGCCATCAGCCCGGCCAGCACGGTGGCCCTCGACTCGGAGCACCGGGGCTCCGCGCGTCGGACCGGGCCCCGACCGCCGAGCGAGGTGCGCGGCGGGGGAGCGTGGGACACAGCGGGCGCGGAGACAGCAGGCACCAGAAGCCGATCTGTAGGACGAGCCGGTCCGGCCCCCAAGCCGACGCACCCCTGCCTACCACCCGGACCGCGGATCTGGTGGGCACGATCGAGTCGGGCGCACGATCGATGCCCGATCGTCACCTTCGGTTCACCCCGCGTCCCCGACGGCGGCACCGGGGCGAGCCTCAGACCACGCGCTCGGACGGAGCCCTCGTGGGCCGCGTGCGTCGCCACGCGTCCTCGAGAACCAGTCAGGGTCAGGCCCCCTGTGAGGAGGACCTGGCCCTGATGAGGTCCTGCTGTTGAAGCGGGGACAGGACTTGAACCTGCGACCTCTGAGTGATCAGCCGCGAATCCGGGCGCTTCTCGGGCGATCGCCCGCCGCTCCGTCTCGCCCTGAGGTGGAGTGAAACACCTGGTCAGCGTCGTCTTGTCGTCCAGGGTTCGTCCAAGGTCGTCCCGGGGCGCCCGGTAGAGCTTGCTCACGAATGACTGACCGATGGATCGTTCGAGGAGCCTCGCGTGGCCCACATCTTCCGG
Organism: uncultured Actinomycetota bacterium; assembly: GCA_963713165.1. GTDB lineage: Bacteria > Actinomycetota > Actinomycetes > Propionibacteriales > Propionibacteriaceae > Microlunatus. Next base: position 463,440 of record CAVQKU010000011.1, read on the forward strand.
CGGGAGAACCGGGGAGCCCGCGTGCACCGGCATGGATGAGGGCCCCGACGGGCGGGCGCGCTCGGCCGGCACGCTTCCCCCGTGCGCGGCAAGCATCCGACGCTGAGCGACAGCCAAGCCAGGCACCTCGTCCAGCCGGCCGACCTCGGCACCTACAGCACCGCCGAGCTGGCCGAGTTGTTCGGCGTCACCCGCTCGACCATCTCCCGCACCCTCCTCCGTACCCGGCCAGCACCGGCAGACCCTCCCCGTCCGTCCATCGAAGAGCCGTCTGAGGCCAGCTTGGAGACGCGGCCGGCCGGCACCGGCCGGGCACCTTCCCAGAACCGACTGGCGGCTCAGAGCAACCCCTCGAGCGGCACATGCCCCGCGGATGCCTGCCGCCATCCGAGGTTGATGGTGGGGTAGTGAACCGCTTGGTGTGGCGACGTCGCTCCTACGCCTTGGCGGCCGCTGGGACGTCCTGCGGGTGGTGCAGTGGTGGTGAACCCAACCGCCGCTTCTCGTGCGGAGAGATCACTCGGCTCGCTGTAGAGATCTTTGGCAGCCCCACCTGGGACAAGCCCGACCGTCGTGCGGAGCACGCATGGCGTCCGTGCTTACGGAACGCGGCGAGGTGGTGGGACTGGCGCGCTGCGGGAAGAGGTCATACAGCTGAGGGCGAGCCTTCATGGCGTGGATGACGAGTTCGTTGCCGCTGTCGAAGACGAGGACGACGGTCTCCAGGAGACGGCCGGCGGTGTCGAAAGCCGAGCCGAAGCTGTCGAGAGTGAGGGCTGTCGAGAGGGGCTGTCGTCGTCGAGGTCCTCTACCCAGAGGGACCAGGTCGCAGCGTGGATGGCGTCATGCTCCCGTACCCCGTGCTTGAGTGCAGACTCGTGAACCCTCACGCAGCCGAAGTGGCCAGGGCTTCACGGATGACCTCGGATCGAGACTTGCCCTCGCGGGCCGCTCGGGCGTCAAGTTCGGCGAGCTCCGCAGCCGTGAGCCGTAGAGCGACGACCTGGGAAGGTTCGGCGCCTCGACCGGGTCTGCCGCGGCCCCGTCGCTTGAGCTCCTGGACGTCGTAGCCGGCGTCGGCCTCTGCTGCCCAGGCGGCGATCTGCTCCTCGGTGACGGGAACCCCGTTGATCGTCTCGGTCGTGTTCACTGTCATATCGTATTACGAAAGCGGAGCGACCGTCGCCCTCTGACGTGGCAGCTCATCAGTGGTCCCAGCAGATCTTCCAAGGCGTCCGTCCTGCGCAGGCTGATTGACCGCGAAAGCCGATCGGCTAGCGAGAATGCTCCGGCCGGGGGTACTAGCGCGGCTGGTGTTCTGTCATTTGACGCGGGCGGCCGTCGGCAGACCACCCAGGCTGCTCGCGACAACGAGATGGGCCAGCAGCGGGCCCGGGCCTTGGCGTCTGCTTCACAACGAACCGGCACCAGGTGCAAGGCGCAAGAGAGGTGGTGATGTATCGCGTCGCGCGGGTCTCGCGGCCAGGCTCAGATCGGCTGCGCGCACTCGGGGAAGGGGGTAGGACCCAGCGCGTTCTTCAGCAAGGAGGAGTCCCACCAGAGGCTGGCGCCACCGCAGATTTCGCGCGCAGAGAGCCTAGGGTCAATCACGTGCACAATCCGGCGGGGCCGGTGCCCCACGAGCAGCGTCAGATCGCGCTCGTCGAGATGCAGGACGTAACCGCTCTGCACATGCAAGTCGGGCCTGAAGGTGAGGTTCTCGGGTGGCAGCCAGGGCCGGGGATCGACGAACACGGCGAGGAGCGCAGCGGCACCACCGAGACCTAAGGTCCAGGCCAGGACGGCGTTGGCCGGGATGGCCAGCTGCCCGTTCCGGCGACCGGGGTCTTTTCCGTGCTGCCGACCGAGGACGACCACCGCGCTGACGACGACTAGCACCGCGCCTGCCACCACCAGAGGAGCGATCAACGCGTTCACGAGGACCGCGACGCCCAGCATCACCCAGTCGGTCCTCGTTGGACTCACGCTCGTGCAGGCCAGGCGGTAGCCCCGGAGCATGACGTACGCACCCATCGCGACACCGCTTGCGATACCGAAGGAGGAGATCAGAGCCCCGGTAACTACCTGCGTTGTACCCGTGGTCTGGAGGATTGCCACTGCCGTACGCCGGCTCCAGGTGGCGACGGCCAGCAGTCGGAACGCCGCAATAAGAGCTACGGCGAGGGTGAGGATGAGGGACAGCTGCGCCACCCAGGAGGACCTCGTGCTCGGCGGGGTCACTGGCGCCGGACTCGCAGAGGCCGGCACTGCCCCGTCATCCGCCTGGTCGTCTCCCACCTCGCGACCTCCCCGTGAGGAAGCAACTATCGACACGCCGTGAGCCGACCGTCAAGGATCGCAACCGCGGACGGAACGAGCAAGCAGCAATCGGAGGCACCGCGGCTCGAGCTGGCTGCCGCGGCCCTGACAGAAGTAGCCAGCGGTATTCGGCGCTTGCGCGTCGTAGTACGCGTCGAGGGCCACGACGATGAATCCTGCCCCGACCAGCAGGACTGGCACGTCCTGGTTCAGGACCGTCGTGCGGTGTTCCGTGCCGGGCTCGATGGAGGCTCTGAAGTGACGCGTCGACGGTAGTCGGCGCGGGGTTGTGACGGTAGTAGTTGTCTTCGTGCTCGACCGGTGGGACGAGGCCGATCTCGCCGTGCAGGCGGCGGTGATTGAACCAGTCGATGTATTCGGCGACGGTGATCTCGAGGTCGTCGATCGAGCACCAGGGGCCCTTGTTGCGGACCAGCTCGGCCTTGAACAGCGAGTTGAACGCTTCGGCCAGAGCGTTGTCATACGAGTCGCCGGTGGTGCCGACAGAGGCGATTGCGCCCGCTTCGGCGAGGCGCTGGGAGCCACGCAGCTCGAACCGCCACAGCCGCTGAGCATGCTCGCCGGCGAGCCGACTCCGATGGCTCCGCTTGTGGTACTTGTCAAGGTGACCGACTGCCGATGTAGGTCCCGGTGCAGGCCAGGGACGGCACCAACTTCCAACCGATGTCTAACCGAAACCAGTCAGGGCCAGGCCCTCCGCGAGGAGGACCTGGCCCTGACTAGGTCTTGCTGTTGTAGCGGGGACAGGATTTGAACCTGTGACCTCTGGGTTATGAGCCCAGCGAGCTACCGAGCTGCTCCACCCCGCGTCGGTGAACACCAAGTTACGCGAGTTCCTCGCGCGCGCCAAATCGAGGAGCCCCGATGTGCGCGAGAGCACAGACGGTCGAAGTCTCGACGCCCGATCGAGGTCAGGTGCCCCCTCAACCCCATGAACCTCGGGCATTTCTTCCGTAACTCTGGCGTGTCGGCCTTGACATCGTGAAATCTTGGCCGGACCACCGCCCCCACCCCCCAGGACGGCCCCGATGACGCCACGCAACCCTCCCCGACCGCCCCGGCTTCGACCGCTCCGGCTCGCCCGCACGGCAGCCGCCCTCCTCGCCGCCGGGTCGGTCCTGCTGGCCGGGGCGCTGAGCGCGCCCGCCGCCGAGGCCGACTCCACGGTGCGCCCGTCGGGCGGGAGCTTCGTGGTCAAGGGCTCCGGGTTCGGCCACGGTCACGGCATGTCCCAGTACGGGGCGTACGGCGCGGCGAAGAAGGGCCTGTCGTGGAAGGAGATCCTCGCCTTCTACTACCCGGGCACCACGCTGAAGACGATGAGCTCCAAGACCACGATCAGGGTCTGGGTCACCGCCGACAGCGACAACAGCCTGCGGGTGCTGCCGGCGGCCGGGCTCACGGTGGCCGACGGTGACGGCCACAGCGTCACGCTGCCCACCGACGCCAAGTACCGCTCGTGGCGCATCAAGCGCTCCGGCTCGGGGTTCCGCCTGGACTGGCGGAGCACGTCGGGCACCTACACCACCTACACGACGCCGCTGGGCTCCAGCACCTGGACGTTCTCGACCGACGCCGGGCTGGTCAAGGTGCGGATGCCCGACGGCTCGACCCGGGAGTACCGGGGCAGTGCGTCGTTCGTCAGGAACGGCAGCGGCGGCCGCACGGTCAACACGGTCAGGCTCGAGGACTACGTGCGCGGCGTCGTGCCGTCGGAGATGCCGACGTCGTGGGCGAGTGACGCCGTCCGCACCCAGGCCGTCGCGGCGCGCTCGTACGCGATCCGCATCCGTGACTTCACCAGCCACAGCGGCTACGACATCTGCGACACCACCGCCTGCCAGGTCTACCGCGGCAAGGCCAGCACCTCCTCGGGCGGCACCCGCACGGTCCGCGAGACCAGCGGCGGCGACGCGGCCACCAGGGCCACCACCGGCGTGATCGTCACCTACGGCGGCAAGGTCGCCCTGACGCAGTTCGCCTCCTCCAACGGCGGCGCGATGTCGAGCGGCGGCTACGCCTACCTCGCGAAGAAGGACGACCCGTACGACGGCGTCGTCCGCTCGCAGGCCTGGAGCCGGACGATCACCACGAAGGCGCTCGCGAAGGCCTACCCCTCGGTCGGGACGGTCGAGGGGCTCAAGATCACCAAGCGCGACGGCTCCGGGCGCTGGGGCGGGCGGGTCGTCTCCATCACCGTCGTCGGCAGCAGGAGGTCCCAGACGGTGACGGGCTCGGCCTTCCAGGGCAAGTTCGGGATGCGCTCGTCGCTCTACACGATCACCTCCTGATCATGCTCCGCCGGGGGACGGGCGCATGATCGACGGCTTCGAGGTCGGCCAGCGCACGGCCGACGGGGACGGGTGGCTGACCGGGACCACCGTCGTGCTCGCCCGCGACGGCGCGGTGGGCGGCGTCGACGTGCGCGGCGGCGGGCCGGGGACGCGCGAGACCGACCTGCTCGACCCCTCGGCCCTCGTGGAGCGGGTGCACGCCGTCGTCCTCACCGGCGGCAGCGCGTACGGGCTGGCGGCGGCGGACGGGGTGATGGCCGGCCTGGAGGCGCAGCGGGTCGGGCTGCGCGTCGGTCCGGACCCGGCGCACGTGGTGCCGGTCGTGCCGGCGGCGGTGATCTTCGACCTGGGCCGCGGGGGAGGGTTCGGTCACCGGCCCGACGCGGCCTTCGGCCGGGCGGCCCTCGAGGCGGCGCGCCCCGACGACCCGCTCCGCGGCACCGTGGGCGGCGGGACGGGGGCGACGTGCGGCGGCCTCAAGGGTGGCGTGGGCTGGGCTGAGGTCGCGGTGCCGGGCTCGACGACGGGCGTCCGGCTCGCGGCGCTCGTGGTCCTCAACGCCGCCGGCTCGGCGGTCGACCCGGCCACGGGCCGGCTCTGGGCGGACCGGTCCGGGGCGCTCGCCACCCCGACCGGCGACGAGCGGGAGGCCCTGCTGGACGCGCGGCGGACGGCGCCGCCGACGCTCAACACGACCATCGGCGTCGTCCTCACCGACGCCACGCTGACCAAGGCGCAGGCGCGCAAGGTCGCGGCGGTCGCCCACGACGGGCTCGCACGGGCTGTCGCGCCGGTGCACTCGATGGTCGACGGCGACACGGTCTTCTGCCTGGCCTCCGGCCGGCGCCCGCTGACCGATGACGAGGGCACCGGTTGGGCCGGCAGCGTGCCGGCCCTGGACGCGCTGCTCGAGGCGGCCGCGGACGCGTTCACGACGGCCTGCCTCGACGCGCTCCTGCAGGCGAGGAGCCGCGGGCCGTGGCGCAGCTACGCCGACCTGGCGCCCTCGGCCGTCCGGACGCGCCGGGTGTAGCGGGCGAGACGTCGGGGGCGGCAGGGCCGACCCCTTCCTAGAATGGCTGGTCGTGAGAGCCCTGCTGCTGGAGAACATCCACCCCGAGGGCGTCCGCCTGCTGACCGAGCGCGGCATCGAGGTCGAGACGGTGCGCGGCGCGCTGGACGAGGCGGAGCTCGCCGAGCGCCTGGCCGGGGTGCAGCTGCTCGGGATCCGCTCCAAGACCACCGTGCCCCGCGCGGTGCTCGAGGCGGCGCCCGACCTGCTGGCCATCGGCGCCTTCTGCATCGGGACCAACCAGGTCGACGTGGCGAGCGCGGCCGAGCGCGGCGTCGCCGTCTTCAACGCGCCCTTCTCGAACACCCGCAGCGTGGTCGAGCTGGTCGTCGCCGAGATCATCTCCCTCGCCCGCCACCTCACCGACAAGAACGCCGCGATGCACGCCGGCGTCTGGGACAAGTCGGCCAAGGGTGCGCACGAGGTCCGTGGTCGCACGCTCGGCATCGTCGGCTACGGCAACATCGGCAGCCAGCTCTCGGTCGTCGCCGAGGCGCTCGGCATGAAGGTCTACTTCTACGACGTCGCCGACAAGCTCGCGCTCGGCAACGCCCAGCGTTGCGAGACCCTCGACGAGCTCCTCGAGCTCGCCGAGACCGTGACCCTGCACGTCGACGGCCGGCCGGGCAACGCCGGGCTCTTCGGGGCCGAGCAGTTCGCCAGGATGCGGCCGCGGAGCCTCTTCCTGAACCTGTGCCGCGGCATCGTGGTCGACCACGAGGCCCTGCGCGACAGCCTGCTGTCCGGCCACGTCGCGGGTGCGGCGCTCGACGTGTTCGCCTCCGAGCCCAAGGCGGCCGGCGACCCCTTCGTCTCGAGCCTGCAGGGCATCCCGAACGTCATCCTCACCCCGCACGTCGGCGGCTCCACCGAGGAGGCGCAGTCCGACATCGGGCGGTTCGTGGCGATCAAGCTCGGGGAGTACGCGACGGCCGGGGCGACCACCATGTCGGTGAACCTTCCCCAGGTCGTCGCGCAGGTCGACCCCGGCCGCAGCCGCATCCTGCACGTGCACCGCAACGTGCCCGGCGTCCTCGCCCGCGTGAACACCGTGCTCGGCGACGCCGGGGTCAACATCGAGAGCCAGACGTTGTCGACGCGCGGCGAGCTCGGCTACGTGATCACCGACATCCAGGGCGCGGTGACCGACGACCTGTCCGAGCGGCTGCGCGGGCTGCCCGAGACCGTACGGCTGCGCGTCCTCGCCTCCTGACCCACCCCTTCGCCCGCGCGACCGCGGGCGCGGACCCGCCGTGCTGCTCATGGCGTACGGGGCGGCGAGCACGCCGGGCCCGGTGTCCGGTCCGCGCCTGCTCCCGCGATGCCGCCACCCATCCCTCTCCGGCCGGCTCAGCCGGAGGAGGTCGGCGTCCGAGGCTGGCGGGCGCGGTCGAGCTGCTCGCGCAGGTCGGAGTTGTCGTCCTCCAGGTCGAGCACCCGGCCCACCCCGGCCAGGTTCAGGCCGTCGGCCAGGAGGCGCTGGACGCGACGGAGCCGTGCGACGTCGTCGGGGCTGTAGAGCCGGGTGCCCCCGGCCGTCCGGCCGGGGGTGAGCAGACCGGCACGCTCGTACGCGCGGAGGTTCTGCACGCCGGTGCCCAGCAGGTCGGAGACGACCGAGATGCCGTAGACCCCGCGCGCGGGGTCGGTCGCGGCCTCCGGCTGCTCCTCGGTCATCGGTTCTCCCTCAGGTGCGTCGGGGTGGGTTGCGCACTTCTTCGTCATGAGTATCATGAGATCTGTGGTGATCGCTAGAGGTTACCTGCCTCTCGACATCACAGGACCACCCATTCTCATCACAGGAGGTGTCTCTCATGGTCCTGATGCGTACCGACCCGTTCCGTGAGCTGGACCGGCTGAGCCAGCAGCTGCTGGGCACCGCGGCCCGACCCACCCTGATGCCGATGGACGCGTGGCGCGAGGGCGACACGTTCCACGTCGAGTTCGACCTGCCCGGGGTCGAGAGCGACTCGATCGACCTCGACGTCGAGCGCAACGTCCTCACCGTCCGCGCCGACCGGCCCTTCCGCGAGGGTGCCAACGAGCTGCTGGCCGCCGAGCGCCCGCGCGGGGTGTTCAGCCGCCAGCTGATCCTCGGGGACAACCTGGACCTCGACCACATCAGCGCCGCGTACGGCGACGGGGTCCTGCGCCTCACCATCCCCGTGGCCGAGCGGGCCAAGCCGCGCAAGATCAGCATCGGCGTCGAGGGCTCCGGCGACCGGACGATCTCCGGCAGCGCCGAGGCCCAGTCGATCAGCGCCTGAGCCACACCGCTCGTCGCCCGGGCCGACCCGCTAGGGGCCGACCCGGGCGGCGGCGCGGGCCAGCAGGCCCGGCAGCCAGGGCGGGCAGCGAGGGTCCGCCGCGGCCTCCGCCGGCGTCCACCAGCCGATCGCGGCCACCTCGTCCGGGTCCGCGGGGCGCGGCTGGGCGCCGGCGGGAGCCGCCGCCACGAACGCCACGCTGACCTGCCCGGCACCGGCGTCGGTCGTGAAGAACTCCGACTCCAGGTAGGTGAGCGCGACCCCGGAGAGGTCGAGCCCGACCTCTTCGGCCGCCTCGCGACGCGCCGTCGCCTCGAGGACCCCCGGACCCGCCTCGGGCTGCTCGACGTGACCGCCGACCAGTCCGAGCTGGCCGGCGGCGTCGTCCACGTCGGCACCGCGCACGGTGAGCAGCCAGCGCCCGTCGGTGTGCAGCAGGACGGTGGCGGTCACCGTCCAGGTGGGCCTCAGCGCCGCACCCGGCGCAGCGCCGACACCGCGCCGAAAGCGGCCAGTGCGCCCAGGCCGGCGTACGGCGCGACCCGGCGCAGCACGACCCGGGAGAAGGTGCGCGCCGCGTCGATGTGCGGCTCGGCGGCGTTGTCGTAGGGACGGTAGACGTACTCCTCGGCCGCGGGCGAGCGGGGAGCCCTCGGCGCCGGGCCGGGGGAGGGGGACGGTGCCGGCTGTGCGGACGCTGCTCCGGCGCCATCGGCGGCGGGTGCGTCGTCGAGGTCGCCCAGGTCCCCGCCCAGCTCGACGGGGTGGTCGACGACGGCCTCCGCGCTCGACGAGTGGGGCCGGCGCGCCGTCGTCTCCGGCGCCCAGCCCTGACCCTCGGCGACCCGCGCGGCGATGCGGGCGCCGGTCTGCTCGAACGCCCGGTCGAGCGCGTCGGCGACCACGCCGTCGCCGAGCCGGCCCGGCCGTCCGCTCCAGGTCATCGTCGTGACCACCGTGACGTCGGTCTGCGCGGGGCTGCCCGCCGCCCGCGCCAGGGTGACGGTGTGCTCCGCCTCGACGGCGGCGTCGCCGCGCCGGTCGGCGCCGGTCGTGCTCACCACGGCCCGGTGCGCGCCCTGGTCGCGCGTCGTGTAGAGCCCGGAGCCGGCCAGCGCGAGCAGCCGGGACGCCAGCTTGATCTTCGCCGTGCCGGTGAAGACGTCGCCGCTCACGGAGTCCACGACGGTCCCCGGCAGCACGTCCGCGAGCCGGTGCGGGTCGTTCAGCACCGCCCAGACCTCGTCGAGGGGCGCGGGCACGCGCAGGTGGTGCGTCAGGTCCATGGCGACATCTCCATGGCGACATCATCGCGTCCCCGCGGACCCACCGGGCAGCCCCCTCGCGGAGGGTCCGGGCACTATCCTTCGTCCATGACGAGCGGATCGTCGTGAGGGGCGCCGACGCCCCGGCTGTGCCGCCCGGGGCGGACGCCGCCTCGCTGGCGCGCGCCCTGGCGGACCTGCACGACGACTTCCTGGCCACCGGCCACATCGCGGCGGGGGTGCGCCCGCTCGTCGCCGACTCGTGGCGCCGCAGCCTGACCGGCGGGCTCGACCCCGAGACCGCCGGTGTCCCCGTGCGGTTCGAGGGCCACGCCCTCGCCGGGCTGCGCCGCCGCTCCCCGCTGAGCCGCACCATGCCCGTCGTGCGCCGGCTGCTGGTGGAGGCCGCGGCCGACGCCGGGCTGGTGGTCGCCGTGAGCGACGCCGACGGCCAGCTGCTCTGGGTCGAGGGCGACCGGGCGCTGCGGTCCCGCGCGGAGGCGGTGTGCTTCGTCGCCGGAGCCGACTGGAGCGAGACGGTGGCCGGCACCAACGCCCCCGGCACCGCGCTGCGGACCGGACGGGCGGTGCAGATCCTCGGCCCCGAGCACCTGATGCGGCTCGTGACCCCCTGGAGCTGCACGGCGGTGCCGATCCGCGACCCCGACACCCGCGAGGTCCTCGGCGCGCTCGACGTCACCGGCAGCGCCGAGGTCGCCCGGCCGCAGACGCTGGCCCTCGTCCGCGCCACGGTGGCCGCGGTGGAGGCCGAGCTGCGGATCGACCGGCTGCGCGGCCGGGGGACGGCGCCGAGGCCTCGCGCCCGGCCCGACGTGCTGCGCCTGGAGGTCCTCGGCCGCTCGACCGCGCTCCTCCAGCACGGCGGGCGCCGCCAGACGCTCGGGCTGCGCCACAGCGAGATCCTGCTCCTGCTGAGCGAGCGCCCGTGCGGCCTCACCGGAGCGGAGCTGGCGGTGGCGCTGTCGGAGCGCGAGCAGTCCGAGGTCACCGTCCGCGCCGAGATCTCCCGGCTGCGCACCGTGCTCCCGCCCGGTGCGCTGTCCTCGCGGCCGTACGCGCTGCGGGCGGACGTGGTCAGCGACGTCGGCACGGTGCGGCGGGCCCTGGTCGAGCGCCGCCTGGGGGCGGCGGTGCGGGCGTACGCCGGACCCGTGCTGCCCGCGTCGGAGGCGCCCGGGGTCGTCGACCTGCGCACCGACCTCACCCTCGCGCTGCGCGACCGGCTGCTCGCCGCGGACGACCTCGAGGCTCTGCTGGCCTGGGCCGAGAGCCCGGCCGGCCGCGACGACGCGGAGGCGTGGGCCGTGGTGGCACGCCGGCTGCCCGCGGGGTCCGACCACCGCCGGGCCGTCGAGCAGCACCGCACGGCGCTGGACCACCGGCTGGCCTGATCCCGGTTGCGCCGGGGACCTCAGGGCTGGTGCCGGCGATCGGGACCACCAGCGCCGGGCACCCGCGGGGCACGCGTGCCGGTCCCGTGCGAGGGGCGCAACGTTGCGGCAACGTCGCTCGTCCTACGGTCGCCTGACGAGGGTGTGGTCCGCCGCACGTCCGGCCCGGCCGCCTCGCCGACGAAGGAGTCGCTGCATGACCGTGTACGCCAACCCGGGGACCGACGGCAGCGTCGTGACCTACAAGAGCCGCTACGAGAACTGGATCGGCGGCGAGTGGGTCGCCCCGGTCAAGGGGCGCTACTTCGAGAACCCGTCGCCGGTGAACGGCAAGACCTTCTGCGAGGTCGCCCGCTCCGGCGCGGAGGACATCGAGCTCGCCCTCGACGCCGCGCACGCCGCCGCCCCCGCCTGGGGCAAGACGTCCGTGGCCGAGCGCGCCGTCGTCCTCAACAGGATCGCCGACCGCGTCGAGCAGAACCTCGAGATGCTCGCGGTGGGGGAGACCTGGGAGAACGGCAAGCCCGTCCGCGAGACCCTGGCGGCCGACATGCCGCTGGTGGTGGACCACTTCCGCTACTTCGCCGGCGCGATCCGGGCCCAGGAGGGCCACAGCAGCCAGATCGACGACGACACGGTCGCGTACCACTTCCAGGAGCCGCTCGGCGTCGTCGGGCAGATCATCCCCTGGAACTTCCCGCTGCTCATGGCGACGTGGAAGCTCGCGCCGGCCCTGGCCGCCGGCAACGCGATCGTCCTCAAGCCGGCCGAGCAGACCCCGGCGTCGATCCTGCTGCTCATGGAGCTGATCGCCGACCTGCTGCCGCCCGGCGTGATCAACGTGGTCAACGGCTTCGGCGCCGAGGCCGGCAAGCCGCTCGCGAGCTCGTCGCGGATCCGCAAGATCGCGTTCACCGGCGAGACCACGACCGGCCGGCTGATCATGCAGTACGCGAGCCAGAACCTGATCCCGGTGACCCTGGAGCTGGGCGGCAAGAGCCCGAACATCTTCTTCGAGGACGTGGCCCGCACCGAGGACGCGTTCTACGACAAGGCGCTCGAGGGCTTCTCCATGTTCGCGCTCAACCAGGGCGAGGTCTGCACCTGCCCGAGCCGCGCGCTGATCCAGAACTCGATCATCGACGGCTTCCTGCCGGCGGCGACCGACCGGGTCAAGGCGATGGTCCAGGGCAACCCGCTCGACACCGACACGATGGTGGGCGCGCAGGCCAGCAACGACCAGCTCGAGAAGATCCTGTCCTACCTCGAGATCGGCACCGCGGAGGGCGCCCGGATCATCACCGGCGGCGAGCGCGTCGACCTCGGCGGCGACCTGTCCGGCGGCTACTACGTGGCGCCGACGATCTTCCAGGGCCACAACAAGATGCGCGTCTTCCAGGAGGAGATCTTCGGCCCCGTCGTCTCGGTCACCGGCTTCGAGGACTACGACGACGCCATCAGCATCGCCAACGACACCCTGTACGGGCTGGGCGCGGGGGTGTGGTCGCGCGACATCAACACCGCCTACCGCGCGGGCCGCGACATCCAGGCCGGCCGCGTCTGGACGAACTGCTACCACCAGTACCCGGCGCACGCCGCCTTCGGCGGCTACAAGTCCTCGGGCATCGGCCGCGAGAACCACCTGATGATGCTCGACCACTACCAGCAGACCAAGAACCTGCTGGTCTCCTACAACCCGAACAAGCTGGGCTTCTTCTGATGGCGGCCGGTGCTTCTCGCGCGGACGCGGAGAGCGACGAGGTCGCCGAGGTCACCCCGGGGCCCGGCCGGGTCGCGGTCACGGACACGGCGTCGGCGATGCTCCGCGAGCTGCGCGAGGAGCACGGTCCGCTGATGTTCCACCAGTCCGGCGGCTGCTGCGACGGGTCGTCGCCCATGTGCTTCGCGCAGGGCGACTTCCTCACCGGGGACGCCGACGTCCTGCTCGGCCAGATCGACCCCGGGACCCCGGAGCCGATCGACGTCTGGATGAGCCGCGAGCAGTTCGCGCTCTGGAAGCACACCCACCTCACCATCGACCTGGTCCCGGGCCGGGGTGCGGGGTTCTCCCTGGAGAGCCCGAACGGGGTGCGCTTCCTGATCCGGTCGCGCCTGCTGACCGACGACGAGGACGCTGCGCTGCACGGTTCCGGGGCGCCGGACGTGCGGGCGCAGATCCTCGACCAGCCCCTCGGCCAGCGCCGCCCCTAGCTCGTCCCCTGGTCCCTCCGAGCGCCCCCCGGCGACCGAGCCCCTGGAGCACCCCCCCGCTCCAGGGGCTCGGTCCTTCCCGCGTCCTCGGCCCGGCCCGGTCGAGGCCACCACCGCCGTGCTGGGGTCCGGCCGCGCAGTGCGGGTCGTCGGCGTGCTCGCCGAGGCCGTCGGCGCAGCGAGCGCTCTCGGGCTAGTCCTCGTCGGGGGCCGGGCGCAGCTGGGCCAGCACGGCCTCGTGCAGGAGGCCGTTCGTGGCGTACGCGCCCGCGCCGAGCGGACCCGGCCGACCGTCGAGGTCGGTGAACGAGCCGCCGGCCTCGGTGACGACGATCGAGCACGCGGCCATGTCGTAGAGCTCGAGGTCGGGCTCGCAGGCGATGTCGACACCGCCCTCGGCGAGCAGCACGTAGGACCAGAAGTCCCCGTACGCCCGCGTGCGCCAGCAGCTGCGCAGCAGGTCGACGAACTCCTGGCCCTGGCCGGACTCGACCCACTCGCCGATCTCGGCGTAGCTCAGCGAGGCGTCCTCGATGCGCTCCACCCGCGAGACGTGGCACTCCACGGGCGACATCAGCGACTTGCCGGCGTACGCGCCCCCGCCCAGGCTCGCCCACCAGCGCCGTCCGAGCGCCGGGGCGCTCACCACGCCCACCGCCACCTCGTCGTTGATCATCAGGGCGATGAGCGTGGCCCAGACCGGCACGCCGCGCACGAAGTTCTTGGTGCCGTCGATCGGGTCGACCACCCAGCGCCGCGGGCCCCAGCCCGTGTCCGCCAGCTCCTCGCCGTGCACCGCGTCGCGCGGGCGTGCCCGGCCGAGGGTGCGCCGCACGGACTCCTCGACGGCGGTGTCGGCGTCCGTCACCGGCGTCAGGTCCGGCTTGGCGTCGATCTTGAGGTCGAGGGCCCGGAAGCGGCTCATGGTGATCGAGTCCGCGTCGTCGGCGAGCAGGTGCGCCAGGCGGAGGTCGTCGGTCAGTCCGCGCAGCAGCGGGTCATCGGCGCGGGGAGCGGGCATGGCCGAACGCTACTGGCCGGAGCCCAGCATCCGTCGGAACGACTCCAGCCGCGCCGCGGCGAGCTCGCCGCGCTCGACGGCGAGGTCGAGCGCGCACTCGGGCGCGCCGGTCTCGTGGCTGCAGCCGCGGGGGCAGCCGGCGGTGAGGGCCTCCAGGTCGGCGAAGGCGGTCACGATGTTCTCCCGCGTCACGTGGCTGAGGCCGAACGAGCGGACGCCGGGGGTGTCGATCACCCAGCCGGTCGGCAGGTCGTCCGACAGCGGCAGCTCCAGCACGACGGCCGAGGTGGAGGTCTGGCGACCGCGCCCGGTGACGTCGTTGACCACGCCGATGGTGCGCCCGGCCCCGGGGATCAGGGCGTTCACCAGGGTCGACTTGCCGACCCCGGAGTGGCCGACGAAGACCGTCCGGTGCCCGGCCAGCCAGGCGCGCAGCTCGTCGAGGTCGGCGCCCGGCTGCGTGGCCAGCACCGGCACGCCCAGCGGGGTGTACGCCGCGGACAGCTCGGCGGGCGAGGCGAGGTCGGCCTTCGTCAGCAGCAGCAGCGGCTCGATGCCGGCGTCGAACGCGGCGACCATGATCCGGTCGATCATCCCGACCCGCGGCGGCGGGTCGGCCAGCGCGGTGACGATCACGAGCTGGTCGGCGTTGGCGACGATCGCCCGCTCGTAGGGGTCGTCGTCGTCGGCCGTGCGGCGCAGGACCGAGCGGCGCTCGAGGACCTCGACGATGCGGGCCAGCGTGCCCTCCTCGCCGGTGACGTCGCCGTCGAGGCGGACCCGGTCGCCGACGATCACGCCCATCCGCCCGAGCTGGCGGGCCTTGGCGGCGGTGATGTGGCGCAGCTCGGTGTCGCGGGCGGCCTTCCTGGCCGGAGCGCCCTTGGCGCCCTTGGCGCCGGGGGCGGGCGCCTCCTCCTCCACGATCACCCGGTAGCGGCCCCGGTCGATCGTCACGACCATGCCGACGGGCGCGTCGGAGTAGTCGGGCCTGTCCTTGGTGCGGGGCCGCGTACGGCGGGGCCGGTCGAAGCCGGCGTGCTCGTCGTCCCGGACGCCCGAGCCGACCCCGCGTGCCCTCACGGGCGGCTGCGGCTCTCGTCCGAGGGGACGGGGAGGAGCCCGTCGAAGATGCTCGGCGGCTCGTCGAGCTCGGGGTCGCTCTCGGCCTCCTCGGCCAGCTCGGCGTCCACCGCGGTCTCGGAGTCGGCCAGCATCCGCGTCCACAGCTCGACGAAGGTCGGCATCGTCTTGGCCGTGCAGGTCACGTCGTCGAGCACCACGCCCGGCACGACCAGCCCGAGCACCGCGCCGGCATGCGCCATCCGGTGGTCGGCGTAGGTCCGGAAGTCCCCGCCCGCGAGCAGTCGCGGGTGGATCGTCAGTCCGTCGTGGTCCTCGTGCACCCGCGCGCCCAGCGCGCCGAGCTCGGCGGCGAGCGCGGCGAGGCGGTCGGTCTCGTGGCCGCGCACGTGGGCGACCCCGGTGATCCGCGTCGTGTCCCGGGCCAGCGCGGCGAGGGCCGCGACGACGGGGGTGAGCTCGCTCGCCCCGGCCAGGTCGAGCTCGGTGCCGAGCAGCTGGTCGGTCCCGGCGACGACGAGGCCCTCGGGGCGCAGGTCGACCTCCGCGCCCATCACGGCGAGGACGTCACGCAGCTGGTCGCCCGGCTGCAGCGTCTGCGACGGCCAGTGCGGGATCGTCACCGAGCCCCCGGTGACCACGGCGGCGGCCAGGAACGGGGCGGCGTTCGACAGGTCGGGCTCCACGGCGACGTCGCGCGGGGCGATGGTGCCCTCTCTGACCACCCAGCGGTCTGGGCGGCTGTCGTCGACGTCGACCCCGCGCTCGCGGAGCATGGCGACGGTCATGGCGATGTGCGGCAGCGAGGGCAGCTGGTCGCCGGAGTGCACGACCTCGAGCCCGCCGCGCAGCCGCGCACCGACCAGCAGCAGCGCGCTGACGAACTGCGACGAGGTCGACGCGTCCAGGGTGACGGTGCCGCCGGCCGCGGTCCCGCCGCGCGTCGGCGTCACCACGAAGGGCAGCGCGTCGGGGGCACCGGAGGTCGAGACGTCGGCGCCGAGGTCGCGCAACGCCCCCAGCAGCGGGCCCATGGGCCGCGCGTACGCCTGCTCGTCGCCGTCGAAGGCGACCGGGCCGTCGGCCAGCAGGGCCAGCGGCGGGACGAAGCGCATCACGGTGCCGGCCAGGCCGCAGTCGACCACGGCCCGGGCTCCGGCGTGCAGCTGCGGGGCCGGCGTGACGCGCCACCCGTCGGGCCCCTCGTCGATGCCGGTGCCGAGGGTGCGCAGTGCGTCGCGCATCAGCCAGGTGTCACGGGCGTCGAGCCCGTTGACGATGGTGGAGGGTCCGCTCGACAGGGCGGCGAGGACCAGGGCGCGGTTGGTCTCGGACTTCGAGCCGGGGACGAGGACGGCGGCGGTCACCGGCACCGGGGCCTGCGGCGCGGGCCAGGGCTGGGCGGACCCCGTCATGTCGGCGGTCTCGGCGGGGGTCACGTCGGGCTCTGGCACCCGGCGAGTCTAGTGACGCCGCACCCGGCCCGGACGCGCCGGACCGCCCGTCCCTGCTCGGGGCGGGCGGTCCGGGGTGGTGCGTGGGCTCGGGCCGAACGGTGGGGCGACGGGCGCCCCGGCGCTCAGTTCTCGCCGAGCTTGATGTTCTTGGTGATCTTCTCGGCGCGCTCGGCGACCTTCTTGCCGCGCTTGTTGGCGTCCTTGCGGGCCTGCTTGGCGGCCTTCTCGGCCGCCTCGCGCGTCTCGGCGGCGCGCTTGGCCGCGACCTTCTGCGCCTCCTTCGCCTGCTCGGCGAGGCGCTCGCGCGCGACCTTGGCCTGCTTGACCGCGTTCGTACGGGCGACCTTGGCCTGCTCGACGGCGACCTTCTGCGCGCTCTTGAACTGCTTGCGCGCCTTCTTTCGCGTGCCGCGGGTCTTGATCGCGGCGGCCCCCAGCAGCGCGGCGCCACCGGCGACGGCGGCCTCGGCCAGGTCGGAGGTCTTGTCCGCGACCTCGCCGGCCACGTCGCTCACGGCGTCGCCGACGATGCTCGCCTGCTTGGCCAGCTTGTCGCCGGTCCCGCTGTGCGTCAGCTTCTTGGTCGCCCGGCCGGTGCTCTTGGCGATCGCGTGGCCCCCGGCCTGCGCGCGCCAGGCGATGCCCGGGCGGCCCTCGGTGTCGCGCGAGGCGAGCAGCACGCCGCCGAGCAGGCTCACGTTCTTGGCGAAGTGGGCGCGCGAGGCGGCCTTCTCGTCACCGGTCTGGTCCCAGAACGGGTACTTGGCCAGCGTGCTCGGGACGAGCGAGCCGGCGAGCAGCAGCGCGCCGACGCGGCGGCCGCGCCCCGTGGCCAGCGCGAGGCCGCCCACGATCTGGAGCGCGCCGTTGATGCGCACGAGCGTGGTGGGGTCCTCGGGCACGAAGCCCGAGATCTCGTCCGGGGCGTACTGCTTGACCACCGGGACGATCTTCTCGGCCAGCGGCTGGGCCAGGGGAGCCAGGGGAGCGGGGTTGCGCACCGCCTTCACCCCCGACGAGATGAAGTAGGAGGCCAGCATCGTGCGGTAGGCCGCGCGTAACAACGTCATGCCCCATTCTTACCGGGTCGCCCGGCCCCTGTCGCGCCGGGGACGCCGCGCCGGTAGCGTCCGGAGTCGTGTGCGGACGTTACGCGGTCTCGGCCCGTCCGGAGCGGCTGGCCGACCAGTTCGACGTCGTCGAGATCTTCGACCACCTGCCGGAGCCCGACTACAACGTGGCCCCCACGGTGAGCGTCCCCGCGGTCCTGGAGCGCACGGTCCGCGACGGTGCGGACGCGGGCCAGGTGCACCGCAGGCTCGCCCCCCTGACCTGGGGCCTGGTCCCGTCCTGGGCCAAGGACCGCTCCATCGGCTCGCGGCTGATCAACGCCCGGGTCGAGACCGTCGCGGAGAAGCCGGCGTTCCGCAAGGCCTTCGCCGCCCGGCGCTGCCTGCTGCCGGCCGACGGGTTCTACGAGTGGTACACCCCCGACGGGCACGCCTCGGACGGCCCCCGGGGGTCCGCAGGCAAGGGGCGGAGCAGGAAGCAGCCGTTCTTCCTCCACCGGCGCGACGGCGGCCTGCTGGTGATGGCGGGGCTGTACGAGATCTGGCGCGACCCGACGAAGGACCGTGATGACGACACGGCGTGGCTGCGCACCTGCGCGGTCATCACCACCGAGGCCACCGACGCGGCGGGCCACATCCACGACCGGATGCCGATGGTCGTGCGTCCGGACGCCGTGGACGCGTGGCTCGACCCGACGTTCGGCGAGCCGGACCGGGTGCTGGCGCTGCTCGGCACCGACGCCGCCGAGCTGGAGGCGTACGCGGTCTCTACCGAGGTCAACGACGTGCGCAACAACGGCCCGCAGCTGCTCGAGCCCCTGACCCAGGAGCCGGCGGAGCCCGCGGGGCCGGCCGAGCCGCCGGTCCAGGAACCGCTGGTCTGAGGATGACCACCGAGCGGGTCGTCGAGGTGGCGACCCCGCAGGGACCGGGACGCTGCCACCTGCGCGAGGCGGGTTCGGCGCGCGCGCTGCTCGTGCTCGGGCACGGCGCCGGCGGCGGCGTGGACGCGCCGGACCTCGGCGCCCTGGCCCGCGGGCTGCCCGACGAGGGCGTCACCGTGCTGCGCTTCGAGCAGCCCTGGCGGGTCGCGGGGCGCAAGGTCGCCGTACGCCCGCCGCTGCTCGACGAGGCCTGGCTGGCGGGGGTCGG
This sequence comes from uncultured Actinomycetota bacterium, assembly GCA_963713165.1. Lineage (GTDB taxonomy): Bacteria > Actinomycetota > Actinomycetes > Propionibacteriales > Propionibacteriaceae > Microlunatus. The sequence goes on from CAVQKU010000011.1 coordinate 482,084, forward strand.
CGCGCTGGTCGCCGCGGTCGGGCCCGGCCTGCCCCTCGTGCTCGGCGGGCGCAGCGCCGGAGCCCGGGTGGCCTGCCGGACGGCCGCGGTGCTCGGCGCGGCCGGGGTGGTGTGCCTCAGCTTCCCCCTCCACCCGCCCGGCCGGCCCGAACGCTCGCGGCTGGCGGAGCTGCTCGCCCCGGACGTCGCGCGGCTGGTCCTGCAGGGCAGCCGCGACGTGTTCGGCTCCGCGACCGAGGTGCGTGACGCGCTCACCGCGGCGGGTGCCGGGGCGCTCGCCGACCCCGCCCACCCGCAGCCGGGGGAGGGGGCCGTCCGGGTGGTGGAGCTCCCGGGTGCCGACCACGGCGGTCGCGTGCCCCGGGCCGCGGTGCCCACGGACTCCGAGCTGCGCGGGCGCGTGGTGAGCGAGGTCGTCGCCTTCGTCGGGGCGCTGGTCGGCGACCGGGGAATACCCGCCTGAACCTGGCGTTGTGCCAGCATGCCGATGTTCGTGACCCCGCTGCCGCGGGACGCCGCACGGGTGACCGTGCCGCCGGTACTCTCGTACGTGATGAGCATCCCCGCGACGCCCGCGCCCGCCCCCTCGTCCAGCCCGTCGTCGACCGACCTGGACGCTCAGGCCGACGCGCTGCTGGCCTCCGCCGAGGAGCCCGCCGTCGACCTCGCGACGGAGGCTCCGGAGGACCGTGACGCCCGCTTCGAGCGGGACGCGCTGCAGTACCTCGACCAGCTCTACGCCGCCGCGCTGCGCATGACGCGCAACCCGAGCGACGCCGAGGACGTCGTCCAGGAGACCTACGCGAAGGCGTACTCGTCGTTCCACCAGTTCACGCCGGGCACCAACCTCAAGGCGTGGCTCTACCGGATCCTGACGAACACCTACATCAACACCTACCGCAAGAAGCAGCGCCAGCCGCAGCTCTCCGACGGCGAGAACGTCGAGGACTGGCAGATCGCCCGGGCGGCGTCGCACACGTCGGGCGGGCTGAAGTCGGCCGAGACCGAGGCGCTGGAGAACCTGCCGGACTCCGACGTGAAGGACGCGCTGGGCCAGCTCAGCCCGGACTTCCGCCTTGCGGTGTTCCTCGCCGACGTCGAGGGCTTCGCCTACAAGGAGATCGCCGAGATCATGGGCACCCCGATCGGGACCGTGATGTCGCGCCTCAACCGCGGACGCACCCAGCTGCGGCGCCTGCTCTCGGACTACGCGCGCGAGCGCGGCATGCGGGTGAAGGAGGACACGCGAGCATGAGCACCGACGCCGGTACGCCCTTCGCGGACGCGAACGAGCCCACCAAGGCCGAGTGCGAGCACGTCCTCGCCCGGGTCTACGAGTTCCTCGACCACGAGGTCGACACCGCCACCGGGGACGAGATCCGGGCGCACCTCACCGAGTGCGAGCCCTGCCTCGACCGCTTCGACGTCGAGCAGGCGGTCAAGTCCCTGGTCAAGCGCTGCTGCGGCGGCGAGAAGGCCCCCGCTCACCTGCGGGTCAGCATCATGAGCTCGCTGACGGTCACGCGCCGCTCGCTCTGAGCCCGCCGACCCGGTCGGGAAGGCCCACGACGGCGAAGGACCCCGCAGCTGTGGCTGCGGGGTCCTTCTCGTTGCGCTCGCGCTCAGGCGTTGGGGCGCTTGCCGTGGTTCGCGCCCTTCTTGCGACGCGCGCGGCGCTTGCGGCCGGTCTTACCCATAGTGACTCCTCGTGACGACGACTGCTGTCCCGGTCGGAGCCGGGCACGGCCACCCAGTCTCCCACATCCGCGGCAGGTGCCCGCTCCCGTGCAGCCCGCGCCCCGAGGGACCGGCTGCCTGCTCCCGTGGAGCCCGTCCACGGGTCGGTTTCCCATGCTTTCTTGGTGACCTGGGACCCAGCACGGCAAATCAGCCGTGCAGAGTGCAGGGATACCAAGAAAGCATGGGAAACCGACGAGGGAGCCGGCAGGCGCGGGTCAGTGGATCGGACGGTCGACGGCGACGACCGGCTCGACCTGCGGGTCGCCGAGGTCGACGAAGTAGTCCGACTGGACGGTGATGTCGGTGCCGTTGGAGACCCGCGCCGCATTGAGCAGCGCGCTCAGCACGACGGCGACGGCGACGTTCAGCACCAGCGCGGTCAGGCCGATGTAGCCGACGTCGCCCAGGAAGGGAACCTTCGCCAGCGAGTTCCCGAAGGGCCGCGTGGTGCAGGCCGTGCAGCCGCCGTACGCGACCACGGTCCCGTAGATCATGCCCACCGCCCAGCCGGCCAGCAGGGCCCAGCGGTGGAACCACCGCGTGAACAGCCCGAACACGATCGCCGGCAGCGTCTGCAGGATCCACAGCCCGCCGAGGAGCTGGAAGTTCAGCGCGTTCTGCTTGTCCAGCGTCAGCACGAAGATCAGCGCACCGACCTTGGTCACCAGGGAGACGATCTTGGAGACCTTCGCCTCCTGCGCGTCGGTGGCCTGCGGCTTGAGGTAGGCCTTGTAGACGTTGCGGGTGAACAGGTTGGCCGCCGCGATCGACATGATGGCCGCCGGCACCAGAGCACCGATGGCGATGGCGCCGAAGGCGACACCGGCGAACCAGCTCGGGAACTGGTCCTCGAAGAGCTGGGGGATGACCAGCTGCGGGTTGACCTTGCCGTCGAGCCCGATCGGCTTGGTCCCCGCCTTGATGGCGACGAAGCCGAGCAGGGCCAGCAGGCCGAGCAGCAGCGAGTAGGCGGGCAGGATCGCGGCGTTGCGCCGCCCGGTGCTGCGGGTCTTCGACGACAGCGCCGCGGTCACCGAGTGCGGGTACATGAACAGCGCCAGGGCCGAGCCCAGGGCGAGCGAGGCGTACGCCCAGTGCTGGGCGGCGCCGGGGATGAAGGCCCCGGTCGGCAGCGCGGGGTTCGCCGCCGAGGGCGCGGCCAGCTTGGTCTGCGCGGCGTCGAAGATGCTGCTCCAGCCACCGAGCTTGGCGGGCAGGTAGACCACCGCGACGATGATCACGATGTAGATCAGGATGTCCTTGACGAAGGCGATCATCGCCGGTGCGCGCAGGCCGGAGGAGTAGGTGTACGCGGCGAGCACGGCGAACGCGATCAGCAGCGGGAGGTCCCGGGCGAGCGCGCTGCTCCCGCCGAGCCCCACGACCTCGAGCACCGCCTGGATCCCGACCAGCTGCAGCGCGATGTAGGGCATCGTCGCCAGGATGCCGGTGACGGCGACGGCGAGGCTGAGCGAACGGGTTCCGTAGCGCCCCTGCACGATGTCGGCCGTGGTCACGTAGCCGTGGCGGTGCGCGACCGACCACATCCGGCCCAGGAAGTAGAAGATGATCGGGTAGAGCACGATCGTGTAAGGGACGGCGAAGAAGCCTGATACCGCGCCCGTGGCCCACATGGCCGCCGGGACCGCGATGAAGGTGTAGGCGGTGTAGAGGTCGCCGCCGAGCAGGAACCAGGTGGTCCAGGTGCCGAAGCTCCTGCCGCCCAGCCCCCACTCGTGCAGGGACTCCATGTTGTCCGCGCGGCGCCAGCGGGCGGCCTGGAAGCCGATCACGGTGACGGCGAGGAAGAGCACGATGAGCACGACCAGCGCGCCGACGTTGATGTTCACGAGCGGTCTCCCTGCGCGTCGGAGGAGCTGTTCGAGCCCCCGGAGGTACCGGCCGCCCGGGCGAAGCGCTCACGCTCCCGCTTCAGCAGCACGAAGGACAGGCTGACCAGCCCGGCGGCGAGGAAGACCCACAGCAGCTGGTACCAGTAGAAGAACGGGAAGCCGAACAGGCGCGGCTCGACGCGGGCGTACGTCCCCACCAGCAGCGGGGCGACGATGCCGACGAGCAGGATCATCCCGACGACGATCTTGGTCGGGCTGAGCCGCCAGCGCGGGTCGGTCCCGCCGGGTGCGGGTGGTGCGGGGTCGTTCGGCATGGGTTCCTCCGGGCGCAGGGACTCTGCGGACGGGGCGCCCGTCCGGTCCCCAGGAGTACGCCCGGTCGGTTCGCCGGGTCAAGCACCCCGCGCGGCGCGCCGACCTCGCGTACGCCCGGGAGGGCGGAAAAGTCCCGGAGCCGGGTGGGGCGTTCCCGCGAGCGGGGGGCCGGGACGCCGGCGCCCGCCACTAGGCTGCGGGCATGCCGTCGATGTCGGAGATCATCGCCGAGCACACCGACCTCGACGACGCCGAGCAGCGCTGGCTGAGGCTGCTCGTCTCGGAGTGGCAGCTGCTCGCCGACCTCAGCTTCTCCGACCTGGTGCTCTGGGTGCCCGACCACGACCCGAACGTCTTCTGGGCCGCCGCGCAGGTCCGGCCGACGACCGGGGCCACCTCGCTCTTCGACGACGTGGTGGGCGACCTGATCGCCTACTCCCCGGAGCACCTCGTCTCCGGCGCGTTCGTCAGCGGGGACACCACGCACACCAGCGACGGCAAGCTCCAGGCCGGCATGCCCGTCGACACCCACGCCATCCCGGTCACGCTCGGCGACCGGGTCGTCGCCGTGGTCGAGCAGCACACCAGCGTGCTCGGCGTGCGCGCGCCCAGCGTGCTCGAGCAGGCCTACCTCGACACCGGGGCGCAGCTGGCCCGGATGGTCTCGACCGGGACCTTCCCGACGCCGGGGGAGACGAACCTGGCCATGAACCCGCGCGTCGGCGACGGCTTCATCAAGGTCAGCGCCGGCGGCGACGTCCTGTACGCGAGCCCGAACGCGCTGAGCGCCTACCGCCGCCTCGGCCTGATCGGCGACCTGGTCGACGAGCACCTGCCGACCCTGACCGCGACCTTCTTCCCGGCCTCCGACGGCCCCGTCGACTACTCGGTGGAGTCGCTGCTGTCCGGGCGCGCGGCCCGCCGCGGCGAGCTGGTCTCCGGCGACGCGCACCTGATGCTGCGGGTCATCCCGCTCGTGGAGGACGGCGAGCGGGTCGGCGCCATCGTGCTCTGCCGCGACGTCAGCGACCTGCGCAGCAAGGAGCGCCAGCTCGTCACCAAGGACGCGACCATCCGCGAGATCCACCACCGGGTGAAGAACAACCTGCAGACCGTCGCGGCGCTGCTGCGCATGCAGGCGCGGCGGATGACCTCGCACGAGGCCCGCGTCGCCCTCGAGGACGCGACCTCGCGGGTGTCGTCGATCGCCATCGTCCACGAGACGCTGTCGCAGGCCTTCGACGAGATCGTCGACTTCGACAAGGTCGCCGACGGGCTGCTGCGGATGGTCGGCGACGTCTCCGCGAGCTGGGGCGGGGTGTCGGCGCGGCGCGAGGGCAGCTTCGGCGCGGTGTCGGCCGACGTGGCGACGAGCCTGGCGATGGTCGTCACCGAGCTCTGCCAGAACGCGGTGGAGCACGGCCTGGCCGACTCCTCCGGCGAGGTGCGGGTGGTGCCCAGCACCGCCGGCGGCCACCTGCGCATCGAGATCACCGACGACGGCCGCGGGCTGCCGCCGGACTTCGACGCGCGCAAGTCGCGCAGCCTCGGACTGCAGATCGTCAGCACCCTCGTCGCGGAGATGAAGGGCACCTTCGAGCTCGGCAACCGCGTCGACGGACCCGGGACCCGTGCGGTGGTGGACATCCCGCGCTGACCTGCGCGCGGCGGCCCTTGACAGGGTCGCGGCCGCTCCCTTAGGAAGGCCCGGGGCGCGACCGGCGGTCGCGCCCTTCGCTCACCCCGAGCAGCTCCGCCACAGCCCAAAGGAGGGCTCATGGTCCCACCCCGTCCCCGACGTGCCGCGCGTGCGTCGCTGGCGACCTTCACCTCGCTCGCCGCCTCCCTCGCCGCCGTGCTCGCCGGTGCCGGTCTCGGCGCGGTCCCCGCGCAGGCCGCGCCCGGAGCCGCGGTCGGGTCCGGCTCGCAGAGCACCACGACCCCGGTCAGCACCCGCGGCATGCAGGAGCCCGGGGTCACCGTGAACCTCTGGGAGTGGAACTGGCGCTCCATCGCCGCCGAGTGCCCCCGGCTCGACCGCGCCGGCTACGAAGGCGTGCAGGTGGCGCCGCCGCAGGACTCGGTCAAGCGGACGCAGACCGAGGCGTCCGACCCGGGCACGGGCAGCGCGATCCTGCATCCCTGGTGGGAGGTCTACCAGGCCGTCGACTACGGCCTGACCAGCCGCATGGGCGACGAGGCGGAGTTCAAGGCGATGGTGTCGACCTGCCGCAAGGCCGGGGTCAAGGTCTACGTCGACACGGTCATCAACCACACGACCGGGCAGGGCACGCAGTCGTACGGGGGCAAGACCTACTCCTCCTACGACTACCCGGACGCGGGCTACGACAGGAACGACTTCCACGTGCCGCGTGGCGAGTGCCCGACCGACAACGGCGGGATCAGCGACTACAACAGCAAGACCCAGGTCTTCAACTGCAACCTCTCGGGCCTGCAGGACCTCGCGACCCAGACGCCGAAGGTGCGCGGGACGCTCGCCGACTACCTCAACAAGCTGCTCGGCTACGGCGTGTCCGGGTTCCGGGTGGACGCGGGCAAGCACGTGGGCCAGCAGGACCTCAACGCCATCTACTCCAAGCTCCGCCGCACCAAGGACGGCAAGCGGCCGTACTGGGCCCTCGAGGTCTTCGGCGGCAGCCCGGGCGCGCTCGCCCCGCAGGCCTTCGAGGTCTCCGGCGACGTCCTCGGGCTCGACGGCGCCCGGCAGATCTTCAACGCCTTCAAGAGCTACGGGGGCAGCGGCAACCTCGGCGACATCTCCGGGCTGTCGACCTTCGGGAGCGCGTCGGGGCTGACGAAGAGCAGCAAGACGCTCTCCTTCGTGACCAACCACGACACCGACCGCAACCCCGGGGAGTACCTCGGGTACCGCGACGGCGACCGGTACCTCCTGGCCACCGAGTGGCTGCTGGCCGACGGCTACGGCTCGCCGCAGGTCTACTCCAGCTTCGCCATCAAGGCGCCCACCGGCCTGCCCGACAGCGCCTCGGGCGACGACAGGTCCGGCAAGAACGCCTCACCGCCCGCGGCCGCCGACGGCATGATCACCGACGCCGACTGCAGCAGCGAGGAGTGGACCTGCGACCACCGCTTGAACCAGGTCGTGTCGATGGTCCGCTTCCACCGCTACGTGGCGGGCAGGGCGAAGCGCAACGTCTACGACCGCGAGTACAACGTGCTCGCCTTCAGCCGGGGCAGCCGCGGCTGGGCCGGGTTCAACAACAACGACACCACCGACTTCGCCGGCGCGAGCGGCGAGCGGACGATCACGGTGCAGACCGGGCTCCGGGCGGGTCGCTACTGCGACATCGTCTCGGGCGGCAAGGCGGCCCGCGGGTGCACCGGGACCGAGGTCCGGGTCCGGTCGAACGGCCGGGCGAGGGTCACCCTCCCCGCCCGCGGGGCGGTGGCCTTCACGGCCAAGGACCGCATCAGCTGATCCGACCCGGCCGTACGGTCGACGTCGCGGCCCGCGCCCCTCGGGGTGCGGGCCGCTCGGCGTGCCCGGCTCCTGAGGTGGACCGCACCTGGCACGGGATCGAGGACACTGCGCCCTGGTTGCGTCCGCACAGCGGCACCGGCCCGAAGAACTCTTCGACAACAGCACAGCGGAGACATCACGGCCAGATAGACCACGGGGACATCTGGACACCGGGTCCGAGCGGCGCACCCGGAGGCGCCCCGACGCCAGGGATCACAGCGAGACCCCGGGCAACGAAGGACGCCGGGACGGGCCGTCCCGGCGTCTGTGCAGCAGCGTGGACCCAGGCGGGTCGACGCGGACGGACCGCCCCTCAGGCGGTGCGGATCCTCGCGCGGGCGGCGCGACGCTTGAGCGCGCGGCGCTCGTCCTCGCTCAGCCCGCCCCAGACCCCGTGGTCCTGGCCGGCCTCGAGTGCCCACTGGAGGCAGGAGTCCCTGACGTCGCAGCGACGACAGACCTGCTTGGCCTCTTCGATCTGGAGAAGGGCCGGGCCCGTGTTCCCGATGGGGAAGAACAGCTCCGGGTCCTCGTCCAGGCAGGCGGCCTTGTGGCGCCAATCCATGGCTTGCACACTCCTCACTTGTCTCCACCGCTCCCCGAGGGGACCCGGTGCGCGCACGGAACCACCACGACCTACACTGGCCTCTTCCGTCTGGGCAAGCCTTTCAACTAACGCCGACCTGCACAAGGGGACCGGGCGTAGGTTCCCTCACATTTCGGGTTTGTTACGGCCCACTTGCCCGCTGGTCTGGTCCCCGACACGTCCGCGTGAGGTTTTCTCGCGTGTTCCTGCTCGGCGGCAGTGCCGCCCGCCGCGTGTCGCGGTTGACGGCCGGCCTTTCGCGTGCCGCCTAGAGTGAGCGCCGTGCCCGCCCCCGCGACCCCTGCGCGCCCGCCCCAGCTGACCGCCGCCGCGGCCCTCGCCGCGCTGGAGGGCCTGGTGGCGCTGGCGTACGGCGTCGTCGAGATCGGTCAGGTGCGCCTCTTCCGCGCCGTCGTGGGCGTCGGCGTCTCGGTGACCATGATCGGGTTCGCGGTCCTGCTGGTGGTCGCGGCCCGGGCGCTGCTACGGGTGCGGCGGTGGGCGCGGGGCCCTGTCGTCGCCGTACAGCTGATCATGCTCCCGGTGGGCTGGAGCTTCCGCGGAGGGGCGACCACCGGGGTCGCCGTGGCCATGATCGCCGTCGCCGTGGCCACGCTGGTGGCCGTGCTGCACCCGCGGTCGACCCGTGCGCTCCTCAGCGGGGCCGAGGCGGCCGGCGAGGGCTGACCGCTCGAGCTCGGGTGGGGCCCGGGCCCGCCGAGCCCGTGCTGAGCCCACGGCAGCGCCACGTCGTGCCAGCGGCGCGGCGTCGACGGTGCCCCGACGGACTGGGCGCGGACCGTCGTGCAGGCGGCCGCGTTGCGTGGGGTCGTGTCGCGTGTGTCGTGTGTTGTCGTGTTGTGTCGTGGACGCGCGGGGTCACCGGACCCGGCGCGCGCCAGCCGAGGGGCGTCCGACGAACCACGCGGGTGCTCCGTGGCCGGCCTCGGCGAAGGCGTCCGCGACGGCCTGCCCGACCTCGTCGGACTCACCGGCCGGCACCAGCGCGATGATGCAGCCGCCGAAGCCACCGCCCGTCATCCGCGCTCCGTGGGCCCCGGCGGCGCGGGCGGCCTCGACGGCGAGGTCGACGGTGGGGACGGTGATCTCGAAGTCGTCGCGCATCGAGACGTGGGAGGCGTCGAGCAGCGGCGCCAGATCACCCGGGCGGCCGTCGTCGGCCACCGCCACGGCCTCGAGGACGCGGGCGTCCTCGGTGACGACGTGGCGGACCCGGCGGCGCATCTCGTCGTCGGGCAGCCGCCCCAGCGCGTCGTCGAGCTGGTCGACGGCGACGTCGCGCAGCGCCGGGACGCCGAGGATGCGGGCGGCCTCGTCGCAGCTGCGCCGGCGGTCGCCGTACTCGCCCGTCACGTGCGAGTGCGGCGTCTTCGTGTCGAGCACGAGCAGCTCGAGCCCCGCCGCGCCGAGGTCGAGCGGCACCTGGCGGGTGTCGGCGCTGCGGCAGTCCAGGAACAGGGCGTGGTCGGCCTCGCACAGCGTCGAGGCCGCTTGGTCGAGCAGGCCGGTCGGGGCGCCGACGTAGTCGTTCTCGCAGCGGCGGGCCAGCCGGGCGCGCTCGAGCGGGGCGACGTCGAGCCCGGAGAGGTCGACGAGGGCGGTGAGGACGGCGCACTCGAGCGCGGCCGAGGAGGAGAGCCCGGCGCCGGAGGGCACGTCCGAGCCGAGCACGAGGTCGGCGCCCCGTACGGCGTGCCCGGCCTCGGCGAGCGCCCAGACCACGCCCGCGACGTACGCCGCCCACCCGTCGACCCGGCCGGGGACGAGGTCGTCGGGGCCGAAGGCCTGGGTCTGGCGACGGTTCAGGGAGCGGACGCGCCAGGTTCCGTCCTCGCGTGGCGCGGCGGCGACGACGACCTGCTGCTCGAGGGCGAAGGGGAGCACGAAGCCGTCGTTGTAGTCGGTGTGCTCGCCGATGAGGTTCACCCGACCCGGCGCGGCCCAGACGCCCGCCGGTTCGTGCCCGGCCAGCTGGCGCAACGCCGCAGTCACCGCCTCCGGCGTCGCCACGTCGGTCGGGCCTGCGCCGGTCTTCACCACCCCCGCACTCTAGCGACGCCGGTTCCCCACCGACGTCACGGACGACCGCAGCCTTGAACGCAGCGGCGTGATGGTCAGCCCCCTCTGCCTGGGGCGACGATGGTCGGTCCCGCGAGCGAACCGGACCACGCCGACAGCACCCGGATCACCCACCCTGCGCGCTCGACGCCGGGCCCGTCACCCCGGACGCGCTGGACCGGGTCGACGAGATCGTGCCCCCGGCCCTCTCCCGTGACGACCTCGGCGACGTCCCGCCGGCGCTGGCCGACCCCTTCCTGCGGCGGCGCGGCACCGCCCGAGGCGGCTGGCCGAGCGGGCGCGGCGTCGTCCTACGCTGCCGGACGTGGTGCGGTCGCGGGCGGCGCGGGTGGCGGACGTGCACGCCCTCGCGCTGGCGATGCCCCACGTCGTGAAGGAGTCGGGCGGGCGCGGCAACGCGGTCTACCAGGTCGGCGGCAAGAGCTTCGTCTTCTTCCGCACCCCGCGCCCGGACGCGTACGACGTGCGGACCGGCGAGCGCTACGACGACGTCATCGTCGTCTGGGTCCCCGACGAGCTCGACAAGCAGGCGCTCGTCGAGGACCCCTCGAACCCGTTCTTCACCACGCCGCACTTCGACGGGCACCCGTCGGTGCTCGTCCGGGGCAGCCGGGTCGCCGAGCTGACGCTGGCCCAGCTGACCGAGGTCGTCGAGGACGCCTGGTGCTCGCGCGCCTCCCGGCGCCGCGTCGAGACCTGGCGCGCCGAGCGTGGCCGCTCGTCCCCTCGCTGAGCACTCGCCGGACGGTTCCGTGGCCCCTCGCGCGGGTCCCACGGCCCGGTCGGTTTACCACGTCAACGTGGTAAACCACCCGTCAACCAGGCAGATCTGCCACGGTCACGGTCGGTCTACCACGTTAACGTGGTAAACCGACCAGGCGGCGAGCGCAGAGGGCGGCGAGCGCAGAGGGCGGCGCAGGCGTACGGGGTGGGGGCGTACGCGGAACGCGCGGGGCGGGCCGAGGGTCAGTCGTCCTCGTCGTCGAGGCGGGCTAGCCAGGTGGCGAGGCGTTCGACGGGCACCTCGAACTCGGGGTTGAGGTCGACGAAGGCCTGCAGCTGCTCGGCGAGCCAGGCGAGGGTGACCTCGTCGTCGCCCCGACGAGAGCTCAGCTCCTCGATGCCGCGGTCGGTGAAGTACACGTCAGCTCCACTCCGGTTGCGGGAAGGACCCGACCGCGCACAGCAGGCGCGGTCGGATACGACCCGGGGACAGGCTCAGGCGAAGGCGGCGTCGAGCATGGCCTTCTGCTGGGCCTCGCTGACCTTGGCCGAGCCGACCGACGGCGCGGACGACGCGGCCCGGGTGACCGAGCGCAGCTCCCACGTCCGGTCCGGCGACGCCTCGCCCAGCGCAGCAGGCAGGTTGAGCGCCATGAAGGGCCAGGCACCCTGGTTGCGCGGCTCGTCCTGCACCCACGTCACCGACGAGACGCGCTCGAAGCGGCTCAGCTGCTCGGCGATCTCCTTCGCGGGCAGCGGGTAGAGCCGCTCGACCGGGATGATCGCGACCCGGCCGTCCTGGCCGTTCTGCTTGCGCCGGGTGACCAGGTCCCAGCGGACCTTGCCCGAGCACAGCAGCACCTTCTCGACCGCACCGGGGTCGGTGATCGTCGGGTCGGCGAGGACCGGCAGCCACGAACCGCTGGTGAAGTCGTCCGGCATCGAGGTCGCGAGCTTGTTGCGCAGCATCGACTTGGGCGTCGCGATGATGACCGGGCGGTGCCGCTCGTTCAACGCGTGGCGGCGCAGCAGGTGGAAGTGGCTGGCCGGCGTCGACGGCTGCGCCACGACGAAGGCGTCCTCCGCGGCCAGGGTGAGGAAGCGCTCGATCCGGGCCGAGGAGTGGTCCGGGCCCTGGCCCTCGTAGCCGTGGGGGAGCAGGAGCACGACGCCCGACTTCTGCGTCCACTTCGCCTCGCCCGAGGAGATGTACTCGTCGATGATCGTCTGCGCGCCGTTGGCGAAGTCACCGAACTGCGCCTCCCAGAGCACGAGCGCGTCCGGCCGGGCGACCGAGTAGCCGTACTCGAAGCCCATCGCCGCGTACTCGCTGAGCAGGGAGTCGAAGATGTGGAACTTGCCCTGCTCGTCGGCGAGGTGCTTGAGCGGCACCCACGACTCGCCGGTCTGGCGGTCGACGACCGCGGCGAACCGCTGCACGAACGTCCCGCGCCGGCTGTCCTGGCCGGTGAGGCGGACCGTACGGCCCTCGAGCAGCAGCGAACCGAGCGCGAGGATCTCGCCGGTGGCCCAGTCGATCGGGCCCTGGGCGATGGCGGTCGCGCGCCGCTGCAGCTGCGGCATGACCTTCGGGTGGACGGTGAAGCCGTCGGGGAACGTCGTGTGGGCGTCCGCGATCTTCTTCATGTCCTCGAGCGTGATCGCGCTGGTCCCGCGGGTGGCGCCCGGGCTCTTGCTCGGGTACGACGGCACCGAGCGCGCGACCGCGTGGCGGGTCGGCAGCTCGGGGTCGCGGACCTCGCGGAACACGCTCTCCAGCCGCTCCTGGAAGCGGGTCAGCACGCCCTCGGCGTCCTCGACGGAGATGTCGCCGCGGCCGATGAGCGCCTCGGTGTACAGCTTGCGCGTCGAGCGCTTCTTCTCGATGAGGTCGTACATCCGGGGCTGGGTGAAGCTCGGGTCGTCGCCCTCGTTGTGGCCGCGGCGACGGTAGCAGATCAGGTCGATGACGACGTCCTTGTTGAACGCCTGGCGGAAGTCGAACGCCAGCCGCGCGACGCGGATGCAGGCCTCGGGGTCGTCGCCGTTCACGTGGAAGATCGGCGCCGCGACCATCCGCGCGACGTCGGTGCAGTAGACGCTGGAGCGCGACTCGGTCGGGGAGGTGGTGAAGCCGACCTGGTTGTTGACGATGATGTGGATCGTGCCGCCGGTGCGGTAGCCGCGCAGCTGGGAGAGGTTCAGCGTCTCCGCGACCACGCCCTGCCCGGCGAACGCCGCGTCGCCGTGCATGAGGACGGGCAGCACCGGGAACTCCGCGCCCCGGTCGAGGATGTCCTGCTTGGCCCGGGTGATGCCCTCCAGGACCGGGTTGACGGCCTCGAGGTGGCTCGGGTTGGCCGCGACGGAGGTCTTGATCGTGGCGCCGCTGAGCGCGGTGAACTCGCCCTCCGAGCCCAGGTGGTACTTCACGTCGCCGGAGCCCTGCACGGTGCGCGGGTCGATGTTGCCCTCGAACTCGCGGAAGATCTGGGCGTACGACTTGCCGACCACGTTGGCCAGCACGTTCAGCCGGCCGCGGTGCGGCATGCCGATGCAGACCTCGACCAGGCCGGCGTCGGCGGCCTGCTCGCAGACCTCGTCGAGCACGGCGATGGCGGACTCGCCGCCCTCGAGGCTGAAGCGCTTCTGCCCGACGAACTTCGTCTGCAGGAAGGTCTCGAAGACCTCCGACTCGTTCAGCTTGTCGAGGATGCGCAGGTGCTGCTCGCGCGGCAGCGACTCGTGCGGGCGCTCCACCCGGTCCTGGAGCCAGCGACGCTGGGCCGGGTCGGAGATGTGCATGTACTCGACGCCGGTCGTGCGGCAGTAGGAGTCGCGCAGGATCCCGAGGATCTTGCGCATCTTCATCCGCCCGGTGCCGCCGCCGAACGTCCCGGTCGCGAACTCGCGGTCGAGGTCCCACAGCGTCAGGCCGTGGCTCTGCACGTCGAGGTCGTGGTGGCGGCGCTGGCGGTACTCCAGCGGGTCGGTGTCGGCCATCAGGTGCCCGCGCACCCGGTAGGCGTTGATCAGCTCCATGATCCGCGCCTGCTTGGGGATCTGGTCCTCGTGGTCGGTGCTGACGTCCTGCGCCCAGCGGATGGGCTCGTACGGGATGCGGAGCGCCGCGAAGACGTCGTCGTAGAAGCCCTCCTCGCCGAGCAGCAGCGCGTGCAGGCGACGCAGGTACTCACCGGACTGGGCGCCCTGGATGACGCGGTGGTCGTAGGTCGAGGTGAGCGTGAGGATCTTGCTGACCGCCGCCTCGGCGAGGCGGTCCGGGCTCGAGCCCTGGAACTCGGGCGGGTAGTCCATCGAGCCGACGCCGATGATCGTGCCCTGGCCCTCGACCAGGCGCGGCACCGAGTGGTTGGTGCCGATCGTGCCCGGGTTGGTCAGCGTGATGGTGGTGCCGGCGAAGTCGGTGACGGCCAGCGTGCCGAGGCGGGCCTTGCCGACCATCGTCTCGTACGCCGCCCAGAACTGCGCGAAGTCGAGGTTCTCGCAGCTCTTGATGCTCGGCACCAGCAGCTGGCGGGTGCCGTCGGGCTTGGGCAGGTCGATGGCCAGGCCGAGGTTGATGTGGGCCGGCTGGACCATCGTCGGCTTGCCGTCGACGACGGCGTAGCTGTTGTTCATGGCCGGGACGCTCTTGAGCGCCTGCACCATCGCGTAGCCGATGAGGTGGGTGAAGGAGACCTTGCCGCCGCGGGCGCGCCGCAGGTGGTTGTTGATCACGATGCGCTGGTCGATCAGCAGCTTGACCGGCAGCGAGCGGACGCTGGTCGCGGTCGGGATCGACAGCGACGCGTCCATGTTCTTGGCGGTGCGGGCCGGGGCGCCGCGCAGCGTCGTGCGCGTCGGCTCCTCGTTGCCCACCTCGGGGCGGTCGGACGGGTTCGGCGGGTCGGCGGGGACCGCGCCGCGGGCACCGGGGGCGCTCGGGCGGCCCTCCCTGGCCGGGACGGTCGTCTCGACGGTCGGCTGGCGGCGGGCGGCCGGGGTGGGGCGGGCGGCCTGGGCGTCGGGGTCGGTGCCGGTCTCGGCGGTGGACGCCGTGCCGGGCGCCTGCGGCGGGTCGGGCGTCACCTCGGCGCGGGGGCTCGGGCGCCCGGAGGTCGGGTCGACGGTGGGGACCCCGGTCCCGGAGCTCGCCGTCGGGGTGGCGGCGGGGTCGCGCGGCACGCTCGCGCCGGTGGTCCCGGCGCTCGCGGCGGAGGCGCCCGGGGAGGAGTGGGCCGAGCCGTTGGCGGTGGCGTGGGAGGCGCCGTTCGCCGCGGCGTCGGACGCGCCGTTCGTCGCCGCACCGGCGCCGCTGCGCCGGCCGCCCGCGGGGGCGGCCTCGCCGGGAGCCCCGTGCTCGGCGAAGTAGGCCGCCCAGCTCGGGTCGACCGAGGAGGGGTCGGCGCTGAAGCGCTCGTACATCTCCTCCAGCAGCCAGTCGTTGGCGCCGAAGTCCTCGACCCCGCCGTCGCCCGTGCCGCTCGCCGCGGTGGATGTCCCTGGCGCGATGGCCACTGTCGCCTTCTTCCCGTCGCTCGAGACCGCGCTGCTGCGGTCTCCCCCTGCGTGCCGCGACCAGGGTCGGCCACCGGGCTCGAGGGCATCCGTCGGAGGGGGCGCCCAGGGGCTCGGCGGCGTCCGGACCAGACCGGCCGCGCCGGTGGTCCACCTTACCCACACGAGCCTGGCGCCCGGGAGACGATCCGGGTGGGTCAGCCCGCGTCGAGGGTCGCCCGGCCGCGCGCCAGGGCGACCCAGGCGTGGCGGCAGAGCTCGACGGTGATGACGAGCAGCGTCAGGTTGCGCAGGCTGGTCACGACGGTCGAGACGACCATGAAGGGGTGGCTGCCGCGGCCGAGGATCCCGTTGTAGAGGAGGGGATAGGTCAGCTGGGTCAGCAGCGCGAGCACCAGCAGCTGCACGGCCAGGCGGTCGATCGTGCGGTGCCAGCGCGGGCCCTCGGCCGAGCGCGAGAGCAGCAGCACGGCGGCGGGCCCGCCGAGCCAGAGCAGGTACTGCGGGCTGAGGGTCTTGTTGGTGATCGTGGTGATGGCGATCGTGGCCAGGACGAGCAGCCCGAGACCGACCGCGGTCACCTCAGGGTTGCCGAACCCGCGCACGAAGAGCGCGACGGTCGCGAGCAGCCCGACGACCGTGGCCACGGTGCTGACCGTGAGGAAGGCCGCGACCCCGGGTCCGAACACCTCGTACGCCTGGAAGGAGGAGTAGCGGACCTGCCAGGTCCCCGGGGCGACCGCGCGCGCCACCATCAGCGGCGTCGCCCACACCGACTCGATCTGGAGGCCGCGCCCGGACTGCCAGGTCAGCGGCGAGAACAGCCGGCCGAGGCCCCCGGTCACGAGACTGAGCCCGGCCAGCCCGAAGCCCACGCCGGCGAAGGCGCCGAGCATGGCGCCGCGCCCGCGCCGCCGGACCGCGAACGCGCCGGCCAGCAGGGCCGGCCACAGCTTGATCGCCGCGCCGAGACCGGTGAGCGCGCCGGTCAGCCAGGGCCGGCGCCGCGCGGCGAGCAGCGCGCCCCCGGCGAGCACGGCCGGGACCATGTCGAAGCGGGTGTAGCAGAGCGGCCCGACGAGGAAGACGTAGAGGAGCCAGAAGTCGAGCGCCCGGTCCCGGCGACGGCCGGCCGAGCGCCAGAGCGCGTACGTCAGCACGCCGTCGAGGGCGAGCATGAGCACGACGAAGCCGACGAGGTAGCCGGTGCGCGAGCCACCGGCGACCTGGGGCAGCGAGAGGAACCACACGACCGGGGTCGGGTACTCGCGCAGCGTCCCCGCCAGGCCGGCCTCGCCGAGCGCGCTGATCCTGCGCCAGTAGTAGAAGACGTCGCCGACGACGAGGCGCTCGGCGGTGGCGAGCAGGACCATCGACAGCCCGCGGGTCAGCAGCCACAGGCCGACGACGGCGGCCGCACCCCCACGGGCAGCGGGCGCGGACGGCGGGTCGGACGAGGACACGTCGGACACGCGCTGCTCCACCTCCCGCTGCTCTCCCGGCGCGAGGGCGGCCAGGTCGGCGCGACGCTACCAGGGGGTGGGCGCCCAAGAGCCCGTCGAGCCTGCGGCTCGGCGGGTCAGGAGCAGCGACAGCACGCGCGCGCCACCCCGCAGCAGCGGCAGCCGTCCGGACGCGACCGGCACCGGCACGTCGCGGCGGTCAGGAGAGGGTAGGGGCGGGGGTGAAGATGGGGGCGTGGCAGCTCGACGTCGGCACCGGCTGCGGACCGTCCTCCTGGCGCTGGCCGCGCTCGCGGGGGTGGTGACCGCGGCGAGCGTCGTCGTGAACCTCGCCACGAGCACGCCACCGGCACCACCGGCGGGGCTGCGCCTCGTGCAGGCGGGGGACGTGCGCACCCGGTTCCTCTCCTGGGGCGACCACGGCTCCCCGGTCGTGCTCGTGCCCGGCGCGTTCGAGACCGCCGACGTCTGGCAGCGGCTCGGCGAGGTGCTGGGCGCCGAGCACAGGGTCTTCGCCTTCGACCTGACGGGCCAGGGCTACAGCGACGCGGTCGCCCCCTTCGACGTCGACCACCTCGCGCGGCAGACGCTGGCCTTCGCCGCCGCGCTCGGGCTGACCGGGCGCGACGCCCCCGTCCTGGTCGGCCACTCCTCCGGAGCGGCCGTCGTCGGGCTGGCCGCGCTCGAGGCCCCTCAGGACGTGGCCGGGGTGGTCTTCCTCGACGGCGACGCGCTGCCGCTCGACGTCGGTCGTGGCCCGCGCCTGCTGGTCGAGCCCTACCGCACGTCGCTGGTGCGCCTGGCGCTGCGCTCCGACCGGCTGGTCCGGGGCCTGTACGCGAGCCAGTGCGGCCCGACCTGCCCCCCGCTCGACGCGGCCGGGGTGGACCGGTGGCGCCGGCCGCTGCAGCAGCGCGGCACCGAGCGCGCCCTGCTCGGCAACGCCTCACGCGGCGTGATCCCCGCGATGACTCCCGAGCAGCTGGACGCGCTCCGTCGCTCGGACGTGCCCCGGCTCGTGGTCTGGGGACGCGACGACGTCGACGGGGCCTACACCCCGCAGTCGCCGGGCTCGACCGCGGCGGCGATCGGCGCGCCGCCCCCGGTGGTCGTGCCGGGCCGGCACCTGACGATGGTCAGCTCACCGCAGGACGTCGCGGACGCGGTGGCGCCCCTGCTCCGTCGCTGAGCCGCCCGTCGAGCGGCCCGGTCCGGGTCGTGGGGCCGGCGTCAGCCCCAGGCGCTGCGGTCACCGGCGGCCGGCGGCGCCAGGCGCGGTGTGAGCCGCGTGCCGGGCAGCGCGGGCGCGGGCAGCCGCCGGGTCCCACCGGCGTAGCCCTCGACGCGGCCGTAGCGGTCGCTGCCGTCCTCCCAGTCCTGGCGCAGGGCGACGATCTCCTCGTGGGTGCGGGCGACGAGGTTCCACCACATGAGCACGGGCTCGGTGAACGGCTCGCCCCCGAGCAGGAGGACCCGGGCGTGATCGTCGCCCGGGTTCGCGAGGCGCAGCCGCTCCGCCCCGGGCGCGACGTAGCCGAGCTCGGAGCGCCCGAGCGCGGTGCCCTCCAGCGCGACCGGACCGAGGTCGACCAGGAGGCCGTGCTCGAAGGCCGGGTCGACGTCCACCTCGAGGGTGGCGCGCGGCTCGAGGACGACCTCGGCGGCCAGCAGCGGGGTGTGGGTCGCGACGGGCGAGGTGTCCCCGGCGAGGGTGCCGAGCAGCACCCGGACGGTGGCCCCGGCCCGGTGCACGGGGTCGGGCACGTGGTGGGCGAAGGTGCGCGGGAGGTGCCGGGCGGCGTCGGGCAGGGCCACCCAGAGCTGGACGCCGTGCAGCACGGTCGTCCCCGGCGTGGAGACCTCGGAGTGCGCGACGCCGGAGCCGGCGGTCATGAGGTTGAGCTCGCCGGGGCGCACCAGGGCGTGCACGCCACCGCTGTCGCGGTGCTCGACCTCCCCGCCGAAGAGCCAGCTGACGGTCTGCAGCCCGGTGTGCGGGTGCGGGGGGACGTCCATCCCTCCGCTCACCGCCACGTCGTCGGGCCCGTAGTGGTCGACGAAGCACCAGGCCCCGACGAGGGACCGCTCCCGCTGCGGCAGCGTGCGGCGGACCGTCATGGCCCGCGGGCCGCCGAGGGGCACGTCCCGGCTCGTGACCACCTGCACCTCGCGCACGCCGCGAGTCTGCCAGCCCGGCCGCGGGGAGCGGGCCCGCTCAGCCGGCGAAGGGTCGGACCGGCCGCCCGCGCACGCCGACGTCGGCCACGAAGAGGGACCCGGCGAGCGGGTCGGCCTCGAGGTCGGCGTCCTCCTTCGAGGTGGTGATGAACAGCCGGTCGAGCCCCTCGCCGCCGAAGGTGCAGGCGGTCGTGTTGGCCGCCCCCACCTCGACGCGCTCGACGAGGGTGCCGTCGGGGCTGAAGCCGTAGACGAGCCCGGCCCCGTACGCCGCGACCCAGACCCCGCCGTCCGCGTCGACGGTCAGGCCGTCGGGACGCCCGTCGTCGGGCAGCGCGGCGAACCGCCGACGGTTGAGGAAGCCGCGCACGGGGTCGTGGTCGAAGACGGCGACCTCCCCGGTGGGGGTGTCGTCGTAGTAGGCCAGCGAACCGTCCGGGCTCCACTCCAGCCCGTTGGAGACGGTCACCCCGGTCAGGACGACGCTGGTCGAGCCGTCGGGGTCGAGACGGAAGAGCGTCGCGGCGCCCTCGGTCTGGTCGTACGCCATCGAGCCGCAGCAGAAGCGGCCCTGCGGATCGCAGCCGCCCTCGTTCATCCGGACGTCGGTGCTGCTCCACAGCTCGGGCAGGGCGGTGACGGTCCCGTCGGGGTCCTCGAGGGCGAAGCCACGCTCGACGCCGATGACCGCGCCGCCGCCGACCCGCGGCCGGACGGCCGCGGCGACCGAGCCCACGTGGAGGCGGTCCAGCGAACCGTCGGCGCGCAGCGTCATGACGTCGCCGGCGAGCATGTCGACGAACCGCAGCCCGCCCCAGCCGGGGTGCCACACCGGCCCCTCGCCGTGGAACACCTCGGGTCCGGTCACCTGCTGCGCGCGCATGGTCGGAAGTCTCGCAAGCGGCGCCCGGGCGGCCCGGGGGAGGGAGGCGGTCGCTGGACCCGTGTCTCGTCCGACGTGTCGATCAGGACGGGGTCGTGGACCCCGACGACCGACCGGGGGCTCAGACGAAGAGCGGTTCCAGGCCCCAGGCCCGGGAGAGCTCGGCCATCGCGTCCTCGTCCGGGCGCTGCCCGCCGCCGCTCTCGAAGCGCTCGACGGCGTCGAGCAGGGTGGGCAGGACGTGGATGTCGCCGACCGTGTTGAGGTAGACGCCGGGCCGGCCGAGCACCCAGGCCACAGCCACCTCGATGGCCGCCCGGTCGGTCAGCGGCTCGTACCAGGTGGCCGCGTGGCGCTCGGCCCCGTCGACCCAGGGCGCACGGGTGATCGCCTTGATCGTCTGCATCGCGACGCCGCGCTGCGCACACACCTCGGCGAGCTCCTCGAAGTCGTCGAGGTAGGCGCGGTTCTGCGCCATGGCGTAGTTGTACGGCAGCAGCACCGAGGCGAAGTCGAAGCGCTCCAGCGAGCGCAGGTGCTGCCGCGCGACGGTGACGCCGTGCCCGGTCACGCCGATGTGGCGCACCAGGCCCTCGTCGCGGGCCCGGACCACGGCCTCGAGCACGCCGTCGGGCGCGTACGCCTGCTGCCACTCGGCCTCGTCGACGAGGTTGTGCAGCTGGATCAGGTCGACGTGGTCCACGCCGAGCCGCTCGAGCGAGCGGTTGACCTCGGCCCACGCGCCCTCGCGGGTGCGCTCGCCGGTCTTGGTCGCGAGGAAGACCTCGTCGCGGTGGTCGGCGAGGAAGGGGGCCAGGCGCAGCTCGGACTCGCCGTAGCTCGCGGCGGTGTCGAGGTGGTTGATGCCGTGGCGCCGCACCAGGGCGAGCGTCTCGTCGGCCTCGTCCTGCGTCACCTCCGACAGCGCGGCGGCACCGAAGACCACCCGGGTGCTCGCGTGGCCGGTGGGTCCGAACGTCAGCACTGACTCCATGGGCCCAAGGCTACGCAGGTCCGCCGAGCCCGGGGTGCGCGGCCTGGCGGGAGCCGTCAGGAGCCGTCAGGAGCCGGCGGACAGCCGGCGGTGGAGGTCCTCGACCTGACGGGCGATGTCGTCGCGCACCAGCCGCATCCGCTCGATCCCGTCGACGCCGCGCAGCGAGGGTTCGTCGACGCTCCACGTCTCGTACCGCGCGCCGGGCAGCGGCTCGACCTCGGCCTCGCCGACCGTGACGACCACGTCCGCCGCCCGCTGCAGCTCGGGGGTCAGCTGCTGCGGGCGCTGGTCGGCGACGTCGACCCCGACCTCGGCCAGGGACTCCACCGACAGCGCGTTGAGCGCGGACCCCGCCCGGGTGCCGGCGGAGACGACCCGCCAGCGACCGGCGTCCGGGTCCGCGGCGACGGCCCGACGGAACAGCCCGGCGGCCATCTGCGACTTGCCGCCGTTCTTCACGCACACGAACAGCACCGTGGTCACGGGTGCACCTCCCGATCGGTCGACGCGGTGGTGGCGGGGAAGTGGCGGCGCAGCCGGAGGGCGACGTGGACGAGCCCGACGAGGACCGGCACCTCGATGAGCGGCCCGACGACGCCCGCGAGGGCCTGTCCCGACGTGACGCCGAAGGTGGCCACCGCCACCGCGATCGCCAGCTCGAAGTTGTTGCCGGCCGCGGTGAAGGCGAGCGTGGTGGTGCGCGGGTAGCCGAGCCGCAGGGCGCGGCCGAGCAGCATCCCGGCGCTGAAGACGACGGCGAAGTAGACCAGCAGCGGCAGGGCGATGCGCGCGACGTCGAGCGGCCGGTCGGTGATCGTGCGGCCCTGGAGCGCGAACAGCACGACGATGGTGAACAGCAGCCCGTACAGCGCGAAGGGTCCGATCCGGGGCAGCACCGTGGCCTCGTACCAGTCACGTCCGCCGCGGCGCTCGCCGAGCGTCCGGGTGAGGAAGCCGGCGAGGAGGGGGACGCCGAGGAAGACGAGCACGCTCACGGTGATGGCGCCGACGGAGAAGCCGGCGGAGGTGGTCGCCAGCCCCAGCCAGCCGGGCAGCACCTGCAGGTAGAACCAGCCGAGCGCGCCGAAGGCGACGACCTGGAAGACCGCGTTGACCGCCACCAGCACCGCGGCGGCCTCGCGGTCGCCGCAGGCCAGGTCGTTCCAGATCAGCACCATCGCGATGCAGCGCGCGAGCCCGACGACGACCAGCCCGGTGCGGTACTCGGGCAGGTCGGGGAGGAACAGCCAGGCCAGGGCGAACATGAAGGCGGGCGCCACGAGCCAGTTGAGGGCCAGCGAGGCGATCATCAGCCGGCGGTCGCGCAGCACGGCCCCCGTGTCGGTGTAGCGGACCTTGGCCAGGACCGGGTACATCATCACGAGCAGCCCGACCGCGATCGGCACCGACACCGAGCCGACCTGCACCGCGTCGAGCGCGCCGGCGAGGCCCGGCACCACCCGGCCGAGCAGGAGGCCGAGGACCATCGCGGCCAGGATCCAGGCGGGCAGCCAGCGGTCGAGGACGGACAGCCGGCGCAGGACCGGGCCGGTGTCCGAGACCGGGGTCTCGAGGACGGTGTCGCTCATGGTCCCTCTCCCGGTGGTGGTCCGTGGCGCCGAGGCGCCCCCGGCAGGATTCGAACCTGCGCTCCCGCCTCCGGAGGGCGGTGCTCTATCCCCTGAGCTACGGGGGCTCGTGACGGCGTCGCGTGCAGATCATCTCGTGGCAGTCTCGTGAAGATCGTGCTCGACGCGTCCCGGCCTGGACCGGAGAAGAATGTACCAGTGCGGCCGCGACCCTCGCGCCGCGACGACCACCGGACTCCCGCCCCGCACCCCCCCGCCCCGTGAAGGACAGCGCCACCCCATGACCCACACCCACGTCGCCGGCTCCATCCACGCCGACGCGACCTCACGCGCGCCCGGCTGGCTGGCGGTCCCCGAGGACGTCAACGCGCTCCTGCCGAAGCTCTGGAGCGACGGCGTGGGCAAGGACGCCGAGGGCGTGCTCGCCGTGGCCGGGGTGGACGTGGCCGAGATCGCCGCGAGCGTCGGGACGCCGGCGTACGTGATCGACGAGGCGGACCTGCGGGCGCGGGCCCGGGCCTTCGCCGAGGCGTTCGCGGGCTGGCACGTCTACTACGCGGGCAAGTCCTTCCTGTGCACCGCGGTGGCGCGCTGGGTCAGCGAGGAGGGGCTGGGCATCGACACCTGCACCGGCGGCGAGCTCGCGGTGGCCCAGCGGGCGGGCGTCGACCCGGCCACCGTCGGGCTGCACGGCAACAACAAGAGCATCGCCGAGCTCGTCCAGGCCCTCGACGCGGGCGTCGGGCGGATCATCGTCGACTCCTTCGACGAGATCGGGCGCCTCGGCCGCCTGGCCGGCGAGCGCGGGGTGCGGCCCCGGGTGATGGTCAGGGTGACCACGGGCGTCGAGGCGCACACCCACGAGTACATCTCGACCGCGCACGAGGACCAGAAGTTCGGCTTCTCGATCGCCGGGGGCGCGGCCGCCGAGGCGCTGGCGGCCTGCGAGGCCGACGAGCGGCTCGACCTCGTCGGCATCCACTCCCACATCGGGTCGCAGATCTTCGACGCCGAGGGCTTCGAGGTCGCGGCGCGGCGCACGCTGCGCCTGCACGCCGACTTCGCCGCCGACGCACGGCCGCGAGCTGCCCGAGATGGACCTCGGCGGCGGGTTCGGCATCGCCTACACCAGCCAGGACACGCCGGCGAGCCCCGCCCGCCTCGCGGAGGCGATGAACCGCATCGTCGACGCCGAGTGCGCCGCGCTGGGCGTGGTGCGGCCGCAGCTCTCGATCGAGCCCGGGAGGGCCATCAGCGGCCCGAGCGGCTTCCTGCTCTACACCGTCGGCACGGTCAAGCGGGTCCGCCTCGACGGCGGCGCGAGCCGGCTCTACGTCGCGGTCGACGGCGGCATGAGCGACAACATCCGCACGGCCCTGTACGCGGCGGAGTACTCGGCGACGCTGGCGTCGCGGCGCTCCGACGCCCCGCCCACGCTGGCCCGCGTCGTCGGCAAGCACTGCGAGGGCGGCGACATCCTGGTCCGCGACGAGTTCCTGCCCGCCGACGTGGCACCCGGCGACCTGCTCGCGGTCCCGGCCGCCGGCGCGTACAGCCGGAGCATGGCGAGCAACTACAACCACGTGCCGCGCCCGCCGGTCGTGTCGGTCCGCGACGGCGAGATCACCACGCTCGTGCGCCGCGAGACCCTCGACGACCTGCTCGCGCTGGACGTCGGGTGACGGCGGGCGCAGACTCGCCGTGGGCGCCGGACTGTGGAACATGTCGCGCGGATCGGCGCGACATGCGGAACAATCCCGGCGGAAGGCTTGCCGCGCCGTGACCTCCGGGCGGCGCCACGCGGTGCAGGGAGACCCTCGGTGACAGCGATCGACGTACGGCCCTCGGCGGAGCCCCGCTCCTCGAGGAGGTCCCCGATCGACGCCGGACGACCCTTGAAGGTCGCGCTGCTCGGGTGCGGCACGGTCGGCTCCGAGGTCGCGCGGCTGATCGTCGAGCAGGCCGAGGACCTGCGCGCCCGGATCGGCCGCCCGCTCGAGCTCGTGGGGATCGCCGTGCGCCGCGCCCACCGCGAGCGGCCCGGGCTGGACCCCGCGCTCTTCACCACCGACGCCCACGCGCTCGTCGCGCGGCCCGACGTCGACCTGGTCATCGAGGTCATCGGCGGGCTGGAGCCGGCGCGGTCGCTGATCCTGGCCGCCCTCGCGAACGGCGCCTCGGTGGTCACCGCCAACAAGGCGCTGCTGGCCGCGGACGGGGCGTCGCTGTTCAGCGCGGCGGAGGAGCACCAGGTCGACCTCTACTTCGAGGCCGCCGTCGCCGGGGCGATCCCGATCATCCGGCCGCTGCGCGAGTCGCTGGTCGGCGACGAGATCACCGCGGTGACCGGCATCGTCAACGGCACCACGAACTTCATCCTCGACAAGATGGACACCTCCGGCGCCGGCTTCGCCGAGACGCTCGCCGAGGCCCAGGAGCTGGGCTACGCCGAGGCCGACCCGACCGCCGACGTCGAGGGCTTCGACGCGGCCGCCAAGGCCGCGATCCTGGCCAGCCTCGCCTTCCACACCCGCGTCACCGCCGCCGACGTCTACCGCGAGGGCATCGCCGACGTGAGCTCCACCGACATCGCCTCGGCGCGCGAGATCGGCTGCGTGGTCAAGCTGGTCGCGCTCTGCCAGCTCTCCGAGGACGCGGGCGACGGTGCCGGGCGCAGCGTCTCGGTGCGCGTGCACCCGGCGATGATCCCGCGCAGCCACCCGCTCGCCGGGGTCGGCGGGGCGTACAACGCGGTGTTCGTCGAGTCCCGCTCGGCCGGCCGGCTGATGTTCTACGGCCCCGGCGCGGGCGGCTCGCCGACCGCCAGCGCGGTCATGGGCGACCTGGTCACGGTGGCGCGCAACCGCGTCCGCGGTGCGGTCGGGCCGGGGGAGTCGACGTACGCGGCCCGGCGCGTCTCGCCGATCGGCGACGTGACGACGCGCTACCACCTCTCGCTGGAGGTCTCCGACGTGGCGGGCGTGCTCGCCGCGGTCGCGCAGGTCTTCGCCGAGCACGGCGTCTCCATCCAGACCGTGCGCCAGCAGGGCCGCGGCGACGACGCCCAGCTGGTGGTCGTCACGCACCGGGCCCGCGACGCCGCGCTGAGCGCGACGGTCGAGGCCCTGCGCGACCTGCCGTCCGTGCGTGACGTGACCAGCGTGATGCGCGTGGAGGGGGAGGCGTGAGCCCGATGAGCTCGACGAACACCGTCCGGGAAGCCGCCGCCCAGCGCTCCGTCGTCGCCCGGGCCACCGTGGGCGTGATCGCGCGCTACCGCGCGTGGCTGCCGCTGACCGACGACGACCCGGTGATCACCCTCGGCGAGGGCAGCACGCCGCTGGTCCTGGCCGAGCGGCTGTCCGAGGAGCTCGGCTGCGAGACCTGGATCAAGGTCGAGGGCGCGAACCCGACCGGCTCGTTCAAGGACCGCGGCATGACCCTGGCGCTGTCGGCCGCGGCCGGCTCGGGCGCGAAGGCCGTGGTCTGCGCCTCGACCGGCAACACCTCGGCGTCCGCGGCCGCGTACGCGTCGAAGGCCGGGCTGCAGACGATCGTGCTGCTGCCCGCGGGACGCATCGCGACCGGCAAGCTCGCCCAGGCGATCGTGCACGGCGCCAAGGTCGTGCAGGTCGACGGCAACTTCGACGACTGCCTGGAGCTGGCCCGCAAGCTGAGCCACGACTACCCGGTGGCCCTGGTCAACTCGGTCAACCCGGTCCGGATCGAGGGCCAGAAGACCGCGGCCTTCGAGGTCGTGGACGTGCTCGGGGACGCCCCGGACCTGCACGTCCTGCCCGTGGGCAACGCCGGCAACATCACCGCCTACTGGCGCGGCTACACCCAGTACCTCGCGAACGGCCCCGCCACGCGGACGCCGCGGATGTGGGGCTTCCAGGCCGCCGGCGCCGCGCCGCTGGTCCTCGGCCACCCGGTCCTCGACCCCGAGACGGTCGCCACGGCGATCCGGATCGGCAACCCGGCGTCGGCGGAGCAGGCCGTCGCGGCCCGCGACGAGTCCGGCGGGCTCATCGACCTCGTCACCGACGAGCAGATCCTCGCCGCGCAGTCGTTCCTGGCCGCGACCGAGGGGATCTTCGTCGAGCCGGCGTCCGCGGCCGGGGTCGCCGGGCTCAAGCAGAAGCGCCGCACCGGCGAGCTGGAGCCCGGTCAGCAGGTCGTCGTGACGGTGACCGGCCACGGGCTCAAGGACATCGACACCGCCCTCGCCGGGCGCGGGCCGGTCCGGGCGGAGGTCGTGGCCCCCGACCTGCACGCCGTCGCCGGGGTGTGCGGGCTCCGGTGAGGCCGCTCGAGGTCGGCGTGCGGGTCGGCGTCGAGGTCCCGGCCACGAGCGCCAACCTCGGCCCCGGCTTCGACTGCTTCGGGCTCGCGCTCGACTGGCGCGAGCGTGTCGACGTCGAGGTCACGGCCTCCGGCGTGAGCGTCGACGTGACCGGCGAGGGCAGCGACGTGCTGCCCCGCGACGAGACCCACCTCGTCGTGCGCTGCGTCACCGAGGGCCTGGACGACCTCGGCGTGCGGGCGCCGGGCCTGGCGCTGCGCGGCCACAACACCATCCCGCACGGGCGCGGCCTCGGCTCGTCGTCGGCGGCCATCGTCGCCGGGCTGGTCGCGGCGCGCGCGCTCGCCGGCGCGGGCGAGGACCGCGGCTGGGTGCTGCGGCACGCGCAGCGCATCGAGGGCCACCCCGACAACGTCGCCGCCGCGATCCACGGCGGCTTCGTGATGGCCTACGGCCACGGCGAGCACGTCGCCGTCGTCGAGGGCCGCGTCCACCCGGACGTCCGCGCGGCCGTCGTCGTGCCGGAGCGCCCGGTCGAGACGAAGGCTGCGCGACGCCTGCTGCCCGACGTGGTGCCGCACGCCGACGCCGCGGCCGACGCGGGACGCGCCGCGCTGCTCGTGCACGCGCTCGCCGAGGACCCGCGGCTGCTGCACGCCGGCACCCAGGACTGGCTGCACCAGCGCTACCGCGAGCCGGCCATGCCCGCCTCGTACGCGCTCGTGACCCGGCTGCGGGCGCTCGGGCTCGCCGCCACCATCAGCGGGGCCGGTCCGACCGTCCTCGTGCTGGGCACGGAGGCCGACCTGGCGCGGCTCGAGGCGGTGGAGCCGGGAACACGGTTCCGACGGCTGGGAATCGGCAGGGCTGCGCAGGCGTTGTGACGAGTGACGCGTGGTGTACAGGCCGCGGCACCGAAGAGTGCTAACCTGAACATCGCCCGACACAGCCGGTGACTCTCCGTGTCGTCTCGACGACGATCCCGGGACTCCCGACGAGCTGGTCATGCAGCGCCTCCCAGACGGCGCGACACCAACCCTCGTGTCAAGCACTGCGTCACCTCCTGCAGCACCTGCGCGTCGTCGACACGCAGCCGCTGGGGGAGGGCCTCACACACCACCGGTCGGCGCGGATCGCGCGTACGGCCCCTGGACTGGGACACATCCGTGGCCCACTCCGAAAGGACACACTTTGACCGACACCCTGACCGGCGACGCCACGGTGCAGCCGGACGCTCCCGCCGAGGGCGGCTCCCGCAAGCGTCGGGGCAACGGGCTGGACTCGATGGTCCTGCCCGAGCTCAAGCAGCTCGCCGGGTCGCTGGGTCTCAAGGGCACCGGCGCCATGCGCAAGGGCCAGCTGATCGCCGCGATCCAGTCCGCCCAGGGCGGCTCGAACGGCGGCGGCTCCAACGGCGGCGGCTCGAACGGCGCCCCCGCCGGGGGCCAGACGAGCGACACCGGCACCACGCGACGCTCGCGCCGCAACGGCGCCGAGGGCGGCGACGCCCAGACGGGCGCCAGCAGCAACGGCGGCGCGGAGGGCCGGACGGCCCCGGCGCGCGGTGACGACATCGCCAACGCGCTCCACGAGCTGCGCGAGACCGCCCCCCAGGCCGCGCGCGAGCCCGCCGTGGCCGAGCGCGCACCGCAGACCGAGGGCGAGCGCGGCCAGGACGGCGCCCGCGAGGGCGAACGCCGCCAGCGCCGCCAGCAGAACGGCGAGCGCCAGCAGAACGGCGAGCGCCAGCCAGACGGCGAGCGTCAGCAGAACCGCGAGGACCGCCAGCAGGACGGCGACCAGCGGCAGCAGCGCGACAGCGGCAACGAGCAGGCCCGGGGCGACCGCGGCGACGACCGCAACGAGCGCAACGACAGCCGGGGCGACCGGAACGACCGCGGCAACGACCGGAACGACAACCGGGGCGACCGCGGCAACGACAACCGGGGCGACCGCGGCAACGACCGGAACGACAACCGCAGCGACCGCAACGACCGCGGCAACGACAACCGCAACGACCGCAACGACAACCGGAACGACCGGGGCAACGACCGGGGCAACGACAACCGCAACGACCGGAACAACGACTTCGACGACGACCAGGGCGGCCGACGCGGTCGCCGTCGTCGCAGCCGCGACCGCCAGAACCGTCGCACCCCGGGTGGTCGCAGCGGTGGCGCGGGCATGGACCGCTACGAGAGCGAGCCCACGGTCGGTGAGGACGACGTCCTCGTGCCGTGCCGCGGGATCCTGGACGTGATGGACAGCTACGCGTTCGTCCGGACCAGCGGCTACCTGCCGAGCCCCGAGGACGCGTACGTCTCGCTGGCCATGGTGAAGAAGTTCGGGCTGCGCAAGGGCGACATCGTCACCGGTGCGCTGCGCCAGTCCAAGGAGGGCGAGAGCAAGGCCAAGTTCAACCCGCTGGTCAAGCTCGACACGGTCAACGGCGGCGACCCGGAGGCGGCGCGGAACCGTCCCGACTTCGCCAAGCTGACCCCGCTCTACCCCCAGGAGCGGCTCAAGCTGGAGACCACGTCGACCCAGCTGGCCACGCGCATCGTCGACCTGATGGCGCCGATCGGCAAGGGCCAGCGCGCCCTCATCGTCTCCCCGCCCAAGGCCGGCAAGACGATGATGATGCAGTCGATCGCCAACGCGATCGCCGCCAACAACCCCGAGGTCCACCTCATGGTGGTGCTCGTGGACGAGCGTCCCGAGGAGGTCACCGACTTCCAGCGCACGGTCAAGGGCGAGGTCATCGCCTCGACGTTCGACCGTCCGGCCGGCGACCACACCACCGTCGCCGAGCTCGCGATCGAGCGCGCCAAGCGCCTGGTGGAGGCGGGCAAGGACGTCGTCATCCTGCTCGACGGCATCACCCGGCTCAGCCGCGCGTACAACCTCGCGGCGCCCGCCTCCGGCCGGATCCTGTCCGGTGGTGTGGACTCCGCCGCGCTCTACCCGCCGAAGAAGTTCCTCGGTGCGGCCCGCAACATCGAGGGCGGCGGTTCGCTGACCATCCTCGCCACGGCGCTGGTCGAGACCGGCTCGAAGATGGACGAGGTGATCTTCGAGGAGTTCAAGGGCACGGGCAACTCCGAGATCCGGCTGCGCCGCGACTTCGCCGAGAAGCGGATCTTCCCCGCCATCGACGTCGACGCCTCGTCGACCCGGCGCGAGGAGCTGCTCATGTCGCGCGAGGAGCTCAACATCGTGTGGAAGCTGCGCCGCGTCATCGGCGGCCTCGACAGCCTCCAGGGGCTGGAGACGCTGCTCGACCGGCTCAAGAAGACCGAGAGCAACCGTGACTTCATGGTGGCGATCACCAAGAGCATGCCCGCGTGATCTCGTCCTGAGCCCGTCGACGGACCACGGAACGGGCCGGCGTCCGGTCTGCGGACGCCGACCTGCCCGAGGCCCGTCGACCCGCTCGGGGAGCGGGACTAAAACCCGCTCTTTGGCGTTGTAGAGCGCGTACGGCAAGATTGATCCTCGGTGCCGGTTCACGCCCGTCTGGCGACCCGGCCCACTGACAAGGAGACCCACATGAAGGCCAACATCCACCCCACCTACGGGGAGACCCAGGTCACCTGCACCTGCGGCAACACGTTCACCACCCGGAGCACCGGCGGCGACAGCATGCGCGTCGACGTCTGCTCGGCCTGCCACCCCTTCTACACGGGCAAGCAGAAGATCCTCGACACCGGTGGCCGCGTGGCCCGCTTCCAGAAGCGCTACGCCGCCGCCGAGGCCGCGAAGAAGAAGTAGCTCCACCGGGCGCCGGGGGCGAGGACCAGGTCCTCGCCCCCGGCGTTTCGTCTGTCCGGGTCCGGTCGAGTGGGGGTACGAAGCATGTTCGAGTCAGCCGAGCCGTTGCGCGAGGAGTTCGCGCAGCTCGAGGCCGCCCTCTCCGACCCGGCGACGCACGCCGACCTGGCGCGGGCACGACGGGTCGGGCGCCGCTACGCCGAGCTGACCCCGATCGTCAAGGGCCTGCAGGAGCACGAGCGGCTGAGCGAGGACATCGCAGCCGCGCGCGAGCTGGCCGCCGACGACCCGACCTTCGCCGCCGAGGCCGACGAGCTGGAGCTCCGGCTCGCCGCGGTCGTCGAGCGCTTGACGCGCCTGCTCGCCCCCCGCGACCCCAACGACTCCGCCGACGCGCTCGTCGAGATCAAGTCGGGCGAGGGCGGCGAGGAGTCGGCGCTGTTCGCCGGCGACCTGCTCAAGATGTACTCCCGCTACGCGGAGTCGCGCGGCTGGAAGGTCGAGGTCCTGGACGCCCAGGAGACCGACCTCGGCGGCTTCCGTACCGTGACGGTGGCGGTCAAGGCGCCCAGCGTCGGCGAGCCGGACCAGATGCCCTACGGCGTGCTCAAGTTCGAGGGCGGCGTGCACCGCGTGCAGCGGGTGCCCGTGACCGAGTCGCAGGGCCGCGTGCACACCTCCGCGGCCGGCGTGCTCGTCATGCCCGAGGTCGAGGAGACCGAGGTCGAGATCAACCCCGACGACCTGCGCATCGACGTCTACCGCAGCTCCGGCCCGGGCGGGCAGGGCGTGAACACCACCGACTCCGCCGTGCGGATCACCCACCTGCCGAGCGGCATCGTCGTCTCCATGCAGAACGAGCGCTCGCAGCTGCAGAACCGCGAGCAGGCGATGCGCATGCTGCGTGCCCGGCTCATCGCCCTCGCCGAGGAGCAGGCCGCGACCTCCGCCTCCGCGGCCCGCAGGAGCCAGGTGCGCACGGTCGACCGCTCCGAGCGGGTCCGGACCTACAACTACCCGGAGAACCGCATCTCCGACCACCGCATCGGCTTCAAGGCCCACAACCTCGACCAGGTCCTCGACGGCGAGCTCCAGCCGGTGATCACCGCGCTGCAGGAGGCCGACACGGCCGCCCGGCTCGCGGCGGTCGGCGGACCGGTCGACTGAGCCCGGGGACCGTCGGATGCCCCAGCACCAGGTCCGCGTCGTGCTGCGCGACGCGGCCGACCGCCTGCGGAGCGCGGGGGTCGAGTCGCCCGAGGCCGACGCCCGCACCCTGCTCGCGCACGCGTGCGGGATCGAGCCCGCACGCATCCCGCTGCTCGACGGGCTCGACGACGAGGCCGTGTCCGTCTTCGAGGGCCTCGTCACGACCCGCGCGGCGCGGGTCCCGCTGCAGCACCTGACCGGGCGGGCGTACTTCCGCCACGTCGAGCTCGAGGTCGGGCCCGGCGTCTTCGTGCCGCGGCCCGAGACCGAGGTCATGACCGGCTGGGCGGTCGACGCGCTGCGGCCGATGATCGCCCAGGGCGGGCGGCCGCGCGTCGTGGAGCTCTGCGCGGGCTCGGGCGCGATCTCGCTCGCGCTGGTGAGCGAGCTCACCTTCCTCGACGTGTACGCCGTGGAGCTGTCCCCGGAGGCCGCCGCGTACGCGCGCCGCAACCTCGCCGACACCCTCGTCGAGCTCTACGTCGGCGACATGGCCGACGCCCTGCACGTGCTCGACGGCCAGGTCGACCTGCTGATCGCGAACCCGCCCTACATCCCGCTGGACGCGTACGCCTCCGTCACCCCGGAGGTGCGCGACCACGACCCGCTGCCGGCGCTCTTCTCCGGCGACGACGGCCTCGACGCGATCCGGGTCGTGACGAGCGTCGCGACCCGGCTGCTCCGACCGGGCGGCCTGCTCTGCTTCGAGCACGCCGACGCGCAGGGGGAGTCCGCCCCGGACGTCGTCACCCGCAGCCAGGCCTTCAGCGGCATCCGCGACCACCTCGACCTGGCCGGGCGCCCGCGCTTCGTGACCGCCGTACGCCGGACCGCTGGCAGGATGGCCGCGTGAGCCTGCACCCGCGCGAGCCCGTCGAGCCCGTCGTGAGCCCGACCTTTGAGGACGAGACCGACAGCGTCGCCTTCGAGGAGCGCCCCGGGGCCGACTACGACCGCTTCGACTGCACCGACGGGGCCGACCCGGGCGAGGCCATCGAGGCGGCCCGCCGGGCGGTGGCCGACGGCGAGTGCGTGGTGCTGCCGACCGACACGGTCTACGGCATCGGCGCCGACGCCTTCAGCGCCGAGGCCGTGCAGCGCCTGCTCGACGCCAAGAACCGCGGCCGCGACATGCCGCCGCCCGTGCTGATCGGCGACGCGAGCCTGCTGCGCGCGCTCGCCACCGACCTGCCCGACGCCGTCCACGCGCTGGTCGAGGCGCACTGGCCGGGTCCGCTGACCATCGTGTGCCGCATCCAGCCGAGCCTGCGCATGGACCTCGGCGAGACCGGCGGCACGATCGCGCTGCGCGTGCCCGACCACGCGCTGGCCCGCGAGGTGCTCCGCCGCACCGGCCCGCTCGCGGTGAGCAGCGCGAACCTCTCCGGCCAGCCCGCCGCGCTGACCTGCGACGAGGCGGTCGACCAGCTCGGCGACCGCGTCTCGGTCTACCTCGACGGCGGCCCGGCCGGCACCGAGGTCGACGGCGCACGGGTCTCGCCGCCCTCGACGATCGTCGACTTCAGCCGTCGGCACCAGGGCCAGGTGCTGCGCCGCGGCGCGCTCGACCTCGAGACCCTGCGTGCGGTCCTGCCCGGGCTGGCCGACCTCGACGAGCCCAGGGAGCCGGACGAGCCCAACGAGCCCAGAGAGCCGGACGAGCCGGACGAGCCCGACGCGCCGACGGGTCCCTAGTGCGGGAGTACCTCCTCGTCCTCCTCGTCGCCGCGGCGGTCACCTACCTCGGCAGCGCGTTCTGCCGCCGCCTGGCGTTCCGCGTCGGCGCGCTCGCCCGGGTCCGCGACCGCGACGTCCACACCATCGAGATGCCCTACTTCGGCGGCATCGCGATGCTCGG
The DNA here is from genome assembly GCA_963713165.1 of uncultured Actinomycetota bacterium. Lineage (GTDB taxonomy): Bacteria > Actinomycetota > Actinomycetes > Propionibacteriales > Propionibacteriaceae > Microlunatus. Next base: position 515,678 of record CAVQKU010000011.1, read on the forward strand.
GGGGGTCGGCGCGGGGCTGCTGCTGTCGTGGCAGCTGCCCTTCCTGGGCCGCCAGGCCACCGTGCAGCAGGACTCCCGCGCGGTCCTCGTCGCCGCCGCGGTCATCGGCGTGGTCGGGGTCCTCGACGACGTCTACGAGCTGCCCGCGCTGGCCAAGTTCGCCGGCCAGGTGCTCGCGGCGGGGGTGGCGGTGGGGCTCGGCATCAAGGTCTTGTGGATCCCGCTGCCGGGACGGGTCTGGTCGCTCGACCAGCCGACCTCGATCGCCATCACGGCGTTCTTCATCCTCGTGTGCTGCAACGCGGTCAACTTCGTCGACGGGCTCGACGGGCTCGCCACCGGCGTGGTCGGCATCGGGGCGTTCGCCTTCTTCGCCTACTCCTACCTGCTGACCGTCGACCAGGACCTCACCCGGGCGACGACGTCGAGCCTGATCAGCGTGGTGATCGTCGGCGCCTGCCTGGGCTTCCTGCCGCACAACTTCTTCCCGGCGCGGATGTTCATGGGCGACTCCGGATCGATGCTGCTCGGCCTGCTGCTGGCGACCTCGACGGTCAGCCTGACCGGGCAGATCGACCCGTCCCAGCTCGACGGCGACCGCGGTCTGGTCCCCGCGATCCTGCCGCTGGTGCTCCCGCTGGCCATCCTGGCGCTGCCCTTCCTCGACCTCACGCTGGCCTTCCTGCGCCGCACGTACGCCGGTCGCTGGTGGTTCCTGCCCGACAAGCAGCACCTGCACCACCGGCTGCTGCAGCGCGGCCACAGCCAGCGGCGAGCGGTCCTGCTGATGTACGTGTGGTCGGGCCTGGTGTCGTTCGGCGTCATCGGCCTCGGCCTCGTCCACGGCAGCCGCCAGTGGACCGTGGCCGCGGTGGTGGCGGTGCTGGCCCTGGTGCTGCTGCTGATCACCCTCGGTCGACGACCCGCGCGCCCGGTGGCGCCCCGGGCCGAGCCGGCGAGCCCCGGGGTCACGCTGCGCGACCGGGGCTGAGCGCCCGCACCGCGACGCGGGTGATGCGGACCCACGCCACGCGCGGGTACGCCGTGAGCGTGGCGGGGGACAGGGGTGGCGCTGTGCTAGTTTTCTGGTCCCGCAGCCCAGGCCCTCAAGCCCGCTTCGCTCCTCGCGACGACGACGCCCCGACCAGCAGAAGGACTGCCCCGAACCATGCCGAACTCCTCCGCCGGGCGCGCTCGCTCGCGCTCAGGTGGTCCGAGCGTGCACGTCGTCCGGGCTCGCCGGCTGCTCTACGGCGGTCTGGTCGGCGGCGTCGCAGCGGCGGTGCTGAGCATGATTGGCTTCGGGATCGGCTACGGCCCGCGGGGTCTCGGCTCCGCCGCCCTCGCCTCGTTCATGGTGCTGTTCTTCTACAGCGTCGGCCAGCTCGTCATGGTGCGGTTCGCCGACGCCGGGGCCCGCCTGCTGCTCTCGGTGGCCCTGGCCAGCTACACCGGCCGCGTCGTCGTGCTCGGGCTGCTGCTGCTGCTCTACGCCCGCTTCGCCGACCGCTTCCCGGTCATCCCGATGGTCGTGTTCCTCTCGACCGTCGCGGTCGTCGTCGGCTGGCTGCTGGTCGAGGTGATCGTCTTCTCGCGCCTGCGGATCAGCGTGTTCGACGCCAACGACGAGCCGGACGCCACCGCCGACGCCCCCGAGCACGAGGACGCCCGATGACCGCCTCCTCGGTTGATCAGCGCCGTCGCCGGACTGCTAGCGTGAGCGGCGCGATGACGCAGGTGCAGCGAGACCGGGGTGGGTCCAAGCCAGGTCCAGGGCCGGACTCGGCGATGGACCAGGGGATGCGCACGCTCTCCTACCTGATCTCCGGCGTCCTGCTCTACGGCGTCCTGGGTTGGGTGGGCGACCACTTCCTGCACACGAACTTCCTGCTGCCGATCGGCATCGTGGTCGGCGCCGGGCTCGGCATCTACCTGGCGATCAAGCGGCTGCAGGCCCAGGAGCCGGGGTCCGCCACGTCGGGTCCGACGGCTCGTACGACTTCGGACACGACGGAGGGAGACCGGTGAGCGGCTGGTCAGGTATCGCAGGGCTGATGCCGCTGGAGGGCTACGAGCCCCCCGGCGTCGAGAGCTTCGACCTGCCGCCGCTGATCCCCGGTCAGGAGTGGGCGAACAAGTACCTGCTCCAGGCGGTCGTCTCGGTCGTCCTGATCATGGCCTTCTGGATCGTGATGTCGCGCAAGCGTGCGCTCGTCCCGAGCAAGGGGCAGTTCCTCGGCGAGAGCGCGTACATGTTCGTGCGCAACTCCATCGCCCGGGACACGATCGGCCACGACTTCAAGCGCTGGGTCCCGCTGCTGGTCGCGCTGTTCAGCTTCGTGCTGGTCAACAACCTGTGGGGCGTCTTCCCGCTGACCCTGATGCCCACCGCGGCGCACGTCGGCTGGGCGTACGGCCTGGCCGGCCTGGTCTGGCTGATCTACAACGGCATCGGGATCAAGAAGTACGGCCCGATCGGCTACCTCAAGCACGCCACCATGCCGCCGGGCGTCCCCGGCCCCATGCTGATCATCGTCGCACCGCTGGAGTTCCTCTCGAACATCATCGTGCGGCCGGCGACGCTCTCGCTGCGACTCTTCGCGAACATGTTCGCCGGCCACCTGCTGGTGCTCGTGTTCGTGCTCGGCGGGGAGTACCTGCTGCTGCACAGCGAGCCGCTCGTCAACAAGGTCGCCGGCGTGGCCTCGCTGCTCTTCAGCCTGCTGATCTTCGGCCTGGAGATCTTCGTCCAGTCGCTGCAGGCCTACATCTTCACCATGCTGACCGCCCAGTACATCTCCTCGGCCAGCGCCGAGGAGCACTGACCGCCACCCCTCTGCTGATCGTCAGCAGAGAACCGAAAGGAACCACCACATGACTCCCCTGGAGCTCGTCGGCTCGCTCGGCATCGTCGGCTACGGCCTCGGCGCGATCGGCCCCGGTATCGGCGTGGGTCTGATCTTCGCCGCCGTGATCGAGGGCACCGCGCGTCAGCCCGAGGCCCGCGGCGCAATGCTGAGCACCGCCTTCATCGGCTTCGCCCTCACCGAGGCGCTCGCGATCATCGGCATCGCCCTCGCCTTCGTGTTCGGCTTCGTCGGCCAGCCTCAGTGAGCCGGAGGTCTCGATGACCCCCCTCCTCATGCCGCTGGCGGAGAACCCGCTGCTCCCGGCACCCTTCGAGATCGTGGCGGCGATCGTCTTCGCGCTGCTGCTCTGGTTCCTCATCGCCAAGTACGTCGTGCCGAACTTCGAGCGCACGTACGCCGAGCGCACCGAGGCCATCCAGGGCGGCATCGAGAAGGCCGAGCGCGCCCAGGCCGAGGCCCAGGCCGCGCTCGAGCAGTACCGCGCGCAGCTCGACGACTCCCGTGCGGAGGCCGCCCGGATCCGCGAGGACGCCAAGACCCAGGGCAGCCAGATCCTGGCCGAGATGCGCGAGCAGGCCCAGGCCGAGGCGAACCGCATCCGCACCCAGACCCAGGCCCAGCTCGAGGCGGAGCGCGTGCAGGTCATGACGCAGCTGCGCAACGAGATCGGTGGGCTGGCCACGACCCTCGCCGGTCGCATCGTCGGCGAGAGCCTCGACGACGACGAGCGCGCCCGTCGCACGGTCGACCGGTTCATCGACGACCTCGAGTCGCGCGAGTCCGCCCCGGCCGGCGAGTCGAGCACCGCGAGCCTGTCGTGACCGCGGGCGACACCCGGCTGCGGGCGCTCGACGACGTCCTCGACGACGTCCACGGGCGTGCGGGCGAGGCGTCGGACCTGGACACCCTGGCGGGCGACCTGTTCGCCGTGGTGGACGCGCTCGGTTCCTCGGTCGCCCTGCGCCGCGCCGTCACCGACCCCGGTGCGGCCGCGGAGCAGCGCCAGGCGCTCGTGCACGGCGTGCTCGACGGCAAGGTGTCGCGCACGGCCGTGGACGTGGTGGTCGAGGCCGCCGGGATGCGCTGGAACGGCGGCCAGTCGTTCACCGCCGCGCTCGAGCGGCAGGCCGTCCGGGCCCAGCTGCTGGCCGCGGACCGCGCCGGTGCGCTCGACGAGACCGAGGACGAGCTCTTCCGCTTCGCCCGGCTGGTCGAGTCCGACCCCGGGCTGCGCAACGCCCTCTCCGACCGCTCGCGACCGCTCGCAGCGCGCCAGGACCTCGTGGGCGAGCTGCTCGCCCACCGGGTCGGTCCGGCGACCGTCGCGCTCGCGCGCCGGGCCGTCGCGGCCCGGGAGCGTACGTTCGCCCACACGATCGAGGGCTACGTCCAGCTGGCCGCGTCCCAGAAGAACCGGGTCGTGGCCACGGTCCGCGTGGCCCGTCCGCTCGAGGACGACCAGCGACGCCGCCTGCAGGCGGCGCTCGCGCGCCAGGTGGGCCGCGACCTCGTCATCCAGGAGGTCGTCGACCCCGAGGTCCTGGGCGGCGTCCGCGTCGAGCTCGGCCACGAGGTCGTCGAGGGCACGGTGGCCGGCCGTCTCGACGAGGCGCAGCGGATCTTCGGTCACGGGTAGGCCTCGGCCCCCACTCACGAGCACGCGCACGAGCAGCACCCCGCACAGCACGCACGACGACACCACAGACGAGAGCAGGCAGCAGGCGATGGCAGAACTGACGATCCGCCCCGAAGAGATCCGGGAGGCCCTGGACCGCTTCGTCCAGAACTACGCCCCCGACACGGCCAGCCGTGAGGAGGTCGGCACCGTCGTCAGCTCCGGCGACGGCATCGCGCGCGTCGAGGGCCTGCCGTCGGCCATGGCCAACGAGCTGCTGACCTTCGAGAACGGCACCGTCGGCATCGCCCTCAACCTCGACGTCCGCGAGATCGGCGTCGTCGTCATGGGCGACTCCGAGGGCATCGAGGAGGGCCAGGTCGTCAAGCGCACCGGCGACGTCCTCTCGGTCCCGGTCGGCGACGGCTACCTCGGCCGCACGGTCGACGCGCTCGGCAACCCGATCGACGGGCTCGGCGAGATCACCGACCTCGACGGCCGTCGCCAGCTCGAGCTGCAGGCCGCCGGCGTCATGGACCGCCAGGAGGTCCGCCAGCCGATGCAGACCGGCATCAAGGCGATCGACGCCATGATCCCGATCGGCCGCGGGCAGCGTCAGCTGATCATCGGCGACCGCAAGACCGGCAAGTCGGCCATCGCGCTCGACACGATCATCAACCAGCGCGCCGCCTGGGCGAGCGGGGACCCGGAGCAGCAGGTCCGCTGCATCTACGTCGCCATCGGCCAGAAGGGCTCGACCGTCGCGGGCATCCGCGGCCAGCTCGAGGAGGCGGGCGCGCTGGAGTACACGACCATCGTGCACGCCCCGGCCTCGGACGCCGCCGGCTTCAAGTACGTCGCCCCCTACACCGGCTCGGCCATCGGCCAGCACTGGATGTACCAGGGCAAGCACGTCCTCATCGTCTTCGACGACCTGACCAAGCAGGCCGAGGCCTACCGCGCCATGTCGCTGCTGCTGCGCCGCCCGCCGGGCCGCGAGGCCTACCCCGGCGACGTCTTCTACCTGCACTCGCGCCTGCTCGAGCGCTGCGCCAAGCTCTCCAAGGAGCTGGGCGGCGGTTCGATGACGGGGCTGCCGATCATCGAGACGAAGGCCAACGACGTGTCGGCCTTCATCCCGACGAACGTCATCTCGATCACCGACGGCCAGATCTTCCTGCAGTCGGACCTCTTCAACGCCAACCAGCGTCCCGCCATCGACGTCGGCATCTCGGTGTCGCGGGTGGGCGGCGCTGCGCAGATCAAGGCCATGAAGACGGTGTCGGGCTCGCTCAAGCTGGAGCTCGCCCAGTACCGCGACATGCAGGCCTTCGCCATGTTCGCCTCCGACCTCGACGCGACCACGCGCCGCCAGCTCGACCGGGGCTCGCGCCTCACCGAGCTGCTCCGCCAGCCGCAGTACTCGCCCTACCCGGTCGAGGAGCAGGTCGTCTCGGTGTGGGCCGGCCTGCAGGGCCTGCTCGACGAGGTGCCCGTCGACGACGTGCTCCGCTTCGAGCGCGAGCTGCTGGACCACCTGCGCCACAGCGGCAGCGCCCTGCAGAACATCCGCGAGACCAAGGTCTTCGACGACGACACGGCGGAGGGCCTGCGGACGCAGATCGCCGAGTTCAAGCGTGGCTTCCAGACCAGCGAGGGCAAGATGCTCGCCGGTCGCGAGGAGCACGACGCCACGGACCCGGACGACGTGAACCAGGAGCAGATCGTCAAGCAGCGGAGGTCCTGACCGCATGCCGGCGAGTCTGAGAGACCTGCGGCAGCGCCGGAGCTCGGTGACGACCATCAAGAAGGTCACCCGGGCGATGGAGCTGATCGCGGCGTCGCGCATCGTCAAGGCGCAGCAGCGGGCCCAGTCCTCGGCGCCGTACGCCCGGGAGCTGACGCGCGCGGTGTCGGCGGTGGCGACGTTCTCCAACGTCGACCACCCGCTGACCACCGAGTCGGACAACCCGACCCGGGCCGCGGTGCTGCTGATCACGTCCGACCGCGGCCTGGCCGGGGCCTACTCGTCCTCGGTCATCCGTCAGGGCGAGGAGCTCAACCAGCTGCTGCGCGAGAACGGCAGGACGGCGGTGCCGTACCTGGCCGGGCGCAAGGCGACGGCCTTCTACGCCTTCCGGCGCCGCGAGGTCGCCGGCAGGTGGGAGGGCTTCTCCGACGCCCCGACGTACGCCCACGCCCGCGAGATCGCCGACGCGCTGATCGAGGCGTTCCTCACCCCGACCGAGGAGGGCGGGGTGGACGAGATCCACGTCGTCTACACCCGGTTCGTCTCGATGCTCACGCAGAAGGCCGAGGTCATCCGGCTGCTGCCGCTCGAGGTCGTCGAGGGCGAGGAGCCCCCGGCGGACAGCGAGCTGCTGCCGCTGTACGAGTTCGAGCCCGACGCCGAGACCGTCCTCGACGAGCTGCTGCCGCTCTACGTGGCCAGCCGCATCCACTACTGCCTGCTGCAGGCGGCCGCCTCCGAGCTGGCCAGCCGCCAGCGGGCGATGAAGTCGGCCACGGACAACGCGCAGCAGCTGATCGAACGCCTGACCCGGGAGGCCAACCAGGCCCGGCAGGCGGAGATCACCCAGGAGATCTCTGAGATCGTCGGGGGGTCCGCGGCTCTGGCCGAGGCCTCCGCCGGCGTCGACTAAGACCGTAGGAGAAGGACAACCATGAGCGTAGATTTCGCCAACGAGACGGACCAGCACGCCACGACCGGTGGGGTCGGGCGGGTGTCCCGCGTGATCGGTCCGGTCGTCGACGTCGAGTTCCCCGTCGACCAGATGCCCGACATCTACAACGCCCTGCAGGTCGACATCACCATCGGCGACCAGACGCGCACGATCACCATGGAGGTGGCGCTGCAGATCGGGGACAACCTGGTCCGCGCCATCGCCCTCAAGCCGACCGACGGCATGCGCCGCGGCTCCGAGGTGCGCGACACCGGCGGCCCGATCTCGGTCCCGGTGGGCAACGTCACGAAGGGCCACGTCTGGGACGTGACCGGCAACGTGCTCGACGTCGACCCGTCGACGGTCCAGATCGACGAGCGCTGGTCCATCCACCGCCCGCCGCCCAAGTTCGACCAGCTCGAGTCCAAGACCGAGATGCTCGAGACCGGCATCAAGGTCCTCGACCTGCTCACCCCGTACGTGACCGGCGGCAAGATCGGCCTGTTCGGCGGCGCCGGCGTGGGCAAGACGGTCATGATCCAGGAGATGATCTACCGGATCGCCCACAACTTCGGCGGCACCTCGGTGTTCGCCGGGGTGGGGGAGCGCACCCGCGAGGGCAACGACCTCATCAACGAGATGGAAGAGGCCGGCGTCTTCAAGGACACCGCGCTCGTCTTCGGCCAGATGGACGAGCCGCCGGGCACCCGGCTGCGGGTCGCGCTGTCCGCGCTGACGATGGCGGAGTACTTCCGTGACGTCCAGAACCAGGACGTGCTGCTCTTCATCGACAACATCTTCCGGTTCACCCAGGCGGGCTCGGAGGTCTCCACCCTGCTCGGCCGGATGCCGTCCGCGGTGGGCTACCAGCCCAACCTGGCCGACGAGATGGGTCAGCTGCAGGAGCGGATCACCTCGACCCGCGGCCACTCGATCACCTCGATGCAGGCGATCTACGTGCCCGCCGACGACTACACCGACCCGGCGCCGGCCACGACCTTCGCCCACCTCGACGCGACGACCGAGCTGAGTCGCGAGATCGCCTCCCGCGGGCTCTACCCGGCCGTGGACCCGCTGAGCTCGACGAGCCGGATCCTCGACCCGCAGTACATCGGCCAGCGTCACTACGACGTCGCGGTGCAGGTCAAGCAGATCCTCCAGCGCAACAAGGAGCTGCAGGACATCATCGCGATCCTGGGCGTCGACGAGCTGTCCGAGGAGGACAAGATCGCCGTCAACCGGGCGCGTCGCATCCAGCAGTTCCTGTCGCAGAACACCTACATGGCCGAGAAGTTCACCAACATCCCGGGCTCGACGGTGCCGCTGTCGGAGACGATCGACTCCTTCGAGATGATCGTGTCCGGCAAGGTGGACCACATCGCCGAGCAGGCGTTCTTCAACGTCGGCAGCATGGAGGACGTCGAGCGTCGCTGGTCCGAGCTGCAGAAGGACAGCTGACCCGATGGCTGAGCTGTCCGCCGGAGGGACGACCTCCCCGAACCCTCCCGAGGTGAAGCGTGCCTGAGCCCATGCAGGTCGAGGTCGTCTCCGCCGACAAGGTCATCTGGTCGGGGGAGTCGACGAACGTGATCGCCAAGACCACGGACGGGGAGATCGGGATCCTGCCCGGTCACGCGCCCGTGCTCGCGGTGCTGCAGCCCAGCGCCGTGGTGATCTTCTGCGAGGACGGCCGGAAGCGCGAGGTCGTCGCCGTCGACGGCGGCTTCGTCTCCGTGTCGCAGGGTCGCGTGTCGATCCTGTCGGAGTACGCGCGGCTCGCCGACGAGGTCTCGCTCGCCGAGGCCGAGCGCGAGCTGGCCGAGGCGCAGCAGCGCCTCGACTCCGGCGACGGCAGCGAGGACGACCGCAAGCACCTGCAGCGGGCCACGGCCCAGCTGCGCGCGGCGCAGAAGCGGCAGTAGCCGCGGCAAGGAGCAGGACGACAGGCAGGGAGCGGGTCGGGCGCCTTGGGTGCCCGGCCCGCTGTGCTCGTACGGGCGGTGGTCCGGACCAGGTTTGGCGCGGCCGGCTCCCGCTGCCATGCTCGGAGGCACGTGACGGCGGTGACGACGGCGAGGACGGTGGATGAGCGGCTGGCTGGGGGTCCTCGAGATCCTGGGGCTGCTGCTCCTGCTGGCCGTGCTGCTGCTGCTCGCCCTGGCCGGGCGTCGTCGCTGGCTCTCCCGCAGCGGGGGCACCTTCGAGTGCAGCCTCCGGCTGCGCACGAGCACCCCCGGAGCCGGCTGGGTGCTCGGCGTCGGTCGCTACAACGACGGCCGGCTGGAGTGGTTCCGGTTCTTCTCGTTCTCGCCGCGGCCCCGGCACACCTTCCCGCGCCGCGAGGTCCGGGTGGTCGAGACGCGTGACCCCGACCCCGTCGAGGCGGTGTCGCTCACGACCGAGTCGCGGGTGCTCGCCCTCGAGGTGGGACCCCGCACCCGCGAGCTGGCGATGAGCGAGGACTCCGTGCTCGGCCTGCTGGCCTGGCTGGAGGCCTCGCCCCCCGGCATCACGTCCGGGGCGCGGGCCTCCTAGTCGGTGCTGCGCGGACCGCTCCGGTCGCGTGGGCCCGCGAGCGGGGCGTCAGTGCCGGGCGCCGGCGGGCTGCACAGCCACCCGGGCACGGCTGCTGCGCGACCGGCCGACCTCGACCTCCACGCCCAGCCGGTGCAGCGGGGCGTCGAGGGCGGTGGCGAGGTCTCCGGCGATCTGGCGGTGCAGCTGCCCGAGGACCTGCTGGACGTCCGCGCGGTCGTCGACGCTGACCCGGAGCGTCAGCTCGGGTGCACCCACGCTCCCGCGCAGGACCGCCGAGGCCCGCTGGACGCCGGGCAGGCGCTCGGCCTGGGCCTCCACCGCGGCGGTCAGCACGCCGGGCGCGACCCGCGTCAGGCCCGTACGGACGTCGTCGTGCAGCCGGTAGGGCTTCGCCTCGTGCTTGCGCGGGACCTGCGCGACCAGCCAGGCGAGCCCGAGCAGGCCCACCACGAGGCCGGCGACGACGGTGAGGAGGACGACCCACACGAGGCCGAAGGCGCTCGCGGCGGCGTCACCGAACAGTCGCGTCCCGGTCTGCGGCGGGGTCCAGCCCAGGCCGGTGCGCTGCACCAGCGGGGCGGCCCGTCCGGTGGCCAGGAGGAGCCCGGCGGCGCCCGCCAGGACGAGCAGCACCCCGAGGACCGTCAGCCAGGTGCGGTTGAGGACGGCGGCGGTGTGGCGCATCAGAGGTCCTTGGTGGTGATGGTGGCGCTGACCCGGGGAGCGGGGTCCAGGCCGGAGGCGTCGAGGGTCTGGGACACCTGCTGGACCACCCGGTCGCGGATGGGCGCGGTCTGCTGCGAGGTCGTCGTCACGCGGAGCCGCACCCGGCGCCCGTCGGTGGAGGCGCTCACCGTGTCGACGCCGTCGACACGGTCGGCCTCGGCCACGGCGAGCCGCGCGACGGCGGAGTTCGCGATGACGTAGTCGACCTGCTCGGCGGGACCGCCCTCGGGACCCCGGAGCTGGACGGAGCGGAAGCCGCCGGGCTTGACGCCGGCGACGAGGAGCACGACGCCGACCACGACGGCCGCGGCGGCCGTGACGACGACGGCGGTGGAGCCGAGGGTCTGGCCGGCGACCGCGCCGGCCACGGAGGTGGCCTGGCTCGGCCAGGCGCCCGTCACGAGGCGGCTCACCGCCGCGACGACGGTGAGGACGCCGAGGGCGAGCAGCCCGACGGCGACGAGGCTGGCGGGGACCGTACGGCTGGGGCGGCGACGCAGGCGCCGCGGGGAGGTGGTGCTCATCGCAGGGCCTCTCGGCGAGGGGTGCCGTCCTGCACGGGCAGGAAGGTCACGTCGATGTCGACGCGGCGGACGGCGAAGCCGGTGAGGGCCTCGACGCGCTGCGTCACGTGGTCACGGAGCTCGGCGGCCGCGTGGCGGATGGAGCCCGGGTAGGCGATGCCCACGGCGAGCGCGAGGTCCGCGGAGGTGCCGTCCAGGGTGACGTCCACGCCGGGTCGGGCGCGGGCGGCGTCGGACCCGAGGCCGAGGAAGCCGCCCGAACGCCCGGAGACGGTGCCGATCTCGGAGGCGGCCTGTCCCGCGATCTTCTCCAGGACGCGCTCGGCCACGACGAGGGTGCCGCGGCGGCGCGGGGACGCGTCGGCACCGATCGGAGCGGGGCGCGTTATCGCGGGCGTGCTCACCGCTTCTCCGTGGCCCGACCGAGCAGCGCCCCGAGGTCGAGGCGACCGTCGAGCACGAGGCCGACGACGAGGCCGATGGCTCCGAAGAGCAGGACGACGACGAACGCGCCGAAGGTGCCGAAGGCGGCGGTGAGCCCGAGGACCAGGCCGACGAACAGTGCGGTGGTGGTGCGCGTCATGGCGCGGTTCCTTCCGAGGGTGGCGCGGGGTCACCGCGTCCGGGGTGGTGGTGGAGGGCGTGGTGGCCTGGTGCTGGTGCTGGTGCTGGTGCTGGTGCTGGTGCTGGGTGCCGGGGAGGCGGCAGCCGCGGCGCGTGCGGTGCGCCGCGGCTGCGAGTCCGGGGCGGTCGGTCAGCGCAGCTGTGTGTCGGCCTGGCCGGCGGTGGTGTCGTCGTCCTCGTCGGGCAGGTGCACGTCGCTGACGTTCACGTCGACGGCGACGACCTCGAGGCCGGTGCCGAACTCGACGGCGCGGATGACGTTCTCGCGGATCTGCTCGCTCACGGTGACGATCGAGGCGCCGTACTCCACGACGACGGACACGTCGACCGAGGTCTGGCTCTCGCCCTTCGCCACGCTCACGCCGTTGGAGACGCTGGCCTGGCCGGAGCCGCCGGTGACCCGGTTGGTGACGCTGCTGAGGGCGCGGCGCGCGGCGTTGCCCATGGCGTAGACGCCGGGGACCTCGCGCGCGGCCATGCCGGCGATCTTGGCGACGACCGTGTCGGCGATGGTGGTGTCGCCGTGCTCGGTGTGCAGGTCGTCGAGCTGCTTGGGGGCGGGGGCGTCGGCGGCGGCCCTGGACTCGGCGGCCTTGCGCTCCTCGACGGTCTGCGGGATGACGGGGTCGGACATGGTGCCTCCTGTGGTGCGGGTTGTGGTACTGGTTGTCCTGCTGTCCGGGGGCCGAGACCACTGCGGACGAGGTCCGGCGCCTCGGTGCCGGTCCTCGTCGGGGCCGGTCACGAGCCCTTCACCACGTAGGTCGGGTCCCGCCGGGCCTTCGTCACGCGGATCGGCGAACTTCTTTCAGCGGCTCGTGACGACCTCGCGACGTCGTCGTCAACAGCGGGAGGACGGGACCGGTGAGCTCGGACGTGCAGGCCCCTTCCTCGGGGGCGGACGCGTACGACGGGTGGGACGACGCGTCCCTGGTCGGGCGCAGCACGAGCGGCGACGACGACGCCTTCGCCGTGCTGGTGCAGCGCTACCAGGGTCCGCTCTTCCGGCATGCCCTGCGGCTGAACCCCGACCGGCGGGCGGCGGAGGACGTGGTGCAGGAGGCGTTCATCACGGCGTGGCGCCGGCTGCCGACCCTGCAGGACCCGGCCGCGTTCCGCAGCTGGCTCTACCGGATCACCACCCGGCGCAGCATCGACGCCTTCCGGGCCCTCAGGCCGGAGGTGCCCGTCGACACCACGGAGCCGGAGGTGCTCGACCTCGTGGCCCCCGGCCTGGGGCCCGAGGCGCGCGCCGAGCAGCGGGCCCAGCTGGGCGACCTCGCCGCCGCGCTGCAGGAGCTGCCGCTCGGGCAGCGGGCCGCCTGGTCCCTGCGCGAGATCGACGGGCTGTCGTACGAGGAGGTGGCGACCGCGCTGGGGGTGCCGCTGAGCACCGTGCGGGGGCGGATCGCCCGGGCGCGGGCCGAGCTGGTGGGAAGGATGGACGCATGGCAGACGACGCGCGGCTGAGCTGCGGCCGGTCGATCGACGACGTCTGGAGCCACCTCGACGGGGCTCCCGACGAGCACGAGCGGAGCTGCCCCTACTGCCTCGAGGCGCGGGCCCGGCTGCTGCGGCTGTCCGACGCGGCGGCCGACCTGCGCGTGACCGAGGTCGCCGACCCGGCGCTGCAGCCCGACCCGGGCTTCGCAGCCTCGGTCATGGGGCTCGTGCGGGCCGAGGTGCGGCGCGGCCAGGCGATCCCCCTCGACGCCGAGGACGAGCCGGGCCTGACCATCAGCGAGCAGGCCGTCGTCGGGCTGGTCTGGGCCGCGGCCGACTCGGTCCCGGGGATCCGGGCGCGACGCTGCCGGGTGCGGGTCGCCGTCACCGACGGGGACGGTTCGGGGGACCTGGCCGACCCCGGGGGCGGCGGTGGGCAGCCAATGGACGTCGAGAGCAGCACGCTGGTCGACGTGAGCCTGTCCCTCGCGGTGCAGGCGGGCACCTCCGTCGTCGACGCCGCCGCGACGCTGCGCGCGCGGGTCGCCGAGCGGGTGGGCGCGGAGTCGGGGTTGCGCGTCCGGAGGGTCGACCTCGCGGTGGAGGACGTCTCGTGAGCGCGACGCACGCCGAGCTGCGCGCAGCCACCGACGACCTGCGGAACGCCCTCGCCGCCGCGGCCGTGGCGGTGGACGGCGTGGTGCGGCTCGAACCGTCGCTGCGCAACGCGCTGCGCCGGCTGCACGCCGGCACGACCGTCCTCGCGGGCGGTCGCACCGTGCGCTCGGCGGCCGACGGGATCGAGCTGCACCGGCGCTCGGCCGTCGTCGATGTCCACGTCGACGTCGTGACGGCCCCCACCCGTGCGGCCTCGACCACGGCCCGCGAGGTGCGCGGGGCGCTGGCCGCCGTGCTGCGCGAGCACGGCCTGGAGCCGGGGAGCCTCACCGTGGCGGTGCTCAGCGTGGAGCGCTGAGCCCGGTGGGACCACCCTGAGAGCTTCGTGACGGGTGCGACGGTCCGGCGCCGCTGGGTCGGGTGAGCGCAGGCCCGGCGTGCGGCCGTCGTCACCACCCGCGCGCTGCCGCGACGGCGCAGCGCGCGACGGGCACTGCCGGTGCCCGGCGAGCTCCGGTGGAGGCGCGAGGAGTCCTCCGACGAGGACGAGGAGCCGGACGAGCGACGGGCCTCAGCCCCGCGCCGGGCGCAGCCGCGCCTCGTCCCCGGCACGGAGGGTCCCCGGACGCACGACCTCGGCCTTGAGACCCAGGACCGTGTCGTGCTCACGGCCCAGCGTGCGCAGCACCCCGGGACCCTCGACGGCCTCGCGGTGCGCCTGGTCGACCATCACGCAGCGGGGCATCCCCCCACCCAGGCGGAGGACCACCTCCGGGCCGACCTCCAGCTCCGCGCCCTCCCAGCGGTCCTCGACGAAGCCGTCGTGGGGCGTGGCCAGGACGAGGTTGGGCCGCAGCCGGCGCGCGTCGAGCGTGCCGCCGGCCAGCGAACCGGCCCGCTCGAGCGAGGAGGTCGTGACGAGGTGGACGCCGGAGTCGTCGTGGTACGCGACGTCGGTCTCGGCCCGCAGCGCGAGGGGCCGGCCGAACGCCGTGCTGAGCGCCGTGTCCGCCGCCGGGTCACCCGCGACCCAGCGCTGCCCGTCCGGGTCCTCCAGCCAGACGCCCGCCGGGGCTGCCGCCGTCGCGCCCGAGCGCCAGCGCAGCAGCCCGTCGAGCCGCCGGAACCGGTGCGAGGTCTTGCCGCTGCCGATCCCGCCGTCGTCGGTGCGCACCGCCCACGTACGGTCGAGGACCAGCCCGCGGGCGTCGACCTCGGCCACCTCCAGGCCCTGCCCGGCCGTCGACTTCACCGGGTAGCGGAACACCGCCTGCACCGTCCCCACCCGCGTCACGCGGGCCACGGTGCCAGCGGGCACGGCCGCGGACGCTCCAGGCCCGCCGAGCGGGGGAGGAGGTGCCGGTGACGGCCCCGAGGGCCGGGCCTGCGCCGGTGCTGCGGCACGAGCCGGGGAGCCTCAGCCGTGCACCCGGTCGCCGCCGGGGACCCAGAGGATGTCGCCCTCGGGCCCGTTCACGACACGGATGAGGATGAAGAGCAGGTCGGACAGGCGGTTGAGGTAGAGCAGGGCGGCCGCGTTCACGCCGCCGTCGCCCTCCGCCTTCGCCTCGGTGCCGTACGCGTCCGCCGCGGCCCAGCCCGCGCGCTCGGCGCGCCGGGTGACGGTGCGCGCGACGTGCAGCTGCGCGGCGCCCGGCGAACCGCCCGGCAGGATGAACGAGCGCAGCGGCGGCAGCTCGTCGCCGAAGCGGTCGCACCACGTCTCCAGGCGCTCCACGTAGGCGTCCGTCACGCGCAGCGGCTCGCGGTCGCCGGGCGCGAGCGGCCGCAGCGGGTTGGACAGGTCCGCGCCCACGTCGAACATCTCGTTCTGGATGGTGGCGAGCACGGCGGCCACCTCCTCGGGCAGCCGGCCGGTCGCCATCGCCACGCCGATCGCGGCGTTCGCCTCGTCGACGTCGCCGTACGCCTCCACGCGCAGGTCGTTCTTGCTGACCTCGCTCATGTCGGTGAGGCGGGTCCGGCCACCGTCGCCGGTCTTGGTGTAGATCTTCGAGAGCACGACCACGACCACCACCCTACGCAGGTGCCCGCAGCCGGCCGCCCGGCTCGTCGGCGCCGGCCGCCCCGGCCGCCGTGGCACCCTTGGCCGCGTGCTGAGCCGTCGCGCCCTGGTCCTGCCCGCCCTCGTGGGGCTGCCCCTGCTGCTGCTGCCCGCCTGCGGGACCGTGCCGGCCTCGGGGGGCACCGCCGCCTCCGCCGCACCGACACCCGGCGCCCCCACGTCGGCGGCGCCCGACCAGACCGGGCCGTCCGACGGCGCCTGCGAGTACACCGTCACCGGCGAGGCCGCGCGGCCCGTGCAGCCGCCGACGACGACCGGCATCTCCAGCAGCGGCACCGTCAGCTACGTCATGCACCTGAGCGAGGGCGACGTGACGCTCGTGCTCGACCGCGCCAAGGCGCCGTGCACCGTGCACTCCTTCGAGTCGCTGGTCGCGCAGAAGTACTTCGACGCCACCCGCTGCCACCGGCTGGTCGACTCCGGCATCTTCGTGCTGCAGTGCGGCGACCCGACGGGGACGGGCACGGGAGGCCCGGGCTACTCGTTCCCCGACGAGACCGACGGCACCCAGACGTACTCCCGCGGCACGTTGGCCATGGCCAACGCGGGGCCCAACACCAACGGCTCGCAGTTCTTCCTCGTCTACGACGAGTCGCCCCTGCCGCCGAGCTACACCGTCTTCGGCTCGTTCGACGAGAAGTCGCGCGAGGTCGTCGCCGGCATCGCCAGCCAGGGCCAGGACGGCAGCTCGGGCTCCAGCGGCGGCGGGAAGCCGAACAGCCCGGCCGAGATCACGAGCATCACCAAGGTGTCCTGAGCGGGCGGGGCCCGCGTCGAGGCGTGGGAGACCTCAGCGCGGGCGGCGTCGCGGCGGCGGGTTGTCGCGCGGGTCGTGCCGCCTGGGCTTCAGCGAGATGAAGACCGCGGCGACGATGATCAGGGCGAGGCCGAAGAAGCCGCCGAGGATGGACGCGGCGAAGCCGTTGCCCTGGCCCGTCGGCGAGACGGGCTGCTGGACGCCCGGTGTCGCGTCGAGCGGCACCAGCGTCAGCAGCGTGACGATCAGGTCGTGCACCCGGGCCTCCTCGTCGTGTCCGTGACCAGACTTCCCGTCCGCACCCGGGACCAGTTGCGGCGTCTCACGACGCGTCCAGGAGGCGGCGCAGCGCGGCCACGAACACCGCGGGCTGGTCGGCGTGCACCCAGTGCCCCGCGCCCTTGACGCGGACGAGGCGTACCCGCGGGAAGAGCGCGCGCATGGTCGGGACCGCGTCCGGGCGGACGTAGGGCGACTCCGCGCCCGCCAGCCAGAGCACCGGGCCGTCGTAGGTCCCCAGCGGCCCGTCCGGCCAGCCGGCGACCTCGGCGAGGCGGTCGCCCAGCAGGTCGAGGTTCATCTGCCAGCGCCAGCGCGCGGCGTCCCCGGTGCCCTCGCGGCGCAGGTTCTGCAGCAGGAAGCCGCGCACGGCGTGCTCGGGCACCCGTCCGGCGACGACCGTGTCCGCCTGCGCCCGGTCGGCGAGCGTCGCGAGGTCGACGGCCCGCAGGGCCTCCACGTAGGCGCCGAAGCTGCTGACCGCGCCGGTCGGACCTGGGGCGATGTCGACGACGCAGAGCCGCTCGACCAGCGCGGGGTGGCGCAGGGCGACGAGCATGGCGACCTTGCCGCCCATGGAGTGCCCGGCCACCGTCCAGCGGTCGCCCGGCGCGACGGTGCGGAGGTGGTCGGCGACCTGGTCGGCCATGGCGGCGTAGGAGAAGCGGCTCGACCAGGGGGAGCGACCGTGGTCGGGGAGGTCGACGAGCGTGACGCGGGCGTCCGCGGACAGCGCCTTGGCCACGGCGGTGAAGTTGCGGCCCTGGCCGAAGAGGCCGTGCAGCAGCACCAGGCGCGGCCCGGCGTCGCCGTACGTGGTGCTCGCCAGCATCGACGCCTGCGTCGTGTGGACGGGGCTCACGGACGCCGCTGCCAGCAGCCCGTGTGCCAGTGCCGGCGCTCCTCCAGGGGGCTGCTGACCGCCCACGAGGAACCCTCGGCCGGCCAGGCCACCACGTGCGGGGTCCCCGGCACGACGACCTGCTGGCAGCCGGGGCAGCGGTACTCCTTCTCGGCGCGGGCGCCCGGGACGCTGCGCACCACCCAGGTGCCGTCGGCCTTCGTCTCCGAGGAGGCGTGCCCGGCCGACAGGGGCCGCGCGGAGCGCAGGTGCTTGCTGGGTCGACGGGCCACGCGACCAGTGTTCCAGGCCCGCCGGATCCGTCTAAGGTGGCGCGGTGCGTCTGCTGATCGCCCGGTGCCAGGTCGACTACGCGGGGCGGCTCACGGCTCACCTGCCGATGGCGACCCGGCTGATCCTCGTGAAGGCCGACGGGTCGGTGTCCATCCACGCCGACGACCGTGCGTACAAGCCGCTGAACTGGATGAGCCCGCCGTGCACGCTCACCGAGCGTCCCGCGCCGCCGCCCGCGGAGCCGCTGCCGGGCTCCGCGACGCCCGCCGAGGCCCTCACCGCGGTCTGGGAGGTCAGGGGCCGCGACGGCGACACGCTCCAGATCTCGATCGGGGAGGTCTTCAGCGAGTCCTCCCACGACCTCGGGGTCGACCCCGGGCTGGTCAAGGACGGCGTCGAGGCGCACCTGCAGGCCCTGCTCGCCGAGCACCCGGGCAGCATCGCGCCCGGGCTGACGCTGGTCCGGCGCGAGCACCCGACGCCGGTCGGGCCGGTCGACCTGCTGTGCCGCGACGCCGACGACGCGTACGTGGTCGTGGAGGTCAAGCGGCGCGGCGAGATCGACGGCGTCGAGCAGCTCACGCGCTACCGCGAGCTGCTGAACCGCGACGCCCTGCTCGCCCCGGTGCGCGGCATCTTCGCCGCGCAGAGCATCACCCGGCAGGCGCGGACGCTGGCCGAGGACCGCGGCCTGTCCTGCGTGCTCGTCGACTACGACGTGCTGCGCGGCCTCGACGACCCGGGCTCGCGGCTCTTCTGACCCGGGGTCAGGCGCTGCGGCTGTCCAGGTAGCGCACGGCCGTGGCGTCCTCGTCCTCGTCCTCGGGGCCGCTCCGGTCGGCCTGCTCGGCGATGCGCCCGTCGTCCGGCTGGTCGTCGGCCGGGCCGGGGCGTCCCTCCGTGGCGGCGCCGCGGTCGGCGGACAGGTTCTCGAACTCGCTGAAGAGGATCTCGGGCACCTCCGGCAGGTTGCCGGCGGTCTCGGCGGCGAGGGCGCTCAGCGAGGCCAGCTGGCCGAGGATCGCCGAGCGGCGCTGGTCGAGCAGCGCCTGCTCCTGGCGCATCTGACGGCGGCGCCAGGTGTACTCCTGGCGGGCCCGCTCGTCGATCGTGGCCGCCTGCTGCTGGGCGGCGGCGATCATGGCCTGCGCGTCCTCGCTCGCCCCGGCGCGGACCTGCTCGGCGTCGGCCAGCGCCTCGGCCCGCAGGGCCACCGCCTGCTCGGTCTGGGCGGTCAGGTGGGCCGCCGTGGTCGTCTGCTGACGGGTGGCGTCGGCGAGCATGGCCTCGACGTGCGCGGCCGCCTCGTCCTGGGCCCGCTGGAGCTCGGCGAAGGTCGCCTCGCGGTGCGCGGCCACGTCGGCGGCGATGGCGGCGGCGTCGTGCTCGGCGCCCGCGCGGATCTGCTCGGCCTGGAAGGTCGCGCCCTGCACCAGGTCACGGGCCCGCGCCTCCGCCTCGGTGCGGACGGCCTCCGCCTCGAGGCGGGCTGCGGCGAGGAGCTGCTGGGCCGAGGCCTGCGCCCGCTCCAGCGCCGTCCGGGTGTCCTGCTCGGTGCGCGCCCGCAGCTCCTCGAGCTCGGCGAGCCGGGAGCGCCGCAGCTCCTCCAGCTCGCGCGCGGTCTCGTCGCGCATCCGGTCGGCGTCGCGCTGGGCCCCGTCGACGAGGTCGTCGGCGGCCGAGCCGGCGCGCTGGGTCGTCTCCTTGGCCTGCTCCTCGGCGACGCGGAGGATCTCCTTGGCCCGCCCGCCGAGCGCGGAGAAGTCGGGGACCATGGCGCGCTGCGCGGCCATCGAGCGGTTCTGCGCCGCGAGGGTCCCGATCTCGTGCTGCAGGCCGGCGATCTGGGCCGACGTCTCGGCGACGTACCGCTCGACCGCGTAGCGGTCGAAGCCCTTGCGGGCGGTCGGGAAGCGACCCGTGCCCGGCTCGGAGTCGGCGTGGTCGGTGGTGCTCATCTGGCCCCCTCGGGCGCCGCGGCCCCCTGACGGCGGGGGACCCGTACGACGGCGAAGGGCCAGGTTAGCCGCTCCCGACCCCCGGTCCCCGGCGCGAACC
This sequence comes from uncultured Actinomycetota bacterium, assembly GCA_963713165.1. Taxonomy (GTDB): domain Bacteria; phylum Actinomycetota; class Actinomycetes; order Propionibacteriales; family Propionibacteriaceae; genus Microlunatus. The sequence continues at coordinate 535,635 of CAVQKU010000011.1, forward strand.
GCCGGAGTGTGCAGCCCGTGCGTCAGCGTGGCGTGCGGCGGGTCCCGGTCGTCGGCGGCGCCTGGGCCGGGCGCCGGTCGGGGGCGGCCAGCAGGGTCGGCTCCCCGTCGACCGGGATGTCCGGCACGACGTCGTCCGCGTCGTCCGCGTCTGCCTCGCCGTCCGCGCCGTCCGCGCCGTCTGCGCCGTCCGCGCCGTCCGCGCCGGCCGTGACGCCGGCCGGGGAGGGCTCCGGGGTGCCCGTCTCCTCCGGCGGCCTGCTGGGGGAGGGGTAGCTCTTGAGCACCGTGCGGTCCTCGCCGTCCTCGGGGGCCTCCGGGCCCGGGAGGTCCTCGGGCGCCTCGTCCGACGACGCGCCCGGACCGGTCGCGCTGCCGCCCGACCCGCGGCCGTCCCGCGGCTGGTCGCGGTCCTCGTCGAGGTCGGGGAAGGACGACGCCGTCTGCTGCGCGAGCTCGGACAGGCTGGCGAGCTGGCTCAGCACGGCCTGCTTGCGCTGCTGGAGCAGCTCGGTCTCGCGCCGCAGCTGCTGCTTGCGCCACGAGAACTCCTGCTGGGTCCGCGCGGTGATCGCCGCGGCCTGCTTGCGCGCGGTCGCGATGCGGTTCTCCGACTCCGCGATCGCGTTCGCCCGCACCTGCTCGGCCTCGCTGACCGCCTCGGCGCGGATCCGCGCCGACTCCGCGATGTCCTCCTCGAGGCGGCCCGTGGACTGGGCGTGGTGCTCGGCGGCCTGCGCCAGCATCGCGGAGGTCTGGGCCGTGAGCCCGTCGTGCTCGGTCCGGGCCCGGGCGAGGGACTCCTCGCGCTCCCGGGCGACGTCGGCGCGCGCCTGCGCGACCTCGTGCTCGACCTCGCGGCGCAGGGTCTCGGTCTCCAGCCGGGCGCCCTCGCGCAGCGCGGCGGCCTCGTGCTCGGCCTGCAGGCGCAGGGACTCGCCCTCGCGCCGGGCCGCGTCCAGCAGGGCGGCGGCCTCGGCCTGGGCGCGGGCGACCTGCCCGGCCACCTCGCCCTGGAGGCGGGCGCGCAGCTCGCTGATCTCGGTCATGCCGCCGGTGCGCAGCTCGCCGCTGTCGCGCTCGGCCTGGTCGCGCATCTGGGCCGCGTCGCGGCGCGCCTCCTCGCGGATGCGCTCGCCCTCGAGGTTCGCTGCGGTCGTGAGGTCGTTGGCCTGCTCCTGGGCCAGGCGCAGGATCTCGTTCGCGCGGCCGCCGAGGCCCGCGTAGTCGACGTCCTCCGGGTCGACCTCGCGCAGCTTGCTCTCCGACAGCTCGTCCTGCAGGCCGGTGACCTGGCGCTCCAGCTCGGCGGCGTGGGCGCGCGACTGCACGACGCTCGCCTCGAGCGTGCGGACGTAGTCGTCGACCGCCTGCCGGTCGTAGCCGCGCAGGGCGCCGGGGAAGTTCCCCGCCGCGCTCGCGGTGTCCTCGAACAGGCCGAGACCGACGTTCTCCGAACGGGCCATGCGACGTTCCTCCCCCTGAGCCGTGCCCTACCCCGGTCCGGCCCCCCGCCGGTCCGTGCGCGTCAGGCGTCTCGCTGCCGACCACTGTCGCGGACCGCGACCTCCACGAGCTCGACCAGGACGCCGCCGGCGTCCCTCGGGTGGACGAAGTTGATCCGCGAGCCGCGAGTGCCCGATGCGGGCTGATCATAGAGCAGCCGCACGCCCCGGGCGCGGAGCTCGGCGCAGGCCTGGTCGACGTCCACGACCCGGTACGCGAGCTGCTGCAGCCCCGGGCCGCTGTGCTCGAGGAAGCGTGCGATGGCCGAGCCCTCGTGCAGCGGGGCGAGCAGCTGGACCTGCGCGGCGTCCTGCGGGGCCCCTGGCGCGGCGAGCATCGCCTCCTCCACGCCCTGCTCGGTGTTCACCTCACGGTGCACGCAGACCAGGCCCAGGACCTCGGTGTGGAAGGCCAGGGCGGCGTCGAGGTCGGCCACCGCGATCCCGACGTGGTCGACCGCGACGACGCCGGGGAGCCCGCTCAGCTGGGTGCCCACCGCTCCAACGTAGCGGCGCCGCGCTGCTGCCAGACTGGGGCCGCCATGGTGACCGCGACCGATCCCGCCGCCCTCCTGCAGGGCGTGCGCGAGGGACGGCCGCGCTCCGTCGGCCGGGCCATCAGCCTGGTGGAGGCGTCCTCGCCGCTGGTCCCCGCGCTGGTGGCCGGGCTGGCGCCCGACACCGGCCGCGCCCTGGTCGTGGGGCTGACCGGCTCGCCGGGGGTCGGCAAGTCCAGCGCCGTGGGTGCGCTCGTCACCCGGCTCCGCGAGCACGACCAGCGCGTCGGCGTGCTGGCCGTCGACCCGAGCTCGCCCTTCTCCGGCGGTGCCGTGCTCGGCGACCGCGTCCGCATGCAGGAGCACGCGCTGGACCCCGGCGTGCACATCCGCTCGATGGCCACCCGCGGCCAGCTCGGCGGTCTCGCGGCCGCCGTGCCCGCCGCGCTGCGCGTGCTCGACGCGGCCGGCTGCGCCACCACGCTCGTGGAGACCGTGGGCGTGGGTCAGTCGGAGGTCGCGGTGGCCGCGACCGCCGACGTGACCGTGGTGCTGCTGGCCCCGGGGGCCGGCGACGGCGTGCAGCTGGCCAAGGCCGGCGTGCTGGAGGTCGCCGACGTGCTCGTCGTGAGCAAGGCCGACCGCGACGGCGCCTCGGCCCTGGCCCAGGAGCTGCGGGCCATGGTCAACCACGGTCATCGAGAACCGGGTGCGTGGACGCCGCCGGTCGTGCTGCTGTCGAGCACCGACGGGACCGGCGTCGACGACCTGCTCGCCGCGGTGGACGCCTTCGTCGCCCACCAGCACGGCTCCGGCGGCTGGGCGCGGCGCCGGACCCGGCGGGCCCGCGGGGAGGTCGAGCAGCTGGTCCTCGCCCAGGTCCGCGCGAGCGCGCCGGGTGGCGGGGGAGCCCTCGACCGGGTGGCGGCCGACGTGGCCGCCGGGCGCCTGGACCCGTACGCCGCGGCGCGGCACCTGCTCGAGGGTCGCGGCGGAGCCTGACGCCACCGGCGTGGCACCGCCGCCGGCGCCGCCCCGTGCAGTAGAACGGTGCCGGGCCGAAGCGGCCCGGCGCCCGGGCCTGCCGAGGTGCCGATCCGGACGAGGGGCGGACGCGTGACCAGGTGGGTGAAGCGTTTCCTCTTCGTCGTGGTGGTCGGCTTCTGCCTGTTCTACGTGGTGAACCAGCCCGAGGGCGCCGCCGCAGCGGTGCGCACCGCGTTCCTGGCCATGGGCACGGCGTTCGGCTCGATCATCACCTTCTTCACCAGCCTCGCGTCCTGACGACCCGGCCCCGCCCGTGATCGCCTGGCTCGACCCGCACGTCGACCGGTACCTGCTGCACGCCCAGAACGAGTACGTCGTCCGTGAGGTGCGCAAGCACTGGGCCGCGAGCGCCTTCGCCTGGGCGCGGCTCGTCGTGGCCGTGCCGGTCGTGGTCAGCGCGTTCGCGTACTCCGGGGTGGTCTTCGGGATCGTGCTCGTGGTCGGTCTCGCGCTGGGCGGCCAGGCGCTGTTCCGGGTGCTCGACGAGCACCGCGACCGCTTCGTCATCACCAACATGCGCGTGTTCCGGGTGCACGGGACGTTCAACACCCAGCGCGCGAGCGTGCCGCTGGGCCGCATCCTCGACATCACCGTCAAGAAGCCGCTGGTCGGTCGCCTGCTGGGCTACGGCCACTTCGTGTTCGAGTCCGCCGCGCAGGTCCAGGGGATCAGCGAGATCCGCTACGTCGCCGACATCGACGGGCGCGACGCGGTCCTGCAGGACACGATGCAGCGCGCCGGCCTCCGCGCGACCGCCCCGGCGCAGGACGACGGCACATGAGCGACGACGCCACCACGCCGGGCGCAGCGGGCGCCCCGGGCAGCCCGGCGGGCGCCCCGGACAGCCCCGCGCCGGCGGCGCGGCGTCGCCCGAGCCTCACCTTCGACCCCATCGAGGCGGCGGCGGGCCTGTGGTCGCAGCACTGGGGCGACGTGCCCAGGATGCGGGCGGTCACCTCGCTGATGCGCGTGCACCAGCTGGTCCTCACCGAGCTCGACGAGCGGCTGCGGCCGCTCGGGCTCACCTTCGCCCGCTACGAGGTGCTGGTGCTGCTGTCGTTCTCCCGTCGCGGCGCGCTGCCGCTGGGCAAGATCGGCGAACGCCTCCAGGTGCACGCCACGTCGGTCACGCCCCTGGTCAAGCGGCTGGAGGCCGCCGGACTGATCCGCCGCAGCCCGCACCCCGAGGACGGCCGGGCGGTGCTCGCCTCCATCACCCCGGAGGGCCGCGAGCTCGTCGAGCGCGCGACCGAGGTCGTCATGGCCGCGCGCTTCGGCCTGGGTTCGCTGACCGACGACCAGTGCGACGACCTGACGACGCTGCTCAGGTCCCCGCGCGAGGCCGCGGGCGACTTCGAGGTCTGATCCCGTCCCCTGGCGCTGGGCGCGGGGGTCAGCTCGTGGTGCTCGGCGCGACGCGCGTGCGTGCGTGGACCGAGGACACCGCGCCGTGCCGCTCGGCCTCGCCCGAGGCCCAGGGCGGCGCCGCCCGCCCCGGTGTCAGGTGAGGTACAGCAGGGGGGTTCCGGGCAGCCGCGCGGGCACCTCGGTCTCGAACCACGTACGCAGCACGCGCATGGTCTCGGTGGGGTAGACGTATTTGACCCCCCCGAACTTGGACCGCTTGGCGCGGCGGGCGTCGACCTCCATCTCGAGCCGTGTCCGCGGGTACCACGACATCAGCACGTCGCGGCTGCCGGGCGTGAAGCGGTGCGTGATCACCTCGACGGTCAGGTCGACCTCGCGCCCGCCCGCCGTCACCGGGGCGAGGACGTCGCGGACGTCGTCGAGCAGCTGCCCGTACGCCTCCCGCCAGCCCTCCACGGGCATCACGGGGGCGACGGTCAGCCCGACCGGGTAGCCGGCGCCGGCCAGCGTCGCCAGGGCCCGCAGCCGCGCGGCGACCGGCGCGGTGCCGCCGTCGAAGCGTGCGGCGACCTCCTCGGCGTTGACCGAGAACCGGGCGCGGGTGCGGCCGCCGTGGTCCAGGGCCGCCAGCTCGGTCACGTCGTCGAACTTCGTGGTGAAGCGCAGGCTGGCCCCGTCGCCGTACACGCCCGTCCCGACGCGCTCGACGGCTGCGGAGAGCGACCCGGTCACCGACTCGATGCCCAGCGGGTCGGTGTAGCAGGACAGCTCGAAGGTCGTCCCCTCGTGGCCCCGCTCCGCGGTGCCGCTGGTGACGGTCCCGTGCCCCACGAGGCCGGGGATCGGGGCGAGCACGTCGTCGAGGTTGGCGTAGACGCGGGTGACCGGCGGCCCGGTCAGCGAACCGGCGAGGTAGCAGTACTGGCAGTGCGCCGGGCAGCCGCGCGCGAGGTCGATGCGCCAGTCCGCGCTCGGCGGGATCGGCTGCGGCTTGAGTGCGCTGGGCGGGGCGACGACGACGGCCAGGGTCGTCTTGGCCCACGCGTACGCCTCGCGCTCGGAGGTGCCGCGCGGGGGCATGACGCGCCCGACCGTCTCGACCTCCTCGACCCCCGCAGCCGCCACGCGCCGCAGGATCTCCTCGGTGTGCGGCAGCCCGACCGCGGCCCTGGTCACGAGGACGCGGCGCGGCACCCACCGGCGCGGGCGGGACGACCGGCGGGGCTCCGGTCCAGCCGGCGCGACGGGCTCGGAGGACGGCGCGAGGGGTGGCACGAGGGGCGTGGGGAGGGGTGACGTGGAGGTCGTGGAGGTTGTCGTGGAGGTTGCGGAGGAGGGTGCGGGAGAGGGTGCTGCGGTCACGGAGGCTCCTGCCCGGGGCGCCGGGGGTCGTCCGGGCGTCCCACCGGAGGGGGACAAAAGTCACGAATCGTCGGCGATTGCTTGTTCAACCTGGTGTGACCAGGATAGTTCTGTCCTACCGGGACCTGCGGCGCGCCGAGGGGGGGAGGTGCGCACGGGTACCGGTTCTTGGGGGGGCGGATGTCGGCCCTCGTCGGGGTGCCGGGACCACGGTCGGCGGCACGCTGCCGGGGGCCGCGTCTGTGGGGGACGGACGCGGGGCGGCGTGCGCCCCGGGAGGGGGGCTCGTGAGCGCTGTGCCGGGTGCTGCCCGGACGACCAGCGGCTCACGCACGCCCGGAGCGGCCCCGGCCCACGCCGGCCCCATCGCCCAGGACATGACGGTGATGATCCACCGCCTGCTGGCCGGCTACGCCGTCGTCGGCCTGCTGCCGGGCCTGCCCGCGTACGTGGAGCAGGCCCCGTCGTACCCGCGCGCCTGGTCGCTCGCGGTGCTGCTCGTGGGCTCGGTCATCGTGACGACGATGGTCGTGCTGGCCGTGCGCGGACGTCCCCTCCACCGCTCCCTGCTGGCCTTCGCCGCGTACACGCTCGTGGGCGTCTGGTCGATGTCGGCCTTCGAGGGCTCCGGCCGCTTCCCGTTCCTCTGGTTGCACGTGGGGCTGGGCGTCGTCTGCGCCTGCGTCTGGGGCGGGTGGCGGTTCGGGGTCGGTTTCTCCGTCGTCCTGGGTCTGGGCTGGGCGCACCTGCGGCTCACGCCGGGCGGTGGTGGCGCCTCGCCGACCCAGGCCCTGGGCGAGGGGCTCTTCGCCGCCTCGGCGGGCCTGGTGATCGGGGTCGTGGCCCTGGGGATGGCGACCTCGGCGCGGGCGGCCGACCGGCTGGCCGGGCGGCTTCGTGAGCAGGAGGTCCGTCAGGCCGTGGACCGGGCGGTGTCCGACGAGCGGGCGCGCCTCGACCAGCTGATCCACGACGACGTCATGACGACGCTGACCGCGGCGGCGCAGAGCACCGACGCGGCCACCGAGCAGGCGACGGCCGTGCTGGCGCGGGAGACGCTGGCCACGATCGACGACCAGGGCGAGCCGGGCGAGGCCGGCGACCTCTCGGTCGCGGTCCTCGCGAGCCTCGTCGAGCAGACGGTGCGCCGGGTCAGCCCGGACGTCGTCTGGTCGGCGGACGTCCACGCGGCGGCCGCCTCGCTGCGTCTGCCCGGACCGCTCGCCCAGACGCTGCTCAGTGCCCTGCGCGAGTCCGTCCGCAACGCCGTGCGCCACAGCGGGGCCACCACCGTGGCCGTCGCCCTCGAGGTCGGGTGGATCGGTGGGGAGCTGGTGCTCCAGGCGCGGGTGGTCGACGACGGCCGCGGCTTCGACACCGACCGGCTGCCCGTCGACCGGTTGGGGGTGCGGGTGTCGATGCTCGAGGCGAGCCATCAGGTCGGCCTCCTCACCCGGCTCCAGAGCCGTCCCGGCCGCGGGACGACGTTCGCGACGTCCTGGAGGGGCCGTCCGCGGGTGCTCGCGCGCCTCGTGCCGCAGCCCGCAGCGCCGGCGGAGGACGAGGACGAGGTCCGGCTGCCGGTCGACTTCCCGGCGCGGCGGTTCAGCGCCGTCACCTGGCTCGCCCTCCTGGTCAACGTCGGGGTCGGCGTCCTCACGCTCCCCGCCACCACCGCGCCGCTGCCCTTCGCCGGGGCGGTCGCCCTCGGGGTCGTCGCGACGGCGCTCGTGCTCCGGCCGGGCACCGGGCTGGCGTTGTCCTCCCGGGAGGCCGTCGGCGTCGTGGCCGCCGTCGCCGGGGTGCAGGTGCTGATGACCGCCGCGGTGCCGGAGCCGGTTCCCGGCTCCTTCGAGTGGCACTCCTTCGTCGTGCAGCTGATCCTCGTCGTCCTCGTCGTGCGCCGCCGACCCGGCTCGGCGCTCGTCGGGCTGCTCGTCACCGAGGCCGCCGTCGTGCTGCGTTGCCTGGTCGGCCCGGCCGGCTGGGGTGGCGTCGTCGGTTGGGGGGCCGGGCCGCTGCTCTTCGTGGTCATGGCCCTGATGGTGAACCGCATCCTGCTCGCCATCAGCCGCCGTCAGACGGCCCTGCGTCGCGAGGAGGACGAGGCCATCGACGCGTCGGTGCGCCGCCACGTCGCGCGTGTCCAGCGGGCGCTGTGGCTCGCCGACCTCCGGACCCAGGTGCGCTCGATCCTGCTGCGCCTGGCCGAGGTGACGGGCCGGGTGCCCGACGACCTCCGCCACGAGGCCCTGATGCTGGAGGCGACGCTGCGCGAGTCGCTCGTGGCCCGCAACGTCATGAGCGACGAGCTGGCCGCCCTCACCGAGGCCGCCCGTCGCCGCGGCGTGGAGGTCCGGCTCGTCGACAGCCGGCACACGCCGGTCCCGCCGCACCTCGCCCAGGCCGTGCTCGACGTGGTGCGCCGGGCGCTCGCCGTCGACACGGTCCGCCGCCTCGTGGTGCGCCTCGCGCCGGAGGAGGGCGCGACCGCGGCCTCGGTGCTCACCGAGGACGCCGCGGGCACCCACCTCGTCCGTCTCGACGCCGCGGGTACGGCCGTCGCCCAGGAGATCGTCCAGGAGATGACCCAGGAGATGACCCAGGAGATGGCCCAGGAGATGGCCCAGGAGCTCGCACCGGAGGTCGGCCGTCGTGGTCGTTGACGTCTCCACGACCCAGGGGCCGGTGGACGTGGTGGTCTGCGACGACCACGACGTGGTCTGGGTCGGCCTGCTCGGGGCGGCCCGCGCCACGCCGGGACGGCCCGTACGCCTGCGCGGCCGCGCGACCGACGCGGCACGCCTGCTCGCCCTCGTCGAGCAGCAGCCGCCCGACGTCGTGGTGCTCGACCTGGCGCTCGGGGACGGCTCCGACCCCGGGGACACGGTCGCGCGGCTCATCCGGGCCGGCAGCCGGGTCCTCGTCTACTCCGTCCTCGACAGCCCCCGGTCGATCCGGCGCGCGCTCGCCGCCGGCGCGCACGGCCTGAGCCGCAAGTCCGAGCCGGTCCAGCAGACCCTCGACAAGATCCGCCAGGTCGCGCAGGGCGAGATCCTCGTGTCTCCGGAGGTCCTGTCGATGATCGACGGGGACGCCGACTTCGTCCGGGCCCGCCTGAGCGACCGCGAGCGCGAGGTCCTGGTGCTCTACGTCAGCGGCGTCGAGATCGCCCAGATCGCGGCCCAGCTCTTCGTCACCGAGAACAGCGCACGGGAGTACCTGCGCCGGATCCGCGCCAAGTACACCGACGCCGAGCGCCCGGCCCCGACCAAGGTCGACCTGCTGCGCCGCGCGATCGAGGACGGGATCGTGCCGCCGATCGAACCGTTCTGAGTCGCCTGCCTCGCTCCGCTCGGACTCCGGACCCGGTCCTGGTCCGGGCTGATGGGGTCCACCCTCGGCCGCACGCACCCTCGGCCCCACGCAGCCTCGGCCCCACGCAGCCTCGGCCCGTCAGGAGAGGGCGGCCGAGACCACCTCGCGGGCGGCTTCCTGGACCTGGGCCAGGTGCTCCGGCCCCCGGAACGACTCGGCGTAGATCTTGTAGACGTCCTCCGTGCCCGACGGCCGGGCCGCGAACCACGCCGACTCCGTCGTCACCTTGAGCCCACCGATGGCCGCGTCGTTGCCCGGCGCGCGGGTGAGCTTGGCGGTGATCGGCTCGCCGGCCAGCTCGGTCGCGGTGACCGCCGAGGGGTCGAGCTTGGCCAGCTTCGCCTTCTGCGCCCGGTCGGCGGGGGCGTCCACGCGCGCATACGCCGGCGTGCCGTGCCGGACGGTCAGGTCGGCGTAGAGCTCGCTGGGGGAGCGGCCGGTGACGCCCCGGATCTCGCTGGCCAGCAGGGCCAGCAGGATGCCGTCCTTGTCGGTGGTCCAGGTGCTGCCGTCCAGCGCCAGGAAGGAGGCCCCCGCCGACTCCTCGCCGCCGAAGGCGACCTCGCCCGTGCGCAGGCCGGGCACGAACCACTTGAACCCGACCGGTACCTCGATCAGCGTGCGTCCGAGGTCCTCGGCCACCCGGTTGATCATGGACGAGGAGACCAGCGTCTTGCCGATCGCCGCATCGGCGCGCCAGCCGGGTCGGTGCGCGTAGAGGTAGGAGATGGCGACGGCGAGGTAGGCGTTGGGGTTCATCAGCCCGGCGTCGGGGGTCACGACCCCGTGGCGGTCGGAGTCGGCGTCGTTGCCGGTCGAGATGTCGTAGGCGTCCTTGCGGCTGATGAGGCTGGCCATCGCGTTCGGCGACGAGCAGTCCATGCGGATCTTGCCGTCGGTGTCGAGGGTCATGAACGACCAGGTCGGGTCGACGCGCTCGTTGACGACGGTCAGGTCGATGCCCAGGTGCTCGGCGATGTAGTCCCAGTACTGCACGCTCGCGCCGCCCATCGGGTCGGCGCCGATCCGGACGCCGGCGTCGCGCACCGCGTGCAGGTCGAGGGCGTTGACGAGGTCCTCGCAGTAGGCGCCGAGGTAGTCGTGGCGGTGCACGTCGGCCACGACCTCGCTGTAGCGGGCGCGGCGGATGCCGGAGGGGTCGGCCAGCAGCTCGTTGGCACGCCGGGCGATCACCGACGTGGCGTCGGTGTCGGCCGGTCCGCCGTGCGGCGGGTTGTACTTGAACCCGCCGTCGCGCGGCGGGTTGTGCGACGGGGTCACCACGATGCCGTCGGCCTGGGGCCGGCCGGCGGCGAGCTTGGCGTTGTGCACGACGATCGCGCGCGAGACCGCCGGGGTCGGGGTGTAGTCCTCCTCGTTCTCGGCGAGCAGCGTCACCCCGTTGGCCATCAGCACCTCGGTGGCGGTGATCCAGGCCGGCTTGGAGAGGGCGTGGGTGTCCTTGCCGAGGAACAGCGGCCCGGTGATGCCCTGGGCGGCGCGGTACTCCACGATGGCCTGCGTCGTGGCGGCGATGTGCGCGTCGTTGAACGCGACGTCGAGGCTCGAGCCGCGGTGCCCGGAGGTGCCGAACGAGACCTGCTGCTCCACCACCGAGGGGTCGGGGACGAGGTCGTAGTAGGCGCCGACCACCGCGTCGACGTCGATGAGGTCTTCGGGGAGGGCCGGCTGACCGGCGCGAGGGTGGGCCATGCCGACATTCTGCCGAGCCCTGTGCCCGCCAGGCGTCGGGGTCCCCGGAGGACTTCGTCGGCCTGGGAGGATGGGCCCATGAGCACGTCCAGCTTCAGCCGTCCCGGAGCCATCGACCTGTCCCAGCTGGCTGCGCGGGCCAAGGCCGCCGCGCCCGGGCCCGGGGTGCCGGGTGCGCCCGGTGCGCCGGCCCCCGCGGGCGGCGCGTCGTACGTCCTGGAGTCCAGCGAGCAGACCTTCGAGGGCGACGCGATCCGGCCCTCCACCCAGCACCCGGTCGTCGTCGAGCTCTACTCCCCGCGCGTGGCGACCGGCCGCCAGCTCTCCGACGCGCTGGCCGCTGCCGCCGCCGCCGCCGAGGGCCGCTTCCTGCTCGTCCGGCTGAACGTCGACGCCGCGCCCGGCATCGTGCAGGCGCTGCAGCTCCAGGCGGTGCCGACCGTGCTGGCGATCATCTCCGGGCAGGCCGTGCCGCTCTTCCAGGGCGTGCTGCCTCCCGAGCAGGTGCAGCAGGCGCTCGACCAGGTCCTCAAGACCGCCGTGGCCAACGGCATGGTCGGGCGGGCCCGCCCGGTCGCGGCCGGTGCGCCGGCCGGGGACGGCACGGACGAGGTCGAGGACGACCAGCCGGACCCGCGGTTCGCCGCGGCCGACGAGGCGTTGTCCCAGGGCGACTTCGCCCGGGCGCGCGACGAGTTCGACCGGCTGCTGCAGGCCAACCCCAACGACGCCGAGGCCGCGCTGGGCAAGGCGCAGGCGGGCCTGTTCGCCCGCGCGTCGGTGCTGGAGCCCGAGGCGACCCTGGCCAGAGCGGCGCAGGGTGGCGACGTGGCCGCCCAGCTCGACGCCGCCGACGTCGAGCTCGTCAGCGGCCGGGTGGAGGAGGCCTTCGACCGGCTCCTCGCGGTCGTACGCCGTGGCGGAGCGGACCGCGACGCCGCCCGCGTCCGCCTGCTGGAGCTCTTCGAGACCGTCGGGCCCACCGACCCGCGCGTGGTCGCCGCCCGCCGCAGCCTGATGGCGGCCCTGTTCTGATGCGCCCGGCGCCGGGTGCCCGGCCGGCCCTGCGGGTGGCGGCCGCCGTGGCGACCTCGGTGGTCGCCCTCTCCGGCTGCTCGGGCGGCGGCGACGCCGGCCCGGGCGACGCCCCGGCGTCGTCGGCGCCCGGCTCCGCAGCGGCGTCCACCCCGGCGGCTCCCGCGTCCCCTCCGGCGTCGGCGAGCCCGTCGCTCGAGACGCTGCCGGTGCAGCGCTGCCTGTCGGGCGACTGGCGGATCGTGCGCTTCGTCGGGGCGAGCGACCAGACCTACGGGACCGGGCAGGGCGGCGACGTCACCGTCTCCTTCGCCGGCGGCGGCTACACGCTCCAGGGCGCCGGGCGGAAGCCGGTGGCCGTCACGCTCGCCGGCCGCACGGCCGACCTGACCGTCGACGGCCGGGCGGCCGGGACCTTCACCGCCGACGGCCCCACCGCCACGTTCACGCAGGAGACGGCCACGGGCAGCGCGCGGCTCGCGGCCGGCACGTCCACGCAGCGCCTCACGATGGACCAGGTCACCCGCGTGGTCGGTCTGACCGGCGAGGGCCAGGTGGCCTGCACCGCCGACGCCATGACCATCACGCTCGCCGACGTACGGCTGGAGCTCGCCCGGGCCTGACCGCGGCTCGTGCGGCGTCGGCCCACGAGCTCGCGCCGGTGCCCCTGGCCGTCCGCCCGCCGCCCTGGGCCCGGGTCGCGCCCGAGGCGACGCGGCTCGCCAGGGGGCTCGCCAGGGCGGCGGGGCAGGGCGGCGGGGCAGCCTCAGGAACCGAGCTTCTTCACCGCCCGGGCGGCCTTGCGGACGGTCTCCTTGACCGGCTGCACGGCCTCGGCCGCGGACTCCTTGACCTCCTCGACCGCCCTCCTCGCCGCCGGGGCCTTCTTCGCCGCCGGGCTCGCCTTCTCCGCGCCCTTCTCGACGGGCTTGCCGGCGGCCTTCTTCGCTGCGGCCTTCTTCTCCGGGGCCGGCCCGGTCGCAGGTGCCTTCTTCGCTGCCGCCGGTGCCTTCTTCGCCGCCGGCGCCTTCTTCGCCCGGGCCGACGTCCCGGCACCGGTCCGGGCCCCGCCCGCGGTCGAGGTCGGAGCGGGGGAGAGCGCCTTGGCGGCCGCACGGGTGCCGGCCTCGACCTGCGCCGGGTCGGCCTGCTCCTCGGTCGGGTCGGGCTGGAAGGCGAGCCACACCGCGCCCAGCGGCGGGATCGTGACCGTCGCCGAGGCGACGTAGCCGTGCGACGGGACGTCGACGGCCACGACCTGGCCCAGGTTGCCGATCTGGCCGGTCCCGTCGTAGACGTCGGCGTCGGTGTTGAGGATCTCCGTCCACACGCCCGTGCTCGGCAGGCCGATGCGGTAGTCGTGGCGCGGCTCGGAGGAGAAGTTCGTCAGGCAGGCGACCATCTCGCCCTCGCCGTCGTAGCGCAGGAAGGAGAAGACGTTGCCGCCGGCGTCGTCGGCGTCGATCCAGGAGAAGCCCGACGGGTCGCTGTCGCGCTTCCACAGCGCCGGGTGCGCCCGGTAGACCTCGTTCAGGTCCTTGACCAGGCGCTGGACGCCGTGGTGGCCCCACTCCGCGCTCTGCCACCAGTCGATGCTGCGGGCCTCGGAGAACTCACGGCTCTGCCCGAACTCGGTGCCCATGAACAGCAGCTTCTTGCCCGGGTGGGACCACATGAAGGCGTAGAAGGCACGCATCGTCGCGAACTTGCGCCACTCGTCCTGCGGTGCCCGCTCGAACATCGACCCCTTGCCGTGCACGACCTCGTCGTGGCTGATCGGCAGGATGAAGTTCTCCGAGTAGGCGTACGCCATCGCGAAGGTCATCTCGTGGTGGTGGTGCTGCCGGTAGAGCGGGTCGCGCCCGTAGTAACGGAGCGAGTCGTTCATCCAGCCCATGTTCCACTTGAAGCCGAAGCCCAGCCCGCCCTGGTCGACCGGGCGCGTGACGCCCGGGAACGACGTCGACTCCTCCGCGATCATCATCGTGCCGGGCTCGCGCTCGTAGGCGTGCTTGTTCGTCGCGCGCAGCAGCTCGATGGCCTCGAGGTTCTCGTTGCCCCCGTAGGCGTTGGGGATCCACTGGCCCTCCTCGCGGGAGTAGTCCAGGTAGAGCATCGAGGCCACGGCGTCGACCCGCAGCCCGTCGATGTGGTACTCGTGCAGCCAGTAGTAGGCGTTGGAGACGAGGAAGCTCTTCACCTCGTTGCGCCCGAAGTTGAAGATGTAGGAGCCCCAGTCGGGGTGCCAGCCCAGCTTGGGGTCCTCGTGCTCGTAGAGCGCGGTGCCGTCGAAGCGCTGCAGCGCCCACGGGTCGGTGGCGAAGTGCCCGGGCACCCAGTCGACGAGCACGCCGATGCCCGCCTGGTGCAGCCGGTCGACGAGGTAGCGGAACTCGTCGGGGTTGCCGAACTTGCTCTGCGGGGCGTAGTAGCCGGTGATGTGGTAGCCCCACGAGCCCTCGAACGGGTGCTGCGCCACGGGCAGGAACTCGACGTGGGTGTAGCCCTGCCAGCTGACGTACTCGACCAGCTGGTCGGCCAGCTCGACGTAGGTCAGGCCCTTGCGCCACGACCCGATGTGCACCTCGTAGATGCTCATCGGCTCCTGGTACTGCTTCTTCTCCCCGCGGTACCACATCCAGTCGGCGTCGCCCCAGGCGTACCGGCTCTCGTAGACGATCGACGCGGTGTGCGGGGCCGCCTCGGCGAAGCGCGCCATCGGGTCGGCCTTGAGCCGCCAGACGCCGTCGGCGCCGAGCACCTCGAACTTGTAGAGGTTCCCGGTCCCGACGCCCTCCACGAACAGCGCCCAGACGCCCGAGCCCGGGACCAGCGAGAGCTGGTGGCCGTCGCCCTGCCAGTCGTTGAAGTCCCCGACCACGCGGACGCTCTGCGCGTTCGGCGCCCAGACCGAGAAGCGGGTGCCGCTCAGGTCGCCGCGCTCGTCGTCGTGCACCGAGGTCTCGACCGCGCCGAGGCGTCGCCAGCACTCGGTGTCGTGGCCCTCGTGGAATCCGGACAGGTCCCAGCCGGTCAGGTTGCCGCTCGGGTCGTGGCTCATCGTGGTGCCCCTTCGTGGGTGGACTGCTCGGTGGTGGGCTCGGCGAGCGCGGCCAGTGCGCCGAGGGGTATGGAGACCCAGTCGGGTCGGTTGCGGACCTCGTAGACGACCTCGTAGACCGCCTTGTCCGCCTCGTACGCGGCCAGCAGCCCGGCGTCGTCGCCCAGGCCCCGCCCGTCGGTGTAGCCGTCGAGGAACGCCCGGCGGCACGCGTCGCGCCAGGCGGCGGCGTCCGGGCCGGGCACGCTCGCCGCGGCGTAGTCGAAGGAGCGCAGCATCCCCGCGACGTCGCGCCAGACCGCGTCGGGCGCGACGCGCTCGGCGATGCCCTTGGCGGGCTCGCCCTCGAAGTCGATGATCTTCCAGCCCGACGGGGTGTGCAGGGTCTGGCCGAGGTGGAAGTCGCCGTGCACGCGCTGGACCTCCAGCGGCGCGTCGGCGAGCGTGGCGAAGCGGTTCCGCAGCCCGGCGGCGTACGGCTCCAGCGCGGGCGCGACGACCCCCGCTGCGCCGAGCCGAGCCGTCATGGTCGCGGCCACGTCGGCACCGGGCAGCTCGGAGGTCGGGAAGGCCGTGCGCAGCGCGGCGTGGATCTCGGCCAGCGCACGGCCGAGGGCGGCGGCGTGGTCGGCGAAGGACCCGCCGGCGCGCAGCACCTCCAGGGCGAGGTCCCAGCCGTCGACCGCGTCGGCCAGCTTTTCCACGCACATGCTCAGGTCCGCGCCGAGCACCTCGCCGTCGCGGGTCCAGGTGGCCTCGCTCCAGCCGAAGAGCCGGGCCACGTCCGCGGTGCCGGCGTCGTTCAGAGCGGCGTGCACCTCGATGTCGAGGTTGCGCCCGAGCTCGAGGCGGCGGAAGAGCTTGACCATGGCCACGTCGCCGAACATCACCGAGGTGTTGCTCTGCTGGCCCCGGAAGACCTGCGCGCGCAGGTCGGGCCGCAGCGGTCCGGCGTCGCGGAGGTGGAACCGGACGGCGCCGCCCTCGTCGGTGCTCGTCCGCTCCTCGAGCAGCGCCTGCAGCAGCACGGCGGCGGCCTCGGGGTCCTGGGCGGCGTCGTACACCGTCTCGTCGCCGTCGCTGAACAGCGGGGCAAGTCCCTCCGGGCCCGCACCGCGGCGGTGGGAGAGCGCCAGCTGGTAGTGCTCGGTGCCCGAGCCGTCGGGGTAGGCGACCTCGAGCACGGCCAGGCGCACCCGCGGGCCGGCGCCGGCCTCGTTCAGCCACGGCAGCGGCGTGAACGAGCGCGCCGTCGGCTGCCGGCCCTTGCCGGCGAACCAGCGGGTGCTCGTCACGGCCGCCATGAGCGCGTCGACGGCCTCCGCGGGGAGGCCGGTGAGGGTGCCGCTCACGCCTGCGCACCGCCGTGGCGCACGAGGGTGAGGACGTGGCAGGGGTCGTCGAGCGTGAGCCGGACGAAGGCGCGCTGGCCCCAGCGCCAGGTCTGGCCCGTGATCTCGTCGTGCACCAGGTAGACGTCGCGGCTGGACAGCCCCAGCGCCTCCATGTCGAGCACGACCTCGCTCTCCACGACGTCGTGCGGGTCGAGGCTGGCCACGACGATCACGACGTCGTCCTCGCCGTCGGGCTGCGCGCCACGGGCGCGCTTGGAGAAGACGATGGCCTGCTCGTGGGTCGCCGTGTGGAAGTGCAGGTCGCGCAGCTGCTGCAGCGCGGGGTGCTCGCGGCGGATCTGGTTGAGCCGGCCGAGCAGCAGGTTGAGGTTGTCCCCGCTCTCGGCCGCGGCCTGCCAGTCGCGGGGGCGGTACTGGAACTTCTCGGAGTCGAGGTACTCCTCGCGCCCCGGGCCGAGCGGGGCGGCCTCGAAGAGCTCGAAGCCGGAGTAGACGCCCCACAGCGGCGACATCGTGGCCGCCAGCACCGCGCGGATCGTGAACGCGGCGCGCCCGCCGGTCTGCAGGTAGAAGGGGTTGATGTCGGGGGTGTTCACGAAGAAGTTCGGCCGCAGGAAGGCGTCGGTCTCGGTCGTGAGCTCGGTCAGGTACTCCTCGAGCTCCCACTTCTCGTTGCGCCACGTGAAGTACGTGTACGACATGTGGAAGCCGATCTTGCCCAGCATGTGCATCATGGCCGGCCGGGTGAAGGCCTCGGCGAAGAACAGCACGTCCGGGTCGGTCTTGCGGACCTCGGCGAAGAGCCAGGCCCAGAAGTCCACCGGCTTGGTGTGCGGGTTGTCGACGCGGAAGACGCGCACCCCGTGGCTCATCCACAGCCGGACGATCTCCAGCCAGGCCGCGCGGATGCCCTCGACGTCGTTGTCGAAGTTGAAGTTGTAGATGTCCTGGTACTTCTTCGGCGGGTTCTCCGCGTACGCGATCGAGCCGTCGGCCCGCTTGGAGAACCACTCGGGGTGCTGGGTGACCCACGGGTGGTCCGGCGAGGCGTTCAGGGCGAGGTCGAGGGCGACCTCCAGCCCCAGCGAGCGCGCCTTGGCCACGAAGGCGTCGAAGTCGTCGAACGTGCCGAGGTCGGGGTGGATGGCGTCGTGGCCGCCCTCGACGTTGCCGATGGCCCAGGGGGAGCCGGGGTCGCCCGGGCCCGGGGTCAGCGTGTTGTTCGCGCCCTTGCGGAAGGACGTGCCGATGGGGTGGATCGGGGGGAGGTAGACGACGTCGAAGCCCATCGCCGCGGCCGCCTCGAGCCGCTCGTAGGAGGTCTCGAACGTCCCCGACGTCCAGGTCTGCGTCTTCTCGTCGTACGTCGCGCCCTGGGAGCGGGGGAAGAACTCGTACCAGGAGGCGAACAGCGCCTCGCGGCGGTCGACGAACACCGGGTGCTCGCGGGTCGGCGAGACGAGCTCGCGCGGGCCGTACTCGACCATGGCGGCGCGCACGTCGGGGGCGAGCACGACGGCGAGGCGGTCCTCGACCTGCTGGCCGGGCTCGAGCGCGCGGGCGGCGCCGCGCAGGCGGGCGGCAGGGCCGGGGGCGCCGTCCTCGTCGGCCTTCGTGGCCGCGGCGGCGAAGATCGCCTTGCCCTCGGTGCAGACGAGGTCGACGTCGATGCCGGCGGGGATCTTGATCTCGGCGGTGTGGACCCAGGTCTCCCACGGGTCGCTCCAGCCCTCGACCCGGAAGGTCCACGGTCCCTCGGTGTCGAAGACGACGGTGGCCGCCCACCAGTCGAAGCCGGCCGGCGTGGTCGGGACCATGGGCTCGCGGCGCTCGGTGCCGTCGGGGGCCGTCAGCACGACGGTGGCGTTGACGGCGTCGTGGCCCTCGCGGAAGACCGTCGCCCGGATCGGGACGGCCTCGCCGACGGCGGCCTTGGCGGGATAGGCGCCGCCCTCCACGACGGGGGACACCTTGGTCACGGGGATGCGGCCGATGCGGTTGTCGCTCACGCCGCCCAACCTATCGAGGGTCACGGGCCGAGCCACGCTGGGCCGCGATGTGGCCCACGTCTCACGACGGGCGGGACGACCTCGGCCGGGGCCGTCGCCGCTAGTGTTCTGCGGGTGCGTGCCATCCGACGTTTCACCGTCCGCCCTGTGCTGCCCGACGTGCTCAAGCCGCTCGGTGACCTCGCGAAGAACCTGCGCTGGTGCTGGAACACCGACACCGCCGACCTCTTCCGCGCCGTCGACCCCGACCTGTGGGAGACGTCGGGGCACGACCCGGTCCGCCTCCTCGCCGACGTGTCCGTCGAGCGCCTCGAGCAGCTCGCGCGGGACAAGCGCTTCCTCAAGAACCTGCGCGGCGTCGAGGCCGACCTGGCCGACTACCTGAGCGGCGACCTCTGGTACGCCGGCTACGCCGCGGAGAACACCTCCGCGCCCCGGGGCATCGCGTACTTCTCGCCCGAGTTCGGCATCACCGAGGTGCTCCCGCAGTACTCCGGCGGGCTCGGGATCCTGGCCGGTGACCACCTCAAGAGCGCCTCCGACCTCGGCGTGCCGATCATCGGCGTCGGCCTGCTCTACCGGCAGGGCTACTTCCGCCAGTCGCTGAACGCGGCCGGCTGGCAGCAGGAGACCTACCCGCTGCTGGACCCGAACGCCCTGCCGCTCACCCTGCTGCACGACCAGGACGGGCCGGTCAGCGTCGAGGTCGGCCTCGGCGGCGGGCGGGTGCTGCACGCGCAGGTGTGGCTGGCGGCCGTCGGGCGCGTCCCGCTGCTGCTGCTCGACTCCGACGTGGAGTCCAACGCCGGGCCCGAGCGGGAGACCACCGACCGCCTCTACGGCGGCGGCACCGAGCACCGCCTCGCCCAGGAGACGCTGCTGGGCATCGGCGGCGTGCGCGCCGTCCGGGCGTACTGCAAGCTCACCGGGACCCCGGCGCCGGAGGTCTACCACACCAACGAGGGCCACGCCGGCTTCCAGGGCCTGGAGCGGATCCGGGAGCAGACCGTCGCCGGGGTCGACTTCGACACCGCGCTCGAGTCGGCCCGCGCCGGCACCGTCTTCACCACGCACACGCCCGTCCCGGCCGGCATCGACCGCTTCCCTGTCGACCTGGTGCGCCACCAGTTCGCCGACTTCGGCCTGCCGCTGGACCGCGTGCTGTCGCTGGGCACCGAGGACTACGACGGCGGCGACCGCGGCGTGTTCAACATGGCCGTGATGGGGTTCCGCCTCGGGCAGCGCGCCAACGGCGTCTCGCTGCTGCACGGCGAGGTCTCCCGCGAGATGTTCCAGGGGCTGTGGAACAGCTTCGACACCTCCGAGGTCCCGATCAGCTCGATCACCAACGGGGTGCACCACCTGACCTGGGTGCACCGCGACCTGCTCGCGCTGCTCGAGGCGCCCTCGGGCAGCACCAGCGACACGGTCGTCGACGGCTACGACTGGAACGGGCTGGCCGGCATCGAGGACAAGACGATCTGGGACCTCAAGCGCACGATGCGCACCGAGCTCATCGCCTTCACCCGCCGCCGCCTGGCCGAGAGCAGCGCCAACCGGGGCCTCGGCACCGAGTGGGTCTCCGGCGTGCTCGACCCCGACACGATCACCTTCGGCTTCGCCCGGCGTGTGCCGTCGTACAAGCGCCTGACGCTGATGCTGCGCGAGCCGGAGCGGCTGCGCGCGCTGCTGACCGACCCCGACCGGCCGATCCAGATCGTCATCGCCGGCAAGTCGCACCCCGCCGACGAGGGCGGCAAGGCGCTCATCCAGCAGATGGTGCAGTTCGCCGACACGCACGACGTCCGCGAGCGCATCGTCTTCCTGCCCGACTACGACATCGGCATGGCCAAGCCGCTCTACCCCGGCTGCGACGTGTGGATGAACAACCCGCTGCGCCCGTACGAGGCCTGCGGCACGTCGGGCATGAAGGCCGCGCTCAACGGGGCCGCCAACCTGTCGATCCTCGACGGGTGGTGGGACGAGTGGTACGACCCGGCCTTCGGCTGGGAGATCCCCTCGGCGGAGGGGGTCGACGACGCCGACCGGCGCGACGACCTCGAGGCCCAGGCGCTCTACGAGATCATCGAGAACGAGATCGTCCCGCGCTTCTACGACCACGACTCCAAGGGCATCCCGCGGCGCTGGGTGCAGATGTTCCGGGAGACGGTCGCGGGCCTGGGCCCCAAGGTCCTCGCCTCGCGCATGGTGCGCGACTACGTGACCCACCTCTACACCCCCTCGGCGGCGTCCTCGCGCGCCCTCGAGGCCGAGACCGGCGGGCCCGGGGCGCTGGCGGAGTGGAAGCGCAAGGTCCGCGACGCCTGGGGCGGCGTGGTCGTCGACCACGTGCAGTCCCTCGAGGGTGAGCAGGTCGAGGTCAACACCGCGATCCACGTCTCGGCCCTCGTCGACCTGGGCGCGCTCTCCCCGGACGACGTCGAGGTCCAGCTCGTCACCGGACGGGTGGGTTCGGACGACCAGCTCCGCGACCCGCGCATCAACCCGTTCCCCGCCGGCACCGCGGTCGACGGCGGCCTGCGCCGCTACGAGGGCACCGTCCAGGCCCGCCGGGCCGGCTCGATCGGCTACACCGTCCGCGTCGTCCCCCACCACCCGCTGCTCGCCAGCACCGCGGAGATGGGCCTCGCCGCCCTCCCCAGCGGCCTGAGCTCGCCCCCGTCCGCCTGAGGGTGACGGTTCGCTGAGGTCTCGCCGCAGCCGTACCCGCGGCCTTACGGCCGCGGCTCGCGGGTGCGCTCCCGGGGCGGTCGGTTTACCACGTTAACGTGGTAAACCGACCGTGACCGAGGCAAATCTGCCCTGGTCACGGTCGGTTTGCCTCGGTCACCCTCAGACGCTTGCGCCTCCGCTGCTCGCGATCGTCGTCGCGGCCGCAGTGCTGGACCGGCTCAGTCGCCGGGGCGGACGTACAGGCGGCGGGACTCCTCGAGCTCGTACGCCAACCTGGCCATCCGTCGACCGGCGACGTCGGGCTGGACCTCGGCCCAGGTGAAGCGCGCCATGCCCCGGCCGGTGGCGCGCAGGGCGTCCTCGCGCACCTTCTCGCGGACGACGACGGTGGTCGGGTCCTCGCCCGCCCGCAGCAGCGCGCCGTACTTGATCCTGCCGTCGAACTCGCCGAGGAGACGCGCCTCCTCCCAGGAGAAGTCGGAGCGCCCGACGAGTCGGCCGGACCGGTCGAGCACCTCGCGCTGGAGCGCGGGGCAGGGGATCCCGTGCCGGAAGCACGCGACCCGGGTCAGCGACTCCCCGGGGGACTCGGACTCCTGACGGGCGAGCCGGACCGCGAGCCTCGCGACCCGCGACCGCGGTTGCGCCAGGGCCGACCCCGCCAGCGAGCGGAGCGGCTCCCGGAGTTCGGGCCGCCCGTGCAGCGCGCAGTCGGCGGTGACGACGCCGCCCTCCAGACCGGTCAGCAGGGCCGTCTGCCACACGGCGTCCTGCGCCGACACGGCGAGCACCCCCTCGCGGACCTCCAGCCGCGCGATCACTCCCTGGTTCGGCACGTGGTGCACGACGCCGGCCTCGCGTCTGCCGGTGCTCCCGTCGAGCCGCGCCAGGTGGACGAGGCCGAGGTCGTGCCCGTAGACGTCGAACCCGTGGAGCAGCGCCGCCGACGGTCCCGCCAGGGCCACGGGCCCGCGCTGCTGGGTCAGTGCCGCCCGTGCGAGCAGCAGGTGCCGCTGGCGCTCGTCGAGCCCCTCGACGTGGTCGGTCCGCGCGTACGCGCCGTGCCGGAGGCGTACGAGGAGGCCGGTCCTCAGCGCGGCCCTCAGCGACCGGTCGCTCTCCCCGAGGGCGAGGGCCTGGGCGCGGGTGAAGAACGACGTCCCCGTCGGGACGAGCAGCTCGGAGGTGGTCATGACCAGAGGATGGTGACGCCGAGCTCGACGTGCCGCTCGTCCACAGCACCGGTACGACGACCACGTCGCTGTCCACAGGCTGCCCGGTCGCGCCCTCGTGACCGGGGCGAACGTGACCGGGGCGAGACGTGACCGGGGCGAGCGTGACCGGGGCGAACGTGGCGAGGCGAGCGTGACCGAGGCGAACCGACCGTGACCGCAGCAGATTTGCCACGTTCACGGTCGGTTTACCACGTCAACGTGGTAAACCGACGCTGTCGCAACCAGCGTCAGGCCGCGTCGGAACCTTCACCGTCGGCGGGCAGGGGCGTCGCGTGGGTCAGGACGTGGGCGAGCTGCTCGGGGGTCGCCGGGTCGCGGAACCGCGCCGGGCGGTGCGAACCGTCGCAGAGCGGCTTGAGGCGCGAGCGCCCGCAGCGGCAGAGGGCGATGACGGTCCGGTCGTGCTCGACGGTCGAGCCGTCGACGGACAGGAGCCGCGCCGGTCCCCGGAGCAGGAGAGGGCCGTCCGGGCAGACGGTGACGGTGACCTCGTCGGCGCTCACGCGCGCACCTCCTGCTCGGGGCGCAGGCTGCTGCGGCCCGCCTCCCAGGCGGCGATGACGTGGGCGGCGAGGAGGCCGTCGACGTGGTCGGCGCAGCGGGCGCCGAAGACGACGTCCCCGGCCAGGTGGGGTTCGACGCGGGCGAAGCCGGCGGCGAGCTCGTGCAGCGCGATCTGCTCGTGGACCGCGTCGGCGACCACGTGCTCGTCGAAGAAGCGCGCGGCCTCCTCGCCGCCGCCGAGGCGCCGGTGCGCCCGGGCGTAGCGCGCGTTGGGCGTCGAGGAGGACATCTCGATCGCCGCGAGGTGGCCGATCACCGCACCGCGCCACAGGCGGTGCAGACCGAACAGCGACATGACGTTCGTCCCCAGCAGCGTCAGCCCGGGGACGCGGTCGACGTGCGCGCCGTACGTGTCGTCGACCGACCAGTCGTGCAGCAGCACCCGGAAGAGCTGGGCGTGCATGCCCGACGGCACGCCGCCGCCGTACTCGTCGGCCTGGATGGTGACCATCGCGCCCTTGACCCGCCCACTCAGCCGCGGGATGGCCCAGCTGTGCGGGTCGGCCTCCTTGAGGTGGTAGAGCGAGCGGTGCACGAGGAACTCGCGCATCTGGTCGGCGTCGGCCTCGCGCATCAGGTGCTTCGACAGCGAGGGCCCGTCCCCGTCGGCGAGCGCGACCAGCTCGCGCACGACGTCGTCGGCGTCGAGCCCGGTCGGGCGCGGCACGGCGAGCTCCAGGCCGGCGACCAGCTGCTCCTCCCAGCGCGACCGCGCCCAGAGCAGCTCGGGGTGCCATTCCCAGCGCTCGTCGACCCCGGCGACGCCGCGGTAGTGGAGCTCGTAGGAGAGCCACAGCGACAGCTGCAGGTCGTCGTCGGCGCAGGCCGACGCGGCGTCCCCCTCCCAGGAGAGGTGGCGCAGGTCGAGGCTGCGGTGCGGGTCGCGCACCAGGGCGGCGAGCAGGGCCGCGCTGAGCGGGCCGCGCGGCTGCGGCAGGGGCGCGGGGCTGTCGTGCAGCTCAGGGCTGGCGACGGCGGTGTCGACGGTCACGGTGTTCCTCCGTGGTCGTGGACGACGCACGGACGCGTCGTCGGAAGACCGACGCGTGCGGCGACGCACCGGCGGAACTGTTCGGAGCAGCCGGGAGGACCAGTTGCGCACAGATCCGGTTTTCACCCTTTGGGGTGTCGGTCAGGGACGCGCGGCGAGCCGTCCTCGCAGGTGCGCGACGACCTCGTCGAGCGCCTGCCCCGCCGCGTCCTGGAACCGCGGGATGGCCAGGAACCCGTGCACCGCGTCGGGGTAGAGCACCGTGCGCACCTCCACGCCGGCGTCCCGGAGGACCGCGGCGTAGCGCAGGGCGTCGTCGCGCAGCGGGTCGAGGCCGGCCGCGACGACGAGCGTGGGCGGCAGCCCGGCGTGGTCGGGGGCGTGGACGGGGCTCACGCGCGGGTCGTCGAGCGCGATGGAGTGCGGCAGGCCCTGGGGGAGGTACTGCCGACCGAACCAGTCGATCGAGGTCCGCGGCAGCACCGGGGCGTCCGCGAGCTCGACCACCGAGTCCGAGGTCATGGTCATGTCGGTGGCGGGGTAGACCAGCGCCTGCGCGCTCAACCGGTCGCGCAGCGCGAGGGCGACCAGCGCCGCCAGGTTGCCGCCGGCGCTCTCGCCGACCACCGCCGTGCGCCCGGCGTCGGCGCCGAGCGAGGAGGCCGTCCGCTCGGCGTCGGCCAGCAGCCAGGAGGTGGCGGCCAGGGCGTCCTCGTACGGGAGCGGCGCCGGGTGCTCGGGGGCCAGCCGGTAGTCGACCGACACCACCACCACGTCGGCCATCGCCGCGAGGTGCCCGCAGAACCAGTCGGCGCTGGTGAGGTTGCCGAGGACGAAGCCGCCGCCGTGCAGGTTGACGACCAGCGGGAGCACCTCGCCCGTACGGCGCGGGCGGTAGACGCGAACCCGGACGGCGACCGGCTCGGTGGGCAGCACCCGGTCGGCGAGACGCACGCCCCGGTCGAGCGGCCCGAGCACGGCGCGGGCCAGCGGGCGCGGCAGCTCGGTGCGGATCCGGCGGAGGTAGGCCTCCGGCGGCGGGTCGGGTCGCGGCAGCCGCCGGTTGAGCGACGTCAGCAGCCGGGTGCGGCGGTTCACGGGCTTCCTCAGTCGACCTGCAGGACCACCACCGTACGACCCGGGAGCCTCAGGCTGGAGCCCGCGGCGATCTTGTCGACGGGCAGCTCGCCCTCCTCGCCGGTGTGCGCGACCACCCGGTAGGTGTCGGCCCAGCCGCCGTCGGGCAGCACGACGTCGACCGCGTCGGCGCCCCCGTGGAACCAGACCAGGAACGCCTCGTCGTGGTCGCGGTTCGGTGCGTCGTGGGCCAGGTAGAGGCCCAGCGTGCGCCGGCGCGGGTCGTGCCAGTCCGCGGCCGTCATCTCGTGGCGGCCGCCGCCGAACCAGGCGAGGTTCTTGCGGCCCATGGCGGTGTCGGTGCTGTCGACGAGCTGCTCGCCGTGGCGGAAGGTCGAGCGACGGAACACCGGGTGCTCGGCCCGCAGCGCCAGCAGCCGCCGCGTCAGGTCGGTGAGGTCGGCCCAGTCGTTCCGGGTGTCCCAGTGGACCCAGGAGGTGGGGGAGTCCTGGCAGTAGGCGTTGTTGTTGCCGCCCTGCGTCCGGCCGAGCTCGTCACCGGCTGTCAGCATCGGCACGCCGGCTGCGAGCACCAGGGTCGCCATCAGGTTCTTGGTCTGGCGCCGGCGCAGCGCGTTGATGGCGGCGTCGTCGGTCTCGCCCTCGACGCCGCAGTTCCACGACCGGTTGTCGTCGGTGCCGTCGCGGTTGGACTCGCCGTTGCTGCCGTTGTGCTTCACGTCGTAGGTGACCAGGTCGCGCAGGGTGAACCCGTCGTGGGCGGTGACGAAGTTGACGCCCGCGACGAGCGGACGGTTGTCGACGTCGAAGATGTCGGGCGAGCCGACGAGGCGCTGGCCGAGCTCGGCCACCCCCGGGGTGTTGCCGCGCCAGAAGTCGCGCACGTAGTTGCGGAACTGGTCGTTCCACTCGCTCCAGCCGTGCCCGAAGCCCCCGACCTGGTAGCCGTACGGCCCGACGTCCCACGGCTCGGCGATGAGCTTGACCCGGCTCAGCACGGGGTCCTCGCGCAGCGCGACCTTGAAGGGGTGCTCCTGGTCGACGTGGTGGCGCTCGTCGCGGACCAGGGTGGTGACGAGGTCGAAGCGGAAGCCGTCGACGCCCATCTCGGTCACCCAGTAGCGCAGGGAGTCCAGGACCAGCCGCAGCACGCCGGGCTCGGAGGTGTCGACCGAGTTGCCGCAGCCGGTGACGTCGTAGTCGTTGCGGCGGTCGTCGGTGAGGCGGTAGTAGCCGAGGTGGTCCAGGCCGCGGAACGACAGCGTCGGGCCCTCGTGACCGCCCTCGCCCGTGTGGTTGTAGACGACGTCCAGGATCACCTCGATGCCGGCGTCGTGGAGCGCGGAGACCATCTGCTTGAACTCGTCGACCTGCTGCCCGAGCGTGCCCACCGAGCCGTACGCGGAGTGCGGGGCGAAGAAGCCGAGGGTGTTGTAGCCCCAGTAGTTCGAGAGCCCGCGCGAGATCAGGAAGGGCTCGGAGACGAACTGGTGGACCGGCAGCAGCTCCACCGCCGTCACGCCCAGCGACTTGAGGTGGGCGACCACGGCGGGGTAGGCCAGCCCCGAGTAGGTGCCGCGCAGGTGCTCGGGCACGAGCGGGTGCAGCCGGGTGAAGCCCTTGACGTGGAGCTCGTAGATGACGCTGTCGGCCAGCGGGACGGCGTGGGCGATCGGGCGCGGCGGCGGCGAGTCGTCGACGACGACGCTGAGCGGGACCGCCGCCGAGGAGTCCTCGGGGCTGGGCACGTAGTTCGACCCGTCGATGTGGTCGAGGATCGGGCCGGAGTAGTCGACGCCCCCGGTGATCGCCCGGGCGTACGGGTCGAGCAGCAGCTTGGCCGGGTTGAACCGCTCCCCGTTGGCCGGGTCCCACGCGCCGTGCACCCGGTAGCCGTAGCGCTGCTCGGCCCCGACGCCGCGGACGAAGGCGTGCCAGGTCCCGTCGGCGCTGCGGTGCATCTCGTGGTTGACCTGCTGGCGGCCGTGCTCGGTCGCGTGCACCAGGGCGAGCTCGACGCGCGTGGCGCGCGGGGCCCAGAGGGCGAAGGCGGTCCCGCCGTCGACGACGTGCGCACCCAGCATCGAGGTGTCGCCGGGCACAGGCAACAAGATCGTCATCGGCGTCCCTCCTTCTCGTGTGCCGGCACCCCCCGACGTGGGCACGAGCGTGCTCATCATGCCCGGTCCACCGACGTCGCGTGACCGATCGCGGGCACGCGGGCCCTGCTCGGCCCGTGGAAGGAGTCGACGTGTCTCCTCGTCGCGATCGTGCCCCGATCAGCTCGTGCTCCGGTCAGCCGGTCGCCGTCCTCGAGCATCGACCGCATCCTCGCCCTCGCCGCACCGGCGACCACGGCGCCGGGCGGCTCGGCGAACGGCGAGCCGCACGCCCGGGCTCTCCTGGTGCTCGAACACGGCCACCCCGGCACCTGGCGAGGTGCGGCAGTTCCTTCCGTGCCCTCGTCGTCGCGTGCTTCTTTCCAACATGAAGTCCCTCGGCACATCTTCAGGGTTATCTTAGGGATGCGTGATTCCGGGGGGAAACAATGTTGAACGATGTATCAGTCATGCACGACGAGGGCCGGGCTCCGGTCGGGACCGAGATCACGGTGCTGATCGTCGACGACCACCGCTTCTTCGCCGAGCTGTTGGGCGGAGCGCTCAACTCCATCGACGGGTTCCGTTGTCTAGGTACCTCCTCGACCGCTGACGAGGGCATCAGGCTCGTCCAGCAGCTGGAGCCCTCGGTCGTGGTGATGGACATCCAGATGCCCGGCAAGGACGGGCTGGAGGCAACCCGGCAGCTCCGGCTCGCCAGCCCTCGCACGGCAGTAGCCGTCGTCAGCGCGCACCAGGACGGGGAGTGGGTCGCCCGAGCCGCGCGGGCCGGTGCCTCGGTCTTCATCCCGAAGGGCAGCCCGCTCGCGGAGATGATCGCGCTGCTCCGCGAGGCGCGGCCGGGCCGGATGCGGGTGGCAGGATCGGTCCTGCAGGCCGAAGGGAGACCAGACGCCACGGGCGACGGCGTCCCCCACGACCTCACGCCCCGCGAGTGGGAGGTGCTCCGTTACATCGGCCAAGGTCTGGAAGCGAAGAGCATCGCCAAGGTCATGGGCATCAGCGTCCACACGTGCCGCGGCTACATCAAGTCCGTCTACGCGACCCTCCAGGTCAACAGTCGGATCGGGGCCGTGAACCGGGGCCGTGAGCTCTCGCTGATCTCCGCGTGAGGAGACGGCCCAGGGTCCGCGTCGTCCGCGTCGGCGCCCGCCGGGAACTGGCGCTCCTCGTCGGCTTCGGCCTCGCGGTGATGGTGGTGATCGGCGTCGGAGCCACCTTCGCGAGCCGTTCCGTCGCTCAGGCGCAGGCGCTCGAGGACTCGGAGCGGATGACTCAACGCCTGGCCGACCTGGTGGTCGGCCCCCTGCTTCCCCCGTACCTCGCGGAGGACCCGAGCGGCTGGGAGGACCTCGACCGCGCTGTCAGCAACCGGATGTCCGACGGCTACCTGACCGAGGTGGTGGTCTGGTCCACAGAC
Source organism: uncultured Actinomycetota bacterium (assembly GCA_963713165.1). Taxonomy (GTDB): domain Bacteria; phylum Actinomycetota; class Actinomycetes; order Propionibacteriales; family Propionibacteriaceae; genus Microlunatus. The sequence goes on from CAVQKU010000011.1 coordinate 564,086, forward strand.
GGTGAGGTGATCTACAGCAACAAGGCCGAGGACGTCGGCCGGCGTCCCCAGCCCACACCCCCGGCCGTGGCCGCAGCGATCGGCGGCACGACCACCTCGGGCTTCGAGGACAGCCCGCCGGAAGCCGACACCACGGCGCCCGCCTCGGGTGGGCAGCCGGCGGGGCCGCTCCGCTACGTCGAGGTCTACACCCCGATGGACGTCACGGGTCTTCCTCGGATGGCCTTCGAGGCCTACTACGACTACCAGAGCGTCGACAAGGTCGCACACCGCTTGCTGACTCAGATCCTCCCTCTCGTCCTCGTCCCGTTGTTGCTGCTGCAACTGATCCAGATCCCCGCCGCGTTCTCGCTGGCGCGCAGGCTGAGACGGCACGAGGACGAGCGGGGGCGGCTGCTCGAACGCGCCCTGTCCGCCTCCGACCAGGAGAGAGTGCGCTTCGCCGCGGATCTGCACGACGGCCCGATCCAGGACCTGGCAGGCATCGGCTACGCGCTGGGCGCCATCGCCCCCACCGTCCCTGACCAGCACGCCGGCTTGATGGCGCGAGTGCAAGAAGGTCTGCAGAGGTCGATCCAGAGCCTGCGGGGACTGATGACCGACCTGTACCCGCCGGATCTGGCCAACGGGACTCTCGACGAGGCGCTCACGACCGTCAGCAACCAGCTCCAGGCGGAGGGACTCGAGGTCACGGTCGACCTCGCCCCCGTGGGCACCTTGGCTCCTGAGGTCGTCGCGGCCTTCTACCGGGTCGCTCGGGAGTCGCTGGCCAACGTGGCCAAGCACGCTGGTGCTCGTGCCGTCAGGGTCAGCCTGGCCGTGGTCGAGCCGAACCGACCCGGAGAGGTGCCGCTGGTGCGCCTGGAGATCGCCGACGACGGGGTGGGCGTCGAGCCCAGCCGGCTGGATCGGCGCAGCGAAGGACACCTGGGGCTCCGGTTGCTCGCCGATCGGGTGAATGACCTCGGCGGGCAGCTCACCGTCATCTCCGCTCCCGGCCGGGGCACCACCGTCCGTGCGGACCTGCCGGGCCTCGCTGCGCCCGACGCCGGATCGCTCGACACCTGATCCGAGCCGATGACGCCCCGACGAGAACGGCATTGCTCCGTTCAGCGACCCGTCTCGGCTCAGCAGCAGGCTCACGCAGCCGAACCCGGGCGGGAACGCTCCAGGGGGTCCGGTCCGAGGAAGCGGGTGTTCTTCTCGGGTGTCCGACCACCGCGCCGTGGGGCCTGTAGCGCGATCGGTGCAGGCTCCTGTGCGCGGAGAGCGTGGCGAGGGGACACCCCCCAATTGGAGGTAACGGCACTGCACGCAAGGGGCTTGGCCTTCTCGCGCAGCTCGTTGACGCTGGATCCTCAGCAGGGACCCCCGACGAGAGGTGACCCATGACCCGGGTGCTGGTCGTGGACGATCACGACTTCTTCCGCAGCTGCTTGGTGGACCTGCTCAGCTCGACACCAGACCTGGTCGCGGTCGGTGAGTGCCGCGACGGGACGGAGGTGCTCGAGGCCGTCCGGGTGCTCCAGCCTGACGTCGTCCTGCTGGACATCCGCATGCGGTTCCGGACGGGTCTGCAAGCGGCCGGTGACCTGCACCTGGCCCGGTCGAGCGCGCGGGTGATCCTGCTGAGTGCCGACCCCGTGGTGGCGTGCCGTGCTGTGGCAGAAGCGCAGGGAGTCGTCGGCCACCTGACCAAGGGTGCCGCGAGTGGGGAGGTGCTCGCTGCCGTGCGCCGTGTCGCCTCCGGCGGTACGGCGTGGGCCGACGATGTGCCCACGAGCCGTTCGATCGCCTCCTGAGGTGGCTGCTGTCCCGCGTCGCCGCTGCTGCTCGCGCCTCCCGCGTTCCCGCCGACGCTGCCCGCGGCCCGCGTACGAGCACCCGGTGTGCGCTGCGGAACCTGAGGGAATCGGGCATGCTGACTGAGCAGGACCGGAGGGGAGGGCACGCTGATGGAAGCGCACAGGGATCGAACGAGCAGCACCGTGCTGGTGGTTGACGACCACCGTTCCTTCGCCGAGATGCTGGCGGCGGCCCTTGACAACGTCACCGGCCTGCGTTGTGTCGGCACAGCCTTCAGCGCCGCCGACGGCGTGGCGCTGGCCGCCCAGCTGCAACCCGACATCGTCGTGATGGACATCCAGATGCCGAGGGAGGACGGGCTCGCCGCAACAGCACGGATCAAGAAGGTGGCTCCCTCAGCCGTCGTCGCCGTGGTGACAGCGCACACGTCACCGGAGTGGGTCGGCCGGGCAGCCCAGGCCGGCGCCTCCGCCTTCATGCCCAAGAACGGCTCGCTCGAGGAGATGATCGGCGTCCTCACCACCGTCCGCGCCGGGCAGATGGTCGTGGCGCCCTCGACCTACCTCATGCCTGCGCCGCCTCCCTCGGCCGAGCCTTGCGCCCTGAGTCGACGCGAGCTCGAGGTGCTCCGGCTGCTCGCCACCGGGACTCCGATCAAGGACCTCGCGCCCGCTGTCGGCATCGCGGTCGGCACCTGCCGCAGCTACGTCAAGTCGCTCCGCCACAAGCTCGGAGCGACCAGCCAGCTCGACGCCGTCCTCAAGGCCCGCGAGCTGGGTCTGCTGAACGACTGACCCCTCACTTGGGGGGAGCGGGCACCCCCTCGGTGGGTCTGACCGACGCCCCGGCGGCCGCCCAGAATCGTTGGAAGCCAGTCGCCGGAGCGGACGGTGACCAAGCACCACGAGTTCGCTCCTGCGGTTGCGCCGAACGCGGCGGGCCGGTCCCCAACATCCCTGACGGGGGTCCAGGCACCCGCGATCGGAGAGGGCCCGTCGCCCCCCCGCGGCGGGCCCTCACCTCCGCCGTGGTCGCTTCACCGAGCGATCGGGATCCGGCCTGAGGGGCGCTTCCGCCCCAGACGCTGACGAGACGTTGATCTCGGCTGCACCGCCCTCCTCGTGCTCACCACCGCGCCCACCGCCGGACGAGCCCGGTGGGTCAGGACCGGCATGCCGTGGCCGGGACGTCCGAGGCGATCTCCGAGGCGATCTCCGAAGCGATCTTCGAGGCGATCTTCCAGGGTTCAGGACCAACCCGGCTGGCACCGGCGAGCCACGCACCCCCCCATTTGTGGGTGTCCTCGTACTCCCCGGCGAGGGTGCTCCTCAGCCGCGGTCAGAAGGACCATGGAGGTGGAGCCGCATCGGGGGGTGCGGACCACCGACATGTCTTGGGGGAGTCGTGTCCACAACTGGGTGGCGGCGGACGTCTTGGCCGGCCTACGCCAACAACCGACAGACCCGTGCGCGACGTGGCGCGCGGCCGCCGGGTGACCTCAGCGCCGTGATCGTGCGTGCACTGTCTGCGCTCGGGGTGGCTTGCGGGGTGCTGGCGACGGCGCTGATCCTGCAGGGACCGTCGCCGGAGGAGCACAGCCACCCGATCCCCGGTGTCCACCTGGTCACCTCGACCGGCGCGCTGGACGTGGGACCGCCGTCAGTCACTCTGGTCCACCAGCCCAACGAGATGGTGGGGATGCCGGCTTCAGCCGCTCACCGCAGTGGTGGCGAGGTCCTGGTGCCGGTGACGCTGACGAACACCAGCGACCAGCCGATCAGGTATTCGCCCAGCCAGTTCCGCCTGGTCGTCGACCAGGAGACGATCGACGCCGCCGGCGAGGCCAGGGAGAGTCCGGTGCGCGAGCTGCAGCCGAAGGCCGCGGTCACGCTGCGGCTGACCTTCCCCCACATCTCGCTCGATCACGGAGGTCGGCTCCGCTACGCGCCGGCAGCCGGGGCGCCCCTGGAGGCTCCGCTCGACCCAGTAGCAGAGACCAGCCAGCCGTCGGCAGGTGCGCCCGCTGTGAGCGCGAGCACCCCCGGCCACGACCACGAGGCGCACTGAGATGACTCCCGCGACGTCCGCCGGGGTGTCCCGGCGCAGCTTCCTGCGCCTGGCGCTGCTCCTGACCGGCGCCGGTGTGGCTTGGCAGCAGCTGCTCCACGCCCGGCTGGAGGGCGCAGAGGCCGATGAGCCGCCGATGCTGCTGCACTGGCTGCGGGACGGCGCGCCCGCCCTGCCGGCCGTTGTCCTGGCCGTCCTGGTCGGGTTGGCTCTTGCGGGGCGCCTGCTGCGCCGCTGGCCCGCTCAGACGCCGGTCGCGCACCGCCGCGCCCTGGCGACCGCCGCCGGCCTGGCGGCCGCTGTGGCTCTCTCGGTCGGGAGCCCCGTGCACGAGTGGCTCTTCGGGGGTGCGGAGCATGCTCACCACGAGGACCTGCCACTGGCGTTGCACCTCGTACGCGACGGATTGCTCGGGCTGCCGGTCACGCTGCTCGTCGCGCGGGCGTCGCTGAGCTGGGAGGCCCGGCGCCGCCGGGCCGGCTCTGCGCGGCGAGCCATGGCACGGCTGGTGGCGGCTGCTCTCGCCCTGGGCGCGTGGGGCCTGCTGACGCCCGCACCCCCTGCGTCGGCCGCCGTCGGTCCCTGCCCCACGGGGTCACGGGCGATCACCTACGACGTGGCCGCCTTCCAGAACGTCATCCCGCTCAACGGCTGGGGGGACAAGGTCCCCGACGGGCTGCAGTACGCCCTCGCGAACGCTGGCGCCCGCGGCGGCGAGCAGGACATCAAGGACAACCCGAACCTGTCCCAGCCGCTGGTCGTCCGGGCCAACGTGGGCGACTGCATCACCGTCAAGCTGCACAACGAGATCGAGGGGCGCCGGGTCGGCCTGCACCCTGACGGACTCGTCCAGTTCGACCCGAAGACCTCTGACGGTGCCCACGTGGGGAACAACCCGGACACGACGGTCCCCACCGGCGGGGACACCACCTACACCTGGTACGCCGACCACACCGGAGAAGCCCCACTGGTCGACCTGGGGAACCTGGACGATCCGCTGGCGGCCCATCCCGCGGCGCCGGACGCCGGGAGCGACCCGGCTGCCACCGCGCACGGCTCGACGCTCCAGCTCGGGCTCTACGGGGGCGTCATCGTCCACCCCAGGGGCTCCACCTGGCACGACCCACGGACCGGCGCGGACCTCCTCGGCAGCTCCGGGACCGCCCTGCAGTCGGCGGTCTTCGCCGACATCCACTCGGCTACCGCGCCCTCCTGGCGGTCGTTCGCCATGATCTTCATGGACGAGACCGAGGACGTCCGCGACCGGGACGGCCGCCTGCCCACCTTCCCGACGACCGGCCTTCCCGACGCCACCTTCGGTATCAACTACCGCTCCGAACCGTTGCGCAACCGGATGCGGGCCATCCTGGAGCACCGTGGCACGGTCACGCCGGAGAACCCGACGGGGGAGGCGAAGACGATCACCCTGCCCGACGGGAAGACGTACGCGCCGGAGGACCACTTCTGCGACGGCTTCGTCCCCGAGCTCGGCACAGTGGTGGACGACCCGGGCGCCAAGTGCATGTCCGAGGAGTCGCACCTGCAGTCGTGGGTCTTCGGCGACGAGGGCAAGCTCAGCCGCGCCACCGCGGACGGGGTGGTCACCGATTCCGACAACGTCATCCCCAAGGCCTACAAGGGCGACAAGATCCGTTTCCACGTCATCCATCCCGGCGCCAAGGAGACGCATCCCTGGCACCAGCACACCCAGCGCTGGTTCGCCGACCCCGACAACCCGGAGGCGGACCGGTCACCGCGCAAGGACGTGCAGAGCGTCAGTCCCGGGGAGTCCTTCCCGCTGGAGATCGAGGGAGGCGCGGGCGGCACGCAGCGGACGATCGGTGACTCGATCTTCCACTGCCACCTCTACCCGCACTTCGCCGGCGGCTTCTGGGGGCACCTGCGCATCTTCGACCGGTTGCGCGACGGCACCCAGTCCTACCCCGATGGCACCCCCCTGGAGGCGCTGCAGGAGCTTCCGGACCGAGCCGGTGCCACCCCTGCGGCCGACGCCGCGCACCCCGGGTTCCCCCTGTTCGTCAAGGGTGACGTGGGCCAACGGGCGTACCGGATCCCGCACGCGGTGGTCTCGGACCGGTTCGCCGCGATCCGGCGGCCTGGTGACGCCCCGCGCGGCCCGACCACGCTGGAGGCGGACAACCTGCCGGCTCTGAGCTCGTCGAAGCCGGGCGCCGGCTACATCGACCCCTGCCCGGCCGGCGCACCGTCGCGGGTCTACCGACCGCACAGCCTGGACATGAAGCTGGTGTACAACAAGGCGGGCTGGGCTGACCGGCAAGGACGGCTCTACGTCGAGGAGAGCCACAAGGCGGCGGTGCTGGGAGGCTCGGAGAAGCCGGAGCCCTACACCATCCGCTCCAGGATCGGCGACTGCATCACCCTGCTGCACACCAACGACACCTACCTCGACGACGACCCCAAGGTGCCGATCGACCACGTCAACCGGCTGGACGGCCGCTTCATGGGCCCTTCGGACACCTCCGAGATCTCGACCCACGTGCACCTGGTCAAGTTCGACGAGCTCGGGTCCGACGGCACCAGCGTCGGCTGGAACTACGTCCAGGCGGCGATGCCGGGACAGACGTACGGCAGCCGGTGGTTCGTCGACACCGCGTTGCGCACCGTCTTCTTCCACGACCACCAGTACGCGAACCTGCACCAGCAGAAGGGCATGTTCGCGGCCATGAACGTGGAGCCCTCCGACGCCACCTGGCACAACCCGGCCACCGGTGCCCAGACCGACGGCGTCGGGACCATGGCCGACATCCGCACGGCCCAGGGCCCGGACTTCCGCGAGATGACGATGTTCCACCAGGACCGGACGCCGATGTGGAAGGACAACGGGTCCGGTGCGCCGATCCAGCCTCCGCCCCACGTGGACCAGTACGGAGCCGATCAAGGTGGCTACGCGCTGAACTACCGCAACGAGCCGTTCCAGACCCGCACCCAGGTCGGCGCGCCGGGGCTCAAGGGCGATCCGGCGTACGTGTACTCCTCCGTGGCCCATGGCGACCCCTCCACCCCGCTGCTCCGTGCCTACCAGAGCGACCCGGTCGTGATCCGCAACGTCGACGGAGCCCACGAGGAGGTGCACAGCTTCAACCTGCACGGACACAGCTGGCTGTCCGAGCCGGACAACCCGAGCTCGACCGTCACCGACACCCAGACGTTGTCCCTCGCCGAGTACTTCAACTACGAGATCGTCTCGGGCAAACCCACCCGGAAGCCGACGACCACCCGCAACACCCAGCTCCGCGCCGCAGCCGGTTGGGAGAACGGGGCGCCCGAGATCGTCGACGGCGGTGCGGGACGCCCCGGCGACTACCTGTACGACTCCACGCCCCTCGACGACCAGTGGCTGGGCCTGTGGGGGATCTTCCGGGTGCCCGGCACCAAGGTGGGCGACCTCCAACCACTGCCGGACGCGCCGGGGCCCAAGGCCAACGGCCAGCAGTGGCCGGCCGTCACCCCAGGCAAGCCCTACCCGGCCGCCAACCCCACGACGGTCGACGACTGCCCCGCCAACGCTCCCCGGCGGCCGTACGACATCAGCGCCATCCAGACCGACATCCGCTACAACGCCCGGAGCGGTGACCACGACCCGAGCGGAGCCATGTTCGCCCTGAGCGCTGACGTGGCCGCCATCCGGAAGGGCACGCTGGCAGCCCAGCCCCTGTTCCTGCGCGCCAACGCCGGCGACTGCCTCCAGATCACGCTCCGCAACGAGCTGCCGCCGTCGGGACTCCCCGTCCACACCGGCGACGCGCCGCTGCCGGAGGACGCCAAGTTCCCCTCCAGCGCCCGGGTCTCACTGCACCCGTCCCTGGTCGGCTACGACGTCACCCGCTCCGACGGCGCAGCCGTCGGGTACAACTACGACAGCACGGTGGCTCCCGGCAAGATCGGCAAGGCCTCGTGGTACGTCCCACCGCAGCTGGACGGCGCCACGACGAACCTGGTCGACCTGGCGGACCGGCGCGGTCACCGCCACCACGGTCTGTTCGGCGGCCTGATGATCGAACCGAAGGGGGCGACCTGGACCGACCCCTTCACCACCCGGCCCGTCCTGTCCGGCGCCTCCGCGACGATCCGGTGGACCGACGGGTCCGGGACGCACGCGTTCCGCGAACAGGTGCTCGACTGGCAGGACGGGCTCAACCTCCGCACGGCCGACGGAGCCGCGATCCCCGTCGCCAGCAGTGTCGACGACCCCTACGAGATGGGCAACCGCGGCATCAACTACCGGACGGAACGATTCGCTCCGCGCTTGAACGACCATCCCGACCCGGCTTCAGTCTTCAGCTCGACGGTCCACGGCGACCCGGCCACCCCGCTGATCCGCGCGTATCCCGGCGAGGAGGTACGGATCCGGTTGCTCGAGGGCGGCGACCGGGGACGAGCGCACTCGGTCGTGGTCTCCGGTCACAGCTGGAGCTACCAGCCCGGCGACCCGGGCTCCCGGACGGTCAGCACCGAGGGCAAGCTGCTGCCGGCCGAAGCCCGCACCTTGCAGATCACCGCCGGCGGCCCGCTCCGGCAGAGCGGGGACTACCTCTACCGCGACGGCCTGCTGCCCAACCAGCTGAACGCCGGGCTGTGGGGACTGCTGCGGGTGCACGCCACGCGTGTGGCCGACCTGCCACCGCTGTGACCCGTCCTCCACCACGCGTCAGCCCGCACCGGGCCTGCTGCACGACGAGGTGACGTCGGAGCCTGACCCGTGTCCGCCCCGTCAGCAGCGGAGCCGTGCGGGTTCCCGCGCCGGCCCGGACCTGCGGGAGCGGTCACCCTGGTCGCGAGGGAACCTCGGACCGCGACGCGTGCCCGCGGCATGGGAGGGTGCAGGCCGAGATCGACGCCGGCTGGTCCTCGGCGGCCAGGTAGCCGACGAGCAGCTCGGCGAAACGTCTCGGGGAAACGCCACGTCCGTCCCTCGCGACGTGAGAGGCGCGTACGGCTGCCGGTGACCCACGGCGGGTGCGGGCCACAGGCCCGCACGGGATGCGTCACCGGCGCGGGCACCGCCGCGGGCAGCGTGACACGGCGATCGGGGGTCACGCCGGCGCCGTTGCACGGGCGCTGCCGCCGCCGGTCCGCCCTCGCTCGGGGGCACGGGGAAGGGGCGGGCTCAGCAGAGCCCGCCCCTCCCTGTGTGCTGAGTGGCTCGGTGGTCAGGCCAGGGTGAAGGGGGCGCTGGCGCCCAGCACCGTGTTCGTGCTGTCGGAGAGGACAGCGACCAGCTTGCCGGGGTTCACGGTGCCGGTCAGCGCCGTGGTGCGGTACCGGGCGCCGAACGTCGACCCGGTGGCCGGCGCGACGGCCGCGGTCAGGACCTGACCGAGGGTTCCGCCGTACGGGCTCGCGAAGTCGGCCTTGCCGTCTGCGGTGGCCTTGTAGAACCGCACGGTGCCGGCGTTCGGTGCCGTGTCGGTCGTGCCGTTGATGGTGGTGTCACCGTTCTTCCATCTCCCCGTGGTGAAGGCCACCTTCGCGGGCACGGGCACAGGGGTGGCGGTGGCGGTGTTCGAGGCGGCACTGGTGCGGGTTCCGTCACTGGCGGTCACCGTGAAGGTGTAGAGCGTGCCCGCCGTGAGGCCGGAGACCTTCACCGTCCGCGCGGTGAGGCTGGCCGGCTGACCGGCCGCGGGTGCCGGGCTGACGTTCACCTGGTACGACGTGGCGCCGGGGACCGCACCCCACGAGAGGGTGGCCGACGCCTCGCCGGCGACGGCGGACAGACCTGACGGTGGATCGAGCGCGGCTGCGGGGGCCGGCGAGAAGGTGCCGAACTTGGCGTCGAAGTTGCCGGCCCGGTCGAAGGCGACGGCGTGGACCTCGGTGTTGGCCGTGGTGATGGGGATGGCCGTCGTGTACAGCGTCGCGGTGTCACTGGGCAGGCCGCCGGTCACCGCAGGTGAGGCGTCGGTGGTGAAGTAGATGTCGGAGCCGGTCTCGCTCGACAGGGTGACCTTGTCGCTGGGCACGGGACGTTTCGGGTCCGCATCCGGTGCCGGGGTGATGGTGAGCTTGGGCGCGATCTGGTCGCCGGGCGTCGGGGTGGCCACCGGGGTGAAGGGATCGCTCATCCGGGGCCCCGCCTGGGAGCGGACCTCGTAGGTGTACGAGACGGCCGGGTCGACCGTCAGAGTCGCCCTGGTCGCCGTGGCCGGGGTCCGGGAGACGACGCCGTTGGAGACACCGGCGGCGTTGGTCGGACCGATGGCGTCGACGGTGTAGCCGGTCACGGCAGCGGCACCGGGAACCGACGCGGCGGGGGTCCAGCTGACGGCGACCTGGGACTTGTCCGCAGCCGATCGGACGACGGAGAAGCTGCCCGCCGGTGCGGCCTGGTTCGAGGGGCTGGCGGGGCAGCCACCCATGTTCGGGCCGCCGAGCTCACCGAACTCGGCGATGGTGACGCCCTGCCGGTTACCTGCCGGGTCCAGGGTCTGCCAGGACATGGCTCGTTCCCCGAGGGTGGCCTCGGAGGCGATCTTGGCGACGGCCGGGTCCTCGAACTCGTAGGTCGCGGTGAACGTGCCCGGGCCGAACGTCAGACTGGAGGCGTACCCGCCTTTCGCGGCCGGCGTCAGGGGGCCGGGCACGGCGACGATGTCCCGCTTGTTGACCGTCGTGGGGACCAGGTCCGGGTTGATGATCCGCTGTTCCATGAAGTCTGGGTTGACGTCCGAGCCCAGCGTCCCTTCGACCGTGAGCCTGCTCATCGTCGGCCCGCTCAGGGTCGCGTCCGCGATCACGGTCCCGGACTGCACCGTCATGTCGTCGGACGTGCCGTCGGCGAGGGTGATCGTCGCGACATCGCCCGGCTGGATGTCGGGCGTCACGGCCAGGCCGGTGCCTGCACCCCAGCAGATGCCTCCGGGGTGGTTGACCTCGAAGGCGACGTCGCCACCCGAGATGGTGCCGATCGCGGAGCCGACGACCTTGCCCGCCCGGGACAGCTCGACGGTGGCCTTCTGGCCGGCTCTGCTCTGGTAGCCCTCGATCGTGATGAAGTCGCGATTGGGGAAGACCAGGATGTTGTTGGGCGCGGTGGGGATGGCCGCCGCGGCCAGACCTGGGGCGAGAGCGACGACGCCAGCGGCGCTGAGCGCGCCCACCAGGAGCACACTCACCCCGCGGCCGCCAGGGCGGCGGATCTTCGGTCGTGGATGCACGCCTCGTGACCGAGTCGCCGTCCCTGTACTACCTCGTGCGTCCTTCATGTCGATGCCCCTCGGGATCGTGGGCCGGGCGCCGACGCCAGGCCCGATGGTGGACGGCCAACGCGTCCTCCCTGCTGATGCTGCGCACTGACCAGCTCGCGGAGCAGCCCTCACCGGGGGTGCCCGACGACACAATCGGGGGGGTGCCCGACGCCTCGCACCACGCTGTCCGGAGGCAGCGCACGCGGGAGCCGGCGTCCGCGAGACGAGGAACGAGGTCGACCAGCACCGACGACACCCGGCCCTCGGCTCCCGAGCGCGAGCTCGAATACCTGGCGCTGCACCCACCGATGCCGTCCCCGGCATGCTCGGGACCAGCTCTCGGGTCCTCTCAGCCAGAGCCACGAGCCGGCCAGCGTCTACCGCGGCCGTGAAACGCCGAGGGACTGTCCCACGCCGCGCCCCGAGGGGTGCGGCGCGGGCTGGCGCGCCAGTGCTGTGCGGGCTGGCGCACCAGGGCGAGCGCGGCCGGCGCTAGGGCGCGTCGGTGATCATCTTTCCGTCAGGAGCGATCACGTACCAGACCTTGCCCACCCCCTGGCCGGTGACGTCGCCCGGCGCCTTGTCCTTCTGGAAGAGGTAGATCGGCATGCCGTTCACGGTGACCTGCTTGCTGCCGTCGTCACGGGTGATGCTGCCCAGCTTCGCGGTGACGCCCGTGCCGGAGGGCGTGTCCGACGGGGCGGGGATGGACGGCCAGGCCACCAGGCAGTCGCCGGAGCAGACGCTCTTCCCCGAGCCGGCCTCGTCCTTGGTGAAGTAGTAGGCGGTCATGCCGTGCTCGTCCACGATGATCTTGCCCAGGCTGCTGTCGGCCACCGCCAGCTTGCCGGAACCCGACGAGGACGGGGAGGCGCTCGGCGGCGGGGAGGACGACGAGCTCGCGGCCGACGTCGGCGCGGACGCGCTTCCCGGCGCCGCGCCCGTCGATGATGAGGAGCAGCCGGCGACGGCGATCACGACGAACGTCGCCGTGACTGCGCTGAGCTGGTGGAGGTGCATGCGAGGTCTCCTTCTGTCGGACGTGACGGCCTGCCTGGCGAGCCGTCGTCGGATGCGCTTGGGTTCAAGGTCGGGCGGGTGGTGCGGTTTCCCTCGTGTCGTGTCCGGTGATCCACGTCGTGCGCGGGCACCTCGAGCTGTGGCCGGTTCCCGAGGGCCCCTCGCGGGTGGGCGGTGGCAGTCGAGAAGGGGGACCGCTGGTGATCCCCCTTCTCGAGCCAGCGCCCCCTCTCGAGGAGCCCTGGCAGGGCCCTGCTAGGGCGACAGGGTCGTGGTGCCGCTACCTCCGCGCGTGCTCTGCACCAGGACGGAGGCGACGCGGACGCTGGGGCCGGGCTTGAGCCGCAGGGTCCAAGCGCCCAGGGTGTCGACGTTGGCCGTCCCGAGCTTGACGGGGGTGGCCCCTGTGGTGTTCCAGATGACGATCCCGGTGGGCGGGGTCCGGGCGCCGGCCTGACCGTCGATCAGCGAGGTGCCGTCGATCCGCAGCTCGGTGTTGAGCCGGTGCCGGGCTCCGGCGGAGATCGTGAACTCGTCTTTCTTGAGGGGGATCACCACGTCCTGCTCGCTGGTGCCGGCGGCGTTCCTGGCCACCACGTGGTACGTGATCGGTGCCCAGTCGGCGGACGGTGCTGTCGTCGCTGCGGCGGTGGAGGTGAAGTACGGCAACGTCACGGTGGGCTTCGCGGTGCTGGCTGCGGTGATGGTGGTGCCGGCAGGCACGTTCACCGGGGTCCAGGCGTAGCTGGTGGCACCAGTCGAGGCACTGGCGTCGAGAGTGACCGAGCCGCCGGGCAGGGTGGGCGGGACGGCGGCCACGGCGACCACCGGAAGTCCGGTGACGGGGTTGTCGGGGCTGTTGTCGGTGACGGGACCCGGGTCGGGTGCCGGTGCGACGGGTGACAGGGCCGGGTCGCTGGCGGGGCCTCCGGTGACGGTCACCGGGTAGCTGACCGGGCTGCCGTGAGGGGAGCTGACGGTGACGGTCGCCGGCGGAACCTTGGTCTGGAAGGCCGTCGGCTTGTCGTCGGCGAGCGATCCGAGACCGACCACCGTCAGCGGGTAGTTGGCCGGATCGCTGGTGGCGGCCACGGTGAGCTTGGTCCCGTCGTAGTCAGCCTGGGTGACGTTGAGGTCAGCGAGCTTGATCACCGAGCTGCTGACCGGTTTGTCCGCGAGGTTGCGGACGGTGACCGACGTCGGCTTGGCGCCGTCGGCCAGCGCGATCCGGGCGTAGTGGCTCTCCGACGGCAGGTCGTTGCTCATCGGCGTCGTCAGGTACTGACCGCTGGCGCCCTCGACCTGCAGCTGGTCGCCCTTGCTCGTGGCGAAGACGTCGAGGAACTTCCCGTTGATGACGGCGCTGTCGCCCGTGACGCCGGTGTTGGTGGCGAGCTTGCCCGAGATGCCGAACTGGTCGTTGCTGAGGTTCAGTCCGCCGCCCACGACGGAGAACGTGTTGACCCCGTCCTTGCCCCCGACGATGGTGTGGTTCTGGCCGGGATCGCCGAGGTACCCGGCCGGTGCGGCGGGCGCCACTGCCGGGTCCCACTTGACGAAGGGGCCGAAGTTGCCCTTGAACACGGTGGTGAAGTTGCCGACGGCCGGGGACACGTCTTGCACCAGTCGGCCTCTGCCTGTCGCGTCCGTGTCGACCGTCAGCTCGCCGAAGGGGTGCTTGAAGGTGAGCGTGGTGCTCGGCGGTCCCCCGACGACGGTGACGCGGGTGCGGGCGAAGGTCAGCTGGTTGCCGGCGACCGGGTCACCGTTGACGAAGGACGCCTCGAGGCCGAGGGTCAGGTTGGCCTTGCCGCCGCCGGGCAGGGTGAGGCTGCTGGCGACCAGCTGGTAGAAGTTCTCGGCGGGGAAGTTGCCGGGGAAGGTGATCGGGGCGTCGGGGTTGGGGATGGTGCCGGGCAGGAAGCCGCAGAGCGGGTTGTCCCCGTCGAGGCAGAGCTCGAGCCGGGTCCCGGCGCTGTCGCCGTACCAGGACGGGAAGCCGTAGTCGGTGTTCACCGGCCCGACCGCGGTCAGCCCACCCGGGTTCGCCACGGTGATCTTCGTGACCGCCTGGGACGGGGTGGCGACGCCGAGGACCAGGAGGGCGGCGCTGGCGATCCCGACCGCGCGCCTGGCGTGACGCGACCCGATCTGCACGCGATGAGGAGCCGGGGGAGTCTGCGGGCGTCCTGCCGTCTCCTCGGGTGTGTGGGGAGTGTGCGAACGGGCGCGCCCTCGGCCTCGTGCGCCCGTCCCCGAGTAACTGTCTGACATGTGGCCACTCCATCGCTCGAGCGCCCCGCCGGCAGGTTGAGGTGGGGCCGTGACACCCCAAGGCTGCTCGAGAGGCGGCCCCGCGGGCAGCCCCACTGAGGGGCACCAGCCACCCCCATTCGGGGGGTCTCCACTCCGGTGGCGCAACGCCTCTGCGCACCGACGGGGTTGCGGGCTGCTGAACGCTGCTGGTGCGCCTGGGGACGAGCTCCGCGCACAGGGTGTGGAGCCGAGAGGCAGGAGCGACCGGCGACCCCCTCGACCGGGGTCCCCGTGGCTGACCAAGGGTCCCCGTGGCCGGACGCCGGCTGAGGACCCCTCGGCTCCAGCAGCCGGTGACCGGTACGCCGAGGTCGGGCGTCGCACCCCCGTGTTTGGGGGTGTTTCGTCCACTCCGCCTGAGGGGTCCGCGGGCTCCCCGGTCGTGGTGCCATGGATCTGCCGCCGGATCGACGACGAGACGGAGGCATCTCGGGGGGGATTGCACGACGCTCGACCCGCTCAGCACGATCCTGTCGCTGACTGCCGCTCGACCACGCTGCCCACGGCAGCGCGGAGAGGGTGTCCTGGCGGTGATCGTCGCTGCTGGCGCTGCTCACTGCCCTCGCTCCCGTGCCGCTACCACGTACGTGCGAGTCACACAGGGTGCAAGGAGCCGTCCGATGACGACAGACCAGGGTCGACGCGAGATCGAGCAGACCGAGGAGAGCCGACCGGTGACCGGGCTCCTCCTACCGTCCGACCCCGGGTTCGCCGAGCTGGACCCGTTGCCGCAGGAGAGACACGTGCTCTCGCGTCGTACCCTCCTGCGGCTGGGTGCCCTGAGCGCAACCGGCGTCGCGCTCGCCAGCGCCAACGCCACGCTCGCCCCCTACCTGGCGCCACGCGGCCTGATGTCACCCGACGGCATCTTCGCGGCCGCCGGCACCGTGATCACCGACCTGGTGTACCTCGAGAACTTTCCCACCAGCCCCTTGATCCTCGAGCCCTTCAAGGACGAGCTGGTCGTGCCGAAAGCCGCGAGACCGGAGGACTCGTCGACCTACAGCAGCTGGGCGAAGCCGCCGGGGCCGGGCTACGGCCAGCAGAACTCCCTCGAGAACGAGCGCCACCAGAAGTGGTCCAGCGACACCAACTCGCCCGACCCGATCGTCTACAAGCTCGACGTCGAGGTCGCTGGCCACTCGTTCACCAAGTCGCCGGTGCTGCCGATCGACAAGAACGGCCGGCCGATCCCCTCCTACGACTCCACCGGCAAGGTCTACGCGGCGGGAACCAAGCGGGTGCTGCCTGACAGCACGATCTACGGCTTCAACGGCACCTTCCCCGGACCCATGATCAACGCCGAGTACGGCAAGCCCTGCCTCGTGCGATTCGCCAACCATCTGGACGAGAACCCGGGGAACTACGACCGGCAGGACTTCGGCACGAAGGACCTGTCGTTCCTCACCCACCTTCACAACGGCCACACCGCCCCCGAGAGCGACGGGAACCCGCACTACACGATGCGGTACGGGCCGAAGTACGAGGGCTACCGGCCGGGGGAGTGGTGCGACAACCTCTACCTGAACTGGCCCGCCGGAGGCGACTCCCGGGAGAAGCAGAGCTTCTTCTGGTTCCACGACCACCGGATGGACCAGACGGGCTCCAACGTCTACAAGGGTCTCGTCGGCCTCTACCCCATCTACGACCCCGAGAACGGTCTGGACATGGGCGACGAGACCCAGGGGCTGCGACTGCCCGGTGTGCGGACCAACCACTCGGACGGTTCCTTCGACGTCGAGTACGACATCCCCCTGGCCTTCTCCGACTTCCGCTTCGACGACGGGGTGACGACGCACAAGGACGTCCATGACACCCAGGGCGAGTTCCCCGACGCGAACAACCCGAAGACGCACCCCGAGTGGTGGGGCAAGACCTTCTACAAGCACTTCCCCAACCACGGCTTCGTGGGCGACGTGATGACCGTCAACGGGAAGGCGTTCCCGGTGCTGGAGGTGAAGCGCCGCAAGTACCGCTTCCGCTTCCTGGACGCCTCCATCGCGCGGATCTACGACTTCAAGCTGATGACCTCGACGCAGGGCCCGAAGACGGCGATCTCGCTCGGCTACACCGGTGACGAGCTGCAGGGCCAGTACCGCATCCCCGACGGGCAGCAGTGCATGCAGTTCACCCAGATCGCCTCCGACGGCGGCCTGCTGCCCTTCGCCGTCAAGCGCGACAACTTCGAGCTCTGGCCGGCGAAGCGGCGCGAGATGATCATCGACTTCACCCGCTACGCCGACGGCAGTCCCACCACCAAGGGCGACGTCATCTACCTGACCAACACCATGAAGATGCCTGACGGCCGGATGTGGGCAGCGTCGAACCGCTTCGCCCCGGACTCCAAGTACAAGGTCCCGATCATCAAGTTCGTCATCGGCGACGACGCCGAGGACAACAGCGTGATGCCCGAGCCGACGAAGATGCTGCGCGAGATCCCCCCGCTGCCCGGCAACTGGAAGACGCTGCTGGACAACCGCCTGGTGTTCGAGGTGCAGCGGGGCAACACGATCGGTGAGACCGAATGGCTGATCAACGGCAAGCCCTTCGACCCGTCGACGTCCGCGACCAGCCTCAAGAACCCGGCAGGCAAGACGCCGCTCGCGCAGCAGAAGCTGGGCAGCTTCAACCTGTGGGAGATCAAGAACGGCGGTGGTGGCTGGGTGCACCCGTTCCACCTCCACATGGAGGAGCACCGGACGGTGATGCGCAACGGGAAGGACGTCACGGCCGGGGGCGGCTCCGCGCACCCCGACGACAGGTCGCGCGAGGATCTCGTGGCGCTCGACCCGGGCGAGTCGGTGATCATCTACCGCGGGTTCCGCGACTTCACCGGAGCGTACGTGGGGCACTGCCACAACCTGGCCCACGAGGACCACGCGATGATGTTCGGCTGGGAGATCACCCCGTAGCGGTAGCCGACACGATCAGAGCCGGGGGACGCAAGGTTCCGCATCCGGTGGTCCGGATCGACGCCCGGACGACCTTGATCACACCCAGAATCGAGTCTGTTGTCATGACCTCCACCTCTGCTGCCTCCGTCCAGGCGTCCCCGCTGTCGGCCGCCGTCCCCTGGTCCACCGTTCTGCCGCTCGCCGGTGTGCTGGCCTACGCCGACGGCTTCTGGATGACGTCCCTGCACGGCGCCGTCGGCGCCATCTCGCGCACGCAGGAGCCGTTCACCAGCTACTGGCGCACATCGACCCTGACGCTGCCCGTCTTCGTTCTTGCCGTCCTCGCCGCCGTGACCTACGCGGTCCGTCGGTTCGGCCGTGAGCTGCGCTCGACGAGGACGATCGTGGTCACGGGGCTGATGGTCGCCGGGAGCGCCACGCTGGCCGCCGTCGCGCTGAGCACCGGGAGTGCGGCCTACGACTTCTCCCTCCAGTCCGCCCAGCTCGAGATGATGCAGGGCATGCCCAACGGCTGCAGCCCGGCCTGTCTGGGTCGGCAGCGGTGGCTGACTGCCGGTGCTCACGGCCGGGCCATCCTCTACACCAGCGCCGCGCTGCTGGTCACGAACGTCATGCTGGTCGGTTGGCTGATCGCCATGCGCGGGGGACGGTTGACGGTGGTTCGATCTCGTCGCCGCTCCCGGTCCCGCACCGGTGTTGCCGATGGCAGCAGGGGGAAGGACGTCCGGCTGCTCCTCGTCGCCGGCCTCCTCGCGAGCGCCGCCATCCATGCGGCGGTGGCCCCCGAGCACCTGCAGGAGTGGCTCGGAGCCGGGGTGTTCTTCGTGGTGCTGACGATGGCCGAGCTGGCTGCCGCTGCGATCGTGTTCATGCGTCGGCAGAGCACGGGTCTGGTCGCCGCAGCCGTGGTGTCGGCC
This sequence comes from uncultured Actinomycetota bacterium, assembly GCA_963713165.1. GTDB lineage: Bacteria > Actinomycetota > Actinomycetes > Propionibacteriales > Propionibacteriaceae > Microlunatus. The sequence continues at coordinate 582,356 of CAVQKU010000011.1, forward strand.
GGCCCGCTCGTCGTGTGGGTCGTGTCCCGCACGGCAGGCCTGCCGCTGGGCCCCGAGGCCGGCATCGCCGAGCCGGTCGGTCTGGCGGACTGCGTCGCCTGTCTTCTGGAGCTCGGCACGCTGGTCGGTGCCCTCCTGCTGCTCCGGAGGGAGGACCGGGCGGTCCGACCACCACTCCTGCCTCATCACCGGGCGCTGGCGCTGGCGGCGGTCGTCGCCGTCGGCGCACTCGGCCTGGGGGGAGCCGCACCAGGGTGGTTCGACGGCATCGACGGCGGCGCGGAGACCGCCCACCACCACGACTGAGACGGAGCCAGGGCCGCTCGAGCAGGCAGGCCTTCGTGAGGCCGCCGTCGCGGTGAGGCGCGAGGCGCGAGGGGAGCGGAGGGCGCCCGGCGGACCGGGCGCCCTCCTGCCTCGACCACTAAGTTACCCGCGGGTAACCTGACGGCGTGAAGATCGTCGTCTGCGTGAAGCACGTCCCCGACGCGAGCGGTGAGCGCGGGTTCGCCTCCGACCTGACGCTGGACCGCGGGGCCGCCGACGGCCTGCTGTCCGAGCTCGACGAGTACGCGGTCGAGCAGGCCCTGCGGGTGGCGGAGGCCGCCGACGGCGACGTCGAGGTCGTCGCCCTCACCATCGGGCCCGACGACGCGGCCGCTGCCGTCAAGCGCAGCCTGCAGATGGGCGCCACGTCGGGGATCCACGTCGTCGACGACGCCCTGCACGGCACCGACGCCATCGGCACCAGCGCGGTGCTCGCCGCGGCGGTGGCCAAGGCCGGCGCCGACCTCGTCGTCTGCGGCATGTCCTCGACCGACGGCGCGATGGGCGTCGTCCCGGCGATGCTCGCCGAGCGCCTCGGGTGGCCCGCCGCCACCTTCGCCGGGCACCTCGAGGTGGCCGACGGCCACGCCACGATCATGCGCGAGGACGACACCGCGCGGCTCACGGTCGAGGTCGACCTGCCCGCGGTCGTCAGCGTCACCGACCAGTCCGGCGAGGCCCGCTACCCCTCGATGAAGGGGATCCTCGCGGCCAAGAAGAAGCCCGTCGTGGAGTGGGGGCTCGACGACCTCGGGCTCGACCCCGCCGACGTCGGCCTGGACGCGGCGTGGACCCGCGTGCTGGGCGCGGAGCCACGGCCGGCCAAGGGCGCCGGGCGCGTGGTCACCGACGACGAGGGGTCGGGCTCCGCCGCGGTGCTCGAGTTCCTGGCCGCCGGCCGCTACGCCTGATCCCGCCACCGCCGACCTGAAGGAGACGCCATGGCCGACGTCCTCGTCCTCGCCGAGCTCGCCGACGGCACCCCGACCCGTCCCACCCTCGAGCTCCTGACCCTGGCGGGCCGGGTCGGCGACCCGGTCGCCGTCGTCCTCGACGCGTCCGACGCCGTCTCGCCGGGAGCGGCCGCCGCCCTCGCCGAGCACGGCGCCACCCGGGTGCTCAGCGTCGTCGACCCCGCCTTCGAGGCCTACCTCGTCGCCCCCAGGTCCGAGGCGCTGGCCCAGGTCGCCGCCACGGTCGCGCCGTCGCTCGTGCTGCTGGGCTCCACGCCCGAGGGCAAGGAGGTCGCGGGCCGCCTCGCGGTCCGTCTCGGCGCGGGCCTGGTCACCGACGCCGTGGACCTCTCCGCCGACGCGACCACCACCCAGTCCGTCCTCGCGGGCGGCTGGACGGTGCGGGCCCGGGGTGCGCGCGACGTCCTCGTCGCCACCCTCAAGCCCAACAGCGTGACCCCGGCGACCGTCGGCGCAACGGCGGCCGTCGAGGTCGAGACGGTCGAGGTCTCCTTCTCCGACGCGGCCCGCGGTGCGCGCATCACCGCCCGTGACGCCCGCGTCGCCAGCGGCCGCCCGAGCCTCACCGAGGCCCGCGTCGTGGTGTCCGGCGGCCGGGGCACCGGCGGCGACTTCGCCCAGGTCGAGGCGCTCGCCGACGCCCTCGGCGGCGCGGTCGGTGCCTCGCGCGCGGCGGTCGACGCCGGGTGGTACCCCCACGCGTACCAGGTCGGGCAGACCGGGACCACCGTCTCCCCGCAGCTCTACGTCGCGGCCGGCATCTCGGGGGCCATCCAGCACCGCGCCGGCATGCAGACGTCGAAGGCGGTGGTCGCCGTGAACTCCGACCCCGAGGCGCCGATCTTCGCCCTCGCCGACCTCGGCGTGGTGGGTGACCTGCGGACGGTGCTCGACGGGGTCGTCGCGGGTCTGGAGCAACGCGGGGCCTGAGCCAGACTGTGGGGGTGCGCAGCTACCTCGACCACGCCGCGACCACCCCGATGCGGGCCGAGGCGGTGGCGGCGGTCACCGCCGAGCTGACCCGGACCGGCAACCCGTCGTCCGCGCACGGCTCCGGCCGCGCGGCCCGGCGCGTCGTCGAGGACGCCCGTGAGCTCGTCGCCGAGCGGCTCGGGGCCGAGCCGGTCGAGGTCGTCTTCACCGGCGGCGGCACCGAGGCCGACAACCTGGCCGTCAAGGGCGCCTACTGGGGCCGGCGCGACGCGGGCCGGCGCGACGTGCTCGTCAGCTCCGTCGAGCACCACGCCGTCGGCGACGCCGCGCTCTGGCTGGCCCAGAGCCAGGGGGCGCGGGTCCGGCTGCTGGGTGTCGACCCCACGGGGCGGCTCGACCTGGACGCGTACGTGGCGGCGCTCGGGCCGCAGAGCGCGGTCGTGTCGGTGATGTGGGGCAACAACGAGGTCGGCACCCTGCAGCCGGTGCGCGAGGTCGCCCTGGCGGGGCACGCGGCCGGGGCGGTCGTGCACAGCGACGCCGTGCAGGCGGTCGGGCACGTGCCGGTCGACTTCGCGGCGAGCGGGCTCGACCTGCTGAGCCTGACCGCGCACAAGCTGGGCGGCCCGGTGGGGATCGGGGCCCTGCTCGCCCGGCGCTCGACGGCGCTCGCCGCGGTCCAGCACGGCGGCGGCCAGGAGCGCGACGTCCGGTCGGGGACCCTCGACGCGGTCGGTGCGGCGGGGTTCGCGGCCGCGGTCGACGTCGCGGTGACCACCCTCGCCGCCGAGGCCGCGCGGGAGACCGCGCTGCGCGAGGAGCTGTTCGCCCGGGTGCGGGCCGCGGTGCCCGACGCGGTCCGCCACGGGGCCGCCTCGGCCGAGCACCCGGACGCCGGGCTGCCCGGGGTGCTCAGCGTCGGGCTGCCGGGTGCGCCCGGCGACGCCCTCGTGATGCTGCTCGACGCCGCCGGCATCGACGTGTCGACAGGCTCGGCCTGCTCCGCGGGCGTGACGGCCCCCAGCCACGTGCTGACCGCGCTCGGCGTCGCGGAGGCCGACGCCCGCAGCGTGGTGCGCTTCTCCGTCGGTCACACGACCTCGGCGGCCGACCTCGAGCGCGTGTCCGCGGTGCTGCCGGACGTCGTGGCCCGCGCCCGTGCGGCGGCCGCGTACGTCTGAGCCGCCCGTAGAGTGGGGCGGCCACGACAGCAGGGAGACGCAGATGAGGGTGCTCGCCGCCATGTCCGGCGGGGTCGACTCCGCCGTGGCCGCGGCGCGCGCGGTCGACGCGGGCCACGACGTCACCGGGGTGCACCTGGCCCTGTCGAAGAACCCGCAGTCCTTCCGCAGCGGCGCCCGCGGCTGCTGCTCGCGCGAGGACGCCCACGACGCGCGCCGCGCGGCCGACCGGCTCGGCATCCCCTTCTACGTCTGGGACCTCTCCGACCGCTTCGCCGAGGAGGTGGTGGACGACTTCGTCGCCGAGTACGCCGCCGGCCGCACGCCGAACCCCTGCCTGCGCTGCAACGAGAAGATCAAGTTCGCCGCGGTGCTGGAGCGCGGGCTGGCGCTCGGCTTCGACGCCGTCTGCACGGGCCACTACGCGCGCCTCGAGGCCCCGGCCGGACCGGGCGGCCCGGTCGAGCTGCACCGCGCCGTCGACCAGGCCAAGGACCAGTCGTACGTCCTGGGGGTCCTCACCGCGCACCAGCTCGCGCACAGCTGGTTCCCGCTGGGGACCTCGACCAAGACCGAGGTGCGGGCCGAGGCCGCGGAGCGCGGCCTGTCGGTCGCGGCCAAGCCGGACAGCCACGACATCTGCTTCATCGCCGACGGCGACACCGCGGGCTTCCTCGACGCGCGCCTCGGCCGGCGGCCCGGCGCCGTCGTCGACGCCGACGGCACGCAGGTCGGCGAGCACGACGGCACCCACCACTTCACCGTCGGCCAGCGCCGCGGGCTGCGGCTCGGGGTGCCCGCCCCGGACGGTCGGCCGCGCTTCGTCCTCGACGTCACCCCCGTCTCCGGAACCGTCACCGTCGGCCCGCGCGAGGCGCTGTCGGTGTCCCACCTGGTCGGCGCCCGCCCGACCTGGACGGCCGCCGCACCCGCGGGCCCCTGGCGTGGGCTCGTCCAGGTCCGCGCGCACGGCGAGCCCGTGGCCGCGACGCTCGCGCTGCACGAGGACGGCGACGGCGACGGGGACGGGACCACGCTGCTGGTCGACACCGACGAGCCGCTCGTGGGCGTGGCGCCCGGGCAGGCCGTGGTCGCGTACGCCGGCACGCGCGTCGTCGGCAGCGCGACGATCTCCTCGACCCGGGCGCTGGTGCCCGCCCCGTGACCGCCGACCCGGCCCGGACCCCGGTGGCGAAGGTGCGCTGGACCGGCATCGGCTCCTGGCCCGGCACCGACATGCCCGACGCGACCAAGACGGCCTTCGCCGAGTGCCCCGACCTGCCCTACCTGCCCGAGCTGCCGGCCCGGGGCGTCGGGGCCCAGCTCGTGGGCCGCGGCGCCAGCCTGCTGAGCGGGCTCGCCGTCGACCTGCAGCCCGCCGGCTGGCGGCTGGCCGACGCGCCGAACCGCGACGCCCGGCTCGCGCGGTCGCTGCTCCGCTCCGACCTCGACGTGCTCGAGGAGGTCGCCCAGGGCTACGCCGGACCGGTGAAGGTCTCGGTGGCCGGTCCCTGGACCCTGGCCGCGACCCTCGAGCGCCCGCGCGGCGACCGCGTGGTCGCCGATCCCGGGGCCCGTCGCGACGTCGCCCAGTCGCTGACCGACGGCATCGGCGAGCTCGTCGGCGAGCTGCGGCGCCGCCTCCCGGAGGTCTCGCTGGTCGTCCAGCTCGACGAACCGCTCCTGCCCGCCGTCCTGACGGGCAGCCTCAGCACCGCCAGCGGCTTCTCGCGGCACCGCTCGGTCGACCGGCCGGAGGTGGCCGAGGCCTACACCGCGCTCGTCGACCACCTCGCCCGGACCGAGCCGGCCCCGCCGGTCGTCGTGCACTGCTGCGCGGCCGACGCCCCGGTCGCGCTGCTGCGCCAGGCGGGCGTCGCGGGGGTGGCCCTCGACCTGGGCCGGATGGGCACCCGCGAGTGGGACGAGGTCGGCGAGGGTCTCGCCGCGGCGTCGCCGGGCTGGTGGTTCGGGGCGGGCGCCCTGCCCACCGACACCCCGGCGGCCGCCGTGCGCCCGGACGCCGTCGCCGCCCGGGTCCTCGACCGCCTGGACGACCTCGGCCTCGACGCCGAGGCCGGGTTGCGGGTGGTGCTGACCCCGGCCTGCGGCCTGGCCGGCTTCGACCGGGCCGGGGCCACGCGGGCGCTGCGGACGCTGCGCTCCGCGGCCGACATCGTCACCGACCGCCTGCTCGGGTGACCAGCGCTGCGGCCTGACGGGGCGGTCCTCGGGGTCAGCCTGCGCCGGGCCGGTCGACCCGGCTGGACCCGTCTCCTCCCGCGGGGGATCATCGTGGCGGTCGCGCTGCAGACGACGCTAGGCGTCACCGAGGTCCGGGGTCTGCACGTCCTGCTCGGCGTGCTGACCCTCTGCCCGATCACCGCCGCCTGCTCCTGCTCCCGGCGCCGGCGGCTGCCCGCCGGCGGCGCGCCGGCCGCCGGCAGCGCCGCTCAGTAGCCCTGCGGCTTCTTCGCGACCAGGAGCCAGGTGCGGAAGAAGTCGCCCAGGTCCTGCCCGCTGACCTGCTCGGCGAGCGCCACGAACTCGCTGGTGCGCACGACGCCGTACGCGTGCCGGTCCGCCCAGGTGCGCAGCAGCCGCCGCATCGCCGCGTCGCCGATCCGGTGCCGCAGCGCCTCGAGGGTGAGCCCGCCGCGGGTGTAGACGGGGTCGCCGAACAGGTCGGCCGCGTCCCGGAGGTCGGCCGGCGCCGGCGACCAGACCTCGGCGGAGGCGTCGTTCTCCGTGTACGTCTTCTGGAACGCCTGCCAGGTGGTCGGGCCGCCGTGCTCGGCGGCCCAGCTCGCCTCCGCGTACGTCGCGAACCCCTCGTTGAGCCAGATGTCGCCCCAGTCGCGCGGGGTGACCGAGTCACCGAACCACTGGTGCGCGAGCTCGTGGACCAGCGTGGCGTCGTCGGGCACGCCGTCGAAGAAGGGCCGCGTCTGGGTCTCGAGCGCGTAGCCGACGCCGAGGTCCTGGATCACCATGCCCGTCGCGTCGAAGGGGTAGCGCCCGTACTGCTGCTCGCTGAAGCGCAGGACCTCGGGCAGGAGGTCGCGCTGCGCCCTCGCCGACCCGAGGGAGGGCTCGACGAAGGTCCAGGCGGGGATCCTCCGGCCGTGCTGCAGCTCGACCGTGGAGCGGTAGACGTCGAAGCGACCGATCGCGACGAGCGAGAGGTACGTGGCCATCGGCCGACGCTGGCGCCAGCTCCAGGTCGTCTGCCCGTCGCGGGTGCGTCGGCTGCGCAGCTCGCCGTTCGAGGCCGCGGCGAGCTTCTTCGGCACCGTCAGCGCGACGTCGAAGGTCGCCTTGTCGCGCGGGGTGTTGTTGTTGGGGAACCAGGTCTGCGCGCCGACGGGCTCCGACAGCGCGGTCGCGCCGGTGCTGCTCGGCACCCACCCGTCCTTGGCCCCGTCCGGGTCGATGTGGGTCGTCGGGCGGCCGTGGTAGCGGACCTCGACGGTGAAGCGGCCGGTCGCCGCCCGCGCCGGGGTGACGACCAGCTTGGTCTGGTGCCGGGTGAAGGCCGCTCTGCGCCCGTCCACGCGGACCCGGTCGACGCTGAGCCCCTCGAGGTCGAGCACGAGCTCGGAGAGGGGCCGCTCCGCCGTCGCCTGGATGGTCGTGGTGGCGCGGATGGTGCCGTCGGAGGCGTAGGTCAGCGCGATGCCGTAGTGCCGGACGTCGTAGCCGGTGCCCCCGATCTCGGGGAACAGCGAGTCACCGACGCTCGGCCCTCCGGGAACGGGCGCGGGCGGCCTCGCCGCCGGGGCGGGCGCCGCGGCCGCGGGGCCGGAGGGCAGTGCTGCCAGGGCCAGCGCGGCGCAGGCCAGGCCGGACGCCAGCCGTACGCCCCAGCCGGGGAGGGGACGTCGCACGGTGCTCCTTCGTCGGTCGGGCCAGGTCCTCCGGTCGTCGTGACCGGCGAGCGACACCCTAGGTCCCCGCACCGACAGGACGAGGGGTCCAGGTCGTGCCGAGGCCCCGTCGTCCTCAGGGTCGTCCTCAGGGCCGTCCTCAGGGTCGTCCTCCTAGTCGTCCTGCTCGTCGTCCTGCTCGTCGTCCTCCGCGGGCTCCGGCGTGACCGCGGCGGGACCACCGGCCAGGAGCCGGCGGAACCCGTCCGCGTCGAGCCGGGGCGTGCCGAGGGCCTCGGCCTTCGTCAGCTTGGAGGCTCCCGGCCCCTCGCCGACGACCACGTACGCGGTCCGCTTGGAGACGCTCGACGCCGCCTTGCCCCCGGCCGCGAGGATGGCCTCCTCCGCCTCCTCGCGGCTGAAGCCCTCGACGGTGCCCGTGACCACGACGGACAGCCCGGCGAGGGGACCGGCCGGCGCAGCGGCGACGGCCTGCGGTCCCGGGTGGCCGGGGATCTCGAGCCGCACGCCCGAGGCGGCCCAGCGCTCCACGATGGCGACGTGCCAGTCGATCGCGAACCACTCGACCAGCGCGTCGGCGATGATCGGGCCGACGCCGTCCACCGCGGCGAGCTCCTCGCGCGAGGCCGCGCGGATCGCCTGGAGCGACCCGAAGTGCTGGGCGAGCGCGCGGGCCGCGACGGGCCCGACGTGGCGGATCGACAGCGCGACGAGGTAGCGCCACAGGTCGCGGGTCTTGGCCACCTCGAGGTTGGCGAGGAGGTCCTCGGCCTGCTTGGACGGACCGACCTCGTCCGGCTCGCCCCGGCGACCCTTGCGCAGGATCTTCTCGAACGGTGCGAGCCGCTTCTCGCTGCCGTCGTCGTTCCGCCGCGGCAGCCCGGTCTCCGGGTCGCGCGGCACCACCCTGATCGGGAGCAGGTCGGCCATGGTCAGGTCGAACAACCCCGACTCGTCGGCGAGGGGCGGCGTCTCGGGCACCGAGGGCTGGGTGAGGGCGGCCGCGGTCACCTCGCCGAGGGCCTCGACGTCCAGCGCGCCGCGCGAGCCGATGTGCTCGACCCGCCCGCGGACCTGGGCCGGGCAGCTGCGGGCGTTGGGGCAGCGGAGGTCGACGTCGCCCTCCTTGGCCGGTCGCAGCGGCGTGCCGCACTCCGGGCAGCGGACGGGCATGACGAAGGCGCGCTCCGTCCCGTCGCGCAGCTCGACCACCGGGCCGAGGACCTCGGGGATGACGTCGCCGGCCTTGCGGAGCACGACGGTGTCGCCGATCAGCACGCCCTTCTCGCGCACGACGTCCTGGTTGTGGAGCGTCGCCTGGCGCACCTCGGAGCCGGCGACGAGGGCCTTCTGCATGACGGCGAACGGCGTGGCGCGCCCGGTGCGCCCGATGGACACGACGATGTCGAGCAGCTTCGTGTGCACCTCCTCCGGCGGGTACTTGAAGGCGGTGGCCCAGCGCGGCGAGTGGCTCGTCGCGCCGAGCGCGACGTGCAGGTCGAGGTCGTCGACCTTGACGACGATGCCGTCGATCTGGTGCTCCACGGAGGCGCGCTCGGCCCGGTAGCGCTCGATGAACGCCCAGACCTCCTCGACCGTGTCCAGGACGCGGTAGTGGGTGGAGGTCGGCAGGCCCCACTCGGCGAGCAGCTCGTACACCTGGCTCTGCGCGCTCACCGGGCCGGTCGGGACCGACTCCGTGCGCTCGATCTGCTCCACGGGCCAGGCTCCGACGCCGTGCACGAGCATCCGCAGCCCGCGGATCCGCGTCTGCATCAGCGCCAGCCGCTCGGGGCTCTTGCCCTCCGCCTTCTGCCTGAGCGAGCCCGAGGCGGCGTTGCGGGGGTTGGCGAAGAGGCGCTCGCCGGCCGCGGCCTGCCGCGCGTTGAGCGCGTCGAAGTTCTCGACCGGGAAGAAGATCTCGCCGCGCACCTCGACGAGCTCGGGGTGCCCGGTCCCGGCCAGGCGCGCCGGGATCGTGCCCATGGTGCGCACGTTCGGCGTGACGTCCTCGCCCGTGACCCCGTCACCGCGGGTCGCGGCCGAGGTCAGCACCCCGCGCTCGTAGCGCAGGTTGATGGCCAGGCCGTCGATCTTCAGCTCGCAGAGCCAGCGCACGGGGGCGTCGGGCGAGCGCTTCGCGGCGTCGCGGCGCACGCGGGCGGCCCACTCGTCGAGCTCCTCGCGGCTGAAGACGTTGTCGAGGGAGAGCATCGGCTCGCGGTGCACGACCGGCGCGAACAGCGTCGTCTCGGGTGCCCCGCCCACCGTCTGCGTGGGGCTGTCCGGCCGCAGCAGCTCGGGGTGCTCGGCCTCGAGGGCCTGGAGGCGGCGCACGAGCCGGTCGTACTCCTCGTCGGAGGCGGTCGACTGGTCGTCCTCGTAGTACTCGTGGCGCAGCTGCCCGATCCGGGCGACGAGGTCCGCGACCTCCTTGGCTGCCCCGGCGGACGCGGCGACCACGGTGTCGGTCATGCCGCGAGCATAAGTGGCGTCCGCCCCCGTCGGGGTGGTCAGCCCAGCAGGGCGGCCACCAGGGCGTTCGGCAGCAGGACGCCGCTGTTCTGGTCGATCCCGAAGCCCCAGCTGCCGGTCATCGCGTGGTAGACGTACCAGCCGAGACCGAAGAGCGCGAGCATCGCGCCGAGCAGGACGAGCCCCACCCAGATCCGCATCCGGCGCTTCTGGCCGGTGCTCGGCACCAGCTCCGGGCCCCACTCACCGAGCCGGGGCTGCACGCGGGGAGGCGCGGACCCGTTGAGGTTCAGGTCGGAGAACGCCGCGCGCAGCCGCATGGCGCCCAGAGTAGCGATCGGGGGGTACGCACCCAGGGCGCGCCGCAGACTCACAGGCAGCCCTCAGGGGTGCAGGACGGCGACCCCCCGCGCGACGAGCACGAAGCGGACCGTACGCCCCACGAGCACCGCTGCGGCGAACCACGCGAGCCGCATCCGGGTGGCGCCCGCCAGCAGCGCGACGGCGTACAGCGGGGGGAAGCCGACGACCGCGGCGAGCAGCACGACGGGCAGGCCCCAGCGCTTCTCCCCGACCAGGCGCAGCAGGGTCGAGAGCAGGCGGCGGAACCGTCGCCGCGCCGGCCCGACGGACTGGCGCCGGATGCGGGCCCGCTGGTGGCGGACGAACGGGAACGACTTGCCGCGGCGCACCCCGAGGAAGAGCAGCACCTTGCCCAGGGTCTGGCCGAGCACCACCCCGGCGACGACGGGCACGGCGCGTCCCAGGGAGGAGAGGCCGGACACCATGACGTAGCCCTCGGCGTTGGCCAGCGGCACGATCGCCGACAGGATCCCGTAGCCGAACGACGTCACCAGCTCGCCCAGCTCGGCCCAGCCCCACGCGTCCATGCGCACCCCCGTCGGGGGCATTCTGCCTGCCCGGGGGCCGTCGTGGGGGCGGTGGGCCCGGCCGGCGGCCTACTTGACGAGCGCGGCGAGGTGGTTGAGCCGGGCGACCTCGGAGTCGAGGAACGCGGGGCCGCCGAGGCGCCCGATGGCGATCACGCGGTCCTGGGTGATGGGCGTGACGACGATGGTGCAGTCGCCCCAGCCGGGCGACCAGCCGTTCTCGAGGTCGAGGCGGTGGGTCACGTCGAAGGGGGCGAAGCGCTCGGCCAGCTCCGGGCTGATGTCGGGGGCGAGGGTGGTCGAGAAGGTCATCGACGGGCCGTCCGGCCCGGTCTGCACGAGCACGGCCCAGTGCGAACGGAACACGACCGGGCACAGCGACACGAGCGTCTCGGCGGCGTGCGTCGGGTCGGCGGTCATGCGCTCGAGCGCCTCGAGGTCGGACTGCAGCCCGCCGCCCTCGGGGTAGCGGGCGATCCACTCGACGCGGACGCCCTCGAGGTTCTGGCAGGCCGTGACCAGCGACTCGGGCAGCTGGCCCGGCGGCAGGTCGACGATGAAGTCGTCGACGACCACGTCCACGCCCTTCTCGACGATCTCCACGGCGTTGATGTCGCCGCCCACCCCGCCCATGGCGGTGGCGACCGACCCGAGCGAACCCGGCCGGTCGGGGAGCGTCACACGCATCAAGAACACGCGCACATGGTGACAGAAAAGGCATTACCGCGGCGTTTCGAGCGCGTTCCGGGTCCCGGCGCGTCCAGATGTGGCTGGAGGTGTCCGGACGCGTCCGGACGTGGTCGCGCCGGGCCGGAGCGAGGACGGAAGATACCTCCGTGCCCCGCTTCGAGCCCTTCCGCGCCCTCCGCTACGTCGGACAGGACCTCGCGCCGCTGCTCGCGCCGCCGTACGACGTCCTCGACGACGCCGACGTGGACGCGCTGCAGGCCCGCTCGCCGCACAACGTGACGTTCGTCGACGTGCCCCGCGGGGGTCCGGACCGCTACGTGCGGGCGGCGCGGACGCTGCAGGGGTGGGTCGACACGGGGGTGGTCGCGCTCGACGACGTGGCGTCGTTCACCGTCTACCGGCTGCGGTTCACCGACGCGGGCGGCGCGCGGCGCGACGTCGCCGGCGTGCTCGGGGCCCTGGAGGTCGTCGACGCGCCGACCGAGGGTCACGCGCGCGGTGTCCTGCCGCACGAGCGCACCACGCCCAAGGACTCGACCGACCGGCTCGAGCTGACCCGGGCCACCCGGGCGAACCTCTCCCCGGTCTGGGGCCTGTCGCTCGCGGCCGGGCTGACGGCGCTGCTGGCCGAGCCGGGGGAGGAGGTCGGCCGGCTCGTCGACGAGACCGGCGGGCGCGAGGTCGAGCACGTCTGGGAGCGCGTGAGGGACCCGGCGCGCGTCCGGGCGATCCGCGACCTGCTCGCCTCCGACGACGTGCTGATCGCCGACGGGCACCACCGCTACGCGGTCAGCCGGACCTACCGCGACGAGGTGCGGGTCGCGACGGGGCGCCACGACACCGACGCCGAGCTGACGCTCGCCTTCGTCGCCGAGCTGGTGGCCGACCAGCTGAGCGTCGAGCCGATCCACCGCCTCTACAGCGGCGTGGACCTCACCGGGCTCCGCGCGGCGCTGGAGCGCGCGTTCGTGCTCACCCCCGTCGGCGCGGACCCGGCCAGCGTCGCGGCGGCGGGCACCACCGCGATGGTCCTCCGCACCGCCGCCGGGGCCTGGCGGCTGGACCCGCGGGCCGGCGTCCTCGACGGCGTCCGCGCGCTGGACGGTCTCTGGCTGGAGACCGCGCTCGAGGGTCTCGACCTGCAGGTGGCCTACCGCGACGGCGTCGAGTCCGCCCTGCGCGCCGTGGCCGACGGCTCGGCCGTCGCGGCGGTGCTCGTCCGCCCGCCGAGCCTCGCCGAGATCCAGCGGACCGCCCGCGAGGGCCTGCTGATGCCGCCCAAGTCGACGTTCTTCACGCCCAAGCTCAAGACCGGCGCGGTGCTGCGTCCGCTGGAGGGCTGAACCCGGAGGGCCGGGCGGGCTGCCGCCCTAGGATGGTCAGCCGGGTCCCGCCCAGCGCGGTCGACCCGTCCCGAACCCCCTAGAGGAAGAGTGACGCCGCGGTGGCCCTCACGCCTGACGACGTGGCCGACCTGGCCCGCCTGGCCCGGATCGAGCTGACCCGAGACGAGCTGGAGCACCTGGCCCCCCAGCTCGAGGCGATCCTGGAGGCCGTCGCCAAGGTCTCCGAGGTCGCGGCCGACGACATCCCGCCGACGTCGCACCCGCTGCCGCTGGACAACGTGCAGCGCGCCGACGTCGTCCGCCCGTCGCTGCCGCGCGAGGCCGTGCTGGCCGGCGCGCCGGCGGCGGAGGAGGACCGCTTCCGGGTCCCGCGGATCCTGGGTGAGGAGGGCTGATGGCCCCCCTCGGACAGCCTCAGGGCACGACGGGTGACCTCACCCGCTCCACCGCGGCCGACCTCGCCACCGCCATCGCCGCGGGCGAGACGCAGCTCGGTCGAGGTCGTGCAGGCCCACCTCGACCGGATGGCCGCGGTCGAGCCCGCGGTCCACGCCTTCCTGCACGTCGACGGCGAGCGGGCGCTCGAGGCCGCCGCCCGCGTCGACGCCGACCGCAGCGCGGGCAAGCCGCTCGGCCCGCTGGCCGGCGTGCCCGTCGCGCTCAAGGACGTCCTGACCTACGCCGGGGCGCCCACGACCTGCGGGTCCCGGGTCCTCGAGGGCTGGGTGCCGCCGTACGACGCGACCGTCACCCGCCGCATGCTCGACGCCGGCCTGGTGATCCTCGGCAAGACGAACCTCGACGAGTTCGCCATGGGCTCCTCGACGGAGAACTCGGCCTACGGCCCCACGCACAACCCCTGGGACCTCGAGCGCATCCCCGGCGGGTCCGGCGGCGGGTCGGCCGCGGCCGTCGCCGCGTACGAGGCGCCCCTGGCCATCGGCACCGACACGGGCGGCTCGATCCGCCAGCCCGCCTCGGTGACCGGCACGGTCGGGATCAAGCCGACGTACGGCGGCACCTCGCGCTACGGCCTCGTCGCCCTGGCCTCCAGCCTCGACCAGCCCGGCCCGTGCGCCCGTACGGTGCTCGACGCGGCCCTGCTGCACGCGGTCATCGCCGGGCACGACCCGCTCGACTCGACCTCGATCGACGCGCCCGCGCCCGACGTCGTGGCCGCGGCGCGCTCCGGCGACGTGCGCGGGATGCGGATCGGCGTGGTGCGCGAGCTCGGCGGCGCGGGCTACGCGCCCGGCGTCGAGCAGCGGTTCCGGGAGGCCGTGGAGATCCTGGCCGGGCTCGGCGCCGAGGTCGTCGAGGTGTCCTGCCCGAACTTCGCCTACGCGCTGCCCGCCTACTACCTGGTGCTGCCGAGCGAGGCGAGCTCCAACCTGGCGAAGTTCGACGGGATGCGCTTCGGGCTGCGTGCCGGTGACGACGGCACCCGCAGCGCCGAGGAGGTCATGGGGCTGACCCGCGAGGCCGGCTTCGGCGCCGAGGTCAAGCGCCGCATCATCCTCGGCACGTACGCGTTGTCGAGCGGCTACTACGACGCCTACTACGGGCAGGCGCAGAAGGTGCGCACGCTCGTGTCGCGCGACTTCGAGGCGGCCTTCGCCCAGGTCGACGTGCTGGTCTCGCCGTCGACGCCGACCACCGCCTTCCGGCTCGGCGAGAAGGTCGACGACCCGCTGGCCATGTACCTGAACGACCTCTGCACCATCCCGTCCAACCTCGCCGGCAACGCCAGCGCGTCGTTCCCCGTCGGGCTCGCGCCCGAGGACGGGCTGCCCGTCGGCCTGCAGGTGATGGCGCCGCCGCTGGCCGACGACCGGCTCTACCGCGTCGGCGCCGCGCTGGAGCGCGCGCTGGAGGAGCGCTGGGGCGGGCCGCTGCTGGCCCGGGCCCCCGAGCTGACCGTGCACGGAGAAGGAGCGAGCCGATGACCACCACGACCCCTGAGGTCATGGACTACGACGAGGTCGTGGCCCGCTTCGACCCGGTGCTCGGGCTCGAGGTGCACGTCGAGCTGAACACCGCGTCGAAGATGTTCTGCGGCTGCTCGACCGCCTTCGGGGCCGAGCCCAACACGCAGGTCTGCCCGGTCTGCCTCGGCCTGCCCGGGTCGCTGCCCGTGGTCAACGCGCGGCCGTCGAGTCCGCGGTGCGGATCGGCCTCGCGCTGAACTGCTCGATCGCGTCGTGGTGCCGCTTCGCGCGGAAGAACTACTTCTACCCCGACCAGCCGAAGAACTACCAGATCAGCCAGTACGACGAGCCCATCGCCTTCGACGGCTGGGCCGAGGTCGAGGTGCCCGACGACGAGGGCGTGCTGCGCACGTTCCGGATCGAGATCGAGCGCGCGCACATGGAGGAGGACACCGGCAAGTCGCTGCACGTGGGCGGCGCGACCGGGCGCATCCACGGTGCGGACCACTCGCTGCTCGACTACAACCGCTCCGGCGTGCCGCTGATCGAGATCGTCACCAAGCCGGTCGAGGGTGCGGGCAGGTACGCGCCCCAGGTCGCACGGGCGTACGTGTCGATGCTGCGCGACCTGCTGCGCGGGCTCGGCGTCTCCGACGTGCGGATGGAGCAGGGTTCGCTGCGCTGCGACGCCAACGTCTCGCTGCGGCCCTCGCCCGACGCCCCGCTGGGGACGCGGACCGAGACCAAGAACGTCAACTCGCTGCGCAGCGTCGAGCGCGCCGTGCGCTTCGAGATGAGCCGGCAGGCCGCGGTGCTCGCCGGCGGCGGCCGCGTCAGGCAGGAGACGCGGCACTGGCAGGAGGCCTCGGGCACGACCTCGCCGGGGCGCAGCAAGGAGCAGGCCGAGGAGTACCGCTACTTCCCCGACCCCGACCTGGTGCCCGTGGCGCCCGCCGCCGACTGGGTCGAGGAGCTGCGGGCCGCGCTGCCCGAGGCGCCCGCCGTACGCCTGCGCCGGGTGAGCGCGGAGTGGGGGTTCAGCGAGGCCGAGCTGCGCGACGTCGTCGCCTCCGGCGCGCTCGACCAGGTCGAGGCGACCGTCGCGGCCGGCACCACGCCCCAGGCCGCCCGCAAGTGGTGGCTGGGCGAGCTGACGCGCCGGGCGAACGCCGACGGCGTCGAGCTCGACGCGCTGGTGGTGACCCCGGCCCAGGTCGCCGAGCTCCAGGGCCTCGTCGACGCCGGGACGATCAACGACAAGCTGGCCCGCGAGGTGCTCGAGGGCGTGCTGGCCGGCGAGGGTTCGCCGGCGGCGGTCGTGGAGTCACGCGGGCTCGCGGTCGTCTCCGACGACGGCGCCCTCGGCGCCGCCGTGGACGAGGCCATCGCCGCCAACCCCGGCGTCGCCGACAAGATCCGGGCGGGCAAGGTCCAGGCCGCCGGCGCCCTCATCGGCGCCGTCATGAAGTCGATGGGCGGCAAGGCCGACGCCGGCCGCGTCCGCGAGCTGGTCCTCGAGCGCCTGACGTAGGTCCAGCCGGGCGCGAGGTCAGCTGGTCTTGACCGACAGCACCGGGACGCCGGCCTCGAGGATGAGGCGCTGGGCGATGCTGCCGAGGACGGCCTTGCCGATGGGCGAGCGCTTGCGGACGCCGACGACCAGGCGGGTGACCTCGGGGCGCTCCTCGAGGGCGGCGAGGACCTGCTCGACCTCGTCGACGTCGCCGCCGGCGTGGGAGACGACGACCTCGTACGGTACCTCGGTGGCGATGGCCGACGTGTCGAGGTCGGAGCCGGTGAGGTTGACGACCGTCAGCTGCACGTTCAGCAGGTCGGCCTCGTTGGCGGCCGCCTCGAGGGCCGCTCTGCCCTCGGCGCTGTCGGTGACGGCGACAAGAACGCTCATGCTTCCTCCTCCGGACGGGGGCGCCGACGGGCACTCGCAGCAGATGATGCCGCACCCGGGGGTCCCGGTGCAGCGGGGTCGGGCGTCGCACGCCCAGCGCCCCACCTCGGCCCGCCGAAAAGTGGTCGGTCCCCGGGGCGACGCGCGGGTCGGGTGGGCGGTGAGCGACCACTTTCCCGAGAGGGGGTGCGGGGCCGCTACCGGCGTCGGGAGAAGAGGAGGAGGCCGAGGCCGGCGAGGACGCAGGCCAGGCCGACCCAGAACCAGAACCGCACGCCGGTCATGAAGCTGCCGGGCAGGTAGCCCAGGCCCTGGCCGACCCAGACGGCGCCGACGACGAGGGCGACCACGCCGACGACGCGCAGGACGTTGCGCGCGGCCGGGGTCATGCGTCGCCCTGGTCCAGGGCGAGCAGCTGCTCGACGGCCTCGGGCTCGCCGACGAGGCGGACGGCCGCCGCGTGCGTACGGCCGTGGGCCAGCAGCGTCAGCTCGCTCGGGGCGCCGACGGCGGTGACGATGTGGGTGCCGGCGGCGGCGCGGATCGTCTCCGGCTGCCCGTCGGCGTCGGTGACGCCCTCGCGCTCGAGGACCACGCCGACCTTGGCCCGGCGGAACTGTGCGCGGGCCAGCAGCTTGAGCCGGCGCCAGAGCCAGCCCTCCACGTCCTCGGGCAGGGTGCGGGGCTGCAGCGGCGCGTCGCCGGCGCGGCGGACGTCCTCGTGGTGCACGAAGTACTCGATGGTGTTGGCGCCCTCGTCGACGCCGGGGATGGCGAAGACCGAGAAGCGGGCGGGCCCGTTGCGCACCTTGTCGACGAGCTCGGCGTACGGCCAGCGCGTCCTGGTCTCGGCCATGCGCCGCTCCAGCAGGCCCGACAGCGGCCGGGCCACCATGCCGCCGGCCCCCACCGGGTCGGTCTCGCGGATCCACAGGTGCGCGGCGAGGTCGTGGGCGTCCCAGCCCTCGCACAGCGTCGGCGCGTCGGGACCCACCTGGTCGAGGAGGTCCGCGAGCTCGGCGCGCTCGGACTGGGCGAAGGTCACAAGGGTCGATGGTAGTGGCGGGCGTGGCGACCCTCCGCGCTCGCGGGGGACACTGGTCGTGTGACCTCCGCACCGCCGGCCTCCGTGGCAGCGACCCCGACCCCCACCTCCGCGCTCGACCCGGCGGTCGCCGGGCTGCTCAAGCGGGACGCCGCCGGCCTGGTCGCCGCCGTGGTGCAGGACGAGGAGTCGCGCGACGTGCTCATGGTCGGCTGGATGGACGACGAGGCGTTGCACCGCACCCTGACGACCGGTCGCTCGACCTTCTGGTCGCGCAGCCGCAACGAGTACTGGGTCAAGGGCGAGACCAGCGGCCACCGCCAGTGGGTGCGTGGGGTGCGCCTGGACTGCGACGGCGACACGCTGCTGGTGACGGTGCGCCAGGAGGGTGCGGCCTGCCACACGGGGGAGCGGACCTGCTTCGACGCCCGCGAGCTGCCCGCCGTGGTGGGAGAGCCCGCCTCGTGAGGTCACGTCCGCTCGCCCTGGGCGGTCTGGCCGTCGGTGCCGTGCTCGCCCTCGTGGCCGGCTCGCGCGCCTGGTGGCGCGCCTCGGGCACCGGCGTGTCCGTGGGCTTCACCGGCACCACGACCACCGCGGGACTCGCCCAGGCCCTGGCCCTGGTCGTGCTCGCCGGGGCGCTGCTCGGGCTCGTGCTCAAGGCCCGCGGCCGCCGCGTCCTCGGCGTGCTGCTGGCGCTGGCCGGCGCCGGGGCCGTCGTGGTCGGCGTGTCCCGGCCGCGCCCGGCGTCGGGCACGGTCCAGAGCCGCGTCCTCGAGGTGAGCCTCGCCGACCAGTTCGCGCTGGTGGGGACGGCCTGGCCCTTCGTGTACGCCGCCGCGGGCGCCCTCGTCCTGGCCGCGGCCGTGCTGATGGCCGTCACCGCCCCGCGCTGGCCGGCCAGGGCGGCCCGCTTCGAGCGGCCCGGGCAGGAGGGGCAGGCCGGCTCGACGCCCGTGGCGCGCTCCGACGACCCGGCGACGCTCTGGCGCTCGCTCGACCGGGGCCTCGACCCGACCCTCGACGAGCCCCCCGGCCCGACGCCCACCGACCCGTCCACAGAGCAGGCCGCGGCCGACCGGAGCGGTGGGGCCGGTGTGCACGGACCCGGGCCCCGGGTGACAATGAGTGCCCGGGCGGCCGCCCGGGACGACGAGCCCACCTGAGCGTGGGGACAAGGAGCACCGCGATGGCAGCCCCGTCCCGTGCCGCCGACCCGTCCGGCACCGCCCGGCGGTCGGAGGTCTCCGACCCGAACGACGAGCGCCACAAGGAGGTCCACCACGGCCAGACGCTCGCGGCGTGGGTCGGCAGCCTGACCGCGATGGTCGCGGTCATCATCGGCGGCTTCGGCGTCGTGTTCCAGAACTGGGTCGTCTTCGGCGTCGGGGTGGCGCTGCTGGCGATCGCCGGCATCGCCAGCCTGGTCCTGCAGAAGACCGGGCACGGCGCCTACTAGGGCGCCACCCGCCTGCTCACCGACCGCCCACCGGATTCAGGGGAAACCGTCATGGGAGTGCTCGACGACATACTCGCCGGGGTCCGCGAGGACCTCGAGCTGCGCCAGGCCGAGGTGTCCCTGGAGCGGCTCAAGGAGCGCTGCCTGCACGTCGACGCGGCGCTCGACCCGATGCCGGTGTTCCGCGGGCCCGGCGTCTCGGTCATCGCCGAGGTGAAGCGCTCGAGCCCGAGCAAGGGCGCGCTCGCCCCCATCGCCGACCCGGCCGCGCTCGCGGCGGAGTACGAGGCCGGGGGCGCCGCGGTCATCTCGGTGCTCACCGAGCAGCGCCGGTTCTCGGGCTCGTTGGACGACCTGGTCCGGGTCCGCGGCGTCGTGGACATCCCGGTGCTGCGCAAGGACTTCGTCGTCACCGCGTACCAGCTCTTCGAGGCCCGCGCGGCGGGGGCCGACCTGGTGCTGCTCATCGTGGCCGCGCTGACCGACACCCAGCTCGTCGGCCTGGTCGAGCGTGCCCAGTCCATCGGGCTGACGCCCCTGGTGGAGGCGCACACCGCCGAGGAGGTGCAGCGCGCGGTCGACGCCGGCGCCCGCATCGTCGGCGTCAACAACCGGAGCCTGCAGACCCTCGAGGTCGACCCGACGACCTTCGCGCGGCTCGCCCCGCTGATCCCCGACGGCATCGTCCGGGTCGCGGAGTCCGGCGTCCGCGGACCGCACGACGTCATCGAGCTCGCCCGGGCGGGTGCCGACGTCGTCCTGGTGGGTGAGGCGCTCGTCACGGGGCGCGACCCGCGCAGCGGGGTCGCCGACCTGGTCGCCGCGGGCGCGCACCCCGCCGTCCACCGGAGCTGACCGCCGCCCGCTGACCACCGGTCGGCAAGTACGCGGGAGCCTTCGGCGGCGCGCCGTATCCTCGGCCCATGGTCAGCGCCCTGCCCGACGCCCGCGGTCACTTCGAGGACTTCGGGGGCAAGTTCGTCCCCGAGGCGCTGTGGACGGCCCTCGCCCAGCTCGAGGCCGAGTTCCGTGCCGCGTCGGCGGACCCGGCCTTCACCGCCGAGCTCGCCAAGCTCCTCGCCGACTACACGGGACGTCCCTCGCCGATCACCGTGGCGAGCCGCTTCGCCGAGCACGCCCGTCCCGCCGAGGGCCCCGCGCCGCTGATCCTGCTCAAGCGCGAGGACCTGAACCACACCGGCTCGCACAAGATCAACAACGTCCTGGGCCAGGCGCTGCTGACCCGGCGGATGGGCAAGTCCCGGGTGATCGCCGAGACCGGGGCGGGGCAGCACGGCGTCGCCACCGCGACCGCGGCCGCCCTCTTCGGCCTCGAGTGCACCGTCTACATGGGCAAGGTCGACACCGAGCGCCAGGCCCTGAACGTCGCCCGCATGCGCCTGCTCGGCGCCGAGGTCATCGCCGTCGAGTCCGGCACGCAGACGCTCAAGGACGCGATGAACGAGGCGATGCGCGACTGGGTCGCCAGCGTCGACGAGACCCACTACCTGATCGGCACGGTCGCCGGCCCGCACCCGTTCCCGCTGCTGGTGCGCGAGTTCCAGCGCGTCATCAGCACCGAGGCCCGCGCGCAGGTGCTCGCCACGTACGGGCGGCTCCCGGACGCCGTGGCCGCGTGCGTCGGCGGCGGCTCGAACGCGCTCGGCATCTTCGCCGACTTCATCCCCGACGCCGGGGTCGCCCTGCACGGCTACGAGGCCGGCGGCGACGGGGTCGCCACCGGCCGGCACGCCGCGACCATCTCGGCCGGCTCGGTCGGCGTGCTGCACGGCATGCGGACCTTCGTCCTGCAGGACGACGACGGCCAGACCAAGGACTCGCACTCCATCTCGGCCGGCCTGGACTACCCCGGCGTCGGCCCGGAGCACTCCTGGCTCGCCGCGACGGGCCGGGCGACGTACGAGCCCGTGACCGACGCCGAGGCGATGGAGGCCTTCCGCCTCCTCACCCGCAGCGAGGGCATCCTGCCGGCCATCGAGTCCGCGCACGGCCTGGCCGGCGCGCTGCGGCTCGGCCGCTCGCTGCCGCCGCGGGCCGACGGCGAGCCGAACATCGTGCTGGTGAACCTCTCCGGGCGCGGGGACAAGGACGTCGACACCGCGATCCAGTGGTTCGGCGTCGACACCCGGGGCACCGGCTCGGAGTCGGGCCGTCCGGTGGGCACCAACCTCAGCCAGGACCCCGAGCTCGACCTGTCGCTGGACGAGAGCGGGCCCGCCAGCACCACCGCGGTCCAGCTGTGACCGCCGCCGTGGGGCAGCCGGGGCAGGTGCAGCAGGGGGGCTTCGACCGCGGCCGCTCGGGCCAGGTCTTCGCCGCCGCCCGCGAGCAGGGCCGTGGCGCGCTCGTCGCGTTCCTGCACGTCGGCTACCCCGACGTGCCCCGCTCGCTCGCCGCCCTGCGCGCGCTCACCGGCGAGGGCGACGGCCCGGGCGTCGACCTCGTCGAGGTCGGCCTGCCCTACAGCGACCCGATGATGGACGGCGTCACGATCCAGCGCGCCGGCACCCGCGCGCTGCAGCGCGGGGTCCGCACCCGTGACGCCTTCACCGCCGTCGAGGCCCTGGCCGACGCCGGCACGCCGGCCGTGGTGATGACCTACTGGAACCTGGTCGAGCACTACGGCGCGGACGCGTTCGCGCGAGACCTCGCCGCCGCCGGCGGGGCGGGGATCATCACCCCCGACCTGACGCCGGACGAGGCCGGCACCTGGATGGAGGTCTCGGACGCCCACGGGCTGGACCGGATCTTCCTCGTCTCGCCCTCCTCGAGCGACGAGCGCCTCGCCGAGACCGTGGCCGCCTGCCGCGGGTGGGTCTACGCCACCTCGGTCATGGGCGTCACCGGCGCCCGTTCCCAGAGCCCGACCGCCGCGCCCGACCTGGTCGCCCGGATCCGCGCCGCCTCGCCCGAGGCGATGGTCGGCGTGGGCCTCGGGATCTCCGACGGCGCGCAGGCGCGCGAGGTGACGACCTACGCCGACGCCGCGATCGTCGGCTCCGCGCTGGTCAGGACGCTGCTCGACGCCGAGGAGGCGGGCACCCCCGACGACCTCGACCGGCTGCGCGCCGTCGTCGACGACCTGGTCCGCGGGGTCAGGGGGGACTCGTGAGCGCAGCGGTGCTCGCGCCGCTGTCCATCCCGAGCCCGGAGGTGAACGTCTGGCACCTCGGTCCGCTGCCGCTGCGGGCGTACGCGCTGTGCATCATCGCCGGGATCGTCGTCGGCATGGTCGTCGCGACGAAGCGCTGG
This sequence comes from uncultured Actinomycetota bacterium, assembly GCA_963713165.1. Lineage (GTDB taxonomy): Bacteria > Actinomycetota > Actinomycetes > Propionibacteriales > Propionibacteriaceae > Microlunatus. The sequence goes on from CAVQKU010000011.1 coordinate 604,670, forward strand.
CGAGCGCGCGGCGGGACGTCCGACGGGCTCGAGGCCGTGGTCGTGCTCGCGGTGCCCGCGGGGATCGTCGGCGCGCGGGTCTACCACGTGATCACCGACTACGAGCTCTACTTCGGCCCCGGCCGCAACCCGGTGGACGCGCTCAAGATCTGGCAGGGCGGGCTCGGCATCTGGGGCGCGGTCGCCTTCGGCGCGCTCGGGGGCTGGCTCGTGGCCCGCCGCCGCGGCATCCGCTTCGCGGCGCTGCTCGACGCCTGCGCCCCCGGGATCGCCATCGCCCAGGGGATCGGGCGACTCGGCAACTGGTTCAACTCCGAGCTCTTCGGCGGGCCGACGACGCTCCCGTGGGGCCTGGAGATCGCGCCGCGCTTCCGACCGGCCGGCTACGAGCAGTTCGCGACCTTCCATCCGACGTTCCTCTACGAGCTGCTCTGGGACGTCGCGGTCGTCGCGGTCCTGCTCGTCGTCGCGGACCGCCGCTTCGGGCTGGGGCACGGCAAGGTGTTCGCGCTCTACGTGATGCTCTACTCGCTCGGCCGCTTCTGGATCGAGGCGCTGCGGATCGACACGGTCAACGAGATCGGCGGCTTCAGGCTGAACAACTACACCTCGCTCATCACGTTCGTGGGCGCCGCGCTCGTCCTCGCCTGGTTGGCCAGGAACCGGCCCGGCCGGGAGGCGGTCGTCGAGGAGGGGGCCCCGGGCACCGACACGGGCGAGGTCGGCGCGGAGCACGGGGACGCGGTGGACGCGGTGGACGAGGCCCCGGCGGCCCACGCCGTGGAGGGCGCCGACGCACGCCCGGGGGCGGAGGTGGCGTCGAGCGAGCACGGCGACGCCCCACGCGAGCGCGCGGCTGGGCGCACCGTGTCCGGGGAAACGACCGAAGGGTGAGGGGCGGGTCCGGGCGCCGTTATGCTGGGGCGGCCGAGGATCTCCGGTCGCGCCACCCCTGTCGACCTTCCGCCAGCACGACGACGCCGTGACGCCGCGCAACCAGACGCGCGTCCCAGGCCGAACACATCAGACCCGCGATGCCTGTGCTGCTGCGCTAGCATCCTCCCGCTCCTGGCCAGTGACGTCCCGGGCGCCTGCTCGTGACCGCCGCTGAGACTGCAGTTGAGCCCGATGTTGAGCCCGATGTTGAGCCGGAGCCGAGCCGATCGGCCCACGAACGACAGGAGTCCCACGTGACTCTGCTCGCCAAGCCCCAGGCCCAGGGCCTCTACGACCCGGCCAACGACCACGACGCCTGCGGCGTCGCCTTCGTCGCCACGCTCAGCGGTGAACCGAGCCACGCCATCGTGGAGCAGGGCCTCGAGGCCCTGCGGAACCTCGACCACCGCGGCGCCACCGGCGCCGACCCCAAGACCGGGGACGGCGCGGGCATCCTCATGCAGGTCCCGGACGCCTTCCTGCGTGCCGAGGTGGGCTTCGAGCTGCCGCCCGCCGGCGCGTACGCGGTCGGCAACGCCTTCCTGCCGGTCGACGGTGCCGCCCGCCGCACGGCGAAGGAGACCATCGAGGCCGTCGCCGTGGAGGAGGGCCTGCGGGTCCTCGGCTGGCGCGTGGTCGCCACCGACAGCTCCTCGCTGTCGGACCTGACCCGCTCGACCATGCCCGCCTTCGAGCAGCTCTTCGTGGCGCCGTCGGGCCAGCCGGTCCAGGGCCTCGCGCTCGAGCGGCTCGTCTTCTGCCTGCGTCGGCGCGCCCAGCACGAGGCCGGGGTCTACTTCTCCTCGCTGTCGTGCCGCACGCTCGTCTACAAGGGCATGCTCACCACCGAGCAGCTCGAGCTCGTCTTCCCCGAGCTGCTCGACCCTCGGGTGGCCAGCGCGCTGGCGGTCGTGCACTCGCGCTTCTCGACCAACACGTTCCCGTCGTGGGAGCTCGCCCACCCGTACCGGATGATCGCGCACAACGGCGAGATCAACACCGTCAAGGGCAACCGCAACTGGATGCGGGCCCGCGAGGCGCTGCTGGCCAGCGACCTCATCCCCGGCGACCTGGAGCGGCTCTTCCCGATCTGCACCCCGGACGCGTCGGACTCGACGTCGTTCGACGAGGTCGTCGAGCTGCTCCACCTCGGCGGGCGCTCGCTGCCCCACGCGATGTTGATGATGATCCCGGAGGCGTGGGAGAACAACCCCACGATGGACGCCCGGCGCCGGGACTTCTACGCCTTCCACTCCTGCCTGATGGAGCCCTGGGACGGCCCGGCCGGCGTCGTGTTCACCGACGGCACCCAGGTCGGCGCGGTCCTCGACCGCAACGGCCTGCGCCCCGGCCGCTTCTGGGTCACCGACGACGGCCTGGTCGTGCTGGCCTCCGAGGCCGGCGTGCTCGACATCCCGGCGGAGAAGATCGTGCAGAAGGGCCGGCTGCAGCCGGGCCGGATGTTCCTCGTCGACCTCGACGAGCACCGCATCGTCTCCAACGAGGAGGTCAAGGACTCCCTGGCCGCGGCGGCGCCGTACGGGGAGTGGCTGACCGCGGGCCGGATCAGCCTCAACGAGCTGCCCGAGCGCGAGCACGTCGTGCACAGCCACGCCTCGGTGACCCGGCGCCAGCAGGTCTTCGGCTACACCGAGGAGGAGCTGCGGCTCATCCTCGCGCCGATGGCCTCCGGCGGCGCCGAGCCGATCGGCTCGATGGGCACCGACACCCCGATCGCGGCCCTGTCGGACAAGCCGCGGCTGCTGTTCGACTACTTCAGCCAGCTGTTCGCCCAGGTGACGAACCCGCCCCTGGACGCGATCCGCGAGGAGCTCGTCACCTCGCTGTTCAACACCATCGGCTCCGAGCAGAACCTGCTCGAGCCCGGCCCGGCCTCGTGCCGGCGACTGGTGCTGCCCTTCCCGGTCCTCGACAACGACGCGCTCGCCAAGATCGTCAAGATCAACCGGCACGGCGACCTGCCCGGCTACGCGACGTACGTCGCCCGCGGCCGCTACGACGTGGCGCGGGGCGAGGCGGGCCTGGTCGAGGCCCTGGACGACATCTGCGCCGAGGTCAGCCAGGCCATCGCCGACGGCGCCCGGATCATCCTGCTGTCGGACCGGCACTCCAACGCCGAGCTGGCGCCGATCCCGTCGCTGCTGCTGACGGCGGCCGTCCACCACCACCTGGTGCGGGAGAAGTCGCGCACCCAGGTCGGCCTGGTCGTCGAGGCCGGCGACGTGCGCGAGGTGCACCACGTCGCGCTGCTCATCGGCTACGGCGCGGCCGCGGTCAACCCGTACCTGGCCATCGAGTCGGCCGAGGACCTGGCCCGCCGCGGCGTCTTCACCACCGTCGAGCCCGAGGTCGCGGTCGCCAACGTGGTCAAGGCGCTCGGCAAGGGCGTGCTCAAGGTCATGAGCAAGATGGGCGTCTCGACGGTCGCCTCCTACACCGGCGCGCAGATCTTCGAGGCGCTCGGGCTGTCGGGCGAGGTCGTCGAGCGCTACTTCACCGGCACGACCTCCAAGCTCGGCGGCGTGACGCTCGAGCAGCTCGCCGAGGAGGTGCGCCGGCGCCACCTCGTCGCCTACCCGGCCAACGGCATCCCGCAGGCCCACCGCACGCTCCCGATCGGCGGGGAGTACCAGTGGCGCCGCGAGGGCGAGCCGCACCTGTTCGACCCCGAGACCGTCTTCCGGCTGCAGCACAGCACCCGGACCGGGCGCTACGACATCTTCAAGCAGTACACCTCGCACATCGACTCCCAGGCCGAGCGCCTGATGACGTTGCGCGGGCTGCTCAGGATCAGCCCCGACCGTCCCTCGATCCCGATCGAGGAGGTCGAACCGGTCAGCGCGATCGTCAAGCGCTTCTCGACCGGGGCGATGTCGTACGGCTCGATCAGCCTCGAGGCGCACCAGACGCTGGCCATCGCCATGAACCGGCTCGGCGGCAAGTCGAACACCGGCGAGGGCGGCGAGGACGTCGACCGCCTGTACGACCCGGAGCGGCGCAGCGCGATCAAGCAGGTCGCGTCGGGCCGGTTCGGCGTGACGAGCGACTACCTGACCAACGCCACCGACATCCAGATCAAGATGGCGCAGGGCGCCAAGCCCGGCGAGGGCGGCCAGCTGCCCGGCCAGAAGGTCTACCCGTGGGTGGCCAAGACGCGGCACTCGACGCCCGGCGTCGGGCTGATCTCGCCGCCGCCGCACCACGACATCTACTCCATCGAGGACCTCAAGCAGCTCATCCACGACCTCAAGTGCGCCAACCCCAGCGCGCGGGTGCACGTGAAGCTCGTGGCCGAGGTCGGCGTGGGCACGGTCGCGGCCGGCGTGAGCAAGGCCAAGGCCGACGTGGTGCTCATCTCGGGCCACGACGGCGGCACCGGCGCGGCGCCGCTCACCTCGCTCAAGCACGCGGGCGGACCCTGGGAGCTCGGCCTGGCCGAGACCCAGCAGACGCTGCTGGTCAACGGGCTGCGCGACCGCATCGTCGTGCAGGTCGACGGCCAGCTCAAGACCGGCCGTGACGTGATCATCGGAGCCCTGCTGGGCGCCGAGGAGTTCGGCTTCGCGACGGCCCCGCTGGTGGTCAGCGGCTGCATCATGATGCGGGTCTGCCACCTGGACACCTGCCCGGTGGGCGTCGCCACCCAGAACGCCGAGCTGCGCCAGAAGTTCTCCGGCAAGCCCGAGTTCGTCGTGAACTTCTTCGAGTTCATCGCCGAGGAGGTCCGCGAGCACCTCGCGGCGCTCGGGTTCCGGACGCTCGCCGAGGCGGTCGGCCACGTCGAGCTCCTGGACACCACGCACGCCGAGAGGCACTGGAAGGCGCACGGTCTCGACCTGGCGCCGATGCTGCACAGGCCGGAGCTCCCCGAGGGCTCTGCGCTGCACAACGTCACCACCCAGGACCACGGGCTCGACGCCAAGCTCGACCAGCGGCTGATCGAGATCTGCCGCCCGGCGCTCGAGTCCGGCGAGGCCGTCCGCGCCACGCTCCCGATCCGCAACGTCGACCGCACCGTCGGCACGATCCTCGGTCACGAGGTGACCCTCGCGACCCGCGGCCAGGGCCTGCCCGACGGCACGATCGACCTCACCTTCACGGGGTCGGCGGGCCAGAGCTTCGGCGCGTTCGTGCCGGCGGGGATCACGCTGCGCCTCGAGGGCGACAGCAACGACTACCTCGGCAAGGGGCTGTCCGGCGGACGGCTCGTCGTCCGTCCGGACCGGGCCTCGACCTTCGTGGCGAGCGAGAACATCATCGCCGGCAACGTCATCGGCTACGGCGCCACGAGCGGCGAGATCTTCGTCGCCGGCCAGGTGGGCGAGCGCTTCTGCGTCCGCAACTCCGGGGCCACGGCGGTCGTCGAGGGCCTGGGCGACCACGGCTGCGAGTACATGACCGGCGGTGTCGCGGTCGTCCTCGGGCGCACGGGGCGCAACGTCGCCGCGGGCATGTCCGGCGGCATCGCGTACTTCCTGGACCTCGACCGCGACCTGCTCAACACCGAGATGGTCGACGCGGTCGACCCGGGCGAGGCCGACCTGGAGCTGCTGCAGGGACTGGTGAGGCGCCACCACGAGGAGACCGGCTCGGTGGTGGCCGAGGGCCTGCTCGCCGACTGGGAGCGCTCCGCGACGCGGTTCACCAAGGTGCTGCCGCGCGAGTACGCCCTGGTCATGGCCGCGCGGGACGAGGCCGAGTCCGCGGGCCTCGACGAGGCCGAGACGACGCGGCGGATGATGGCCGCGGTGGCCAAGTGATCGTCGCGCGTCCTTCGCTCGTCGGGCGCGGAGGTCCCGGCCACGGGTCGGCCTTCGCCACCATCCGCCCTCCGCAGGCTCCGGGCTCCCGCCAGACCCATCCACGCTCAGGCCGACCCGTGCCCGGGACCTCCGCTCGGCTTGGTCTCGCTCCTCTCCGGCTTCGTCCTACTTCCGTCCTGGAGGCATCTCATGGCTGACCCGCGCGGGTTCATCACCACGCCGCGGAAGGTCGCCGAACGGCGACCCGTGAGCGAGCGCGTGCACGACTGGAACGAGGTCTACCCCGGCACGCCGGGGCGGGCGCTGCTGCCGATCATCAGCGAGCAGGCCGGGCGCTGCATGGACTGCGGCATCCCGTTCTGCCACACCGGCTGCCCGCTCGGCAACCTCATCCCGGAGTGGAACGACCTGGTCTGGCGCCGCGACTGGGACGAGGCGCTGGAGCGGCTGCACGCCACGAACAACTTCCCGGAGTTCACCGGGCGGCTGTGCCCGGCGCCCTGCGAGACCGCCTGCGTCGTCGGGATCAACCGCGACGCGGTGACGATCAAGAACGTCGAGGTCGCGATCATCGACAAGGCGTGGGACGAGCGCCGCGTCGACCCCCAGCCCGCTGACTGGCTGACCGGCAAGACCGTCGCGGTCGTCGGCTCGGGCCCGTCGGGCCTGGCCGCGGCGCAGCAGCTGACCCGGACCGGCCACACGGTGGCGGTGTACGAGCGTGCGGACGCCCCGGGCGGTCTGCTGCGCTACGGCATCCCCGAGTTCAAGATGGAGAAGAAGGTCCTCGACCGCCGGATCCGGCAGATGCGCGACGAGGGCACGAACTTCCGGACCGGCGTCGACGTCGGCGGCTCGGTGACCTGGACGCAGCTCAAGGAGCGCTACGACGCGGTGGTCGTCGCCATCGGCTCCACCGTCGGGCGCGACCTGCCGGTGCCCGGGCGCGAGCTCGGCGGCATCCACCAGGCCATGGAGTACCTGCCGCAGGGCAACCGCGCCGCGCTCGGCGACGCGCCCGAGGACCAGATCAGCGCCGAGGGCAAGCACGTCGTCATCATCGGTGGCGGCGACACCGGCGCGGACTGCCTCGGCACCGCGATCCGCCAGGGCGCGGCGTCGGTGACGCAGCTCGAGATCATGCCGACGCCGCCGACCGACCGCCCCGAGAACCAGCCCTGGCCGACCTACCCGATGACCTACCGGGTCAGCTCGGCCCACGAGGAGTCGGGGGAGCGGGTCTACTCGGTGTCGACCTCGGAGTTCCGCGGCGACGAGCACGGGCGGGTGAAGACCCTGGTCCTGTCCGAGGTCGTCTTCGAGGGCGGCAAGCTCACGGCCATCGAGGGCACGGAGAAGGAGATCCCGGCCGAGCTCGTGCTGCTGGCCATGGGCTTCACCGGCCCGGAGAAGGAGAAGCTGGTCGACCAGCTCGGCGTCGGGCTCGACCCGCGCGGGAACATCGCCCGCGACGCGGACTACGCGACCGACGTCGAGGGCGTCTTCGCCTGCGGCGACGCCGGCCGGGGCCAGTCGCTCATCGTCTGGGCGATCGCCGAGGGCCGGGCCTGCGCGAGCGGGGTCGACAAGTACCTGTCGGGCTCGACGGCGCTGCCGCGTCCCATCGGGCCCGAGGTCCGGCAGATGATGGTCTGAACCGAGGTCTCCTCCACCTCCAGGGCGGGGACCTCAGGCGGTCGCCGACCGGCGCAGCCGGCACCCGTCGCGCTTGAGCCGGCGCGCCGGAGGGCGACCACGAGCAGGACGGACGACGCCACCTGCGTGAGGGGGGACGACGACGCCGGGGCTCGTCGCGGAACGTTCGTCGGGCGCCCCGGCGAGGGCGCCCCGCGACCGCGGTCCCGCCCTGGACCGCGACGCCCGCGACGCGGACCCACGCCGTCCGCGAGGACGCGAGCAGGGCAGGACACGACCGCGCTCACGGAGCGCGACGAGGGCGCCCGCGTCGACGCGTGGGCGGAGGCCACCCGCGAGCGGTGGGTACCTCGACGAGATCGCCGAGGAGCAGCGCCTCGCCACGTTCACCCTCGGCGTGCTCAGCCGTCCACCCGGACGCCGTCGAAGCGGTAGCCCCGGCGCACGACGGTGGTGATCAGGCCGGGCAGGTCGAGCGCCCGGCGCAGCCGGCTCATCGCGACCTCGAGCGCGTGGTCGTCGAGCCGCTCGGGGAGCGCGGCGACGAGCTGCTGGCGTGAGACCACGCCGTCCGCGGCGGCCAGCGCCTTGAACAGCGCGAGCGCGCTCGGCCCGAGCAGCACGCTGCGCCCGCCGACGGAGACGCTGCGGCCGCGGACCTCGACCAGGGTGTCGTGGCTGCGGTAGAGCTGCACGTGGTGCTCGACGAGGTCCTCGCAGACGAGCCGGATGAGCGCGCCCAGCCGGTAGCGCTCCGGCACGATCGGGGCGATGCCCGCCTCCACGAGCGGCTGCGCGGTGACGGGGCCGACCGCCGCCGCGGTGACGTGCTCGGCGTGGGCGGCGACGAACGCCTCGCCCATCCCCATCGCGTACGCGGTCTCGAGCGTCGCCGCCGCCCCGGGGGCGCTGGTGTAGGTGATGGCGTCGAGCTGGTGCGAGCAGGCGGCCTCGACCAGCCGGGGCACCTGGTCGCTGCTCGCGGGGCGGACCCACCGGTAGGGCGTGATGGTGAGGACCTCGGCGCTGGTGCCGGCCAGGCGCCGCAGCTGCTCGGCGTCGGTGAAGCCGTGCAGCTGGATGGCCACCCGGCGACCGGAGAGCCCGGCCGCGGGCACGGCGTCGACGAGCGCGGCCGTGGTGTCGCTTCCGCTCAGCTGCACGTCGAGCAGGCCGGCGGCCCGGACGGCGCCGACGGCCTTGGGTCCGCGGGCGAAGATCCGGGCCTGCTCCAGGACCGCGGTCAGCTCGGCGCCGAGCCCGGCGGCGTCGGCGACCTCGAACCAGCGCCGCACGCCGTAGCCCGTGGTCAGCAGCACCACGTCGGGCCTGCGCCGGATGAGCTCGCGGGTCTCCGCGACCAGGGTGGTGTCCTGCTCGTTCGGCGCGATCTTGAGCGCCGGCGCGTGCAGCACCTGCGCGCCGCGGCGCTCCAGCGCGGCGATGAGGTCGCCCGAGCGGCGGTCGGAGGTCACGCCGACGCGGAAGCCCCGGAGCTGGTCGATCCGCAGCCCGGTGGTGCGCCCGGCGGCGCCGTCGAGGTCTCGACCGCCCACGGGCCGGTGCGGGCGCTCACGAGGCCCGGTCGTCCGGCGGTCGTCCCGGCGCGAGGGCGCCCGCCCACTCGGGCAGGTGGTCGAGGACGCGGGCGGCGTCGGCCAGCTCGGGCGCCAGGTCCACCACGGCGCCGATGACGACGACGGCGGGGGAAGCGACCTGCAGCCGGCGGGCGTCGGCGGCCAGGGTGGCGAGCCGGGTGAGGGTGCTGCGCTGCGAGTCGGAGTAGCCGCGCTCGACGACGGCGGCCGGGGTCCTCGCGTCCAGGCCCGCCCGCAGCAGGCCGGCGGCGATCTGCTCGAGGTTGATCACCCCCATGAGCACGACGATGGTGCCGCCGAGTCGTGCGAGCGCGGAGAGCTCGTCCTCGCTGGGACGCTGGTGGCCGGAGATGACCGTGAAGGCGTGGCTGAGCCCGCGGTGGGTGAGCGGGATGCCGCAGGCGGCGGGCACGGCCACCGCGCTGCTGACGCCCGGCACCACCCGGACCGGGACCCCGGCCGCGAGGCAGGCCTGCATCTCCTCGCCGCCGCGGCCGAAGACGAACGGGTCGCCGCCCTTGAGCCGCACGCACGCCTGGCCGGCGCGGGCGCGCTCGACGAGCTGCTGCTCGATGGAGCGCTGCTCGACCCGGTGGTGGAACGGGTCCTTGCCCACGTCGACGAGCTCGGCCGCCGGCGCGAGCGCCGCGAGGTCGTCGGTCGGGGCGAGCCGGTCGTAGAGGACGACGTCGGCGCCGGCCAGCGCCTGCACCGCCTCGAGGGTGAGGAGGGCGGTGCTGCCGGGACCGCCGCCGACGAGGGTGACCCCGCCGTCGCTGCGGGCGGGCTCCTCGCGGATGGTCATGATCTTGAGGTGCCCGGCCAGCCCGGCGACGCTCTCCCGCAGCGCCGCGGGCGGGTCCACCGCGACGACGAGCCAGGCGGGCCCGACCAGGCGCAGCAGCGCCGGGGTGTCCTCCGCGTCGGGGGCCGCGACGTAGCGCACGGTGTCGAGGCGGGTGCGCGGCAGGCCGTCGTGCGTGACCAGGGTGACCCGGGCCCCGCCGCCGACGAACCGGGCGACCGCGCGCCGGGCGCCGTTCGCGCTGCCGAGGACGACGACCTTTCGCCCGCTGACGTCCAGGTCGAGCTGCACGCGCCGACCTCCTCCGTCACGCGAGCCGCCGGTGCGGCTCGGGTACGGCTCACCCTAGGAAGCCGGCGTTACCCGACGATGTCCTCCGGGTAACTCGCGGTTACGGGCCCCGCCCGCCAGGGGCACCCGACGGTGACCCCACCGTCACGTGGCCGTCACGCGGAGCCCGGGCGGGACGACCCGGTCGCCTCTCGCCGTTCCTCACAGCCCGACCGGCGCCCTGTGAGAGATCGGTGAACGCCTCGTAACCGCGCGGGGCCCCGGCCCGTAACAGCGCTGCCCAAGCATGGACCTGTGAGCGCCCCGCCCACGACGGCTCCCCCCACCCGGGCCACGTCGACGCACTGCCCGTACTGCTCGCTGCAGTGCGGGATCTCGTTGTCTGTCCGGGGGGGTCCAGGGGGGTCGTCCCCCCAGGGGAAGCTGCGCTCGACCGTGCCGGGGCTGCCGGGACCGCTCGCGCTGGAGCCGCTGCCCGACTTCCCCACGAACCTCGGCGGGCTGTGCTCCAAGGGCTGGACGGCCGCCTCGCTGCTCGACCACCCGCAGCGCCTGCTCACGCCGCTGGTCCGCTCGGTGCGCGGCGACCGCACGAGCGCGTTCCGGCCGGCGACGTGGGACGAGGCGCTCGGGCAGGTCGTCGACGCGGTCCGCACGGCGCAGGAGGCGTACGGGCGGGACGCCGTCGGCTGCTTCGGCGGCGGCGGGCTGACCAACGAGAAGGCGTACGCCTTCGGCAAGTTCGCCCGGGTCGCGCTGCGCACCGCGATGATCGACTACAACGGCCGGTTCTGCATGAGCTCGGCCGCCACCGCGTCGAACCGCGCGTTCGGCGTCGACCGCGGGCTGCCCTTCCCGCTCGCCGACGTCGCACGGGCCGAGGCGGTCCTCATGGTCGGGGCCAACCCGGCCGCCACCATGCCGCCCGCGATGCAGCACCTCGACGCCGGGCGCGCGGCCGGCGCCACCCACGTCGTCGTCGACCCGCGGCGCACACCCACCGCCGCCGGCGCGGCGCTGCACCTCGCCCCGTTGCCGGGCACCGACCTCGCGCTGGCCAACGGGCTGCTGCACCTCGCCGTCCGCGACGGGCGCGTCGACCACGACTACGTCGAGCGGCGCACCACGGGCTTCGCCGCGGTCCGGGCGGGCGTGGCGGCGTACTGGCCGGACCGGGTCGAGCGCATCACCGGGGTCCCGGTCGCCGACCTGCGGCGCACGCTCGACATCCTCACCTCGGCCGGCAGCGCCATGATCCTCACCGCCCGTGGCGCGGAGCAGCACAGCAGCGGCACCGACACCGCACAGGCGTGGATCAACCTGGCGCTGGCGCTCGGGCTGCCCGGCCGGCCGTGGTCGGGCTACGGAACGGTCACCGGCCAGGGCAACGGCCAGGGCGGCCGCGAGCACGGGCAGAAGGCCGACCAGCTGCCGGGCTACCGCCGGCTCGACGACCCCGCCGCACGGGCCCACGTCGCCGGGGTCTGGGGGATCGACCCCGCCGAGCTGCCGGGGCCCGGGCTGTCGGCGTTCGAGATGCTCGACCGGCTGGGCACCGCCGACGGGGTGCGGGCGCTGCTCGTCCTCGCCTCGAACCTCGTCGTGTCCGCCCCCGACGCCAACCGGGTGCGCGACCGGCTCGCCGCGCTCGACTTCCTCGCCGTCTCCGACATCTTCGTCTCCGAGACCGCCGAGCTCGCCGACGTCGTCCTCCCGTGCGCCCAGTGGGCGGAGGAGGAGGGCACGATGACGAACCTCGAGGGCCGGGTGATCCGCCGGCGGCAGGCGATCGCGCCGCCCGACGGCGTCCACGACGACCTCTGGCTGCTCGCGGCGCTGGCCGACCGGCTGGGCCGGGGCCAGTACTTCTCGGCCGACCCGGTCGAGGTGTTCGCCGAGCTGTGCCGGGCGAGCGCGGGCGGGATCGCCGACTACTCCGGCATCACCGCCGAGCGCATCGACGCCGAGCAGGGCGTCTTCTGGCCGTGCCCGGCCACGCCGGACGGCGAGCCGGACCACCCCGGCACGCCGCGGCTGTTCGCCGGGTCGTTCCCGACGTCGGACGGACGCGCCCGCTTCGTCCGCGTCGAGCACCGCGAGCCCGCCGAGCGCCCGGACGACACGTACCCGTACGTGCTGACGACCGGCCGGCTGATGGCGCAGTACCAGAGCGGCACCCAGACCCGCCGCGTGCCGGCGGTCAGCCAGTCCAGCGTGCAGCCCGAGGCGCAGCTGCACCCCGACCTGGCCCGGCGCCTCGGCGTCGGCACCGCCGACGTCGTCCGGCTCAGCACCCGACGGGGGACGGCGACGTTCCGGGCACGCGTCACCGACGAGATCCGGGCCGACACGGTCTTCGTCCCCTTCCACTGGGGCGGCGCCTCGGCGGCGAACGCGTTGACCAACCCCGCCCTCGACCCCGCCTCGAAGATGCCCGCCTTCAAGGTGTGCGCCGTCGCGGTCGAGCGCATCGGCTCGCCCGACGACACCGAGCTGCTCACCCGGGCGCCGGTGCACACCGCCCTGTCCGCCCCCACGCCACCGACCCTCGACCAGCTGCTCCACAAGAGCCGACGGAAGGACCTCCCCGTGCTGTCCCAGAACCGCTTCCTGCAGGGTGTCTTCCCCTTCACCGGGGAGGGCTTGGACTCACCCGCCGCGATCGCCCCCGAGCTGGCCTACGTCGTGCCGGACGGCGTGGTCAGCCAGGCGCTGTACTTCCGTGGCGGCAACTCGACCGACGAGCTCGTCAGCATCGTGCTCGTGCGCGACGGCGTCGCCATGCGCTACTTCCCGATCGGCGCCAAGGGTGACGTGCACGTCCCGCTGCGCGTGGTGGAGGACATCGACGGCGGCTCGGCGGTCGAGCTGCGGCTCCTCGCGCCCGAGGGCCTGACCGGGACCGTCGTCGTCGACCTGGGCCTGGTGGAGCACTGATGACGGCGCTGGAGACGCGGCCCACCAGACGTCCGGGCAGCGGCCGGCGCCGGCTCGTCGTCATCGGCAACGGCATGGCGGGGGCCCGTACCGTCGAGGAGGTCCTCGCCCGCGGCGGGCGCGACCTGTTCGACATCACGGTGTTCGGCGACGAGCCGTACGGCAACTACAACCGCATCCTGCTCAGCCACGTCCTCGCGGGCGAGGAGAGCCACGACGACATCTACCTCAACTCGCTCGAGTGGTACGCCGAGAACCACGTGGAGCTGCGGGCCGGCGTCCGGGTCGAGCGCATCGACCGCCACGCCAAGGTCGTCGTGACCGACGACGGCGCGACCGTCGGCTACGACGACCTGGTCATCGCGACCGGCAGCCGCTCGTTCCTGCCGCCGATGGAGGGGCTGCTGCGCGCCGACGGCACCATGCTGCCGGGGGCGTTCGCCTTCCGCACCATCGACGACACCCGGGCGATGATCGCCCACGCCACCGCCGACGAGCACCGCCGCGCCGTCGTCATCGGCGGCGGCCTGCTCGGTCTCGAGGCGGCCCGCGGGCTCCAGCACTACGGCCTGGACGTCACCGTCGTGCACTCCCCGGCGCACCTGATGAACGCCCAGCTCGGGCCCGAGGGCGGCGAGATCCTGCGCCAGAGCATGGAGGCGCTGGGCATCCACGTCGTCTGCGGCAACCGGGCCACCCACCTGTGGGGGCCCGACCGGGTCCGCGGCCTGCGCCTCAAGGACGGGGCCGAGCTCGCCTGCGACCTCGTCGTCCTGGCGGCGGGCATCCGCCCCAACACCGACGTCGCCGTGCTGAGCGGGCTCGCCGTCGAGCGGGCCATCGTCGTCGACGACCACATGCGGGTGCTCGACGAGGACGACGTCTACGCCGTGGGGGAGTGCGTCCAGCACCGCGGCGAGGTGTACGGGCTGGTCGCGCCGCTGTGGGAGCAGGCCGCGGTGCTCGCCGACCAGGTCACCGGCGCGGACCCCGCCGCGGCGTACCTCGGCAGCCGGACGGCGACCAAGCTCAAGGTCGCCGGCGTCGAGGTGGCCTCCATGGGCCTGACCTCGCCGGAGCGCGACACCGACGAGCACATCGTCTTCTCCGAGCCCAGGCGCGGGGTCTTCAAGTCGATCGTCATCCGCGACGACAAGATCGTCGGTGCGACGCTGCTCGGCGACAGCGCCAAGGTCGCCTTCCTGCAGCAGGCCTTCGACCGCGGGCTGCCGCTGCCCGAGCAGCGGGTGGAGCTGATGTTCGACCTCGGCGGCCCGTCGGCGGAGGTCGGGGTCGCCGAGCTGGCCGACGACGCGCAGGTCTGCAACTGCAACGGCGTCTCCAAGGGCGCCATCTGCGCGGTCGTGACGAGCGGGGTGCGGACGGTCAACGGCGTCATGGACGCCACCCGGGCCGGCAAGGGCTGCGGCTCCTGCAAGCTCCTCGTGCGCCAGGTCGTCGAGCACGCGGCGGACGGCCGGGTGGAGGAGGACCCGAGCGTCCACTGGTACGTCCCGGGCATCCCGATGGGCAAGCCCGAGCTGATGGAGGCCATCCGCGCCCAGGACCTGCGCTCGCCCTCGTCGGTGTTCGCCGCGCTCGCGCCCGAGGGCGCCGAGGACGCGAAGTCGAAGATGGGCCTCGCCTCGCTGCTCAAGATGATGTGGGGCGAGGACATGGTCGACGAGAAGGACGCCCGCTTCATCAACGACCGGGTGCACGCCAACATCCAGAAGGACGGGACCTTCTCCGTCGTCCCCCAGATGCGCGGCGGGGTCACCACCCCCGAGCAGCTGCGCCGGATCGCCGACGTCGCCGAGAAGTACGCCGTCCCGATGGTCAAGCTCACCGGCGGCCAGCGCATCGACCTGCTCGGCATCCGCAAGGAGGACCTGCCGGCCGTCTGGGCCGACCTCGACATGCCGTCGGGCTACGCGTACGGCAAGTCGATGCGCACGGTGAAGACGTGCGTCGGGCCAGGAGTTCTGCCGCTTCGGCACGGGCGACTCGACCAAGCTCGGGGTCGAGCTGGAGACCCGGCTGCAGGGCATGGAGTCGCCGGCCAAGATGAAGCTCGCCGTGTCCGGCTGCCCGCGCAACTGCGCCGAGTCGCTGGTCAAGGACGTCGGCATCGTCGCCATCGAGGGCGGGCGCTGGGAGATCTACGTCGGCGGCGCCGCCGGGGCGCACATCCGCAAGGGCGACCTGCTGTGCACCGTCGACGACGCGGAGACGGCGAAGCTGATCACCGCGCGGTTCCTGCAGTACTACCGCGAGAACGCCAAGTGGCTCGAGCGCACGTACGCCTTCGTGCCGCGGGTCGGGCTCGAGCGAGGTCCGCGCGGTCGTCGTCGACGACCGTGACGGGATCGCCGAGCGGCTGGACGCCGCCGTGCAGGAGCACGTCGACCGCTACGTCGACCCGTGGAGCGAGGGCCGCAACCCCGTCGAGCCGGGACAGTTCCGCACGTCGCTGCCGCTGGAGGTGCTGCCGCGGGTGCCCGCCGGCCGCGCCGACGAGCTGCTCGGGGGTTCCTGGTGAGCGCACCCGCGGTGGTCGCGTCCCCGGGAAGCACCGAGTTCGTGCTCGGACCGGTCGAGCAGGTCCCCTACGGCGAGGGCCGCGCCTTCGACGTCGGCGGGCAGCAGGTCGCGGTGTTCCGGCGCCGTGACGGCGCGCTGCGCGCGGTGTCGGCCGTCTGCCCGCACAAGGGCGGACCGATCGCCGACGGGCAGACCGACGCCCGGGTCGTCATCTGTCCGCTGCACCTCAACGCGTACGAGCTCGACACCGGCTGCTCGACCACCGGCGCCCCGCCGCTGACGACGTACGCGGTCCGCCTCGAGGGCGACCAGATCGTCGTGACGGCCTGACCACCTGACGCCCGCACCCCTGCACCGCCGCTCGGCCACCCCCACCCGCCCCGACCCGAGGGAACCGCCATGACCCAGACCTCCACCCTCCCGCTCTCCGGTGCCGCCGAGAAGCACCTCGGCGGACGCTGGATCGACGACTGGAGGCCGGAGGACCAGGCCTTCTGGGAGGGAGGTGGCCGCCGGACCGCGTGGCGCAACCTCGCCTTCAGCGTGCTCAGCGAGCACATCGGCTTCTCGGTGTGGAGCCTCTGGTCGGTGCTCGTGCTCTTCATGGGCCCGGCCTACGGCTTCACCGCGCCGGAGAAGTTCGTGATCACGGCCACCCCGGCGCTGATCGGGTCGATCCTGCGCGTGCCCTACACGTTCGCGGTCGGGACGTTCGGCGGCCGGAACTGGACGATCATCTCGGCGCTGCTGCTGCTCGGGCCGACGGTCTACATCGCCGTCGTCCTCGAGCCGGGCGTCTCGCTCGGGACCGTCCTCGTCGGCGCCATGCTCGCCGGCGTCGGCGGGGCGAACTTCGCCTCGTCGATGACGAACATCAACGCGTACTTCCCGAGCCGGCTGAAGGGCCGCGCGCTCGGCATCAACGCCGGCGCGGGCAACCTCGGCGTCGCCGTCGTCCAGCTCGTCGGTCTGCTCGTCCTCGCCGTCTCCGGCGCCGGGCACCCGCGGGTGATGGTCGGCATCTACATCCCGCTGATCGTCGTGTCGGCGCTGCTGTCGGCGCTGTTCATGAACAACCTGACGCAGAACAGCACCGCCAAGGGCGCGATGCGCGAGGTGATGGCGCACCGCGAGACGTGGATCGTCTCGCTGCTCTACATCGGCACGTTCGGCTCGTTCATCGGCTTCGGCTTCGCCTTCGGGCAGGTGCTGCTCGTGCAGTTCCCGCAGGACTTCCCCGTCGCCGTGAAGGCCGCGGCACTGACGTTCCTCGGGCCCCTGCTCGGCTCCTTCGTCCGCCCGGTCGGCGGCGCGCTCGCCGACCGCTACCGCGGCTCGGTGGTCAGCGCCGTGAACTTCGCCGCCATGGCGCTGGGCGCCGGCACCGTCCTCGTGGCTTCGCGGCTGCACTCGCTGCCGCTCTTCATCGCCGGCTTCGTGCTGCTGTTCGTGCTCAGCGGGCTCGGCAACGGCTCGGTCTACAAGATGATCCCGGCGATCTTCAACGCCAAGGCCCGGCTCGCCACCGGCGACGGCGCCGACGTCGAGACGCAGACCCGGATCGCGGGTCGACGTTCCGGAGCGCTCATCGGCCTCGCCGGCGCCATCGGCGGCCTGGGCGGCGTGCTGGTCAACCTGGCGTTCCGCCAGTCGTTCCTCACCCTCAAGAACGGCGACGGCGCGTACGTGGCGTTCATCGCCTTCTACGTCGTCTGCCTCGTCGTCACCTGGGTGGCGTTCATCCGCCCCCGCCCCTCCCGCCTCGCCGGCGTCTGACCTCCTGCGTCTCGTGGTCGCTCCTGCCTCCAGAAACCCATGAATTCATGGGATGGAGGTACTCAGCACGACCTGCAACGCATGACGAGTACGCGGAACCTGTGCGGAGTGCCCGTGCGGACGCTCGTCCACAGCTGCCGCGAACGTCGGCGATCCTGTCCACAGCGGGCCGGGGGACCGGCACGATCGCGGGTCGCGTCCTGATGCTCCGGTCGTGGAGCTCGTGCTGGGACGGAAGAACGGCGGCGTCTTCAGCCGCGCGGAGGCGCTCGAGGTCGGGGAGACGGACCAGACGCTCGCCTCGCTCCGACGGCAGGGGCACCTCGTACGGCTGAGGCGCGGCATGTACGTGCTCGCGGCCACCTACGCGGCCGCCGACGACCCCGGCAAGCACCTGCTGCACGCGCGGGCCCAGCTCGCCGCGCAGTCGGGCGACGTGGCGGTCTGCGGAGCGTCCGCGGCGGCCCTGCACGGCTTCGCGCTCCACGACCAGGACCTGTCGGTCGCGCACCTCCTCCGGCTCGACCAGGGCGCGGGACGCCGGACCTCCACGACCAACCAGCACCGCTTCCTTCTGCCCCTGGGCGACGACGAGATCGTCGAGGTGGACGGGCTCCGCACGATCACGCCCGCCCGCGCGGTCTGGGAGGTGGCCTGCCGGTCCACGCTCGAGGGCGGGGTCGTGACGGCGGACTCGGCGCTGCACGTCCTCGGCCCCGACCTGGTCCCGGCCCTCCGCGCGCTGAGCGAGCGCTTCGCCCACGTACCGGGTTCGCGACGGGCCCGCCTCGCCCTCGGGCTCGCCGACGGGCGGGCCGAGTCGCCGGGCGAGTCCGTCACCCGTGTCCAGTGCTTCCGCTACGGGATCCCTTCCCCGGAGCTGCAGCACGAGGTGTGGGGCCCCGACGGCAGGCTCGTCGCCCGCACCGACTTCTGGTGGGAGGACTGCCGCCACGTCGGCGAGTTCGACGGGAAGGTCAAGTACGGCCGGCTTCGGCGCGAGGGCGAGAGCGCGGAGGACGTGGTCGTCGACGAGAAGCTGCGTGAGGACGCCGTACGCGCGCAGGGCTGTGGCATGACGCGGTTCGTCTGGTCGATGGTCATGCCGCGGCAGGCCCGGCGGACGATGGCGGAGCTCGCGCTCGCTCTGCGCCGGTCTCGTCGGCTCTACGTCACCGGCGTCGCGCTTACCGCGTGACCCGGTCCGCGGTCGGGCCGCCCCGCGTGCGTCCGTGGGCCCCGCCGTCACCCCACTTCGCCCGGGTTGCACGTACTCGTCACACGCTGCAGGTTGTGCTGAGTACCTCCATCCCATGAATTCATGGGTTTCTGGTGGCGGGTGGGACGAAGCGGAAGGGGGAGCGATGACGACGTACGTCGCGTTCCTGCGCGGGGTGAACCTCGGGCCGCACCGGAGCGTCGCGATGCCGCGGCTCGTGGAGCTGGCGGAGGGCTTGGGCTACGAGGACGTCTGGACCCACCTGCGCACCGGCAACCTCGTGCTCACCACCGCCAAGGCGGCGCGCACGGTCGAGCGGGAGCTCGCGACGGCGCTCGAGGACGAGTACGGCGCCACGACCGACGTGACCGTCCGCACCGTCGAGCAGCTGCGAGCCCTCGTCGAGGCCCACCCCCTCCCCGATGGTCCGCCGGCCAAGGTCACCGTCGCCTTCCTGCTCGACGACCCGCCCGCCGACGTGGAGGAGCGGATCGCGGCGGTCGCGACCGAGGCCGAGCCGTACGCCGTCCGTGGCCGCGAGGTGTGGGTGCGCTACGGGGACGGCCAGGCCCGGAGCGCGCTGGCCGGCAGGTTCGCGCGAGTGGTCGGGGTGAGCGCGACGACCCGCACCCTCGGCACACTGACGCAGCTCGTGGCCAGGATCGAGGCTCGGGGGCGCTGAGCCCGTCGGAGCCCGGCCTAGGCTCACGGCCATGAGCGAGGCGAGCGCGGTCCCGGCCGTCGCGGGTGAGGACGCGGACTCGAGCACCCTGCGCCGGATCACGCGGCTGCTCGCTCCCTACCGCACGAAGATGCTGATGGTCCTCGCCGCGGTGGTGCTGTCCGCGCTGCTCGGGGTGGCCGCGCCGTTCCTCACCAAGGCGGTCTTCGACGACGCCCTCTTCCCGGCCGGCGGGCGAGCCACGGACTTCCACCTGCTCGGCTGGCTCGTCGCCGGGCTGTGCGCGATCCCGGTCGCCACGGCGCTGATCGGCATCGGGCAGAACTGGCTCACCAGCACCATCGGCAACTCGGCCATGGCCGACCTCCGCGGCGACCTCTTCGCGCACCTGCAGAAGATGGAGCTGGCCTTCTTCACCGCGACCAAGACCGGGGCGATCCAGTCGCGCCTGGCCAACGACGTGAGCGGGGTGCGCACGGTCCTCACCGACACGGCCACCACGATCGTGCAGAACTCGGTCACGGTGGTCTCGGCCTTCGTCGCGATGGTCCTGCTGAGCTGGCAGCTGACGATCATCACGCTGGTGCTGATGCCGCTCTTCGTGTGGCTCCAGCTCCGGGTCGGGCGCCGGCGCCGGCGTCTCGCCCGGCGCACCCAGGAGTCGCTCTCGGAGATGACGGCGATCACCGAGGAGTCGCTGTCGGTCTCGGGCATCCTGCTGGCCAAGGTGTTCAACCGCGCCGGCTCCGAGGTCCGCCGCTACCGCGAGGAGAACGCCCGCCAGACCCGCCTCCAGGTCGAGCAGGCCATGACCGGGCGCGCCTTCTTCGCCCTCGTGCAGACCTTCTTCGCCATCACCCCGGCGCTGATCTACCTCGCGGCAGGCTCCCTCATCACCGGGCGGGTCACGCTCGGCGCCGCGACGCTGACCGCCGGCACGCTCGTCGCCTTCACCACCCTGCAGGCGCGCCTGCAGATGCCGCTCATCCAGCTGATGCGGGTGACGCTCGACGTGCAGACGTCGCTGGCGCTGTTCCGGCGCATCTTCGAGTACCTCGACCTCGTGCCGGCCATCGTGGAGCGGCCCGGGGCACGCCCGCTGCCGCCGACGGCGACGGGCGGCGCGGTCGAGTTCGCCGACGTGTCCTTCCGCTACCCCGAGCCGCGCGTCCTGAGCGGTGCCGCGCCGGGCGGCCCGCGCTTCGACGAACCGGCACCCGAGCGCACCGTGCGCGTCCCGCCCGAGCGCGTGGAGGGGGAGCCCGAGCCGGAGGAGCGCTGGACGCTGCGCCGGCTGTCGCTGCGCATCGAGCCGGGCCAGCTGGCCGCGATCGTCGGCCCGTCGGGCTCGGGCAAGACGACCATGACCTACCTCGTGCCCCGCTTCTACGACGTCACCGAGGGGGCGGTGCTCGTCGACGGGGTCGACGTCCGTGACGCGACCAGGGACTCCCTCGCCGAGACGGTCGGGATGGTGACCCAGGAGCCGTACCTCTTCCACGGCACGGTCTACGACAACATCGCGTACGCCCGGCCCGGCGCGACCGAGGCCGAGGTGCACCAGGCCGCGGTCAACGCGAACATCCACGACCGGATCATGAGCTTCGAGGACGGCTACGACACCGTGACCGGCGAGCGCGGCTACCGGCTCTCCGGCGGGGAGAAGCAGCGCCTGGCCATCGCCCGCGTGTTCCTCATGGACCCGCGGGTGCTGATCCTGGACGAGGCGACGTCCGCGCTCGACACCGAGACCGAGCGGCTGGTCCAGGAGGCCCTCGAGCGGGCCACCCGGGGGCGGACCACGATCGCCATCGCCCACCGGCTGTCGACGATCCAGGACGCCGACGTGATCTTCGGCCTCGAGGACGGCCGGCTGGTCGAGCAGGGCACCCACACCGAGCTGCTCGCCCGGGGCGGGCTCTACGCGCGCCTCTACGCCGAGCAGTTCGGCGACGGCCAGGTCGAGGCGCGCTTCGCCGACGGGGTGCTCTTCACCGACGGGCGGATCGTCGGCGACCCCGAGGACGGCGACCCCGAGGACGGCGGGCGCGAGCGGCGCCGGGCCGACGTCTCGGTCTGAGGCCTCCGCGGCACCGACCCGTGCGGCCGCCGCACGGTGCCGCCCGAGAAGAGCTGCCCGCGCGGCCTGCCACGCCCAGCCGGTGGAGCCCGGAGCGGGCCTACCGCGCAGCCCCGCCCGCCGAACCGGCCTCGTCGCCGCCCCGGGCGGCCCGCCCCGTGACCCTCGCCACGGCACGCACGCGCTCCGTCCCCGCCCTGCCGCCGGAGGCGGGCGCGTCGTGGTCGGGGACTGTCGGCGGACGCGTTTAGGCTGTCCTTCCGATGAGCAGCAGCGACAGCTTCGTGCACCTGCACGTCCACTCCGAGTACTCGATGCTCGACGGCGCGGCACGCATCAAGGACCTCTTCGCCGGCTGCGAGGAGCAGGGCATGCCGGCCATCGCGATGACCGACCACGGCAACCTGTTCGGGGCCTACGAGTTCCACAAGGCGTCGAAGGGGACCGGCGTCAAGCCGATCGTCGGCCTCGAGGCCTACGTCACGCCCAAGACCCACCGCAGCGAGCGCAAGCGGGTGCGCTGGGGTGACGCGAAGGCCGCGGCCAACGGCGACGACGTCTCGGGCGGCGGCGCGTTCACCCACATGACGATGTGGGCGTCGTCGACGGCCGGCCTGCACAACCTCTTCCGGATGGGCTCGCTCGCCTCCCTGGAGGGCTACTACTTCAAGCCCCGCGTCGACCGCGAGCTCCTCAACACCTACGGCAAGGGCCTGATCGCCACCACCGGCTGCCCGTCGGGGGAGGTCCAGACCTACCTGCGGCTCGGCAGGTACGACGAGGCGGTCGCCAGCGCCGCGGAGTTCCGCGACATCTTCGGCGCGGAGAACTACTTCGTCGAGCTGATGGACCACGGCCTCTCGATCGAGAACCGGGTCCGCCAGGACCTGCTGCGGCTGTCCAAGGACCTGCACCTGCCGCTGGTCGCCACCAACGACCTGCACTACGCCACCCGGGCCGAGGCGGCCGCGCACGAGGTCCTGCTGTGCGTGCAGTCCGGCTCCACGATGGCCGACGCCAACCGCTTCAAGTTCGACGGCGACGGCTACTACCTCAAGTCGCCGGCCGAGATGCGCCAGCTGTTCTCCGAGCTGCCCGAGGCCTGCGACAACACCCTGGCCATCGCCGAGCGCTGCGACATCTCCTTCGCCGAGGGCACCGGCACCTACATGCCGCGCTTCCCCTGCCCACCCGGGGAGGACGAGACCTCCTGGTTCGTGCGTGAGGTCGAGACCGGGCTGCGCCGGCGCTACCCGGGGGGCATCCCCGACGAGGTGCGCCGCCAGGCCGAGTTCGAGACCGGCGTCATCACCCAGATGGGCTTCGCCGGCTACTTCCTCGTCGTCGCCGACTTCATCAACTGGGCCAAGGAGAACGGCATCCGCGTGGGCCCGGGCCGCGGGTCGGGGGCGGGGTCGATGGCGGCGTACGCGATGCGGATCACCGATCTCGACCCGCTGCAGCACGGGCTGATCTTCGAGCGGTTCCTCAACCCCGACCGCGTCTCGATGCCCGACTTCGACATCGACTTCGACGAGCGCCGCCGCGGCGAGGTCATCCGCTACGTCACGCAGAAGTACGGCGAGGACCGCGTCAGCCAGATCGTCACCTACGGCACCATCAAGGCCAAGCAGGCCGTCAAGGACGCCTCGCGCGTCCTCGGCTACCCCTTCGGGATGGGCGAGCGCCTGACCAAGGCGATGCCGCCGCCCGTCATGGGCAAGGACGTGCCGCTCGGCAAGCTGTTCGACCGCGAGCACCCCCGCTACGGCGAGGGTGGCGAGTTCCGCGCGATCTACGAGTCCGACGCCGACGTCAAGCTGGTCGTCGACACCGCGCGCGACCTCGAGGGGCTCAAGCGCCAGTGGGGCGTGCACGCCGCCGGCGTCATCATGAGCAGCGAACCGCTCATCGACATCATCCCGATCATGCGCCGCGAGCAGGACGGCGCGATCATCACCCAGTTCGACTACCCGACCTGCGAGTCGCTGGGCCTGATCAAGATGGACTTCCTCGGGCTGCGGAACCTCACGGTGCTCGACGACGCCGTCAGGAACATCAAGCTCAACCGCGGCATCGACCTCGTGCTCGAGGACCTGACCCTCGACGACCCGGCGACGTACGCGCTGCTGGGCCACGGCGACACCCTCGGGGTCTTCCAGCTCGACGGCGGCCCGATGCGCTCGCTGCTGCGGCTGATGCGCCCGGACAACTTCGAGGACATCTCCGCCGTCCTCGCGCTCTACCGCCCCGGCCCCATGGGCGTGGACAGCCACACCAACTACGCGCTGCGCAAGAACGGGCGCCAGGACATCACCCCGATCCACCCCGAGCTCGAGGAGCCGCTGGCGGAGATCCTCGGCACCACGCACGGGCTGATCGTCTACCAGGAGCAGGTGATGGCGACCGCGCAGAAGGTCGCCGGCTACACGCTGGGCCAGGCCGACCTGCTGCGCCGGGCCATGGGCAAGAAGAAGAAGGAGATCCTCGACGCCGAGTTCAAGCCGTTCTCGGCGGGGATGAAGGCGAACGGCTACTCCGACGGCGCCATCAAGGCGCTCTGGGACGTGCTGGTCCCCTTCTCCGACTACGCGTTCAACAAGGCGCACACGGCGGCGTACGGGCTCGTCTCCTACTGGACGGCCTACCTCAAGGCCAACTTCCGCGCGGAGTTCATGGCGGCGTTGCTGACCTCGGTCGGCGACGACAAGGACAAGATGGCCATCTACCTCGGCGAGTGCCGCCGGATGGGCATCCAGGTGCTGCCGCCCGACGTCAACGAGTCGGAGGCGAACTTCACCCCGGTCGGCACCGACATCCGCTTCGGCCTCACCGCGGTGCGCAACGTCGGCGCCAACGCGGTCGACAAGATCGTGGTGGCGCGCAACGAGCAGGGCAAGGCCGCCGACTTCTACTCCTTCCTCGACGTCGCCGACCTCGTCGTGTGCAACAAGCGCCTCATCGAGTCGCTGGTCAAGGCCGGTGCCTTCGACTCGATGGGCCACACCCGCCGGGCGCTGATGAGCGTCTACGAGTCGGCCGTCGACGGGGTGCTCGACCTCAAGCGGAACTCCGCGCGGGGCCAGGACGCCTTCGACTTCGGCTTCGACCCCGACGGCGACGACGCGGGCTCCTCGCACCTCACCGGGGTCGTGCCCGACCTGCCGGAGTGGGACAAGCGGACCAAGCTGGCCTTCGAGCGCGAGATGCTCGGGCTCTACGTGAGCGACCACCCCCTGCTCGGGCTGGAGCACATCCTCTCGACCGAGCGCGACATCAGCATCGGCGAGCTGCTCTCCGACGACGGCCCCCGCGAGGGCCAGGTGACCATCGCCGGGATGATCACCAACGTCAACCGCAAGACGACCAAGCGCGGCGACCTGTGGGCGGTGCTGACGGTCGAGGACCTCGAGGCCTCGATCGAGGTGCTGCTCTTCCCCAAGGCCTACGACCTGGTGTCGACCGTGCTGGCCAGCGACGTCGTCGTCCGGGTCAAGGGCCGGATCAAGTCCGACGACGACTCGGTGTCGCTGAACGCCTCCGAGCTCACGCTGCCCGACGTCAGCGAGGCGCCGACCGGACCGGTCGTCATCTCGCTGCCCGCGGTCCGGTGCACGCCGCCGGTCGTGGCCCAGCTGAAGACCGTCCTGTCGGCCTACCCGGGGACCACCGAGGTGCGGCTGCGGCTGCAGAGCTCGGGGCGCTCCACGCTGATGCGGCTCGACTCGCACCTGAGCGTCAGCCCGTCAGGACCGCTCATGGCCGACCTCAAGGCGCTGCTCGGACCCTCCTGCCTGGCCTCGTGACCGCGCCGGACGCCCGCCGCTTCGGCGCGTTCCTCGCCCTGGCCCTCGGCCTGGGGGCCGCGGCCGGGGTGGTCTGGTGGCTCGTCACGGACCTGCCCACGTTCCGGGTCGTGACCGGCGGGGGCGCCGTCACCTCCGAGCGTGGCCTGGCCGGCTACATCGCGGCGGACGCGTGGTTCGTCGTCTGCGGGGTCGTCGTCGGGCTGGTGCTCGGCGTGCTCGCGTGGCGCTGGTTCGGCCGGGCAGGGTGGCCGGTCGTCCTCGTCGCGGTCGTGGTCGGCGCGGCGGCGGGCCTGGTGTGCTGGTGGGTGGGCTACGAGCTGGGTCCGGGTGCCTTCGAGGTCCGCCTGGCCGCCGCCCGGCCGGGCGACGAGGTGCCGGTGGAGCTGACCGTCCGGGCCCGGGTGGCGCTGGCCGTCTGGCCGCTCCTCGCCGTGGTCCCGGTGCTGCTCGCCTCCTCGCTGGGTCGCGACCCCGAGGTCGAGGCCGTCGACGGGCCCGTCAGCGGCTCACCGGTGCCACCGTCGCCCGTGTGACGGCGACCAGGTCGGCCGGCGCGAGCTCGACCTGCAACCCGCGGCGGCCGCCGGAGACGTGGACGGTCGCGAAGTCCCGCGCCGAGGCGTCGACCACCGTCGGCAGCGCCGTGCGCTGACCCAGCGGGGAGATCCCGCCGAGGACGTAGCCGCTGGAGCGCTGGGCCGCCGCCGGGTCGGCCATCGCCGCCTTCTTCGCCCCCACGGCCGCCGCCAGCGCCTTGAGGTCCAGCTGACGCGCGACCGGGACCACGGCGACGACCAGCCGGGGTCGCCCGGCCTCGCCGACGTCGGCGACGAGCGTCTTGAACACGCGTGCCGGGTCGAGCCCGAGCGCCGCGGTCGCCTCGTCGCCGAAGTGGCGCTCCCCGTCGTGGTGCTCGTACGGGTGCAGGGTGTGGGCCACGCCGGCCCGGGCCAGCGCCTCGGTCGCCGGCGTCCCGCCGGACTGCTTGCCGCTCGACTGCTTCCTCGCCACGGCGACATCCTCCCGCAGCCACGCCCGCGTCGTCCCTGCGTAGGGTCGTGGACCATGACCGCCCCGACCACGACCACGAGCACGACCTCGGCCGTCTCGGCCCCGGTCCCCACCGAGACGCCCGAGCAGATGACCGCCGCCGTGCTGCACGCGCCGGGCGACATCCGCATCGAGCGCGTCGACGTGCCGGAGCCCGGTCCGGGCCAGGTCCTGCTGCGGGTCGCCGCCTGCGGCGTCTGCGGTTCCGACATCCCGCGGATGCTGCGCAACGGCGGCTACGTGATGCCGATCATCTGCGGCCACGAGTTCTCCGGCCACGTCGTGGCGCACGGCCCGGGTGTCGAGCCCGGCCCGGGCACGGCCGTCGGTGACCTGGTGTCGGTGCCGCCGCTGATCCCGTGCCGGGTCTGCGCGCACTGCGTGCAGGGCGACTTCGGGCTCTGCGAGACCTACGACTACTTCGGCAGCCGCAGCGACGGCGCGTACGCCGAGTACGTCGTCTCCCCGGTCGGCAACCTGCTGCCCGTGCCCGAGGGGCTGGACCCGCGGGCGGCGGCCATGCTCGACCCGGCCGCCATCGCCCTGCACGCGATCTGGAAGACGGGTCTGCGCACCGGCCAGCGGGTGCTCGTGGTCGGCGCGGGCCCGATCGGGCTGTTCGCCGTGCAGTGGGCCCGGCTGGCGGGCGCCTCGGAGGTCGTGAGCCTCGACCTGAGCGAGGAGAAGGCGGCGATGGCGCGCGAGGCCGGGGCGACGGCCGCGGTGCAGACCGCCGACCAGGTCCGTGAGCTCGCCGGGGCCGGCTTCGACGTGGTGCTGGAGTCGGCCGGGGCGCCGACCACCGCCGACCTCGCCGCGAGCCTCGTCGGGCCCAAGGGCCACGCCGTGTTCGTCGGCATCCCGCACGCGCCGGTCGAGCTGGCCAAGGACACGTGGAACCGCTTCATGCGCCTCGAGGTCACCCTGCACGGTGCCTGGAACTCGTTCTCCGCGCCGTTCCCGGGCGACGAGTGGCGCACCGCCGCAGCCAAGATGGCCAGCGGCGAGCTGGCGTGGGAGTTCATGATCACCCACGAGCTGCCGCTGTCGGCCCTGCCGCGGATGATGCAGACCCTGGGTGAGCGCTCGGAGTTCACCTCCAAGGTGCTGTTCGTCCCGTCCGCCGGCTGAGGGCCGGGGAACCGCGTGGGGATCCTGCTGGCCATCGACCTCGGCACCGAGGGCGCCCGGGTGGGCGCCTTCACCGCCGACGGCGACCCGCTCGGGTCGGTGCACCGGGGCTACCGCACGAGCTACCCGCGACCCGGATGGGCCGAGCAGGACCCGCGGGAGTGGTGGGCCGCCGTCGTCGACGCGACCAGGACGCTGCTGGCCGCCCCGCAGACCGCGGCGGCCGGGCCCGTCGTGGCGCTGGCGTGCGCGACGACGGCCTCGACCGTCGCCGTGCTCGACGAGGCCGGCCGCCCGTTGCGCCCCGCGATCCTGTGGATGGACTCGCGGGCCTGGGCGCAGTCGGCCGCGACGGCGGCCCTGGTCGACGAGCACCCGGTGCTGGCCTGGTCGGGCGGGTCCGACGCGGCCGAGTGGCTGCTGCCCAAGGCGGTCTGGGTGGCCGAGCACGAGCCCGAGGTCTACGCGCGGGCCGCGCGCGTGGTCGAGGCCATCGACTACCTGACCTTCCGGCTCACGGGGCGCTGGGCCGGCTCGCAGATGAACGCGGTCTGCAAGTACAACTACGACCCGCTCGCCGCGCCGCTTCCCCCTCGACCTGTACGCCGCCCTCGGGGTGCCGGACCTGGTCGAGAGGCTCCCCGACGAGATCGTCGAGGTCGGGGGGCTCGCCGGGCCTCTCACCGCCGCGGCGGCCGAGGCCCTGGGCGTGGCCCCCGGCGCCCCCGTCGCGGTGGGCGGGATCGACGCGCACGTGTCCCTGCTGGCCTGCGGCGGCGCCTCGGCCGGGCTGGTCTCGGTGGTGTCGGGCACGTCGTCGGCGATCATCGCCGAGCTCGAGCCCGAGACCGACCCGGTGCTGACCCCGGAGGTGTGGGGGCCGTACCCCCACGCGCTGCGCACCTCGCGCTGGCTCGTGGAGGGCGGGCAGGTCAGCAGCGGCTCGGTGCTGACCTGGGCCGCCGAGTCGATCATGGGCGTCACCCGCGCGGACCTGCCGGCCCTGGTGCGCGGCGCGGCGGCCGTCGAGCCCGGCGCGCACGGGCTGCGGGCGCTCGACACGTTCATGGGCAACCGGACCCCGCACCGCGACCCGCGGCTGCGTGGCGCCGTGGTCGGGCTGACCCTCGGGACGACGCGCGAGGAGCTGTACCGGGCCAGCGTGGAGGCCGTGGCCTGCGGCACCCGCGCCGTGCTGGACTCGTTCGTGCGCGCCGGCGTCGTCTGCGACCGCCTGGTCTTCTCCGGCGGCATGGAGCACAACCCGCTGTGGCAGCAGGTGACCGTGGACGTGCTGGGCCGCGAGGCGGAGCTCGTCGCCGGCGACAACCTCACGCTCCGGGCCTGCGCGGTCATCGCCGCCACCGGCGCCGGGCACGTGGCGAGCCTCGACGAGGGTGCGGCCCTGTTCGCCCCGCGGACCCGGACGCTGGTCCCCGACCCGGCCCGGCACGCCGTCTACCGCGAGACCTACGACGACTACGTGGGCCTGCTGCACACGCTCGCGCCGGTGATGCACGAGTCGGTGGACCGGCTAAGCGGCAGGCACCAGCAGGCGTAGCAGGGCGGTCACCGCGACCGCCACCAGGAACACGACGAGGAAGCCGCGGCGCAGCACGAGCGCGACGGCGCCCGCGGCGACCCCGGCCAGGACCCGCCAGTCGAGCGCGTACGGCCCGGGCCCGTCGCCGGACCCGACGAGCTGGACGGCGACGAGCGCGGCGAGCATGGCCACCGGCAGCAGCGTCGTGACGCGCTGCACGCGGGGGTCCGCCAGCACCGACTCGGGCAGCGAGAGCCCGGCCAGCTTGATGACGTAGGACCCGACGCAGGCCACGAGGACGGGGACCCAGAGGTTCACGCGGGCTCCTTCCCGGTCAGGGTCTGCGGCAGCAGCCCGCCGGCGACCGCGGCCGCCGCCGCGGCGAGCACGGGGATGCCGCCCGGGGCGACGGGCACCAGGGCGAGCGCGATCGCCGCGCCCGCGAGCGCGACCCAGCGGGCGCGCACCGAGCGGCGCAGCGTCGGCCAGACCAGGGCCAGGAAGACCGCGGGTCCGGCGGCGTCCAGCCCGAGGACGTCGGTGTCGACCGCCGAGCCGACGAGCGCGCCGACGAAGGTGCCGGCGTTCCAGCAGGCGAACAGCACCACCCCCGTCGACCAGAAGGCGAGCCGCTGCTCGGCCCGCACGGTCCGGGCGGTGGCCATGGCCGTCGTCTCGTCGATGACCAGGTGCGCGGCGAGCAGGCGCCGGGGGCCGTGCACGTCGAGGACCGGGGCGAGGCTGACGCCGTAGAAGCCGTTGCGCAGCGCCAGCAGCAGCACCGGCCCGAGCGCGGCCCACGCGGAGCCGCCGGCCCCGACGACCCCGGCCAGCGCGAACTGCGACGCCCCCGAGAAGAGCACCGCGCTGAGCGCCTGCGCCTGGGCGCGGCTCAGCCCGGAGGCGACCGCCACCGCGCCGAAGGTCAGGCCGAAGGCGCCGGCGTACACCCCGATCCCGGCCGACGCACGCCAGAGCGCGGCGCGGGCGGTGGGCTGGCTGGGCACGAGCGGACCCTACGCAAAACGGGGGAGGGCCGTCCGCGCCGCTCGCCTAGGATTGGCCCGTGCTCGCGACCATCGACCTGCGTGGCCGTGCGGACCTCGACCCCCGCACCGTCGTGCCCCGTGCGGCCGTCGACGTGGAGGCGGCGCTGAGCGTGGTCCGGCCCGTCTGCGACGACGTGGCGGCGCGGGGCGAGGAGGCGCTGCGCGAGCTCTCCGAGCGCTTCGACCGCGTCGTGCCCGCCTCGTTCCGGGTGCCGGCCGAGGCCCTGGACGACGCCGTCGCCCGCCTCGACCCCGAGCTGCGCGCCGCCTTCGAGGTCTCCATCGCGCGGCGCCGCGAGGTCTGCGCCGCCGAGCTCGGCCCGGTCGCGGTCGACGTCGACGTGGCGCCCGGCGCCCGGGTCACGCAGCGGATGGTGCCGGTCGAGCGCGTCGGCCTCTACGTCCCCGGCGGCCTCGCCCCGCTCGCCTCCAGCGTGGTCATGAACGTCGTGCCCGCGCAGGTCGCCGGCTGCCGCTCGATCGCGGTGACCTCGCCGCCGCAGCGCGAGTTCGGCGGCCTGCCGCACCCCTCGATCCTCGCGGTCTGCCGGCTGCTCGGCGTCGAGGAGGTGTACGCCGTCGGCGGCGCCCAGGCCGTGGCGATGTTCGCGTACGGCGTGCCGGGCCTCTGCGACCCGGTCGACATGGTCACCGGTCCCGGCAACATCTACGTCGTCGCGGCCAAGCGGCTGCTGCGCGGGCGGGTCAGCATCGACTCCGAGGCCGGTCCGACCGAGATCGTCGTGCTCGCCGACGAGACCGCCGACGCCGACCTGGTCGCCGCCGACCTGGTCTCGCAGGCCGAGCACGACCCGCTGGCCGCCTCCGTGCTCGTCACCGACTCCCCGGCGCTCGCGCAGCGCGTGCAGGAGGTGCTGCCCGACCAGGTCGCGGCGACCAAGCACGCCGAGCGCATCCGCACCTCGATGGGCGGGCGGCAGTCCGCCGTCGTGCTCGTGGACGACCTGGAGCAGGGCCTGGCCGTGGTCAACGGCTACGCCGCGGAGCACCTTGAGATCCAGACCGCCGACGCCGCGGCCGTCGCCGCCCGGGTCACCAACGCGGGCGCGATCTTCGTGGGGCCCTACTCGCCGGTCTCGCTCGGGGACTACTCCGCGGGCAGCACCCACGTGCTGCCGACCGGTGGCTGCGCCTGCCACTCCTCGGGGCTGAACGTGAAGTCCTTCCTCAAGGCCGTGCACGTCGTCACCTACGACCGCGACGCGCTGGCCGCCGTGGCCCGCCACGTCGAGGTCTTCGCCGAGGCCGAGGACCTGCCCGGCCACGGCCGGGCGGTGTCCGTGCGGTTCGACGGCGACCGGTCGCCGCGGTGACGACCCTGGCCGAGCTCCCCCTGCGGCCCGAGCTGGTGGGGGAGCAGCCCTACGGCGCGCCCCAGCTCGACGTGCCGGTGCGGCTCAACGTCAACGAGAACCCGTACGGCCCGAGCGAGGCGGTCGTCGCGCAGATCGCGGCCGCGGTGACCGAGACCGCGCGCGGGCTGAACCGCTACCCCGAGCGTGACGCGGTCGCCCTGCGCGCCGACCTGGCCGCCTACCTCGGCCACGGGCTCACCGCCGACCACGTGTGGGCGGCCAACGGCAGCAACGAGGTGATGCTGCACGTGCTGCAGGCCTTCGCCGGGCCGGGCCGGACGGTGCTGAGCTTCGCCCCGACCTACTCGATGTACCCCGAGTACGCGCGCGACACCCACTCGGCGTTCGTGACCTTCCCGCGCGCGCAGGACTTCACCATCGACGTCGACGCGGCGCTGGCGGCGATCGCCGAGACCCGTCCGGACGTGGTCCTCGTGACCAGCCCGAACAACCCGACCGGCACCGCGCTGCCCCTCGAGGTGGTCGTCGCCCTGGTCGACGCCAGCCCGGGCGTCGTCGTGGTCGACGAGGCCTACCACGAGTTCGCGCGGACGGGCACGCCGAGCGCGCTCGAGCTGCTGGCCGGTCGGCCGCGCCTGGCGGTCAGCCGCACCATGTCCAAGGCGTTCGCCTTCGCCGGCGGCCGGCTCGGCTACCTGGCCGCGGACCCCGCCTTCGTCGACGCGCTGCGCGTCGTCCGGCTGCCCTACCACCTCTCCGCCGTCACGCAGGCCGTCGCGCGCGTCGCCCTGGCCAACGCGCCCGAGATGCTGGCCGCGGTCGACCGGCTGCGGGTGGCCCGCGACGACGTGGCCGCCTGGCTCGCCGGCCGCGGCCTGGAGGTCGCCGACTCCGACGCCAACTTCGTCCTCTTCGGTCGGTTCGCCGACCGGCACGCCGTCTGGCAGGGGCTGCTCGACCGGGGGGTGCTGATCCGCGAGGTCGGCCCGGCCGGCTGGCTGCGCGTCTCCGCCGGCACGCCCGAGGAGATGGCCGCCTTCACCCAGGCCCTCGACGAGGTCCTGGCCGACGCCGACGTGAGCGCGAGGATGCCGTGACCCAGCCCCAGACCGCCCGCCCGGCGCGCCGCGCGGAGATCGAGCGCGCGACCAGCGAGTCGAGCGTGCGGGTGAGCCTCGACCTCGACGGCAGCGGCACGTCCACGATCTCGACCGGGGTCGGCTTCTACGACCACATGCTCACCGCGCTCGCCCGCCACGCGCTGCTCGACCTCGAGGTCGAGGCCACCGGGGACGCGTACATCGACGCCCACCACACCGTCGAGGACGTCGCGATCGTCATCGGCCAGGCCCTGCGGCAGGCGCTGGGCGCCAAGACCGGCATCCGGCGCTTCGGCGACGCGCTGGTCCCGCTCGACGAGGCGCTGGCCCAGGCCGTGGTCGACGTCTCGGGGCGCCCGTACTGCGTGTGCACCGGTGAGCCGAAGGGCCAGGTGTACGCCCGGATCGGCGGCGGCGAGCAGGCCCCCGACGGGCGCACCAGCGTGCCCTACACCGGTTCGCTGACGCGGCACGTCTTCGAGTCCCTGGCCTTCCACGCCCACCTCTGCCTGCACGTCCGGGTGCTCGCCGGTCGCGACCCGCACCACGTGGTGGAGGCGCAGTTCAAGGCGGTCGCGCGTGCCCTGCGCGACGCCGTGGCCTACGACGAGCGCGTGGTCGGGGTGCCGAGCACGAAGGGTTCGCTGTGACGCGAGGCCCCGCGGCGCCCGACGTGGTGGTGCTGGACTACGGGTCGGGCAACCTCCGCTCCGCCGAGCGCGCCGTCGCCCGGACGGGCGCGAGCGTGCTGCTGAGCGACGACGCCGAGGCCGCGCTCGAGGCGCCCGGCCTGGTCGTGCCGGGCGTGGGGGCGTACGCGGCGTGCATGGCGGGGCTCCGTGCGGTCGGCGGGCCCGACGTCATCACCGCCCGCCTCGCCGCCGGCCGCCCGACGCTGGCGATCTGCGTCGGTCACCAGGTGCTGTTCTCCGCCGGCATCGAGCACGGCGCCGAGACCGACGGCTGCGGGGTCTGGCCCGGCGTCGTCGAGCGGCTGCACGCCGAGCGGCTGCCGCACATGGGCTGGAACACCGTCGACGCCGCCGCGGGGAGCCGGCTCTTCGACGGCGTCGCCGACGAGCGCTTCTACTTCGTGCACAGCTACGGCGTGCGCCAGCTCGCCGAGCGCGAGGGCCGCCTGGTGACGTGGGCCGAGCACGGCGGCGACCGCTTCGTGGCCGGCGTGGAGGACGGACCGCTCTGGTCGACGCAGTTCCACCCGGAGAAGAGCGGCGACGCCGGGGCGCGTCTGGTGGCCAACTGGGTCGCCACCCTCTGATCCGCCGGGCGGAGGAATCCGCCGTCGGACCCCCCTCCCGAAGTGTCGGAGGCAGGACCTAGCGTCACCCTCCTCAGGCCTCGACGGCGAGGGCTGGGGAAGGAGCGATCCCGTGGTCCACACCCCGACGAGGTCGAGCAGGCAGCGCAGCAGCAGGTCGGCCGTGGTGCTCGTCACCGCGGCGCTGGTGGGCGGAGGCCTCACGGCCGGCGTGCCCGCGGCCCAGGCCGACCCGGGCGCCCCCTCCGACCCGGCGCTCGCGCGCTCGGCCGAGCTGTCCGAGACCAGCCGGCTCGCCGAGCGCCGCACCGTGGTCACCGGCGACCAGGCCTGGGTGCTCGGGACGGCCGACGGCCAGTTCCCCGCGGCCGGCTTCCACACCCGCGGCGAGATGGGCGGCTTCTGGACGCCGAGCCTCAAGCTGCTCGACGGCCTGTGGTTCGGCCTCGACGACCAGTGGATCGGCGCGGGGACGAAGACCACCTCGGGCTGGGGCTACGTCCGCACCGACCTCCCCGCGACCGACGGCGTCGCCGCCAGCCGCACCGACTTCGTGCCCGACGGCGTGCCCGGGGCCCTGGTCGGGCTCACGCTGCAGTCGTCGACGACCAGGACGGTCACGCTGCGCGCCGACGCGCACTCCGAGCTGATGGGCTCCTACCCCTGGGGCGAGACGACGCCGAGCCAGACCACGGTCAACCTGCCCGACACCGCTGCGGTGGACGGCAACGCCCTGGTCTTCCGCGAGCAGGGCACCCCGCCGGGTGCCAACCAGACCGCCCACGACTGGGCGGCCGCCTTCGGCTCCGCGGTCCAGCCGTCGGCGACCGACCTCGGCCCCGGCTTCCGCGGTCCGCACGACCCGGCGGTCGTCTGCCCGGCGTCGGGTCCCGCCGCGCCCCCGCAGCCCGCGCGCTGCGACGACACGGCGTACGGCAAGGGGACCGGCGGGCAGCTCGCGTACGAGCTGCGCCTGACGAAGGACACGCCGACGACGGTCTGGTTCGGTGTCGGCGGGTCACGGTCCGGCCCCGCCGAGGCCAAGGCGGCGCTCTCGAGCCTCCTCGCCTACCCCGACGCCGCGCTCGCGGCCAAGGTCGCCGCCCGGCAGCAGGTCGACCGGCGCACCCAGGTCTCGCTGCCCGACGACCGCCTGACCGAGCAGAGCGTCGCGTGGTCCAAGCAGATGCTCGCCGCCTCCGTGCAGCGCTCCGACGACGTCGCGCTGCGCGTCGTCGACGCGGGCAAGGACTACCCGGCGCCCGTCGCGACGCTCGACTCGATGCGGTGGCTCGGAGCGGGCTGGCCCGACTACACCTGGCTCTTCGGCACCGACGGCGAGTTCACGGCGTTCGCCTCGGTCGCCGCCGGGCAGTTCGGCCCGATCAAGGCGCACCTGCGGACGCTGCGCGACGTGTCCGAGGCCGTGAACGGGGGCAGCGGCAAGATCGTCCACGAGGTCACGCCCGACGGCGCGGTCTACTTCGGCGCCAACGCCGATCCGGGCAACACCGACGAGTCGGCCAAGTACCCGTCGGCCGTGGCGCTGGTCTGGCGCTGGACCGGCGACCGGGCGTTCCTGCGCGACCTCTACCCGGCGAGCGTCAAGGCGATGCGGCACGTGGCCTCGCTCGACACCGACGGCGACGGCTGGCCCGAGGGGCTCGGCAACGTCGAGCGCAACGGCATGGGCGAGGAGAAGCTCGACAACACCGTCTACGCGATCCGCGGCTACGCCGACCTGGCCGACCTCGCCAGGGCGCGCAAGGACACCAGGACCGAGCGGTGGGCCACCCGGCAGGCGCTGCGGCTGGCGAAGTCCTTCGAGAAGGCCTGGTGGTACCCCAGGGACGGGGCGCGCTCGTACGCCGACTCCCTGGACCCGAGCCCCGTGGGCGGCGCCAACACCAAGATCTTCCAGCGCCACTGGATCGGCCTGACCCCGACCGACGCGGTGCTGCCGGCGATCAAGGGCCGCAGGGCCGGGCCGCTGGCCTCCGACACCCACGCCCGCACCACGCTGGCGCAGCACGAGCGGCCGTGCTTCACCGGGCCCCTGGGGCTCTACCACACCGGCACCGGCGCCAACAGCGTCGCCGACGACCCGGCCCACCCCGACGGCCCGTCGTGCGACGACGTCGTCTCCTCGGTGGTCAACGAGACGAGCATCTTCACCCTCAACAGCGCGATCGCCGGGGTGAGCGAGGGCAACTACGGCCGCCTCGCCGCCGACCAGCAGGGCGTCTACGTCCACGGCAACGCCCGCGCCCAGCTCGACCCCGACGTGTGGGAGATGCCCGGCGCGATGCCGGAGATCGTGCCCGGCGGGTCGTTCGGCGCGAACATCGACAAGCGGCTCACCGAGCGGTCGATGGTCATGCAGGCGTGGGGCGCGTACGGCACGCTGTGGCCGGTCGTGCACCAGTGGCTGGGCGTGTCGCCCGACATGGGTCGCGGCCGGGTCGCGGTGGTGCCGCAGCTGCCCCGGGACCAGGGCAGGGCGTCGGCCCGGCGCATCCGGGTCGGCCAGGGCAGCGTGGACGTCACGGCCGAGCGCACGCGGCAGGGTTCGCGGACGCGCTACGCCACCACCGTGACCCGCCACGGCAAGGCCACGCTCGTCCTCGGGGCGGTCGTGCCGAAGGGCAGCCGGGTGGCCGCCGCGACCCTCGACGGGCGCAAGGTCCGTACGGTGCTCACCCCGACGAGCCGTGGGCTGGAGGTGACGGTCAAGGCACCCGGGCGGCGGGGCACCTCGCGGCTCGTGGTCACCACCCGCTGAGGCGGGGGAGGGCCCCGCTGCTCCGGTAGAGTCGCCCGGTGCTCCCGAGCGATCCCACGGCCGAGAACGACCACCTCGTCCTCCTCCCCGCCGTCGACGTGGCGGGCGGACAGGCCGTCCAGCTCGTCCAGGGCGTGGCCGGGTCGGAGAAGGTGTTCGGCGACCCGATGGCCGCCGCCCGCCGCTGGGTCGACGAGGGCGCGGAGTGGATCCACCTCGTCGACCTCGACGCCGCCTTCGGCCGGGGCAGCAACGCCGCCGTGCTCGCCCCGATCGTCGCCGCGGTCGCCGCGGCCGGCGTGCAGGTGGAGCTGTCCGGCGGCATCCGGGACGACGCGAGCCTCGAGCGCGCGCTGTCCACCGGGTGCGCCCGCGTCAACATCGGCACCGCCGCGCTGGAGTCGCCCCAGTGGTGCGAGCGGGTGATCGCCGAGCACCGCGAGCAGGTCGCGATCGGCCTCGACGTCCGCGGCACCCGGCTGGCGGCTCGCGGCTGGACGCAGGAGGGCGGCGAGCTGGACGAGACGCTCGCCCGCCTCGACGCGGCCGGCTGCGCCCGCTTCGTCGTCACCGACGTGGCCAGCGACGGCATGCTGTCCGGACCCAACCTCGCCCTCCTCGAGCACGTCTGCTCGCGCACCGACGCACCCGTCGTCGCCAGCGGCGGCATCAGCAGCCTGGCCGACCTCGTGGCCCTGTCCGGGCTGGTCGACCGCGGCGTCGAGGGCGCCATCATCGGCACCGCGCTCTACGTCGGCAGCTTCACGCTGCCCGAGGCGCTGGCCGTCACGAGCCGACGAGAGGCCCGCGCATGAGCGTCCCCGCCGACACCTTCCACCGCGGTCCCGCGCTCAGCGAGCTGCGCGAGCCCGCCCACGGGCCGCTCCTGGACGGTCGCCTGCGCGATCTCCTCGACGGCAAGAAGATCGTGATGACCGGCGTCACCGGCTTCATCGGCGAGCAGCTGCTGTGGAAGATGCTCACCGAGCTGCCCGGCACCACGCCGTCCCTGCTGGTCCGGCGCAAGGGATCCGCCGGCGCCGAGGCCCGCGTCCGCAGCCTGCTCAAGAAGAAGGTGTTCGCCTCCCTCGCCGAGCAGGCCGGGGGGCTGGACGCCCTCCTCGAGCGCGTCGAGGTCATCGAGGGCGACCTGCCCAACGTCCCCGCCCTGCCCGCCGACCTCGACGTCGTCGTGCACTGCGCCGGCGACGTGTCCTTCGACCCGCCGATCGACCAGGCGTTCACGACCAACGTCGTGGGCACGCAGCGGCTGATGGAGCGGATGCTCGAGGCCGTCACCGGCCCCGACGGCGAGCGCACGAAGGTCCCGCACTACGTCCACATCTCCACCGCCTACACCGCCGGCCGCCGCCGCGGCGCGATCCCCGAGGCCGGCCACGTGCACGGCATCGACCACGAGGCCGAGACCCGGGCCGGGCTCGCCATGCGCGAGCAGGTCGAGGCGGCGTCGCGGATGCCGGAGCGGCTCACCGCGCTGCGCAAGCAGGCGGAGCGCCAGCACCGCCAGGCGGGCTACCTCACCACCGCCGCGGACACCGAGCGCCGCCGCCAGGAGTGGGTCACCGCCGAGCTCGTCGCCGCCGGCACGGAGCGTGCGCGCTCGCTCGGCTGGACCGACGTCTACACCTTCACCAAGGCCCTCGGCGAGCGCGTCGTCACCGAGCTCGGCGCCGACATCGAGGTCTCGATCGTGCGCCCCGCCATCGTCGAGTCGAGCTGGCTCCACCCCTACCCGGGCTGGATCGAGGGCTTCAAGATGGCCGAGCCGCTGATCCTGGCCTACGGGCGCGGGGAGCTGCCGGAGTTCCCGGCCTCGGCCGACTCCGTGCTCGACATCGTGCCCTGCGACCTGGTCGTCAACGCGATCCTCGCCGTCTGCGCCACCGACCCCACACCGGGCGACCCGCAGTACTACCACGTCAGCTCGGGTGCCCGGAACCCGCTGACCTTCCACGACATGTACGGCCACATCCGTGCGTACTTCACCGCGCACCCGCTGGAGAACGCGACCAAGCCGGGCGCGCCGCTGCCGGAGTGGACCTTTCCGGGCGCGGTGTCGGTCGAGCGGCTCCTCTCCACCTCCGAGCGCGCCCACGACGTGGCCGAGCGGGTCGTCTCGCGGGCCCCGCGCTCGAACCGCACGCGCAAGCTGGCCCGCGACCTCGACAAGCTCCGCGGCCGCCTCGACTTCTGGCGGCGCTACCACACGCTCTACAACGAGTACGCGCAGTCGGAGCTGCACTTCGTCGACGACAACACGCTGGCGCTGACCCGCTCGCTCGACCCGGCCGACGTCGACGCCTTCGCCTTCGACACCGCCGGCTACGACTGGACGACCTACATCGAACAGGTGCACTGCCCGTCGGTGACGGCGTCGGTGCGCCGGATGGACGCGCTGCGGCGCAAGCGTGGAGCGCGTCCGACGACCATGCGCGACCTGTCGGCCAACACGGCGGGCCCGTCGGCGGTGGCGGTCTTCGACCTCGACGGCACGATCATGTCGACCAACGTCATCGAGCAGTACCTGTGGGCGCGCCTGCCCGACCTCTCCGCGGTCCAGCAGGTCGTCGAGGTCGGCGGCGTCCTGGGCCGGCTGCCCGGCTACCTGCTCACCGAGCAGCGCGACCGCGGGAGCTTCCTGCGGGCGGTCTACCGCCGCTACCGCGGCCTCGACCTCGCCGAGCTCGAGCAGCGCGTCGACACGACGATGAGCGACTTCATCCTCAGCCGGGTAGCGCCCGACGCCCTGCGGCGCATCGAGGAGCACCGCGCGGCCGGGCACACGACGATCCTCATCACCGGTGCCGTCTCGGTGCTGACCCGTCCGCTGCGCGAGCTCTTCGACGTGATCCTGGCCGCCGAGCTCGGCACCGACGCCGAGGGTCGCGCGACCGGGTTCCTCCAGACGCCGCCGCTGGTGGGGGAGTCGCGCTCGGCGTGGCTGCGCCACTACGCCTCGTTGCACGGGGTCGACCTGACCAAGAGCTTCGCCTACGCCGACAGCCACTCCGACCTGCCGATGCTCTCCACGGTCGGCAACCCGGTCGTGGTCAACCCCGACATCTCGCTGATGCGGGCCGCGCAGCGCAACCAGTGGTCGATCGTGGAGTGGAGGACCAAGGCGCCGAGCCCCCGCTGGCACCTGCCGACGTCCTGACCCGCGCCGCGGCCGGCGCGGGTGGACGGCCCGCGCGGCGGGACTAGGATCGGGGACCATGTCGGGTCACTCCAAGTGGGCAACCACCAAGCACCAGAAGGCGGTCGTCGACGCGCGTCGCGCGAAGTCGTTCGCCAAGCTCATCAAGAACATCGAGGTCGCGGCGCGGCTCGGCGGCGGTGACGTCGACGGCAACCCGACCCTGTACGACGCGGTCCAGAAGGCCCGCAAGACGTCGGTCCCCAAGGACAACATCGAGCGCGCCATCAAGCGCGGCTCCGGTGCCGAGGGCGGCGGCGCCGACTACGAGACGCTGTTCTACGAGG
The DNA here is from genome assembly GCA_963713165.1 of uncultured Actinomycetota bacterium. GTDB lineage: Bacteria > Actinomycetota > Actinomycetes > Propionibacteriales > Propionibacteriaceae > Microlunatus. The sequence continues at coordinate 644,562 of CAVQKU010000011.1, forward strand.
CGTACGGCCCGGCCGGCATCGCGATGCTCATCGAGTGCCTGACCGACAACCGGAACCGCTCGGCCTCCGACGTGCGCGTCGCGGTCACCCGCAACGGCGGCACGATGGCCGACGTCGGCTCGACCGCGCGGGTGTTCAGCCGCAAGGGCGTCGTGCTGATCTCCAAGACCCAGGACGGCCGCGAGCTCACCGAGGACGACGTCCTCGAGGCGACGCTCGACGCCGGTCCCGACGAGGTCAACGACCTGGGTGACGCCTTCGAGGTCATCAGCGACCCGAACGACACCGTGGCCGTCCGCACCGCCGTGCAGGAGGCCGGGCTCGACTACGACTCCGCCGAGGTGTCCTTCGTGCCCGAGTTCACCCAGCCCGCCGACGCGACGACGCTGGAGAAGCTCGAGAAGATCGTCGACGCGCTCGAGGACTCCGACGACGTGCAGAACGTCTTCACCAACGTGGAGGCGCCCGACGACGCCCTGGTCAGCGCCGGGTAGCGCGGCTCGCGTCCCGCGCCGTCCGCACGGCCGCGTGTCGGGCCGCCGGGCAGCGACCCGGTCGGGTTAGCGTACGAACGCGTGTTCGAACGAGCGCGTTCCCGCCCGAGGAGTCAGGGGTCCCGCGTGCGCGTGCTCGGCATCGACCCGGGGCTGACCCGCTGCGGGTTGGGCATGGTCGACGGCGTGCCCGGACGGGCGCCGTTCGTGCTCGGCGTGGACGTCGTCCGCACCTCCGCCCACGAGGAGACCGGGGCCCGCCTGGCGGTCCTGGAGGAGACGATGGAGGAGTGGGTGCGGCGCTACCGCCCCGCCGCCGTCGCCGTGGAGCGGGTGTTCGCCCAGCACAACGTCGGCACGGTGATGGGCACGGCGCAGGCCGCCGGCGTGGCGCTGCTCGTCGCCGCGCGGCACGGCATCCCCGCCGCCCTGCACACCCCGAGCGAGGTCAAGGCCGCGATCACCGGCTCCGGCCGGGCCGGCAAGGAGCAGGTGGGCGCCATGGTCGCCCGCATCCTGCAGCTCGACGAGGTGCCCAGGCCGGCCGACGCGGCCGACGCGCTGGCCCTGGCGATCTGCCACGTCTGGCGCGGCCAGAGCACCGACCGGCTGGACGCGGCGCGCCAGGCCGCCTCGGGCGTCGCCGCGCGGCAGCAGCGCGCCTACGCCGCCGCGCGGGCCGGCACGAGCACCGCCACCAGCACGAGAGGACCACGCCGCGTGATGCCGAAGTGATCGCCCAGGTCAGCGGGAACGTCGCCGCCCTCGGCCCGACGTCGGCCGTCGTCGAGACCGGCGGGGTCGGCCTGCTCGCGCTGTGCAGCCCGGGCACGCTCGCCCACCTCCGGATCGGTCAGCGGACCACGCTGTTCACCGCCCTCGTCGTCCGCGAGGACTCGCTCACGCTCTTCGGGTTCGCCAGCGCCGACGAGCGCGAGTTCTTCGAGCTGCTGCTCACCGCGACCGGGGTCGGGCCCAAGCTGGCGCAGGCCGCGCTGGCCGTGCTCAGCCCCGACGAGCTGCGCCACGCGATCGCCACGGAGAACCTGGTGGTGCTCTGCAAGGTCCCCGGCATCGGCCGCAAGGGAGCGCAGCGGATCGTGCTGGAGCTCAAGGACAAGATCAACGCGGTCGGCCTGGTCGCCCAGCCCGGGGCGCCGGCCGTGCCGGGCCAGGCGGTCTGGCGCGGCCAGGTCAGCCAGGGCCTCGTCGGCCTCGGGTGGGCGCTCAAGGACGCCGAGGCCGCGTGCGACGAGGTCGAGCCGCTGCTGGTCGAGCAGCCCGACCTCGGGGTGCCCGCACTGATGCGGGCCGCCCTGCTGACGCTGGCGCGCCGGTGAGCGACGGCCCCCGGTGAGCCTCGACCCGGTGGACGTGCGCGCCCCCGCCGACCCCGACGAGCGCGCGGCGGAGTCCGCACTGCGCCCGACCTCGCTGGAGGAGTTCGAGGGCCAGCCGCGGGTCGCCGAGCAGCTCGGCCTGGTCCTCGCCGCCGCCCGTGGGCCGGGGCGGCGTGCCCGACCACGTGCTGCTGTCCGGCCCGCCCGGGCTGGGCAAGACGACGCTGGCCATGATCATCGCGACCGAGATGAGCGCGCCGCTGCGCATCTCCAGCGGACCCGCCATCCAGCACGCCGGCGACCTGGCCGCGATCCTGTCCGGGCTCGTCGAGGGCGAGGTGCTCTTCCTCGACGAGATCCACCGCCTCTCCCGGCCGGCCGAGGAGATGCTCTACCTGGCGATGGAGGACTTCCGTGTCGACGTCGTCGTGGGCAAGGGCCCCGGCGCCACGGCCATCCCCATCGAGATCCCGCGCTTCACCCTGGTCGGCGCGACCACCCGGGCCGGGCTGCTGCCCGGCCCGCTGCGCGACCGCTTCGGGTTCACCGGCCAGCTCGACTTCTACGCCGCCGCCGACCTCGACCACATCGTGCGGCGCTCGGCGGTGCTGCTCGGCGTCGACCTGGACCCCGACGGTGCGGCGGAGATCGCGCGGCGGTCCCGGGGGACGCCCCGCATCGCCAACCGGCTGCTGCGCCGGGTGCGCGACTTCGCCCAGGTCCGCGGTTCCGGTCGCCTCACCCAGGCGGTCGCGGCGGCGGCGCTCGAGCTGTACGAGGTCGACGAGATCGGGCTGGACCGGCTCGACCGGGCGGTGCTCGTGGCGGTGTGCAAGCGCTTCGCCGGCGGGCCCGTGGGCCTGTCCACGCTGGCCATCTCGGTGGGCGAGGAGCGCGAGACGGTGGAGGAGGTCGCCGAACCCTTCCTGGTGCGCGAGGGGTTCTTGATGCGTACGCCGCGGGGTCGCGTGGCCACGCCGGCGGCCTGGCAGCACCTGGGGCTGAAGCCGCCCCGCGACGCCGGGGGCGGGCTGCCGGGCGCCACGCCCGACCCCGACCTGTTCGCGTGACGGCGGGTTCTCACGGTTTTGGCAAGTAGAGTGCAGCGGTCCGCCCGTACCCGATGAGATTGACGAGTCGATGTCACAGCAAGCCAGCACCCTGATCCTCGTCCTGCTGATGGTGGTCGCGTTCTACTTCTTGATCCTGCGGCCGCAGAAGAAGCGCCAGCAGGCCATGCAGAAGGTCATGCGCGAGCTGGAGCCGGGCGACCGCGTGCTCCTGGGCAGCGGCCTCTTCGGCACCCTGGTCTCGATCGGTGACAAGCAGGCCGTCATGGAGATCGCCCCCGGCGTCGAGCTGACCGTGCTCAAGCAGGCCATCGTGCGCCGCGCCACCGAGGCCGACGAGGACTCGGTGAGCGAGGACGAGCTCGGCGACGAGCTCGAGTCCGAGGCCACCGCGACCTACGACACCGGCGACGTGCAGCCCGTCGTGCGGGCCGAGGCGGACGGCCCCACGGGCCCGCTCGGCGCCGACGGCGACCGCAGCAACCTGCGCTGACCCACCACCCCCGACGCCGGCCGCAGCACGCGGCCGGCGTGCGTACGAACGAGGTAGAGCACTGACGTGGCAGCGATGACCGGCCGACCGTTGCGGATGCTGATCGCCCTGGCGGTCATCACCGCGGGGCTGATCGCCCTGATGGCGGTCGGCAACTCCTGGACCCCCAAGCTCGGCCTCGACCTGCGCGGCGGCACCACCGTCACGCTGACGGCGCGGAACACCAGCGGCAGCGGGTCGATCGACCCCAACAGCCTCCAGCAGGCCCGCACGATCATCGAGCAGCGCGTCAACGCGCTCGGCGTCGGCGAGAGCGAGGTCACCGTCTCCGGCGACCGCCAGATCATCGTCAGCGTCCCCAACGTCCAGCAGGACCAGCTGGTCCAGCAGGTCGGGCAGACCGCGGTGCTGCGGTTCCGGGCGGTGTACGCGGCCGAGCAGGTCCAGCCGACCACCCCGGTCCCCTCGGCGACCGAGACCGGCGCGCCGACGCCGGCCCCGAGCGGCGAGCCGAGCTCGACCGCCACGCCGCCGCCCGCGTCCGAGACGGCGGCGCCCGGGTCCCCGGCCCCGACGCCCCGGGGCGGGTCCGGCCAGGTTCCGGCCGGCAACAACCGGCCCTTCATGCCGCGGCCGGCGCTGCCGACCGCACCGCCCACGCCCTCGGCGCCGCGTCCGACCGAGCCCGGTCAGGGCACGCCGCCCGACAAGGCCATCGACTTCCAGCCCAGCCAGGCCGACCGGACCGACTTCGCCAGCTACGCCTGCGGCGACCCGCAGGTCGACGTCTCCGACCAGCCGCTGTTCTCCTGCGACCGCACCGGCACCGAGAAGTACCTCCTCGGCCCGACGCTGATCGAGGGCAACCAGCTGACCAGCGCCAACGCCGGCATCCCGCAGAACGGGATCGAGTGGGTCGTCAACCTGCAGTTCAACGGCGAGGGCTCCACGGCGTTCGAGAACGCGACCCGGGCGCTCGCCTCGCGCAGCGACCCCATGAACCGCTTCGCCATCGTCCTCGACGGCAAGTCGATCTCCGCCCCGTCGGTGAGCACCGCCATCCCGGGCGGTTCCGCGCAGATCTCCGGCGGGTTCACGCAGCAGACCGCGACCGACCTGTCGAACGTGCTCAAGTACGGCGCCCTGCCGCTGGCCTTCGACATCTCCGAGGTCAGCAACGTCTCCGCGACCCTGGGCGGTGAGCAGCTCCGTGCGGGCATCATCGCCGGCATCATCGGGCTCGCCCTGGTCGTGCTCTTCTGCTTCGCCTACTACCGCGGCCTGGGCATCGTCGTGGTCGCCTCGCTGGCGATCGCCGCGGTCGTCACGTACGCCTGCATGGTCCTGCTGGGCAGCTCGGTGGGCTTCGCGCTCAACCTGCCCGGCATCGCCGGCGCCATCGTGGCCATCGGCGTCACCGCGGACAGCTTCGTCATCTACTTCGAGCGCATCCGTGACGAGGTGCGCGACGGCCGCAGCCTGCGCACCGCGGTCGAGACCGGGTGGCTGCGGGCGCGGCAGACCGTCCTGATCGCCGATGCGGTGTCGATGCTGTCGGCCCTCGTGCTGTTCATCCTGGCCATCGGCTCGGTGCGCGGCTTCGCCTTCACCCTGGGCCTGACCACGCTCATCGACGTGTTCATCGTCTTCTTCTTCACCAAGCCGTTGATGACGCTGCTGGCGCGCACCAGGTTCTTCGGCGGCGGGCACAAGCTGTCCGGCCTCGACCCCGAGCACCTCGGGGTCAAGCACCTGCCGGGCGTGCGGACACGGCGGGCCGCAGCGGCCGGATCGAGGGTCTGATGTCGAAGTTCTCCGAGCTGGGCCACCGGCTCTACACCGGTGAGGTCTCCTACGACTTCATCGGCCACCGCCGCCGCTGGTACGTCATCTCCGGCGTCCTGCTGACGGTCTCGATCCTGGCGATCCTGGTCCGCGGGCTGACGCTGGGCATCGAGTTCGAAGGTGGCGCGGACTTCCAGGCGCCGACCACGGTCACCACGCAGACGGTCGGTCAGGTCCGCAGCGCCGTCGAGGCCTCGGGCGTGCCCGACCTCAACGAGGCGACGATCAACACGGTCGGCGGCAGCCAGGTGCGGGTGCAGACCCGCACCCTCGACACCACCACCGAGGTGCCCGCGGTCCGCGCGGCGATCGGGCAGGCGGTCGGCGTCCCGGGCGACCAGGTGAACTACAGCCTGATCGGCGCGTCGTGGGGCGGCCAGATCACCGAGCGCGCGCTGATCGCGCTCGTGGTCTTCCTCGTCCTCGTGACGCTGGTCATCTGGATCTACTTCCGTGACGCCAAGATGTCCGCGGCCGCGCTGGTCGCCCTGCTGCACGACCTCCTGCTGACCGTCGGCATCTACGCCCTCGTCGGCTTCACGGTCACGCCGGCGACCCTGATCGGCGTCCTGACGATCCTGGGCTACTCGCTCTACGACACCGTCGTGGTGTTCGACAAGGTGCGCGAGAACGTCCGGGGCGTGCGCTCGAGCACGACCAGGACGTACTCCGACGCGGCCAACCTCGCGGTCAACCAGGTCCTCGTGCGCTCGATCAACACCACGGTCATCGGCGTGCTGCCGGTCGCGGCGCTGCTCTTCGCCGGCACCGCCATCCTCGGCACGGGCCCGCTGAAGGACCTGTCGCTGGCGCTCTTCGTGGGCATGGTCTCCGGCGCGTACTCCTCGATCTTCATCGCGACGCCGATCCTGGCGCAGCTCAAGGAGCGGGAGCCGGACATGCGCCGGCACCGCTCCCGGGTGGAGAACAGGCGGGGCAAGGTCGAGGCCCGGAGCGGCGGCGCCGAGCCGACGGACGTGGGCCGCGGTGACGACCGGCTCGCCGAGCCCGACGGCCCCGTCGGGTCAGGGACCGACGACGCTGCGGCCGTGCCCGTCGGGGTCAAGGGCGGCACGCGGGTCACCGCGGTCCCCGCCAGCGCGCGAGCCTCGGTCCGACCGGTGGTCGAGGGCGCGGCCAAGCGGCCGCAGCCGCAGACCTCGACGCGCAGCGAGCGGAAGAAGTAGCCCCGTGAGCGTGGCGGGCGCGCCGGCCGACGGCCTCGCCGATCCCGGGGCGCCCGCGCTGGCGGACCTCGTGGTCGACGTGCCCGACTTCCCGCGCCCCGGGGTGACGTTCAAGGACATCACCCCGCTGCTCGCCTCGCCCGACGGGCTGGCGGCAGCGGTGCGGGGGCTGGCGGCGCTCGCCCCCGACGGCGTCGACGCGGTCGTCGCCCTCGAGGCGCGCGGGTTCCTCTTCGGGGCCCCGGTCGCGCTCGCCCTGGGCGTCGGCCTCGTGCCGGTGCGCAAGCCGAACAAGCTGCCCAGGGAGCACGTTCACGTCACCTACGACCTCGAGTACGGCACCGAGACCCTCGCGCTGCACGTCGACGCACTGGCCCCCGGGCAGCGGGTGCTGATCGTCGACGACGTGCTCGCGACCGGCGGCACGGTCGCCGCGACGGCGGGGCTCGTACGGCGGCTGGGCGCGGAGGTCGCCGCGGTGGCGGTGGTCCTCGAGCTCGACGTCCTCCACGGGCGCGAGCGGCTGCGGGAGGCCGGGCTGGGCGACGTCCGCGCGCTGCTGTCGACCGGTGGTGGCTGAGGTGCCCCTGAGCCGGCTGCGGCGCCTGGAGAAGGAACGGCCCTGGACGACCGAGGCGCTGGTGTCCCTGCCGGCACGCAGCGCGTCCCCGGCCGTCGAGCTGGCGCGGCGCGGCGGCCTCGCACTGCTGCTGCTGGCCCTGGTCGTCGGGCTGGTCTGGTTCGACCGGGCCTCCTACACCGACAACTCCGACGGCAGCGTCGACCTGATCGACGCGGTCTACTACGCGACGGTCACCATCACGACCACGGGCTACGGCGACATCACCCCGGTCGCCCCCCACGCCCGCGTGCTCAATGCGCTCTTCGTGACGCCGCTGCGGATCGGCTTCCTGGTCCTGCTGGTCGGCACCACCCTGGAGGTGCTGGCCAACCAGGGCCGGCGGATGTACCGGGACTCCCGGTGGAGGAGGGGCATGCGCAACCACGTCGTCGTCGTCGGCTACGGCACCAAGGGCCGCAGCGCCGTCGAGACGCTCGAGACGAACGGCACCAGCCCGACCCAGGTCGTGATCATCGACGGGCGCGCCAACGCGGTCGCTGACGCGAACGCCCGGGGCTACGCCGCCATCGAGGGCGACGCGACACGGCGCGACATCCTGCGCCGCGCGGAGATCGCCAAGGCGCGCGAGATCGTCATCACCCTCGACCGCGACGACTCCGCGATCCTGACGATGCTCACCGTGCGCCAGCTGAACCCCAGCGCGCACGTCGTCGTCTCCGTCCGCGAGGACGACAACGCCTCCCTGCTGCGCCAGTGCGGCGCCAACGTCGTCGTCACCTCCTCCGAGGCCGTCGGGCGGTTGCTGGGGCTGTCGGCGACGAGCCCGAACATCGGCACCGTGATCGAGGACCTGCTGTCCTCGCGCGAGGGCCTCGAGGTCGGGGAGCGCCAGGTGACGGCGAGCGAGACGGGCCGGTCCCCGGGCGAGATCAGCGGCGAGCGCGTCATCGCGGTGGTGCGCAACAAGACGCTGCGGCGCTTCTACGACCCCGCGGTCGCCGTGCTCCAGACCGGCGACCAGGTCGTCGTGGTGCGCCGGGCGCAGGACGGCTGAGGCGCACGCACTAGACTCGTGGAAGACCTTCGGACGACGGGTGTGTGGATCAGGGCGTGGTGGACCAGAGCTCAGTCGTGGGGACGCCGTCGGTGGTGACCGAGGCGCCGTCCGCCCCGCCTGCGCCCAGCCCGGCCACGAGCGAGCCGCACCGCGTCCGGATGCGTCAGCGCTTCGCGCGTTTCGGCTCGGCGCGGCCCCAGACCGCCGCCCTCGACCCGCTCTTCCAGGTCATCCGGGCCAACCACCCCAAGGCCGACCTCTCGCAGGTCGAGCGGGCCTTCCGCACCGCCGAGCGCTACCACCGCGACCAGCACCGCAAGAGCGGTGACGCCTACATCACCCACCCCCTCGCGGTGACGACGATCCTCGCCGAGCTGGGCATGACCGAGGCGACGCTGTGCGCGGCGCTGCTGCACGACACGGTCGAGGACACCCCGTACACGCTGACGGAGCTCACGAAGGACTTCGGCGAGGAGGTCGCCCTCCTGGTCGACGGGTGCACCAAGGTCGACAAGATCAAGTTCGGGGAGTCGGCCAAGTCCGACACCATCCGCAAGATGGTCGTGGCGATGAGCCGCGACATCCGCGTCCTCGTCATCAAGCTGGCCGACCGGCTGCACAACATGCGGACGCTGCACTACCTGCGCCCCGACAAGCAGACGCGCATCGCCCTGGAGACCCTCGAGATCTACGCGCCGCTGGCCCACCGCCTCGGCATGAACACGATCAAGTGGGAGCTCGAGGACCTCGCGTTCGCCACGATGCACCCCAAGGTCTACGACGAGATCGTGCGCCTCGTGGCCGAGGCGGCCCCCAGCCGCGACGAGTTCCTGGCCACGGTCGTGGCGCAGGCGCAGGTGGACCTCAAGAACGCGAAGATCCGGGCGACCGTCACCGGCCGGCCCAAGCACTACTACTCGATCTACCAGAAGATGGTCGTCCGCGGCCGCGAGTTCTCCGACATCTACGACCTCGTGGGCCTGCGGATCCTCGTGGAGAACCAGGGCGACTGCTACGCCGCGATGGGCGTCATGCACGTCCGCTGGACCCCCCTGCCGGGGCGGTTCAAGGACTACATCGCGATGCCCAAGTTCAACCTGTACCAGTCGCTGCACACGTCGGTCGTGGGCCCGGGCGGCAAGCCCGTCGAGCTGCAGATCCGTACCGAGGAGATGCACCGCCGGGCCGAGTTCGGGGTCGCGGCGCACTGGAAGTACAAGGAGGGCGCCAAGGGCGGCGGTCCCGTCGTCGCCGCCGACGGCGCCGACGACGAGCTCGTGTGGGTGCGTCAGCTGCTCGACTGGCAGCGCGAGACCGCCGACCCCGGCGAGTTCCTGGAGTCGCTGCGGTTCGAGATCAACTCCACCGAGGTGTACGCCTTCACCCCGCGCGGCGAGGTCAAGTCGCTGCCGCAGGGCTCGACGCCGGTCGACTTCGCCTACTCCGTGCACACCGAGGTCGGCAACCGCACCGTCGGTGCCCGCGTCAACGGCAAGCTCGTGCCGCTGGAGTCGGAGCTGCACAACGGCGACGTCGTCGAGATCTTCACCTCCAAGGCCGAGAACGCCGGGCCGAGCCGCGACTGGCTGAACTTCGTGCGCAGCCCGCGGGCACGCAACAAGATCCGGCACCACTTCACCCGCGAGCGCCGCGAGGAGTCGATCGAGAACGGCAAGGAGGCGCTGGCGCGCCAGCTCCGCAAGGCCGGTCTCCCGCTGCAGCGTCTGCTCACCCTCGAGCACCTCACCGCCGTCGCGACGCACTTCAAGCTGGCCGACGTCAGCGCGCTGTACGCGGCGATCGGCGAGGGGACCGTCGGGGCCCAGGCCGTGCTCAACCACCTCACCGTGGTCGAGGGCGGCGAGGAGGCCGTCGCCGACGAGGTGGGGGAGGACCGGCTCATCACGAGCCGCCGCAGCCGCCGCGCGACCAGCGGGACCTCGACCGGCGTGGTGGTCAAGGGTGCCGACGACCTGCTCGTCAAGCTCGCCAAGTGCTGCACGCCCGTGCCCGGCGACCCGATCCTCGGCTTCGTCACCCGCGGGTCGGGGGTCTCGGTGCACCGCACCGACTGCTCGAACACCGCCGAGCTGCTCAAGGCGCCGGAGCGGATCGTCGAGGTCGAGTGGGCACCGACCACGCTCAGCTCGTTCCTCGTGGCGATCCAGGTCGAGGCGCTCGACCGCAACCGGCTCCTGTCGGACATCACCCGGTGCCTGTCGGACCAGCACGTGAACATCCTGTCGGCGGCCCTGGCCACGACGAAGGACCGGATCTGCAAGGCGAAGTTCACCTTTGAGACCGGCGACCCCACGCACCTCGACCACGTGCTCGGCGCCGTGCGCCAGGTGCCGTCGGTCTTCGACGTCTACCGCGTCTCGCAGTAGTCACCGGACACCTGATCCGCGGACGCCCCCCAGGCGGGTCGAGCCACGGGACAGCCAAGGCTCGGGCAGCGCAGGAGCCGGGGTGCGGGGCCCCGTCCGGCGACCCACACGAGTGGGACCAAGGGCTCAGCCCGAGAAGTCGCTCGCCGCCTGCTGGGCCTGCGCGAGCCACTCGCGGTAGGTCGCCGCCGAGTCACGGGCCTGCTGAGCCTTCTTCTCGTCCCCCCGCGCGTCGGCCTCGGTGGCCTGCTCCTCGAGGTTGGCGATCTGGGCCTCGAGCTTGGCGGCGGTCTCCTCGGCGCGGGCGCGCGCCTCGGGGTTGGTGCGGCGCCAGCGGTGCTCCTCCGCCTCGTTCACCGCCGTCTCGATGGCCTTCAGGCGGGTGTCGAGCGGCCGCATGGAGTCCCGCGGCACCTTGCCCAGGGCCGTGTACCGCTCCAGGAGCTCGCGGTAGGCGATGCGTGCCCTGCCGAGGTCGGTGACCGGGAGGATCTGCGCCTCGGCCTCGTCGAGCAGGGCGCTCTTGGCGTCGGCGTTGACCTGGAACTCGGCGTCCTGCGCGGCGTTCACGGTCTGCTTGCGGGAGAAGAAGGTGTCCTGCGCGGCGCGGAACCGCCGCCAGAGCGTCTCGTCGACGCCGCGGGGCGCCGAACCGGCGGCCTTCCAGCGGGTCATGAGGTCGCGGTAGGCACCGGTCGTCGGGCCCCACTCCGTCGAGTCGGCGAGCGCCTCGGCCTCCGCGACGAGCTGCTCCTTGGTCACGCGGGCGCCGTCGCGCTGCTCGTTCTGCTGCGCGAACTGCGCCTTGCGCCGGCGCGTGTACGTGGTGCGCGCGGTGGAGAAGCGGTGCCAGAGCGCGTCGTCGGTCGCCCGGTCGAGGCGCGGGAGCGCCTTCCAGTCGTCCAGCAGCGAGCGGAAGCGGTTGACCCCGCCGCGCCAGTCGTTGCCGGTGGCCAGGGCCTCGGCCTCGACGACCGCCTTCTCCTTGGCCGCGCGGACCTCCTCCAGCTGCTTCGCCTTCTCGGCGCGCGCGGCGGCCCGGGCCTCGTCGACGACCGGCTGCAGAGCCTGGAGGCGGGTCAGCAGGCCGTCGAGGTCGCCGACGGCGTGCGCGTCCGTCACGGCCTTGCGGACGGTCTTGATCGACCCGGCGGCGTCGTCGGGCGACAGCGCGCCGGAACGGATGCGGCGCTCGAGGAGGCTCACCTCGAGCTCGAGGGCGTCGAAGCGCCGGGTGAAGAAGGCCAGCGCCTCGGACTCCGGGACGTCCGGCACCTGCCCCACGGCGCGCTCGCCGTCGGCGGTCCGGACGTACACGGTGCCGTCCGCCTCCACCCGTCCCCAGGTGGTCGGAGCGTCGCCCTCACTCATGCGGTCCATCCTGCCCGATGCCTGCCCGATATCCTGCGCCGAGTGTTCATCGCGTCGTTCCCGGCCGGGCCGTGGCAGACCAGCTGCTACGTGGTCGCCACCTCGGCCCGTTCCGAGTGCGTGGTGATCGACCCGGGGATGGGCGCGCTGGACGGCGTCCGCGACGTGGTGGCCGAGCACCACCTCAAGCCGGTCGCGGCCGTGCTCACCCACGGCCACCTCGACCACATGTTCTCGGTCGCGCCGCTGTGCGCCGGTTACGACGCCACCTGCTGGGTGCACCCCGACGACCGGCACCTGCTCGCCGACCCGCTGGCGGGGATGAGCGCCGACACCGAGGCGCTGCTCGCCCGGCTCGGCGGGGGCACCGTGTTCACCGAACCCGACGACGTCCGGCTGCTCGCCGACGGCGTGACCGTCGAGCTCGCCGGCCTCGCGCTCGACGCGCTGCACGCACCCGGGCACACGGCCGGCTCGACGATGTTCCGCTGCGACTACCCGCCGGAGCCCGACGTCGACTCGCTGCTCTTCTCCGGCGACGTGCTCTTCGCCGGGTCGGTCGGCCGGACGGACCTGCCCGGCGGCGACCCGCGGAGCATGGCCCGCAGCCTGCGCGACAAGGTCCTGCCCCTGCCCGACGAGGTCGTCGTCCTGCCCGGCCACGGGCCGCAGACCACGATGGCCACCGAGCGCTCGCGCAACCCGTACCTCCAGCCGTCGTTCCTCGAAGGAGCCCTCGCGTGAGCCGCCCCCGTGCCCTGTCCGGATTCCCCGAGCTGACGCCGGAGCAGCGCATCGTCGAGCAGCAGGTCCTCGACCGGCTGCGCGAGGTGTTCGAGCTGTACGGGTTCGCCTCGGTCGAGACCCGGGCCGTCGAGCCGCTCGACACGCTCGCCAAGCAGGGCGAGATCGACAAGGAGGTGTACGCGGTCCAGCGCGTCGCCGCCGAGGCGGGCAGCCGGGCCGAGCTGGGCCTGCACTTCGACCTCACCGTGCCGTTCGCCCGGTACGTCCTCGAGCACGCCCACCAGCTGGCGTTCCCGTTCCGGCGCTACCAGGTGCAGAAGGTGTGGCGGGGGGAGCGGCCGCAGGAGGGCCGCTACCGCGAGTTCACCCAGGCCGACGTCGACATCGTCAACCCGGGCACCCTCGCTCCGCACTTCGACGTCGAGCTGCCGCTGGTGACGCTGGCCGCCCTCGAGCGGCTGCACGTCGACCTCGGGCTGCCGCCGGTGCTCATGCGGGTCAACAACCGCCGCCTCGCCCAGGGCTTCTACGCCGGGCTGGGCATCGAGGACACGGTCGCGGTGCTCCGCCAGGTCGACAAGCTGGACAAGATCGGGCCCGACCGGGTGACCACGCTGCTCGTCGACGAGGTCGGCGTGACGCCGGCCCAGGCGCAGGCCTGCGTACGGCTGGCCGGCATCTCCAGCGCCGACGCGTCCTTCGTCGACCAGGTGCGGGCGCTCGGCGTGTCCGACCCGATGCTCGACGAGGGCCTCGAGCTGCTGGCCGACGTCGTCACCACCGCGTCGGCGTACGTGCCCGGTCGCCTCGTCGCCGACCTCAAGATCGCGCGCGGGCTCGACTACTACACGGGCACGGTCTACGAGACCGAGCTCGTCGGGCACGAGGGCATGGGCTCGATCTCCTCGGGCGGGCGCTACGACTCGCTGGCGAGCGACGGGAGGACGACCTACCCGGGCGTCGGGCTCTCGATCGGCGTCACGCGGCTGCTCGTCCCGCTGCTGGGGCGCGGGGTCCTCCGGGCGACCCGCTCGGTGCCGACGGCCGTCGTCGTCGCGGTGACCAGCGAGGACCAGCGCCCGGCCGCGAAGCGGTCGCGGCGCGGCTCCGGGCCCGCGGGATCCCGACCGAGGTGGCGCCGGAGGCGGCGAAGTTCGGCCGCCAGATCCGCTACGCCGACCGGCGGGGGATCCCGTTCGTCTGGTTCGGTGCGGGGGAGGCCGACGAGGTCAAGGACCTCCGCTCCGGGGACCAGGTCGCCGCCGACCCCGGGACGTGGGCGCCACCGGCCGAGGACCTGCACCCGCGGGTCGTGCCCGGAGACTGAACCGTCCCGGGCCGCTTCAGCGCGCCCACCCGGCCAGCCGGCGGACCTCCCGGGCGACGTCGTCCGCCGTCTCGCCGGTCGTGTCGAGGCGCGCGTCCTCGAACGGCGCCGCGTCCAGCACCGCGCTGAGCTCGCCGGCACGGTGGAGGTGCCAGGCGAGCGCCTCGGGATCGCGCTCGTGGCGGACCCGCAGCCGTGCGGCGGCGACGTCGGGGTCGACGGTCAGCCGGCACAGCAGGAGCCGGGCGTCGGCCAGTGCCTCGCGGTAGCGCGCCACGTCGGCGGGGTCCTCGACGACCCCGGCCAGGACCAGCCGCCCGGCCCCCGCCGCCCGGTAGTTGCGGGCCAGGTCGCGCAGGTTGGCCAGCCCGACCTCGTGCGAGAAGGGGTCGCCCGCGGGCGGGGGTCGCAGCATCCGCACCCCGTCGAGGTCGACGACCGCGTGGCGCACGCCCGCGGCCCGGAGCAGGTCGGAGAGCGCGTGCGCGGTCGTCGTCTTGCCGGCGCCGACGGTGCCGCTCAGCAGGACGACGTCGTACGGCTGGTCCATGCGGAGAGCCTGGCAGGTGGGGCAGGCTGACCCCGTGCCACGGACGGCGAGCGTCCGCGACGTCGCACGCTGGTCCTCGCTCACGCTCGCCACCGTCCGTGCGGCGCTCGCCGAGGTCCGCCACGAGCTCGACGCGGTGGAGGTGGCGGGGGAGACCTGCTTCCGCGTGGCCGACGAGCCCGACGCTGCGCCGACCGCGGTGCCCCTGTGCTGCTGCTCCCGCTCGACGACGAGCTGCCGCTGTCCTACCGCGACCTGGCGCACCCGACGCCGCCCGACCACCCGCACCGGCCGAGCACGCCGCCCCGGTGCGCGGGCGGGCCGAGGAGGAGGCGCAGCGCCTGGCCCGGTTCCTGGGTCGACGGCTCGTGCTCCGCTGACCGGTCGCGACGCGTCGCCGTGGATGCGCTGACACCCGACGGCCCGATCCCCTAGCGTCGGGGCCATGACGGGTGCAGCCGCGCGTACGCCGACGGTCGAGCTCGACCTCCGGGCGGCGGGCCACGGGCACACGGTGCTCGCGACAGCCGACAGCGAGGCGTTCGCCTCCCTGCGCCGCCGGCCGACCGCACGCTCCGAGCGCTACGCGATGGGCAAGGCCCTGCGCCACGACGTCCCGCGGCGCAGCCTCGGCGACTGGCACGTCCGCCCGGACCGGCGCGACCCGGTCGAGCTCATCGAGGAGTCCCACCGCGGGCGGGTCCCCGAGCTCGTCGGGGTGCGGGTGGCGCGGATGATCGGCTCCCCGTACGGCTTCCTGCGCGGGACCGCCGTGGTGATGGCCGCCGACGTGGCCACGCTGCCCGCGACCGGGATCATGCCGGTCGCCTGCGGTGACGCGCACCTGGGCAACTTCGGCTTCTACGCCTCGCCCGAGGGCGAGCTGGTCATCGACCTCAACGACTTCGACGAGGCCCACCCCGGAGCGTGGGAGTGGGACCTGCGGCGCCTGGTCGCGAGCATCTGGGTCGCCGGCCGGGAGAACGGCAGCTCCGAGGACCAGTGCCGCGACTCGGTGCTGGCCTGCGTGGCGGCCTACCGCGACGAGGTCCGGCTGCTGGCCGACATGCCGCTGCTGGCCCGCAGCTACAACCGCCTCGACGTCGGGCGCCTGCACGAGACCGCCACGGAGAAGTCGCTGCGCGACGAGATCGAGCGCTCGGTCCGCCGCGCCCGGCAGCGGACCTCGGACCGCGCCCTGCCGCGGTTCACCACGAGCCACCACGGCCAGCGGCGCATCGTCCAGGAGCCGCCGCTGATCACCCGGCTGCGTCCGGCCGAGCGGGAGGCCGTCGCCGAGGCCCTCGACGCCTACCTCCTGACGCTCGCCCCGCACTGGCGCCGCGCGATCGGCGGCTACACCCTCGTCGACGTCGCGCACAAGGTCGTCGGCGTGGGCAGCGTCGGGCTGCGCGCCTACGTGGCCCTGCTCGAGGGCAGCGCCCCCGACGACGTCGTCTTCCTCCAGCTCAAGCAGGCGCGGCGCTCGGTGCTGGCCCCGTACGTGCACGGTGGCTCCGCCTGGCACGACCACCAAGGACAGCGCGTGGTCGAGTACCAGCAGGCGCTGCAGACGGTGAGCGACCCGCTGCTCGGCTGGACCACCGTCGACCTGCCGGAGGAGGGCCCGCTCGACTTCTACGTCCGCCAGTTCCGCAACTCCAAGGGCACGATCCCGCTCGACGCGATCGACCCGGCGGCGCTCACCGACTACGCCGGCATCGTCGGGCACCTGCTGGCCAAGGGCCACGCCCGGACCAGCGGGGCGTCGATGATCGCCGGGTACGCGGGCAAGGGCGCCAAGCTGGGCGAGGCGTTCGCCCGCTTCGCCCGCTCGTACGCCGACCAGACCGAGGCCGACCACGCCCTGCTCGTCGCCGCGGTCCGCAGCGGTCGCGTGCCCGCGCCGGAGGGTTCGCTGGAGCGGGTCGGCTCGGCGTTCCGACCATGACCGTGCCGGGGGGCGACTCGGCGTACGGCGCCCTCCGGGTGACCGACGCGCTGGTCCTCGGCGCGGACGAGCTGCGCTGGCGCTTCTCGCGCTCGTCGGGCCCGGGCGGGCAGGGCGTGAACACCGCCGACAGCCGCGTCGAGCTCGTGTGGGAGCCGGGCACGTCGCCGGCGGTGCTCGCGCTGCCCGAGGTGCTCAGGGAGCGGCTGCTCGCCCGGCTCGCCCCGAGCCTCGTCAACGGAACCGTCACCATCGCGGCCTCCGAGCACCGCGCCCAGCTGCGCAACCGCGAGGAGGCGCGGACGCGGCTCGCGGCCCGGCTCCGGTCGGCGCTCGCGCCGCCGGCCCGGTCGCGCCGTCCGACCCGCCCGACGCGCGGCTCGGTGGAGCGGAGGCTCGGCGCCAAGGCCGTGCGGGCGAGGGTCAAGGCCCAGCGCCGAAAAGGGTGGGACGGCGGCTGAGGGCTCACGCCTAGGATGAGTGGTCGCTCCTCGAGCACCCATCGAACCCCACCGAAAGGCTGCACCCACCGTGATGCGCACCCACGGTGCCGGCACGCTCCGTTCCTCGGACGCCGGCACGACCGTGACCCTGGCGGGCTGGGTGGCCCGCCGCCGCGACCACGGCGGAGTCGCCTTCCTCGACCTGCGTGACGCCACCGGCATCGCCCAGGTGGTCGTCCGCGACGAGCTGCTCGACTCCTCGGGCGCCCACGACCTCCGCAACGAGTACTGCGTGACCGTGACCGGCCAGGTCGCTCCGCGTCCCGAGGGCAACGCCAACGCCGACCTCCCGACCGGCGAGATCGAGGTCACGGCCTCGGCGCTCGACGTGCTCAGCCCGGCCGCGCCGCTGCCGTTCCCGATCGACGACCGCGTCAACGTCGGCGAGGAGACCCGACTGCGCTACCGCTACCTCGACCTGCGCCGCTCGGGCCCGGGCGCGGCGCTGCGGCTCCGCAGCCGCGTCAACCGCGTCGCCCGCGAGACGCTGCTCGACCGCGACTTCGTCGAGCTGGAGACTCCGACGCTGACGCGCTCCACGCCCGAGGGAGCACGCGACTTCCTGGTGCCCGCGCGCCTGCGTCCCGGTTCCTGGTACGCGCTGCCGCAGAGCCCGCAGCTGTTCAAGCAGCTGCTGATGGTCTCGGGGATGGAGCGCTACTTCCAGATCGCCCGCTGCTACCGCGACGAGGACTTCCGCGCCGACCGGCAGCCGGAGTTCACCCAGCTCGACGTCGAGATGAGCTTCGTCGACCAGGACGACGTCATCGAGCTGACCGAGACGCTGCTCGCCAACATCTGGCGGCTGATCGGCGTCGAGGTGCAGACGCCCTTCCCGCGCCTCACCTACGCCGAGGCG
Source organism: uncultured Actinomycetota bacterium (assembly GCA_963713165.1). Taxonomy (GTDB): domain Bacteria; phylum Actinomycetota; class Actinomycetes; order Propionibacteriales; family Propionibacteriaceae; genus Microlunatus. Next base: position 662,326 of record CAVQKU010000011.1, read on the forward strand.
ATGGACCGGTACGGCTCCGACAAGCCCGACCTGCGCTTCGGCCTGGAGCTCGTGGAGCTGACCTCCTACTTCGCCGAGACCCCCTTCCGGGTGTTCCAGGCCGACTACGTCGGGGCGGTCGTCATGCCCGGCGGCGGCAGCCAGCCCCGGCGCACCTTCGACGCCTGGCAGGAGTTCGCGCGTCAGCGGGGCCACCGCGGGCTCGCGTACGTGACGGTCGCCGAGGACGGCACGCTCGGCGGCCCGGTCGCCAAGAACCTGTCCGACACCGAGCGCGCGGGCCTCGTCGCCGCGGTCGGGGCCGAGCCGGGGGACTGCGTCTTCTTCGCCGCGGGCCCGCGCAGCCAGGCGCAGGCGCTGCTCGGCGCGACGCGGCTCGAGGTCGCCCGGCGTGGTGACCTCGTCACCGAGGGCGACTGGAAGTTCTGCTGGGTCGTCGACGCGCCCCTCTTCGAGCCGGCGGACAAGGCGGTCGCGGCGGGCGACGTCGCCGTCGGCGCCGGAGCCTGGACCGCCGTCCACCACGCGTTCACCTCGCCGAAGCCCGAGTACTTCGACACCTTCGACACCGACCCGGGCCCCGCGCTCGCGTACGCCTACGACGTGGTCTGCAACGGCAACGAGATCGGCGGCGGGTCGATCCGTATCCACCGCCGCGACATCCAGGAGCGGGTCTTCGCGGTCATGGGGCTGACGCAGGAGGAGGCCCGGACCAAGTTCGGCTTCCTGCTCGACGCCTTCGACTTCGGGCCCCCGCCGCACGGCGGCATCGCCTTCGGCTGGGACCGGATCTGCATGCTGCTCAGCGGCGAGGAGTCGATCCGCGAGGTCATCGCCTTCCCCAAGAGCGGCGGCGGCTTCGACCCGCTGACCGAGGCACCGGCGCCGATCACACCCGCCCAGCGCAAGGAGGCCGGGGTGGACGCGACGCCCGCGGCCACGGCGGCGTCCAGGTCCGGGGGCGACACGTCGGCCACGAGCCCCGCGGCGACCTGACGTGAGCTGGGGGGGTCGAGGCCGCGCGGTCGCCGTGCTCCTCGTCCTCGCCCTGGCGTCGGCGTGCTCTGCGCCGGACGACCCCTTCGTCCCGGCACCTCTCGCTCCGCGCACGCCGGCGCCGATCCATGCGTCGTGGCCCGGGTGCCGCACGGTCGGTGCCTTCACCGACCCCGGTGGAGGCGTCCCGACGGTGCCGGGTGGCACGGTCCCGAACGGCTTCGCCCCGCAGCGAGCCGTGCTGTGCGCGAGGAGCGCGCAGGACGACGCGCAGACCCTCGTCGGAACACCGCTCGAGCGCACCGCCACGGAGCTCGCCCCGTTGCTCTCCTACCTCGCGCGGCCGGACGAGCCCGGGACGGACGGGGCCTGCTCCGCCGACGCCTGGCTACCGCCATGGCTGTTCCTCCTCGACTCCTCCTCGACGCCGAGGGTCGCTCCGTGGCGCCGAGCATCCCGGTCGACGGCTGCGGCAAGCCGCTCGACTGGTACACCACCCGCGACACCATGCCCTGGGTGACGCTGCCGTACAGCGACCGCGTCGTCCGTCCGGGACGACCCCTCCCGCGGGGCCCGGACGACGCTCCCCGACCTCGGCGCACCTCCGTACGCTGACGCCGTGAGCGAGGACCTGTTCGGCGGGGGCGTGGACGTGGCGGCGCCCTCGGGGACGGGCGGCGGCAGCCTGTCCGACGCCTCCGACCGGACGGGGCTCCCGCTGGCGGTGCGGATGCGGCCGCGGACGCTCGACGAGGTCGTCGGGCAGTCCCACCTGCTGGCCGCCGGGTCCCCGCTGCGGCGCCTGGCCTCCGGGGAGCCGATGTCGGTGTTCCTCTGGGGTCCGCCGGGGACGGGCAAGACGACGATCGCCTCGGTGGTGTCGCGCCAGAGCGGCGCGCGGTTCGTGGAGGTCTCCGCGGTGACGGCCGGGGTCAAGGAGGTCCGGGCGGTCCTCGACCAGGCGCGGCGCGAGCTGGCCCGCGGCGAGCGCACGGTGCTCTTCGTCGACGAGGTGCACCGCTTCTCCAAGACCCAGCAGGACGTGCTGCTGCCCGCCGTCGAGAACCGCCTGGTCACCCTCGTCGCGGCGACCACCGAGAACCCGAGCTTCTCGGTCATCTCGCCGCTGCTCTCGCGCTCCCTGCTGCTCACGCTCAAGCCGCTCACCGACGCCGACGTCTCCGGGCTGATCGACCGCGCCCTGGCCGACGAGCGCGGGCTGGGCGGATCGAGCACGCTGGACGACGACGCCCGCGACACCCTGCTGCGGCTGGCCGGCGGCGATGCCCGGCGCGCCCTGACCTACCTGGAGGAGTCGGCCGCCGGCGCCGCCGCGACAGGCTCGGCCGCGATCACCACCGAGGTGGTCGAGCGGGCCGTCGACCGGGCGGCGATCCGCTACGACCGCGACGGCGACCAGCACTACGACGTGATCAGCGCGTTCATCAAGTCGGTGCGCGGCTCCGACGTGCAGGCCTCGCTGCACTACCTGGCCCGGATGATGGGTGCGGGGGAGGACCCGCGCTTCATCGCCCGGCGGCTGATCATCCTGGCCAGCGAGGACATCGGGCTCGCCGACCCCACCGCGCTCACGACGGCGGTCGCCGCGGCCGAGGCCGTGGCGATGATCGGGATGCCGGAGGGCCGGCTGACGCTGGCCCACGCGACCATCGCGCTCGCCCTCGCGCCCAAGTCCAACGCCGTCACCACCGCGATCGGCGCGGCGTCGGCCGACGTCGCCGCGGGCCGGGTCGGGCTGGTCCCGCCGCACCTGCGCGACGCGCACTACGCCGGGGCGAAGACGTACGGGCACGGGCAGGGCTACCGCTACGCCCACGACGAGCCGCGCGGCATCGCCCGCCAGCAGTACCTGCCCGACGAGCTCGTCGACGCGACGTACTACGTGCCCACCGACCACGGCAACGAGGCGGCCGTCGCCGCGCGGCTGGCCCGGATCGAGGAGCTGCTCGGCCGCGGGCGGACACCCTCGGAGGAGCCGGGGGCCGGGGTCCGATGAGTTCGCCGTCCGGGCCGGGTCGGTCCGGGCATGGGCATCAACATCGAGCTGTTCGCGACCCTCGACCTCGTCGCGCAGGCGCCGGGCGGACCCGAGGAGGACCCCGACGGCGGGTTCGCGTTCGGCGGCTGGCAGGCCCCGCTGATCGACGAGGTGTCCGGCGCGCAGATCGCGGCGGCGTACGAGGGCACCGACGCCCTGCTGCTCGGGCGGCGGACCTACGACATCTTCGCCGGCTACTGGCCCGCCCAGGACGACGCCTTCGGGGTGCTGTTCAACCGCATCCCCAAGTACGTCGCCTCCCGCGGGGCGCCCGAGCTGTCCTGGGCCGGGTCGTCGCTCCTCGGTCCCGACCTGGTGGCCGCGGTCCGCGAGATCCGTGAGCGCCACGCGCAGGTCACGGTCATCGGCAGCGTCGACCTCGTGCAGACCCTGCTGCGCGAGCAGCTCTTCGACCGCCTCGACCTCTGGGTGCACCCGCTGGTGCTGGGCAGCGGCAAGACGGTCTTCGCCGGCGGCGCGGTCCCGACGAACCTCACGCTGCTGGAGCCGCCGGCAGCCGGTGGTCGGGGAACCGTCCTGCTGCGCTACGGCCGGGCCGAGGGACTTCCCCGCACGGGGGACATGACGGCGCCGGACCGAGGGGTCGACGCGGCGGGCTGAGGTCAGCGCGCGGCGTCGAAGCCGGTGCCCCGGGCGATGCGGACGGGTCCCCTGGCCGTCCGCACGTCGACGCGCTCGCCGTGCTGCCGCACCTCGACGACGCGCTCGTCCGCGAGCCGGGCGGCCACGTCGCGGGCCAGCGGCATCGCGTCGCGCCACGTCGGGCCGCCGACCGCCCGGGCCGCGTCGCTCGGGCAGATCGTGCTCGTCTCCGCGCGCCGGGCGAGGAGGTCGAGCATCGAGGCGCGGAGGCGCTGCTCGAGGTCCGGCCCGGCCGGCCCGTGCTCCGTCACGCACCCACCGTAGGACGCCGCCGGGGGCGTTCGCGCGGCAAACGCTGCGGCTGGCGCGGGTCGCACGCGCTAACCTCCTGCGGTGACCCTCGGACAGATCGCCGGACTGGTGGCGGCGCTCGCCTGCGTCGGTCTGGTGCTCTTCCTCGCCGTCCCGCTCGTCAAGCTGGGCCGGGTCCTCGACGAGCTGCGCGTCACCGTGCGCGACCTCGGCCAGGAGACCGTGCCGATCCTCACCGAGCTGCAGGGCACGGTCCGCGCCACCAACGAGGAGCTGGGCAAGCTCAGCGTGGTGACCGCCGACGTGGCCAAGGTCAGCGCCAACGCCAGCCTGGTCAGCGACAACGCCGCCCAGCTCTCGGGCATCGTCAACGCGACGGTGGCCCGTCCCCTGGTCAGGACCGCCGCGCTCGGCCACGGCATCCGCCAGGCCGTACGGCGCAGCGCGACCGACGACCCGGACGGGCGTCGCGGCGAGCGCCGCGCCCGGCGGGCCCGCATCAAGATGGCGATGGCCGAGCGCGAGGCCGAGCTCCGCGCCCTCACCGGCGAGCCCGGCCGACCCGGCCGCCCCGACGCGCGAGCCGCCGGGCGGCCGAGCCGCGAGGACTGACCCCACCCGCTCACCGCACCACCACCCACGAGGACCTTGATCATGAGAACCGCCGAGATCCGGCGCCGCTTCCTGGACTACTTCGCCGCGCGCGGACACCAGGTCGTCCCCTCGGCGCCACTGCTCTACAACGACCCGACGCTGCTCTTCGTCAACGCGGGGATGGTGCCCTTCAAGCCCTACTTCACCGGCGCCGAGACCCCGCCCTACGACCGCGCCACGTCGGTGCAGAAGTGCGTGCGCACCCTCGACATCGAGGAGGTCGGCAAGACCACACGGCACGGCACGTTCTTCCAGATGAACGGCAACTTCTCCTTCGGCGACTACTTCAAGGCCGAGGCCATCCGCTTCGCCTGGGAGCTCGTCACCGGCAGCCAGGACGACGGCTTCCTCGGCTTCGACCCGAACCGCATCTGGGTCACCGTGCTGCACTCCGACGACGAGGCCGCCGGGCTGTGGGCCAGCATCGCCGGGCTGCCGCCGGAGCGGATCCAGCGCCGCGGGCTGCTCGACAACTACTGGAACATGGGCGTCCCCGGTCCCGGCGGGCCCTGCAGCGAGATCTACTACGACCGCGGGCCGGCGTACGGGCGCGAGGGCGGGCCGGTCGTCGACGAGGACCGCTACCTCGAGATCTGGAACCTCGTCTTCATGCAGGAGGAGCTCTCGGTCGTCCGCGCCAAGGACGACTTCGACGTGCTCGCCGACCTGCCCCGCAAGAACATCGACACCGGCATGGGTCTCGAGCGGGTGGCGACGCTGCTGCAGGGCGTCGACAACCTGTACGAGATCGACGAGGTCGTCGGCGTGCTGAACCGCGCCGCGGAGCTGTCGGGCAAGACCTACGGGGCGGAGGGCGGTCACACCGACGACGTGCGGATGCGGGTCGTCGCCGACCACGTCCGCTCCGGGCTGATGCTCATCGCCGACGGCGTCACGCCGGGCAACGAGGCGCGCGGCTACGTGCTGCGCCGGCTGCTGCGCCGCGTCGTGCGCTCGATGCGCCTGCTCGGCGTCACCGACCCGGTGCTGCCCGAGCTGCTGCCGGTCAGCCGCGACGCGATGAAGGCGTCCTACCCCGAGGTCGAGCGCGACTGGGACCGGATCGCCGGGATCGCGTACGCGGAGGAGGAGGCGTTCCGGCGCACGCTCGTCTCCGGCACGCAGATCTTCGACACCGCGGTGGCCGACACCCGCTCCGGCGGCGGCCTCACGCTGAGCGGCGACCGGGCCTTCCAGCTGCACGACACGTACGGCTTCCCGATCGACCTCACGCTGGAGATGGCCTCCGAGCAGGGCCTGAGCGTCGACGCCGACGGGTTCCGCCGGCTGATGGCCGAGCAGAAGGCGCGGGCCAAGGCGGACGCCAAGAGCAAGAAGGCGGGCGCGCAGGCGGTCGAGGTCTACCGCGAGCTGCGCGCGGCCGGCGTCACGCCGTTCACCGGCTACTCCGAGCTGGCCAACGACACCCGTGTCCGCGGGATCGTCCTCGACGGCGAGCAGGTCACGTCGGCGAGCGAGGGCGACGTGGTCGAGGTCGTGCTGGAGCGCACCCCCTTCTACGCCGAGTCCGGCGGCCAGGACTCCGACGCGGGCACCATCACCGGCGACGGGGTCGAGCTCGAGGTCCTCGACGTCCAGCGCCCGGTCAAGGGCCTGGTCGTGCACCGCGTCCGCGTCACGCGCGGCGAGCTGCAGCCGGGCACCGACGTGCTCGCGGCGGTCGACGGCGAGTGGCGCCTGGGCGCGTGCCAGGCGCACTCGGGCACGCACGTCATGCACGCGGCCCTGCGCCAGGTGCTCGGCCCGACGGCGCTGCAGAGCGGCTCGTACAACAAGCCGGGCTACCTGCGCCTCGACTTCGCCTGGCAGGGCGGGCTGTCGCAGGCCACGCGCTCCGACGTGGAGGAGGCGGCCAACCGCGCGCTGCGCGCCGACCTCGACGTGACGGCGACGACCATGCCGCTCGCCCGGGCCCGCGAGATCGGCGCCCTGGCGCTGTTCGGCGAGACCTACGACGAGGACGTCCGCGTCGTCGAGATGGGCGGGCCCTGGTCGCGCGAGCTCTGCGGTGGCACGCACGTCCAGCACTCCTCGCAGATCGGCCTGGTCACCCTCACCACCGAGTCCAGCGTGGGGTCGGGCGTACGGCGCGTCGAGGCGCTCGTCGGCATCGAGGCGTTCCGCCACCTCGCGGCCGAGCGCAGCCTCGTGCACGGCCTCACCGAGACGCTGAAGGTGCAGCCCGACCAGCTGGCCGACCGTGTGGGACGGCTCGTCGCCCAGCTCAAGGACGCCGAGCGCCAGATCGCCGACCTGCGCAGCGCGCAGGTGCTGGCCCAGGCGGGCACGATCGCGGCGTCGGGCCACGACATGTGGGGCGTCGACTACATCGCCCACGCCGCACCCGGGCTCGCGGGCAACGACCTGCGCTCGCTCGCGCTCGAGGTGCGCAACCGCGTCCAGGACCGGGCGGCCGTCGTGGCCGTCGTCGGCGGCAGCGCGGACAAGCCGAGCGTCGTCGTCGTCACCACCGAGGGCGCGCGGAACCGTCGCCTCGCGGCCGGCGACCTCGTCCGCGTCGCGAGCGAGACCCTCGGCGGGCGCGGCGGCGGCAAGCCCGACATCGCCCAGGGCGGCGGTTCCGACGGGTCGAGGACCCGCGACGCGCTGACCGCGGTCGAGCACGCCATCGGCCACACCCTGCTAAGTGCCTGAGGCGCTGACGACGCCGTCGTCGGGTCAGAGCCGGGACCGCGCCCGAGCGGAGCGAGGACGGCAGGCACGGGCATGAGCTTCCGGCGGGGGACCCGGGTCGGGGTCGACTGGGGCGACGCCCGGATCGGGGTCGCCCGGTGCGACCCCGACGGGGTGCTCGCCACGCCGTACGCGACCGTGCGGGCGGGGGAGCGCGAGCTCGACGACCTGCTCGCGGTGCTGGCCGAGCTGGAGCCGCTGGAGGTCGTCGTCGGGCTGCCCACGACGCTCGCCGGGACGCAGGGTCCGGCGGCGGCGAAGGTGCGCGACCGGGCCGCCGGGCTCGCCGCGCGGACGGCCGTCCCGGTCCGGCTGGTCGACGAGCGGTTGACCACGGTCGAGGTCTCGCGGCGGATGCGCGAGGGCGGGCGGCGGTCCAAGCAGCAGCGCGCCGTCATCGACGCGGCCGCCGCCGCGGCGATCCTGGAGCACGCGCTGGCGCTCGAACGTTCGAGGGACGAACCACCCGGCGAGTTAGTCTTGGCCGCACCGGGCACCTGAGCCAGCCGCCCTGCCCGACCGCCCGACCCGATCGACCGCCCCGGGTCGAGCCACCCGAACCCGAGAGGACGCCCGACCGTGTCGTCGATGCTCGAGCCCGACACCAAGCCGAGCGCGGCCAAGGAGATCGTCCACCAGGGCAAGGGCTGCCTGGCGGTCCTGCTGGCCCTCGCGGTGCTGGTGGGCGGCGGCTGGTTCGTCTACAGCCAGGGCAAGTCGCTGATCGCCAGCTTCGGCGAGGAGCCCGACTACGCCGGCACCGGCAAGGCCCCGATCACGGTGACCATCCCCACCGGCGCGACGCTCGACGAGATCGGCGGGGTGCTCAAGGCCGACGACGTCATCAAGTCGACGCAGGCCTGGGACTCGGCGGTGGCCTCGGAGGAGCGTGCGACGAGCATCCAGCCGGGTCGCTACCTGATGCGTACGCAGATGCCGGCGATCGACGCCCTCCGCCTGCTCATCAACCCCGGCGAGTCCCGCGTCCGGGCGCAGTTCACGATCCCCGAGGGCCTGCGGCTGAGCAAGCAGCTCGACGCCCTGGTCAAGGGCACCAAGATCAAGCGCTCGGCGTACGAGAAGGCGTTGAAGGACCCGAAGTCCATCGGCCTGCCCTCCTACGCCAAGGGCAACGCGGAGGGCTTCCTCTTCCCCGACACCTACGAGCTGACCGCCGACGCGACGGCGACCTCGACGCTCAAGCGGATGGTCGACGAGTACAAGGCGGTGGCGGCCGACGTCAACCTGCAGGCCGCGGCCAAGAAGCTCGGCCGCAGCCCGTACGAGGTCCTGATCGTGGCCAGCATCATCGAGCGCGAGGTCAACCAGGACCAGTACCGCGCCAAGGTCGCGCGGGTCCTCTACAACCGGCTCGACCAGGGCATCGCGCTCGGGCTCGACTCCACGGTCATCTACGCCGAGAACCTGGACACCAACACGACGACGCCCAAGGACCGGGCGAGCACGTCGAAGTACAACACCTACCTGCGCAAGGGCCTGCCGCCCGGTCCCATCTCCGCACCGGGCAAGGCGGCGCTGGACGCCGCGGCCCACCCGGAGGCGGGCAAGTGGCTGTACTTCACGACGGTCGACTTCGACACCGGCGAGACCAAGTTCGCCGAGACCGACGCGGAGTTCCAGCAGATCGTGGCGCAGTTCCAGGCGTGGTGCCAGAGCCACCCCGGCCGCTGTGACAGCTGAGCACCCGCCCCACCCGTCCCCGGTGCGGCACCGCGCCGCCGTGCTCGGCTCGCCGATCACGCACTCGCTGTCGCCGGCGCTGCACGCGGCCGCGTACGGCGAGCTCGGCCTGACGGGCTGGTCGTACGGGCGCGCCGAGGTCCGGGCCGACGGCCTGGCCATCTTCGTCGACGGGCTGGACGCCAGCTGGCGCGGGCTCAGCCTGACCATGCCGCTGAAGGTCGCCGTGCTCGAGCTCACCGGCGTCGAGGTCTCCGCGACCGCGCGGCTCGCCGGGGCGGGCAACACGCTGCTGCTGGACGGCTCCCGCCGCCGCGTCGAGAACACCGACGTGGCGGGGCTGGTCTGGGCGGCGGCCCGGGCGCTCGCCGGCCCGGCCAGGACGGTCACGGTCGTGGGGTCGGGCGCGACCGCCCGGTCCGCGCTGGTGGCCGCGCCCCGGCTCGGCGCGACGAGCGTCCAGGTGCTGGCCCGTGACCCGGCCAAGGCCGCGGCCCTCGCCCCGCTCGCGCAGGCCGTCGGGGTCGACCTGGCGCTTCCGCGGTGGGGCAGCCCGCCGCCCTCGGCCGACCTGCTCGTCTCGACGGTGACGGCCGGCGCGCTCGACGACCAGGTCGACGGGCTGGCCGGCAGCGCCGCCGTGGTCTTCGACGTCGTCTACGACCCGTGGCCGACGGCCCTCGCGGCGGCGGCCGACCGGGCGGGTGTCCGCGTGCTCGACGGGCTCGACCTGCTCGTGGGTCAGGCCGTGGAGCAGGTCGACCTGATGACCGGGCGCCGGCCGTCGCCGGCGGTCCTCCGCGCGGCCGGGGACGCCGTCCTCGCCGCGCGCGCCTGAGGGCCGCTCCGCCCCCGGGTGCCCCCGCCTGGGACCATGCACGCCATGGCGCTCGGAGCCGGGGCCCGCGGGCCGGCTGCGGGACGTCGCCGACCGGCCGGGACCGGCGTGGAACACTGGCCCGCGTGCTCCGCTGGCTGACCGCAGGCGAGTCCCACGGCCCCGCGCTCGTCGCGGTGCTGGAGGGGCTGCCCGCCCATGTGCAGGTGACGACGAGCGACGTCTCGGAGGCGCTCGCCCGGCGGCGTCTCGGCTTCGGCCGCGGCGCCCGGATGAAGTTCGAGGCCGATGCGGTCACGCTGCTCGGCGGGGTCCGCCACGGCGAGACGCAGGGCGGCCCGGTGGCGATCCAGGTCGCCAACACCGAGTGGCCGAAGTGGCAGACGGTGATGGCGGCCGACCCGGTCGAGGCCGAGGTGCTCGAGGCGCAGGCGCGCAACGCCAAGCTCACCCGCCCGCGCCCCGGCCACGCCGACCTCGTCGGCATGCAGAAGTACGACTTCGACGAGGCCCGGCCCGTCCTCGAGCGGGCCAGCGCCCGCGAGACGGCCGCCCGTGTCGCGCTCGGGTGCGTGGCGCGGCGCTTCCTCGAGCAGGCGTACGGCGTGCAGGTCCTGAGCCACGTCGTCGAGCTGGGGTCCGTCCGGGCGCCCGCGGGCGTCGTCCCGGGCCCGGACGACCTCGCGGCGATCGACGCCGACCCGGTGCGCTGCCACGACCGCGACGCGGCGGCGGCGATGGTGGCCGAGGTCGAGTCCGCCCAGAAGGACGGCGACACCCTCGGCGGCGTCGTCGAGGTCGTCGTGTGGGGGCTGCCCCCGGGGCTCGGCTCGCACGTCCACGGCGACCGCCGCCTCGACGCCCGGCTGGCCGGCGCGATGATGGGCATCCAGGCGATCAAGGGCGTCGAGATCGGCGACGGCTTCGAGCTGGCCCGCACCCGCGGCAGCCTGGCCCACGACGAGATCACCCCGGGCGAGCACGGCATCGCCCGCGTCTCGGGCCGCTCCGGGGGCACCGAGGGCGGCATGAGCACCGGCGAGGTGCTGCGCGTCCGCGTGGCGATGAAGCCGATCGCCACCGTCCCGCGCGCCCTGCGCACCATCGACACGGCGACCGGCGAGGCCGCGGTGGCCCACCACCAGCGCTCCGACGTCTGCGCGGTGCCCGCCGCGGGCGTCGTGGCCGAGGCGATGGCCGCGCTGGTCCTGGCGGAGGCCGCGCTGGAGAAGTTCGGCGGCGACTCGGTCGCCGAGACCCGACGGAACTTCGAGTCCTACCTCGCCGACGTCGAGCGCCGCGGGCTGCGGCTCGCCGACGCCCGCCCCTCGCGGTGAGCGCCCGCCTGGTCCTGGTCGGGGCACCCGGCTCGGGCAAGTCCACCGTCGGCGCGCTGCTCGCGCAGCGCTGGGGCGAGCCCTTCGCCGACGTCGACGCGGTCATCGAGGCCCGCACGGGCAAGAGCGTCGCCGAGATCTTCGCCGACGACGGCGAGCCCGCCTTCCGCGCGCTGGAGGAGGCGACCACCGCCGAGCTGCTCGACGAGCCGGGCGTGCTGGCCCTGGGCGGCGGCGCGGTCCTGTCGGAGGCGACCCGGCGTGCCCTGCACGGCGCCCCCGTGGTCTGGCTCCAGGTCACGGTGGCGCACGCCGCCGGCCGGGTCGGGCTCAACGAGGCGCGGCCGCTGCTGCTCGGCAACGTGCGCGGCCGGCTGGTCAGGCTGCTCGCCGAGCGCGCCCCGCTCTACGCCGAGGTCGCCTCCCTGACCGTCGACACCGACGGGCTGCCTCCTGCCGAGGTCGCCGACCGCGTCGAGGCGGGGGTGCTCCGGTGAGCGCCGGACCCACGCGCATCGGCGTCGCCGCCGAGCGCCCGTACGAGGTCGTCGTCGGCCACGGCGTCCTCGGCGAGGTCACGGGGCTGCTCCGCGGGGCGGACCGCGTGGCCGTGCTGCACCCCGCGGCCCTCATCGACGTCGCCGTGCGCGTCGTCGCCGGCCTCGAGCGCGCCGGCCACCAGGTCGTGCGCATCGACGTCCCCGACGCCGAGGCCGCGAAGACCGTGGAGGTCGCGGCCCGCTGCTGGGCCGTCCTCGGCCACGCCGGCTTCACCCGCAGCGACGCCGTGGTCGGCGTCGGCGGGGGAGCGACGACCGACCTGGCCGGGTTCGTCGCCGCCACCTGGCTGCGCGGCGTCGCGCTGGTGAGCGTCCCCACCAGCCTCCTGGCCATGGTCGACGCCGCCGTCGGCGGCAAGACGGGCATCAACACCGCCGAGGGCAAGAACCTCGTGGGCGCGTTCCACGAGCCCGTGGGCGTCGTGTGCGACCTCGACCTGCTGGCCACCCTGCCGCCGGCCGACCTGCGCGCCGGGCTCGGCGAGGTCGTCAAGTGCGGGTTCATCGCCGACCCCGAGATCCTCCGGCTCCTCGAGGCCGACCCGGGCGCCGCGCTCGACCCCGCCGCGCCGGTGCTGCGCGAGCTGGTCGAGCGCTCGGTGGCGGTCAAGGCGCGGGTGGTGTCCGCCGACCTGCGCGAGACGACCTCGGTCGGCGGCCGGGTCGGGCGCGAGCTGCTCAACTACGGTCACACGCTCGGCCACGCCGTCGAGCGCCGCGAGGGCTACCGCTGGCGCCACGGCGAGGCCGTCGGGGTGGGGATGGTGTTCGCCGCGGAGCTCGCACGGGCCGCCGGCCTCCTCGACGACGCCACCGCGGACCGCCACAAGACGGTGCTGACCGCGCTCGGGCTGCCCACCGCGTACGAGGCGGACGCCTTCGACGACCTGCTCGCCACCATGGCGCTGGACAAGAAGACGCGGGGCTCGACCCTGCGCTTCGTGCTGCTCGACGGCATCGCCAGCGCGCGGATCCTGGCCGCCCCGCCGGAGGACCTGCTGCGCCGGGCGTACGCGGCGACCGGCGTCTGAGCCGCCGCTAGACTGATCGACTGCTCGAACGAAGACGACGAAGGGTTTGCGAGCGTGGCCTCCACGAACGATCTGAAGAACGGCATGGTCCTGGACCTCGACGGCCAGCTGTGGTCGGTGATCTGGTTCCAGCACCACAAGCCGGGCAAGGGCAACACCGTCGTCCGCACCAAGCTCAAGCACGTGCTGTCGGGCAAGGTCGTCGACCGCACCTTCAACTCCGACACCAAGGTCGACACCGCCAGCGTCGACCGGCGTGAGATGCAGTACCTGTACCACGACGGCTCCGGCTACGTGTTCATGGACACCTCGACCTACGAGCAGCTGGTCATCCCCGACGACACCGTCGGCGACGCGAAGAACTACCTGCTCCCCGAGCACATGGCGACCGTGGCGATCCACGAGGACACCCCGCTCTACCTCGACCTGCCGGCGTCGGTCGAGCTCGAGGTCACCTACACCGAGCCCGGCCTGCAGGGCGACCGCAGCACCGGCGGGACCAAGCCGGCGACCGTCGAGACGGGGCTGCAGATCCAGGTGCCGCTGTTCCTCACCACGGGGGAGCGCGTCAAGGTCGACACCCGCGACGGCAGCTACCTCGGCCGCGTGGGCTGAGGTGAGCGAGGCCCCGTCCCCCTCCTCCTCGCCCGCGGCCCGACCCGGCTCCGGGCGTGGCTCCGCCCGGAGCAAGGCGCGCAAGCGGGCGCTGGACATCCTCTTCGAGTCCGAGCTGCGCGGGCGTGACCCGCTGGAGACCCTGGCCGAGCGGGCGGCCGAGGCCGACCCGCCGCTGCGCGACTACACGCGCACCCTCGTCGAGGGCGTCGCGGACCACCGCGAGGCGATCGACGCACGCATCTCCGCGGCCCTGGCCCGGGGCTGGACGCTGCCGCGCACACCCCGGGTCGACCGCAGCGCCCTGCGCATCGCCGTGCTCGAGATCGACCACCTCGAGGTGCCCGACGCGGTGGCGGTGTCGGAGGCCGTACGGCTCGTCGCCGACCTCTCCACCGACGACTCCCCGTCCTTCGTGGGAGGGGTGCTCGGGGCCGTCATCGACAGCAAGTCCGCGACCGCCCCGGTGACCGACAGCGCCCCGTGATAAAGGTTCCCGGGTTTGCTGAGGATTGAGCAAGAAGAAGTCGCGGCTCGGTGCCAGGTCATTGCCAGACTTCTCGTAGCCCACCTACGTTCTCGACCCTGACCTACCCGCCGACAGCCCCACGAGGGCCAGGGAGAGAACACGTGCGCAAAGACGTGAGAGCAGTGCTGGGCCTCGGCCTGGCATCGGGGCTCATGCTGACGACGGCCATGACCGCCGCCGCAGCACCGACCCCCAAGGCACCGCCGGTGACGTCGCCGGGCGTGAGCGAAGCGCCCCAGCAGTCCGACGCCCGGACCGACCCGCTCAGCCAGAAGCAGGAGGCCCTGCAGAAGCAGGCGATGAACCTCGTGCTGACGGGCCAGAGCAAGATCGAGAAGATCAACGGCTCGCTCGTCGTCAAGGTGGGCACGAAGCCCGCCACGGCGGGTCCGGGCAGCCGGCGCAGCGCGCGCGCCGCCGGTCCGGCCAAGGCCCCGAAGATGGTCGACCAGTACGTCGAGCTGTCCCGGGAGAAGACGGACAAGATCTTCGTCGTCCTCACCGAGTTCGGGGACCAGCGTGACCCGAACTACCCGGACAAGGACATCAACCCCGACATCGCGGGGCCGACGACCTTCGACGGACCGCAGCACAACCAGATCCCCGAGCCGAACCGGGCGAAGGACAACAGCACGGTCTGGCAGAAGAACTACTCCCCCGCGTACTTCCGGAAGCTCTACTTCGGTGAGGGCGACGGCGTCGACTCGGTGAAGTCCTACTACGAGAAGCAGTCCTCAGGGCGCTACTCGGTGGACGGCACCGTGACGAACTGGGTCAAGGTCCCCTACAACGAGGCGCGCTACGGCCGCTCGGACGACCCGAACGAAACCAAGGCGGGCGACGACCCGAACGTCTGCGGCGACAACGTCTGCGCCAACACCTGGGACCTGATCAAGGACGGCGTGACCCAGTGGGCCGCCGACCAGAAGGCCGCGGGTCGCACCGACGCCCAGATCACGAAGCAGCTGGCCAGCTTCGACCAGCAGGACCGCTACGACTACGACGGCGACGGCGACTTCAACGAGCCGGACGGCTACATCGACCACTTCCAGATCGTCCACTCGGGCGGCGACCAGGCCGACGGCGACCCGCACCAGGGCGAGGACGCCATCTGGTCGCACAAGTGGTACGCCTTCGCCGACCAGCAGGGCGTGACCGGTCCCGCGCAGAACAAGCTCGGCGGCACCCCGATCGGCGACAGCGGCATCTGGGTCGGCAACTACACGATCCAGCCGGAGAACGGCGGCCTGTCGGTCTTCACCCACGAGTTCGGCCACGACCTCGGCCTGCCGGACCTCTACGACACGGTGGGCGGCGACCAGCCGGTGGAGTTCTGGAGCCTGATGGCCCAGAGCCGCCTCTCGGCCGCGGGCGACCAGGGCATCGGCACGCGCCCGGGCGACCTCGGCGCGTGGGAGAAGCTGCAGCTCGGCTGGCTCGACTACGAGATCGCGGTGGCGGGTCAGAAGAAGACCTACGACCTCGGCCCGCACGAGTACAACAGCAAGAAGCCGCAGGCGCTCGTCACCGTGCTGCCCCCCAAGGCGGTCACGACCACGCTGCCGACGCCTCCCGAGGGCCGGCTGCAGTGGTGGAGCGGGGCCGGCGACGAGTACACCTCCTCGCTCAGCCGCCGGGTGACGCTGCCCGCCGGCGCGTCGACGCTGGACGTCAAGGCGAGCTACAACATCGAGGCCGGTTACGACTTCGCCTTCGTGCAGGTCGACGACGGGTCGGGCTGGAAGTCGATCCCGGGCAGCATCACCGACGCGGCGTCGGGCAACGGGATCACGGGGGTCTCGAAGGGCTACGTCCCGGCGACCTTCGACATGTCCGCGTACGCCGGCAAGACGGTCAACCTGCGCTTCCGCTACAGCACCGACGCGGCCGTGCAGGGTGAGGACCAGACCAAGCCCTCGGGGCTGTTCGTCGACGACATCAGCCTCGTCAGCGGCAGCACCACGGTCTTCGCCGACGGCGCGGAGTCGGGTGCCAACGGGTGGACCGCGGACGGCTTCAGCACCGTCGGTGCGACGAGCAGCCAGGACTACCCGCAGTACTACATCGCGAGCCACCGCAGCTACGTCTCGTTCGACCGGTACCTCAGGACCGGCCCGTACGACTTCGGCTACGGCGCCTCGCTGCCCGACAAGGTCGACCACTTCCCCTACCAGGACGGTCTGCAGGTGACCTTCTGGGACGGCCGGTACAACGACAACAACGTGTCGGTGCACCCGGGCAACGGCCAGATCCTCACGGTGGACGCGCACCCCGCGCCCATCTACCGCATCGACGGCAAGCCGTGGCGTGCCCGTGTCCAGATCTACGACGCCACCTTCGGACGGCAGAAGGCCGACTCCTTCACCCTCCACGTCAAGGGCCAGTCGAGCTACGTCCGCGGGCAGAAGGCCGTCCCGACCTTCGACGACACGAGGTCCTACTTCGACCCGGCGATCCCCAGCTCCGGGGTCAAGGTCGCCGACGCCGGGGTCAGGCTGAGCGTCGTCAAGCAGGGGGCGACGTCGCTGAAGGTCCGGCTCGGCACCAGCAGGTCGACCTCCTCGGTCACCACGCTGGCCGCCGCCAAGAAGGCGGTCCGCGCCAGCTGACGCGCTGACCGGCAGCACCACGGACGCCCGGGCGGGTTCACCGCCCGGGCGTCCGTGCGTCCGGAGCCCGAGGTGAACCAGGGTCGGTGGGTGCTCGTCGCGTCCTGCTCGTCGCCTCCTGCTCGTGGCCTCGCCCGTGCGGACCCTCCGCGGCGCCCGATCGCGGACGTCGCCACGGCCGCGGCGGCAGCGGTGGCCGCGGCGTCGGAGGTCAGAGCCGGGCGCGCACCCGGTCGGCCAGCTCGGCCTCGGCCTTCCTCAGGGTCGCGATGCGCTGCTGGAGCTCGGCGACCTGCTGCTCGGCGTCGGCGAGCACCCGCTCGGCCTCGGTCCGGGCGAGGCGGGTGACCGTGTCGGCGGTCTGCTGGCTGTCGAGCAGCAGGCGGTACTCGTAGGCCCGGAGGCTGTCGCCGCCCTCGCCGTCGAGACCGAGCGAGGGCTGCGCCTCGGGCTCGGCCAGCCGGGCGCGGATCTCCTCGATCTGGCCCCGGAACTCGACCGCGACCTCGTCGACGCGCTGCTCGAGCGCGTCCACGAGACCGACGAGCTCGGTCTGCGTCCGCGCCGCGGCGGCCTGGTGGGACCGGGCGCGGTCCTGGGCGGCGGTCAGGACGTCGAGCGCGGCGACGACGCGCCGGGCAGCGGGGTCGTCCCACGTGGTGTCCTCGGCATCGGCACCCTGCCGGTCGGGCGCGGTCCGAGCGGTCCTCGGGCCCTCGAGCCCCCGGTCCTCGCGACCGGTGTCCTCGGCCAGCGCGGCGCTCACGTCGCCGGCGGCCTCGGGCCGCATCTCGACGGTGTCGCGCAGCGGGACCTCCTTGACGAGCAGCACGGTGACGAGCGTCAGGACGGCGGCCGCGGCGGCGATCATGAAGAGCTCGCCGAACGAGTCGCCGTACGCGGCCCGGACGACGGCCCGGACGGGCGCCGGCAGGTCGTGCAGGTCCAGCGAACCGTCACCCGCCCCGGCGCCGCTGACCCCGAGGGAGCGCAGCCCGGTGGTGACCCGGTCGGTCACCTGGGTGGCCAGGATCGCGCCGAGCACGGCCACGCCCACCGCGCCGGCGAGGGAGCGGAAGAAGGCGATCGCGGCCGAGGTGGCACCGATCTGGGCCACGTCGACGGTGTTCTGCACGGCCAGGACGATGTTCTGCACCAGGGCGCCGATGCCGATGCCCATCACGACCATGAAGATCGCGACCTGCCAGAACGGGGTGGTGTGGTCGAGGGTGCCCATCAGGGCGAGCCCGGCCACCAGCGCGACGGCGCCCACGACCATGACCGGCTTCCACCGCCCTGTGCGGCTGACGAGCTGGCCGCCGAGGGTGGAGACGAGCAGCTGGCTGATGATCAGCGGGATGGTCATCAGGCCGGCGCGGGTCGGGGTGTGACCGCCGGCGAGCTGGAAGTACTGCGTGAGGAAGGTGCTGCTGCCGAACATCGCCATGCCGACGCCGAGGCTGGCCAGGATCATCAGCAGGGTGGTGCGGTTGTTGAGCACGCGCAGCGGGACCATCGGCTCCGGGGCCCGCAGCTCGACGACGACGAGCAGGGTCACGGCGGCCGCGAAGCCGGCGAGGTACGCGCCGGACTGCCAGGAGATCCAGGCGTAGTCGGTGCCGGCGAAGGTGACCCACAGCATCGGCAGCGCGGCGACGACGGCGACCAGGGCGGCGCCGAGGTAGTCGAGCGTCACGTGGCGCGTGATCGTGACGAGGTTGAGCGTGCGCTGCAGCACGACCAGGGAGACCACGGCGAGCGGCACGCAGACGAAGAAGCACCAGCGCCAGCCCACGGAGTCGGTCAGCACGCCGCCCAGCAGCGGCCCGGAGACGGTGCTGACGGCCATGACCGCACCCATGTAGCCCGAGTAGCGACCGCGGTCACGCGGCGAGATCATCGAGCCCATGATCGACTGGGTGACGGCGATCAGGCCGCCCATGCCGACGCCCTGCAGGGCGCGGAAGGCCATCATCGGCGGCACGGTCTGCGACAGCCCGGCCCCGACGGAGCCGGCGACGAAGACGACGATCGCGAGCTGGACCAGCAGCTTCTTGCTGAACAGGTCGGAGAGCTTGCCCCAGATCGGGGTGGTGATGGTCAGCGCCAGCAGCGAGGCGGTGATGACCCAGGTGTACTGGCGCTGCGTGCCGTGCAGGTCGGCCATGATCGTCGGGAGGGCCGTCGACACGATGGTCGTGCTCAGCAGGGCGGTGAAGAGGGCGGCCAGCAGGCCGGTCATCACCTCGAGGATCTCGCGGTGGCTGTAGACCTTGGCCCCGCCCGCGGGCGGCGGCACGCTGGTGCTGGTCCGGGCGGCGTCGGTGGGCGCCGGTGCGGCGGCCGAGGTGGTCGCCGTCGGGTTCGCGCTGCGGGTGGCGGTACTCATGTGGTGGCGGGCTCCGTCTGGTCGAGCAGGGTGAGGGCGGTGGTCCCGGCCAGCACCTTCGCGGTGGGCACGGGGTGGTTCGCGGGGGCCGAGGCGAGGCTCAGCTCGAGCCGGCTCAGGACCTGCGCGGCGAGGGCGGCCTCGTCGTCGTCCCAGTCGGGCAGGGCGGCGACGACGCGCTGCACCAGGTAGCGCTTGTGGTCGGCGAGGCGCTCGCGGCCGACGTCGGTGATGCCGATCCGGCAGGCGCGCGCGTCCCCGGGGTCCGGCCGGCGCTGGACCAGGCCGTCGGCCTCGAGGGCGGCGACGGCGCGCGAGGCGACCGAGGGCGCCACCATCAGCGCCGCGGCGAGGTCGCCGGGGCGCAGGTCGGTGGTCTCGACGGCCTTGAGGATGCCGGCCAGCGTGCCCGTCATCGTGTGGCCGTGGTCCTTCGCGGCCACGAAGCGCAGGGTGCGGGTGACGGAGTCGAGCGCCCCGACGAGGGCCGCGGCGCGGCGTCCGGAGAGAGCCAACGTTCCCACTTCCTTTAGTTGCTGTACGCAACGCATACGAAAGAACATAGGGCGCCTAATCGAAATTCCGGAACGGGGCCCTGTGAGCCCGACCACGCCGGGCGGGAGCGGGCCGAGCGGGTCGACCGCGGTCCGCCGTCGGTCCCGGCTCGCCGGACGTCCTCGGGCGTACCGCGACGCGACCAGCGATCAGCGACCAGCGGCCAGCGGCCAGCGGCCAGCCGACGAGCGGCCGGCCACCGGCGGCGGGAGGAGGGCGGCCGGGGCGAGGGCACGAGGGACGGGCGCGTCCGGGCGTCGGACGGGCGTCGGACGGGGCGGCCCTGGACGGGGAGGGCCCGTCGGCTCGGCGCTGATACCTTGACGTGACACCACCCTTTAAGACCTGTCCCGTGAGGCAGGAAAGGACGGTTGATGCCTGCAACCACCGCCCCCGCACCCTCGGTCGCGAGCCCCTCGAGAGGCTCACGTCGCGTCCGGAGGGTTCCCGCGCTCCTCGTGCTGGAGGACGGCACCACCTTCAGCGGCTCCTCCTTCGGCGCCGTGGGTGAGGTCTTCGGCGAGGCGGTGTTCTCCACCGGGATGTCCGGTTACCAGGAGACGCTGACCGACCCGAGCTACCACCGCCAGGTCGTCGTCGCGACCGCGCCGCACATCGGCAACACCGGGTGGAACGACGAGGACGACGAGTCCTCGCGCATCTGGGTCGCCGGCTACGTCGTGCGCGACGCCGCTCGCGTCGCCTCCAGCTGGCGGTCCCGCCGCGGCCTGGACGAGGAGCTCTCCGCCCAGGGCGTGGTCGGGATGTGCGACGTCGACACCCGCGCCCTGACCCGCCACCTGCGCGAGCGCGGGGCCATGCGTGTGGGCATCTCCAGCCTCGGTACCGACCGCGCCGCGCTGCTCGCCCGGGTGCAGGAGACGCCGCAGATGACCGGCGCCCACCTGGCCGACGAGGTCAGCACGGCGAGCGCGTACGTCGTCGGTGCCTGGAGCTCCAGCAGCGCCGGCGACGGGAGCTCAGCGGGGGGTGCGGGGGGTCGTCCACCCTCGGGACACCGCGAGAAGCGCTTCACCGTCGCGGCGATCGACCTCGGCATCAAGTCGATGACCCCGGCGCGGCTCGCCGAGCGGGGGATCGAGACCCACGTGCTGCCCGCGGCGACGACGTGGGCCCAGGTCGAGGCGCTGCAGCCCGACGGCGTCTTCTTCTCCAACGGCCCGGGCGACCCCGGGGCGACGGAGGACGCGGTGACCCTGCTGCGCTCGGTGCTCGAGGCGGGCGTGCCGTACTTCGGCATCTGCTTCGGCAACCAGATCTTCGGCCGCGCGCTCGGCTTCGGCACCTACAAGCTGCGCTACGGCCACCGCGGGATCAACCAGCCGGTCATGGACCTCACCACGCGCAAGGTCGAGGTGACCGCGCACAACCACGGCTTCGCCGTCGACGCACCCCGGGAGGGACGGACGCGGACGCCGTACGGCTGGGCCCGGGTCAGCCACGTCGGGCTCAACGACGACGTGGTCGAGGGGCTCGCCTTGGAGGACGAGGACGGCGCGCTGCGCGCCTTCTCCGTGCAGTACCACCCCGAGGCGGCCGCGGGGCCGCACGACGCCAGCTACCTGTTCGACCGGTTCGTGGACCTGATGGCCTCGCGCACGACCGCTCGGCAGCCCCAGGGAACGGTCGCCTGATGCCCCGCCGCACCGACATCTCCTCGATCCTCGTGATCGGGTCCGGCCCCATCGTCATCGGCCAGGCCTGCGAGTTCGACTACTCCGGCACCCAGGCCTGCCGGGTGCTGCGGGCCGAGGGCTTCCGGGTGATCCTCGTCAACTCCAACCCGGCGACGATCATGACCGACCCCGAGTTCGCCGACGCGACCTACGTCGAGCCGATCACCCCCGAGTTCGTCGAGCAGGTCATCGCCCTCGAGCGGCCCGACGCGCTGCTCGCCACCCTCGGCGGGCAGACCGCGCTGAACGCCGCCATCGCGCTGCACGACAGCGGGGTGCTCGAGCGCTACGGCGTCGAGCTCATCGGCGCCTCGGTCGCCGCGATCCAGCGCGGGGAGAACCGCGAGCAGTTCAAGGCGATCGTCGAGGGCCTGGCCCAGAGCGGCGACCCGACCGACCCCGGCTTCGGCGTCGCCCGGAGCTTCGTGTGCCACTCGATCGACGACGTCCTGGGCGCCGCGGGCGAGCTCGGCTACCCGCTCGTCGTGCGGCCCAGCTTCACCATGGGCGGCGTCGGCTCCGGGCTTCGCCCACGACGAGACCGACCTGCGCCGCATCGCCGGCGCCGGGCTGTCGGCCAGCCCGACCACCGAGGTCCTCATCGAGGAGTCGATCCTCGGGTGGAAGGAGTACGAGCTCGAGGTCATGCGCGACCGCGCGGACAACGTGGTGATCGTCTGCTCCATCGAGAACTTCGACCCGATGGGCGTGCACACCGGTGACTCGATCACCGTCGCCCCGGCGATGACGCTGACCGACCGCGAGTACCAGCGGATGCGCGACGTCTCGATCGGCATCATCCGCGAGGTCGGCGTCGACACCGGCGGCTGCAACATCCAGTTCGCCGTCGACCCGGCGACCGGCCGCATGATCGTCATCGAGATGAACCCGCGCGTCTCGCGGAGCTCGGCGCTCGCGTCGAAGGCGACGGGCTACCCGATCGCCAAGATCGCGGCCAAGGTCGCCGTCGGCTACACCCTCGACGAGATCCCGAACGACATCACCGCCTCCTCCGACGGGCAGAGCACCCCGGCGAGCTTCGAGCCGACCCTGGACTACGTCGTGGTGAAGGTCCCGCGCTTCGCCTTCGAGAAGTTCCCGCTCGCCGACTCCACGCTCACCACCCACATGAAGAGCGTCGGCGAGGCCATGGCCATCGGCCGCAACTTCTCCGAGGCCCTCGGCAAGGCGCTGCGCTCGCTGGAGGACCCGAAGGCGCCGTTCGTCTTCGGCCCGCCGGCCCCTGAGCGCGTCGACGCGCTCCTCGCCGAGGCCTCCCGACCCCACGACGGCCGCCTGGCGGTCGTCATGCAGGCGGTCCGGGCCGGCGCCACGCCCGAGCAGGTCCACGCCTCCACGCGCATCGACCCGTGGTTCGTCGACCAGCTGTTCCTCGTCAGCGAGGTCGCCGACGAGGTGCGTGACGCCCCGGAGCTGACCGCCGACGTGCTGCGCCTGGCCAAGCGGCACGGGCTCTCCGACGTCCAGGTCGCCCGCCTGCGGAACCTCTCCGAGGAGGTCGTGCGCGGCGTCCGCTGGGCGCTCGGCGTGCGCCCGGTCTACAAGACCGTCGACACCTGCGCGGCCGAGTTCGCGGCCCGGACGCCGTACCACTACAGCTCCTACGACCTCGAGACGGAGGTCGTGCCCCGGACCCGTCCCGCGGTGCTGATCCTGGGCAGCGGCCCGAACCGCATCGGCCAGGGCATCGAGTTCGACTACTCGTGCGTGCACGCCGCGCTCGCGCTGTCCTCGGCGCCGGACAACGACGGCGCCGGCTACGAGACGGTCATGGTCAACTGCAACCCGGAGACGGTCTCGACCGACTACGACACCGCCGACCGTCTCTACTTCGAGCCGCTCACCTGCGAGGACGTGCTCGAGGTGTTCCACGCCGAGCAGCAGGCGGGGCCCGTGGCCGGCGTGATCGTGCAGCTCGGCGGGCAGACCCCGCTGCGCCTGGCCCAGGCGCTCAAGGACGCCGGCGTGCCCGTCGTCGGGACCAGCCCCGAGGCCATCCACCTGGCCGAGGAGCGCGGCGCGTTCGGCGACGTCCTCGACGCCGCGGGGCTGCCGTCGCCCAAGCACGGCCTGGCGCGCAGCTTCGCCGAGGCGAGCGCGATCGCCGCCGACATCGGCTACCCGGTGCTCGTGCGCCCGTCGTACGTCCTGGGCGGGCGCGGCATGGAGATCGTCTACGACGAGCCGACCCTCGCCTCCTACATCGACCGCGCGACGGAGGTGTCCCCGGCGCACCCCGTGCTGGTCGACCGCTTCCTCGACGACGCGGTGGAGATCGACGTCGACGCGCTCTACGACGGTGCCGAGCTCTACCTCGGCGGCGTCATGGAGCACATCGAGGAGGCCGGCGTGCACTCCGGCGACTCGGCGTGCGCGCTGCCGCCGATCACGCTCGGCAGCGAGGTGGTCGAGCGGATCCGCACCTCCACCGAGGCGATCGCGCGCGGCGTGGGCGTGCAGGGCCTGATCAACATCCAGTTCGCGCTGGCCGGGGACACGCTCTTCGTGCTCGAGGCCAACCCGCGGGCGAGCCGTACGGTGCCCTTCGTGTCCAAGGCCACCGACACCCCGCTGGCCAAGGCCGCCGCGCGCGTGATGCTCGGTGCCTCGATCGCCACCCTGCGCGCCGAGGGGCTGCTGCGCCCGACCGGCGACGGCACCGACGAGCGGCCGGGAGCGCCGATGGCGGTCAAGGAGGCGGTCATGCCGTTCAACCGCTTCCGCACCGTCGAGGGCGCCTCGGTCGACACCATCCTCGGCCCGGAGATGCGCTCGACCGGCGAGGTGATGGGGCTCGACGTCGGCTTCGGCACCGCCTTCGCCAAGAGCCAGGCCGCGGCGTTCGGCTCGCTGCCCACGGCCGGCACCGTCTTCGTCTCGGTCGCGAACCGCGACAAGCGCTCGATCATCTTCCCGGTCAAGCGGCTGGCCGACCTCGGCTTCGAGATCCTGGCCACCGCCGGCACCGCGTCGATGCTGCGGCGCAACGGCGTGGACGCGCGCGCGGTGCGCAAGTTCAGCCAGGGCCCCGGCCCGGCGGGCGAGCCGACGGTCGTGCAGCTGATCATGGACGGCGCGATCGACCTGATCTTCAACACCCCGGCCGGGCTCAGTGCCGGCGGGCGGCCCCGCTTCGACGGCTACGAGATCCGGACCGCCGCGGTGCTGCGCAACATCGCGTGCATCACGACCGTCCAGGGCCTCGCCGCCGCGGTGCAGGGCATCGAGGCGATCCGCGGCGGGCAGGTCGGCGTCCGTTCGCTGCAGTCGTGGGCGCGCGGTGCCGCCGACGTGCCGGCCGAGCCCCTGGTGGGGGCGGAGCGCTGAGCGTGCTCGCCGCCGCGACCGGGGCGGCGTACGCCCGGGTGCTCCGCCCCGCGCTGTTCCGGTCCCACGGCGGCGACCCCGAGCGGGTCCACTCCGCCACCCTGGGGCTGCTGGCGGCGCTCGACGACCGTCCGAGCGCGTTGGCCGCGCTGCGGCTGCTGACCCGCGGTCCGCGGCGCCCGGTCGAGGCGTTCGGGCTGACCTTCCCCGGGGTCGTCGGCCTCGCCGCGGGCATGGACAAGGACGGCGTCGCCCCCCGCGCGTGGGCCGCGATGGGCTTCGGCCACGTCGAGCTGGGCACGGTCACCGCGACCGCGCAGCCCGGCAACCCCCGGCCGCGGCTCTTCCGGCTGCCCGCCAGCAGCGGCCTGGTGAACCGGATGGGGTTCAACAACGCGGGCGCGGCGGCGCTCGCCGCGCGCCTGGACGCGGCCGGGGTCCGCCGCGGCTCGCCGGCCCCCGGCGTCCCGGTCGGCATCTCCCTCGGCAAGACCAGGACGACCCCGCTGGAGGAGGCGGCCGCGGACTACCAGGCCTCGTTCGCCGCCGTCGCGCCCCACGCCGACTACGTCGCCGTGAACGTCTCCAGCCCCAACACCCCCGGCCTGCGCGCCCTGCAGGACGGGGCGACGCTGCGCGCCCTGGTCGCGGCCCTCGTCGGCGCGGCCCGCGAGCAGGACCCGGCACGACCGGTGCCCGTGCTGGTCAAGGTCGCGCCCGACCTCACCCCGGACGCCCTCGAGGACGTCCTCGACGTCTGCACCGGACGCCGGCGCGTCCGGTCTGGTGGCCACCAACACCACGCTGCGCCGCGACGGGCTCGCCGCCACCGACGCCTGGCGCGCGGGCGAGGCGGGCGGCCTCTCCGGCGCGCCCCTCGCGGCGCGGGCCCGCGAGGTCGTCGCCTTCCTCGCCGCCCGCACCGCGCTGCCCGTGATCGGCGTCGGGGGCATCACCACCGCCGACGACGCCTCGGCCCTGCTCGACGCCGGGGCCCGGCTGCTGCAGGTCTACACCGGCTTCGTCTACGCCGGCCCGGCGCTGCTGCGGGCCGTCGACGCGCGCGCCGCGGAACCGTCCCGCGCCGCACGGGCGCCACGAGAGGGGAGCGCAGCATGAGGGAGCCGTACGGGGCCCGGCTGGCCGCCGCGGTGGCGAGCCGCGGACCGCTCTGCGTGGGCGTCGACCCGCACCCGGGGGTGCTCGCGGCCTGGGGGCTCGAGCCCACCGTGGCCGGTCTGGAGCGCTGCGCCCGCGGCATGGTGGAGGCGCTGGGCGGGGAGGTGGCCGTCCTCAAGCCGCAGTCGGCCTTCTTCGAGGCGTACGGCTCGGCCGGCGTGGCCGTGCTCGAACGGGTGCTCGCCGACTGCGCCGACGCCGGTGCGCTGTCGCTGCTCGACGTCAAGCGCGGCGACATCGGCTCGACCATGGACGCGTACGCGGCCGCCTACCTCAGCGACGGCTCGCCGCTCGCCGCCGACGCGGTGACGCTGAGCCCGTACCTGGGGTTCGGTTCGCTGGACGGTGCCGTCGAGCTCGCGCGGGCGCACGGCCGCGGCGTCTACGTCCTCGCCCTGACCAGCAACCCCGAGGGCCCGCAGGTGCAGCACGCGACCACGGCCGACGGCACCACCGTCGGCCAGAGCGTCGTCGACGAGGCCGCTCGACGCAACGCCGGCGCGGAGCCGACGGGTGACGTGGGCGTCGTCGTGGGGGCCACGATCGGGCGCACGGGCACCCGCTTCGACCACCTCAACGGCTCGGTCCTCGCCCCGGGCCTCGGCGCCCAGGGCGGCACGGTGGCCGACCTGGCCGAGGTGTTCGGGGCGGCGCTGCCGCTCGTGCTGCCGACCACGAGCCGCGACGTGATGCGGGCCGGCCCGGACCCGGCGGCGCTGCGCTCGGCGGCGAGGGCGGTCGTGGAGTCGGTCGCCGGGCTGAGATAGGTTCGTCCCGGGCCGGAGCGACGGCGTCGGCGTCCGTCCACGACCACCCGAGCCCCCCGACGACGTTCGAGAGGAGGACCCGGTGGGCATCCCGCCGTTGAGCGACGAGCAGCGCCAGCAGGCGCGGCACGCGGCCACCGAGGCCCGCCGCCGGCGTGCCGAGGTCAAGCAGGCGCTGCGGACCGGTGACCGGAGCCTCGCCGAGGTGCTGGAGGCGGCCGAGCACGACGACGTCGTGGCCCACACCAAGGTCGTCGACGTGCTGAAGTCCCTGCCGCGCGTGGGCGCGGTGCGGGCGGGCAAGGTGATGGCGCGCCTCGAGATCGCCCCGAACCGCCGCCTCCGCGGCCTGGGCAAGCACCAGACCGCCGCCCTGGTGGCCGAGTTCGCCCGGTCCGTCGACGAGTGACCCGCAGCCGCCTCACCGTGCTGTCGGGCCCGACCGCGGTCGGCAAGGGGACGGTCACCGCCGCCCTGGCCGCGAGCCACCCCGAGGTGTTCGTCTCGGTCTCGGCGACCACCCGGCCGCCGCGGCCCGGCGAGGTCGACGGGAAGCACTACCTCTTCGTGACCGAGGCGGAGTTCGACGAGCTCGTCGCCTCGGGCCTGCTGCTGGAGTGGGCCGTCGTGCACGGCGTGCACCGCTACGGCACCCCGCGCGCGCCGGTCGTCGCCGCCACCGGGTCGGCCCGGCCGGCGCTGCTGGAGATCGACCTGCAGGGCGCGCGCCAGGTGCGCACCTCCTGGCCCGAGGCCCGCTTCGTCTTCCTGGCCCCCCCGAGCTTCGACGAGCTGCAGCGCCGCCTCGTGGGGCGGGGGACCGAGACCGCCGAGCAGCGCGAGCGCCGGCTGCGGACCGCGCGGGCCGAGCTGGAGGCCGCCGCCGAGTTCGACGCCGTCGTGGTGAACGTCAGTGTCGAGCAGGCGGTCGCGGACTTGGTAGCCTTGATGGGTCTGTGACGAGCAGACCCTGAGCACGATCCCGGCAGGTGCCCGCCAGGTCCCCACGAAGGACCGGACAGAGATCTCTGCGCGTGCCCTGCCCATCCGAGACGAAGGACTGCTAGTGCCCCAGAACGCTTCCCACACCGCGGCCGCCGAAGGCATCACGAACCCGCCGATCGACGAGCTGCTCACCCAGTCCGACAGCAAGTACCGCCTGGTGCTGTTCGCGGCCAAGCGCGCCCGCCAGATCAACGCGTACTACTCCCAGCTGGGCGAGGGCCTCCTCGACCACGTCGGCCCGCTGGTCGAGACCGCCGTGCAGGAGAAGCCGCTGTCCATCGCGCTGCGCGAGCTGAACGAGGGCAAGCTCACCGCCATCGACATCGACCCCGACGCCGAGGCCGAGGCGCCCGCCACCGAGCCCGACCCCTTCGCCTCCGCGTAGCGCGTGAGCCGCGTCCTCCTGGGCGTCGCCGGGGGGATCGCGGCGTACAAGGCCTGCGAGCTGCTGCGGCGGCTCCGCGACGACGGCCACGAGGTGACCGTCGTCCCGACGGGGTCCGCGCTGACCTTCGTCGGCCGGGCCACCTGGGAGGCGCTGTCCGGGCGCCCGGTCAGCACCGACGTCTGGACCGACGCGTACGAGGTCCCGCACGTCCGGCTCGGCCGTGAGGCCGACCTGGTCGTGGTCGCGCCGGCGACGGCCGACCTGCTGGCCCGGGCCGCGACCGGCCGCGCCGACGACCTGCTCACCAACGTGCTGCTCACCGCCACCTGCCCGCTGGTGCTCGCGCCGGCGATGCACACCGAGATGTGGCAGCACCCCGCCACCCGGGCCAACGTCGCCACCCTGCGCTCCCGCGGCGCCGTCGTCATCGACCCCGCCGTCGGGCGCCTCACCGGCGCCGACTCCGGGGCGGGCCGGCTGCCCGAGCCCGCCGAGATCCTCGCCGTGACCCGGACCGTGCTGGCCGCGCCGGCCGTCGTCCCCGCCGTCGCCGCGCAGGACCTGGCCGGTCTCGAGGTCGCCGTCAGCGTCGGTGGCACCCGCGAGCACCTCGACCCGGTGCGGTTCCTCGGCAACTCCTCGTCGGGGCGGATGGGCTGGGCGCTCGCCCGCGCCGCCCGGCTGCGCGGGGCCACCGTGCACGCCGTGGTCGCGCACACCGACGTCGCGGGCCCGCCGGCCGTCGAGGTCGAGCGGGTCGGCAGCACCGCCGAGCTGGCCGCCGCCATGACCCGGGCCGCCGTGAGCGCCGACGTGGTCGTGATGGCCGCGGCCCCGGCCGACTTCACCCCCCGCGACGCCAGCGACACCAAGATCAAGAAGACCGGTGACGGCGGCCTCACCGTCGACCTCGTGCAGACCCCCGACGTGCTGCGCGGTCTCGTCGAGGCGCGTCGCGACCCCGCGCAGGTCATCGTGGGGTTCGCCGCCGAGACCGCGACCGACCACGCGCTGCTCGTGGAGCTCGGCCGCGACAAGCTCGCCCGCAAGGGCTGCGACCTGCTGGTGCTGAACACCGTGGGCCACGGCCTGGTGTTCGGCCGGGAGGACAACGAGATCACTCTGCTCGCCGCGGGCGGCTCCGCCGGGAGCGTCGACGGGCCGCACACCGGCCCCAAGGACGTCCTCGCCCACCGCATCCTGGACGCGGCGGTCGCCCTTCGGGGGCGCGATAGGTTGCAGCGGTGACCGGACGCCTCTTCACCTCGGAGTCGGTGACCGAGGGCCACCCGGACAAGATCGCCGACCAGATCAGCGACTCGGTCCTCGACGCCCTCCTCGCCGAGGACCCGCACAGCCGGGTGGCGGTCGAGACGCTCGTCACCACCGGCCTCGTCGTCGTGGCCGGCGAGGTCACCACGGACGCCTACGTCGAGATCCCCTCGATCGTGCGCTCGCGCATCCTCGAGATCGGCTACGACTCCTCGACCAAGGGCTTCGACGGCGCCTCGTGCGGCGTGCAGGTCGCCATCGGCCAGCAGTCGCCGGACATCGCGCAGGGCGTCGACACCGCGTACGAGACGCGCACGGGGGAGTCGGTCGACCGGTTCGACGCGCAGGGCGCGGGTGACCAGGGGTTGATGTTCGGCTACGCCTCCGACGAGACGGCCAACCTGATGCCGCTGCCGATCGACCTGGCGCACCGCCTGGCCGAGCAGCTGTCCGAGGTGCGCAAGGACGGGCGCGTGCCCTACCTGCGCCCCGACGGCAAGACCCAGGTCACCATCGAGTACGACGGCGACCGCCCCGTCCGGCTCGACACGGTCGTCCTCTCCAGCCAGCACGCCGCCGACATCGACCTCGACGCGCTGCTCACCCCCGACGTGCGCAAGCACGTCGTCGACCCCGTGCTCGAGCGCTTCGAGATCGACTCCCGCGGCTACCGGCTGCTGGTCAACCCGACCGGGCGCTTCGAGGTCGGCGGGCCGATGGGCGACGCCGGCCTGACCGGCCGCAAGATCATCGTCGACACCTACGGCGGCATGGCCCGCCACGGGGGCGGCGCGTTCTCCGGCAAGGACCCGTCCAAGGTCGACCGCTCCGCGGCGTACGCGATGCGCTGGGTCGCCAAGAACGTGGTCGCCGCCGGCCTCGCGCACCGCTGCGAGGTCCAGGTCGCCTACGCCATCGGCCGGGCGCACCCGGTCGGCTTCTACGTCGAGACGTTCGGCACCGAGCAGGTCCCGGTGGCACAGATCCAGGAGGCGGTGCTGTCGGTCTTCGACCTGCGCCCGGCCGCGATCATCGCCGACCTCGACCTGCTGCGCCCGGTCTACGCCCCCACCGCGGCGTACGGGCACTTCGGGCGCGACCTGCCCGGCTCGTCGTGGGAGCGGACCGAGCGCGCCGACGCCCTCGCCGCCGCCGTCCGCGGCTGAGCCCGGAGGACGACCTCCTCAGCCGCGCCGAGGAGGACCTCGCGGCGCTGCCTCAGGGCCCGCCCCGGGCGCGGCCCGGACGCCTAGGTTGTGCGGGTGATCGTCGGCTTCGACTACTGGCACGTGCTCAGCCACTACCCGACCCAGATCGGGCACCTGATCGCGCTGCACGCCGCCGCGGGCGACGAGGTGCACGTGGTCTCGGCGATCGGGCGCGGCCGGATCGGGACGGTGGAGGCCGAGGTGCGGGCGGTCACCGAGGTGCCGACCGTGCACGAGGTCGTCTTCGACCACACCCGGGAGTCGCCCGAGCTCAAGCTGGCCAAGTGCCGCGAGCTCGGCATCGAGGTCTTCTACGACGACCGCGAGGACGTCTGCCGGCTGCTGTCGGAGAACGGGATCCTGGCCTTCCGCGTGCCGCGCGGAGGCGGCGCCGACGACCAGGCCGCCGAGCGCGTCTGAGCCGCGTCCAGCCGGCTCAGCCCCAGGTGCGTCGCCGCCCCGGGGCGGCCACGAGGTCCCCGGGCTCGATCCCGGCCGCGCCGCGGGCGTAGGGCATCAGCACCGACAGCGCCTGGCCGTCGGCGTGCTCGAGCTCGACCTGCACGACGTCCGAGCCGTCGGGCAGCGCCGCGTCGAGCACCACGGCCACGGCCCGGAAGCCGTCCCGGGTCGCGCGGAGCCCGTTGCGGAGCCCCTCGAGGAGCGCGGCCGCCGGCGGGGGTTCGCTGCCCTCGTCCCAGCCCACGGCCGACATCGAGACCGAGCCGTCGAGGTCGACGGTGAAGGCCACCGGGGCGAAACCGCCCTCGGGCAGGCGGTCCTCGGCGTAGCCGAGCGCCTGGTCGAGCAGCCCGTCCAGGTCGTCCTGGGTACCGGTCGGGGCCTCGTCGCGCCACGACGTCATCCGGCTGCCTCTCCCTCGGTCTTCTCCGTGCCTGCCGGCTCGGAGACCGCGCGCCCCTCAGGCCGGTGGTCGAGGGGCAGGTGGGTCCGCCGCCGCCGGCGGGTCCGGTGCAGCGCCGTCCGCAGGGACTGCGCCACGGCCGTGCCGACGAGCAGGCCGAGGGCCAGGGCGCTGACCAGGGTCACGATCCCGAGGACCGTGGCGGTGGCGCCGCCGGGGTCGAGGGCGAGCTGGGTCGCCGACAGCACGCCCAGGCTGCCCGGGACGAGAAGCCAGAAGGACGGCAGGAAGACCACGAGCCGGGGCAGGTCGGGCACCACCGCCTCGACGAGGTAGGAGCCGAGGCTGGCGGCGACAGCGCCGAGAAAGCTGCCGAGAACCGGTCCGGAGCAGTGCTGGCCCAGGCCCTGCGCGGCGAAGGCGAGGACCAGGACGAGCAGGATCCAGGGCAGCAGCCGGACGGGCGGCGACTCGAGCAGGCCGATGCCGGCGCAGATCAGCACCAGGCCGACCGGCGCGGCCCACCAGCCCAGGTCGTCGACGCGGACGTTGCCCAGGGCCTCGCGGGGCAGGTCGAAGAGGCGGGTCGCCGCGACGACGCCGAGGGTGAAGAGCAGGACCTGCACGAGCCCGAAGACCAGCCGTGACGACCCGGCGACCATGTCGCCGGTCGCGAGCTCCGACATCGCGGTGACCAGCAGCGCCCCGGGCAGCAGCACGGCCAGCGGGGGGAGCAGCGTGCGCAGCGGCCCCTCGACCAGGCCGAGGTCGGCGGCGGTGAAGACCAGGCAGGCGACCAGGAACGCCGCGACCACCGGCAGCAGCGTCGCGAGGAGCGTGAAGCGCTGCGCCAGCCGGAACAGCGCGACCACGACCAGCGCGCCGAGCGCGGCCAGCACGACGTTGCGCCCGCCCGGCTGCAGGATCAGCGCGATGCCCGTCGCCACGGCCACCCAGCCCAGGTTCGCCAGCCACACGGGATGGCGCGGGGGCTGGTGGCGCAGGTCGAGCAGGCGCCGGTCCGCGGTCGCGACGTCCACCCGGTGCTGGAGGAGGTCGCGGCGGACCTCGCGGACCTGGGCGGCCTGGTCGAGCCGCAGCGCGCCGGCGACCGCCTCGTACGCCGCCGGCGCCCCGCTGGCCAGCGAGAGCATGACACCGGTCGGTCCGGCCGCGATCTGCGTGCCGGGGTGGCCGAGCGCACGGCCCACCTCGGCGAGCTCGTCCTCGACCTCGTTGATGGGCTGGCCGGTGGCGACCATGGCCGTGCCGAGGTGGACGAGCAGCGTCCGCGCCTCCTGCTCGGACGCCGCCGGCCCGCTCGTCGCCGTCACCGGGTCACCCTCTCACCGCCCGCCCCGTCCGCCGGAGCGGTCCTGTCGGTGGGGCTGCCTAGGATCCGCGTGTGCCCGTCGACCCCGCCCCTGCGCCCGCGGAGCCGGCGCTGCCGGTGGCCCGCGTCGCCGTGGACGTGCCGCTGGCCCACCTCGACCGGCCCTTCGACTACCGGGTGACGTCCGACCAGGACGCGGCGGCCGTCCCCGGCGTACGGGTGCGGGTGCGGTTCGCCGGCCGGCTGCGGGACGGCTTCGTGCTCGAGCGCGCCGCGTCGACCGAGACCGACCGGGTGCTCGCGCCGCTGCACAAGGTCGTCTCGGCCGAGCCGGTGCTGACCCCGGAGACCACGGCGCTGGTGCGCGCGGTGGCCGACCACTACGCCGGCACCTTCGTCGACGTCGTCCGCCTCGCGGTCCCGCCGCGCCACGCGGCGACGGAGAAGGCAGCCGCTGCGCAGGCCGCGTCCGGCGAGCAGGCGGCCGAGGCCGACGCGGTGCCGTGGCCGTCCGCGCCGCCGGACCCGCTGACCGCCTACCCCGACGGTTCGGCGTACGGGTCCGCGCTCCGGGCCGGGCGCTCCCCCCGCGCGCTGTGGCAGGTGACGCCGAGCGCGGCGCCGGAGTCGGACTGGGCGGCGGGCTTCGCCGCGGCGGCCCGGGCCTGCGTCGAGGGCGGACGCGGAGCGGTCCTGCTCGCGCCGGACCAGCGCGACGTCGCCCGGCTGGAGGCGGCCTGCGTCGCCGCGCTCGGGCGCGCCCGGGTCGTCGCCCTGGTGGCCGAGGCCGGTCCGGCCGCCCGCTACCGCGCGTTCCTCGCCGCGGCGCACGGCCGCGCGCAGGTGGTCGTCGGCAACCGGGCCGCGGCGTACGCGCCGGTGCGCGACCTCGGGCTGGTCGCGCTCTGGGACGACGGCGACGACCTGTGGGCCGAGCCCCGCGCGCCCTACCCGCACACCCGGGAGGTGCTGGCCCTCCGTGCGCGGCAGAGCGGGGCCGCGGCGCTGCTGGCGTCGTACGGCCGCACGGCCGAGCTCCAGGCCTACGTCGAGAGCGGCTGGCTGCGTCCGGTCGCCCAGGGGCGGGCGGGCGTGCGCCACGCGGCACCGCGCGTCCGGGTGAGCGGCGACGACGACCGCGCCCTGGCCCGCGACCCGGCGGCCCGCGCCGCCCGGGTCCCGCACGACGTCTTCACCCTGGTCCGCGCGGCGCTGACGACCGGGCCCGTGCTCGTGCAGGTCCCGCGGACCGGGGGCCGCCTCGCCCTCGTCTGCCAGGACTGCCGCGAACCCGTGCGGTGCACCTTCTGCTCGGGGCCCACCGCGCTCGGGGAGGGTTCCGGGGGCGTGCTGACCTGCCGCTGGTGCGGGCGTCCGCAGGTCGACTGGGAGTGCCCGATCTGCGGTGGGCGGCACGTCCGCTCCCCGGTCGTCGGGGCGAGCCGGACGGCGTCCGAGCTCGGACGCGCCTTCCCCGGCGTGCCCGTCCTGCAGTCCAGCGGCGAGGGCCGGCTCGAGGGCGTGGGCCCGTCGGGGGCGATCGTCGTCGCCACCCCGGGGGCCGAGCCGCCTGCGGAGGGCGGCTACGCCGCCGCGGTGCTGCTCGACACGACCCTGCTGCTGCTGCGCCCCGACCTGCGCGCGGCCGAGGAGGCGCTGCGGCGCTGGTTCGCGGTCGTGGCGCTGGTGCGGGGCGGCGCGGACGGGGGTTCGGTGCTGGCCGTGGGGGACAGCAGCGGCCGTGCCCTGCAGGCCCTGGTGCGCGTCGACCCCGCCGGCTTCGCGGCGCGCGAGCTCGCCGAGCGCGCCGAGGCCCACTTCCCGCCGGCGGCCAAGGTGGTGACGATCGACGGCGCCGCGCCCGTCCTGCAGGAGTACGCCGCCCTCGTCCGCGAGCCGCCCGGCACCGAGACGCTCGGGCCGGTCCCGCTCCCGCCGCGCGAGCAGCTCCCGGGCAGCGACGGCGAGCCGCTGCTGCGACTCACGCTGCGCGCCCCGGTCCGCTCGGGGTCCGCGCTCGTGCGCGCCGCCAAGGAGGTCGCCGGCGTGCGCAGCGCGCGCAAGAGCGACGGCGCGGTGCGGGTCCGGGTCGACCCGGTGGTGCTCGGCTGAGTCGCGACGAGCGCGGCTCTCCTGCGCCGGGTCCGGCGCCTCTGCACCGAGGACCGGACGGTGACGACGTGCTTGTCGTCGTCACCGGGAGGGAGGAGTGCAGAGGGTCCGAGCAGAGCCGCGTCCGAGCGGAGCGAGGACCAAAGACACGTAGGGTTCGCGGGTGCGAGTCGTCTTCTGCGGGACCCCTGAGGTGGCCGTGCCGGCCCTCGACGCGATCGTGGCCTCCGAGCACGAGGTCGTCGCGGTCGTCACCCGTCCCGACGCCCCGAGCGGGCGCGGCAAGCGCCTCACCGCGAGCCCGGTGGCCCTGCGCGCCGAGGAGCTCCGGCTCGAGGTGCTCAAGCCGCAGCGCCCCCGCGACGAGGACTTCATCACGCGGCTCACCGAGCTGGAGCCGGACTGCTGCCCGGTGGTCGCGTACGGCGCCCTGCTGCCGCAGCGCGTGCTGGACATCCCCCGCCACGGCTTCGTGAACCTGCACTTCTCGGTCCTGCCGCGCTGGCGCGGGGCCGCGCCGGTGCAGCACGCGGTGCTGGCCGGCGACGCCGAGACGGGGGCGACGACGTTCCGGCTGGTGCTGGAGATGGACGCCGGACCCACCTACGGCGTCGTCACCGAACCCATCGGTCCTGGCGACACCGCCGGCGACCTGCTCACCCGGCTCGCCTACTCCGGCAGCGCGCTGCTGGTCGAGACGCTCGACGCCGTGGAGGCGGGCGTCGAGCCCGTCGTGCAGCCGACCGAGGGCATCACGATGGCCCCCAAGATCACCGTCGAGGACGCCCGCGTCGACTGGACGCGACCGGCGGTCGAGGTCGACCGGCTGGTCCGCGGCTGCCACCCGAACCCGGGCGCCTGGACCACCTTCCGCGGCGAGCGGTTCAAGATCTCGTCGGCCTCGCCGGCCACCGCGCAGACCGACGGTGCTCCCACGCCCGCGCCCGGCGAGCTCGTGGTCGGGCGTCGCGCGGTCCTGGTCGGCACCGGCGACGGCGTGCTCGAGCTGGGCCAGGTGCAGGCCCAGGGCAAGAAGCCCATGGCCGCGCCCGACTGGGCCCGGGGCCTCGGCGTCACGCGGGACCCGTCGACCGGCTCGGGAGAACCCCTCCGGCTGGGCGGCTGAGGTGGCGCGTCCCGCGACCGGGCCGGCGCGCACCGCCGACCGGGCCCGGCGGGTCGCCTTCGACGCGCTGCGCCGGGTGACCGGCGAGGAGGCGTACGCGAACCTCGTCCTGCCCGGCCTGCTCACCGAGCGCGGGATCCACGGGCGCGACGCGGCCTTCGCGACCGAGCTGCTGAACGGCACCTGCCGCTGGCTCGGCACCTACGACACGGTGCTCGTGTCCGCCTCCGGGCGTCCGCTCTCCTCGCTGCAGCCGGCCGTCGTCGACCTGCTCCGCCTGGGCTGCCACCAGCTGCTCGGCATGCGGGTGGGCAGCCACGCCGCGGTCAGCGCGACCGTCGACCTCGCCGCCGCCACGGTCGGGCGCCGGGTGACGGGCCTGGTGAACGCCGTGCTGCGCCGCGTCGCCGCCCACGACCTCGACGGCTGGGTCGCCCGGCTGGGCACCGGCGACGAGCGCGACCGGCTGGGGCTGGAGCACGCGCACCCACGCTGGGTCGTGGACGCGTACGCCGACCTGCTGCCGGCCGACGAGCTCGTGGCGGCGCTCGAGGCCGACAACGTGAGCCCCGTGGTCGCGCTGGTCGTCCGGCCGGGGCTCGCTGAGCCCGCGGAGCTGGAGGCCGAGGCCGACGGACCCGGCCGGCTGTCGCCCTTCGCCGCCCGGCTCTCGGGCAACCCGGGCGACCTCGCCCTGGTGCGCGAGGGCCGCGCCGGCGTGCAGGACGAGGGCTCGCAGCTGGTGGCCTGGGGGCTGACGCGCCCGGCCGCCGCGCCCGGCACCTGGCTGGACCTGTCGGCCGGGCCCGGGGGCAAGACCGCGCTGCTCACCGGGCTGGCCGCCGGCCAGGGGAGCCGCGTCCTGGCCGGCGAGCTCGCGCCGCACCGGGCGACGCTGGTCGCCGGTGCCACCCGGGCGTACCCGGCCGGGACCCGTCCGCTGGTCGTGGCCGCCGACGCCACCCGACCGCCCTGGCGACCGGGCAGCTTCACCCGGGTGCTCGCCGACGTCCCGTGCACCGGCCTCGGCGCGCTGCGACGCCGGCCCGAGGCGCGCTGGCGCCGCAAAGCGGACGACGTCGAGGCGCTGCACCCGCTGCAGCGCGCCCTGCTCGGCACCGCCCTCGACGCGGCCGCGCCCGGCGGGGTGGTCGCCTACGTCACCTGCTCGCCGCACCGGCACGAGACCGTCGACGTCGTCCGCGAGACGCTCGCCGGTCGCGACGACGTCGAGGTGCTGCCCGCCGGCGAGGTCCTGCCCGGGCTGGTCGACGCGACGACCGGGCCGGACGGGGAGTTCCTGCAGCTGTGGCCGCACCGCCACGGCACGGACGCGATGTTCGCGGCCTACCTGCGCCGGCGCTGAGGCCGCCGCCCGACGTCGTTAGAGTCGGCGCGTGCCCAGACCGACGCGCGTCATGCCCAGCATCCTGTCGGCGGACTTCGCCAACCTGCAGCACGAGATCGAGCGCATCCCGAGCGCCGACGCGCTGCACGTGGACGTCATGGACAACCACTTCGTGCCGAACCTGACCCTGGGCCTGCCGGTGGTCAGGGCGATCCGCTCGGTCACCGCGCAGATGCTCGACGTCCACCTGATGATCGAGGACCCCGACCGCTGGGCGCCGGAGTTCGCCGAGGCCGGCGCGGAGTCGGTGACCTTCCACGTCGAGGCCGCGGCCGCGCCCGTGCGGCTGGCCCGCGAGCTGCGCGAGCGCGGGGCGCGCGCCGGCATGGCCCTCAAGCCCGCGACGTCGATCGAGCCGTACGCCGACCTGCTCGGCGAGCTGGACATGGTGCTGGTCATGACCGTCGAGCCCGGTTTCGGCGGGCAGGCCTTCCTCGACCTCTGCCTGCCCAAGATCCGCCGTGCCCGCCAGCTGATCGCCGAGACCGGCGGCGACGTCTGGTTGCAGGTCGACGGCGGGGTGTCGCTGGACACCGTCGAGCGCTGCGTCGAGGCCGGTGCGGACGCGCTCGTCGCGGGGTCGGCGGTGTTCGCCGCCGACGACCCGGACGCGATGGTCAACCGGCTCCGGGCGCTCGGCGACGCCACGGCCGGCTAGCTGCCCCCCGCTGACGTGCGTCAGCAGCGGCGCCGGGCGGCGCGATCGTCCGTCGACCACGCGCCCGCCGGCACGGTCAGGCCTTGGCCGGCTGCTTGCGGCCGGACGACCCCCGGGGCCTGCGCGGTTCCTCGGGCGCGTCGCCGGGCGAGCTGCTGATCAGGGCGCTGACCCAGCTCGCGGGCTGGGAGCTGTCGAGCAGCGTCGACTTGAGGAAGAGCGTCGCCGGGATCGCGAGCAGGGCGCCGAGGCCGCCGAGCACGTACGCCCAGAAGATCAGCGAGATGAAGGCCACCGTGCCCGAGATGCCGACGGCGTCGCCGGTGAAGCGCGGCTGGATGATCGTCTGGATGACCACGTTGAGCACCACGTAGACGGCGACCACGGCGACGGCGCTGCCCACGCCGCCGTCGAGCAGCGCGATGAGGGCCGGCGGGATGACGCCGATCACGAACCCGATGTTGGGGATGTAGTTCGTCACGAAGGCGAGGACACCCCAGGTGAAGGCCAGCGGCACGCCGATGATCAGCAGGCCGATGGTGTCGAGCACGGCGACGGCCAGACCGAAGACGGTGGTGACGATCCAGTACCTGCGCACCCGGCCGGCGAAGTTCTGCAGGCCGTCGGCGATGTGCGGTCGGGTCCGGCGGATGGTCGCGAGCCGGGCACCGATGTCGGACTGGTCGAAGGCCATGAAGATCACGACCGCGACGATCAGCACCAGCAGCGAGCCGAAGCTCGTGACGCCGCTCAGCAGCGTCTGGGCGGGTGCGGCCAGGCTGCTCAGCTGGAAGGTGCCGGCCAGCTTCTGGATCTGCTCCTGGCCGTAGCCCAGGCGGTCGGCGACGCCGAGCAGCGACTGGAAGATGCGGTTGAAGGCGTTCGCGTAGTCGGGGAGCTTCTCCACCAGCCTGAACACCGACCACACCACGGAGCCGAGGATCACGACCAGCAGCGCGTAGATGGCCAGCAGGCTGACCAGGCTCGCGAGGGCCGACGGCCAGCGGTGCCTGACCAGGAAGCGGCGCAGCGGGGCCACGGTGATCACCAGGGTGAGCACCAGGAAGACCGGCGCCACGATGCTCGCGGTGCTCTTGAGCCCGACGCCGATGACCACCAGCCCGGCCAGCAGCACGATCCCGAAGAACGGCGTGCCGCCCGGCTGCGCGATGGTCGGCGACGGGTCGGGCGGGGGCTGCCCGGCGCTGCGGGGCTTGCTGGTGGGTCCGGGCATCGTGCTCCTCCTGGGGACGGACGGGGCGGGTCCGGCGGTGGTGGTGCGAGGGGTCAATTCCCTCGACGGCGGCGCAGGTAGCGCTCGAACTCCGCGGCGATGGCCTCGCCGCTGGCCTCGGGCAGCTCGGTCGCGTCCTGCTGCTCCTCGAGCGTCGAGACGTACTCGGCGACCTCGGTGTCGTCGGCCGCGAGCTCGTCGACGCCCCGCTCCCAGGCGCGCGCGAGCTCGGGCAGCTCGCCCTGGTCGAGCGAGGTGTCGAGGAGCTGCTCGAGCGAGGAGAGCAGGGCCAGCGTCGCCTTGGGGCACGGCGGGTGCGACACGTAGTGCGGGACCGCCGCCCACAGCGAGAGGACCTCGAGGCCCGCCCGAGCCAGGGTGTCGCCGATCACGCCGACGATCCCGGTCGGCCCCTCGTACGTCGACGGCACCAGGCCCAGCGACGTCATGAGCTCGCGGTCGTAGGTCGAGGTCGACACCGGGATGGGCCGGGTGTGCGGGGTGTCGGCCAGCAGCGCCCCGAGCACGTGGACCCGCCGGGCGTTCGCCGACTGCAGCGCGGAGGCGATGGTCGTGGAGAACTGGCGCCAGCGCAGGTTGGGCTCCAGGCCCTGGACCAGGACGAGGTCGCGCCCGTCGGCGAGGCTGCCGACCCGGACCTCGGTGGTCGGCCAGGTCAGCACCCGGTCGTCGTCGTCGGTCAGGCTGACCATCGGGCGGTTCACCTGGAAGTCGTAGAAGTCGTCCGGGTCGAGGGCGAAGGCCAGCTCGGCGCCGTACGCCTCCTGGAGGTGGTCCACGACGCCGGTCGCGGCGTTGCCCGCGTCGTTCCAGCCGCCGAAGGCGACGACGACGACCGGGTCGACCAGGCTCCGCAGGTCCCGACCGGACCCGGGCGTCGGACGCGACTGCTCTGCCACCTCAGCATCGTAACGAAGGCGCCGTTCCCGACCGGCGCGCCGCGGCCCGACGAGACCGGGCGTTTACGCCCGCGTGAGAGGGTTAACGGCGTAGCGCAGGTATTCCTCGACGACGCCGTCGAGCACCACGAGCCACGAGGACGAGCCATGCCGACCGCACAGGTCACGAGCACCGGGGCGGTGCCGGGAGGAGGGGCCGACAAGCCCCAGGAGATCCCCAAGAAGGGCTGGGTCCAGATCGCCAAGCGCGGCTGGGCCGAGGCGAAGACCGACAACGTGCCGCTGCTGGCGGCCGGGATGGCCTACTACGCCTTCCTCGCGATCTTCCCGGCGCTGATCGCCGCGGTCCTGCTCTACAGCTTCTTCGCCGACCCCGCGCAGATCCGGAACCAGATCGAGGCGCTCGGCACCGCCGTGCCGGCCGAGATCCGCCAGATCATCACCGAGCAGATCACCGCGGCATCGGGCAACGGCGCGGTCGGGTTCGGCGCGGTGGTCGCGATCCTCGTGGCCCTCTTCAGCGCCTCGGGCGGCATGGGCAACCTGATGACCGCGGTCAACCTCGCCTACGACGAGGAGGAGACCCGCGGCTTCGTCAAGAAGCGCCTCGTCGCCCTCGCCCTGACGCTCGGCGCGATCGTCTTCCTGCTGGTCGTCGTCGCGCTGGTGGCCGTGCTGCCCGTCGTGCTCCAGGTCTTCGGCACCAGCACGCTGGTCACCGTCGGCATCCAG
Organism: uncultured Actinomycetota bacterium; assembly: GCA_963713165.1. Taxonomy (GTDB): domain Bacteria; phylum Actinomycetota; class Actinomycetes; order Propionibacteriales; family Propionibacteriaceae; genus Microlunatus. The sequence continues at coordinate 703,081 of CAVQKU010000011.1, forward strand.
GTGGTGCGCTGGGTCCTCATCGTCGCGGTGATCACCGTCGCGCTCGCCGTCCTCTACCGGGTCGCCCCCGACCGGGACGCGCCCAAGCTGCGCTGGGTGTCCGTCGGCGCCGCGGTCTCGACGCTGCTGTGGATCGTCGCGTCGGTCGGTTTCTCGATCTACGTGTCGCAGTTCGGCAGCTACGCCAAGACCTACGGCGCCATCGCCGGCATCGTGATCCTGCTGCTGTGGCTCTACATCACCTCGTACGCGATCCTGCTCGGGGCGGAGATCAACGCCGAGTCCGAGCAGCAGACGATCAAGGACACGACCCAGGGTGACCCGCGACCGCTGGGGGACCGGGACGCCGTCAAGGCGGACTCGGTGCCCGAGGGCGCGGAGGGCGGCGACCCAAAAGCACGACCGGCCTGAGCGCCGGCACCGCGGAGCACGACCGGACCCCCGAAGGAACAGCAGGCATGACGAGCGACAGCGCCCCCGGCGTCACCTCCCAGGTCGCGGTGGGGCGCAGCACCACCGACGACCCGTCCGACAAGTCCGTCGGTGAGCTCTTCCGGTCCCTGTCGGAGGACCTGAGCGCGCTGGTCCGCGACGAGATCCGCCTCGCCCAGGCCGAGGTGGGGCACAAGGCCAAGAAGGCCGGCCTCGGCATCGGCGCCTTCGCCGGCGCGGGCGTCGTCGCCCTCTACGGCCTCGGCGTGCTGATCGCGGCCGCCGTGCTGGGCCTCGCGAACGTCGTCTCACCCTGGCTCGCGGCCCTGGTCGTCGGTGTGGTCCTCGTCGTCGTCGCCGGGGTCGCCGCGCTGCTGGGCAAGAAGCAGCTGAGCCAGGCGGCACCCCCGGTGCCCACCGAGACCATCGCCAGCGTCAAGACCGACGTGGCCGAGATCAAGGAGTCGATCCGCACGTGAGCGACAGCACCCCGCGCGCCGAGAAGCAGACCCCCGAGCAGATCCAGGCCGACATCGAGGCCCGCCGGGAGCGGCTCGCCGCGAACGTCGAGGCCCTGAGCGACAAGCTCGACGTCAAGGCCAACGCCCGTGAGGCGGTCCACGAGGCCGGCGCCACGGTGTCCGGAGCCGTCTCGGACGCCGTCGCCGGCGCCCGGGAGTCCGTCGGGTCGGCCGCCGGCTCGGCCGCGGCCGGGTCCCGTACCCTCGTCGAGAAGTTCCGGGCACTGCCGCTGCCGACCCAGGCCGCGATCAGCGCCGGGGCGGTCGCCCTGGTGATCGCCCTCGCCGTCCGCAGCGCCCGCGCCTGACCCCGTCGCACGAGCAGGAGCAACAGACATGGTGAACGCAGCCCAGCTCGCCTACCGACCCGTCGGCCTCGTCACCGGCATCGCCGCCGGCGCCGTCGCGGGGGCGATCTTCAAGCAGGTGTGGAAGCGCGTCGCGCGTCAGGAGGACGCGCCCGACGCCCTGCAGTCGGAGTACTCCCTGGCCCGCGTGCTGATCGCCGCGAGCATCCAGGGCGCCATCTTCGCCGCGGTCAAGGCGCTCGTCGACCGGCTCGGCGCCCAGGGCTTCGAGAAGCTGACGGGTGAGTGGCCGGGGGACTAGTCGGTCGTCGCGCCTGCTCCACGTGCCCGGGCCTGGCTCCGGCCGGCCCGAGCGCGAGAGCGCTACGCAACCATCCGCCCGGGACGACTCACGCTGTCCCGGGCTCTTGCGTCCCGGGCTCCCGCCAGACCGGTCCACGCGCAGCGCCCTCGTGCTCGGACCGGTCAACGGGTTCGGTCCTCGCCCGGCGCGACGACCGTGGTGGTGGGGGAACGGACAAGGCCCGCCTCCTGCTGAGCAGGGGCGGGCCTCGGTCGTCGTACGGGTGGCGCCTCAGGCGGCGTCGGTGCGGGCGGTGCGGCGGGGACCCTGCCCGTTCCAGCGGCCCTCGCGGACGAGGCGCCGCTCGTGGGCCGTGAGGCCGCCGAAGATGCCGAACTCGGGGCTCGTGCGCAGGGCCCAGGCGCGGCAGGTGGCCATGACCGGGCAGCGGCTGCAGATCTCCTTGGCCTGGTTGCTCAGCGCATGGTGGGTGGCCTGGTCGCCGAGCGGGAAGAAGATATCGAGGTCCTGGCCGACGCAGGCGGCGCCGGCGCGCCAGTCCTCGCGCCAGCTCTCCCCGCCACCGGCGGCCATGCGGGACCGGCGGGGCGCTTCGGACGCCGCACCCGTGGTCGGGTCGGCCTTCGGGCACACGGACCGGAGGGTCTCGTCCAGCTGCCCGGCACTTGGCGATGGAGCACGTCTCACGAGGGCTCGGTACCCGGGCCCTCCGGGGCGAAACACCGAGGTGGGGCAGGCCCAGCCGGGGTCGGCGCACGGTTCCGCGCGCCGGTCGGGCGGGGCCGGTGTGGAATAGTGGAGCGGACCCGTTCGGCGCTCGCCCGTCGTCCGGATGCTGCTCATGGGCCGTTCAGAGGCCTGCGTGGACGAGGACGAAGGCTGGGTATGACAGGAAACGCGACCTACGAGCTCACGGACACTGCGGTCCTGTCGGTGTGTGCGGTCGAGGCACCCGTCGTGGTGACCTCCGAGGCGTTCGACGAGCGGCTCATGCGCTCGTACGAGCGGACCGGGCTCAAGCCGGGGATGGTGGAGCAGCTCGCCGGGGTGACCGAGCGGCGCTGGTGGCCCGAGGACGTGACGTTCGTCGACGCGGCGGCGATGGCCGGGGCCAAGGCGCTGGCGGAGGCCGGCGTCGACCCCTCGCAGGTGGGCCTGCTGATCAACACCTCCGTGTGCCGCGACGGCATCGAGCCGGCCAACTCCGTCGGCGTGCACGACCAGCTCGGGCTCTCGACGAGCTGTCTGAACTTCGACGTGACGAACGCCTGCCTCGGCTTCCTCAACGGCATCCAGCTCGCCGGCACGCTCATCGACTCCGGGCAGGTCGAGTACGCGCTGCTCGTCGACGCCGAGGGGCTGCGCGGGCTGCAGGAGAGCACCCTCGAGCGCCTCGCCCGCGACGACGCGACCGCCGAGGACCTCAAGGCGCAGTTCGCCACGCTGACGCTCGGCTCGGGCTCCGCGGCGATGGTGCTCGGTCGCGCGAGCGAGCACCCCGAGGGCCACCGCGTGACCGGCGGCGTCAGCCGTGCGGGCACCCGGCACAAGGACCTGTGCACCGGCAGCCTCACGCTGATGCAGACCGACTCGCGCGCCCTCTTCGAGGCAGGCATCGAGCTCGCCGGCCAGACCTGGCACGACGCGCTGGCCGAGGGCCGCGACTGGGCCGGTGCCGACTGGTTCGTCGCCCACCAGACGTCGGTGGTCCACCTGCGCGCGCTCGCGAAGGTGATCGGCGTCCCGGTCGAGCGGCTGCCGATGACGGTGCCGACCTTCGGCAACCTCGCGTCGGCCGCCGTGCCGTTCACGCTGGCCAAGCAGGTCCCGCTGATCAAGCCCGGTCAGCGCGTGATGCTGCTCGGCATCGGGTCCGGCCTGAACACCTCCTTCGCCGAGATCATCTGGTGACACCTCCTGTCGAGCAGCCGGTCGAGGGGCTGCCCGGCCTGGACCCGCGGTGGTCGCGCTTCCTCACCGTCGCCGACGCGGCGGGACAGCCCCGACGCTGGCACGTCCTCGACAACGGGGTCGGCGCCGACGGCGCCAGGGTCGAGGGCACCATGCTCTGCGTCCACGGGAACCCGACCTGGTCCTACCTCTGGCGCCGCTTCCTGTCCGAGGCCCCGCCCGGGTGGCGCGTCGTGGCCGTCGACCAGCTCGGCATGGGCTGGTCCACGCGCCGCGCCCCGGCCCGCCGCCTCGACGAGCGGATCGACGACCTCGGCCGGCTGACCGACGCGCTCGGGCTGCAGGGCCCGGTCGTGCTCGCCGCGCACGACTGGGGCGGCCTCGTCGGGCTGGGCTGGGCGCTGGAGCACCGCGACGACCTCGTGGGCGTCGTGCTGACCAACACCGCGGTCTTCCAGCCGCTCGACCAGCCGTTCTCCACGCTCATCCGCATCGCCCGGACCCCGGCGCTGCGCCAGCTCGTCTGCGTCTCCACGCCGACGTTCGTGCACGGGGCGGTCGCCCTCTCCCGACCGCCGCTCGACCGCGCCGTCCGGCGGGCGCTCGCCGGCCCCTACGCCGACCCGTCCGAGCGCGCCGCGATCGGCGACTTCGTGGCCGACGTGCCGCTGGAGCGCCACCACCCGAGCCGGGCGCGGATGGAGCAGGTCGCCGAGGGCGTGCGCGGCCTCGACGTGCCCGTGCTGGTCCTGTGGGGGGCGCGGGACCCGGTCTTCACCGGGCTCCACCTCGCCGACCTCCTGGACCGGCTGCCGCACGCCGACGTGCACCGCTTCGCCCGGGGCTCGCACCTCGTCACCGAGGACGTCCCCGAGACCGCGGAGATCGCCTGGCGCTGGGTCGGCGCCAAGGTCTCCACCTCCGCGCCGGTGGAGTCCGAGCGGCCCGCCGCGCAGGTCGAGCGGTCCGCGCTCTGGGCGCCGATCTCGGCGCGTGCCGCCGAGGGCGGGGACGCGACCGCGGTGGTCGAGGTCCACGACGGCGTCGTGAGCCGGACGAGCTTCGCCGAGCTGGAGCGGCGCATCGACGACCTGGCCCACGGCCTGGTCGACTTCGGGGTCCGGCGCGGCGACCGGGTCGCCGTGCTCGTCACGCCGGGGGCCGGGCTGACCACAGCCGTGTTCGCCTGCTGGCGGGTCGGGGCCGTCGTGGTCGTGGCCGACGCCGGGCTCGGGATCCGCGGCATGGCCCACGCGCTGCGCAGCGCGCGCCCCGACCACGTCATCGGCGTCCCCAGGGCGGTCGCCGCCCTGGACGCCCTCCGGGTGCCCGGCCGGCGCATCGTCGCCGGCGACGTCTCCGCCCCGTTGGGGACCGTCCTGCGCCACCCGGCCACGGTCAGCTCGCTCATGCTCCGCGGGGGTGTGGTGCGCGCGCAGGGCGGGGAGCTCCCCGTGCTGGGCGACGTCGACGAGGACGTGGCCGTCTTCTTCACCTCGGGCGCCACGGGTCCGGCCAAGGGCGTCGTGTACCGGGCCGCCCAGCTGCAGGGCCAGGTCGAGCGGCTCGCCGGGCTGTACGCCGGTGACCGCGACGACGCCTGGGTCGCGGCCTTCCCGCTCTTCTCCCTCTACGGCCCCGCCATGGGTACGGCGGCCGCGGTGCCCGACATGGACCCGACGAGGGCCGGGACGCTGACGGCCGCGGCCCTGGCCGACGCGGTCGCCGCGGTCGACGCTCGGGTGGTCTTCGCCTCGCCGGCCGCGCTGCGCAACGTGGTGGCCACCGCCGACGCGCTCACCGGGCCCCAGCGCGAGGGGCTCACGAAGGTCCGGGTGCTGATGTCCGCGGGGGCGCCGGTCCCGGTCGGCCTGCTGCGCCGCGTGCAGGACCTGGTGCCGGACGCCGACCTGCACACCCCGTACGGGATGACCGAGGTGCTGCCCGTCGCCGACATCACGCTGCCCGGGATCGAGGAGGCCGGCGCGGGGGACGGCGTCTGCGTCGGGCGGCCCGTGCCGGGCGTGACGGTCCGGCTGGCGCCGCTCGACGCGACCGGGCAGGCGACGGGGGAGCTGACCGCCGAGACCGGCGTGACCGGCGAGATCCTCGTGGCCGCCGACCACCGCAAGCAGCGCTACGACCGGCTCTGGGCGGTCGAGCGGGCGAGCAGCCGCGACCCCGGCCACCACCGCACCGGCGACGTCGGGCACCTCGACGCCGAGGGGCGGCTGTGGGTCGAGGGCCGGCTCGTGCACGTCCTGTCCACCCCCGACGGTCCGCTGACCCCGGTGGGCGTCGAGCAGCGCGTCGAGGCGCTGCCCGAGGTCGTCTCGGCCGCGGTCGTCGGCGTCGGGCCGCCCGGCACGCAGCAGGTCGTCGTCGTCCTCGTCCCGGTCGCCGGGGCCTCGGCGCGCCGTCCGCTGGCCTCCGGCACCCTCGCCGCCGCTGTGCGGGAGGCCGCCGCGGTCGACGTGGCCGCCGTGCTCACGGTGCCGGCGCTGCCGACCGACATCCGGCACAACTCCAAGATCGACCGCGCCGCGGTGGGCGCCTGGGCCGCCCGGGTCCTCGCCGGCGAGCGGCCGGGGCGCCTGGCGTGAAGGTCCTCGTCACCGGGGCGAGCGGCATGCTCGGCGGTGCCGTCGCCCGCGTGCTGGGCGCGCGGGGCGACGAGGTGACGGTGCTCCAGCGCCGGGCGTCCGGGCTGGGGTTCCGTGAGGTGCTCGGCGACGTCGCCGACGCGGCCGCCGTGCGTGAGGCGGTCGCCGGGCAGGAGGGCGTCGTGCACCTCGCCGCCAAGGTCAACGTCGTCGGCCTCGAGGCCGACTACGTGCGGGCCAACGTGGTCGGCACCCGCAACGTCGTCGAGGCGTGCACCGCCCTCGGCGTCTCCCGCCTCGTGCAGGTCTCCTCGCCCTCCGTCGCGCACGCCGGCGACCCGCTCGTCGGCGCCCCCGCCGGGCCGGCCGACCCGGCGAGCGCGCGGGGCCCGTACGCCCGGACGAAGGCGCAGTCGGAGCTCGAGGCGCTGGCCGCCGACGGCACGGGCGAGGTGCCGCTGGCCGTGGTCGCCGTCCGTCCGCACATCGTCTGGGGGCCGGGCGACACCCAGCTCGTCGAGCGCGTCGTGGAGCGCGGGCGCGCCGGTCGGCTGCCCCTGCTCGGGACCGGGGCCTCGATGATCGACACCACCTACGTCGACAACGCCGCGGACGCGCTCGTGGCCGCGCTCGACCGCGCGCCGGACGTGCACGGCGAGGCGTTCGTGGTCAGCAACGGCGAGCCCCGCCCGGTCGGGGAGATCTTCGGCGACTTCTGCGCGGCGGCCGGTGTCGCGCGGCCGACGCGGCACGTCCCGGCGCGGCTCGCGGTCGCCGCCGGCGACGTCGTCGAGCGCGTCTGGTCGCTGCGCCACCGCGGCGGCACCGGGCAGCCCCCGCTGACCCGCTTCCTCGCCGAGCAGCTGTCGACCGCGCACTGGTTCGACCAGCGCCGCACCCGCGAGGCGCTGCGGTGGACACCCGCGGTCAGCATCGCCGAGGGTCTCGAGCGCCTCGCCGCCCACTACCGCGGAGCTCCGGGCCGGGTCTGACCGTCGTCCCGGGCACCCGGCCGCGTGGGCGCACCCGCCGGCGCGCGGTGCGGAGCCGTCCGACCAGGCCGGTCGAGCTCCACCACCGGTGGCGTGCTCCCCGGGAGCCCACGGCCCGGCGTCCCCGGCGTCCCGGCGTCTCAGGATCCCCGGTGTCTCAGGCCCGACGGAACCTCGACCAGAACAGCGCGGCGCGGGCGGCGTTCATGCCGCAGGCACCGTGGACGCTGCCGCCCGGGTGGGCCGAGGCCGACGCGAGGTAGAGGCCGCGGACGGGCGTCTCGCTGCGGCCGGTCCCGGCGAACGGCCGGAAGACCAGCTGCTGCTCCAGGCTCATGGTCCCGCCGTTGATCGATCCGCCGACCAGGTTGGCGTTGCGCGCCTCGAAGTCGGTCGGGGTGAGGATGCGCCGGGACCGCACGCGGGAGCCGAACCCGGGCGCGTACGCCTCGAGGCGCGCCTGCATGCGGTCGGCGAACCGCTCCACCTCGTCGGCGTCCCAGCGCCCGGTGATCTCGTCGTCGCCGGCGTCGCCGCGCACCTGCTGCGGCACGTGGGTGTAGACCCACAGCGACTCGGTGCCGGCGGGGGAGCGCGTCGGGTCGGTGGTGGTCATCTGCCCCACGAGCAGGAACGGGTCGCGCGGCACCACGCCCGCGTCGATCTGCGCGCTGGACACCGTCATCTCGGCCACCGACCCGGCGACGTGGACCGTGCCCGGGGCGTACGCGGGGGTCCCCGCCCACGGGACGGGTCCGTCGAGGGCGTAGTCGATCTTGAACGTCGCCGGGTCGCGACGGAACCCGCGCATCTTGCTCGTCGTCCGCGCGGGCAGGTCGTCGGCGGCGACGAGCCCGCCGAACAGCTGCTCGGCCCCGACGTCGGCGAGGACCGCCCGGCGTACGCGCACCTCCGCGCCGGCCGTGCGGACGGCGACGGCCCGACGCCCCTCCACCCGGACCGCGGTCGCGGGCGTCGAGCAGGCGACGGTGCCGCCGGCCGCCTCGAACCGGCGCCGCAGGGCCTGCGTCAGCGAACCCGCACCGCCGGTCGGGGCGGGGAAGCCCACCGTCTGGCCGAGCATGGTCAGCAGCAGCCCGACGAAGCCGGACACGGGCGCGTCCAGGCCCACGTCGGCGTGCGAGGCGTTGCCGGCGAGCAGCAGCTCGGGCCCGTCGCCGCCGAAGCGGCCGTCGAGCAGGTGCGTGGCCGGCGCGAGCAGCTGGCGCACGAAGGGGGTCAGGCCGACCTTCGGCAGCTCCGAGAGCAGCCGCAGCCCGCCGCGCACCGGCGGGATCGGGGTCAGCAGCGACTCGACCAGCCCGGGCTGCGTCGCGCGCCAGCGGTCCACCAGCCCGTGCCACGCCTCGCCGTCGCCGGCGTGGGCCTCCTCGAGCAGCCGGGCGGTGACGTCCTCGTCGCGGTGCAGCAGCGCCCACGAACCGTCCCGGCGCGGGTGCCCGAGCACCGCCGGGGCGTGCGACCACTCCAGGCCGAAGCGCTCCAGCCCGAGCGAGGTGAGGGCCGCCGACACCGCGGCCATGGGGTAGAAGGCGCTGAAGGTGTCGCTGACGAAGTCCGGGTCGACCTCGCGGTCGCTGCGCACGGCCCCGCCGACGTCCGGCTGCGCCTCGAGGAGGAGCACCTCCCAGCCCGCGTCGGCGAGGCGGTTCGCGGCGACGAGGCCGTTGGGCCCGGCGCCGATCACGACGGCGTCGACCTCACGGGGGAGCGGCATGGCACCAGTGTCCCCGAGGGGCGGTGGCGCCCCTCCGCGGCGGTGCGGAGGGGCAGGCGCCGCGCGGATTTCGGCGGTGCGCCCGGCAGCGGGGACAATGGTCGCGACATGACGCCCTCCTCATCGACCCGCGCCGCGCGACCGGCCGCCCTGCTCTGGGACTTCGACGGGACGCTCGCCGACACCGAGCCCATCTGGATCCGTGCGGAGTACGCCCTGATCGGCAGCCTCGGCGGGAGCTGGTCCGACGAGCACGCCCACCAGCTGGTCGGCAACTCGCTCATCGACTCGGGCAGCTACATCGTGCACGCCATCGACCGGCCCGACCTCGACCCCGCCTGGGTCGTCGACCAGCTCGTCGAGCAGGTCGTCGCCACCCTCCGCGCGGGCGACGTGCCCTGGCGCCCCGGGGCCCTCGAGCTGCTCGAGGCCAGCCGCGCCGCCGGCGTGCCCTGCGCGCTCGTCTCCGCCTCGTACCGGGTGATCCTCGACGCCGCCCTCGCGGCGCTGCCGCCGGGCAGCTTCACCGCGTCGGTCGCCGGCGACGAGGTGACCAGCGGCAAGCCGCACCCGGAGCCGTACGAGCGGGCCTGCGCCGAGCTCGGCGTCGACACGCGCGACTGCGTCGCCTTCGAGGACAGCGAGACGGGCGCCCGCTCGGCGAACGCCGCCGGGGCCCTCGTCGTCGCGGTGCCCAACCACGTGCCGATCCCGGGTGCCCCTCGACGCGTGGAGCGTGGCTCGCTGGCCGACGTCGACCTCGCCGGCCTCGCGGCGCTCCTGGACGAGGCCGATGCGCTCGTCTAGGCGGCGCGCGCTCGCCGCCGTGCTGGCCGCGCTCGCCCTCGGGGCGGCCGGCTGCACCGACACCGCGCCGAGCCCGCAGCCCTCGTCGCCGGGTCCCACGCCGCGTCCCTTCACCGTCATGTCCACCGACCGGGTGAGCGTCACCGACCCCGCGGCGGCGACGGACGAGGCGTCGAGCATGTTCGCCCTCAACGCCTTCCAGCGCCTGATGACCGCCCCGCCCGGGGCGAGCGGCTTCGCGCTCAAGCCGGACGCCGCGCGCGACTGCGGCTTCATCGAGTCGCCCACCGTCTACACCTGCACGCTGCAGAAGGGGCTGACCTTCGCCGGCGGCGACCCGCTCACCTCCAGCGACGTCAAGTTCAGCATCGACCGGGCGCTGCGCCTCGACGTCCCCGGCACCTCGACGTCGCTGCTGTCGGCCCTGCGCCGCATCGACACCCCCGACGACGTCACCGTCCGCTTCGTGCTCAGCCGCGTGGACGTGCAGTTCGGGTGGGCGCTCGCCTCCCCCGCGGCGTCGATCGTCGACGAGGAGCGCTACGACGCCGACGAGATCCGCAGCACCAAGGACCCCGCGGTGGGCTCGGGGCCGTTCGTCGTGACGTCGTTCAGCGACGACCGGATCGTCTTCGAGCGGTTCCCGGACTACCACGGCTTCACCCCCGCCGCCATGGGCTCGGTCACCTGGGTGACGGCGCCGGACTCGGCCACCATCGAGGACGCGATGGAGAAGCGGCAGGTCGACGTCGTGTGGCGCGGGCTCAACTCCGCGGCCGTGACGCGGCTGTCCCAGCAGGTGGGGGCGAGTCCCGAGAAGGTCACCGCCAGCGGGTTCAGCGTGCGGGTGCTGGGCGGCACGCGGGTGGAGCTGCTGCAGTGGTCGCCCGCGTCCCCGGCCCGCGCGAACAAGGCGCTGCGCACCGCCATCGCCCTCGCGCTGCAGGGCGACCGGACGCTCGACTCGATCGTGCCCAACGGCATCCCCGGGCACGAGCCGACCTTCCCGCAGGGGGGCAAGGTCAAGCCCAAGGTGACCTGGAAGAACCGCATCAACCTGACGCTGTCCTACGACGAGACGGCACCCAACGCCCGCGACCTCGCCGACACCGTGCGCAACCGGCTGGAGGACACCGGCGGCCTGAGCGTCCGGCTCGCGCCCGGCAGCTCCGGTGCCGACCTCGTGCTCCTCGACCGCAAGGCCTGGACCGCGACGCCGCTGGCCTGGCTGCAGCCCTACCTCGAGGACCCGCTGCCCGCCTCCGCGGACCTGGTGGAGGCGACCCGGAACGCCTACGTCGCCACCACCGACGACGTCACCGCGACGCGGCTGCTGGTCGTCCTCCAGCGCCAGGCGGCCGGCGACCTCGTGCTGCTGCCGATCAGCCAGTCCGACGAGACCGTGTGGGTCCGCGCCGACGCCGACGTCAACGCCACGTCGTACGGCCCCGGCTGGCAGCTCGGCCTCTTCGGGATCACCGCGTGAGCGCCGAGAGCACGGCCGCCACGGCGCCGGTGCCCTCAGGCGTCCGCATCGGCCCGCTGCTGGCCGGCGAGCGGATCACGCTGACCGACCCCAAGGGCCGGCGGCACTCGGTCCTGCTCGCCGAGGGCGGCACGTTCCACACGACCAAGGGCGGGGTGAGCCACGACGAGCTGATCGGCGGCCCCGAGGGCGTCGTCGTCACCTCGGTCGGCGGCACGGCGTTCCTGGCGATGCGTCCGCTGCTCAACGAGTTCACGGTGACGATGCCGCGGGGCGCCGCGGTCGTCTACCCCAAGGACGCCGCCCAGATCCTCATGGCGTGCGACGTCTTCCCCGGCGCCCGCGTCGTCGAGGCCGGCGCCGGTTCCGGCGCCCTCACCTGCAGCCTGCTGCGCGCGGTCGGCCCGACCGGCGAGGTCCGCTCCTACGAGCGGCGCGACGACTTCGCCGCGCAGGCCCGGCGCAACGTCGAGGCGTTCTTCGGCTCCGCGCCGTCCGCCTGGGACCTGAGGGTGGGCGACCTCGTCGAGTCGCTGGGGCGAGAGCCCGAGCCGCGCCCGGTCGACCGGGCCATCCTCGACATGCTCGCGCCCTGGGAGTGCGTGGACGCCCTCGCCGAGCGGCTGGTGCCCGGCGGGGTGCTGCTCGCCTACGTCGCGACGACCACGCAGCTGGCGCGGACGGTCGAGACGCTGCGCGTGCACGGCGGGTTCACCGAGCCGGAGGCCACGGAGACGCTGCTGCGGGCCTGGCACGCGGAGGGCCTGGCCGTCCGGCCGCGCCACGACATGGTGGGCCACACCGGCTTCCTGGTCAGCGCCCGGCGGATGGCGCCGGGCTTCACCGCGCCCGCCCGCAAGCGCCGACCGGCCCCCGGGGCCTATGGCGAGGATTACACGGGGCCGCGTGCCGCGGCACCCGCTGAGGGTTCGGTGCGCGGGTAGCCTCACCGCAAGGAGGTGGCGGCATGTCCGGTTCCAGCTACGGCTCGGGCCTCGGGGGTTCTTCCTACGAGGACCGCGAGTCCCTGCTCGTCCAGATCGGTGCGCTCCGCGAGGAGCTCGCCCGGCTCCGCGAGCGGGTCTCGGCCCACCCGCACGACCTGGCGGTCCTCGAGCGGCGGCTGACCGACGCGCGCGCCGAGGCCCGCACCACCACCGCGAACAACGAGCGGCTCGCGGCGACCCTGCGCGAGGCGCGCGACCAGATCATCACGCTCAAGGGCGAGGTCGACCGGCTCGCGCAGCCCCCGGCCAGCTTCGGCGTCTTCATCGCCGCGGCCGAGGAGCGCACCGCCGACATCTTCACGTCAGGCCGCAAGATGCGCGTGAGCGTCAGCCCCGACGTCGACCTCGACGCGCTCGAGCCCGGCCGCGAGGTCATGGTCAACGAGGCCATGAACGTCGTGCGGGCCCTCGACTTCGACGAGGTCGGCGAGATCGCCACCCTCAAGGAGGTCCTCGAGGACGGCGAGCGGGCGCTGGTGGTCGGCCACGGCGACGAGGAGAGCGTGGTCCGCCTCGCCACCCGGCTCCAGGACGGCCCGATCCGTGCGGGCGACTCGCTGCTCATCGACCGCCGCGTCCACTTCGCGTACGAGCGGGTCCCCAAGCTCGAGGTCGAGGAGCTCGTGCTCGAGGAGGTGCCCGACATCGACTACTCGGTGATCGGCGGCCTGGGCAACCAGATCGAGGCGATCCGCGACGCGGTCGAGCTGCCGTTCCTGCACAAGGACCTCTTCGCCGAGCACCAGCTCAAGGCACCCAAGGGGATCCTGCTCTACGGCCCGCCCGGGTGCGGCAAGACCCTGATCGCCAAGGCGGTGGCCAACTCGCTGGCCAAGCGCGTGACGGAGAAGACCGGCGTCGAGGGGCGCAGCTTCTTCCTCAACATCAAGGGCCCCGAGCTGCTCAACAAGTACGTGGGGGAGACCGAGCGGCACATCCGCCTGGTCTTCCAGCGGGCGCGCGAGAAGGCCTCCGACGGCATGCCCGTGATCGTCTTCTTCGACGAGATGGACTCGCTGTTCCGCACCCGCGGATCGGGCGTGTCCTCCGACGTGGAGAACACGATCGTCCCGCAGCTGCTGAGCGAGATCGACGGCGTCGAGGGCCTCGAGAACGTGATCATCATCGGCGCGTCCAACCGCGAGGACATGATCGACCCGGCGATCCTGCGCCCGGGCCGCCTGGACGTCAAGATCAAGATCGAGCGTCCCGACGCCGAGGCGGCGCGCGACATCTTCAGCAAGTACCTGGTGCCGTCGCTGCCGCTGCACACCGAGGACCTCGACGAGTTCGCGGGCGACGCGGAGCGCACCGTGCGCGGCATGATCGAGCGCACGGTCGAGCGGATGTACACCGACACCGAGGAGAACCAGTTCCTCGAGGTGACCTACGCCGGCGGCGACAAGGAGATCTTGTACTTCCGGGACTTCAACTCCGGCGCCATGGTGCAGAACATCGTCGACCGCGCCAAGAAGATGGCGATCAAGGACCTGCTCGACACGGGCGTGAAGGGCATCCGGATCGGCCACCTGCTGCAGGCCTGCGTCGACGAGTTCGCCGAGAACGAGGACCTGCCGAACACGACCAACCCCGACGACTGGGCCAAGATCAGCGGCAAGAAGGGCGAGCGCATCGTCTTCATCCGCACCCTGATCAGCTCCAAGAAGGGCACGCAGGCCGGTCGCTCGATCGACACGGTCAGCAACACCGGCCAGTACCTCTGAGACCAGTACCTCTGAGACCAGTCCCTCCTCGGGCGACGTGCTCCCGGCCGGTGGCGCGGGCGCCGTGGATCAGGCCTGGGCTGCCGCGTACCTCTGCCGGACGTCCGCGCACTCCTCGCAGACGTCGCGGGGGATGACCCCGAAGCGCATCAGGTGACCGAACATCCAGCAGCCGGCGCAGAAGCCGGCGGCGGACTCGAGCAGGGCGAAGACCAGCAGCACGCCGACGAGCACGAGCGGCAGGACGGCGACCCCGGCGTACGCGGTCATCGCAGCGACGGTCGTGAGCGCGAGGCCGATGGCCTGGGCGAAGCGCTTCGGCGGCCCCGGGACGAAGCGCGGCATGCCCAGCCGCGGCGCGACGACCCGGGTCGCGAGGTTGCCCAGCAGGCTGAACCGCGGCCCGGCGAGCGTGCGGGCCAGGAAGCCGACGGCCAGCAGCACCAGCAGCCAGCGCCACCCGGTGACCAGGGCGAGGGCGGCGAGGACCGCCACCCCGGCCGCGACGGTCCGGGCGGCGAGCTCGTTGACGGGGTTGGGAAAGCTCAGCAGATCACGCACGCAGGCCGCAACCAGGAGGCCGCGGCACCTATTCCCGAGTGCTCCTAGCGGGTACGGCCGGCGCCCAGGAGCGCGGTCCCGGGCAGCACGAGCAGGCCGTCGACGGTCTGCGGTCCGGTGAGCGCCGCGAACGCCTCGCGCATCCGCACCCGACCCTGCGGCGGCTGGGCCCGGTAGACGGCGCCGATCGTGGCGATGCCGCCGTCGGCCGCGCGCCACAGGTCGTCCGGCGCGACGCGCAGGACGACCTCGACCTCGCGGACCTCGACGTGGGTGAGGCCGGCCTCGCCGACGAGGGCGCCCAGCCCGGGGCCGGTGCGCTCGAAGTCGAGCCCGGGCGGCAGCGCCTGGCGGGGCGGGGGCGCGACGCCGGCCGCGGTCATGACGTCGTTCCAGAGCTGGTTGACCGCGATCAGCCGCTCCGGCCAGACCGTCAGCGCCACGCGGCCGCCGGGCACGGCGACGCGAGCCAGCTCGCGCACGGCGGCGCGGGGGTCGTCGGTGTGGTTGATGACGAAGTTCGCGCCGACCGCGGCGAACGTGCCGCTCGCGAAGGGCAGCCGCGGCAGGCCGCCGACCACGACCGGCCCGCCGCCCGAGGCCCGCGCCCAGGCGACCATCGCCTCGTCCGCGTCGACCCCGACGCTCGACCAGCCGGCGTCCAGGGCGGCGCGACCGAGCGCGCCCGTGCCGCAGCCGACGTCGAGGAACGTCGCCGCGGCCGGCGCAGGACGCGGTCCGCAGGCGGCCACCACCGCGTCGAGGGTCTGCGCGCAGAGCGGGCCGAACGAGACCGCGTACGCCTGCGGGTCGCCCCAGCCGTGTGCCATGCCGCGACGCTACCCAGCCTCGCGCGTCTCGTCGTCCGGGCCGGCGAGGAAGTCCGGCAGCACGGCGGGCCCGCCTCCTCGACGGCCGACGCACCGAGCGGGTCGTCCCGGTCGCTCACGGTCAGGCTCGCACCGCGATGCGTCGGGCACCGTCGGACCTCGTCGAACCTCGTCAGACCGCGTCAGACGACCACCTTGCCGGGGTTGAGGATGCCGTGCGGGTCGAGGGCGCGGCGGACGGCGCGGTACATCTCGACGACGGCGGGCTCGGTCTCGGCCTCGAGGCCGCCGCGCTTGAGCAGGCCGATCCCGTGCTCGCCGGTCACCGTCCCGCCCAGCTCGATCGCCGCGGCGTGGATCTCCTCGAAGGCCGCCTGGGCCCGGAGCCGCGCGGCCTCGTCGCCGGGCGGGGTGACCAGCAGCGGGTGCAGGTTGCCGTCCCCGGCGTGCGCGAGGTTGGCGATGCGGACCTCGTGCCGCGTCGCGACCTCCTCGATGCGCGCCAGCATCGTGGGCACCGCGCGCAGCGGGACGCAGACGTCCTCGGTGAGGACCGGACCGAGCCGCTCGAGGGCCGGGTAGGCGAGCCGGCGGGCCGAGAACAGGGCCTCGGCCTCCTCGGGGTCCTCCGAGCGGGCGGCCCAGGTGGCGCCGGCGGCGGCGAAGCAGGCGCGGACCGCCTCGGCCTCGGCGTCGCCCGCCGCGCCGGGTGCGTCCACACGGGCCAGCAGGATGACGGCGGCGTCGGTGCTCAGCCCGAGGTGCTTCCAGTCGTCGACCGCCCGCAGGCACTGCTGGTCCAGCAGCTCCAGCGCCGACGGCACCACCCCGCTGCGCGTGACGGCGGCGACCGCCTCGCCCGCCACGACCAGGGAGGAGAAGAACCCGACGACGGTCTGTTCCGGGGGCCGGGCCGGGCGCAGCCGCACGGTGATCTCGGTGACGACGCCGAGGGTGCCCTCCGAGCCCACGAGGAGCGCCGTGAGGTCGTAGCCGGCGACGCCCTTGGCCGTGCGCCGACCGACGCGGACGAGCTCCCCGGTCCCGGTGACGACCTGCAGCCCGAGGACGTAGTCGCCGGTCACGCCGTACTTGACGCAGCAGACGCCGCCGGCGTTGGTGGCGACGTTGCCGCCGATGGTCGACCAGGGCGCGCTGGCCGGGTCCGGCGGGTACCAGAGTCCCTGCTCCGCCGCCGCCGCCCGGAGGTCGGCGTTGACGACGCCGGGCTGGACCACCGCGTAGCGCTCGAGCGGGTCGATCTCGAGCACGGCGTCCATGGCCTCGAGGCTGAGGACGACCGACCCGGCGACCGCGTTCGCGCCGCCGGACAGGCCCGTCCCCGCACCCCGGGGCACGACGGGCACCCCGTGCTCGAGACAGACCCGGACGACGGCCTGCACCTGCTCGGCGGTGCGCGGGCGCACGACGGCGAGGGGTAGCGCGTACGGCGCCCACTCGGCCTCGTCGTGGCTGTAGCGCTCGACCGACCCGGCGCCGGTGACCAGCCCGCCCGCCGGCAGTGCCTCGGCCAGCGCCTGCCGGACGCGGTCGGCGTGGCTGGCGGTGGTCGGGGCGCTGGCGACGGTCACCGCCCCATCCTGCCCAGCGCCCGCAGCACCGTCACCACCAGCGCGGCCGCCGACCCCACCGCCTCCGACCGCGGACGGGGACCGGGACGCTCACCGACGTGACCGGGGAGGACGGTCGGCGCGCCGAGGAGCACGAGGGGGAGAGCGGGACGACGAGCGCGGGCAGGCCAGGCCGGACCCGACCCAGGGCGGGCGCTGGTCGCGCCGGTGGAGCGGGACGCCGACGCGGGCGGACGAGCGGGGCGCGCTCGTGGTGCTGCCGAGCCGGGCCGGGCGACGTGGACTCCGTGACCGGGTGCTCCGCGACCAGGTGCTCCGCGACCAGGTGCTCGACGGGCTGGGTCGGTGCCGAGCGAGGAGGACCTGCGCGGGGGCCAGAGGCCTACGGCCCGCGTCCGGGTCCGGGCGTGACGAGAGTCAGCGACTGCCTGCTCGGGGGTTCAGGTAGTCGCTGACTCTCGCCCCCTTCATCGGAGCCGAGGGTGCCACCGTTACACCGGTTCTGGTGTGACCTGTGTCACGACCGACGGCCGACGGATCAGCCGCCGTCCTTGACGACGAGCACCGGGACCCCGGCCTGCAGGATCAGGGTCTGCGTCACGCTGCCGAGCAGGAACTTGCCGACCGGGGAGCGGCGCCGGGCGCCGATCACGAGGACGTCGGCCCGCACGTCGTCGACCAGCGTGAGCACGGCGTCGGCGACGTTGTCCTCGCCCGTGGCCAGGTGCAGCTCCCACGCCACGTCGAGCCCCGTCTCGGCGAGCACGCGCTCGACCTCGTCGGCGATGCCGGAGCGGTTCGCGGCCGCGATGTCGAGGTCGAGGGACTCCACGACGTGGAGCACCGCGAGGTCGGTCTGCCGCATCGAGGCCTGCCGCGCCGCCTCGATGAGGGCGACGTGGCTCGTCGAGGAGACCTGGTGGGCGACGGCGACACTCATGGGACGACCTCCGGCTGGGCGCCTCGCCCAAACGGGCGAGTTTGTCAGGTCAATGTAGCGAAGTCGGGCCGGTTCTCCCACCCCTGGGTTCAGGCGCGAGCGGGGGTGCCCCGACGAGCTCCGCGGGAGCGGCCGACGAGCGCCGCGACCCCGCGCCAGCCGAGCAGCAGGACCGCGAGCACGACCGTCGTGACGATCACGAACGAGGTCTGCACCCCCTCGCCGACGGCGCTGCGCACCAGCATCCCGACCACGACGGCGGGCACCCAGACCAGGACCCCGGCACGCAGGCTGCGCGGAGCGGTCCGGGTCGCCGGCACGAGGGCGACGAGCGCCCAGCCGACCAGCCAGCCCGCGGCGAACGGACCGGCCGTGGCGGCCAGGCCGGCGACGCCGAGGTCCTCGCCGTGGCTGACGCGGCCGATGGCGGCGAAGACGACCACGAGCACGAGGTCGACCAGGGCCACGGCGGTCGCGCGTCCGACCGGACTGACGGCGCTGACGCGGCTGACGGGGCGGTCGGTCATGGCGGCGAGATTACGCTGAGGCCATGCCCGAGCCCGTACGCCGACAGGTCGTGATGGGCGTGGAGACCGAGTACGGGATCAGCGCGGTCCCGGCGGGGCGCGGCGAGGACGACCTGCACCCGATGCAGCTGTCCAACCACGTCGTCAAGGCGTACGGCAGCGGCGGCGTCGGTTCGCGGGACGGGAAGCCGGCGGGCTGGGACTACGAGACCGAGTCGCCGCTGCGCGACATCCGCGGCTACGAGGTCGCCCGCTCCAGCGCGCACCCCGACCAGCTCACCGACACCGACCTGGGGATGGCCAACGTCATCCTGACCAACGGCGCCCGTCTCTACGTCGACCACGCGCACCCGGAGTACTCGGGGCCCGAGGTGACCAGCGCGCTCGACGTGGTGCGGTTCGACAAGGCGGGCGACCGCGTGATGGCCATCGCCGCGCAGCGCGCGTCGGCGTCGGCGGGACGCCAGATCCGGCTCTACAAGAACAACACCGACGGCAAGGGCGCCTCGTACGGCACCCACGAGAACTACCTGCTGCAGCGCAGCACGCCCTTCGACCGCGTGGTGCAGCAGTTCACGGCGTTCCTGGTCACCCGGCAGGTCTTCACCGGCGCCGGACGGGTCGGGATCGGGCAGGCGAGCCAGACGTCGGGCTTCCAGATCAGCCAGCGCGCCGACTTCTTCGAGGCCGAGGTCGGGCTGGAGACGACGCTCAACCGACCGATCATCAACACCCGCGACGAGCCTCACGCCGACGCCGCGCGGCACCGCCGGCTGCACGTGATCACCGGCGACGCGAACCTCTCCGAGACCTCGACCTGGCTCAAGGTCGGCACCGCCGCCTGGGTGCTGCGGGTGATCGAGGCGGGCGTGCTCGGGACCGACCTGCGCCTGGCCACGCCGGTGGCGGCGATGCGCGCGGTCAGCCACGACCTGACCTGCCGCGAGCCGCTGGAGCTGGCCGACGGGCGTCGGACGACCGCCGTCGAGGTCCAGCGGGTCTACCTCGACCGGAGCCGGGCGCTGCTCGCCTCCGCCGCGGCCGACGGCCTCCCGGCGGCGGAACGCGCGGAGGCCGAGGCGCTGTTCGCCGCCTGGCAGGAGACGCTCGACGCCCTGGCCACCGACGTCACCACGCTGGCCGACCGGCTCGACTGGGTGGCCAAGCTCGCGCTGATGGAGTCCTACCGGGCCCGCGACGGCCTCGGCTGGGACGCCCCCAAGCTCGCCGCGATCGACCTCCAGTACGCCGACGTCGACCCGGCCCGCAGCCTCTACGCCGCCCTCGTGGCCAAGGGCCGCATCCGCCGCCTCGTCACCGACGAGGAGGTCGAGCAGGCGCGCGTCTCCCCGCCCCGCGACACCCGCGCGTACTTCCGCGGCCGCGTGATGGAGCTCTTCGGCTCCTCGGTCGTCGCGGCCTCGTGGGACTCGGTGATCTTCGACCTCCCCGACCGCCAGGCCCTGCAGCGCGTCCCGCTGCTCGACCCGCTGCGCGGCACCGCCGAGCAGGTCGGCGCCATGCTCGACGCCTGCGACGACGTCGGCGACCTCTTCGCGGCCCTGGGCCGCTGAGCCTCGGTCCGCAGCTCTCGGTGCGCAGCCCACCGTCGGCCCGCCTGCCCGCGGCCCCCAGCCCGCCGGCCCCCTCAGCCCGCCTCGCGGGCCTCAGCGGGGGGCAGTCGGTTTACCACGTTGACGTGGTAAACCGACCGTGACCTGGGCAGATTTGCCACGGTGACGGTCGGTTCACCACGTTAACGTGGTAACCCGACCGACGCGGCGCGGCCGGACGCCGTACGGGCGCGGGAGCTACCAGGAGCCGGGGTACCGGGAGCCGGGGGAGTGCGGACGCGGGCGCGGGACGCCCCAGAAGTGTCGGTGCCGCTGACTACGCTGGCCCCAGCCCATCAGAGGAGTGCTCATGCCCGAGTCAGAGCAGGCCCACCGCCGTACGCGGAGGTCTGACGACGAGGAGACGGTCGAGGAGATCCCGGCCGCCGACACCGCGCACAAGGCCGAGCTCGACTCCGACGTCGACTCCCTGCTGGACGAGATCGACGACGTCCTCGAGGTCAACGCCGAGGAGTTCGTCCGGTCGTTCGTGCAGAAGGGTGGCCAGTGAGCCCGAGCTCACCTGACGTCGCCCGCGGGGGGCTGCCCTCGGCCTACCTGCGCGCCGGCACGTCGTCGTTCGTCGAGCTCGCGTCGGCGGTCGCCCCCGAGGTCCTGCCCGGCTCCCGCGCGACGGGGGCGTCGACGGTCAACCTCGGCGACCTGACCCCGCACGGCACCACCATCGTCGCCGCGACCTTCCCCGGCGGCGTGGTCGTCGCCGGAGACCGTCGAGCCACCATGGGCAACATGATCGCCCAGCGCGACATCGAGAAGGTCTTCCCGGCCGACGAGTTCTCGGTGGTGGGGATCGCCGGCGCGGCCGGCCTGGCCGTCGAGATGGTCGGGCTGTTCCAGGTCGAGCTCGAGCACTACGAGAAGATCGAGGGCGCACCGCTCTCGCTGGTCGGCAAGGCCAACCGCCTGGCCACGATGATCCGGGGCAACCTCCCGCTCGCCATGCAGGGCCTGGCCGTCGTGCCGCTCTTCGCCGGCTGGGACGAGGCGGCCCAGATGGGCCGGATCTTCTCCTACGACGCGACCGGCGGGCGCTACGAGGAGCACTCCTTCTTCTCGGTCGGTTCCGGCTCGGTCTTCGCGCGCGGCTCGCTCAAGAAGCTGTACGCCCCCGACCTGTCCGTCGGCGACACGACGATGGCGGTCCTGCAGGCCCTCTACGACGCGGCCGACGACGACTCCGCCACCGGCGGTCCCGACCTCGCGCGGCGGATCTTCCCCGTCGTCATGGTCGCCGGGCCCGACGGCGTCGAGCGGGTCGGCGACGACCAGGTCGGCCGCATGGTCGACGCCCTCGTCACCGGGCGCCGCACCCGACCCGACGGACCGGAGGCCCCCGTTGTCTAGAGAGGGACACAGTGTCTAGCCCGTTCTACGTCGCGCCCGAGCAGCAGATGAAGGACCGGGCCGACTTCGCGCGCAAGGGCATCGGGCGCGGCCGCTCGGTGGTCGTCCTGCACTACGCCGACGGCATCGTCTTCGTCGCCGAGAACCGCTCGCAGGCGCTGCATAAGGTCGGCGAGATCTACGACCGCATCGGGTTCGCCGCGGTCGGGCGCTACAACGAGTTCGAGAACCTGCGCCAGGCCGGCATCCGCTACGCCGACCTGCGCGGCTACAGCTACGACCGCACCGACGTGACGGCCCGGGGGCTCGCCAACGCGTACGCGCAGCTGCTCGGCGGGATCTTCTCCTCCGGGGGGGACAAGCCGTACGAGGTCGAGATCATCGTCGCCGAGCTCGGTGCCGACGCGGCCGCCGACCAGATCTACCGGCTGACCTACGACGGCTCCATCGGCGACGAGGAGCAGTTCGCGGTCATGGGCGGCTCGGCCGAGCCCAGCGCCGAGGTGCTGCGGACCGGCTACGCGGCGGGGCTCGACCTCGGCGCGGCCGTCCGCCTCGCCGTCCGGGCGCTGGGCTCCGAGGGCGGCCCCTCCACGCCACCGCGCGAGCTCGGCGTGGAGGCCCTCGAGGTCGCGGTGCTCGACCGCACGCGGGCGCTGCCGCGCAAGTTCCGCCGCGTCGCCGGTCCCCGCCTGGCCGCGCTGCTCGAGGGTCAGGAGCAGCCCTCGGCGGGTGCCGACGGCTCCGAGGACGTCCGGGCCACCGCGTCGACGACCTCGCCGGCCGCCCCGGAGGTCGCGCTGCCCGACCCGCCGGGCGCGTCGTCCGCCGGGTCGTGAGCGCCGCTCCCGGACCGAGCTCACCGGTCACCGTCGTCGTCGGGGCCGGGCTGGTCGGGGCGTCGATCGGCCACGCGCTGACCGGCGCCGGCTGGTCGGTGCACCTGCTTGACGCCGTCCCGAGCCACGCGGCCGTCGCCGCCGGGCTGGGCGCGGGCACGGCCGAGCCGGCCGACCCGGGCACGGTCGGCCTCGTGGTGGTGGCGGTGCCGCCGCGCGTCATCGCCGACGTGGTCGCCGAGAGCCTGCAGACCTACCCGCACGCGACGGTCACCGACGTCGGCTCGGTCAAGGCGGGCGTGCTCGACGCCCTCTGGGACCGCCCGCTCGACCTCACCCGCTACGTCGGCTCGCACCCGATGGCCGGCTCCCACCACTCCGGCCCGGTCACCGCCGACGGCGAGCTCTTCGTCGACCGCACCTGGGTCGTCACGCCGCACCGCAAGAGCGCCGAGGCCTCCGTGGAGCAGGTGGTCGCCCTCGTCCGTGCCTGCCGGGCACGGCTGGTGACCCTGGACGTCGACGACCACGACGCGGCCGTCGCCCGGGTCTCGCACCTGCCGCACCTCGTCTCCGTGCTCATGGCCGGCCACCTCACGAACGTGCCCGAGGAGGACCTCGTCCTCGCCGGGCAGGGCCTGCGTGACGTCACGCGCATCGCCGGGAGCGACCCCGGGCTGTGGCAGCAGATCGTGGGCGCCAACTCGACTGCGGTGCTGCGGGAGCTGCGCCAGGTGGCGGTGTCCCTCGACCGCCTGATCAGCGCGGTCGAGACCGGCCCGACCGACCCGGCGCTGGTGCGTGAGCTCGAGCGCGGCGTCGACGGCACCCGCCGGATCCCGGGCAAGCACGGCGCGGCACCCGTGCCGTACGAGCAGGTCGTCGTGGCGATCCCCGACGAGCCCGGGGCGCTGGCGCGGCTCTTCGGCGACGTCGAGGCCGCCGGCGTCAACGTGGAGGACATCGCGATCGAGCACGACGCGAGCCGCCAGGTCGGCTACCTGACCCTGTCGGTGCAGCCCGAGCGCGCCGAGGGCCTGGCCGTCGTCATGCGTGACGGGGGCTGGACGGTCGTCTGAGGAGCGCCCGGCGCCCCTCCGGACGACACGGTCCCGGGCTCGGCGGGATCGATAGGGTGGCCAGATGCCCGACGCCCCGAACACCTCCGGATCCGCCGGCCAGGCCGTGCTCAGCGACACCCCGCTCGTGGTCGCGATCGACGGCCCCAGCGGGTCCGGCAAGTCCAGCACCGCCCGCGGCGTCGCCGTCCGGCTCGGCCTCGCGAACCTCGACACCGGCGCCATGTACCGCGCCGCCGCCTGGCTGGCCATGCGCGAGGGCCTCGACCTCGGCGACGCCCCGGCGGTCGCCCGCCTGGTGCGCGGGTCCACCCTCGACCTCGAGCTCGACCCCCAGCACCAGAACGTCACCGTCAACGGCCACGACGTGACCCAGGCGATCCGCGAGCCTGAGGTGTCGGCCGCGGTGAGCGCGGTCGCGACGAACCTCGACGTCCGCGCCGACCTCATCGCCCGCCAGCGCCGGATCATCGCCGAGGCGCCGTCGGGCATCGTCGCCGAGGGCCGCGACATCACCACCGTCGTCGCGCCGGAGGCCCCCGTACGCGTGCTGCTGGTCGCCGACCCGGCGGCCCGCATCGCGCGCCGGCACGCCGAGCTCGGCGAGGACGTCGACGCCGAGGCCGTGCACGACCAGGTGGTCCGCCGCGACCGCGACGACTCCACAGTGGCTGCCTTCCACGACGCCGCGCCCGGCGTCACGGTGCTGGACTCCACCGACCTGACCCTCGAGCAGGTCGTCGACGCCATCTGCGCGCTGGTGCCTCCCGCGTACGTCCCGGCCGTCGCGCGCTGAGGCGGAACCGGGCCTCGGGGGCCCGGCTACGCTGGAGGGCCGTGCGTGCTCCCACCCGGGGGTGCGGAACACACCCTCCGGAGTGACATGACCGAGCCCCTGACCAGCACCGACCTGCCCGCACGCGCGCGCACCCTGCCCGTCGTGGCGGTGGTCGGCCGGCCCAACGTCGGCAAGTCGACGCTGGTGAACCGCATCCTGGGGCGCCGCGAGGCCGTCGTCCAGGACGTCCCCGGGGTGACCCGCGACCGCGTCTCGTACGACGCCGACTGGAACGGCCGGGCGTTCGTCCTCGTCGACACCGGTGGCTGGGCGCCCGATGCGCAGGGCCTGGCCGCGCAGATCGCCGAGCAGGCCGAGCTGGCCATGACCACCGCCGACGCCGTCGTGCTCGTCGTCGACGGGACGGTCGGCACCCTCGACAGTGACGAGGCCGTCGTCCGCGTGCTGCGCCGCAGCAAGAAGCCGGTCGTCCTCGCAGTCAACAAGGTCGACGACCAGCGCGCCGAGGCCGAGGCCGCCACCATGTGGAACCTCGGGCTGGGCGAGCCGTACGCGGTCTCCGCCCTGCACGGCCGGGGGAGCGGTGACCTGCTGGACGCGATCCTCGACGCCCTGCCGCCGACCCCGCCGCTCGACCTCGACCCCGAGCGGGGACCGCGCCGCGTGGCGATCGTCGGCAAGCCGAACGTCGGCAAGTCGAGCCTGCTCAACAAGCTCGCCAAGCAGCAGCGCGTCGTGGTCCACGACATGGCCGGCACCACGGTCGACCCGGTCGACGAGCTCGTCGAGATCGACGGCGAGACCTACGTCCTGATCGACACCGCCGGCATCCGGCGCCGGGTCAAGGAGGCGTCGGGTCACGAGTACTACGCGAGCCTGCGCACCCAGGGCGCGGTGGAGCGTGCGGAGGTCTGCGTCGCCGTCCTCGACGCGAGCGTCCCGCTCACCGAGCAGGACGTCCGCATCCTCACCTCCGTGGAGGAGGCCGGGCGCGCGCTCGTCATCGCGTACAACAAGTGGGACCTGACCGACGAGGAGCGCCGCCACTACCTCGGCCGCGAGGTCGAGCTCGAGATGGCCCCGTTCGCGTGGGCCTCGCACGTCAACATCTCCGCGCAGACCGGTCGGCACGTCGACCGGCTCGGCCCCGCGCTGCAGGAGGCGCTGACGTCGTGGGAGACGCGCATCTCCACGGGCAAGCTCAACGCCTTCCTCGGACGCGTCGTCGCCGCGCACCCGCACCCCGTGCGCAGTGGCAAGCAGCCCCGGATCCTCTTCGGCACCCAGGCGCAGGCCGGGCCGCCGACCTTCGTGCTGTTCACCAGCGGCCAGCTCGAGCCCGGCTACCAGCGCTTCGTGGAGCGGCGGCTGCGCGAGGAGTTCGGCTTCGTCGGCACGCCCGTGCACGTCGAGGTCCGGGCGCGGGAGAAGCGCGGCAAGCGCTGAGACCAGCCGTACGCAGCGTCCGCCGCGACGTGGTACCCGTGGTACCCGTGGTGCGGGTCGGCGACACAGTAGGTTCGGGTACCCGAGGAGCAGCGGAGCACGACATGGACGAAGCGGGGACCAGGTCCCGGCGCACCACCGGCCAAGCGACCCAGGTCCGGCCGGTCGACGGCCGCCCGGACGTCACCCACTGGTACAGCGGCCCGGCCCGGCGCCTCGCCGCGCTCATGACCGGCATCGGCCACCGGCTCGGTGCGCAGCCCGCGCTGGCGATCGTGCTGCTCGTCGGGGTGCTCGTCGCCTTCACCGCCTCCTTCCTGGTGGCGCGCGTCTACGACGCCGTCACCGAGGACGACGGGATCGCCTCGCTCGACGTGCCCCTGCTGCGCGCGGCCATGGCCGCGCGCACGCCGTTGCTCGACGCGGTCTCCGCCGGCGTCGCGTACCTCTTCGGCCCCGTCGGCATGCCCTGCATGGCCGTGGCCGCGATCCTGGTCCTCGCCCTCAGCCGGCGCTCGTGGACCCCGGTCATCCTCGTCGTCGGGGCCGGCGCGGGTTCGCTGCTGATGACCATCGCGGGCAAGGACATCATCGGCCGGCACCGCCCGCCGTTGGCCGACGCGGTGCCGCCCTTCGAGCACTCCCCGTCCTTCCCGAGCGGCCACGCGCTCAACGCGACCGTGATCGCCGGCGTGGTCGGCTACCTGCTCTGGCTGCACCGCAAGACGGTGCTGGCCCGGGTCGCCTGCGTGGTCGTGCCCGTCGTCATCGCGGTCGTCGTCGGCTTCACCCGGGTCCTGCTGGCCGCCCACTGGTTCACCGACGTCGTCGCCGCGTGGCTGCTGGGCGCCGGCTGGTTCGCCGTCGTCGTCACCGCTCACCGCCTCTACCTGACCGCCCGCAAGCACGGTGCTCCAGAGCAACCGTCGGCCCGCCCACCGGGTTCGCGAGGCGGCGGCCCCGCCGCCTGATCGTCGGACGGGAGGTCGCCGACCCGGCGACCTCGGCCCGCCGGGCGTCGACGGCCGGTGCCGTAGGCTCGCCCAGTTCGTTGTGGGCGGTGGAGGGGGGAGCGGGAGTGGCCGAGCCACAGACGCTCCTGGCCGGACGCTACCGGCTGGTCCGCCAGGTCGGCCGAGGCGGCATGGGCGTCGTCTGGGAAGCCAGGGACGAGCGGCTCGAGCGCCCCGTCGCGGTCAAGCAGCTCCGTCCGCAGGTCGGGCTCGCCCCCGAGGAGGCCGAGCTCGCGAAGAGCCGGGCCATGCGCGAGGCGCGGATCACCGCGCGGCTCCACCACCGCAACGCGGTGCCCGTCTTCGACGTGGTCGAGCACGAGGGGCAGCCGTGCCTGGTCATGCAGTTCGTGCCCTCGGTGCCGCTCTCGACCCGGTTGCGCGAGGGCGGTCCGCTGGACGTGCCTGAGACGGCGGCGGTCGGCGCGCAGGTCGCCTCGGCCCTGGCCGCGGCGCACCAGCTCGGCATCGTCCATCGCGACGTCAAGCCGGGCAACGTCTTGATGACCGACGACGGCACCGCGATGATCAGCGACTTCGGGATCTCCCACGCGCTCGGCGACGCCACCCTCACCTCGACCGGCCTGGTGCACGGCACCCTGGCCTACCTGGCGCCCGAGGTCGCCCGCGGTGCGAGCTCGAGCTCCGCCTCCGACGTCTTCTCCCTCGGCGCGACGCTCTACGCCGCCCTCGAGGGCGCGCCGCCCTTCGGCACCGACAGCAACGCGATCGCCCTGCTGCACCGGGTGGCGTCAGGAGAGTTCGCCGCGCCGGAGCACGCCGGCGTGCTCGAACCGGTGCTGATGGAGATGCTCCGCGCCGACCCCGGCGCCCGACCGCCCATGGCGGACGTGTCCTCCCGGCTCTCGGCCGTCGGGGCGGGCGCACCGGAGGCAGGGTCCACGCTCGCGCTGCCGGAGCCCGCGGGGGCGCGCGAGGAGGCCTGGACGACCCAGGTCCGTCGTACGCGTGGTGTTCCGGCGCCGTTCGCGGTGCCCGTGGGGCCGGTGACCCGGCAACGAACCGAGAAGCCGACCGAGCGGGTGCCGGAGCCGGCGTCGGCGGCGGCTCCCGAAGCCGCCCTCGAAGCACCCGGTCCGGTGGGGATCCCGCCGTCCTCGCGGTCCGGCGCACCCGGGACCCCCTCGGCGGGCCGCCGCCGTCGGGGGCCGCTCGTGGCGCTGGTCCTGCTCGTCGTCGCGCTGGTGGTGGCGGGCACCGTCGTCGTCTCGGGCCAGCTCGGGGGCCGAGGTTCCGGGGTGGCCGCCGAGCCCGCCACCTCGCAGCCGCCCGCTTCGTCGGGCTCGCCGGACGCGTCCGGCGAGCCTGGACCCGGCGCGGGGTCCGCGGGCGCCACGTCGTCGGCGTCAAGCACCCCGGAGCGCTCTCCGTCGCCGTCCCCGTCGGCGACGTCCGCGTCGCCCAGCGCGACGCCGAGCTCCGGACGGCCGACCGCAGCCGAGCTCGAGGACGCGATCACCCGCTACTACGCGCTGGTCCCCGGCAACACCGACCAGGCCTGGCCGCTGCTGACGGCGAGCTACCAGCGCACGACCTCTGGCGGCCGCGCGTCGTACGAGCGCTTCTGGAGCCAGGTCGACAGCGTCTCCGTCAGCAAGGTCGACGCCACACCGCCCTCGCGGGTGGACGCCACGGTCACCTACCGGCGCTCCAGCGGGCGATCGGTGGAACGCACCTCGTTCCGTCTCGTCCGCGACGGCGGGACGCTCAAGATCGACGGGTCGACGGTGGTCAGCGCGGGCTGATCGTCGCTCCGCCGAAGGGCGCGGCGAGATGGTCGGCCATCCGCAGCAACGCCTCGACGCGGTCCCCGGCGCCGCCGAGATCGCGGCGGAGCCGACGGCGTTGCCCTGGCTGGCGTCGTGCGACGGCCAGGCGGTGAGGGCGGGGGACGATCGGCACCGACCCGGCGCAGGCGCTCCAACAGCGAGCTGTCGGTCAAGGACGAGCAGGATCGGCGCCGGGAACACGAGGATCGCCGTGACCAGGATCAGCACCGCGTGCTCCTGACCGCGTCGAGGAGGCCCGGTCGCAGCTGACCAGGATCGAGAACGTGTCGAGGCCGACCCGCTCGCCGCCGACGACGCCGAGGAGAGGCTGGTGGTCCTCGAAGGCGATCACGTCGCACCGGCCGACCCGCGCCGGTGCGTGCCTACCGCCGCACCGGCGGCACGTCGAGGGTGGTCCCCGCGGCGGCGCTGCGGCGCGCGACGTCGATCACCGTGGCCGTCGCGACGGCGTCCCACGGGTCCACGGGCACGGGGCCCTCGCCGCGGACGGCCTCAGCGAACCCGGCGTAGTACGCGTCCCAGCGACCCCGCTCGCTCTCGACCGGCTCGCGCTCGTCGCCGAGGTGGAGCGTGCCCCAGGCGCTCTCCGGCTCGCGGCCCCAGTCGTCGCCCTCGCGGGCCGGCGTGCGACCGGCGATCAGCGCCTCCTCCTGGCCGTCCATCGGTGAGGTGACGACGAAGGTCCCCTCGCTGCCGGTGACCCGGAACCGCGGGCTTGGCGCGCTCTGGCGCCACGCTCCCGAGAGGTGCGACCGCAGGCCGCCGGTGTGCTGCAGCACGACCCGGACGTCGTTCTCGAAGCCGGGCGCGACCTCGTGCGTCTCGGCGTACACGCGCTCGACGGGGCCGAACAGGAACAGCGCCTGGTCGACGAGGTGGCTGCCGAAGTCGCGCAGCAGCCCGCCGCCCGCGGTCGGCGGCGCGGGGTCGGGGGCCCACCGCTCGAAGGCCGACTCGAAGCGGCGCAGCTCGCCCAGCCGGCCCTCGGCAAGCAGCCGGCGGACGGTGAGGAGGTCGGAGTCCCAGCGGCGGTTCTGGTACGGGCTCAGCAGCACGCCCAACCGTTCGGCGAGCTCGACGCTGGCCCGGGCGGCCTCCGCGTCGAGCGCGAACGGCTTGTCGCAGACCACGGGGATCCCGCGCCGCAGGAGGTCGTCGGTGAGCGCGGTGTGGGTCGCGGCGGGCGTGCTGACCGCGACCGCGTCCACGCCGGCCGCCGCCAGCTCGTCGACGGAGCCGAAGACGGGCACACCGGGGTGCTCCGCCTCGACCTCGGCGCGCCGCTCCGGCGAGCGGGTGACCACCCCGGCCAGCACGGCTCCGGGCGTCCCCTCGATGAGGGGCGCGTGGAAGTAGCGACCCCCGAAGCCGTAGCCGAGCAGACCGAACCTCACCGTGGCGTCTGACACCCGAGGATCGTACGGGCCGGGCGCCGACGTCACTCGACGAGCCGGGCCGGGAGCGGCACCGGCAGCGCCTCGGCGACCGGGCCGGGCAGCGCCTCGACGGCAGCGAGCAGCGGCGCGGCCCTTCTCCCCAACGGTGTGTAGCCGCCGAGACCCGAGCGCAATGTTCCACGCCGCGAACTTTCTCGAAGTTGCCAAACCGTTATCAAACGGGCAGGCTCAGCCTTTCTTCAGGCCGGTCGGTGCCCCACAGCACCTGCCGGCGCTCGGCGAACACGACCCACGGGGGACGGAACGATGCCCAGAATCGGGACCTGGACGGCTGCGGCAGCAGCGACGGTGGCCTTGCTGGCCGGAGGCCTGAGCGGCGTCCCGGCGTACGCGGACGCACCGACGCCGACCGCGACCCCCACGAGCACGAGCACGAGCGCGAGGATCGACCTCCGCTACGCCGGCCAGGCCTCGACCGTCTCGGTGACGGACGCGACGACCGTCTCCGACGCGCTCACCCAGCTCGACCTCGCGGTCGACGGCGACGACCGCGTCTCGCCGGCCCGCGACGCCAAGGTCACCGACGGGATGTCCCTGGTCGTCGACGTCGTCAGCGTCGACCGGTCGACGACCACGAAGACGGTCAGGTACAAGACCGTGACGAAGAAGACCTCGTCGATGGTGCGGGGCAAGAGGAAGACGGTGCGCAGCGGCCGGACGGGCAAGGTCAGCACGACGACCGTCGTCACCACGGTCAACGGCGAGGCGACCACCGTCGTCACGACCAAGGTCGACCGCAAGGTCCGCAGCAAGGTCGTCATGGTCGGCACCAGCCGGCTGAACCTCGCCCGGATGAAGCAGTGGAACAGGATCGCGCGCTGCGAGTCGGGCGGCAACTGGCACATCAACACCCACAACGGCTACTACGGCGGCCTGCAGTTCAACCTGTCGACCTGGAAGTCGGCCGGCGGGCGCAAGTTCTCGAAGTACCCGAACAAGGCCAGCAAGAACGAGCAGGTCCACGTGGCCAACACGCTCTACAAGAAGCGCGGCTTCCGGCCGTGGAGCTGCAAGCCCTGACCCGCCGGCGGTGCGGGCCGGGCCGGCGCTACGTTCGACCATGACCTGGACCAGCCCGGCCCGCCTGCTCAGCACGGGCCTGGTCGTCGCCGCTCTCTCGGTGACGACCGTGCTCCCCGCCTCGGCCCGGCCGAGCGCCCCGCCCGCGGTCCCCGACCGGCCGGTCGCCGCGACGCTGCCCCTGGGCCCGGCCGGCCTGGTCGAGTCGCGGAGCACGACCACGCTGCAGCGCGGCGTCACCCTCACCACGATCGTGCGCGGGACGGTCGACGCCGACGCGTTCTGGACCGTCGAGGTCGCCATCCCCGTCGGGGGCGCCTCGCCGGACCCCGACACCCCGGCCACAGCGCTGTCGGACCGGGCGAGCGCTGACGTGCTCGCGGGCCGGCTCCGCGCGGCCGGCTTCACGCCGCGGGTCGAGAGGGTCACGACGCCGGCCACCGCCGACTACGCGGGCGGGGAGCTGGGTTGGCGCGTCCGGGTCGGCCGCTTCGCCGACCGGACCGCTGCGGACGCGGCGCGCGCGCAGGTCGCGGGGGCCGGGTTCGCCGGCACGAGCCGCTACAGCGGGTGGGACGGCGAGCCGACCACGCACGGTCCCTGGCGGCTGCAGGTGCTCACCGTCGACCCGACGCGCTTCCGCGGCAGCCTGGAGGCCTCCGTCGGTCCCGACGTCGAGCAGCGCGAGACCACGAGCGCGCTGAGCCTGCGCTCGGGGGCGACCGCGGCGGTGAACGGCGGGTACTTCGTGCTCGACCCGGCCTCCGGCGCCCCGGGCGACCCGGCCGGCGTCGGTGTCTACCGCGGGCGGCTGCTCAGCGAGACGGTCGGCCGTCGCCCTGCCCTCGTGCTCGACGACAGCGCCCGGCGCACCGCGGTGGAGCGGCTCCGCTGGGCCGGGCGCGTGGAGGGCGTCGGGCGTACGCGCCTCGAGCTCGACGGGCTCGACCGGGTCCCGGGCCTGGTCCGCAACTGCGGCGGCCTCGACGACGTGCCGACGACGCTCCCGCGCCACGACTTCACCTGCACCGACGACGCCGAGCTCGTCGCCTTCACGCCGCAGTTCGGGGCCAGCACCCCGCCCGGGCCCGGCCTCGAGGCCGTCGTCGGGCGTCAGGGCCGGGTGACGGCGGTCCGCACGGTCCGTGGTGTCGCGCTGGGGCGCGGGGAGCGCTCGGTCCAGGCGACCGGCTCCGACGTGGCCGTGCTGCGCCGCGCGGCGAAGGTCGGTCACCGGCTCACGATCACCACGCGGCTGCGCGACGGGGACGGGGACCTGCGGCTGCGCCGCTCGACGTCGGTCGTCAACGGCGGCCCGGAGCTGGTGCGGCACGGTCGGCTGCACGTCACCCCGCGGGCCGACGGGTTCGTCCGGCCGGGAGAGCCGAGCTTCTACTACGGCTTCAGCGCCTCGCGGAACCCGCGGACCTTCGCCGGCGTCGACGGCCGGGGCCGTACGGTCATCGCCACCGCCGACGGACGCAGCACGACGAGCGTCGGGCTCACGATCCTCGAGACGGGCGCCGTCGCCCAGGCCCTGGGCCTGCGGGACGCCCTGAACCTCGACGGCGGCGGGTCGACGACGATGGTCGTCGGCGGCCGGGTCACGAACGTCCCGTCGGACGCGACGGGGGAGCGCCCCGTCGGCGACGCCCTGCTGGTCCTGCCGCGGCGCTGACCGGGCCCGGACCGACCGCGTACGCCGTGCGGCCGGTCCGGGTGCGGGGTCAGGAGGCCAGGCCGTCGAGCGCGGAGACCTCGTCGGCGCTCAGCTCGATGCGGGCACCGGCCGCGTTGGACTCGATGCGCTCGCGCTTGGTCGACTTGGGGATGACGACGAAGCCGTGCGCGACGTGCCAGGCCACGATCACCTGGGCGCTCGTCGCGTCGTGGGCCTCGGCGATCCGCACGAGCGTCGGGTCGTCGAGGTTGCTCGCCTTGAACGGGCTGTAGCCCTCGAGGACCACGCCGCGCTCCGACAGCCCGCTCGCCACCGCCGGGTCGTAGACGCCGGGGCTCCAGCGGATCTGGTTGACCGCGGGCGTGACGCCGGTGGCGCTGACGAGCTCGTCGATCTGGTCGAGGGAGTAGTTGCTCACCCCGATGCTCGTGGCCAGCCCGTCCTGCTGGGCCTTGACCACCTCTTCCCAGACCTCGGGCGAGGCCACCCCGTTCGGCGGCCAGTGCACCAGCCACAGGTCGACACGGTCGAGACCGAGCTTGCTCAGGCTCTCCTCGATCGTCCGGCGTTCCCGTCCGGCGTGGTCCGGCGGCAGCTTGGTGGTGATGAACAGCGAGTCGCGGTCGAGGCCGGACTCGGCCAGGGCGGTGCCGATCCCAGCCTCGTTGCCGTAGCCGGTCGCGGTGTCGATGTGGCGGTAGCCCAGCTCGAGCGCCGTCGACGTCGCCTGCGGCGCGTCGTCGTCCTCGATCTGCCAGGTGCCGAAGCCGAGCAGCGGCATCGCGTGCCGGCCGAGCTTGACGGAGGGTTCGGTGTAGTCGGTGGTCACCGGACCATCCAACGTCGTCGGGGACCTGGACCGGTGGGCGGGTCGGTCCTGGTCGCGCGGACGAGCCGCATATCGGTGCTGACCTGGACCGGGTGACCGCGGGGTCGCCCGCGGCGGCAGAGGGCGAGCGCAGGCCGGGGCCTCGGCGCTCGGTGCCCCGTGCGGACGCGACGTCCTCCGCGTTCTCGCCCCGGAGGGTCGCTGCCCGGGCAGGCATCGCCTTCGTCGCTCCGGTGCTCACCTGGCTCGGGCAAGGAAGACGAGTTCGCGCCCGGGACGATCAGGTGCGTCGCGGAGGTCGACAACCTCAAGACCGGCTTCTCTAAGTCCGGACCGCACTTCGTTCTCGGTCCGGAACCGCAGGGTCGACGTCGACGTCAGAACAGCGTTGTCGGCTGTGAATTGCCAGGTCGAACGGAACCTCACCAGTGGCCACTCGACGTCGACCACCTCGGTCCACGTGGTCACCTCACCGGCACGCCCTAGCGTCACGGTGCGCTGAGTAGCCCCTCGAGTCCAGACCTCCCAAGCGCGGGCTGCCGGATCGCGGGTCTCGAACACCAGGCTTCCGCCCGGAGCCAACGCCCCGCGGATCGCCTGGAGGACCGTCACCCACTCGTTCGGGTCTGTGATCGCTTGAGCGACGTTCGCCGTCATCGTCACCAGGTCTCGGTCGACGACCGTGAGGGAGCGAGCATCGCCCTCAAACCACGTTACGCGCTCAGCTCCAGGCTTGACCCGAGCGACCTCCAGCGATGCGTGCGCCGGATCGAGCCCGACGACGTCGCAGCCCCGACCAGCCAGCAACAATGCAAGCGTGCCGGTGCCGCACCCGACGTCGAGAATTCGCCGAGCGCCAAGTTCCTCGACAAGATCCAGGTAGAGCACGAGGTCGCTCCGATCGGGATCCAACGCGTCGTAGACGCCGGCCAGCCTGGGGTTCCCGAACTCCGCGTCAACCACACCACCACCCAACCGCACGCCTCGTGCTGCGGCCACCCGATCTCCCCGCCTCGGCAACAATGGGGATCAGTCAGTCGTGAGGCGCCCGTGTAGGCATCGTCCGTTCCCCGAGAGATGACGGAATCTCGCCTGCGTGCTTGCGGCTTCCGCGAAGCCGAATTCTCATATGACCCGCCCGCAGAAGTGCCCGGTCAAGGGGGGACGGACGAAGACGCTGGCCCAAGGTCTAGGGCGACCTCGTACGCGTCCGTCCGCCATGCTCCGAAGTCGTAGCAGCGAGTTCACACACCCCGTGCATCCCTTTCGGTCCCTGGCTGTCGGGGGTGCTCAGTGCCCAGGGTGGGAGACGGCAGACGGGGAACGAGCTTTGCACGGCTCGGGAGCGACCGGCAGCCAAGGACCGAGCCATCACGCTCCAACGCCAGGAGCACGCGGGTGACGTCGAAGGGACCCCCTGACGGAGGGCGGTACGACCGATCACCGGCTCGACAAGGCGGAGAGTGAGCCCGCCTTCAAGGCTCCTGGTCGAGCCGGCCCGGTCGCTGCTGGAGGAACGATCCCCTTGACTCGGCGAGCCTGTCGCTGACCGAACGGGTGCCGTCGCGGACGGGCCCGCTTAGCGCGAGCCGCTCACACGCGGCGGCGGCCTTGCGCCTCGCCTCGGCCTGAGTGCGGTCGTGGAAGTAGACACGGCGTCTCGTGCGGTCGAGGGCCTCGACGGGCAGGGTGACGTGGCAGCGGCCGTCGGTGCACTTGTGCCGAATGCGGACATGACTTCTCCGGTTCTGACCACCGAAGGTCTGCGGGTCGCGGCCGGCGCTCGCTCGTCCGCGATTGCGCGTTGTCAGCCGCGTCGTCAAACCGTCCGCCAAGCTGTGACCGGGCCTGGTCAGAGCGGTGAGACCTGCTCTGACCAGGCAACACGCCGGTCGGGCTGACAGGATTTGAACCTGCGACCCCTTGACCCCCAGTCAAGTGCGCTACCAAGCTGCGCCACAGCCCGCTGGGCTCCAACCCTCGGAGCCGCGGTGGACGACTGTACTACCTGAGGCCGGGGAGTCTCGCACCGTCCGCGCCCGGTCGCGTATCAGCCAGGGTCCGGCGTCCTCCTCCGAGCAGACGCCTCCCGAGCCCCGGGAGGCACCCAACGAGGAGGCCCTGAGATGGCGCTCGACGAGAACATCGCCCTGTCCCTGTACGACCGGATGCTGCAGGTCGTCACCGGCAAGGACCCGGGGGCGGGGCTGCCCAGCGCGTTCGACAACGACACGACGCAGCTGATCATGGCCCAGCGCGGCATGGTGCTGAACGGCGCCGACTACCGCAACGCGTGGAGCCCCGGGAACACCTCGGGCAGCCAGGAGGCGACCGCGCTGATCGCCTCGCTGGTCGACGACGTCCCGGGCAACGAGGCGACGTGGTCCCCGACCCAGCGCAAGGTGTCGCAGGTCTACAGCACGCTCGTCAACAACGTCCACGTGACCGAGCCGCCGCCCAGCCCCGACATCCAGGCTGCGCGCGACCGGGCCAACGCGGTGCTCTTCGAGAAGGGGACGGACGACGAGGGCCGCACCATCGTCAAGAAGACCGCTCTCGCCGACGCCGAGGCGAAGGCGTTCGCCGCGTACCAGGACGCCTACACGACCTACGTCGCCACCTGGGCGGCGGCGATGGCCGACGAGAACCTGCGCCGCGTCTGGCCGATGACCGGCCCGACCGCCGTGGCCAAGGTGCGGCGGGCGTGGCTCGACTGGGCCGCCGCCGGGCGCGACCAGATCCAGGCGGCAAAGGCCGAGCTGGCCGCGCTCAACGAGGGCCAGGTCTCGCGGGTCTTCGAGCAGGCGCAGTGGCTGGTGAACGCGTACAAGTTCACCGTCGAGACCGAGCTCGAACCCATCCTGCGCAGCCGGATCCAGCCGTCGGACTGGGCGAGCAGCGACGCGTCCTCCTGGCCGACCTACTCGTTCTCCTCCAGCGACGTGAAGACCGAGCACACCACGGAGGCCACGAGCTGGGGGGCGAAGGCCGGCATCGGCCTCGGGCTGTGGAGCTTCGGCGGCGGCGTGGACCACTCGGAGTCGCAGGAGCACCTCGGCTCGGAGACGACGAACATCGGCATCAGCTTCAAGTGGCGGATCTGCCCGATCCAGCGTCCCTGGATGGACGCCACGGTGTTCAACCTGCCCAACTGGGACCTCGGCTCGATGACGCCCAAGGGCGGCATCTCCGACAACGGCGACGGGCTGATGCCGCTGATCCCCTCGGCGCTGCTCATCGTGCGCGACGTGACCATCACCGGTGCCTGGTCCCAGACCGACAGCGACCACATCGCGAGCGCGACCTCGGGCTCGGTCTCGGTCGGCTGGGGACCGTTCTCGGTGTCGGGGTCCTACTCGCACAGCAGCACGAAGGACACCTTCCACGCGCAGAAGACCGACCAGGGGTTCTTCATCCCCGACATCCAGGTCCTCGGCTACGTGTGCACCAAGGTGCCCTTCTGCCCGCCGATGCCCTGACCGAGAACCCGACCTGACCACCCGACGACGCGGAGCGCGAGGAGCACGACGATGACCGACGCCACCACGCTGGGCAGCCAGCTGTACGCCAGGCTCGCGGAGCTGATCGCTCCGCCGGGCTCGCTCGAGGGCACCGACAACCTGGTGCTCGTCGAGCCCTGCGGGCGGGACCTCGACCCGGCCGACTTCGGGACCGACCCGGACGTGGCGGGGGCGGAGGCGTTCGCCGACCTGGTGAACGTCGTCCCCGTCCCGGGGGCGGTCTTCGTCGACTCCTCGCGCCGCCTCGACGACGTGGCCCAGATGGTCCTGCTCAACGCGGCCACCGACGCGTCGGTGTCCCCGGCGGCGGCGGTCCTCGTCGGGCAGGCACGCGCCGACCTCGAGCTGATGGCGCGGGGGAGCTCCACCCCGGGCGACCTCTACCACCCCGCGACGGCCGACCCGGCGAGGTGGTGGGACACCTCCGCGGCCTGGTCGACGGCCTCGTTCACCATCGGCGACACCACGACCCCGACGGCGCCGCCGCCGGAGGTGGTCCCGGTCCAGCCACCGCCGCTGGTGTGGACCACCTGCCCGGCGCCCGGCGTCGTGCCCGACGCCGTCCGGGTGGCAGCCAGCGGGCGGCTCTCGCTGAGCCGGATGCAGCGCGAACCCACCCTGCGCGACGACCTGCGCGCGCACCTGCTGCAGCGGGTGGCAGGTCTCGGCACCGTCGGTCCCGCTGACCCGCGGGTGCTCGCGGCGCGGGTGCCGGCCGCCCCGATCTTCCTCACCGGGACCACAGGCCCTCGTGAGCTGGCGCGGGTCGGACGGTTCCCGCGCGGGCCCGTCCTCGACGTCGGGCCCAACGACGGGCCCGTCGAGCAGGACCGTCTCGTCAAGGTCCGCCGACCGCTCTACCGCGACCTGGTCGAGGCCCACCAGATCCTCGTCGAGGCCGCGCCCACCGCCCCCGTCCAGCCGACGAGCGGTTTCGAGCTGGCCTTCTCCTACCGCGTCGTCTCGATCACGCGGCCGTGGTGGCACCCCGAGCTCTTCGCGCAGCCGGGCTGGACGATGCCGGGCTTCGCCGCCGGCGCCGTCTCGACCGGGACCCCGACCCACAACCCGGGCCTGGTCGGCGCGGTCACCACCCGGATGCTGCTGGTCCGCGACCTGAGCGTGCGCGGCTCTTGGAGCAGCGCCGACTCCAGCGCGGCCTCGGCCGCCCAGGAGCAGTTCGGCACGCTCGGGCTCGGCCCCTTCTCCCTCACCGGCGACGTGGGCTGGGACCGGTCCACGCTCACCCGGCCCGGGGTCCAGGCCGTCGCCTGGGTGGCCGCCCTCACCCGGCTCTTCCCGCCGGCCTGACGCGTCCGTCCCTCACCACGGGACGTGCGGCGGGACCGGCCCGGGCTGACCGGCGGCTCCGGAGGCGGGACCACCGGTCGCCGGCTGCCGGTGGCCGGAGGGTGCCCGTCACCGGTGCGGGAAGCGGTGGGCACCTGCTGCTCCGCCGACGTCCCGGTGACGCAGGCCGCGTGTTCGCCGCCGGCCCCGTCGGATGGGCATGGGCGGGCGGCCGCCCCGAGGCCCGTCGGACCGGTGGGATCCGGCGCGCCCCACCACCCCACTGCTCAACCTGCTCGTCGCGGACCGGGCTCGGCGGCACCTGGGCGGCGGAGCACCCGGGGTGTCGTGAGGGCACGCGATCGGCCAAGACGGATCTGCGAGGACCGGTATCAGCGGAGGTGCTGCCGGCTCTGCAGAGGTACAGGGCGACGGCGCGCCGGACCTGGAAGCCACGACCGGGGGACCGTGGCCGACCTCCGGCGCGTCGTGACCCGCACCGGAGGTCGGCGTGAGCCGTTCGATGGGCGCCCGAGCGGGTAGGGAACGGCCATGGCCGACCAGACGACCCAGACCGACCCGACCGAGCAGCACGACCAGCCGGAGGGCACCGACGACCAGATCGCTCACCCCGGTCTGACGAAGGACATGACCGACCAGCCCGACCACGGCGAGGACTCCTACCGCGGTAGCGAGCGGTTGACCGGCAAGCGCGCGGTCATCACGGGCGGCGACTCCGGCATCGGCCGTGCGGTCGCCCTGGCCTTCGCCCGGGAGGGTGCCGACGTCTGCATCAGCTACCTCCCCGAGGAGGAGGAGGACGGCGCCGAGACGGCACGGCTCGTCGAGGCGGCCGGGCGCAAGGCCGTCCGCTTCCCGGGCGACCTCCGCGAGGAGGAGGTCTGCCGGCGGCTGGTCGACACCGCGGTGTCCGAGCTCGGCGGGATCGACATCCTGGTGAACAACGCCGCCTACCAGATGGCGCAGCTCGGCGGCATCGCCGACATCACCACCGAGCAGTTCGACCGCGTGCTCAAGACGAACCTCTACGCGATGTTCTGGCTCTGCAAGCTGGCCCTCCCGCACCTGCAGCCGGGCTCGGTGATCATCAACTCCTCCTCGGTGCAGGGCACCTCGCCCTCGCCGGAGCTGCTGGACTACGCCACCACCAAGGCCGGGATCATCAACTTCACCAAGGGCCTCGCGCTCGAGCTGGCGGAGAAGGGCATCCGCGTCAACACGGTCGCACCCGGCCCGATCTGGACCCCGCTGATCCCGGCGACGATGCCTCAGGAGCGCTCGGAGGGTCACGGCGAGTCCACGCCGGTCGGGCGGGCGGGTCAGCCGGCGGAGGTCGCGCCGGCGTACGTGTTCTTCGCCTCGCAGGAGTCGAGCTACGTCACCGGCGAGGTCCTCACCGTGGCCGGCGGCGC
Source organism: uncultured Actinomycetota bacterium (assembly GCA_963713165.1). GTDB lineage: Bacteria > Actinomycetota > Actinomycetes > Propionibacteriales > Propionibacteriaceae > Microlunatus. The sequence goes on from CAVQKU010000011.1 coordinate 742,560, forward strand.
GCAGGCGAGCTGAGCGGACAAGTCGAGCGGGCGGACCCGCGGGAGGGCGACCTCCCGCCGGTCCTCCTGCGGTTCAGCCCGGGCCGCCGTCGCTCGGCCCCGACCTCGCACCGCTCGCCGGTGAGCTCGCAGTCCTGCGTCTGGCGGCTCCTCGGCGCTCGGCCAGCGGTGCCGGTGTCGACCGAGCGGGCAGGCGAACGCACGCACGACGGTTCCTCCTCCCCGCGCCCCCCTCGGGCCGGAGAGCGGCGCGGTGCACGCCGGCCCCGCCCGACCCCGAAGCGTCGGATACGTGAACGCGTGAACGCGGCGGACGCGGCTGTCGGGGACGCCGCCGACGGTCTGGAAAACCGTCGGACCCGGGCGGTTCACTGACACCATGTCCACCTTCACCGACCGTCCCCACCGCGCGCTCGTCGTCGTCGACATGCAGGTCGGCGTGGTGCGTGACGCCTACCGGAGCGACGAGGTCGCGACGACCATCGCCGAGCTGGTCGACCGGGCGCGCTCGTCCGCCGTGCCCGTCGTCTGGGTGCAGGACGACGACGAGGCCCACCCCGTCGGGAGCGCCGAGTGGCAGCTGGTCGAACGGCTCCGACCTCGAGAGGACGAACCGCGGGTGGGCAAGCGGTACGGCGACGCCTTCGCCGAGACCGACCTCGAGGAGGTCCTCGCCCAGCGGGCCGTCGGCCGGCTCGTGCTCGTCGGTGCGGCGAGCGAGCAGTGCATCCGGTGCACGCTGCACAGCGCGGTGCTGCGCGGCTACGACGTGGACCTGGTCAAGGGCGCCCACACCACCAGCGACCTCACCGCGTACGGCATGCCCGAACCGTCCGTCGTCGTCGGGTTCATGGACCTGCTCGCGGAGCACGGGATGCAGTGGCCGGGGCGCCGGGGCCGCGCGGTGAGCGCCGCCGACCTCGACCTCTGACGGTCCGGAAGGGGTGACACGTGCCGGCCAGAGTGGAGGGCGACCTGCACGCGTGGCTCCCACGGGACCGCGACGCGCTGCGGGGACGACGCAGCGCGAGGTGACCCTGCAGCGGGTGGTTCTGCCCGGCGTCGCCCGGTGGAGCCGGTCCGTCCCGCGCGCCGGAGGGGGACTCCGGGAGGCCGGCGGGGTGCTGCACTGAGGCAGGCCCTTGCGGCCCCCGACGACACCGGCCGGCCGGGCCCGATCAGGTGGGAGGGGCTGCTCCTCCCAGCTCGGGCCAGGGGTCGCCGGGCCGTCGTCGGTCCAGGTCAGGCGGTCGGTGCAGGGCCGACCCGGTCGGTTCGAGCACGTCGCGGGCGAAGCACAGGTACCAGGTGCCGTCGACGTCGAGGAGAGGAGGCGGGTCGATCGCGAAGCGCTCGTTCCAGGTGGCGAGGTCGGTCGACGTGAGGACCTCGAACACCGGACCGCCCACGGCGGCGCCGTCCCGTACGCGACGTGGCGGGCCCGTCGCGCAGCACGAACGGGTCGGCGCAGCAGCCCTGGTGCACGGGGCGTCAGGTGCGCCCGTCGGCCCGCGGCCCGGTCTGCAGGGTGCTCACCGGTAGAGCCGGAACCAGTCGAACTCCGCCGTCGCCCCCGCGCCGCCGTGCGAGACCAGCCCGACCTTGACCTCGGAGCCGGCGGGCAGCGTCCAGACGCCCCCCTTGACCCACGTCCTGCCGTCCCGGCTCGTCCAGCCGCGCAGCTCGTGCTCGCCGTTGATCGGGTCGACGCGGTGCGTGATCCGCAGCCACGTGGTGCGGGCCGGAGGACCGACGATGGTCCCGGCGTGCAGCACGCCCTCGGCCGCGCCGGCGTAGCGCTGCTCGTGGCCGAACTCGGTCTGGCGGGTGTTCCAGATGGCCACGTGGCTGAGGCGCACGAAGGAGTCGTCGTCGGCGTAGGCCACGATCCCGGCCTGCTGGTAGTTGCGGATGTCGTCGGTGCCGAGGTCGATCGACACCTTGGTCTCGATCGTCCAGGGACCCTCGCCGGGGTCGCGGAGGAGGACGCCGGCGTTGCCCCCGGGCCCGTTGAGGTCGGCCGCCTCGGTGGGCCAGCGCAGGACGCCGCCGCTCACCGTGGCCCGGTCGTCCTGGCGGACCCAGGTCCAGCCGCTCGCGAGCCGGCCGCCGGAGAAGGAGTCGCTCGACGAGCGGTCGAGGTGGTGCGGCACCGGCGTGGGCGCCAGCCGGGTGACCGGCGTGGCCACGGGCAGCGCGCTGAGGTTGTCGACGTCGACCGCGGCGCCCTCGGCGAAGGCGCCCGCACGGTCGAGGGTCGGGCCCGTGCGCACGCCGAGGGTCGCGGTGGCCAGCGGGTCACCGAGACGGGCGTTGGTCAGCGTCGCCTCCGCGCGCCCGCTGCGGACCTGCAGGGCGAGGTCGTGCCAGTCCTGCGCCGCGAACCCGACCGGCAGCCGTGCGCTGCTCGAGCCGACGGTCCGCCGCCCGCGCTGCTCCTGCAGGCGGAGCCGACGCGCGCCGGGGTCCACGACCGCACGGACCGTGGTCGAGCCGCTGCGCACCGTCAGCCCGTACGCCGGCCCGTCGGAGCGCAGGTCGGCCTCCACCCGGGCGGAGGAGCCGACGCGCCCGCTCAGCACCGAGGCGCGTCCGCTCGAGCGGACGAAGCCGCCGGACTGCTCGTCGGAGCGCCGTGCGAACGTGCCCGTGGTCCGCCACCGGCCGGGGACACCCTGCGCGAGGTCGGTCGACCAGCGACCGCCGGTCGCCGGGCCCTGCTGCGGGCCGGAGCTCGGGCCGCGCCCGGCGCGGACGGCGGGCCAGCCGTCGACCCAGTCGAGGCGGTCGATCAGCATCGGGCGCTGGTTGATCCCGGAGGTGCCGTTCAGGTACGGGTCCGCGCGGTCGATGGCGTGGTAGACGATCCAGTCGCGCCCGGCGAGGTCGGTGGCGACGGCGTTGTGCCCGGCGCCGACCCAGCGGTTGCCGTTCTGGTTGAGCACGGGGGTGCCGCCGGCGCGCGACGCGGTCAGGGCGGTGCCCTGGGCGTCGACGTAGGGCCCGGTGATCGTGCTCGAGCGGCCGACCTGGACCGAGTAGCCGGTCGTCGGGCCCGCGCAGCAGTCGGCGGTCGAGGCGAAGAGGTACCAGTAGCCGCCGTGGCGCACGACGTAGGCGCCCTCGAACTTGTTGTCGATCGCCACCTGCGTGGGCGTGCCGGTCGTGGTGCGTCCGTCCGCCGCGAGCTCGGAGACGTAGATCCCGCCGTAGTAGGAGCCGTAGAAGAGGTACTGCCGCCCGCCGTCGGTCACCGCGCTCGGGTCGAAGGTCCACAGGAAGTCGTCCTTCGCCGGGCCGCCCGCGCCGGGGCGCGGGGCCACGACCGGGGCGCCCGAGTCGGTCCAGGGCCCGGTCGGCGTGGGAGCCGTGGCCACACCGACCGCGTTGTCGTTGACGCCGGGCTCGAGGGTGGTGTTCGTGACGACGTAGTAGAGCCGGTACTGCCCGTCGACGTAGCGGATGTCGGGGGCCCAGAGGCCCGCGCCCTCGGCAGCCCACGACGGCCGGTTGGCGTCGCTGAAGACGGTGCCCGCGTCCTCCCACGTGGCGAGGTCGTGCGACCGGGCGACGGGGATCTCCGCCGGGGTCGTCTGGCCCTCCCGCAGCGGGTCCGACGTCCCGTACGCGTACCACCAGCCGTCGAGGCCGCGGATCAGCGAGGGGTCGGCGAAGGTGTCGGCGAAGCTCCTCGAGACCGCGTTGCTGTAGGTCGAGCGCTCCACGGCGGGTGGCGCAGCCAGGGTGGGGACCGCACCGGTGGTGAGCAGGGCGGCCGCTGCGGCCAGGACGGCGGCGGCACGGGGCAGACGCTTCATCGCGGGTCTCCGTTCTCGGACGACGCGCGGCGTGGACGTCGCGGGGCGTCGGTCACCGCACCGTACCGCTGTCGTTCCAACGCTGTAAACGGCAGTCGTCGGGTGACGCCCCGGGCTTGGACGACGGGCACCGGTCCCCTCGGGCAGCCGGGGCCGGGGCCGGGGGCGCCTCAGGCGCCGCTGGACTCGCGGACGACCAGCCGGGCGCCGACGGTGATCTCCTCCGGCGTCCAGGCGTCGCCGGCCTCGAGCCGGGCGGCGAGGCGGTCCACGGCTATGCGCGCGATCGACTCCTTGTCGGGGGCGACCGTGGTGAGCGAGGGGACGGCGTAGCGCGACTGCTCGACGTCGTCGAAGCCGACGACGGCGACGTCGCGCGGCACCCGGACGCCGGCGTCGGCGAGGCCGCGCAGCACACCGAGCGCGATCAGGTCGTTGAAGGCGAAGACGGCGTCAGGCGGCTCGGGCAGCGCCAGCAGGGGAGCGACGGCCTCGCGCCCCGCGGGCAGGCGCCAGTCGCTCGCCGCGACCACGAGCGCGGGGTCGAAGCGGATGCCGGCCTCGGACAGGGCGTCACGGTAGCCGCGCAGGCGCAGGCGGGCGGTGTGGCCGAAGGGCGGCGGCTGCGTGCCCACGACCGCGATCCGGCGCCGGCCGGTGGAGAGCAGGTGCCGGGTCGCCTCCGCGGCGGCCGCGGCGTTGTCGATGGCCACGTGGTCGGCGAGGTGCGACCCGAGGCGCTCACCGAGCAGCACCAGGGGCACCGAGCCGTAGCGCGCGACGTCGGCCTCGTCGAGGGCCAGCGGGTTGAGGATCACCCCGTCGATCAGGTGCTCGCGGATGCCGCTGACCGCACTGCGCTCGCGGTCGCGCAGCGCCCGGTCCTGGGTCCGGCCGGTCTCGTCGACGAGCACGGTCCAGCCGCGCTCCATCGCGGCCTGGACCACGTGGTGGGCGAGCTCGGCGAAGTAGGCGGAGTCCAGCTCGGGCAGCGCCAGGGCGATCACCCCGGAACGCCCGCTCTTGAGGTGGCGGGCGACGACGTTGGGCCGGTAGCCGAGCATGTCGATCGCCTGCTTGACCCGGTCGCGGGTCCCGGGGCGGACGTGCACGTAGTCGTGGACCACGTTGGACACCGTCTTCGGCGAGACGCCGGCGAGCCGGGCCACGTCCTCGAGCCGTGCTGCCGGGCGCGAGGTCCTCACCTCGCCACGCTAGCAGCGGCGCCGGGCGCGCCCGCTGGTCGCGACCTCCCGTACGACCCGGCGCGGCGCTCTGCCGTACAGCGCTGCAAACCTCCTGCGCTGGGCCCAGCGATGGGCTTCTGGTGCCCCGTCGCGTCGTGTTCGGTGCCCGCGCGTCCTGGGCGGCGGCCCATGCCGGTTGCGCTCGGCGCCGCCAGTTTCGACGCACGAGGGTGGGGAATGCTGCGCGGGTGGATATGGTTGACAGGTCAACTACTCCCGAGGAGAGGCCGTCATGGCGTCCACCAAGCTCACGATCATCTACTACTCCCAGACCGGCACGGTCGCCACGATGGCCGCCCGCCTCGCCCGGACGGCCGAGGCGCAGGGTGCCGAGGTGCGGCTGCGCTCGGTCGGCCGTGACGGCGACGAGGTCGCCGAGGGCGAGCCGCAGCGCCCGACGCCCGACGACATCGTCTGGGCCGACGCCGTGCTCCTCGGCTCCCCGACCCGCTACGGCAACATCGCCGGCCGCCTCAAGGTCTTCCTCGACACCCTCGGCGCCCAGTGGGGCCAGGGCCAGCTCGCGGACAAGGTGTACGCCGGGTTCACCTCCAGCCAGACCCTGCACGGAGGCCAGGAGACGACGCTCCTCGCGCTCTACAACACGATCATCCACTTCGGCGGCATCCTCGTGACCCCCGGCTACACCGACGGCAGCAAGTTCGTCGACGGCAACCCGTACGGCGTCAGCCACGTCACCGGCGCCGGCAACGACATCCCCGTCGACGACGTCACGAACACCGCTCTGGACCACCTCGTCACGCGCGTCCTCGGCATCAGCCGGCGCCTGAACGGCTGACGGCGGGGGTCCAGCCCCGCCCGACGCACCCCGTCAGGCCCCCCGGACACGGTTCCGGGGGGCCTGACGCACGTCCGGGCCCCGTGGTCGCTGAGGAGCGGTTGAAGGTTCACCCAGATCGCGGGACGCCCCTGTCCGCGCAGGTCCGCGTCTCCTACTGTTCGACCACGACTTCTCGCGTCGGGCAGCGTTAGCCCGGCCGGAGCCTTGAGGGGGGCGCGTGGAGTGGGGGCTTCTCCTGCTCGTCGTGGTGCTGGCGAGCAGCCTGGGCTTCGTGGGTGGGCGGCTGGCCGTCGCCTCCGAGCGACGGCAGCGGCCGACCGAGACCGCGGTGGCTGAGGCGTCGTTCGTGCTCGAGCACCAGGAGGACCACACCTGGTCGCTCCTCAACGTCGGCGAGGGGGAGGCGACGCTGGTGAGCCTGCTCCCCTTCGCCGAGGGGATCGAGAGCTGGCCCCCGCGGCCGGTACCGGGCCAGGTGGAGGCCGTGTCCTCCGACGTCCTCCCGAACCTCGGCCCGGGACAGTCGATGAGCGTGTGGTTCAGCCGCTACGACCGTGGCCAGCGCGTCCTCGTGAGCTGGACCGCCACGGACAACGTGCGCCGGGGACCCGTCGTGATGGACGTGCCCGCTCCGCGCTGAGGCGAGCGCGACCACGACGCACGGCCAGGCGCCGAGCACGTCGCCACCGAGCCCTCCCGAGGGGCGGCCGTGTCCACCTCGTCGCCGCCCTTGTCACCTGATCATGGACCGGCGATGCTTCCACCCATGGCGAAGACGTCCGGTTCCGGCCACCGCAGGCTGCGCAGCCAGCAGCTGGTGAGCCCGGCCACCTCGGTCCGCTCCACCCCGATCGGGGACTACGGGTTCCTCAGCGACGGCGAGGTCTCGGCGCTGCTCTCGCCGAACGGTGCCGTCGAGTGGATGTGCGTCCCCCGCTTCGACGCACCGAGCGTGTTCGGGCGGATCCTGGGCCGCAACGCCGGCGCCTTCCGGGTCGCGCCCGGGGACGTCGTCGTCCCGGCCGAGATGCGCTACCTGCCGGGGACCATGGTCATCGAGACGAGCTGGGGCACACCGACGGGCTGGATCATCGTCCGCGACGCCCTCGTGGTCGGGCCCTGGCACCACGAGGACGACCGGTCCAGGACCTACCGCCGCACGCCGAGCGACTACGAGGCGGAGCACATGCTCGTCCGCACCATCCGGTGCGTGTCGGGCGAGGTGCAGACGACGGTGGACTGCGAGCCCGCCTTCGCCTACGGCAAGGCGCACGCCTCCTGGGTCTACGACGACGAGGGCTACTACACGGGCACGGCGAGCGCCGAGGGCGAGGAGGTCACCGTCAGCCTGACCAGCGACATGAAGCTGGGCTTCGAGGGTGGCCAGGCCAGCTCGCGCACGCTGCTCAAGCAGGGCGACACGCGCTTCGTGTGCCTCTCCTGGGGCGGGGCGGTGCCCCCGCGGACCTACCAGGAGGCCTACGACAAGCAGGTCTGGACCGCGCACCACTGGCAGCACTGGCTGGCCCGCGGGCGCTTCCCCGACCACCCCTGGCGCGGTTACCTGCAGCGCTCCGCGCTCACGCTCAAGGGGCTCACGTACGCCCCGACCGGTGCCATCGCCGCGGCGGGCTCGACGTCGCTGCCGGAGACGCCGGGCGGCAGCCGCAACTACGACTACCGCTACACCTGGATCCGCGACGCCACCTTCGCGCTGTGGGGCATGTACTCCCTCGGCTTCGACTGGGAGGCGATCGACTTCTTCGCCTTCATCGCCGACCTCGTCACCGACGAGCAGGACATCCAGATCATGTACGGCATCGGTGGGGAGAAGACGCTGACCGAGCGCGAGCTCGACTGGCTGCCCGGCTACGCCAGCTCACGGCCCGTGCGGATCGGGAACGCCGCCTACGCGCAGAAGCAGCACGACGTGTGGGGCGCGCTGCTCGACTCGGTCTACCTCCACTTCAAGGCCGCCGACCACCTCGACAGCCGCATCTGGACCATCCTCGACGCCCAGGTGACGGAGGCGCTGAAGTACTGGCGCGAGCCCGACGCGGGCATCTGGGAGGTGCGCGGGGAGCTCCAGCACTTCACCTCGTCCAAGATCATGTGCTGGGTCGCCGTCGACCGCGGGGCCAAGATCGCCCGGCTCACCGGCGAGAACGGCAAGGCCTCGGAGTGGGAGCTCGCCGCGCAGGAGATCAAGGACGACATCCTCGCCCACGGCGTCGACGAGCGCGGGGTGCTGACCCAGCACTACGGCACCACGGCGCTGGACGCGTCGCTGCTGCTGGCGCCGCTGCTGCGCTTCCTGCCGCCCGAGGACCCGATCATCCGCGCCACCGTGCTCGCCGTCGCCGACGAGCTGACGGTCAACGGCCTCGTGCTGCGCTACAAGGTCGACGAGACCGACGACGGCTTCTCCGGCGAGGAGGGCAGCTTCACCATCTGCTCGTTCTGGCTGGTCTCCGCGCTGTGCGAGATCGGCGAGTACGACCGGGCGCGCAAGCTCTGCGCGCGGCTGCTGTCCTACGCCGGGCCGCTCGACCTCTACGCCGAGGAGATCGACGCGCACTCGGGCCAGCACCTCGGCAACTTCCCGCAGGCCTTCACCCACCTCGCGCTGATCAACGCCGTGCTGCACGTGATCAAGCTCGAGGGCGAGCACCACCAGATCGCCTCGGGCGCGTGGGCCGGGTCGGTGGACGCGGCCGAGGTGTCGAGCGGGGAGGACCTGCCGGACGCCTGAGCCCGGAGGCGCGGACCGCCGGCCCCGGCCACCGCGCGAGGCGGTGGCGGGGCCGGCGGTCCGGGTCGTCCGGGTGCTGCCCGAGCGGGTCAGGCGCTGTGGACGAGCTCCCGGTCCTGGACCCGGGTGCTGCCGGCCTCGTCGATCGAGGAGACCTTGGCGCCGTTGTAGACGTCGAGGTCGATCAGGCCGTTGCGCTTGGCCACGATGGTCGGCACGAGGGCCTGGCCGGCGACGTTCGTCGCGGTCCGCATCATGTCGAGGATCGGGTCGATGGCGAGCAGCAGGCCGACGCCCTCGAGGGGCAGGCCCAGGGTGGACAGCGTCAGGGTGAGCATCACGACCGCGCCGGTGATGCCGGCCGTCGCGGCGGAGCCGACGACCGAGACGAAGGCGATGAGCAGGTAGTCGGTGACGCCGAGCGGGATCCCGAAGAGCTGCGCCACGGTGATGGCGGCGAGCGCCGGGTAGATCGCCGCGCAGCCGTCCATCTTGGTCGTCGCGCCGATCGGCACGGCGAAGGACGCGTAGTCCTCCGAGACGCCGAGGTTCTTGGTCACGACGCGCTGCGTGAGCGGCAGGGTGCCGACCGAGCTGCGCGAGACGAACGCGAACTGGATCGCGGGCCAGGCGCCGGCGAAGAAGCGCCGCGGGCTCAGGCCGTGCGCGCGGGCGAGCAGCGGGTAGACGACGAAGAGCACGATCGCGCAGCCGACGTAGACGTCGACGGTGAAGACGGCGAGCGGGGCGATGAGGTCCCAGCCGTACTGCGCGACGGCGCGGCCGATGAGGCCCGCGGTGCCGATCGGCGCGAGGCGGATGACCCACCAGGTGATCTTCTGGAAGATCGCCAGCGCGCCCCGGACGACGCCGAGGAAGGGCTCGGCCGGCTCGCCGGCGGCCAGCGACGCCGCGCCGATGACGATGCCCAGCACGACGAGCTGCAGGACGTTGAAGGACAGCCCGTTCGTCGAGGAGGTCAGGCCGAGGATGTTCGACGGGACGATCGAGTTCAGGAAGTCGAGCCAGGAGCCGCTGTGCGCGGGGGCCTGGGCGCCGGCCGTGCCGATGGAGGCGCGTGAACCGGGGTTGGTCAGCAGGCCGATGACGAGGCCGATCGTCACGGCGATGAGCGCGGTGATCGCGAACCAGACGAGCGTCTGCACGGCGAGCCGGGCCGCGTTGGTCACCTGGCGCAGGTTCGCGATGCTGACGATGATCGCGGTGAGGACCAGCGGCACGACGACGACCTGCAGGAGCTGCACGAAGGTGCTGCCGACCGTCTTGAGCGTCGTGGCGAGCCAGCCGACGTCACCCTGGCGGGCGACGAAGCCCAGGACGAGGCCGACGGCGAGGCCGAGCAGCACCTGGGCCCAGAAGGGCAGCCGGAGACCGCGCCGCGCGGGCGCGGTCGTGGGGGCGGAGGAAGACATGGGGGACCTCGGGAAGGAGTGGGTGGGTACGGCGTGGAGCTCGGCGGCGAGGGGGTCAGCGGAGGGGGTCAGGCACGCGGTTCAGCGATGCGGGCGGGGACGACCCGCGACTGCGAGACGGCACAGGTCGACGACCGTCCGCTCCCACCCCTCGATCAGCACGTCCATGGCGAACCGGGCCGCGTCGCGATGTATTCCCCGACGATGCACCCGCCGGGACCGCTCGCCGGCGCGATCGTGGTGTCGAGGGCCCGTCAGCCGTTCGCGATCGCCGCGGGCCCGTCCTCGCGACGGATGTCGATCACGTGCCCGGTCTGCTGGGACAGCAGCACGTCGAGCGACTGGCGCGCGACCTCCTCGCTCGACAGCAGCGTCCCGGCCGGTTCCTCGCCGAAGGCCCTGGTCCGCATCGGCGTGCCGGTGCGCTCGGGGTTGATGCAGTTCACCCGCACCCCGTCCCCGGCCCACTCGTCGGCGAGGGCCTGCGTCAGGTTGACCACGGCGGCCTTGGCCGAGGAGTACAGCGAGTAGCCCGACCGGCCGCGCGTGTAGGAGGAGGAGGTGAACAGCAGCAGCGAGCCGCCGCTCGCGGCGAGGTGCGGGAAGAACTCCTGCGCGACGAAGACCGGGGCGAGGTAGTTGACGTCGGTGGAGGCGTAGATCGTCTCCTCCGTGAGCTCGACCAGCTCCCCGCGCGGCAGCACCCCCGCGGTGTTCACGACGAAGTCGATCCGGCCGGTCTCGGCCAGCACCGTCCTGGCCGCCTCCGCCACCTCGGAGCGGCGCTCGACGTGCGTCCCGGTGGTCGAGCGCGAGAAGGTCCGCACCGTCGCGCCGTACGACGCCGCGAGCGCCGCGATGTCGCCGCCGATGCCGTACGAGCCGCCGAAGACGACCATCGTGCGACCGGCGAGCTCGGCACGGTAGTCCGCCTCGACGAGCGGGGTGGGGACGTCCGCCGAGGTCAGCTGGAAGAGCTTGTCGGCGATGTAGACGTCGATGGGCTCGGTGACCTTCATGTTGCGCTCGTGGCCCGGCACGACCGCGACGGGCACCTCGGGCAGGTAGCGCAGCACGACGGTGCAGTCGTCGGTCGCGCTGAAGTCCGGGTCGAGCGACGCGTTCGCGTACGCGGCCCGGATCGTCGAGAGCCGGAAGCTCTGCGGCGTCTGGCCCCGGCGCAGCAGGTGACGGGGCAGCACGTCGGCGATGTTGCCGTGGTCGGGGTCGACCGAGATGACCGTGTCGGCCGAGGGGATGGCCGTGTCGACGGCCTCGTGGGTCTGCAGCGCCTCGACGTTGGCCGCGATGATCGTCTGCGACACGAGCGGGCGGACGGCGTCGTGGAGGAGCACGTTGCACTCCTCCTCGCCCAGGGCGGCCAGTGCGGTCGCGGTCGTGTCGTTGCGGGTGCCGGCGCCCTCGAGGATCTGGCTGACCTTGTCGTAGCCACCCTTGCGCACGATGGCCCGCACGTCGTCGAGGTAGCCCGGCGTCATCAGCACGAGGATCTCGTCGACCAGCGGCGAGGCCTGCATCGCCGCGATCGTGTGCTCGATGATCGGCTTGCCGGCGATCTTGATGAGCTGCTTGGGGATGTTCAGGCCCACCCGGGTCCCGGTCCCCCCGGCGAGCACGACGGCGACGTTGCGCAACCTGTCCACCGCGCGACCCTATCGGCGCGGGCGGTCGGGACCCTGCATCACGGGCGCGCCATCGCGGCCAGCACCCGCTCGGCGCTCGTCCCGAGCCCGAGACGTTCGGTGAGCGCGGCGAACAGCTCGGGGTCGGCCGGCTCGCCCGGCAGCACCAGGTCGTCGGGGGACACCCCGAGGTCGAGGTCGCGGGCCACGGCGACCACCTCGGGCGCGACGGCGAGGTAGTCGATCGCCGCGTGCAGCTTGGCCCGCACCGACGCGCTGATCCGGGTGTCGGGCGCGCTGGCCGCGCGCGAGGATGCCGGCGAGGTCGCCGTAGGAGCCGATCAGGCTGGCCGCGGTCTTGTCGCCGATGCCCGAGACCCCGGGCAGCCCGTCGGAGGCGTCGCCGCGCAGCGTGGCGAAGTCGACGTACGCCGCGGCCGGCACCCCGTAGCGGTCGCGCACCCAGGCGTCGTCGACCTGCTCGTGCCTGCCGACACCGCGCGCGATGTAGAGGACGCGGACCCCGCGGGCGTCGTCGACGACCTGGAAGAGGTCGCGGTCGCCGGTCACCACGTCGACGGGCATCGGCAGCGTCGTGGCGAGGGTGCCGATCACGTCGTCGGCCTCGTAGCCGTCGTGGCCCACGACGGCGATGCCCAGGGCCCGCAGCGTCTCGCGGATCCACGGCACCTGGACCGCGAGGCCGTCGGGGGCGGACTCGCCCGACGTGTCGGAGGAGGAGGCCATCTCCGCGATCACGCTGGTCGAGCCGGCGGGCGCCTCCGGCGACCCCGCGACCCGGTGCGCCTTGTACGAGGGCAGCAGCGCCACGCGCCAGGCGGGGCGCCAGTCGTTGTCCCAGCAGCACACGACGTGGGTGGGGGAGTAGGTGTCCACGAGGCGGGCGATGAAGTCCAGCAGCCCTCGCACGGCGTTGACCGGGAGGCCGTCGGGCGACCTCAGCGAGTCGGGGACGCCGTAGAACGCGCGGAAGTAGAGCGACGCGGTGTCCAGGAGCAATACTTTTCGTGTCCGCACGGGGGCGATCCTGGCACGATGCGGCCATGGAGCAACTGGACCAACGCATCCTCGCGTTGCTGGCCAGGGACGGCCGCATGTCCTACACCGACATCGGCAAGGAGACGGGCCTCTCGACCTCCGCCGCCCAGCAGCGGGTGCGCCGGCTCGAGCAGCGCGGCGTCATCAAGGGCTACCGGGCGGTGCTCGAGCCCGCCGAGCTCGGGCTGCAGGTGACCGCCTTCGTCGCCATCAAGCCCTTCGACCCGGGCGCGGCCGACGACGCCCCCCAGCGCCTCGCCCACCTCAGCGAGGTCGTGTCCTGCTACTCGGTCGCCGGTGAGCCCAGCTACCTGCTCAAGGTCCAGGTCGCGACCATGGGCGACCTCGAGACGCTCCTGGCCCGCATCCGCGCCGACGCCGGGGTCTCCACCCACACCACGACCGTGCTGTCGACGCCGTACGAGGACCGCGCGCCGCTGTGAGGCCGTGCCCCCGGCCGTGGTCGACGCAGACGTCTGCCGCGCCGGACCGGGAGGCGGCAGCGACCACCTGCCACGGACGGCCCGGACACCGCGGGCGCGATCGCGTACGCCTGGCAGGCTGGGCGGCGTGATCCTGACGGGCGGGACGGTGGTCGTCCCCGGGAGTGTTCCGGTCGAGGCCGTGGCGGTGCGCGACGGCGTGGTGCTGGCCACCGGGACGGCCGCGGAGGTGCGGGCGGCCGCGCCTGGCGACCTGGTCGTGGACCTCGACGGCCGGCTGGTGACGCCGGCCTTCGTCGACGCCCACCTGCACGCGGTGCAGGGCGGCCTGTCCAGCGCCGGGGTCGACCTGCACGGTGTCGGTTCGGTCGAGGAGCTGCTCGACCGGGTGCGGGCCTACGTGGAGCGCAGCCCGGGACGGGGTGTCGTGCTCGGGCAGGGCTGGGACGAGCGGTCCTGGCCGGACCCGCGGCCGCCGAGCCGTACGGAGCTCGACGAGGCCGGACGGGGGAGGCCGCTCTACCTCGCCCGCGTCGACGTCCACTCCGCGGTCGTCTCGAGCGCCCTGCTCGCCGCGCTGCCCGGCGTCGAGGGTCTCGTCGGCTACAGCCCGGACGGGCCGCTCAGCCAGGACGCGCACCACGCCTGCCGCGGACGGCTCGACACCCTGACCACCGACGCCGAGCGGCGCTCGGCCGCCCGGGCCGTGCTGGCCGAGGCCGCCGCCCTGGGCGTCGCCGAGGTGCACGAGCTCGGCGGCCCGCACCTCGGACCCCTCGCCGACCTCACCCGCGTCGCCGACGAGGGCCACGACCTCGGGATCCGCGTCGTCACCTACTGGGGCGAGCTCGCGAGCGAGGAGGCCTTCGCGCGCATGGAGTCGGTCGGCGCCCGCGGCCTGGCCGGCGACCTCTGCGTCGACGGCGCCATCGGGTCGCGGACGGCGGCGCTCGTCGAGGACTACGCCGACGGTCCGGGGCGCGGCGCGCAGTACCTCGACGCCGACCAGCTGACCGCGCACCTGCGGGCGTGCACCCTGCGCGGGGTGAGCGGCGGCTTCCACTGCATCGGCGACGCCGGCGTCGGTGCGGCGGTCGAGGGGCTGCGTCGCGTCGCCCAGGAGGTCGGCGAGGAGCGGGTCCGCGCGGCCCGCCACCGCCTCGAGCACGTCGAGATGGTGGCCGCCGCGGACCTGCCGCTGCTCGCCCGGCTGGGCGTGACCGCCAGCGTGCAGCCCGCGTTCGACGCCGCCTGGGGCGGTCCGGGCGAGCTCTACGAGGAGCGCGTCGGCGCTCGCTCGGCGACCATGAACCCCTTCGCCTCGATGCTGCACGCCCGCGTCCCGGTCGCCTTCGGCACCGACGCCCCGGTCACGGCCGTCGCGGGCTGGGCCATGGTGCGCGACGCCGTCCTGCACCGGCGCCCTGCCGAGCGGATGCGGGTGGCGGAGGCCTTCCGCTGCGCCACCGTGGGCGGCCACGCCGCGGCCGGCGACGACCGGTCGGGCACGTGCGCCGTCGGCAGCCCCGCGCACCTGGCCGTCTGGGACGCCGAACCCTCCGGGCTCGACCCCGCGACCGGCCTGCCCGTGCTCGCCGCGGACGCCGCCCTGCCCGCGTGCGCCGCGACCCTCGTCGAGGGCAGGGTGGTCTTCGACGGGGCCGGCCTGCTCGCGTCCGCCTGAGCCCCGCCCTCGGTCCGCCCCGGTAGCCTCGCGGTGTGCGGCGGGTCATCGGGAGTGCGGCGGCGGTGCTCGCCGGCGCCCTGCTGGGCCTGGCCTGGCAGCCGTACGCGCTGTGGCCGCTGCTGCTCGTCGGGGTCCCCGCGCTCACCCTCCTGGCCCGTGGGACGCGGCCGCGCCGGGCCTTCGGGCTGGGCTACCTCTTCGGGCTCGGCATGCTCGGGATCACCATCTCCTGGGTGCACGTCCTCGGCTGGTGGGTCGCGGCGGTGCTCGTCGTGTTCATGGCGCTCTTCTTCGGCCTGCTGGGCGTGGCGCTGTCGCTGGTGACCCGGCTGCGCTGGTGGCCGGTGCCGGCCGCCGCCTGCTGGGTGGCCGCGGAGCTCGCGTACTCGTCCTTCCCCTTCGGCGGCTTCGGCTGGACACGGCTCGCGTACGCGGCGCTCGACACCCCGCTGGACGGCTGGTTCCCGCTCGTCGGGGTCGCCGGGGTGGGCTTCCTCGTCGCGCTCGTCGGGCAGGCCGTCGCCTGGGTCGTCGTGCTGCTGCGGCAGCGCCGCCCGCGCGTCGGGCCCCGGGTGGTACCGGCCGCCCTCCTGGTCGCCGCGATCGCCGTCGCCGGGCTGGGCCTGCGGTCCTTCCAGGTCGAGCCGCTCGCGGGGCGTGAGGGTTCGGTGGCGGTCGGTGTGGTCCAGGGCAACGTGCCCGGCCGCGGCATCGAGGCCCTCGGCCGTGCCCGCACGGTCACCAACAACCACCTCTCCGAGAGCGTCGAGCTGATGGCCCGCGCGCGGCTGGGCCAGGTGCGCGAGCCGGACTTCCTGCTGTGGCCGGAGAACTCGACCGACGTCGACCCGCTGCTCGACCCCGTCACGCGCCAGACCGTCGCCGGGGCCGCGGCTGTGGCCGGCGTCCCGATCCTCGTCGGGGCCGTGACGCAGGGCCCGGGCGAGGACGAGCGCCAGACCACCGCCCTGTGGTGGGACCCGCTGCGCGGCGTGCTGGCGACCTACCACAAGCGCAACCTGGTGCCCTTCGGCGAGTGGATCCCGTTCCGCGCGCAGCTGCTCCCGCTGGTGCCGATCCTGCGCGAGGTGGGCGCCCAGTCGGTTCCCGGCACCGAGCCGGGCGTGCTGCGCGTACCCGTCGACGGCCGCACGATCACCGTCGGCGACGTCATCTGCTTCGAGCTCGCCTACGACGCCACGGTGCACGAGGCCCTGACGAACGGTGCCCAGGTGCTCGTCGTGCAGAGCAACAACGCCACGTACGGCGGCACCGGCCAGATCGAGCAGCAGTTCGCCATCACCCGGGTGCGCGCCATGGAGGCGCGCCGCGAGATCGCGGTCGCGACCACGAACAGCGTCTCGGGCTACATCGACCGCGACGGCCGCGTGGTCGAGCGGACGGCCGAGTTCACCTCGGCCGGCTTCGTCGAGCCGATGCCGCTGCGCACCGCGCTCACCCCGGCGGTGCTCGCCGGGCCGTGGCCGGCCCGGGGGCTGGCCCTGCTCGCCCTCGTGGCCGTGGCCGTGGCGGTCGGGCGCCGCCGGTCCGCGATGGGCGAGAATGGTGGGCGTCCCGGGCCTGACGACGCCCCGTCCCTCTCCGCCACGTCCCCGACGAAAGAGCCGATCCGTTGACCGAGCCGAACGCCACCAGCGCCATCCCGACCGCGGGTCCCGAGTACGGGCGCGTGCTCGTGATCATCCCGACCTACAACGAGTCGGAGAACATCGACTCCATCGTCGGGCGGCTGCGCCAGGCCGTGCCCGCCGCCGAGGTGCTGGTGGCCGACGACAACTCTCCCGACGGCACCGGTTTGATGGCCGACGCGATCGCCTCGCGCGACGCCAAGGTCCACGTCCTGCACCGCCTCGGCAAGGAGGGCCTCGGGGCCGCCTACCTCGCCGGCTTCCAGTGGGGCCTCGAGCGCGGCTACGACGTGCTGGTCGAGATGGACGCCGACGGTTCGCACCAGCCCGAGCAGCTGCCCAAGCTCCTGGCGGCGCTCGGGCCGAAGAACGCCCGGACCGCGGACCTCGTCCTCGGCTCGCGCTGGGTCCGCGGCGGCCGCGTCGTGAACTGGCCGCGCTCGCGCGAGGTGCTGTCGCGCGGGGGCAACCTCTGGACGCGGATCGCCCTCGGCGTCCCGCTGCGCGACGCGACCGGCGGCTACCGCGTCTTCGACCGGTCCACGCTGCTGGGCATCGGGCTCGACGCCGTCGCCTCGGCCGGCTACTGCTTCCAGGTCGACCTGGTGTGGCGCGCGGTCAAGCAGGGCTTCCGCGTCGTCGAGGTCCCCATCACCTTCGTCGAGCGCCAGCACGGCGACTCCAAGATGAGCCAGCGGATCGTCGTCGAGGCGCTCCTGCGTACCACGGCCTGGGGCGCCAAGCACCGGGCCGAGCAGGTGCGTGGCCTCGTCACGCGCCGGCAGGCCGAGCTGACATGAGCGCGGGTCCCGGGAGCACACGGTGAAGCTGCGGGGCGGGTGGCCGCTCGTCGTCCTCGTCGTCCTGCTGGTCGCCGTGCCGACGTTGGAGGTCTACGTCCTCGTGCAGGTGGGCGACCGCATCGGCGTGCTCCCCACCGTCGCGATCCTCGTCGCCGAGGCCGTCCTGGGCGCCTGGCTGCTGCGCCGCGAGGGCTCTCGGGCCTGGCGGGCGCTGGACGGCGCGTTCCGTGGCGGTCGGATGCCCACCGGCGAGCTGGCCGACGCCGCGCTCGTACTCGTCGGCGGGGTGCTGCTGATGCTCCCGGGCTTCGTCAGCGACGTCCTCGGGCTGTTCTTCCTGGTGCCGTTCACCCGCCCCTTCGCCCGCAAGGTCGTCGGCTTCTTCGTGGCGCGACGCCTCAGCCGGGCGGGCCTCACGTCGGAGGTCTTCCGCCGCCCCCCGGGCGGCGGCACCGTCGTCGAGGGTGAGGTCGTCGCCGACGCGGACTCGGGCACGGTCGCCTCCTCGCAGCAGATCGAGGACGGCCGGCCCCAGGCCTGACCGCGCCCGGGCCCTCAGCCCGGTCCCGGCCTCGCCCCACCCGGCGCTGCCCGCACCGCCCTGCTCGCCACCTGCCTCGCCCCTGCCCGTTCCCGCCCTGCCCGTCCCCACCTTCCCGGCCCCGCCCGTCCCGCTGGGTCCGTCGGTTTCCCATGCTTTCTTGGTGTCCCTGCACCTGGCATGGCAAATTTGCCGTGCTGAGTGACGGCGTACCAAGAAAGCATGGGAAACCGACACCCGCGACCGACACCCGCGACCGACACCCGCGACCGACACCCGCGACCGACACCCGCGACCGACACCCGCGACGGCACGGGGAGGCACCGGGACCGGCGCGGGGAGGGCCAGGGGAGCGGTGCGTCGGCGGCCAGGGACGACGAGAGCCGCCCCGGACGAGGCCGGGACGGCTCTGGGTGGGTCCTGACGGACCCGTCGTGCTGGGGTCAGGCGGTCTTCTTGGACGGCCGCGCCGAGCGGGTGAAGGCGGTGGAGCCCAGCTCCCCGGCACGCAGCAGCGTCAGGCGCTCGGCCAGCAGCTCCTCGAGCTCGGCGATGGAGCGGCGCTCGCGCAGCATGTCCCAGTGGGTGCGGACCGGCTTCTCCTCCTTGGCCTCCGGGCGCTCGCCGTCGGAGCGGAGCGACTCGCCGCCGCACCGGGGGCACTCCCACAGGGCGGGGATGTCGGCCTCGGCGGAGAAGACCATCGTGAAGTGGTGCTGCCGAGGGCAGTCGTAGCCGACTTCCTGGCGGGCGGCGAACTCGACCCCGGCCTCGTCCTCGAAGCTCTTCGCCCCGAGACCGGTGCCACGCAACGAACGATCGGCCATGGTGAACCTCCCCTAAAAGACGTGAGCCCGCGCTGCGGGCCTCACGGGGTCTAACTGACGAGAGCAGCGTTATGTTCCGCCGCCCGTGGCGGCGTGACGCGCGTCATCGCGACGGCCCCCGCCAACAGCACCAACGCGATCCCCAGGATACCCACGCGGTCGGAGAACACCGCGGAGAACAGGGCGAAGAGCCCCGGGGCGAGGAACGAGGCCGCCCGGCCGGTGGTCGTGTAGAGCCCGAACATCTCGCCCTCGCGCCCCTTCGGCGCCATCCGCGCCAGGAACGAGCGCGAGCTCGCCTGCGCCGGTCCCACCCACAGGCAGAGGGCGAGGCCGAAGACCCAGAACAGGGTCGTGCCGTGCACGAACAGCAGCACCAGGCAGGACACGACCAGCCCGACCAGCGAGACCATGATGATCCGCTTGGGCCCCACGAGGTCCTCCACCCGGCCGAGCACCAGCGCGCCGAGGGCGGCGACCACGTTGGCGGCGACCCCGAAGATCAGCACCGTCGACTGCGCCATCCCGTACACGCTGACGGCGAGGATCGCGCCGAAGCTGAAGACGGCGGCCAGGCCGTCACGGTAGAGGGCGGAGGCGATCAGGAAGCGCACCGCGTTCGGGTCGCGACGCCACAGCGCCACGACGTCGCGCACCAGCAGCCGGTACGAGTCGGCGAAGCCCACCCGGCGCTTCGCGGGGCCTGGCGGCACCTCGGGGACGGCGGCGAAGACGGCCGCGCCGAACACCGCGAACCACACGGCGGAGAAGACCGCCACGGCCCGGATGTCGAGGCCACCGGCGTTGGTGACGCCGAACCAGCCGACCTCCGGCTCGATGAAGCCGTAGTAGCAGATCAGCAGCAGGAAGATCCCGCCGAAGTAGCCCATCGACCAGCCGAAGCCGGAGACCCGGCCGATGGTCGCCGGGGTCGAGACCTGCGGGAGCATCGCGTTGTAGGAGACGCCGGCGAGCTCGTTGAAGATCCCCCCGGCCGCGAGCAGCACGAGGGCGAGCCACAGGTACGACGGCTGGTTGCGCACCCCGAACATGGCGACCATCACCGCGAAGACGAGCGCGCTCCACAGCAGGAGGTTGCGCCGCCGGTGCCCGCCGGAGTCGGAGCGCTGACCCATCACCGGGGCGATGACCAGGATGAACACGCCGGCGACGGTGCCGCTGATGCCGACCCAGGTGTTGGCGCTGAAACCGTAGGGCCGCGCGTCGCCGACCACGCCGCGGACCACGTACGGGCCGAAGACGAAGGACACGATGACCGCGTTCCAGGCCGAGCTGCCCCAGTCCCAGGCGGCCCAGGCGGCGACCCGCCAGCGCGCGACCGGCGTGGCCGTCGGGCCCAGGACCCCGGCGCTCACGACCAGAGCCCCCGCTCGAGCAGGACCGAGCGCAGCACGTCGGGCCGGTCGGTGAAGATGCCGTCGACCCCGAGGTCCAGCAGCCGCTCGATGGTCGGCTGGTCGTCCACGGTCCACACGTGCACCTGCTTGCCCCGGCGGTGCGCCGCGCGCACCAGGCCCGGCGTGGTGATGCGGACGCTGCGCCGACCGAGCCGGGTGTGGGTCGGCACCTGCAGCGCGGGCGCGGGGGAGTCGAGGACGCGCGTCAGCCACGGCGCGAAGCGGTGCAGCGCGACCCCGCGGGAGCTGGCCGCGGTGGGCACGCGGGTGCCGAGGCGGCGCCGCAGCCGGTGCAGCCGTGCCGGGGAGAAGGAGCTGACGCACACCCGGTCGTACGCGTCGTGGGCCTGCACCGTCTCGACGAGCAGGTCGACCGCGGCGTCGGCCTTGGCGTCGACGTTGAAGCGCGCCGCCGGGAAGGCCTCGAGGAGCTCGGCGAAGGTCGGGATCGGGTCGCGGCCGCCGATGCGGACCTCGGCCAGCTCGGCGGCGGTCCGCTCCGCGAGGGCCCCGGAGCCGGTCGTCACCCGGTCGAGCAGCGGGTCGTGGAAGGCCAGCAGACCGCCGTCGACGGTGGCGTGGACGTCGGTCTCGAGGTAGCGGTAGCCGAGCGCGACCGCCTCGGCGAAGGCGTGGCGGGTGTTCTCCCGGCCGACGTTGGGCGGGTACGCGGCCCCGCCACGGTGCGCGAAGGCCAGGAACGGTGCGTCGAAGAACGCGTACTCGGCAGCGCGCACGCCGTCATCATGACAGCCCGGACGCGCCGGCGGGCCCAGGCGGGCTCAGGCGGGCTCAGGCGGGGATGTCGACGCCCGGCAGGTGCGCCAGGACCCGGTCGACCTCGACCGGGAGCCACCCGGGCGGGCCGACCACGGCCAGGTAGCACCAGCCGAGCAGGACGCAGACCGTCGCGAGCGCGACCCAGAAGAGGACCTTGCGGCGCCGGGTCCAGCCGCGGTAGACGTGCAGCGCGTGCTTGAGGCGCAGCATCAGCCGGTGCGCCCACAGGAACTCGCTGGCCCAGACGGCCAGGCCGGCGAGGACGAGCGGGATGCCGCCCGGTCCGGGCAGCCAGCCGGTGGCGAGGCCGAGCAGGACGAGAAGGAGGCCGGCGACCCCGACGACCCAGCGGTAGACGCGGTGCTGGTGCGGGTTGGCGCGGACGCGTCGGCGCCAGGCCCAGCGGTCGGGATGCGCCTCGTGCGCGGGGTCCGTGCCCGGTGCTCCGGCACGGGCGCGGGTGCACGGGGGAGCGTGTTCGTCGACCCCGCCGGACATACCGGCCACCATACGGGCGTCGAGCAAGGCTCGCGGGAGGAGGCGAGGAGCTCGTCCGGGCCCACCCCCGACGTCGGCGCGACGGGGCACGACAGACTGTCGTGGTCCGCGCGGTCCCGCCGCGCCCGTCTCCCACCGAACCCCGGAGGTTCTCCGTGCCCGTCGTCGTCACCGCCGTCTTCCGCCCCGCCCCCGGTCACCACGACGAGCTGGTCGAGGCCCTCCGGTCGGCCATCCCCGGCGTGCACGAGGAGCAGGGCTGCCTGCTCTACGCGATCCACGACGCGGTCGACGGCACCATCACCATGCTCGAGAAGTGGGAGTCCGCCGCCGACCTCGAGGCGCACGGGTCGGGGGAGGCCGTCGCGGCCCTGCAGGCCGCCACCCGCGACCACCTCGCCGAGCCGGCGCACGTCGTCACGATGACCCCGATCCCGGTCGGCGGATCGGCCGGAGCCCTCTGAGCAGGCCCTCGAGCACCCGATGACGCCGACCCGGGGCACGGACCGGCCTGCGGGCAGGACCGTCCTCTCGATCCAGTCCTCCGTCGCGTACGGCCACGTCGGCAACAGCGCCGCGACCTTCCCGCTGATGCGGATGGGTGTCGAGGTGTGGCCGGTCCTGACCGTGCACTTCTCGAACAACACCGGGTACGCCTCCTGGCGCGGCCCGGTGCTGGACGCCGACGACGTGCGCGACGTGATCCGCGGCATCGACGAGCTCGGGGTGCTGGGGGAGTGCGACGCGGTCCTGTCGGGCTACCAGGGCGCGCCGGACACGGGGCGAGCGGTCCTCGAGGCCGTCGCGCTGGTCAGGCAGCGCAACCCGGCGGCCCTCTACTGCTGCGACCCGGTGCTCGGCGACGTCGGACGCGGCTTCTTCGTCGCCCCGGGCATCCCCGAGCTGATGCGCGACGCCGTGGTGCCGCAGGCACAGGTGATCACGCCGAACCAGTTCGAGCTGGAGTACCTCACCGGCCGGCGCGTGCGCGGGCTCGACGACGTGGTCGCCGCCGCCCACGCGGCGCGGGCGCTCGGCCCGGAGACCGTGCTCGTCACCAGCGTCGACGTCGACGACCGCGAGCCGGGCACCCTGGACCTGGTGGTGGCCACCGGCGACGGCACCTGGCGGGTGACCACGCCGCGGCTCGACGGGGTCTTCCAGGGGGCCGGCGACCTGACCGCGGCCGTCTTCCTCGCCCGGCTGCTGCAGAGCGGCGACCCCGCCGACGCCGCGGCCCGGACGGCGTCGGTCGTCTTCGGCGTCCTCGACGCCACGCGCCGCTCGGGACGTCGCGAGCTCCAGCTCGTCGCCGCCCAGGACGAGCTCGTCCGTCCGTCCCGCCGCTTCGAGGCCCTCCGCCTCACCTAGCTCGCCGACACCGGACGAGCGGTAGGTCGCGGCGCTCCGCGAGGCTCTGGAGCCGCCGCAACCTGCCGCTCGCGGGGTGAGCGGCAGCCAGGACAGCCACTCAGTCCCGGAAGACCTCGATGTCGGCGCCCAGCAGGTTGAGGCGGTTCGCGAGGTCCTCGTAGCCGCGGTTGATCACGTAGACGTCGCGGAGGACGGACTCGCCGCGAGCGGCGAGCATGCCGAGCAGGATGCAGACCGCCGGCCGGAGCGCCGGGGGGCAGACGACCTGGGTGCCGCGCCAACGGGTCGGGCCCTCGACGATCACGCGGTGCGGGTCGAGCAGCTGCACGCGGGCGCCGAGCCGGTTGAGCTCGGTGAGGTAGATCGCCCGGTTCTCGTAGACCCAGTCGTGGATGATCGTCTGGCCCTCGGCGCTCGCGGCGATGACGGCGAAGAACGGGAGGTTGTCGATGTTGAGCCCGGGGAAGGGCATCGGGTGGATCTTGTCGATCGGCGCGTGCAGCACCGACGGCTTGACCGTCAGGTCGACCAGCCGGGTGTGACCGTTCGCCGCGACGTACTCCGTCCCGAGGTCGAACTCGAGGCCCATCTCCTCGAGGATCGCGAGCTCGATCTCGAGGAACTCGATCGGGGCGCGCTGGATCGTGAGCTCCGACGACGTGACGATCGCCGCCGTGATCAGGCTCATCGCCTCGATCGGGTCCTCCGACGGGGCGAACTCCACGTCGACGTCGATCTTCTCGACGCCGTGGACCTGCAGCGTGGTCGTCCCGATGCCGTCGATCTCCACGCCCAGGCGGGTGAGGAAGACGCAGAGGTCCTGGACCATGTAGTTGGGGCTCGCGTTGCGGATGACCGTGACGCCCGGGGCGAGGGCGGCGGCGAGCAGCGCGTTCTCGGTGACGGTGTCGCCGCGCTCGGTGAGGGTGATCGGCCGCGTCGGCTCGACCGTGTCGTCGACCGAGCAGCGGTAGAAGCCCTCGGTGGGCACGACGTCGAGGCCGAAGCGGCGCAGCACCTGCAGGTGGGGCTCGATGGTGCGGGCACCCAGGTCGCAGCCGCCGGCGTACGGGAGCAGGAAGCTGTCGTAGGAGTGCAGCAGCGGACCGAGGAACATGATCACCGAGCGCGTGCGGCGGGCGGCCTCGACGTCCATGGCCTCGAGGTCGAGGACCTCGGGCCGGTTGAGCTCGAGGTCGGCGCCGTCGTTCAGCCAGCGGGCCTTCACGCCGATGCTGGTCAGCACCTCGAGGATCCGGTTGACCTCCTCGATGCGCGCGATGCCGCGGATGACGGTGCGGCCCCGGTTGAGCAGGCTGGCGCAGAGCAGGGCCACGGCCGCGTTCTTGGAGGAGCGGACCTCGATGGTCCCGTTGAGCTTGATCCCGCCCTGCACCCGCAGGTGCTGGGGCGCGGGCTGGCCGACCGAGATGAGGGGCGAGTCGAGAGCGGCCGCGATGCGGTTCACCATCTCCAGGCTGAGGTTCTGGTTGCCCGCCTCGATGCGGTGCACGGCGCTCTGGCTGGTGCCGAGGACGTCGGCCAGCTGCGTCTGCGTCAGCCCGCGGTGCTTGCGCGCGCTGCGGATGAGTCCGCCGATTCGATCCAGGTCCGTGGTGGTCACGCGGAGGACCTTAACTCATATGTGAGATTTCTCCAGGACCGCGGCGTGTCGCGGTCGGTCGGTCGAGGGGCGCGAACGGGGGACAACCCCCGTGACCTCCTCGGCCACGCCCGCGTGATCCCCTCTAGGCTAGCGGCATGAGCGATCACTACGACGTCGTCGTGCTGGGCGCCGGACCGGGCGGCTACGTCGCCGCCGTCCGCGCGTCACAGCTGGGCCTGAAGACCGCCGTCATCGAGCTGAAGTACTGGGGCGGGGTCTGCAACAACGTCGGGTGCATCCCCACCAAGTCGCTGCTGCGCAACGCCGAGGTCGCCCACCTCTTCACCCACGAGGCCAAGACCTTCGGGATCAGCGGCGACGTGACCTTCGACTTCGGCGCGGCGTTCACGCGCAGCCGGACCGTGGCCGACCGGATGGCCAAGGGCGTCCACTTCCTCATGAAGAAGAACAAGATCACCGAGATCGACGGGTGGGCGACGTTCGTCGACGACCACACCTTCGACGTCGCGCTCAACGCCGGCGGCAACCAGTCGGTGACCTTCGACAACCTGATCATCGCCGCCGGGGCCACCACGCGCCTGCTGCCGGGCACCGAGATCACCGACCGGGTCGTCACCTACGAGGAGCAGATCCTCACCGAGGAGCTCCCGGGCTCCATGATCATCGCCGGTTCCGGCGCGATCGGGACCGAGTTCGCGTACGTGCTCGCCAACTACGGCGTCGACGTCACCATCGTCGAGTTCCTCGACCGCATGGTCCCGCTGGAGGACCCGGAGATCTCCGCCGAGCTGGCCAAGCAGTACAAGAAGCTCGGCGTCAAGGTCATGACGAGCACCAAGGTCGAGAGCATCGACGACTCCGGCGACAAGGTGAAGGTGACCGTGTCGCCGGCCAAGGGCGGCGACAGCACCGTCCTCGAGGCCGACAAGGTCATGCAGGCCATCGGCTTCGCGCCGCGGACCGACGGCTACGGCCTCGACAAGGCGGGCGTCACGCTCGGCGCGCGCGGGGCGATCGAGATCGACGACCACATGCGCACCAACAAGCCGCACATCTACGCGATCGGCGACGTCACCGGCAAGCTCCTCCTCGCCCACACGGCCGAGGCGCAGGGCATCGTGGCCGCGGAGACGATCGCGGGTGCGGAGACCATGCCCATCAACTACGACATGATCCCGCGTGCGACCTACTGCCAGCCGCAGATCGGCTCGTTCGGCTACACCGAGGCGCAGGCGAAGGACAAGGGCTACGACGTCAAGGTCGCCAAGTTCCCCTTCACCGCGAACGGCAAGGCCCACGGCCTGGGCGAGGCGACCGGGTTCGTCAAGCTCGTCGCCGACGCCAAGTACGGCGAGATCCTCGGCCTGCACATGATCGGCCCCGACGTGACCGAGCTGCTGCCCGAGCTGACGCTCGCCCAGCTGTGGGACCTCACGGCCGAGGAGGTCGCCCGCAACGTGCACGCCCACCCGACGCTGTCCGAGGCCCTCAAGGAGGTCGCGCACGGCATCTCCGGCCACATGATCAACATGTGACCGGAGCCGTGCTCCGGTCGGCGTCGGTGGGCGCGCCAGCCTCCGGCCACGCCTGCCGAGCCGGCCGACCTGCTCGGCGCCGCGGTCGAGAGCAGGAGCCGTGCACCCCGATGGCCGCCCGCGGCGCGGCGGGCGTGGCTCGACCGCGTCCGCCTGCGCGCTCAGCGGGCGGGCTTGACCCCGACGACCGCGCAGTCGGCGCCGAGCAGCACGGCCTGCGCGGTGCTGCCGGTGATGAGCTTGCCGACGGGGGAGCGGCGCCGCACGCCGATGACGATGAGGTCGATGTCGTTCTCGCTCGCGGCGCTCAGCAGGCTGTCGGCCGCGTTGACGCCGTCGGTCGGGCGCAGGACGGTGTGCTGCAGGCCGGCCTGGCCGAGCTGGGCGTCGAGCGCGTCGATGTCGGCGGCGCTGGCGAACTGCGGGTCGGCGTAGTTGCCGTCCTTGCCCGTGTTCAGCACGAACAGCGACGCCTGGTGCTGCTGCGCCTCGGCGATCGCCCAGTCGATCGCGGCGAGGCCCTCAGGCGTCGGGATGTAGCCCACAAGGATGTTCATGGGGTCATCGTAGGGACGTCCGCCGGCCGGGCGTACCGGCCGCGCCTGCGGTGGGCGGCTCAGGCCAGCCGGTCCGGCACCCCGAGCAGCCGGTCGGCCGTCGTGAAGGTGTAGCCCTCGTCGCGCAGCCGGTCGATGAGCGGCCCGACGGCGCCCACGGTCTGGCTGCGGTCACCGCCCTTGGCGTCCTGGCCGTCGTGCATGATCAGGATCGTCCCGGGCCGGACGCGCCGGGCGGCTCCCGCCGCGATCGAGGCGGCGGGTGGCTGGAAGACCTCGAGCTGGTGGCAGAAGGTGCCGGAGACGACCTGGAGCCCCGCGGTCTCGACGGTCCTCAGGACCCAGGGCCAGTGGCAGAGCCACGGGGGCCGGTAGAGCGAGGGCAGCACCCCGGACACGCGGTGCAGGACCTCCTGCGCCCGCTCCACCTCCTCGCGCTGATCGGGTTCGCTGAGGTAGCGGGAGAAGGAGTGGTTGAGGCTGTGGTTGCCGAGGACGTGGCCCTCCTCGACCACCCGCCGCGTGGTCGAGGGGAAGCGCTCGGCGCAGCGCCCGACCTGGAAGAAGGTGGCGCGGACGTCCTTCTCGGCGAGCACGTCGAGCAGACGGCCGGTCCAGGGCTCGTTGGGGCCGTCGTCGAAGGTGAGGGCGACGACCTTCTCGTCGGGCCCCGGCGGGTCCGCGCCCGTCGCGGGCCCGGGCGCCCGGTAGGGGAACGGGCCCCACAGCTGCGTCCGCGACCCGAAACCGGCCCACCAGGCGAGGCCGACGGCGGCACCGACGCCGAGCGCCGAACCGCCGACCGCCCTGTGCATCCGGTCACTCTAGGGGCCGCCGGGTCGGGCCGCGTACGTTCCGTGGGCCGGGCTCCTGTCAGGGGGCTGAGACCAGTTTGTGCCCGGAGGGCAGGGCCGCGAACGCTATCTAGGATGGTCGCCGGGCTGGGGCCGTCGAAGGCTCGTCCGCCTCAGCACCTGACCCCTCGAAGGAGCACCGCCGCGTGTCACGCCTGACCCGACTGAGCCTGGCGAACCGGCTCGTCGTGGCCCTGCTGTCGATCGCCGTGGTGATCTTCGGCGTCGTCGCCATCACCGCGCTCAAGCAGGAGCTGATCCCGTCCACGCAGGCCCCGCAGGCCTCGGTGAGCGCGACCTACCCGGGCTCCTCGCCCCAGATCGTCGCCGACGAGGTCGCCGACCCGATCGAGCAGGCCGTCCGCAGCGTCTCCGGCGTGACCAAGGTCAGCTCGAGCTCGACCACCGGCTCCACGAACATCTCGGTGCAGTGGGACTACGGCCAGAACGACGACAAGGTCGTCGCCGACATCAACAACGCGGTCAACACGGTGAAGCCGACGCTGCCCGAGGGCGTCA
Organism: uncultured Actinomycetota bacterium; assembly: GCA_963713165.1. Taxonomy (GTDB): domain Bacteria; phylum Actinomycetota; class Actinomycetes; order Propionibacteriales; family Propionibacteriaceae; genus Microlunatus. The sequence goes on from CAVQKU010000011.1 coordinate 770,426, forward strand.
CGACGACCACCGTGCAGACCGGCAGCACCGACGACATCCCGGTGCTGCAGCTCGCGGTCGCCTCCGACCTCCCGCTCACGAAGCTGGGCCCGCTGGTCGAGAACCGGGTCGTCAGCAAGCTCGAGGCCGTCGACGGGGTCCGCACCGTGCTGGTGACGGGCGAGGACACCACCCGCATCGAGGTCACGCTCAAGAACTCCCGGCTCGAGCGCTACGACCTCACCGCCGCCGGGGTCACGCAGACCGTCCAGAGCCAGCTGACCGCCATCCCGGCCGGCACGAGCTACGACGGCGACTCCGCCCTGTCGGTCGAGGTCGGCTCCGCGCCCGGCTCGGTCGCGGGCGTCGCGGCGCTGCCCGTCGCCACGAGCGACAACGGCACCAAGCGGCTCGACCAGATCGCCACCGTCAAGGTCTCCGCGATCGAGCGGACCTCGATCTCGCGGGCGGACGGCCGCCCCGCGCTGGGCCTCGTGGTGCTGAAGACCACCGACGCCGACTCGGTCGCCGTCTCGCACGCCGTGAACGACCTCACCCCGGACCTGGCCCGCGACCTCGGCAACAACGCGACCTTCACCACGGTCTTCGACCAGTCGCCCCTGATCGAGGAGTCGCTCCACGACCTCGCCGTCGAGGGCGGGCTCGGGCTCGGCTTCGCCGTGCTGGTGATCCTCGTCTTCCTGCTGTCGGTGCGGTCGACGATCATCACCGCGATCTCCATCCCGCTGTCGCTGCTGATCGCGATGGTGGGGCTGTGGGCGAGCGAGTACTCGCTGAACCTGTTCACCCTCGCCGCGCTGACCGTCGCCGTCGGGCGCGTGGTCGACGACTCGATCGTGGTGATCGAGAACATCAAACGGCGTACGGCCTCCACGCGGCGCCCGTCGATGGACGACATCGTCGCGGCGGTCAAGGAGGTGGCCGGCGCGGTCACGGCCTCGACGCTGACGACCGTCGCCGTGTTCCTGCCCGTCGCCACCGTCTCGGGCGCGACCGGGGAGCTGTTCCGCCCGTTCGCCGTCACCGTGGCCATCGCGCTGGGGGCGTCGCTGTTCGTCGCGCTGACGATCGTGCCGCTGCTGGCGTACTGGTTCATGCGCGGCAGGAAGACGGTGGCGGGGGAGGGCGCACCGGTCGCGGACGAGGCCGAGCAGGTCACGCGGCTCCAGCGCGGCTACCTGCCCGCCCTCCTGTTCTCCCTCAAGCACCCCGTCGTCGTGCTGGGCGTCGCCGCGGCGGTGCTGTTCGGCACGGTCGCCTCGACCGCCTTCCTCAAGACCGACTTCCTGGGCTCGTTCGGCGACGACCGGGCGCTGCTCGTGACGCAGACGCTGCCGGCCGGCCTCCGGCTCGACGCCAGCGCCCGGCGCGCCGAGGAGATCGAGACGGCGCTGGCCGCCAACCCGGACGTGAAGAACTACCAGGCCACCATCGGCCAGCCCGGCTCGCCCAACGTCGTGCAGTACTTCATCACCCTCACGGGCACGGCGGACGCCGCCGCGGCCACGGACACCCTGCGCAGCCAGCTGGTCGAGACCAGGGGCGGCGACGACATCGTCGTCCAGCCCGGCAGCGCCGCGTACCAGAACAACGACCTCACCGTCACCCTCAGCGGCGACGACGAGAACACCCTGCGCTCGGCGTCGGCGGAGCTGCTGACCCTGGTCAAGCAGGTTCCGTCGCTGACCGACGTCAGCTCCAACCTCGCCGAGGAGCGACCGCTGCTGCGCGTCGCGATCGACCGGCGTCGGGCCGCCGACCTCGGCTTCACGCAGGCCGAGATCGGCGCGGCGGTCTCGACCGCGCTGCAGGGCTCGAAGGCCGGCACGATCACGCTCAACAGCACCACGACCGACGTCTACGTCCGTACGCACGCCCCGGACGCCAGCCCCAAGGAGATCGCGGCGCTGCAGCTCCCGGTCAGCCAGCTGCAGCAGCAGAAGGCCGTGAAGAAGGCGAACGACGCCCTCGAGGCCCGCTCCAACGACCTGACCGACGCCGGCGACGCGCTGTCCGAGCGCTCCGACGCGCTGCAGAACAAGCAGAAGGACCTCGCCGACCGCCAGCGGGCGGCGGGCAAGGAGCAGCAGGCCGAGGCCAACGCCAAGGCCCAGGACGGCAAGAAGAAGCTGCTGAGCTCCCGCGACGACGCCCGCTCGGCGGTGTCGAGGGCCAAGAAGGCGCTGTCCGACGCGAGGAAGATCGACGTGGGGCCGCCGCCGGCGTACGTCCCGCCGGACCCGACCAACCCGGCCGTCAGCGCTGCCTACCTGGGCGCCCTCCAGGCCTACCAGGGCAAGGTCGCCGCCAAGCAGAGCGCCATCGCCCAGGCGGCGGCGGGGGTCAAGCAGGCCCAGGCCGGCGTCGACCAGCTCGACGCGCAGGTCAAGAGCACCAACGAGCAGCTGCAGAGCTCGGCGGACCAGCAGGCGCAGTCGACGGCGTTCGGCAACGAGGGCGACGCGCTGAGCGCGGAGGGCGACGCGCTCCGGGACGAGCAGAAGCGGCTCGCCGACGAGCAGAAGGACCTCGCGCAGGACCAGAAGGACATCGCCGACCTCAAGGCCCGCCCGATCACCGTCGGCGACGTCGCCGACGTGAAGACCGAGGACGCCCCGTCGACCGTGCGGCGCGAGGACGGCAAGCAGGCCGTCACGATCACCGGCTCGCCGAGCGGGACCGACCTGGGCGCGGTGAACACGGCGCTGCAGGCGAAGGTGGCCGAGTTCTCACCGCCGCCGGGCGTCGACGTCGCGCAGGGCGGGGCGACCGAGGACCAGGCGAAGGCCTTCTCCCAGCTCGGGCTCGCGATGGGGCTGGCGATCGTGCTGGTCTTCATCATCATGGTGGCGACGTTCCGCAGCCTGGTGCAGCCGCTGATCCTGCTGGTGGCGATCCCGTTCGCCGCGACCGGCGCGCTCGTCGGGCTCCTCGTGACCGGGACGCCGCTCGGCGTGCCGGCCATGATCGGGCTGCTGATGCTCATCGGCATCGTGGTCACCAACGCGATCGTGCTGATCGACCTGATCAACACCTACCGCGAGCGCGGGGACACGCCCTTGCAGGCGATCATCGACGGCGCGCGGCTCCGGCTCCGGCCGATCATCATGACCGCCGCCGCCACGGTGTGCGCGCTGCTGCCGATGGGCCTGGGGCTCACCGGCGCGGGTGGCGGGTTCATCGGCAAGCCGCTGGCCGTCGTCGTGATCGGTGGCCTCGTGTCGTCGACCCTGCTGACCCTGCTGCTCGTGCCGGTCCTGTACGGCCTCGTCGCCCGCGTCGCGGGCAGGAGGGCCCGTGAGGAGCTGGGTGGCACGGGCCCGGCCCGCGCGGCGGGCGTGCCCGTCACCTGATGGTTCGCTGAACGTTGGTGCCCGCCGGTGCCGCCGGTGCCGTCTGCCGCGATGACCGCCGACGCTGACGTCCACCCGATCATTGCGGACTGCGTGGCGCCCGGCTGCGGCCGCGTCGACTGTCGCACGACGGTGATCGTCGAGCCGCCGTGGGCCCGCGACCGGCAGCACCTCATCGATCAGCCACGGGTGGGTCGAGACGGCGTGCTACAGCCGGCAGACGAGCCGTCCTTCGATGCCCCGGCTGCCCCGCACACCTGTCCGATAAGCAGCATTATGACACGAATAGCGCTCAGCCTCCCCGCTCACCGGACCCAATTCTCGGTCATGTGAGCGGCACGTCAGCGGCTTGTTCCGTGGCGCCCTTGCTTCCGCGAAGGTTCTTAACGACAGATGCGGCCGTGTTTCTACGAGGTGTTTTGCGTGGCAAGCTCAAGGATGAGTATCAGCCCAGCGGCCGGAACCATCGATAAGAAAACAACCTGGACTGCTACGAGCAAGGGTCGGACCGAGCGTGGAGACCAAAAACTGATGAACGCCGGGTCTAGTATTCCAAGCACGTCTTTCCGCCACTCCGGTACTTTCTTTCCAGCTTCTGACCAGGTTTCTTCGTACTTAGTTCCAGCCACCCGCACGACGACGGCAATTGCGAGGCCAATTACTTGGCCATAGTCAACTAGATACGTCGCCCACAATAAGCATCCGATTCCTAAGCTCGCAGATCCCACCAGCGCAAGGAGGGGCGGCAGCCGAGACGAAATTGGCTTCGTCACCACCATCGCTTAGACCTCCAGAGATGAGCCCCACCCATCATATTTCCGCTCCAACCGTTACCCATGCCGACTGAGAAAGTGTGGCCGCGACGTGACACCAGGCGTGAACTCCGCATACCCGATTGGTAGCCCACACAGAACTTGCGACAGATAGAGGATCCGAAGACAACTTTTCGGCGCTCGTCAGGACGGCCTGGGCTCCAGCTTAATGAGAACCCAGTCTTCGACCAGCGCTTCCACTTGGCTCGACTGTGGTTGTAGCCGATGCCTGGGCGGCCGCCTTGTGACGGTCGCTTCCTGTGCCGTAGCACCCGTGCGCTTCGGTGAGGCCGGTCTCGCGGCACTCAGCAGTGATCCTTCAAGAGATCAAGATCATCCGGTTACTGACAAGTTGCCTGTCAAGGAATCCGTGCGCGGACAACTTGCCTGTCATGAAACCAGCCCGGTAGCCACCTTAACCCTCGTCAGCGTGAGCGTGAACTTGCTGACAAGTTCGATGGCAACGGACATCCAATCACGGTAGAGGTCCGGGCTGACTGTTTTGGCGGCGGGGGCCAGCCGCCGCCGCCCCTCCTCCAGCGCCGCAGCGTCGCGGTGTATCAGCAAGACTCCTCGGCGACGACGACGACTCCTCCTGCTGCTGACGACTGACCACGTACCGCCGCCGTCTGTGATGTTGTCGTCCGTAGCTGGCTGGCGCGCGGCCGGCGGCGGTGCGGTGGATCACGCGGAGGAAGGCGGCCACCGCCCCCCGGCCGCCGCGACCGACAACAACAACGCCCGGGCCTCGGCGCACGATTGCGGTGCGCGCCGCAGCCGCCGCGACGGCGGCCCGCTCGTCGTCATCGACGACGAGCGGGGATGTGTCCTGTCTCATCCAACCTGTCAGTCTCTCGCAGGTCTCGACGCGGAGTCCTGACAGTCGGGGCACGTCCCGAAGACCAGGTCTTGGGGTCGAGGACGGGGATCGGTCCGTGGTTGCGGCTGTAGAAGACGTCGGTCGGGGTGATGAAGGCGTCGGCGAGCAAGCCAGGCGGCGGCTCGGCGTTGTACGGGTCCTGCTCGTGGACGATCATCTCCGCCCGCTTGCCCCAGCTCATCGCCGTCCTGCTCCTTCCGTCGTGGTGATGTCGCTCCTTCCGTCGTGGTGATGTCGTCGACCCGCGGTCGCTTCACAGCAGGAGGAGCAGCACCAGTGCTGCGGCCACGGTGAGGACGAGCACGGTGGAGACGACGGTCATGGCCCGGCCGCTGTCGCGACCGGCGATGTCACCGCGCTCGATGAGGGCCGCGGCCGCGCGGGACCTTCGGGTGGCGTAGGCGACGCCGACCGCGCCGACGGCGGTGAGCAGGATCCCCGCGACCAGCGGTCCGAGGTGACCGGGGTCGAGCAGCCGGGCGACGGCGAGACCGACGACCATCAAGCTGACGCCGGTGCGCAGCCACGCGAGGTAGGTGCGCTCGTTGGCCAGCAGGTCACGGGTCAGGGTGCCTAGGTGCTCGCTCTCACCCACGGTGCGGCTCCTGCCTGGTCGTGACCTCGCCGGTCGAATTTATCGATCTCCTTCGCCGGTCCTTCGGTCTCACTGTTGCACCGCCTGTTCTTAATCTGGGGCGCGCGTCAGGACTGGGAGCTGGAATGTCCGTACACCTATGGTGGCGTGATGGTTGAGCAGAGCGACACGGGGGGCCCGGGCGTCCGGACCGGTGCCCGGATGGCACGGCGGTACTGGGTCATGGCCGCGATCGCCGTGGTGGCGGTGCTGCTGGTGGTGGTGAGCCTGCTGCGCCCGTCGCCCTCTCCCGGGGCAGCCAGCCCTGCGGCAGGAACGAGCCAGACGAGCAGCCCGTCGCCGGCCCCCTCGCAGGCCTCGACCGGCGAGGTGGCGCCGGACGGGTCGGGCACGTCGGACGAGGGGTCGACGGAGGCCGGCTCGTCGGCGCGTCCCGGGGAGGACCAGGACCTGTCGCGACGCGTCGAGGGGGACCCGATGGCGTTGGGCAGCGTGAACGCGCCGGTGGTCCTGGTGGAGTACGCCGACTTCCGCTGCCCCTTCTGCGGGGTGTTCGCGCGGGAGACGAAGCCGGCGCTGATGCACTACGTCGAGGCGGGCACGTTGCGCATCGAGTTCCGTGACATGCCGATCTTCGGCGAGGAGTCGGTGCAGGCCGCGCTGGCGGGTCGGGCGGCGGCTAAACAGGGCCGGTTCTGGCAGTTCTACGACGCCGTCTACGCAGCCGCCCCGGCGCGGGGGCACGCCTCGCTGACCCGGGCGAAGCTGGTGGACCTGGCCCGCACGGCGGGGGTGGCGGACCTGGCCCGGTTCGAGTCCGGCCTGGACGCCCAGACCGGGATGGCGGGGGTGCAGGCCGACGAGGACGAGGCGGAGCAGCTGGGGGTGCCGAGCACGCCGGCGTTCTTCGTGAACACGGAGACGGTGCTGGGTGCGCAGCCGACGGCGGTGTTCACCGAGAAGATCGACCGGCTGGCGCGTTCGTGACCACGATCGGGTACGCGGGAGCGCTGCTGGGCGGGTTGTTGACCGTGCTGAGCCCGTGCGCGGCCCTGCTGGTGCCGAGCTTCTTCGCCTACGCGTTCACGGCCAGAGCGCAGCTGTTGGGCCGGACGGCGGTGTTCTTCGCGGGCCTGCTGGTCACGATGGTGCCGCTGGGGCTGGCGGCGGGTGCGTTCGGGATGGTGGGAGGTCCGCGACGCGTGGTCGTGGTGACGGTGCTGTCGTACGCCGTGATCGCGTTCGGCGTGCTGCAGGCGTTCCAGGTCCGACGCCCGCGCCTGCCACGGTGGGCAGCGATCCGGAGCAGGCGGTACTCGCGATCCGTACCGGTCGGTGAGCGGCGCCGTGACCCGCGGGGGGTGCTGGCGGTGTTCGTGCTGGGTGCGACGTACGGGGTGGCGGGCGTGTGCTCGGGCCCGGTGCTCGGGTCGGTGCTGGCGGTCGCCGCGGTCGGGGGCGACCCGGCCTACGGGGCTGCGGTCCTGGCCGTCTACTCGGTCGGCATGGTCGTGCCGGTCTTCTGCCTGGCGCTCGTGTGGCCGCGCTGGACGTCGGCGCGGCGGTGGCGTTGGCTCCGTCCGCGCACGGTGCGGGTGCTGGGCCAGACGACCACGGTCGTCAGCCTGGTCTCGGGAGCGTTGTTCGTCGCGATCGGTGTGCTGCTGCTGGCGACGGGCGGGACCGCGGACCTGGGCGGGCTGCTCGGTGTCGACGCGCAGTTCCGGCTGGAGTCGGCGTTGCTGGGGTGGACGGCGCGGGTGCCCGACGTGCTGGTCGTGGCCGGAGGGGTGCTGCTGGTGCTGGCGGTCGTGGCCGGGCACCGCTGGTCCAGACGCGGATCGGGCGGGTCAGATGAGCCCGCGGACCCCCATGTAGAGGGCGACGAGCAGCACGAGGATCGCGAAGGCGCGGCTCAGGACGCGTTGCGGCAGCCGGTCAGCGACCCGTTTGCCGGCGAGTGAGCCGAGGATGGCCGCCAGGCTGACCGGCACGATCACCGACCAGTCGAAGTGCTGGTGCCCGACCCGCGACATCAGCGACACCACCGAGTTGAACACGATGATCAGCAGCGAGGTGCCGACGGCGACGCACATCCGGTAGCCGAGCAGCATCGTCAGGGCGGGCACGATCAAGAACCCGCCGCCGACGCCGAGGAAGCCGGTGAGGAAGCCGACGACGACGCCGGCCACGACGAGCTGCACCACGCTCAACCGACGGGCCCGGCGCGCGCCGTCCGCGCGGGTCTCAGCGTCGTCCCGGGCTCGACCGGCGGTCCGGGGCTCCAGTACGGGGAGCGTGGATCCTGAGGTCTCGGCCGAACCGGCCCGTCCGGCGGTGACGAGGTCGCGGGCTGGGACGGGACGTCGGGTGGGCGGGTGCCGCAGGCTCTTGACCAGCATCGCGGCGCCGGCGAGCAGCATCAGCGCGGCGAAGGCGAGGAGCAGGAGGTTCTCCGGGACGCTGCGGTTCAACAGCGACCCCGCGTAGGAGGCGCCGGCGCCGGTGACGCCGAACAGCAGCCCGGTGCGCCAGCGCACGTGCCGGTCGCGGGAGTAGGACGCCACGCTGATCACGGAGCTGATACCCACGATCACGAGGCTGGCGGTGGTCGCGTCCTGGCCCGACTCCCCGAGCACGTAGACCAGCGCCGGCACGGTCAGGATCGACCCGCCACCGCCGAGCGCACCCAGGGTCAGTCCGATCACCAGCCCGATGAGCAGCCCGAGGGCGAGGCTCACCCGAGGGTCCCGGGCTGTCCCGCGTCGCCGACCAGGGGCAGACCCTGCTCGGCCCACGCGGTCAGCCCGCCGGCGACGTTACGCACCTCGTGGGTGCTGCTCAGCCGGTCGGCGGCCTGCCCGGAGCGCCGGCCCGAGCGGCACACGGTGAGCACGGGCCGGTCGTCCGGGACGGAGGTGGGCGTGACGTCGCCGAGCGGGAGGTGGTCGGCCCCCTCGGGGTGGCCGGCGGCCCACTCGTCGGGCTCGCGGACGTCGAGCATGCGGATCTCGCCGCGGCGCAGCAGGTCGAACGCGGCCTGCGGGTCCAGGTCGGCCTCGCGACTCATGGGTTCTCCGATCCACAGAACTGGTTGGTGCCGGGCTGGCTCGGCGCGTCGGCGCCGGCGGCCGAGGAGCTCGGCTGGGTGCCGAGGTGCAGGGTGTAGCCCGACCCGGGACTGAAGCGGCTGAGGAGACGGAACCGGTCGCCGCGGATCACGGTGTGACGCCACTCGAGCGGGGCGCCGCGGTGGCAGCCGAGCCGGGACAGGGCGAACGCGGCTGCGCCGGTCCGGGTGTCCAGCCGGGCGGCCTCCGTGCGGTTGAGGGTGACGGCGACGATCTCCTCCTGTCCCCCGCCCAGGTGCAGGCCGAGCCGACGGAACATCTCGGTGTAGAGGGCGGTGTGGGTGAAGTCGACGTCGAGCAGCGGGCGGGCCAGGTGGGCCGGCAGCCAGACCTGGTCGACGGCCAGGGGTTCGTCGTCGGCCAGGCGCAGCCGTTCCAGGAAGACGAGAGGTTCCGTCGCCGGGAGCCCGAGGTGGGTGGCCGCTACGGGGTCGGTCCGTTCGTCGAGGGCGAGGACCACGCTGCGCTGGGTCCGTCCCGAGGCCTCGACCGAGGCGAACAGGCTGTACAGGGTGCCCATCGGCTGGGAGATGGTGTGCACCACCTGAGGTGGCCTGCCCTTCTCCGCGCTCAGCACGCCGGCCTCGCGCAGGCTGCGCAACGCCAGACGCACGGTCTGGCGGCTGACCTGGTACTCCTCGGCCAGCGCATGCTCGCCGGGGAACGCGTCGTCGTACTCGTGGGCGTCGATGCGGGCGCTGATGTCGGCCTGGAGCTGCGCCCACAGCGGTTGGCTCGACGTCCGCTCCAGCCGGTGTGGCGTAGCGGCGCCGGTCTCCGACGTGGTGGTCACTGCATTGTCTGCTGACACGCCTCCATGATGTACGTACATTTGATCTCGTGCAAGGAGGCCGGGGCTCGAGCCTGGCGAGAGGGTTCGCGCGCCTGCTGCAGACGCGTCGGCCGGGCGTCTACCAGGGAGGCGGTCCGGAGAGGTCGGGGAGATGCCCTGCGTCGGGGCCGAGCTGGATGGGCATCCCGGTCATGCTTCCCCACTCGGTCCACGACCCCTCGTAGTTGGCGGCGTTGCGGTAGCCGAGCAGGTCGTGCAGCAGCAGCCAGGTGTGAGCGCTGCGTTCACCGACCCGGCAGTAGATCACCAGCGGCCGGTCACGGGTGACGCCGGCGCCGGCGCCGGCGAACATTGACTCGAGCTCGTCCTCGGGACGAACCGGGCCGTCGGGAGTGATCGTGGCATCCCAGGGCAGGTTGCGGGCCGCGGGGATGTGCCCAGGGCGGTGGGCAGCCTCCCCGGGATACTCGGGCTCGGTCAGCCACTCCCCGGTGTACTCCTGCGACGTGCGGACGTCGAGCAGGGCGCCGTGGCGGGCGGCGTCGGCGACCTGGGCGCGGGTGGCGCGCACCGTCGGGTCTAGTCGTGGGACGGGCAGAGGCCCTCGGCCACGGGCTCGGGCGGCCGGGTCGTGAGCGGCAGGGCCTGCTCGATCCACCGACCCCGTCAACCGTCGAGGAGACGGACGTCGGTGAGACCGTAGGCGCGGAAGAGCCAGGCGCCGTAGGCGGCGAGCCAGTTGTGCAGGTCTCCGTAGAAGACAACCGTCGAGCCTGCGCGGATACCGATCCGATGCCAGAGCGAGGCGATCGCCTCCGGGGTAGGCAGGTCGCGGCGAACAGGGTCCTGGAGGTCGTGGGCCCAGTCCAGGAGCCGCGCCCCGGGCAGGTGGCCGCGGTGGTACAGCGCTGGCCGGTCGTCGACCTCGAGCAGCACCACGGACGGGTCGTCGAGGTGGTCCACCATCCAGGCGGCGTCGACCAGTACTCGTGACCTGGCTTGGCGTCGAGGGCATGCCCCGCCGCTACGCCGACTACCTGCCGAACGAGGGCTTCACCGTCCTCAACCAGGTCTCCTCGGCCGGCGCGTTCCTGCTCGGCGCCTCGATGCTGCCGTCCATCTGGAACGTGTGGAAGAGCCTGCGCAGCCCGATGGTGGGCGTCGACGACCCGTGGGGCTGGGGCCGGTCGCTGGAGTGGGCGACGTCGTGCCCGCCGCCGCGGCACAACTTCACCGCGATCCCGCGGATCCGGTCGGAGTCCCCCGCGTTCGACCTGCACCACCCCGAGGTCTCCTTGTCCGAGTACAACGACATGGAGGGCGAGCTGCGCGACACCCTGGTCGACTCCGCCGACGACACCGGGCGGCGGGCGCTGCTCGAGGAGCGCGTCAGCGGCCAGTCGAACGAACCGGTCGAGGCGTACGACGACGAGCACCCCAACCAGTCACCGCCCTCGTCCGACGCCAACGACGACGAGGCCGGGCGCGGATGAGAGCCGAGAGCTGGGTCTTCGTGGCCCTGACCGTCTTCTACGCCGCCATCACCCCATCTACTGGCTGATGAGCAGCGACCCCGCCGGCACCGCGGCCCTGACCTTGACCTTCTTCCTGTCGTTGATGATCGCGCTCTACCTGGGCCTGATCTCGCGGCGCACCGACCCCCGCCCGGAGGACAAGAAGTCCGGCGAGATCGCCGAAGGCGCCGGCGAGCTCGGCTTCTTCCCCCCGCAGAGCAAGTGGCCGCTGTTCGCGGCCCTGACCTTCACCCTGGTGATCCTCGGCCCGGTGTTCGGCTGGTGGCTGACGATCCTCGGGTTCGGCTTCGGGGTCGTCACGCTCAGCGGGTTGATCTTCGAGTTCTACCGGGGAGACCACGCCCACTAACACTTCCATCAGTCGGGACCGACGCTGGAGCTTCTGACCAGCGCGCCCTGCGGCGGCAATCCACCCGTGGTCGCCTGCCGCCTGCAGCTCACCGGTTCTCGATCCACCAAATTGCCGTCTGTCGATGCCGTGCCCCAGGTCGTCCCCGTGCTCCTCTTGCCCCGACGCCAACGTGTGCGTACATTTGGTCTTAGATGTACGGACATTTCATCCGTGTGCGTCGCGTCGCCCACGGAGCGGGCTCACCAGCAGGGCGCGCAGGTCGACAAACCATCGAGCACGAGGAGGTGAGCAGCATGAGCCAGGCACCGATGCACCACGAGGTTCTGATCGTCGGGGGCGGGAACGCCGGGATCTCGGTCGCGGCACGGCTGCAGCGCGAGGGTGTCACCGACATCGGGATCATCGAGCCGAGCGACTCGCACTACTACCAGCCGCTGTGGACGCTGGTCGGCGGCGGGTGCGCTCCGGACTCGGAGTCGCGGCGTACGCAGGCTTCGGTGATGCCGCGCGGCGTCGGTTGGGTGAAGGACCGCGCGGTCGACATCGACCCCGACCAGCAGCAGGTCACGACCGCGTCCGGCGCCCGGGTCGGCTACGACTACCTCGTCGTGTGCCCCGGCATCCAGCTCGACTGGGGCGTCGTGCCCGGCATGGCCGACGCGATGACCAGCCCGGCCGCGTCGAGCAACTACACCTACGACCTCGCACCGAAGACGTGGGAGAACATCAAGGCCCTCAAGTCCGGCCGGGCGCTGTTCACGATGCCGTCCGGGCCGATCAAGTGCGCGGGGGCACCGCAGAAGATCGCCTACCTCGCCGCGGACTACTGGCGTCAGCAGGGCGTGCTCAAGGACATCGAGATCACCCTCGTGCTGCCGACCCCTGGGATGTTCGGGGTCAAGGTCTTCTCCGACGAGCTCGAGCGCGTCGTCGCGCACTACGGCATCCACGTCCGCAAGAGCAGCGAGATGGTCGAGGTCGACCCCGACTCCCGCCGCGCGATCATCGCCGACAACGCCAACCAGACCAAGGAGTCGCTGGACTACGACCTGCTCCACACCGTTCCGCCGATGTCGGCGCCGGACTGGCTGAAGCAGACCTCGCTGGCCGACCCCGAGAACCCGGCCGGCTACGTCCAGGTCGACAAGAACACGATGCAGCACACCCGCTACCCCAACGTCTTCGCCCTCGGCGACGCCGGGTCGACGCCGAACTCCAAGACCGGCGCGGCCATCCGCAAGCAGGCGCCCGTCGTGGTGGCGAACCTCGACGCGGTGATGAAGGGCAAGGACCTGCCGGGCAGCTACCAGGGCTACGCGTCCTGCCCCCTGACCACGGCGCGGGACAAGATGCTGCTCGCCGAGTTCGACTACTCGATGCAGCCGGCGCCGTCGTTCCCGATCATCGACACCACCCGCGAGCGCAAGGACATGTGGTTCCTCAAGCGCCGCGGGCTGCCGTTCCTGTACTGGAACTTCATCCTCAAAGGCCTCGCCTGACCCCCGCCCGGGCCTGCTCGGTCAACCGACAGGCGCGGCTCTCGAGCAGAACCCGTACCACGACTGGAAGAAGGGACCCTCAGTGAAGGTCGACGTCATCTCCACCGCCGATCTCGGTGACCGCAGCTACCTCATCGCCGCCGGCGACACGGCGGTGGTGGTCGACCCGCAGCGCGACATCGACCGGGTCGAGACGCTGCTGGCCGAGCGGAACCTGCGCTGCGTCGTGGTCCTCGAGACCCACATCCACAACGACTACGTCACCGGCGGGTTCGAGCTCGCCCGTCGCACCGGTGCGGCCTACGTCGTCAACGCCGCCGACCCGGTCAGCTTCGAGCGGACCGCCGTAGTCGACGGCGACACGATCACCGCCGGTCCGATGACCATCACCGCGGTCGCGACCCCGGGCCACACCCTGTCCCACCTCGCCTACGTCATCACCGACCCGACCGACGACAGCACCGCGGTGTTCACCGGCGGGTCCCTCCTCTACGGAAGCGTGGGTCGGACCGACCTGCTCGGCGACCACCTGACCCGCGAGCTCACCCACCACCAGTTCCACTCCGCGCACCACCTGGCCGACCTCCTCGACGACGCCACCCCCGTCTACCCGACCCACGGATTCGGCAGCTTCTGCTCGGCGGGATCCGCCACGGGCGGCGACACCTCCACCATCGGTGAGGAGAAGCGCATCAACGACGCGCTGACCACGGCGGACGAAGAGACCTTCGTCGACACGCTCATCGCCAACCTGACCGCGTACCCGGCCTACTACGCCCACATGGGGCCTGCGAACCTCGCCGGTCCCGGGCCGGCGAATCTGGCCGCGCCCAGCACCCTGGGTCCGGACGAGCTGCGCAAGCAGCTCGACGCCGGTGAGTGGGTCGTCGACCTGCGCGACCGCACCGCGTACGCCAGCGACCACCTCGCCGGGACCGTGAGCATCGCCCTCGGCACCCAGTTCTCGACCTACCTCGGCTGGCTGATGCCGTGGGGCAGCGCGTTGACCCTGATCGGCGACACCCCCGACGACGTCACCGCCGCGCAGCGCCAGCTCTCCCGCATCGGCGTCGACGACCTGACCGGCGCCGCGATCGGCTCGCTCGATCAGATCGCCGGCGACCACGAGCACAGCCACTACCGCGAGGTCACCTTCGCCGACCCCGCCTTCCAGCCAGGCTCCACGCTGCTCGACCCCGAGGTCACCGACCGGGTCGTCCTCGACGTCCGTCGTGACGACGAGCGTGCGGGAGGCTTCATCGAGGGGTCGGTGCACGTCCCGTTGCACGCGCTGCTCGAACGCCTCGACGAGCTCCCGCCGGCCCAGCTGTGGGTCCACTGCGCCAGCGGGTTCCGGGCCAGCATCGCCGCCAGCCTCCTCGACCGCGCCCACCACGACGTCGTCTACATCAACGACAACTACTCCACAGCCGTCGACCGCCACCTCACCACCACCTGAAGTCCTCCAGCCCGGCGGTCGACAGGCCTCCGCCTGCGTTCAGCTCCACGCCGAGGCACGTCCTTCTCAAAACCTCACGTCCCACGAAAGTCGAGCACCACGATGTGTCGAGCAGTGACCTGCCGAGAGTGCGGCAAGACGACCTGGGCCGGATGCGGCCAGCACATCGCCAAGGTCGAGCAGAAGGTGCCCCCCGCCGACTGGTGCGGACATCCCGACGGCGGAGCCGGGCCCGGCCGAACGGGCCTGCTCGCGAGGATCCTCGGCCGTCGGTAGGACCACGTCCGTCAGCCGACCAGGTGCACATCGGGGCTGACGTCACCATGGGGATGAGGATCCTTCGTCCCCACCGACCGGTGGCCGCGCGTGCTCCAGAGCACGTGCGGCCTTCTCGGGCTCATCACGAGGCGATCGACGACGCGAGGACCGCGTTGCGCCGATGCCGACCCCACCATCAGGCCGTCGCACAGCGATGCCGACCCCCAGGAGACATCACCATGCCCACGACACCCACGACCAGCAAGATCGACGCGACCACCCTTCTCGACTGGATGCGTGGCCTCGGGTCCGTCAGCGTCGTCGACGTCCGCAGCCCTGCAGAGTTCGAGACCCGCCACATCGCCGGCTCGTACAACGTGCCGCTCGACCTCGTCGATGAGCACGCGCCGCTCCTCGCCGACCGGCTCGAGGGCAAGGTCGTCCTCGTCTGCCAGTCGGGCGTACGGGCGGAGCAGGCCCGCCAGCGCCTCAGCGGCAGCGGGATGGACGATCTGCACGTCCTCACGACCGGTGTACCCGGCTACGCCGCGGCCGGCGGCCAGGTCGTCCAGGGCACGCCCCGCTGGGCGCTCGAGCGGCAGGTCCGCCTCGTCGCCGGCGGTCTCGTCCTCGTCGGGGTCCTCGCCAGCCGCTGGGCTCCCAAGGCCGTCCTGCTGGCCGGCGGCATCGGCGCCGGGCTCACCGTCTCAGCCCTCACCGACACCTGCACCATGGGCCGGCTGCTGTCCGCACTGCCCTACAACCGCAGCGCACGGAAGACGCCTGAGGACCTGCTCGACCGGCTCCCGACCACAAGCCGCCCACGGCGCTCCTGACCTCACCTGGCTCGCAGCGGGCTGAATGGGGAAAGATGCCTGGAGCCCGGCCTTGGTCTCCCCGCTCCCGGTGCCCGCCGCGCTCGTCGCGGCGGGTACCGGCGAGGAACCGGGCCTGGACGTGGTCGTGCCGTCAGCTGCTGCCGCTTGGCGCGAACGTGGCCACCGTTCGGACCTGGCGAGCCATGCACGACGCGCGTGACCGTCGTCGACCTGGCCGCCGACCGCGCTCTGCTCTGGTCTTGGAGAGTGATCGTCGGGCTGAGAGGCGCTCAGTCTGAGCCTGGCAGCGCTGCGGAACCCGGCGGGGCCGCTTCGAGCCATGCCCGTCCTGCTGCTTCGAGCTCGGCCACCTCGGCATCAGCTGGAGCCGCTACTCCTCCGAGCCCGACCCACCATCGGTGCCAGATCTCAGCCGAGCAGACCAGCGTTGCTCGACGCGTCCCAAGCGCCAGATGACCACTGCGCCGATCCAGACCAGGACAAAGAGCGCTGCGACGGCGTACCCGGCGTAGTCGAGAGGGATGTTGGCCACGGCGGCGAGCGGCCCGTGGTCGATGGCGAGCCGGTCGGCGAGAACACCGATCAGCTCGACGACGCCGATGAGCACGGCCACCATGACTGAGATCGCCGTGATCGTGAGGTTGTAGTAGACCTTCCGCACCGGTCTGCGGAACGCCCATTCGTAAGCACCGTTCATCAGCACGCCGTCGATGGTGTCCATCAGGCACATGCCTGCGGCGAACAGGACCGGCAGCACCAGGATCGCGTAGAACGGCAGGTTGGACGCTGAGGCCCCTCCAGCGAGGACGAGGAGGCCGACCTCGGTTGCGGTGTCGAACCCGAGCCCGAACAGCACGCCCACCGGATAGATGTGCCAGGCTTTCGTGACCGACCTGGTGAGGCCGCCAAGAAAGCGGTTCATGAAACCGCGTTTGTTGAGCTGGACCTCGAGCTCGGCTTCGTCGAAATCGCCGTACCGCATGCGCCGGAACACGCCGACGATGCCGACCAGCACGACGGAGTTCAAGACCGCAAGGACCAGCAGGAAAATCCCCGAGACCGAGGCGCCCACGATGGTGGTGACCGAGTGCAGCTCCGAGGAGCCGTCCTCGACCTGCCCGGCTACCGCCCTGACACCAGCCGACAGCAGAAAAGTGAGGCCGAACACGACGGTGGAGTGTCCGAGCGAGAACCAGAACCCCACGGACAGGGGCCTGCGGCCTACCCCGGTCACCGCTCGGTCGGCCAGGAGCTTGCGGGTCGTGTTGTCGACGGCGGCGATGTGGTCGGCGTCGAAGGCGTGGCGCAGGCCGAAGGTGTAGGCGAGCAGACCGACCCCCACGCCGAAGACCGGCATCGCCCCGCCGAGCTGGAGTCGCTCGGGGACCACGAGGCCGAACAAGACTCCGAAGCCGACGGCATGCAGGACCACGACGACCACGAGCATGCTCAGCAGAGACCGACGGTCCGCCCCGTCCAGCCCCTGCAGAAACCGCCGGACCCGCTTCCCCTCGACATCGCCAGACATGATCGACCTGCTGATCATCGGTTCTCCTGTTCAGCAGTCCGCCGACGAACCGCAGAAGGCAATCGCTCTGACCGGTCAGCGACGGACAGCCACCAGCACTCACGCTCCCCGAGACGGACACGGCCGTGTCCGTGGCACCTGCACACACCATCCCGTGCCGCGGGCAGGTACACCTGCATGCGCCGGTCCTAGGTGTACGTACATTTACCATGGTAGGCGACGCCCCCACCCGGTGTCCCTGTCTCACGTACCGACGAAGCAGCGGCGCAAGCACCACGTCGATCCCGCTCCCGCGCTGCTGCACCGCGGGGCTCCTCGACCAGTCCGAGGACGTCCCCCACAGTCCGTGACGAGCCGCGGCGCGCGGCCTCTCGTCGATCTCCTTTCCTCTCGCACCGCCGCGACCGCCGTGGAGCGCGAGGGGCTACGGCCGACCGGCCGTCCTGGTTCCTGGTGGCTCCCCGCGGACGGTCGGCCCGCTCCTGGTCTGCCCCTTCGACTCCGTCCGAGCGTCACGGTCTCCGCGCGGTCAGACTGAGGTGGAACGAGACCGGGCTGGCGCGTCGCGGCAGCCGGTAGGGCTCTTCGGAGACGATCTCGAAGCCGGCTCTGATCAAGGCGGCACGGGGGTCGCGGCCGAGGTGACATCCGCCGCTGATCCGCGGCCAGATCGTGGCGTCGAGCACGTCCTGCACCCGGGACCATCCAGGGTCTGGCGCGCGGACGTGCTCGGCGACGACCAGCCGACCGCCGCGGCGCAGGACGCGGAACGCCTCGTCGACGGCGCGGTCGAGCTGGTTCACCGAGCAGAGGACGAGGGTGAACACCACCGCGTCGGCGCTGGCGTCGACGATCGGTAGATGCTCGGCGACGCCCGCCACCACCACGACGGGGACTGGCGCACGAGACCCGGCCGATCCGGCCGCTGCCCGGAGGCGAGGTTCCGGCTCGACCGCGACCACCTGGGTGACTGCTGCCCTGTAGTGGGCGAAGTTGCCGCCGTCGCCGGCCCCGACCTCCACGACGACCCCGCCCAGCTCCGCGAGCAGGTGCTGGCGCCGCGCGGCGAAGCCGGCCCGGTCGAGGATCCGCCTGACCGGCGCGTAGAGCCGGGCGAACACCGGGTGCGCCGGCCTCCCCCGCAGGTCGGGTGCGGCCGACCGCCCGCTGCTGGACATGTTCACTCCTCGGTCGTGCCCTGGTACGACGGCGGGGCCTCGGCTGAGCATGACGGAACGGTGCTCAGCCCGGGCGCCGGGGCGGGGACGAGGGCCGTCGCCGGGTTCCGGCGGTCCTCACCGCCGGCACACCCCGCTCCCTCTCGAAGGAACGCACCGGCCCGCGCTGAGCCGACGGACGAGGGCCCAACCGAGCAGGAGCACCGAGGCGGCCGCGATGAACGGCTGCAGGGGCTCGAAAAAGGTGACGGCCCCGGAGCTTCCCAGCACCATCAGCACCACCTTGTTGCACACGGGGCAGCCGACCGCCAGGAAGGTGAGGACACCGCCGACCATGCCGCCGCGCTGGCCCTCAGACCGGGGTGCCTCTCGCGCGGTGAGGCTGCTCAACCCGATCAGCAGACCACCCAGCGCCGAGGTCACTACCCAGACCGGGTAGGACCACGTCGTGGGCGGGATCTCCCGGCTGAACCAGGGGGTGTCGATCAGGTCCGTCGGGACCCCCACCACCACGGCGATGAGCACGCTGCTCGCGGCCACCACCAGCCAGCCGCGCCATCGAAGGGCGCTCAGGGACGACCTGGCCGCCTCGACCCGGCCCGAGGTCGCCTGGCGTGGGTCGTCGTCCTGCGGTCCACGGGTCAGCTCGACGGCGGTCAGAGGTCTGCCCTCCTCGGCGATCACCGGTCCCGCTCGTCGTCGACGAGCTCACGGCCGGATAACTCGACCTCGGCCTCCTCAGAGGTGGCCGTAGCAGGCCCCGAGGCCCCTGCACTCATGCGTCTGCGCATCGCCAGGGCCACCAGACCGGCCAGACCGGCAGCGACGAGACCGACGACCACCACGTCGGGGATCCGGGCGGACCAGGTCTGCACCCCGACCTCGGCTGTGTACTGCTCGTTGATGGTCAGGATCCCACCCAGGTTGGCGGTCCCCTCGGTGGTCAGCATCAGCACGCCGATGGCGATGAACAGCAGCCCGGAGACCAGGCCTGTCGTCGTCGTCCTGATGGGCCCGATGCTGATGCCGCGGGGCTTGAACCAGGACCGGCGACCGAGGTCGAACCGGTCCCAGGCCGCGGCCAGCAGCACGACCGGCAGCACCATCCCGAAGGCGTAGACCGCAAGCAGCACCCCTCCGTAGACCGGGTCCGAGCCGAGGGCGGCAACCGCGAGCAACGAGCCCAGGATGGGGCCCGAGCAGACCCCGGCCAGGCCGTAGCCGGCTCCCAGCAGGTAGACCGACGCCACGGAACGTGGATCCGAACCCGGGCGACCGGTGCCCGCGCTGAACCCAGGCAGGGAGACTCCCACCGCCTGCAGCACACCCAGCACGATCACCAGCACCGACAACGCGGCGACGGCCGCAGCCCGGTGCCCCGTCAACAACGCGCCGAGGGTCGAGGCGGCGACGCCGAGCGGCACCAGGGTCGTCAGCAGCCCGGCGTAGAAGACCGCTGTACGGCCGAGCAGGCTTCGCCCGGAAGCGAACGCGTACGCGAAGAACGCCGGCAGCAGCACCGCGGAGCAGGGGCTCAGCAGCGTGAGCACCCCACCGAGCAGGGCCCCGGCGTAACCGATGTCGATCACGACCGGGCCAACCTCTCGATCTTCTCGACGAACTCCGCGGTCGGCTGCGCTCCGAGGATCGGCTCCTCGCCCACCAGGAACAGCGGGGTGCTCGAGACGCCGAGCTGTTGTGCCTCCGCGAGATCGGACTGCACCTGCGCCAGCAGCGTGTCCGAGGCCATGTCGTCGCGGAACCGCTCCAGGTCGGGTACGCCCGCCTGCTTCGCGTAGCCGGTCAGGGCGGACGCGGTGAGGTCGGCGTGGCCGCGCTGGGGGGCGTCGGCGTAGACCGCGTCGTAGAACGGCCAGAACCGGCCCTGCGCCGCCGCCGCGCGGCCCGCCACCGCCGCGTCGACCGACTGCTGCCCGAAGATGGGGAGATCACGGAACTCGATGCGCAGCGTGCCCTCGTCGACGTAGCGCATCAGCTCAGGCTTGGTCTCCCGGGCGAAGACCCCGCAGAAGGGGCAGCGGAAGTCGGCGTACTCCACCAGCACGACCGGAGCCTGGACCGCCCCCAGAGCCATCGGGTCGTTCTCCCGACGCCTCGCCAGGTCCACGCCGATGCCGTACGGGCTCTCGCTGGCCACCGAGGCCGCAGGAGCCTCCGCGCCCTCAGTCGCCGCACCGGGACCGGAGGGGTTCGGTCGCAGCACGGTCGTCAGACCCAGCACCAGGACGACCATCAGGAACACCCCCGCTCCGATCAGCGCAGATCTCCGTCGTCCCAGCATGAGGCCTCCCTCGGCCGGTCCGGGCGGACCAGCCATCAGTGGCACCGACCCTAACGGGGTGTACGTACATTTCGGCTGACGCGTGACCAACCTTTCCCCTGATGTTCCTCAGGCAGGCCTCAGAGGATCCGGGCGCCGCGCCGACCGAACCACGGGGCCCATGGCGACGTACACGAGGGTGGAACCGGATCCACCCAGGACCTGGACCACCACGCGACGGAGCCCACCTTCATGAAGCTGCACCTCTCCACCCGTCTGGCCGCATCGCTCGCGGGCGGGACGGCCGCGGTCCTCGGCCTGACCGGCGTCGTTCCCGCGGTCAGCTCCACCTACGCGCACGGGCACCGGCCGGTCACGGTCGAGATCACGACTCCCAGCCGTCACGACGACGCCGGGATCTCCGGGGCGGCGTGGCTGGTCGACCTGAAGCTGGACTACCGCGGGAAGGACCCGCTGAAGAGCGCGGGGTTCACCGCACCTCAGCTGACCGGGCCGGCCGCCCACAACAACACCGCCCCGTTCCCGGGCTCGTTCTCGACCGGCCCGGACGAGCGGCTGCCCGGGCTGGTCGTGCTCACCTCCACGACGAACGCCATGCTGCCCGGCTTCTCGGGGCCGGGCACGAACCTGGCCAACCTGTTCAACCTCTCCGGCGTCATCGACCGCTCCAAGCGGTCCGCGCAGATCGGCGACAGCTGGATCGTCGGCGCCCCGATCGCCGGCCGCGACGTCGACACCGTCCTCACCGTCGCCGTCGTCGCCGACCTGAACCACAACGGGGTCTACGACGACGCCCCGGCCGTGGTGGTCGACGCCAACCACGACGGGAAGGTCGACTCCCGCGACCTGAAGGCCCTCGGCGTCGCCTCGAACATCGAGACCGTCCGGTTCCACATCAACGGCGCCGCGGTCTGACCGGCCGGCGGGCGGCGGAGGACAACCGTGACCGAGCACGTCGACGAGCAGCTGATGGCCGCCCTGTGCGACGCCCACGCCGACGCGCTGCTCTCCTTCGCCCGCCGCTACACCACCGACGTCGCCCAGGCCGAGGACGTCGTGCAGGAGACGTTCCTCCGCGCCTGGCGGCACCTCCACCGGCTCGACCCCCGCGCCAACCCGCGGGCCTACCTCTTGACGACCGCCCGCAATGTGATGACCGACCAGTGGCGCAAGGACCGCCGGCGACCTCGCCTCGTAACCGACGAGACCGTCCTGTCCAACCAGCCGGCACCAGAAGACCTGGCGAGCGCGATGCAAGGCTGGGTCGTGGCGGAGGCCCTCGCCCGGCTGAGCGAGGACCACCGCGCCGTGGTGCAGGCCCTGTACTACGACGGCTGCACCGTCAACGAGGCAGCGCTGCGGCTCGGCGTGCCGGCGGGGACGGTGAAGTCACGCAGCTACTACGCAGTCCGCGCCCTGCGAGCCGCGCTCGAGGAGATGGGAGAGCTCCGATGAGCCAAGACCACCGCGAGATCCGCCACCTGCTCGGCGCCTACCTGCTCGGCGGCCTGGAGCCTGCCGACCGCGACGTCTTCGAGGCCCACCTCCCCGACTGCCCCTCGTGCCGCGACGAGCTCAGCCGCTCCGCCGCGCTGCCCGGCCTGCTGCGCCGAGCCGCCCAGACCGTGCCGCAACCCCCGGACGAGCTGGCAGCAGCAGCCGACGCGCGCCAACACCGCCTCCTCGCCCAGCTGACGGCTCGACGGCTGAGGCGTCGACGCCGGACCCTGCTCGGCGTGGTCGCGGCCGCCGTCCTCGCCGCCGCACTGGTCGTCACCCCTGCCCTGCTGCGACCACCCACCATCACGGCGACTGCCGCCGTCGTCGAGCTACGCCCCGCGACCAGCGGTGCGGCCGGAACCGGCACGGCCCTGCTCGACCCACGACCCTGGGGGACGTCCGTCACGCTGACGGCCACCGGACTGCCCGCGACCGGTCCGTTCACCCTCGAGATCACCGACCGGTCCGGCGGTCGCGAACGCGCCGCGTCGTGGGGAACGACCGCCGACGGGCACGTCCAGGTCACGGGCGCGACCTCGGTGACCCCCCAGGCCATCAAGCGGATCCAAGTCGTCGGACCCGACGGCGTGATCACCCAGTCCCCCTGAGCCCGTTCGCCACGCTTGCGCCCGACGTCAACCGCAGAACAGGGTGTACGTACATTTGGGTCATGCTGCACGCCCGTCCCCAACGGCGCGCGTAGCACCTCGTCCGGCGAGTACGACCTGAAGGAGCAGACACCATGGCCACCACACCCCCCGTAGCGCCCCCCGGGGTCGTCTTCCACCTCGACGAGGGAGACCCCGCCAAGCACGAGTCGGTGCTCCGCAACGTCGCGAACGTCCTCGACGCCCTCGGGGACGACACCGTGGTGGAGCTCATCACCCACGGACCCGGCCTGCGGGCCGTCCTCGCCGGCGCCCCGCACGAGACCGCGCTCCGGACGCTGATCGAACGCGGGGTCCAGGTCGACGCGTGCGCGAACACGATGCGCCGCGAGCACGTCGGCGAGGACCAGCTCGCGCCCGGCGTGACCATCGTGCCCGCCGGCATCGTCCAGCTCATCCACCGCCAGCGCGACGGCTGGTCCTATGTCCGCCCCTGAACGCCAGCCCGCCCCCGACCGCGAGCCCGCCTCCACGCGCCGGTCCGCCGAGCCGGTCGAGTTCCAGGTCGAACCGCACGACCACGTCGAGGACCTGGTCGGTGACCCCCTCCACGCCGACCTGCGCCTGCTGGTCGCCGGTAACCAGTTCATGGCCATGCCCGACCTCGTCGCCGGCTTCATCGCCGGGCGCGACCCCGCCCCGACGGTCTTCTACGAGACGCTCCCGCCCGGCATCCTCGTCCAGCAGCTCCGACGCGGCAGCCTCCGGATGGGCACGTTGCTGCTGCCGTTCACCGCCGACGTGATCGCCGCCAGCCCGGCGGCGCTCGCCGAGCTGCACAGCGACGGGCTGACCGACGTCGCCCGCCCCTACGCCAGCAACGGCCTCTCCCTGCTTGTGCAGGACGGCAACCCCAAGGACGTCATCGGCTGGCGCGACCTCGCCCGGCCCGGCGTGCGGGTCGCCTTCCCCAACCCGAAGACCGAAGGGATCGGCCAGCTCGCCATCATCTCGCTGGAGACGCTCGGTGGGACCGACCTGCGTGGCGCCGTCCTCGACGACGCCGTCCGACGCGGCGACGTCCGGCTCACCGCCATCCACCACCGGCAAGGCCCGCGGTGGTTGCTCGACGACGACACCGACGTCGCGGTGGTCTGGCAGACGGAGGCGCTGCACCACCTCGCACGCGGCTTTCCCCTGACCGAAGTAACACTCACCCCGGAGCACAACCCGGTCGGCCACTACGCCGTGGCCGTGGTGACCGACGCCCCGCACGCCGAAGCCGCCCACAGCTTCGTCGAACACCTCGTCGGACCCGAAGGACAGCACGTCCTGCGCAGACACGGCTTCCACACCCCGCACTGAACCTGCACCCAGCCACGCCTACCAGCGACGGCTCATCGCTGCCCACAGCGCCGCGACGGGTCCGCTGACGTCGGTACGCCGAGGCCGATCATCGGGAAGCAGCACGCACGCCGGCGACGCGGGCCCAGCCGAGATCACCCGCTCGCTGAGCACCTTGCGCCACCCAAGAGCCAGCTGCTGCCAGCACCACCCAGTTAGGCCGGGCCTGCTGAGGATGAAGGTTTCGGGAGCGCCGAAAGGCGCCAACCAGAACAGCGAGACCACACAACGGGCGCGCGTCTCGCCGCGGACCTCAGGTGGCGACAGGTGCGCTAGTCGAGCCCGTCGGTCCCCCCAGCGTGGTGTACGTGAAGTGCGCCCGAGACGTCTCCCTCGCAGCTCTCACGCGCCAGCGACACACGTGCGGTGCTGACCCTGATCGGGCGATGGATCCGGAAGGCCTTGATCCACCGGTGCTGGTGAGGGATGGGGAGCCAGCTGCGGAGGGGCTGATCCAGCGTCGACCGGCACGTCTCGTTCGTCCTCGTCACCGTCACCGTCAGGGGGCGCGTTCTCAGGCTCCGGCTCGACCCGGTCCTCGCGGCCCGGGCGGCGCAACACCAGCCAGATCAGCCAGATCAGGGCTGCTGCGAAGACGACGGCCGAGGTGTAGTTGTTCAACCGGAAGCCACCGATCTCGTTGACCTTGTCGATCCGCAACGCCTCGACCCAGAAGCGGCCCGCGGTGTAGAGGACGACGTAGAGCGCGAACACCTCGCCGTGCCCGAGTCGCCAGCGCCGGTCTGCCCGTACGAGCACGACGGCCACCAGCAGGTCCCACATCAGCTCGTAGAGGAACGTCGGGTGGTACGTGGCTACCTGCTCGTAGCCCACTGGCCGGTTGGCTGGGGAGATCTCCAACGCCCAGGGCAGCGTCGTCGGGCGACCGAACAGCTCGGAGTTGAACCAGTTGCCCAGTCGGCCGATCCCCTGCGCGACCACCAGCCCCGGAGCCAGGGAGTCCAGCACGGCCGCGAAGCTGAGGTGTCGGCGGCGGCAGACCAACCAGCCGCCCAGGGCCCCGAACGCCACCGCACCCCAAATGCCCAGCCCGCCGTTCCAGATCTTCAACGCATCGACCGGGTGCCGGCCCGGACCGAAGTACAGCTCGTAGTCGGTGACCACGTGGTAGATCCGTGCTCCGACAATCCCGAGCGGCACCGCGACCACGATTACGCTCTCTAGGTTGTCGGGTGTCCCACCCCGAGCCCGCCAGCGCCGGTGGCCGATCACCATGGCCACGACGATCCCGACCAGGATGCACAAGGCGTAGGCGCGAACCGGGACGCCGACGACCTCCCAGACGCCGCGGCTTGGGCTGGGGATGAACAGAGGCCTCACCAGGCGGCCGCGACGTCGATCATGAACCACAGGCTCCCAGGCGCGAACGACGTCTCCAAACATCCGCGGACGAAGAGACGAGGCCGTTGAGCTGACGTCGCCGAGGTCGTTACGCCCAGGACTCTCGGATCGCATCCGGGCAGATCCTGCCTAGCAACGCGCAATCGGGCACGACGGGCCCCTGGGGGCGATCGGTCGACGCCAAGCCCCGCCCGCGCCTGGCGGCCGTCGCTGACTACGCCGTCAGGAACCATGGTTCCAGTGAGGCCGGTCTTGCGGCAGAACTACGAGTGGTCGCTCCAGCAGACCGTGATCATCCGGCTGCTGACGAGTTGCGTGTCAGAGAATCCGCGAACTGACAACTTCACTGTCACAAAGCTGGCCTGAGCTCAACCCTGAACTCGTCAGCGCGAGCGGGACTTCGCTGACAAGTTCGACGGCAATGGACAACAACTGGTTCATCGCGGTCAACACCGCGGCCGAGCTCTGCGGCGGACTGATCAGCGCTCAGCACACCATCCTCGCCTGGACCCGCACGCCACCCGCATCGTTCGACGGCTGGGCACGGGCGAGCAAAGGCCTGTGGACCAGAGACGACTGACCGGGGTTGCCGCGCTGGCTCGAGCCGAGCCCTGATCACCCCCAGGTCAACGGGTGATCGTTCGGCGTCCAGTGGCGGTGAGCTCTGGCCGCGGCACGAGGGCGAGTGGCGACAGCTTGAGCCAGGCAGGTAGCGCCCGTCGGGCTCGTGTGTCGCCGTGCAACTCCAGGGTTCCCGAGCGGAGCGCAGCAGCCCAGGTGAGATCGCCGCGCCAGACCAGGGTGAGGGTTCGGAGGCCGGTCTCGACGGCGACGCGTACGTCGAAGCCGGGGTCTGCGTCGCAGACGTCGACCCCTTCTCCGGTGATGACGATCCACCATCGACGGTTCGCGGTGGGCACGTCGGTGAAGTCGAACTGCAGCACCGTGCGGCCCTCGGGCAACGAGTCCACGGCGATGTTGCGGTGGATGTCCCACAGCAGCAGGTGGGGATCGAGATCCTCGTCGCCGATCTCGGGGACCCAGCGGATGCCCCACGACCCGAGTGCCTCGACGATCGGCTCGAGCTCCCGGCCGGCCGGGCTCAGCCGGTAGCAGACCCGGTTGCCGTCTTCCCATCGATCGACGACACCAGCGTGGACCAGGGTCCGAAGCCGTTTCGAGAGCAGCGTGGGCGACATCCGCGGCAGCCCTCGACGGAGGTCGTTGAAATGGTGACTACCCATCATCAGCTCGCGGACCACCAGCAGAGTCCAACGCTCGTCGAGGAGCTCCATCGCCTTGGCGACCGGGCAGAACTGTCCGTAGCTGGCGGGCATGGCAACGCCTTCCTTGGGTTCCCTCGACCGCACTGACAAGTCAAAGGAATCACTTGAGCGTACGCCTGACCAGCCGCGACCGGCCCAGCAGCGGGCCGTGGGTACAGATCGGCCACTATCCCCCGCCCGGCTGTCGGGCAACCCTCGAGGACGAGATCAACCACCCGAGAAGGAGCATCAAATGACCATCGATCACGTCAACACCATCGCGAACGCGGTGGACCAGCTCAACGCCGGGGACGTCCACGGCTACGTGACGGCGCTCTATGCGCCCGAGTGTCGCTTCCACGGCTTTCCCGATGCGTTTCCACCCACGCGGGACGGCATCGCCGAGTTCTTCTCGACGTTGATCGCTGCCGTGCCCGACGCACGTATCTCCGCGCGGGACATCCTCGTCGACGGGGACCGGGTGGCGTTGCGGTTCGCGCTCACCGGCACCCACCGAGGCGAGCTGTTCGGCGTCGTCGGCACCGGTCGGCCCTTCGAGGTCGAAGGGATCACGATCGTCCGCTTCGTCGACGGTCGAGTCGTCGAGCGGTGGAACCGTCTGGACGACCTGGGTCTGCTCACTCAGCTGGGCGCGCTCCCGGTCGCGACACCGGCATGACGACCGTCGCCGCGCACCGCCGTCTGCGCGAGGACGCTGCGCTCATGGACGCGAACAAGGAGCTCGTCCGACGCCTGTTCCACGACATCGACGCCCTCAGCCCGACGCTCCACCGGGACTACTTCGACCCGAGCTATGTGGACCACACCCCGCTGCCGGTCCCCGGGCTCTCGTCCGGGATCGACGGCGCCCGGCAGGTGTACGCCGTCAACCAGGCGGCGTTCTCCGACCCGTGGCACGCCATCGAGGGGCAGGTGGCGGAAGGCGACCTCGTGATCACCTGGCTCACCGCCGGCGGCCGGCACACGGGTGAGCTGCTCGGTGTCCCCGCCACCGACAAGGACGTGTCAATGCGGGGCGTCACGATCTTCGAGGTCGTCGACAGCAAGATCATCAGCCGCTGGGGCATCAGCGACCTGCTCGACCTGTTCGTCCAGCTGGGCGCGGTTCCTCCGCCAGGTGCCCCCTGAGTCGCATCCGACTACCGCCGACAGTGCGGCCGCAGGACATGGACAGCATCGATCAAGCGGCTTCTACGTCCTGGGCCGAGAAAGGCCTTCTGATCTGGCCGGGTCCGTCTCAGCAAGGAGAAGTCATGACCCAGCAAGCAACCGCCGTACCCGACATCAAGGCCAAGCACCGCGCGATGTGGGCGATGGGCGACTACGCCCGCGTGGCCGACAACCTGATCCCGACCCTCGGCGAGGTCCTGGTTGAGGCCGCCGGCATCGCAGCGGGCGACCACGTGCTCGACGTCGCAGCCGGCTGCGGGAACGCCTCGTTGCCGGCCGCCGCACGCGGAGCGAACGTGGTGGCCACCGACCTGACACCGGAGCTGCTCGAGGTCGGACGCCAGCAGGCTGAGTTCCGGAGGCTGACCCTGCAGTGGCGCGAAGCCGACTGCGAGGCGCTGCCCTTCAGCGACGGCACGTTCGACGCGGTGATCAGCTGCGTCGGCGTGATGTTCGCCCCCTTCCATCAGAAGAGCGCCGACGAGCTGCTCCGCGTGGCCCGGCCCGGTGGCACCATCGCCCTGCTGAGCTGGACCCCGACGGGATTCATCGGGCAAATGTTCACGACGATGAAGCCGTACGCCCCGACGCCTCCTCCCGGAGCGCAGCCACCACCACTGTGGGGCGACGAGGAGCACCTGCGCGGGCTGCTGACCGACCGTGTGGCCCACCTCGTCTCCCACTCACAGCGCGTCCGAGTCGACCGCTTCGACGACGCACCGGCCTTCTTGAGCTTCTTCAAGACGTACTTCGGACCAACCATCGCCGCCTACCGGGGGATCGCCGCCGAGCCGAGCAAGACGCGGGCCCTGGACGAGGCGCTGCTCGACCTCGCCCGGCGGCACGACCTGGGCTGCGGGGTCATGGAATGGGAGTACCTCCTGACCACCGCCCACCGATCGGCAGCACTCCGACGAAGGGGCGACGGTGGGCGTGCTAGTTCTCGTTCCTCAGCCGGAAGCCCGAGCTAGCGGCTCGGGCGCGGTCTCGGGCTGTGCTGGTCCGTCGCCGGCGCGGTGCGCGAAGGCGGCGGGTTCGTCAGCCAGGGCCGTGAGAGCGTCGAGCTGCTGTCATCTGAGCGCGGAGCCGCTGACAAGATCAATGACACCGGACACGGCGCGAGCGTCCACGTCGGCAGTGAACGCCGAGTTGCGGTCGTGCTTCGTGACCGACCTCGGCAGGGCGCTGTCCTCGGCTATCGGCCTGGGGCGGTCCCACTGGAGGTGCGGACTCGGAGTTCGGTGCCGACAAGGTGGGTCCGAGCCGGTAGCGGGCGGTCGGGGTGCGTGAGCCGTTCGAGGAGGAACTTCCCGGCTTGGGTCCCGACCGCGAAGCTGCCGTTGTCGACCGAGGTCAAGGACAGGTGCCGAATGCGGGCGAGGTAGGTGTCGTCGTAGCCGACCACCGACAGGTCCTCGGGCACCCGGAGCCCGAGCTCACGGGCCGCGGAGAGGGTCGCGACGGCGGTGACGTCGTTGAAGGCGAAGACCGCCGTCGGTCGCTCGGCTTGCGTCAGGAGTCGGTGGGCCGCCGGGTAGCCGCTCTCGTCGTTCATGCCGCCGTAGGCCTCGAGCCCCTGGGGGCTCAGCCCAGCCACCCGGAGCGCGTCCTGGTAACCCGACCGGCGCAGCTGGCCGATCAGTCCGGGCCCGCGCAGGTGGGCGATCCGGCGGTGCCCAAGGGCGAGGAGGTGCTCGGTCGCGAGCACAGCGCCGGCGTGGTCGTCATCAACGACGGTGTCGCCGTGCTCGAGTACGGGCTCGCGGGTCCCAGCCACCACGGTCGGCAGCGTCGCGGAGACTGCGCGAACAGCATCGCTCTCTGAGGTGGTGCCGACGACGACCAGGCCATCGACGCCGGACTCGACCAGTGTCTGGACCGACCGGCGTCCGATGCGGAGGTCTGTATGGCTGTCGGCGAGGACCGTGCCCAGTCCGGCGACGTGCAGGGCCGCGGTGAGCCCGGCGAGCAGTTCGATGAACCAAGGGTTGCGCAGGTCGTTCAGCAGCACCCCGACGGTGTCGGTACGGGTGGTGCTGAGGCTTCGGGCGACCCGGTTCGGTCGGTACCCCAGCTCATCGATCGCTTGGCGCACCTGCTGGCGGCGCTGCTCGCTGACGTGCGGTGCGTCGCGGAGGACCAACGACACCAGCGACTTCGACACCCCAGCGCGCTCGGCGACGTCGCGGATGGTGGGGTCTCGACGCTCACGTTTCATCCTTCGCCTCCATCCGCATTGATTTGCGCCTGCAGCCAGTCTAGTCCTAACTTGGACCGGTCCACATTAGTCCAAGGAGGGTGTGCAGATGAGCCGAACGCATTCGCGGCAGCTGGTAGCCGGCATGGTCGGGGGTGGGGTCGGCGCCGACATCGGGAAGACGCACCGCTTCGCGATGCGGCTCGACGACCGCTACCTCCTTGCGGCCGGGGTGTTCGGCCAGGAGCGGTCGTCCTCCCAGGCTCTCGGTGCTTCCCTCGGGGTCGACGCGGAGCGCATCTACCCCGACTTCGAGGCGATGGCGGCCGGAGAGGCCGACCGCGACGACGGCGTCGACGTGGTCGTCGTCGCGACTCCCAACGACAGCCACTTCGCGATCGCGAGCACCTTCCTGCGGGCGGGTGTCTCGGTGGTGTGCGAGAAGCCCGTCACCAACGAGGCCGAGACTGCCGCAGAGCTGGTGAGGCTCGCCGCCGAGAACGGTGCCGTGCTCGCGGTGCCGCACTGCTACTCCGCCTACGCGATGGTCCGCCACGCGGCGAGGATGGTGCGCGATGGCGCCCTGGGCACGATCCGGCTCGTCGTGGCCGAGCATGCGTCCGGGTGGAACACGACCCCGCTGGAGCAGACCGGCCTGAAGCAGGCCGTGTGGCGCACCGATCCCACCAGGGCCGGCCGGGCCAGCGTCGTGGGCGATCTCGGCACTCACGCGTACCACTTGACCCGCTACATCACCGGCCTCGATGCAGAGTCGCTGTCAGCCCAGCTCGACACGATCGTCCCCGGTCGGCGCGTCTACGACAACGCGTTCCTGCGGCTCCGGCTCACCGGGAACGTCCCGGCCACCATCTGGGCGTCGATGTCGGCAACGGGCAACACCCACGGCCTCCGCATCCGCGTCTACGGCGACCGGGCCAGCCTCGAGTGGCAGCACGACGACCCGCACCACCTCATCGTCCGCGGCCTCGACGGCGAGACCCGGATCCTCACGGAGGGCATGTCCAGCCTGTCCGCCGACGCAGCCCGGCTGACCCGGGTCGGGCTCGGTCACGCCGAAGGGTTCCTCGAGGCGTTCGGCAACTTCTACCGCGACCTCGCTGACGACCTGCTGGCTCGCCGCGAAGGCCTCGACCCGGCTCGGCGTGACCTGTCCTACCCGACCGGTGTGGACGGGCTGCTCGGTGTTCAGCTCGTCCAAGCCGCGGTCGTCAGCCATGACCGCCAAGGCGCAACCGTTCCCCTCGCCCCCCGCGACGATCACCCCGTCGTCGCCCCAGACCGACAGGAGTCCTGACCGTGCTGCGCGTCGCCCTGCTCGGGGCCGGGTTCATCGGCGCCGTGCACGCCCAGAACCTTGCGGCCCACCCCGGCGTCGAGCTCGCCGTCGTCCTGGACGTCGACCAGGCCCGAGCCGACACCCTCGCCCACACCTTCGCAGCGGCCGCCACGACGGACGAGTCCGTGGCCTTCGACCCGGACCGCGTCGACGCCGTCGTGGTCGCGTCCTCGACCGACAGCCACGCCGGACACCTGCGCGCAGCCGCCGACGCCGGCCTCGCCGCCTTCTGCGAGAAGCCCATCGACCTCGACTCGGACCGTGCCGTCGAGGTCGCCCGCCACGTCCGCCGAAGCGGCGTACCGGTCATGGTCGACTTCAACCGGCGGTTCGACCGCTCGTACGTCGAGCTCCGCCGAGTCGTCGCCGACGGCGAGATCGGCGACGTCGAGCTCGTCCAGCTCACCAGCCGCGGCCCGACCATGCCGCCACTGGGCTACATCGCCGTCTCCGGCGGTCAGATGCGCGACCAGGCCGTGCACTTCTTCGACCTCGCCCGTTGGATCACCGGCCAGGACCCGGTCTCGGTGTTCGCCATGGGCTCCGCACTCGCCGACCCCCGCATCACCGACTACGGGGACGTCGACACCTCCGTGTCCACGCTGAAGCTGCCCAGCGGCGCCCTGGTGCAGATCGACTGCGCCCGCCGCACGGCGTACGGCTACGACGAGAAGATCGAGGTCCACGGCTCGGCCGGGATGATCGAAGCCCGCCGCCAACGCGCGGGCTCGGTGTCGCGCTACGGCGGCACCCGGGTCGTCGACGACGGGCTGCACCCGGGCTGGTTCGAACGCGTGCAACCCACCTACGCCGCCGCCCTCGACCACTTCGTCCGCGCGCTCGCGACCCGGACTGAGCTGTCTCCGTCCCTCGACGACGGGCTCAAGGCTCAAGCCATCGCCGAGGCGGCCACGGCATCCTTGACGAACCAAGCCGCCACCACGGTGCAGTACACCCACTGACCAGCCCGGCGGCCCTGACGTCGACAACCGTCCGCCCGAGTGATCAGGTCAGCCCACTCGTCAGGTGCTGCTCGGCAGACAGTACGCGCCACGACCGACGCGTTCACCCTGCTGCCTCTAAGCGTGCGGCTGCCTCGTCGAGTCGTCGGGACGATCACGGGGCGAGATCGTCGGGGGACGGTCGATGTAGGTGTCCAGGACCATCATCGTCCGGGTTCTGCGGACGCCTTCGATCTCGTGGAGAGCACGAAGCATGCGCTGCAGGTCGGCCGGGTCCCCCACGCGGAGCTTGGCGATGAAGTTGGCCTCGCCGGCGACCGTGTGGAGGTCCTCCACCCGGGGATCACGCCGAAG
Organism: uncultured Actinomycetota bacterium; assembly: GCA_963713165.1. Classification (GTDB taxonomy): domain Bacteria; phylum Actinomycetota; class Actinomycetes; order Propionibacteriales; family Propionibacteriaceae; genus Microlunatus. The sequence continues at coordinate 803,140 of CAVQKU010000011.1, forward strand.
GGCGGCACTGATGTCGTCGGTGATCCATCCCTCTGTCTCGATCAGGACGAACGCGACGACGGGCCGCCCGAGCTGCGCGGTGTCGATCTCGACCGTGCTGCGCACGATGACGCCGCGCTCGCGCAGCTTGCGCACGCGCTCGTGCGTCGCACCTGCCGACAGCTTCACGCGCGCCGCCAGCTCGGCGTACGGGCGGGAAGCATCGTCCTGCAACAGACCGATCAGCATTCGGTCGATGTCGTCCACCCGAACCCCTCTCCCCCGTGCAGCCGAACAGCATTCAGACCACACCAAGTTCGCTTGGAAGTGCTTCTGGTCGTCGCCACGATGGTTCACGTGAACTCTACCGAACGTCCTTCACCACTACCCGTGCAGATCTGGGTGCTCACCGCCGCCGTGACCGTCATCGGCGCCCAGGCCGTGGTGCCGGGAACGTTGCTGATCGACATCGCTCGGACCCTGCACACCACGCCTGGTCTGCTCGGCACCGTCTTCGCCGCCTACGGGTTGGCGCTCGGTTGCACCTCCCTCGTCGCCGCCACGGTCCTGGCGACCGTGCCTCTGCGCACCCGGCTCAGCGCCGGGCTGATCGCGCTCGCCCTGGCCCTCGTCGTCGTCGCCACCGCCTCCAGCTGGGTCGGGATCCTGGTGGGCGTCCTGCTGGCCGGCACGGCCGGCGGCGTCGCGCTCCCCACCGTGTACGCGCTCGTCCCCGCCCTGGTCGAGGACACCTCGACCACCCGTGCCATGAGCAGGACACTGCTCGGCTGGGCACTGGCCTTCGTCGTCGGCGCGCCCCTCGCCGGAACCATCGCCAGCTGGAGCAGCTGGCGTGTCGCCTTTCTCGTCCTCGCCGCCGCGGCCGCTGTCAACGGGGCCACAGTGCTGCGACTTCCGCCCGGGGACCCACTCCCCCCCGCCACAGGAAACGCACGGGCCGTGCTCGGCGACCGCAACATGGTGCTCCTCCTGATCGGCGTCGCCGCCTTCATGGCCACCTTCTACGGCTCCTTCGCCTTCACCGGCACCGCAGCCCGCCAACAACTCGGGCAGGGACCTTGGCTCTCCTCCACGGTCGCCCTCGCCTACGGTGTCGGGTTCGGACTCGGCTCGATGGCCGGACACTGGGCAGAACACCACGAACGGGTGCTGCTCCCCGCCACCTTCGTCACCCTGATCGTCGTCTACGCGCTGCTCCCGCTGACGACCCACGCCGTCGCCGCAGTGCTGCTGATCACCGTCGCGTGGGGCCTCATCAACGAGATCTGCCTGACGACACTGCTCACCCGGATCGGTCGGCACCCCCGGGCTGCCTACGCCCTCGCGCTCTACAACACCGTCACCTACCTCGCCGCCGCCGCCGGAACGGCCGCGGCCGGGACGCTGTTCTCCCGGTACGGGTTCACCGCCATCGGCATCGCCGCCGTCATCGTGACCATCAGTGGGCTCGTGGCCGTCCTCCTGGCAGGTCGGCTCCGCCGGGCTCCGCTGAGCTGTGGGCCGTCCCGAACCCGATCCACGGGTGACGCTGGGCAAGATCGGGTCTGAAGGGCCGCAGGCGCCGGGCGCACCTCGACAACCTCCTCAGGCGACGCCCTCACACGGCCATCCGGACCGCCGCTCGCCCGACCACCTCGGCCAGCAGGCTCGCGGCCAGCGAGGCGATGAGCAGGACGGTGATCGCGGGGAAGCGGAAGGCGGCCAGGTTCTCGGCGAACAGCCGACCCAGGCCCGCTGCACCGACCACCCCGACCACCGCCGTGTCGCGGACGCAGATCTCGAAGCGGTACAGCGTGTAGGTGCGCAGCTGGTGGACCGACGGCGGGACGACGGCAGCAAGGGCGGCGACCGCCCCGCCCACGCCGGCGCGGCGCAACGCCTCGCTCGGGCGGGTGTCGACGCTCTCCCACGCCTCGGCGGAGAGCCGGGCGAGGATGCCCCCGGTGTAGAGGCCGAGGGCCACCGCGCCCGGCACGATCCCGGGGAAGAGGACGAGAAGCGCGACCACGGCCCAGACCGTCGGTGGGACCGAGCGGAGCACCAGCAGCAGGACCCGGCTCACTCCCCAGCCGGCCCATCGGAGCGGACGCGCTGGGGCGGCCTCGGCACGTGTCACCGGGCGGACCGCCCAGACGCCCAGCCCTACGCTGATCACCACCGCGAGAAGCATCGCGAGCACCGCCATCGCCAGCGTCGCGGCGAGGCCGTCAGCCAGTCCCGACCAGCCGCCGGGCGGGAGGCTCGGCGGCCAGAGATCGGCCAGCAGCTGGTGGGTGAGGCGCTGCGTACGGACCGAGAACAACCCGGCGAGCGAGACCCCCGAGGCCCACCAGGCGACGGCCAGACCGACCAGCAGCACCGCGGTGCCCACCAGGCCGCGCCACGGCCGGCCGGGACGTGCCGAGGCGGCGGACGGCCGGCTCGGCTGCAAGGCCACCTCGTCGGTGCGACCCGGCGACCAGTCGACGCAGCTCACCACGCCGCGCCTCGACCGGAACTGGGAGCTCGCCAGGTCGAGCAGGCCCGAGAGCACCACGACGGCTCCGACGAGGGTCCAGACCTCGTCCCAGTTGCGCGATGCCAGCGTGACGACCAGCTCCTGACCCAGCCCGCCGACCCCGACCACCCCGAGGAGCACGGTCGAGCGCACGGCGCACTCGAAGCGGTAGAAGGCGTACGAGGTGAGCAGGGGTGTGGCCGGGATGAGCAGCCCGTAGGTCAACGCGGCCGTCGGCCGGGCACCGCAGCGGCGCAGGCTGGCCAGGGAGCCGCGCGGCAGACCGTCGAAGGTCTCGCCGAACACCTTGGCCGTCTGCGCTCCGAAGGGCAGCGCGATGGCCAGCACCCCGACCAGCGGGTCCAGGCCGAGCACGCTCACCAGCAGCAGCGCCCAGATCAGCTCGTGGACGGAGCGGGTGAGCACGAGCGCGGTTCGGACCAGGAGCCGGACGAGCCGGACGACCAGCGGGGGCCGCGAGGCCCACGCTGCCTCGCTCAGGGCCAGCCCGCCGAGCAGACCCACGACCAGCGCCCCGGCGGTGCCGAGCGTGGCGAAGGCCAGCGTCACCCCCGAGTCGACGAGCACCCGACCCAGGAAGTCGGCGCCCAGTGCGGGGTGGGCGACGCTGACCAGCAGGTCCACGGCGGTGGGCAGACCACCGCGGTTGACCACCGACGCGCCGGGCGGTAGGGCCCAGCGCACCGACCAGACGGCGACGAGCAGCAGCGCCGTGAGCTGGCCGGCCCGCAGGACGACCACCCGGGTGTGCGACGGGCCGCGTCGCGCAGCGACCGTGCCCGACCCGGCCATCGGTACCGCCGTGGTGGTCACGAGGCCGGGCCTGCCGGAGTCGCAGCACGCACGTAGAGCCGGTCGAGCACCTCGGCGTCCAGCAGGTGCGTGGGCAGGTCGAAGACGAGGGCGCCGTCGCGGAGCCCGATCGCTCGCGTGCAGAGCCGACGGGCCAGCTCGGGCTGGTGCAGGCTCACCAGCAGCGTCGGGTCCGGCTGCCCAGGAGCACCGCCGGAGAGGAGCTCCAGCACCTCCTCGGCGCGGACCGGGTCCAGGCTGGAGGTGGGTTCGTCGGCCAGGACCAGCTCGGGACGCTGCACCAGCATCCGGGCTATCGCCACCCGCTGCTGCTCGCCACCCGACAGCACGTCGGTGGGCGACCAGAGCGCCCAGCCGAGGCCGACCCGTTCGAGCGAGTCGCGCACGACGTCGTCCGGTCGGGCCCACACCAGCGAGGCCAGCGCCCGGGCACTGCTCCACCGCCCCAACCGGCCGGCGTTCACGTTGTGCACGACCCGGACGTGCTCGATCAGGTCGAGCCGCTGGCCAACCGTCCCGATCCGGCGCTGCAGCCGGCGTCGGGCTCGACCGACGAGCCGGGTGGGGCTCTGCCCGAAGACCTCGACCGATCCGGCGCTCGGGGTCAGCGCACCCGACACCAGGGCCAGCAGGGTGCTCTTGCCCGAGCCGCTCGGCCCGAGCAGGGCGACCCGCTCCCCCGGGTGGACGGTGAGGTCGACGCCACGCACGGCGTCGTGGGTGCCGAAGCGTCGACCGACGCCGCGGAGGCGGACAGCAGGCGAGGGCTCGGGCACGAAGGTCACGACAGGAGCTGCAGCGACCGCGCGATCGACTCGATCTTGTCGTAGTTGCTGTTCTGCGTGGCCACGAACTTCTTCGCCCCGAACAGGCCGAGGATCGTCGCGTCGTCGGGCTTGCCCGGGTCCAGGCCGAGCAGGAACGAGGTGACCGAGGCGGTCGTCCCGGCGCCGAGAACCTGGTCGAGGTCCGGCCGGGCCAGCCAGTGGTAGTCCTGGTAGGCCGGGGTCTCCCACAGCACGGAGACGGCACTGAGGTCGACCTTGCCGGCGGTCTTCGTCGCGTTCCACACCTGCTGGTTCACCGCGCCCACCTCGAAGCTGCCGGAGGCGACCGCGGCGATGGTGGCGTCATGGCTGCCGGAGAAGCCCGGGGAGCCCTTCAGCTGGTCGAGCGCGAGGCCGGACTGCTGGAGGAAGTACTGCGGCATCAAGCGACCCGAGGTGGAGGTCTCGCTGCCGAAGGTGAAGGTGTGACCGGCGAGCTCGGTGAGTCCGGAGACCCGGCTGAAGGGTTTGAGACCGGAGGCCTGGTTGGCGATGAAGAGGCTGTGGAAGGCGGCGTCGATGTCGCGCTGCGCGATGGCCGTCGAACCGGGCACCAGCGCACGCGCCTGGACCCCGGTCAGCCCGCCCATCCAGGACAGGTAGATGTCGGAGACCTGGAAGCCGCGCACCACCGCGGTGTAGTCGGTCACCGCCCGGTAGGCCACCGGCTTGCCGAGCACGTCCGACATGCGCGTGGCGAGCAGCGGGTAGAGGCGGTTGAGCTTTTCCGGGTCCTGGTCCGGGATGGCGGACAGCGCGAGCGCGGCCGGGGACGACCCTGCCGAGCCCGAACCGCAGCCGGCCAGCAGCATCAGCCCACCGGCCGCCGACGCCCCGAGCAGGGCGCGCCGGGTGAGCACCGGGCCCGACCCGCTCACGACGCGGTCCTGGTCGTGGCCGTGCCCCGGGTCCGGAGGTAGGCGACGGCGCCGCCCACGAGGGCGACGGAGAGGTAGACCGACGCCGAGTTCGCGGTGCCGCCCAGCAGCGGGGTGCCGTAGCCGATCTGCACGGCGAGCGACACCGCAGCCACGGCGCCGAGCACCAGGGCGACCCAACCGATCCCCCAGCGCCCGGTCGATGCGAGGAAGAGCAGCACCCCCAGCACCGCCAGCAGCAGGCCGCCGACCACGTTGTACGCGCCGAGGCCGACCATGAGTCCCGCGCTCTCGAACTGAGGACCGCGTTCGGCCAGCGGTGCACCCAGTGCTCGTACCGTGCTGACCAGGCCGATGACCACGGCGACGACGGCCCAGAAGCGAGCGAGCCCGCGCCCGTCGGAGAGACCGGCCCGGACCGCGTCGACGGCGAGGAAGCGTCCCGAGGAGCTGACGAGCAGCATGAGGTGCGCGGCCACCATGAGGATGTAGGACCACGGCCACTCCCCCGGCGCCTTCGCCACCGACAGGCCGATGGCCAGCGACTGGGCGATGCCGAGCAGCGCGGCGACCCGGACGTACGCGCCCGTGAGCAGCGTCACCGCCAGCGCCACCTCGGCGACCACCACGAAGAAGCCGAACACCACGATGTGGGGCAGCACGAGGTGCTCGACCACATAGCTGTACGGCGGGAAGACCGGGTGGCTGACGGCGTCCGAGGTGAACGAGGCCAGCGCGCCGAACTCCGGCGGGACCTTCCAGGCGACGTTGTAGGCCCACATCACGCCGAGCAGCAGGCGCACGACGGTCGCGCCGGTCGCCTGGGTGCGTAGTGGCGGGTCGACCGCCGGGGTGAGGAACCAGTTGACGATCTCAGGCACAGCGGAACACCTGTCTTCCGGATCGGGCGGCGGCGTCCTGCACCGCGAGGGTGTCCCGGACGACGCCGAAGACCTCGCTCAACGGGAGCGGGGCGTCGGCGATGCGCAGGTTCGGGTCGGTCACCGCGACCGGGTGCCACCAGGCGCCGTCGGCGGTGACCGTCGGCTCCGGCTCGAGGGTGTCGAGGGAGACGTGGATGCCGCCCTCGGCGAAGCCTTCCGCCGCCACCGGCCGGATCACGCGGTCCTCGCCGGCGATGCCGATGCCGTCGAGACGCTCGTGCAGGGCGGCCACCCCGACCGGGTCCTCGTCCCACAGCGTCGCCGCGATCCGGACGCGGAAGCCGAGTCCGCGGGCCAGCTCGATCCCGTCCAGGGCGCGCCCCCAGGACCCGCTACCGCGCTGCCGGTCGTGGATCTCGGGCGTGGCGGAGTCCAGGCTCACCTGGAGCACGACCGCCCGGTCCAGGGCCTCGAGCGTCTCCCGCCGTCGGCCGCGGCCGAAGATCATCGCGTTGGTGAGGATGGTCCGCTCGAGCTGCGGCGCGACGGCCACCAGCTCCCCGAGGTCGGGGTGCATGAACGGCTCACCGCCGGTGAACAACACCTCACGCCCGCCCATCGCGACGAACTCGGCCAAGACCTCTCGCGCCAGGTCGGGCTCGACCCGGCGGGCCAGCGCCCTGGGCGAGGACTCTGCGCAGCAGTAGGTGCAGGCCAGGTTGCAGTCGAAGTTGGAGTAGACCCACAGTCGCTGGCCGACCGGCGTCCGGCCGCCGGTGCTGAAGACGGTGCCGGCCTGCGGCGCTCCTCCCTTGCGCACCGCGAACCACCACGGACCGGCGCCGGTCTCCTCGACCTGGGCGTCGACGTGGTGGCCGACCAGGTCGGCCCACACCGGGAGGTCGTCGACCACGGACGGCTCCGCGCTGCGGATGCCGAGGACCTCACCGGGACCCAGACGGCGCATCGCGCGCGTGATCAGGAGCAGCAGCCCGCTGCCGCAATCCATCTCGCCGCCGTCGACCAGCCGCGATACCGCGCCTGCAGGTGTCGCCGTCACGTCCTGCACAGTACGGGTACGGACTCCCCGCAGACGGTTCTGCGTCTAACGATCCCGACAAGATCGCGCGCGACCGACCTGGAGGTCGGCCTCCTGCGTACGGTGAGGACGTGGTGGAGACGGCGGTGGCGACCGGGGACGGCGCAGGACGCGCGGATTTCTGGGAGGGCGTGCACGGGACCAAGCCGGTCGACGGGGTGTCGTGGTGGCAGTCGGTGCCCTCGCTGTCGCTCGGACTGGTCGACCAGACGCAGGTGCCGACCACTGCCGGGATCATCGACGTGGGCGCGGGCTGGTCCACGCTGGTCGACCATCTCGTCGAACGCGGCTACCACGACCTGACCGCCATCGACCTGTCGGTCACCGCGCTGCGGATCGTCCGGGAACGACTCGGCCCGGCCGGGGCCGACGTGGTGCTCCAGGTCGCCGACGTCCTCGACCTCGACCCGGGTCGTACCTACCGGCTGTGGCACGACCGGGCTGTCTTCCACTTCCTCACCGAGCTCGACGAGCGCGATGACTACCGCGCGTCGTTGGACCGGTGCCTCGACCCGGACGGCTGGGTCGTCGTGGCGACCTTCGGACCCGACGGACCCACGACGTGCAGCGGCTTGCCGATCGTGCGCTACACCCACGCCGAGCTGGCAGCCGAGTTCCCGGGCTACACCCTCGTCGACACCGCGGGCGAGGACCATGTCACGCCGTGGGGGACGGCGCAGCAGTTCACCGCGGTGCTGCTGCGCCGTGACCGCTCGGGCGGGTAGGTCGTCGAGCCACCGTCCCGTCGGCGCTGCTCGCCGCGCCACCGCGAGAGAGCCAGGGAGTCGTCGTGTGCACCGTCGTCCGTCGGCGCACAGGAGGGTGTCGGATCCGATCGGCCCGACGGCATGCGCACGAAGGTCATGTCCCGGCCGCACGGCCGACGAGCATGACGGGACGATGGAGCCGCCAGCCGCGGTCAGGGGTCGAGCTCAGTCGTGGACGGGCTCGCCGCTGACCTGGTGGTCGGCGTGGAACAGCGCCTCCTCGAGCAGCCGCCGGACATGGCCGCCTCGGATCCGGTAGACCACGCGGCGTCCGTTGCGCTGGCCCTCGACGAGGCCGGCGAACCGGAGCTTCGAGAGGTGCTGGCTGGCCACGGTCGCACTGCAGCCCGCGGTGGCGGCCAGGGTGCTCACGTCCGCGCCGTGGTCGCGGATCGCCCACAACAACTTCACCCGGGTCGGGTCGGCGAGCAGCGCGAACGCCATCACCGCCGACGCGACCTGCGCCGAGGTCGGCGCGTCCCGGTGCGTGCGCGGCGGCGTCTCCGCGCTGGCACCTCGCTGGGCCGTGGTCACGTCTGCATGGTACCGAACGAGTGCAGACCTTCACGTCCGTGCAGGTAACGTTGGCTCGTTGCCTCCGACAAGAACGGCCCCTGATGAGTCACCTCCGCGATGCGCACCCGTCGGACCACCGAGACCACGACCACGAGCAGGACCACGACTGCGAGCAGGACCACGACTGCGAGCAGGACCACCACGCTCACGAGCACCCCGAGCACGCACGCGCTGCTGGCCCGTGGGGGCGGGTCCTGCACGGGTTGTCGGAGCTGGTCGGTGGGCACTCTCATGATGCCGTCGATCAGATCGACGACGCCTTGGAGGCGAACCAGGCCGGGCGTCGGGCGCTGCTGATCAGCCTCATCGGCCTCGGGGTCACCGCTGCCGTGCAGGGGGTTGTCGTGGTGCTGTCCGGGTCCGTAGCGCTGCTGGGTGACACCTTGCACAACGTGGCGGACGCGTTGACCGCGGTGCCGCTGCTGGTCGCGTTCGCACTCGGACGGCGGCCGGCATCGAAGCGGTACACCTACGGCTACGGCCGCGCGGAGGACCTGGCCGGGCTGTTCGTGATCGCCATGATCACCCTGTCCGCCGGCTTCGCGGCCTACGAGGCGATCCAGCGGTTGCTGGACCCCCATGACGTCACCCACCTGTGGGCCGTGGCCGCCGCTGCGGTCGTCGGGTTCCTCGGCAACGAGCTCGTCGCCCGCTACCGCATCCGTGTCGGACGTCAGATCGGCTCGGCAGCCCTGGTCGCGGACGGGCTGCACGCTCGCGTCGACGGCTTCACGAGCCTCGCGGTCCTCCTCGGCGCCGGTGGTGCTGCGCTGGGTTGGTGGTGGGCCGACCCCGTCGTCGGGCTGCTGATCACGATCGCGATCCTGGGCGTCCTGCGTTCCGCCGTGAAGCAGGTCGGCGCCCGGCTGATGGACGCCGTCGACCCCGCTACCGTCGACCAGGCCACCGCCGCCATCCACGGCGTCGACGGCGTCGAAGCCGTCCCCGAGCTCCGGATCCGCTGGATCGGGCACAGCCTGCGCGCCGAGGCCGACATCACGGTCGACCCCGACCTCAGCGTCGTCGAGGGTCACGACCTCGCCCACCACGTCGAGCAGCACCTCATCGCCTCCGTGGGCAGGCTCAGCGCCGCGACCGTCCACGTCAGCCCCCGCACCATCCTCGAGCACGCATGAACACCCGCGACGACAGCTCGGACGAGCAGACCGGAGCGTTCAGCCCGCTGCCCGAGACGGCGCCGGTGCAGGAGGCCGCGCTCGCCCGGGGCTGGAGCCACCGACACCGCGACGTGTCCGGCGGGTGGCTGCGTCCGACGGTGTTCGGTGCCGTTGACGGGCTGGTCACCAACGCCGCCCTCATCGCCGGAGTCGGGGGCGGTGGCGTGTCGGCCCACGCGATCGTGCTCACCGGCCTCGCCGGCCTCGTCGCCGGCGCGTTCTCGATGGGTACTGGCGAGTACGTGTCGGTGACCAACCAGAACGAGCTCGTCCACGCCGAGGTCGCGGTCGAGAAGACGATGCACGCCCGGTTCCCCGAGGCCGAGCAGGCCGAGCTGACCGACACCTTCGCCAGCTACGGCGCCGACCCCCAGACCGCGGCCACCATGGCCGCCGCCGTCTCCGCCGATCCCGACACCGCGCTGCGGTTCCACACCCGAGAAGAGCTCGGCGTCGACCACACCGACCTCCCGTCCCCGCTCGTCGCCGGCGGCGCGTCGTTGGCCGCCTTCTCCGTCGGCGCGGTGCTGCCGCTGCTGCCCTACCTGCTCGGCGCGCCGCTGCTCGAGGTGGCGATGGCCATCACCGCGGTCGCTCTCGTCGTCGGCGGGATGGTGGTCGGGCGCCTCACCGGGCGCCCGCTCCTCCGCTCCGGCCTGCGCCAGCTCGGGCTCGGCGGCGTCGCCATCCTCGTCACCTACGGCATCGGGCGTCTGATCGGCGATCCCCTCTCGTGACGAAGGGCCGCACAGCCAGGACCGTGACACCCTTCTCGGCTCTCCCTGCCCGGTCGCGGGTCGTCGATCAGGACCCGGAACCCCGCCGCCGGGGAAGCCGGCCCAGCTGGCTCGGGGTCGGCGGAAGGACTCGCGGAGGAGACCGACGACGCTCCTGAACCACGATCATCCGTACGGCACGGGTGCGAGAGCGACCGGCTCTGGTGCTGCCGACGCTCCCGGCCTCAGTGCGTCCGGGCGGGCAGGATCACGGTCGCCGTCGTACCGCTGTCGGGGTGGCGGCACGGCATGTCGTGGGAGTGCTGGTAGCGGTGGTGGTGACCGTCGACGCAGAGCCGAAGCTCGCCGTCGTGCCGCTCGACCAGGGCAAGGACCAGCGACAACCCGAGCCCAGCGCCAGGGCGACCGCGCGCCAGGTCCGTGCGGCTGAAGCGCTCGACAGCGTCGGGGAGGAACGCCGACGTCAACGACGTTCCCGCGTCGGTGACGGTCAGCGCGGCGAGCTCGCGACCCTCGAGTGGCACGACGTCCAGGCCGGCACGGATGGGTGGCGCGCCGTGCACAGCGGCGTTGGTGAGCAGGTTCGTGACGACCTGCCGGAACTGTGGCTCCGGCATCTCCACGACCGGACTCCTCGCCGGCAGGTCCAGCGTCCACACCTCCGGCAGCCCTTCGACGGGGTTCGCCGACGTGTGATCGTGGAGATCCAGGAGCACGTCGGCCGGTCGGCCCGGCTCCCCCGCAGCCGAGCCCACACTCCCAGCGGAGGCCACCTCGAGCTGCAGCAGCTGGTGCGCGAGGCTGGCGAGCTCACGGAGGTCGACGTCGAGCTCGACCAGGATCTGCTCGTGCTCGGCGACGCTGCGATGCTTGCTCAGCGCGAGCTGGGTCCGCGTACGGAGCAGGGTCAAGGGCGTGCGCAACTCGTGCGAGGCGTCGGCGAGGAACCGGCGCTCACGAGCCGACGCCCGGTCGAGGCTCTCGAGCATCGCGTTGAGCGTGTGGCCGAGGCGGGTCAGCTCGTCGTCACGCCCCGGCGGCACCTCGAGCCTCACGCCGACTCTGCCCCCTGCGACCTCGGCGGCTCGCGAGCGGTACCGCTCCACCGGACGCAGTGCCGCCTTGGCCAGGCGTTCGCCGACGAGGGTGGTGACGGCGAGGGTGCCGAGCCCGGCGACGAGGAGCTGGACGATCAGCTCGCGCAATGCCTCGTCCCGGGCGTCGCGCCGGACGCCGACCACGAGGACGTACGCGCCTGCGGGCTGGGCACGCAGTCGCAGCGGTCGGGTGCTGATGGGGACCATCGACCCGACGTCGAGCGTGATGACCGTGGTGCGCGCCGTCGCCAGCTGCGCGGTGGTCAGCAGGAGGGTCCTTCCCAGGCCAGGCCCGGAGTTGACGACGGTGCCGTCGGTCCGGAGGACCTGGAAGTCGCTGAGCGCCGGTGTGGTGCCGAGAGCACCCACGTCGGTCAGCGTCCCGTCGGGGCGGAGGACCGCCTGAACCGTCGCGGCGTTGTCGACGAGGTCGGAGTCGAGGCGCCGGTCGAGCGCGAAAGCGACCCGCCAGTAGACGAACCCGCCGGAGGCCGCGAGCACGACGGCCATGGCCAGGGCGAACCCGGCCACGAGACGCGCCCGCAGTGGCAGTGAGCCCACGCCCGCCCGCACAGATCGGTGACTCATCCGCCAGCGGGGTCGAGCCGGTAGCCGACCCCGCGCATGGTCTGGATCGCCGACCGGCCGAACGGGGTGTCGATCTTGGCCCTCAGCCTGCCGACGTGGACGTCGATCACGTTGCTCGCGACGTCGGTGTCACCGTCCCACGCCTCGGTCAGGATCGTGTAGCGGCTCACCCAGCGTCCCACGTGCTCGACCAGCACTCCGAGCACGTCGAACTCGCGCGCCGACAGAACGATCTCGCGGTCGCCGCGGCTGACCCGCCGCTCCCCCGCGTCGACGACGAGGTCTCCGGCCCGGAACGCCACCACGGCGTCGGACCTGGCCCGGCGGTGCAGCGCGCTGAGCCGGGCGATCAGCTCGGGCAGCTCGAACGGCTTGCCCAGGTAGTCGTCCGCCCCGACCGTGAGCCCGTGGACCCGGTCGTCCAGGGCTGCGCGCGCCGTCAGCATCAACACCGGCGTCCGGTGTCCCGCCCGGCGCAACGCCGCGATCACCGCGGGACCCTCCATCCCGGGCAGCATCCAGTCCAGCAGGAGCACGTCGACGCCTCCGGCGTCCACCGCTCGGACCGCGCTCGGCCCGTCCGCCACCACCGTCGGCTGCCACCCGACCTCGGCGGCCGCCTGCTCCAGGAGTCGGGCGAGGCGTCCTTCGTCCTCGGCGATGAGCAGGCGCACGCCAGAGAACCTAGACCCGGCCGGGCCGTCGGCGGCTTCATCGTGGCTTCATCCAGGGTGCCTAGCGTCATCGGCGTGGACGGACAGCTGGCCGTACGGGCCGAGGAACTGACGAAGCGGTACGCGTCGCTGACCGCGGTCGACGCCATCTCGATGCGCGTGGCCCAGGGCGAGGTGTACGGGGTCCTCGGCCCGAACGGAGCCGGCAAGACCACGTTCCTGCGGATGCTGTTCGGACTGATCAGGCCGGACGCAGGCGTGCTCGAGGTGTTCGGCCGGAGCTGGCAGCGCGACGGTACGGCGACTCTGGACGGTGTTGCGGGGTTCATCGAGAGCCCCCGCTTCTATCCCTACCTCACCGGATGGCGGAACCTGCAGCTGCTCGCCGGGCTCGACGGCGGCTCGCCCGAGGAACGCCTCGAGGAGGTGCTGTCGATCGTCGACCTCGCAGGCCGCGAGCACGACAAGGTCAGCGGCTACTCCTTCGGGATGCGCCAACGCCTCGGCGTCGCCGCGTCCCTGCTGCGCGACCCCCGGCTGCTCGTCCTCGACGAACCCGCGAACGGGCTCGACCCCGCCGGCATCCGCGACATGCGTGCGCTGATCAAACGGCTCGCCGGCTCCGGTCTGACCGTGCTCCTCAGCAGCCACGACATGAACGAGGTCGAGGAGATCTGCGACAACGTCACCATCATGAAGCGCGGCGCGGTCGCCTACCACGGCACCATCGCCGAGCTACGCCGGCAGGCGCCGCCGCAGGCTCACCTCCTGCGCACCTCCGACGACCGGCGTGCGTACGCCCTCGCCGACCGCACGCCCGTCGCCGTCGTGGTCGAGGTCGACGGCCAGCTCGCCGTGCGCGGCGACCAGCGGGCGGTGGACGACTACGTCTCCAGTCTTGTCGAGGCAGGTCTGGCCATCCGCAGCCTGACTCTCGGTGAGGCCCCCCTCGAAGCGCTGTTCTTCATGCTCACCGAGTCCAGCACGGACACCGTTCCCGACGTCCTGCTGGCGCAGGACGACGCACCTCACCAGGAGCCCGCCCGATGACGACCGTCTCCGACACGACGACAACCGCCCGCCGAGTCGACGGGCTGCCGCGCCGGCGCGCAGGCACGGGAGCCGCCTACCGCTGGGAGCTGACCAAGCTCGCCGCGCTGGTCCGGGTCCGCGCCATGCTGCTCGGCTGCCTGCTTGCGCCGCCGGTCATCGTGCTGGTCCTGCGCAGCCAGCGACCACCCGCCGACACCCTGTACGGCAAGCTCGTCCACCTCAGCGGCTTCGCCGTCCCCCTGCTGCTGCTCGGCTTCATCAGCCAGTGGGTCTTCCCCCTGCTCACCAGCCTTGTCGCCGGCGACATCTTCGCCAGCGAAGACCAGCACGGCACCTGGAAGACGATCCTCACCCGCTCGGTCAGCCGCACCCAGGTCTTCTGGGCCAAGACGTGGGCTTCGCTCACCTTCGCCGCCACCGTCCTGCTCCTCCTCGGACTCTCCGCGATCGTGTCGGGACTCGTGCTGGTGGGCCGTCAGCCCCTGACCGGGCTCAGCGGACAGACGATCACGCCCGGAGCCGCCCTCGGACTCGTCGCTGCCGCCTGGGCCGCTGCACTGCCCCCACTCATCGGCTTCACCGCTTTGTCGATCCTGCTCTCCGTCCGCACCCGCAACCCCGCCCTCGGGGTCGTCGGCCCCGTCGTCCTCGGCTTCGCCATGAGCCTGTTGGGCGCGGTCAGCGGTACGGGCCTGCTCCGTCGGGCGCTGCTCACCACGCCACTCGACTCCTGGCACGGCTTCTTCACCGCGACCCCCTTCTACGGGCCGCTTCTTCAAGGCCTGCTCGCGAGCGCGATCTGGACTGCGCTCTGCCTCGCGTTCGCCCACCGCTCCCTGCGCCGCCGCGACATCACCGAAGGATGACCATGCCCTCGACCCGCCCCTCCTCCCCGAGCGAGGCCCGTCCGGGCGCGACCCGCCTGAGCCGCCTCGTGCGACCCGTCGTCGCCGCCCTCGTCGCGCTGTTCATCGCCCTGGCCCTGATGCTCGTCGGCCAGCCCGACGTCACCAAGACCCGGGTCGAGACCTCGCTGTCCCCTGCGTTCAGCAACCTCTACGTCCAGCAGCAGGACCTCCTGGGCCACCCTGGCGTGACCCCCGCTGCGACGCGCGCCACCAGCTCCTGCGACCGCGGCGGCCCGAACGTCCCCGACACCGGTGCCGGGCCCGACTGGATCTGCCTCGTCGACTTCACCGACAACACCGGCGCGCCGCAGGAGGGCAAGTTCGAGCTCCAGATCCACGCCAACAGCTGCTACACCGCCGCCGGTCCGGCCAAGCTGCTCGGCAGCTTCACCGTCACCACGCCCGCCGGCGCCGAGGTCCCCAACCCGGTGAACGCCTTCGACGTGTGCTTCGACCCGGACGCGTGAGAGCGACGACCCCGCAGCAGGAACGACGGCGCGACAGCGTCAGCCAGAGAGCACGGCGCGCCGGTTTCCGTCCGCGTTCCTGGTTCGACCGCGTCTTCGAGGTCGCGATCGTCGCCAAGGGACTGAACGGCGCCACCGAGCTGGTCGGAGGACTGCTCCTGCTCGTCGTCACGCCGGACAAGATCCACAGGATCGTCGCAGCGCTGACCCAAGGCGAGCTCTCCGAGGACCCTCACGACCTCGTGGCGCGCTACCTGCTGCACACCTCCGACGGGCTCACCGGCTCCGCCGTCATCTTCGGAGCGGTCTACCTGCTCCTGCACGGGCTGGTCAAGGTCGTCCTCGTGGTCGCCCTGCTGCGCGACAAGCTCTGGGCCTACCCCTGGATGATCGCGGTGCTGCTCGCCTTCATCGGCTACCAGCTCTACAGGATCGCCCTCGCCCCGAGCGTCGGCCTGGTCGGCCTCAGCGTCTTCGACGCGATCATCGTGGTCCTCACGTGGCGGGAGTGGCGCCTTCGAAGGGATGACCCTCCCCGATCGCGCGACTGACCGAGCAGCATGCCGACCGACGAGGCCTCCTGGGTCAGCAGGTCGGTGGCACTGCGCGGGGTGGTGGACGTGAGGACCTCCGGGTGCGGCGGGAGATGGGTCGTGCTCTACCGCTCCCAGGTGTGGCTGATGCGGTCGCCTCCACCAGCCCCGGCGAACGGTGGACAGCCTGATCAGGGACCCCGACAGAAGCCCCGACTGGTCTACCCGCTGCCGGACTCGACCACGGCCGGATGGGCGGGGCCGCTCGACACCGCCCAGGCGTAGAAGCCGACGTTCAGGGCGCTGCACACGGCCTGGAAGCCGGCGCACACAGCCGCACCCTCGGGGTTCATCGGCTCCTGCACCCTTCCTCCTCCGGCCTCGTACTGCATCACCACGGCGCCGAGAGCGTGGAGCTGCTGGACGATCGAGGTGATGCCGACGGCGAGCGGGGGTCCGGAAGGGGACTTCACCAGCTGGTAGATGAGCACCGCGAGGGTCGTCATCGTCGTCGCGGTCTTCCGTTGGAGCGCTGGCACCTGGCTCACCCAGCCGCGCACCGTGGAGATGAGGAGGTACAGCAGGGCCGCGAGGGCGGCCAGACCGTCGCAGGCGTAGATCATGTAGCGCACCCGTACGTCGGTGTAGGTGTCGAACAGGACGCAGTGCGCGCGCGCGAGCGTGATGGCCGTGTTGAGCCAGGAGAGGCCTGTCTCCGTGCCGCCCGACGCGAGGCCGGTGAAGGTCGCGGCGGCGACGGTGACGACCCCGATCGATCCCAGCACCTCCGCCGCGATCTGCAGGGCCGTCCAGCTGTCCCCGATCATCGGCCGGGCGTCCGCGACCAGGCCCCCGGGCTGGGCCGTCACGTCGTCGGCCCCGGCTGGCCAGCAGATCGCCACGGCCATGCAGAGCAGCTCGAACACACTCGGCGGCCGGCCGGTGAGCCCGCGGTAGAAGCCCGCGAAGTAGGACGTTGGCAGCAGGGTGTCGAGCCAGTCCACGATCTTGTCCGGGTTGGCCCACAGGAGGTGGCAGAAGTCGCCGGCTCCGGTCACGGCCTGGCTCACGCCGTCGAAGGCGACGTCCAGGTCGTTCTTCACCAGCCCGAGGAGGTTGTCGAACGGCTGCTCCAGCAGGGTGTCCGGTGCTGCGAGCAGGCCGGTCGCCCTGCTCGTGAAGTCGGCGAGGGTGGACCCGACCGCTGTGGCGGCCGTGTCCACGCCGGTCATGGCGTTGAGGGCGGCGGGGCCGAGGCCGTCGATGTCGGGGCCGGCCAGCAACGGGATCTGGGTCGTCAGGGCGTTCGTGGCCTTGTCGATCAGCCAGGTCAGCGCCGATTCAAGGGCCGCCTCCAGCTCAGACGGCTTGCTGGCCTGCTGGTGTGCGGCGGCAAGGGTCGTGGTACCCGCCGGGCCGGAGCTCAACGAGGCGAACCACTGGTCCACCGTCTGCTTGCTGGATGCGATGCCCGCAGCCAGCGTGCCGGCGGCCACGGCCGGGTCGGGAAGCAGCGTGGGCGTGGCGGTGAAGGCGCCGCGCAGCAGGGTGCGGACCGCGTCCCGGCGCGCCTTCAGGGCGTCCCAGTCGAACAGGAACCCCAACTTGCTCAGCAGCCAGCCGACGAGTGCACCGACAGACGCACCAGCACGGTCCATGATGTACGTGACGACGTCCAGCGCCTGGCGCACCGTGTCGACGACGGCGTCGATGGCGTAGTTCACACCGTCGATGATCAAGGTGATCGCCGCCGAGACCCCCTTCATGACGATGCCCGTCACCTGCACGATGCCGTGCCACACGGCCGCGGCGCCGTCCCTGATGCTGTTCCAGATCTCCCCGAAGCTGATCATCGGGCTGGGATGCGCATGAGGTTTCAGCACGGCGAGCGCCTCGGGGCCGGGGCGCGGGGCGGCCAGGAGCACGTCCCGCCGCGCGGAAGCCTGGTCAGAGGTGAGCCTGGTCACCGTTCCGGCGGCGTCCATCTCCCAGCACATCCAGGCGGGGTCGACCGCCTGGGAGGCGGGCGGTGCAGGTAGAGCCATGGTTTGACGGATCAGGGCGCTGACGTCGTCGGCCGACACACTCGGCTTGAGCACGGCTGTCTGGGTCCGGGGGTCGACCGCTGAGCCGAGGTCTGCCGAGGAAACGGTCGCCAGGAACTTCTGCACGTCGGACGCGGGGTCGATCACCACGGGTGTGGCGAGCCCGGCCGCTGTCACGGTGAGGGTGGGTGCGCTCAGCCCGTCCACCAGGGGGATGGTGATCCAGGTTGTGCCGGTGCTCCGGACCAGCCGGCCGGTCTGGTGGAGCAGGGCCGGGTCGGCGTCGACGGTGCAACGCACCGACTCCGACGAGCTGACGGTGAGGTCGGTGGCGGCGTACGACCCCAGCGAGTCGTCGTGGCGGACCCGGATGCCGATCCGGTAGCCCTGGCTCTCGGTGGCGCTCGCCGAGGGCGATTCGAGGTCGACGAACGAGACCTCCCACCCCCCGTCTTCGTCGTGCCGCCACAGCTCGTAACCGACCGGGCCGCCGGCTTGGGCGCCGTCGCGCTGCACCAGCAGCGACAGCCCGGTGACGTGGGGCAGGACGTCGAGGATCCTGGCCCCGGAGTCCAGCATGACGCTCGTCTTCCAGGTCGCGCTGTCCGAGTCGCGACCGACCATCCAGATCTGGGAGTGGGTGCCGACCGAGTCGGTCACGCTCCCCTGCACCAGCAGCAGGAGCCCGTCGGCCACCGGCACCGTCCACACAGCGCTGGCCCGCAGGGTCTTCGGTAGATCCGACGGGATGACGGTCGCCTGCTGCCACGTGGGAGGGGTGCCGGCTGCGGCGTCCAGTGCTCCCTTCACGGTGATCAGCCGGGGCGCGGTGGAACCGTCGCCGGGAGCGTCCACCGTGACCGACTCGATGCTGCCGCTGCCCCAGTCCACGACCGATCCACACGAGGCGGCCGAGAACTGCTCGTCGCAGATCCGGTCGCCCTGGGAGAAGGCCCAGGGCCAGTCGGGGTCAGCACTGTCGAACGACACCGAGGCGGTGTACAGCGACGCCGGACCACCAGAGGGAGTGGTGAGGTAGGCGAGGTGGAGCGCCACCGCGCTGTCGCTGGGGAGCGGCTGGTACCACGACCAGGTCCACGGGATGCCGGCCACCCGCGAGGCCTGCAGGGTCGTCATGTCGCGGATCTGCATCGTCCCGCCTGGCAGCGGGTTCTCGAGGACCAGGCGGTTCCCCGGCGGGAGGCACACCGATCCCGTGGTGGCCAGCAGCGGGCTGGAGCCGCTCGCCGTCCCCTGCGTCGCCTTCGTGTGGTCGGTCGACGCACCTACACCCACGACCTGGAAGAACCCGTCTGCCGCCGCCACCGGGTCTGCTTCGCTCACGGCCTGCTCGGCCGGACCCGCCTGGTAGGCCGACCACAGGGCGACCGCGTCGGATCCGTCGGCCCGGATGATCCGGCTCGCGTACGAGCCCTCGGCCCAATGCCCCAGAGGCACCTCTGCCAGCGGCGCCCAGCCAGTGCTGGCCGTGTCGTCCTCGCCCACGCGCAGCAAGGCCGGCGTGACGCCGGGCGACGAGGCCGACGAGGCCGACGAGGCCGACGAGGCGTAGTGGATCTGCACCAGCCCCTCAGCCGTCGCCGTCAGGAACGGCGTCAGGCGGGAGCCGGCGGCCTCCACGAACCACGGTGCCTCCGCCCGGAAGTCCTGCGTCGGTGTCACCGACGCCGTCACGGTCAGAGCAGGGTCAGGAGCAGGGACGGACACGAGCAGACCTTCCGGGGGAAAGGGTCGACTTCGGCGTCGACGGCCGCGACGCTACACCCGCTTCTCGGGGAGCCGGCAGCAGCCCGGCAGGCCGGCCAGCAGCGCCCGTGAGTCGCTTTTCTCACGTCTCGCGCCGGACGGCGCACGACGGGGACGGTCACCTCGACGCGGGCCTGTTCTGGTCCGGCCGATCCGGTGCCGCAGTCGCGGGATGTGAGGGCGAGCCGCAAGGACCACAGCAGGACGGACAGTGGCGCGACGTCAGCTCGGGCGGAGGCCCTCCACCGGCACGAACGGCTCGCTCAGCCCGAAGGCGGCGGGACCGAACGCCCGCAACGCTTCCTGGGTACGCATCATGTCCGGCGTCGAGATGCCGAGCACCCGCACGCGTTGGCCGTAGCGGAGCCCCTCCGTCGTGATCGGCTCCGCCGTCTCCTCGTCCACCACGCAGATCAGGTCGGGCACGATCGCGACACACTCGCCGTTCCGCCACGCGATGAGGTTCTCGTTCTGGAACCAGAGGTGGAGCGTGTCGTCGCTGGTCGGGTCCAGCGGCGAGATCACGGCCCGCCCCTTGGCGAAGCCGTCGGTGGTACGCCGCTCGACGTCGCTGACCTTGCCGACGAACAGCTCCCGCAGGTGGGAGTACAGCGTGGTCCTGAGCGTCTCGGCGATCGCGTCGAAGGGTGACGTCTTCGCCTCGCGAGCCAGGCGGATGGACCGGCCGAGCGCGAGCGCCATGGAGAGCGTCCGCGGGATGGCGGTGCGCCGCACGTCCGCACCGCTCATCGCGTACTCCGCGATGTGCGCGACACCACCGAGACGGATGGTGATCCCCCGGGCCAGCCACTCCATCTGACGGTCGTCGTCGCCGGTGTCGATGATCACCTTCTCGCCGCGCTCGCCCGCCAGGGCGAGCGGCGACCCGTGCACCCCGTAGACCGCGAAGGTCTCCATCGAGAGCTCGGGGAAAGCTCGACCCATCCCATCGGCGTCGACGACGGGCAGGCCCGTCTCGGCCGCGACCACCAACGGGATCATCGAGTTGATGCCGCCGCACTCGATGGGCATGGTGGCGTCAGCCCTTCGACCCAGGTGCGCCTCGAGAGTGCGCAGAGCGAGCGACGGTTCGGTGCCGGCCGGGATCTTCTCGATCATCACGGTCGGTGCGCCCATCTGAGCGGTCGGGATCACGAACAGGTCGTCGTCGAGCTCGTCCGGGTCGAGGATCGTGATGCTGCGGTCACCCAGCACCCGCTGCACGAGCATGGTGCCGATGTACGGGTCGCCACCGCCCCCGGTGCCGAGCAGCGTCGCGCCGCGCGCCAGGTCGGCCAGGTCCGCCGTCGTCAGTGTCCAGCTCATTCGGCTCCTTCGACCCGGCCGTCGAAGCGACGCGGCGAGCTGTCGTACCCGAAGTACCCCGGTCCGACCATGGCCAGGGCCTCGGGAGAGTGCCACCGCTCGTCGCTCGGAGCCGTGACCACCCGCACCCGCTGGCCGTAACGCAGACCCTCCGTCGTGATGGGCTCCCCCGTGTCGTGCTCCAGCACGATGATGAGGTCGGGGGTGGTCACCAGCCCCGTGCCGTCGAGCTCCGCCATCAGGTGCTCGTTCTGGAAGAGCAGGGTGAGGGTGCCCGTGGGACCCTCCAGGGCGGCACGGCCTCGCGCGAAGCCGGTGGTGGTGGCGCGTTCGACGTCGACGACCTTGCCGGCGAAGACCTCACGCCCGCCCAGGAGCTCGACCACCCGGTCGACGGCGTCGATGTTCTCGTCCCGCGCGGCGGTGATGCCCCGGCCGATGCCGACGCTCGTGCTCAACGAGCCGTCCACGAGCGACTCGCCGGCCTGGGCGCCCGTCATGGGGAAACCGGCGATCATGATCGAGCAGCCCATCTCGACGGCGGCGACCCGGGCGATGCGCTCCGTCCAGGTGTTGTCCACCGTGCGAAGCACCCCGGTGTTGCCCTTCTCGTCGGCGATCGCCAGCGGAGACGCCGTGATGCCGTAGAGCGTCGGAAGCACCATCTGCAGCTCCGGGAACGCGCGGCCCATGCCGTCGGCGTCCAGCAGTGGCAGCCCCAGGGCGGCTGCGGCGGCCACCGGGATGGTCGAGTTGACACCCCCGATCTCGGCACAGGCCAGGTGCGTGACCGGGCGCCCGAGAGACGCCGCCAAGGCTTCCACCGGTGCCACCACCTCGTCGAGGTTGGGCAGCTTCTCGACCATGACCGTGGGCGCCCCCATCATCGCCACGGTGAGCACCAGTGCGTCGTCAGGCAGCTCGTCGAGGGACACGACCGTCACGGGCCCGTGCTCCGCTACCGACTGGGAGGCGAGCAGCGCACCGATGTACGGGTCTCCCCCACCACCGGTCCCCAGCACGGCGGCCCCGCGAGCGAGGTCGGTGATGCTCGAGGCGTCGATCGTCCAGCTCATGTCACCGTCCCAGGTCCAGGTCGCCGACCGCCTTGGCGCGGATGCGCGTGGCGTTGCCGGGCAGGTACGGGATGGGCAGCTCCTCGAAGTCCACGATGGACACCGACGCCGGCTCGGCGCCGGCGGCGATCGCCTTGTCCACCGCTTCCTGGCGCACCTCGTCGAGGACCGACTCCCGACGACCCGGCTCGACCGCGTAGACCTTGTCGATCTCACCGCCGACCTGCGCGATGGAAGCGCCGATGGCGTTGGCGACCGCGTAGTTCTCGGGTCGGTGCACGGTGCCGAAGATCGGCAGCTCGTCGGGCAGCAGGATCGAACCGCCGCCGACCGCCACCACCGGGATCGGCGCTGACGACGTGCGCATCCGGTCGACGGCCTCCGCGATGCGTCCGGCGATCCGGTCCAGGACGGCGTTCGCGAACGACCGGTCGATGTGGCGCACCGCGTCACGGTCACCCATCTCGGCGCGACCGGCCGCGACAGCGACATCGGTGGCGGTGAGGACGGATCCGCCGAAGACGAGGGCCTCGCTCGTCAGCCTGAAGCCCACGGACTGCGGGCCCACCTCGCGGGTGCTCTCGTGCACGTGGCTGCCGCCGCCGATGCCGATGGACAGCACGTCCGGCATCCGGAAGTTGGTGCGGACGCCCGCGACCTTCACCTCCGTGGTCGTCTCGCGCGGGAAGCCGTTGACGAGCAGGCCGATGTCGGTGGTGGTGCCGCCCACGTCCACCACGGCGCAGGTGTCGAGACCGCTGGTCACAGCGGCACCGCGCATGGAGTTGGTCGGTCCGGAGGCGAAGGTGGCCACCGGGTAGCGGCGCACGTAGTCCTCGTCCATCAACGTGCCGTCGTTCTGGCTGAGGAAGATGGGTGCCTGGATGCCGTGCTGGCGCACCGCCCTGCTGAGCCCGTCCACGATCTCGGAGGCGAGCTCGCGCAGGGCCGCGTTGATGATGGTGGCGTTCTCACGCTCGAGCAGGCCGATCCGCCCGATCTCGTGGGAGAGCGAGATGGCGACGTCGGGCCCGAGCTCCGCGGCGATGATCTCGGCCGCCCGCACCTCGAGGTCGTGGTTCACCGGGCTGAACACGCAGGAGATCGCGACGGAGCGCACCCCGTTGGCCGCCATGTCCGCTGCGTGCCGCTTCAACTCCTCCGGGTCGAGGGGCGAGATCGGCCGGCCGTCGAACTCGTAGCCGCCGTGTGCCAGGTAGCTGCGGGCGCTGATGGCCTCCTTGAGCGCCTTCGGCCAGTCGACCAGGGGCGGCAGGGCCCGGGTCGCGGGGAGCCCGAGGCGGAGCGCGGCGGTGGGCGCGAGCCGGCGTGCCTCGATCAGGGCGTTGATGAAGTGGGTCGTGCCGATCATCACGGCGGTGATCTGCGAGCCCTCGAACTCCCGACCGGCCTGCAGTCCGTCGATCGCACTGACGATCCCGCTGGTCACGTCCGGGGTCGTGGACTTCTTGACCCCGACGAGCACCGTCCTGCCGTCCATGAGGACCGCGTCCGTGTTCGTGCCTCCGACGTCGATGCCGATGTGCATGGTGCTCCTTGTTCGTGTCGCTCTTCTGGCGCTTCTGGCGCTTCTGGCGCTTCTGGCGGCGGTAGCGGCGCGGCGCGGACCTGACCGCGGTCGGGGTCTGTGTCGTGCGGTGCCCGACAGTGCCCGACGGTGCCCGCCTCAGCCGGCTCGGCGCCCGGAGCTGCCCCGACGGTCGGGGCAACCGGCGCTGCGCCGCGTCACCGAGTGACCAGTTGCTCCTCGCGGGTTGCCGCGACCTGCCTGGTGGTGGCCGTGCCGATGCCGCGGACGAGGCCGAGCTTCCCGGCGACGACGTACAGCACCATCGAGAGGACCAGGGCGCTGACGGCGGGGACGCCCCAGGTGACGAAGTAACCGAAAAGGGCGGAGACGAGCCAGATCACCAGGGTGGTGGGCACGATCCGCGGAGCCGTGGGCGGCAGGACTCCGGCGGGTCGGGTGACGTCGAGCTCGCGGCGCCACACCTTCACGACGAAGTACTCCGCCACCAGCATCCCGGCAATGGGTGGGAAGGCGACGCCGAGGACGATGAGGAAGTCGGTGAAGCGAGCGAGGATGCCGAAGGCCGCCAGGAACGAGCCGATCACCCCCAGGACGATGGTGGTCGACACACGGTGCAGGTTCTTGCCGAAGGCGGTGGAGACGAAGTTCACCAGGCCGAGCGAGGACGAGTAGAGGTTCCAGTCGTTGATCTTCAGCGTGCCGGTGAGCACGATGAGCAGCCCGACGAAGCCGATGGAGGAGGTCACGATGGCGACGATGTTGCCCGTGCCTGCGGCGTGCGCGAGCAGGACACCGGCGAGGCCGATGACGAACTCCCCGAGGCTCACGCCCACGACGGTCTGCTTCACGACGTCTGCCGCGGACCGGTTGAACCGGGTCATGTCAGCGGTGATGATGGCGCCGACGATGAGGCCGCCCGCGACCACGCCGGTGCCCTGACCGACGCTCATCGCCGGACCAGGCGCCGGGCCCGTGAGCAGCTCGCCGAAGGAGTGCCGGGTCAGCTCGACGACGATGGACCAGCCGACGAGCACCAGGAAGAGCGGAACGGTGATGTTCGCGAGCCACTGCATGCCGCCGAAACCGAACGCGACGATCCCGGTCACGAGGAGACCGAAGACGAGGCACCACGCCCACACGGGCAGCACGCCCGGCAGGAGGGCCTCGAGCGACTCGGCCGAGATGGCGCTCTGGATGCCGAACCAGCCGATGAGGCTGATGCCGATGGCGAGCCCCACGAGCGAGGCACCGACCTCGCCGAAGCCGGTCCAGCGGGCGAGCAGCGCGGTGTTCAGACCCTCGCGCTGGCCGATGATGCCGACGACGCACATGATCACCTCGAGGATGATCGAGCCGAACAGGAAGGCGAGCACCGCCTGACCGAAGGTCATGCTGTAGCCGAGGGTGGCACCGAGCAAGAACTGGGACAGGGCGGACACCTGACCGAACCGCTGGACGGCGATGCCGAACCAGGGCCGGCGGGCGGACGTGGCGACGCGGCTGAGCGCGAAGTCGTCCGCGTGGGCGGCGCGTGACATGGGGCTCCTTGGGGTGGGCCGACGGCTTGTGGTCACGCTAGGAGCAGCCGGCCGGCGCCGCAATGGGCAACGTTCTCCATCGGCGTTCTCCATCGGCGAGCACCCGTGCTGGAGGAGCCTCGACGAGGCGTCCTGCGCTGGCGCCGAAAGAAGGCTGCATCACCCGCCGAGCCCGCCGAGCCCGCCGCGCGCCGACGCGCTCGGTGGGCGGTCGGCAGGCGTGCTCCGCGCGAGAGTCGCTCGGCGTGCTTCGCAGCAGGGTCGTCCCACGCGGCGGTCGCTCGTCGGAGGGCCCGTCTCCTGGTCAGGCTCCCCCGGCCTCGGGCCCTGCTCCCGCCGGCTGGTCGAGCAGGCCGGCCCTCAGGGCCCAGGCGGCGGTCGGGGCGAGCGGGAGACGAGGCAGGAGAACCGAGTTGACCGCGTGGTAGAGGTCGGACTTGCCGGGCCAGACCGTGTCGATCGGCCGGTTCTCCGGGTCGAGCTGGTGGTGCCAGGAGCCGAGGGCGCGGTCGACGACGAACCGTTCCGCGTAGCCCCACCAGGTTCGGGCCCAGGACGCGTACCGCAGGTCGCCGGTCCGTTGCTGCAGCGTCGCGGCGGCGGCGAGCGCCTCGGCGACCACCCAGAACATCCGGTCGCGCACCACGGGCCGGCCCGACCAGTCCGTGGTGTAGACGAACCCCTCTGCGCCGTCGACGGCCCACCCGTCGGCCACGGCCCGGTCGAAGAGCTCGACGGACGCGCTCGCCAGCCAGGGCGGGGCCGCGTCGCCGAGCGCGGCCTCGAGCTCGAGCAGCAGGCGCGACCACTCCAGGCCGTGGCCGACGGTCGCCCCGTACGGCTGGAAGGGGTGCGCGGGTTCGGAGCGGTGGTGCTCGAGCTGGGGGTGCCAGGCCTCGTCGAAGTGCTCGGGGATCCGCCAGCCGTTGGGTCGCGCGAACTCGAGGGCCACGCGCGAGGAGATCCCCAGGGCGCGGTCACGCAGCCCGAGGTCCCCGGTCGCGTCGCTGGCCGCGAGCAGCGCCTCCACGGCGTGCATGTTCGCGTTCACGCCGCGATAGGGGTCGGGCTGCGAGAAGGCGGCGTCCCACGCGTCGAGGAACAGGCCGTCCGCCGGGACGAAGAACCGCTCCAGCGCCTCCAGCGCCGCGTCGAGCAGCCCCGGGGCGCCGGGCAGGTCGGCCGCCACGGCCGCCGACGCCGCGAGCACGACGAACGTGTGGGTGTAGCACTCCTTGTCGGGCCGCACCCGGCCGTCCGGGTCGATGCTCGCGAACCAGCCGCCGTGCTCGCGGTCGCGCAGCGGGCCGTCCGCCAGCGCGGTCAGGCCGGCGGTGGCCAGGTCCCGGTCCGGGCCCCGCCCGAGCAGGCTGCCGAGGCAGTAGACGTAGGTCATCCGCGCGGTGATGTAGGTGAACGTCGGGCGGGTCGGGTCCGGGCTCCCGTCCGCGGCCAGCCACGCAGCTCCCCGGGGACCGGGGAACCGGGTGCCGAACCCGAGCAGGCGGGTCAGCTCGGCCTCGAGGGCCGCGGTGTCGATCGCCGTCGGTGCGGCCGGCGCGTCGGAGTGCGGGGTGCTCATGGCCACCATCCTCGTACGACGCCGGTCAGTCCCTCCGGGGTGCCTTGACGCCGAGCACCGGGCAGTCCGCACCCAGGAGCACCGACTGGGCGGTCGAGCCGGCGATGAGCTTGCCCATCGGGGAGCGGCGCCGGAGACCGATGACGATGAGCGCGGCCCCGAGGAGCTCGGCCTGGTGGAGGAGGCTCTCGGCCGCGCTCAGGTCGTCGTTGGGGCGGACGACGGCGTGGGAGACGCCCAGCCGGGTCAGCTCGGCCACCACGGCGTCGATGTCCTGCTCGGAGGCGTAGACCGGGTCGGAGTAGTCCCCCTCCTTGCCCGTGTTGAGCACGACGAGGTGCGCCTGGCGGCGCTGCGCCTCCTCGGTCGCCGCGGTCAGCGCGGCCGTCCCCTGCGGGGTCGGGGTGTACCCCACCAGGATGGTGGGCTGCTGCGGGGTGGGCATCGAGGGTCGTCCTTGCTGTTCGCGGGCTGTCTGCGGGCTGTCGCGGGCTGTCTACGGGCTGTCTGGGGGGCCGATGCGCCCCGAGGGCCGGGCGCGGGACCCGTGTGGTTCACACGGTCTCGCACCCGGCCCTCGGTCGGACCAGGATCAGCAGCTGGACTTGTAGACGTACTGCGCGCCGTCACCGTCGATGTTGTCCTTGGTGAGCACGTGGAAGCCGGTCTGGATCGTCGGCGTGATCGTCTCGCCCTTGATCGCCGCCATCGCCTGGTCCACGCCGTCGACGCCGATCTGGTACGGGTCCTGCGCGATCAGCGCCGACACGGTGCCGTCCTTGAGCTGCTTCACCTGGTCGGGCCCGGCGTCGAAGCCCACCAGCTTGACCTGGTCGGTCTTGCCGGCCTGCCGGATGCCGGTGCCCGAGCCGGCGGCGGAGAAGAGGTTCGCGGCGAAGACGCCGACGATGTCCGGGTCCTTGGCCAGGGCCGCGGTGATCAGCTTCGCCGCGGTGGCCGGGTCGTTGTGGCTGTACTGCACGCCGAGGTAGCTGAACTTGGGGTCGGCCTTCACCGCGGCCTCGAAGCCCGCCACCCGGGCGTCGGTCGTGGAGATGCCGGGGTCGACCGACATGACGAGCACCTTGCCGCCGTTCGGGCTGAGCTGCTGGATGGCCTTGAACGCCTCCGCGCCGCCCCCGGTGTTGTCCGAGGAGATCTGCGAGGCGGCGAAGGAGGGGTCCTCGAGCGTCGTGTCGACCAGGACCACCTTGGTGCCGGCCGAGGCGACCGCCTTGATCGGTGCCGCCATGGCCGTCACGTCGGTCGGCGCGATCAGGAGCGCGTCGGGCTTGGTCGCGGCCACCGAGTCGACGATCGGCTTCTGCAGGGTCGGGTCGAACTTGGCCGGACCCTGGGT
The DNA here is from genome assembly GCA_963713165.1 of uncultured Actinomycetota bacterium. Taxonomy (GTDB): domain Bacteria; phylum Actinomycetota; class Actinomycetes; order Propionibacteriales; family Propionibacteriaceae; genus Microlunatus. The sequence goes on from CAVQKU010000011.1 coordinate 830,983, forward strand.
GTTCACCGTGGCGCCCACCTTCTTCGCCTCGGCCTCGATGCCGCACTGCATGGTGATGTAGAACTCGTCACCGGCCACGCCCTGGATGAAGCTGAGCTTGGAGCCAGCGGCCGAGGACGCGGCACCCGGGGTGGCGCTGCTGCCACCACCTCCGCACGCGGCCAGGGTCAGGGCCGCGGCGACGCCGAGGGCGAGGGCGGGGACGAGCGTGAGCTTGCTGTTCACTGCGATGTGCTCCTTCTGCGAGGTGTCCGGTCGGGCAGGAGAGTCGACCGGGGTGCTGCGGTGGAGAGGGAGGGCCGGACGCGCGTGCGGTCCGGCGGTCCGGCGGTCGGGTGCCCGGGCTCAGGTCCGCCGCTTGAGCAGGCCGGCGAGGGACCGCTTGCCGGAGGCTCGCGAGGCCGAGGCCCGCCGGCGCTGGTCGATGAAGACGGCGATGACCAGCACGGCCCCGACAGCGACCTGCTGCCAGAACGGCTGCACCCCGACGATGACGAACCCGTTCTGCAGGATCGCGGGGATGAACAGACCCACCACCGTGCCGAACATGGTGCCGAGGCCACCGAAGAGGCTGGTCCCGCCGATCACGACCGCGGCGATGACGTTCAGGTTGGTGTTGGACTGCCCGGCGATCGCCGTCGTGGAGTACTGCGAGAGCGACAGGATGCCGCCGACCCCGGCGAGCGCGCCCGAGAGGGCGTAGATGGAGATGAGCTGGCGGTCGACCTTGACGCCGACCCGACGCGCCGACTCCTCGTTCGAGCCCACGGCGTAGGTGTAGAGGCCGAAGCGGGTCTTGTGCAGGATCACGCCGAAGACGACGACGAAGAGCAGCGCGATGAGCGTGATGATCGGGATGGTCGTCCCGGGCACGTTCCCGTAGCCGATGGTGTCGGCGAGCACGGTGGGCACCGAGCGGATGTCGACACCCTTGGTGATCACCTGGGCCAGACCCAGCGCCGCGCCGAGCGTGCCGAGCGTCACGATCAGCGGAGGCACCTTGGCCTTCGCGATGAGGAAGCCGTTCAGCAGCCCCCACGCGACCCCGCAGCCGATCGACAGCACGATCCCGACGACCGCGGTCCCCCAGCCGTCGCCGCCCATGGCCTCCATGGCCTTGGCGGCGATGACCCCGGAGAAGACCAGCACCGACCCCACCGACAGGTCGATGCCGCTGGTGATGATCACGTACGTCATCCCGATGCCGAGCACGGCCAGGATCGAGACGTTCTGCACCACCTGGCGCATGTTCACCCAGCCGGGGAAGATGTCCGGCGCCAGTGCGGTGAAGATCAGGTAGATGACGACCAGGACGAGCAGGATCTGGAAGGCCTGGATCTTCAGGACCCGCCGCGCCCACTCGCCGGCACTGCCGGGACGGGTGTGGTCGAGGGTCGCGGCGTTCGGGTTCACCGAGGCCTCGCTGCGCGGCTCGCCGGTCGGCTCCGCGTCGGCGGCGACGCCCGTGACGTCGGCGGTGGCGTTCTTGGTCGGTCGGGTGTCGGTCATCACTTGACTCCTGCGTCCAGGGCGCCGGTCATCGCGCCGACGAGCTCTTCCACCGAGGTCTGCTTGGCGTCGAGGGTGGCGACCCGGCGGCCGAGCCGCAGGACCTGCACCCGGTCGGACACCTCGAGCACGTGCGGCATGGAGTGGCTGATGAAGACGACACCGACGCCCTTGTCCCGGACCCGTCGGATCGTGTCCAGGACCGCCTTCGTCTGGACCACGCCGAGCGCGGCGGTCGGCTCGTCGAGGAGGACCACCCCCTTCGCCCACGCGACGGCCCGGGCGATCGCGATCGCCTGCCGCTGACCCCCGGACATGCTGCCGACCGGGTCGGTGTAGCTGCGGACCGTGGCGCCGAGCTCGTCGAACGCGGTCTTGGACCGGGTCCGCATGGTCTTGTTGTCCAGGAACCCGAGGTGCCCGAGCAGGCCCTTCGCGGGGATCTCGCGGCCGAGGTACATGTTCTGCGGAGGAGTCAGGTGCGGGGCGAGCGCCAGGTCCTGGAAGACCGTCTCGATGCCCATCTCGTTCGCCACGTTCGGCGAGCTGAGGTCGACCTCGGTCCCGTCGAACAGGATCGAGCCGGAGTCGAGCGCGAGGTTGCCCGACAGCGCCTTGACCATCGTCGACTTCCCGGCCCCGTTGTCGCCGATCAGGGCGACGACCTCCCCGGCGTGCACGTCGAAGTCGGCGCCGCTGAGCGCCCGGACGGCACCGAAGCTGCGACTCAGTCCCCGTGCTTCGAGAATCGGTGTCCCGGTGGTCGTCGAGGACATCACTGCTCCTTCAGGTGGGTGGTCGAGACGTCGGGCCGGGCCGCGGTGGTCCGGCCCCGGGGCGAAGGACGGACGCAGTCGTCCGGAGCACGGGCGCCGTCCACGGCAGCAGTTCTCGTCGGACTCATCGGAGCGTCTCGATCCGTTCGAGCTCGAAGGCTGCAACGATCAGAGACGCTGCATCGACGAAGCGTTGGACTGGAACCGAAGACGTCTCCGCCTCCGGTTGACGAGAAACCTAAGGCGTCGTGTCACCGGTGTCAAGCACCGACCAGACACACGAAGTCACCGATGACACGAAGATGCGTGACACCGGTGACGTCACGGCCCTCGACGTCTAGAGTGTGGCCATTCACGACCACGAGGAGCCCATCATGACCGACTTCAACGGCCGCCCGATCCTGGTGACGGGAGCAGCCGGCGGCATCGGCGGGGCGACGGTGCGCCAGCTCGTCGCCGGCGGCGCCGACGTCATCGCCGCCGGCCGGGACGACGACTCGCTCGCGGCCATCGCCGGGGAGACCGGCGTCCGGACGCTGTCCTTCGACCTGGAGTCGGAGGAGAGCGTCGCGGGCGCCCTCGACGGGCTGGACGTCTACGGGGTGGTCAACTGCGCCGGCTTCGGCGGCGAGATCGCCACCCCGATGGACACCGACATCGCGGTGTTCGACAAGGTCATCTCGGTCAACGCCCGCGGCGCGCTGCTGGTCACGAAGTACACGTCGCGGTCGATGATCCGCCTCGACCGCGGCGGGGCGATCGTGAACGTGTCGTCGCAGGCCGGACTGGTGGCGCTCAGCGGGCACGTCTCGTACGGCTCCTCGAAGGCCGCGCTCGACAACATCACCCGTGTCTCGGCGCTCGAGCTGGGCCGCTACGGCATCCGCGTCAACAGCGTGAACCCGACCGTGGTCATGACGCCGATGTCGGCCTGGTACTGGGGACGGCCCGAGATCGAGGGCCCCTTCCTCGACGCCATGCCGCTGGGCCGATGGGCCACCGAGGACGAGATCGCCGCTCCCATCGTGTTCCTCCTGAGCGACGGCGCGTCCATGGTCAGCGGGGTGTCGCTGCCGATCGACGGCGGCTACACCGCGCGCTGACGCGGGAGCGGACCACGCCCGCCGAGCCCGTCCCGGGAGCCGGCGGGTCGAGACCTGACGACCACCGCCGAACGAGAGGGTCGACCACGATGGCCACCATGCGCGACGTCGCCGCCCTGGCCGGGGTCAGCGCCAAGACGGTCTCCCGCGTGTACAACGACGACCCGCACGTCACGGCCGAGACCAAGGAGCGGGTCGACGCGGCGCTGCGCGCGCTCAGCTACGTGCCGAACACGATCGCCACGACGTTCCGCACGGGACGGGCACCGGTCATCGGGGTCGCGGTCCCGGACATCACCGACCCGCTGTTCGCCTCGATCGCCAGGGCCGCCGAGGACCTGGCGCGGACGCGCGGGATGTCGGTCGTGATCACCAGCATCGGCGTCGACCCCGAGCGCGAGGTCGACGTCGTGCAGGCTCTGCTGAGCCAGCCGCTGAGCGGGCTCGTCATCGCGCCGGTCAGCGGGGACCACCGCTACCTGGCCCCGTGGGCCGCACGGATGCCGGTGGTGTTCGTGGACCGGCAGCCGGTGGGCCTCGCCGTCGACTCCTTCACCGAGGACGACGTCGCCGGGGCGCGGCTCGCCACGTCGCACCTGATCGGCCACGGCCACACCCGGATCGGGTTCATCGGGGACGACGGCTCCATCCCGACCTCGAAGAACCGGCTGCAGGGCTACCGGGACGCCCTCGACGACGCCGGCCTGCCCTTCTGCGACGAGCTCGTCTCGTTCGGGGCGTTCGACCGGCCGGGCGCCCAGGCCGCGTCCGCCGCGATCGACCGCGCCCGGCCCGCGCCGACCGCCCTGTTCTGCTCCAACGCCCGCTCGGCCATCAGCCTGGTGCCCTTCGTCCGCTCCAGCGGGCTGGCGATGACCACGTTCGGTGACTTCCCCCTCGCCGACATGCTCGTGCCCGCGTGGACCTACGTCGACCAGGACCCGCACCGCCTGGGCACGCTCGCCGCGCAGCGGATCCTGGACCGGCTCGACCGGCCGCGAGGGCGGTTCCGGCGGCGTACGGTGCTGCCCGTCCCCCTCGTCGAGCGCGAGTCCTGCCTGGTCGAAGACCGACTCGCCGCGAGCTAGCCGCCGCTCCCGCGCCGGCCGACGTCGAGCTGGGCGAGCACCCGGGCCAGCTGGGCCTCTCGCGGCAGCTCGGCGTCCACCGTCAGCACGGGGACGGCGGCCACGGCCTCCGGGCGCGACGGCCGGTGGCGGTCGCGCTCGCTCCCCCGGGCCGCGCGCCTGCATGCGAACAGCTCGGGGCTGCCGACGAGGTGGACCATCTGCAGGTTCGTGGGGCTGACCGCGGCGACCAGGTCCTCCCAGGCGGTGCCCCCCGCCAGCTCGGCCGTGAAGGGCGCGACCAGGACCACGCCACCGGCCGTGCCCAGCACCTCCGAGGCGGTCGCCAGCAGCGCAGCGTAGCGCCCCTGCCGGACCGCCGCCGCGTGCGCGGACGACAGCCAGTGGCGGCCGAACACCCCGTCGCCGAGCGCGTCCAGCAGCGGGTTGGTCACCGTGTCGAGGTCGAGCAGGGGTGCGCGCAGGCGCGCGGCGACGGCCCGGCCGAGGGTGGACTTCCCGCTGCCGGCGGCCCCGGCGACAGCGACCGCGAACGGCTCGGACATTTGACAGCCGGAAGTCATGCACGCATATTAGTCGCATCAAGTCACCGGTGACATGGCATGACGAGTCACCGGTGTCATCACTCTTCCGACCAGACGCCGTCTGGTCCTCTGCCCGGCTGCCGACGGCCGGCGAGGAGGCAGCTGTGGCGCTCCGCCGCCAGTCCCCCACGTCCGGCAGCCGGTCGACCCTGGTCGCCGGGCTGGACCTGGGGAGCACGGGGATGAAGATCCTCGTGACCGAGCTCGACGGGCGCGAGGTCCTGACCGAGCAGGTCGCCACGCCGTGGCGCACCGGTCCCGCCGGGACGACCGAGATGGACGCCGGCCCGGTCCTGGCCGGGGTGGGCCGGCTGCTCGACGCCGCGGCCGCCCGGCTCGCCGAGCTGCCGGGCGCGCAGGTGGGGTCCCTGGCCATCTCGGGCATGGGTGAGACCGGCATGCTGGTCGACCCCGACGGACGCGTCGTGGGCCCCGCGTTCGCCTGGTTCGACCCCCGCGGGGCCGAGCAGGCGGCGGCGCTGCCGCCCGGGATCCGCGCCGAGTTCGCCGGGCGCACCGGTCTGCCGCTCGGCGCCCAGGTCAGCGTGGCCAAGCTCGCCTACCTGCGCGACGGCGGGCTGCGGCTGCACGGGCTGCGCTGGCTCAACCTCCCCGAGTTCGTGGCGACGGCGCTCGGCGGGGAGGCCCTCCTGGAACGCTCGCTCACGTCCCGCACCGGGCTCCTGGACCAGGACACCGGTGAGCCGTGGCCCGCGATGCTCGCGGCACTCGGCGTGGACGCCTCGTTCCTCCCCGACCAGGTCGACGCCGGCACCGTCTTCGGCCGGGCGACCGACGGGGTCCCCGACGTGTTCGCGGGGGCGTTGATCACGGTCGCCGGCCATGACCACCTCGTGGCCGCGGCGGCCGACGGCCAGCTCCCCCCGGACCACTACCACGTGTCGATGGGCACCGCGGAGGTGCTGCTGCGCACCATCGACGCACCGCTGGGCTACGAGGCCAGGGCACGGCTCGCCGGCCACCTGATCAACGAGGTGCGCCACGTGGTGCCCGGCAAGCACGTCCTGGTGGCCGGCGTGAAGAGCGGCCTGCTGCTGCGGCGCGCGCTGCTCGCCGCCGGCATCGAGGACCGGCCGGGCAGGGACCGGCTCGACGCAGCCGCCTCCGCGCTGCCCCACGAGGGGCGGCTGGCCGCCGGGGCGATCGACGTCTCGGGCGCCCGGAACGACGACGGGGTCCTGAAGCTCACGCTGCGGGCCGACGGGGCGACCCCGGCCGAGATCTTCCTGGCCGTGCTGCGGCACGGCAACGCCGAGATCTCCACGCTGATCGCGGCCATGGACGCCGAGCTGCCGCCGGCCCGCACCAGCACCCTCACCGGGGGCTGGGCCGACATGACGTCGGTCCGTCGGGCGCGCTCGCTGGTGCTGCCGACGATGCGCACCTCCTCGCGGCAGCAGGAGACCGCGTACGGGGCGTCCCGCGTGGCCGCTCGCCTGCTCGAGCCCTCGCTCACCCACTGACCCACCCACCACCTCCACAGGATCGGAAGCATCGATGAACCCGCTCAACACCCTGGAACGTCGCAGCATGGCCGCGATCTCCACCGCCGCCGGCAGCATGCTGATCGTCGCCGCCGACCAGCGCAACAGCATGAAGGCCGTCATGACCGACGCCCCCGACGGGCCCGGGTCCGTGCCCACCGCCGAGCTCGCCGCCGCCAAGGCCGACCTGATCACGTACCTCGCCAGCTCCGCGCCCGCGATCCTGCTCGACCCCGAGGTCGCGCTGCCGGGCGTCGTCGACGACGGCGTGCTCCCCCGCGACACCGCGCTCGTCGTCGGCATGGACGCCTCCGGCGTCGAGACGGTCGACGGGCTGCGCTACACCCGCTTCGTCGAGGGCGTCACCCCGCGCCGGGTCCGTGACCTCGGCGGGGACGCCGCGAAGATGCTCTGGTACACCCGTCCCGACCGCCAGGGCGCGGACTCGCGGGTGGCCGACGAGATCCGGGACCTGGTCAAGGCCTGCGAGGCCGAGGGGCTGCTGCTGATCGTCGAGCTGCTGACCTACCGGCTCGAGGGCGAGACGGCCGAGGAGTACCAGGCGGCGTTCGCCTCCCTGGTCGTGGAGGGCGCGCGGCTCGCCGTGCAGTGCGGCGCCAAGGTGCTGAAGCTGCAGTACCCCGGGTCGGCCGAGGCCTGCGCCGCCGTCACCGCTGCGGCGGACGGTGTCCCGTGGGCGGTGCTGTCGGCCGGGGTCGACCACGCCACGTTCGTCGGGCAGGTCGCGACCGCTATCGCCAACGGGGCCAGCGGCGCCATGGCCGGCCGGTCCCTGTGGAAGGACAGCCTCTCGGTCTCCCACGAGGTCCGCCAGGACCACCTGACCAACCGCGCGCTGCCCCGGCTGCTCGAGCTGAGGACCATCGTCGACAGCAGGGGCTGATCCAGGACCCGGCTGGGTCGGCCACCCGCGCGAGCAGCGGGCGCGGGCAGGGGCTCAGCCGGTCCACCCCGCGCCTCCACCGGGTGCCGCACCGTCACCACCGACAGGTGCTCAGCGGTCGTCTTGCTGCCCGCCGCACAGGGCCGAGGCGAGCTCGACGAGCGAGGCGACCTCGAGGTCGGCCCGGACGAAGTGGTCCGGGTAGGGGGCTCCCGTCCGGTTGACCCAGGCGGTGCTCAGCCCGGCCCGGTGCGCACCGTCGATGTCCCACGGGTGGACGGCCACCAGCATGGCGGCCGACGGCGCCACGCCGCACTGCTCCAGCGCGTAGGCGTAGGAGCCGGGCGCCGGCTTCCAGGCTCCTGCGTCGTCGACCGACATGAGCCGCTCGAAGCGGTCGGAGATCCCGGCGCGCTCGAACAAGCCGGCGGTCACGCTCGCCGCTCCGTTGGTCAGCGTCACCAGGCGCAGCCCGGCGTCGGCGAGCGCGCCGACCCCGGCCACGACGTCCGGGTGCACCCCGAGGCTGCCGAAGCCCTCCATGACGTGCGACACCGCGTCGTCCACGTCCCGGTCCAGGGTCAGGCTCGAGAGCTGGACGCGCAGGAGCCCAGCCCCCAGCTCCGCGAACGACGGGCACTCCCCCACCGACGTCAGGGCGAAGCCGTCGCGGAGCAGCCCGGCGAACCAGGTCGCCGCGAGGTGCTGCGGGGCACCGACGTCGGTGAAGCGCCGACCCATGGGCGACATGTCGGACAACGTCTCGTTGACGTCGAACACCACGACCTCGGGGCGCGGGACGGCTCGCGACCCTTCCCGGCCGGCTCCGGCTGATGGTGCACCACTCACCAGTCACTCCTCACGATCGACGGTTCGGACCCGCCCACTCTGCCTGGTCCTTGCGCACAGGGGTCCGGCGGCGTACGCCTCCGTCCGGCGGCACCCCGCGAGGACCCGGCGCGGCGGGAACCGCAGCGTGGGCCACAGCGCCCTGGTCGTGCCCAACTACGGTGTCACCCATGACCCGAGGCAGCACGTCGTGAGCCGGTCGGTCGGCCAGCGTGTCGACGTCCGCGAGGTCGGCACTACGGAAGGGCTGCTGCGGTTCCCGGCCGCGCAGGGACTCACCCACCTGCAGGTGCGACGGTTCGCCGGTTGCCCGATCTGCGCGGAGCACCTGCGGCCGTTCACCCGGCGGCGCGCGGAGCTCGACGCCGCGGGGATCACCGAGTTCGTCGTGTTCAAGTCGACCGAGGTCGAGGTCCGCGCGCACGAGTCACACCTGGGACTGCCCGCGGTGGGTGATGCGGAGGCGCGGTGGTACGCCGAGTTCGAGGTGACCTCGAACGTGCGGTCGCTGCTCCACCCGGCGGCGCTCGCCACCTTCGTCCGCAGCGTCGTCCGGCACCGCTCGCTGCTGGGCTCGCTGAGCGTCGGTGACCACCTGGGGCTGCCCGCCGACTTCCTCCTCGATCCCGACGGCGAGATCCTGGACTGCTGCTACGGCCGCAACGCCGCGGACGGCTGGAGCGTCGACACGGTCCTGCAGCGTGGCGCGACCCTGGTACCGGACGGCGGGCGGGTGTAGACCGCACGACCCGGGCTCGATCCTCGAGCCGACCGTCCGGCGCAGGCGCGCGTCGCTCGGTGCGTGCGTGGTGCGGCCGAGAACGAGGGTTCCGGTGCGTCGCCCACCCGACGACCATCTCCCACGCGACGACCCGAGGTTGGCCATGCCGGATCTGCTGCTGGTCGGGGCCGGCCACGCCCACCTGTACGTGGTCAAGCACGCCGCGCGCCTGGTCGAGGCCGGGTACCGGGTCCGACTGCTGGCACCGCGCTTCTTCGACTACAGCGGCGTCGCGTCGGCCACGGCCGTCGGGGTGCTGCCCCGCGGTGCCGGACGTGTCGACGTGCGGGCCCTGGCCGAGGCCTCGGCGATCGAGTTCCGCGAGGGCACGGTGGAGTCGGTCGACCTGTCGACCCGGACCGCGACCACGTCGGACGGGGTGGACCTCACCTACGACGTGCTCTCGGTCAACATCGGCAGCGTGGTCGCCCCGGTGGGGATGCACGTCGATCCCGCCGTCCTCAGGGTGAAACCGCTGAGCGGCCTGGCCGCGGTCGGTGGGCGTCTGCAGAGCGCGGCCGGCGAGCGCGGCGCGACGGTCGTGGTCGTCGGCGGCGGCGGGTCCGGACTGGAGCTGGCAGCCCACCTGTCGGCGCGGTCGGACGTGTCCCGGGTCTGCCTGGTCCAGTCCGACACCGTCATCGGTCCGGGACTGCCTGCCGGTGCGCGGCGGCGTGTCGAGCGGCTCCTCGCGGGGCGCGGCGTGAGCGTCCGAACCGGGACCAGGGTGCACGACCTCGGTGAGCGGGCGTTGGCCGGTGACTCCGTCGAACTGTCCTACGACCTGGCCGTCCTCGCCAGCGGGCTCACGGCACCACCGCTGATCGGCGAGACCGGGCTCGGCGACGACCGCGGCGTCCCCGTCCGGGCGACGCTGCAGCACGTCGGCCACGACGACGTCTACGCCGTCGGCGACTGCGCGCACTTCCTCCCGCGTCCGCTGCCCCGCGTGGGGGTGCACGGGGTGCGTCAGGGACCGGTGCTGCTCCAGAGCCTGCTCGCCCGGCTCCGCGGTGACGCGCTCCCGACGTACCGGCCGCGACGCCGGTCGCTGTCGATCCTCGATCTCGGCGACGGGACCGGGCTAGCGGTCTACGGCCGCTGGTGGTGGTTCGGGCGCGGGCCCCTGCGTCTCAAGCGGTCGATCGACCGCCGCTGGTTGACCACCTACCAGGTGCAGGGCTCCGCGCAGGTCGGCGTCGACGGGCAGGTGCGGTGACCGGGCCGGTGCGGCGGCCCGGTCCCAAGGGGTGGAAGGCGTGAGGAACGCACGATCGAGCACGCGCGGTGGGTGCGACGCCGCCCCGCGGAGAGTGACGAAGGGCCTCGACCCCGCCGTCCGTGCGCCGGAGTCCGGCTCCGACGGCGCGCTCGTCCTCGTGGACGTCCACGACCCGGGCCGTGCCGGAGCCGAAGCGCCCGGGCGTGCCGGTCGGGACCGTGGTGTCATGGCCCAGCCGTGCGAGCGCGTCCGTACCCGACGGCGGCTCTGTACGGCGATCCACGGAGGACAGCCATGAGCGGCGCCCCGCGTCAGGTGCCGACGCGGCACTGGTCCACCCGGAGCGTCCGGGACCACACCGGGACCTCCGCCGCTGCGCAGGACGAGCCGTGGGACCTCCTGGTGGTCGGCGGCGGAACGGCGGGGATCGTCGGCGCCAAGACCGCTGCGCGGCTCGGCGCCCGCGTGCTCCTCGTGGAGCGCGACCGCACCGGAGGTGACTGCCTGTGGACCGGCTGCGTGCCGTCGAAGGCGCTGCTGGCGGCTGCAGGGATTGCGGCCAGTGCCCGTGGCGGTCACGCGCTCGGCATCCGGACCGGGGAGGTCACGGTGGACTTCGCCGCGGTGATGGACCACGTTCGTGCGGCGATCGCGCACATCGCCCCCGTCGACTCCCCCGAAGCCCTCGAGAGCGCCGCGGTCACCGTGCGTCGGGGCGAGGCCCGCTTCACCGGCCACGACGTCGCCGACGTCGACGGGACGACCGTCCGGTTCCGGCAGGCCCTCGTGGCCACGGGCGCCACGCCCACGGTGCCCTCCCTTCCGGGCCTGCGCGCCGTCGACTTCCTCACCAGCGAGACCCTCTGGGGACTCGACGAGCTTCCCGTGGACCTTCTGGTGCTCGGAGGCGGGAGCATCGCCTGTGAGCTGGGTCAGGCCTTCGCGCGTCTGGGCAGCTCGGTCTCGGTGGTCGAGGTCGCGGACCGCATCCTGCCGCGCGAGGACCCGCGTGCGTCGGCCGCGCTCACCCGCGCCCTGGTCGAGGACGGCGTCCGGCTCTACACCGGCTCCGCCGCCGCGGAGGTCCGGGCCGACGGTCCGGCGTCCGGGGTGGTGCGCCTCCGAAGCGGCCAGGACGTGGCCTTCACGCGCCTCCTGGTGGCGGTTGGGCGGATGCCGGGCACCGGCGGCCTCGGCCTCGACGCAGCCGGGGTCACCGTCGACGACCGCGGGTTCGTCGTGGTCGACGCCCACCTGCGGACCAGCAACCACCGCATCTGGGCGGCCGGCGACCTCACCGGCCACCCTCAGTTCACCCACACCGCCGGCGTGCACGGGAGCCTGGCCGCGTCGAACGCGGTCCTCGGGGTGCGGCGCTCGGTGGACCTGAGGGCGGTGCCCCGGGTGACCTTCACCGATCCGGAGGTGGCTGCCGTCGGCCGTGCGACCGACCGACCACCTCGTGGGTTGCGTCCTGTCCACTGGCCCCACTCCCACGTCGACCGTGCGGTGGCCGAGCGGGCGACGGGCGGTTTCACCCGGCTGGTTGTCGACCGCCGCGACCGGGTCGTGGGAGCGACGGTCGTCGGCCCGCGGGCCGGGGAGACCCTGGGCGAGCTGACGCTGGCGGTCAGCCGGCGACTCACGACCCGTGACCTCGCCGGCGTGATTCATGCCTATCCGACCTACAACGACGGTGCGTGGAACTCCGCGGTCCTCGACCTGGGCGACCAGCTCGCCCGTCCGACCACCCGCCGGGCCCTGGGCCTCCTGGCCCGGCTGCGGCGGTGGTGGGTGGGCAGGAGCCGCTGACGCGCGCCGTACGAGGTGGGCGACGTTCTCCTCAGGAGAGCGCCTTGAACCCGGTCACGATGCGCTGGACCGCGCTCAGGGCGACGAAGCCGGCCCAGACCACGGCGATGACCTCGGCGTAGCCGGGGAAGAGCAACCACGAGGAGTGCACGGCCACGGTCTCGCCGCCCTCGGCCAGCCGTCCGAAGAAGCTCAGCGAGCGGCCGTCGTCGCGTCGCCGCCCGGCGCGCTCGGCCACGGAGGAGAAGGCGAGGAACGCCGCCCCGTTGACGTAGTAGGCGAAGAGGACGAGCAGGAAGGGCAACCAGTCGGCGTCGTGCTGGCGGGTGGCTCCCACCGCGACCCCGACCACGGTCGCTCCGTACACGGTGATGTCGGCGGTGATGTCGAGGAAGCCGCCGGCCAGGGTCCGGTCTGCGAGCACAGCCGGGTCGGCGGCCTGGCGCCGTCGGGCGAGGGGACCGTCGAGCCCGTCCATCGCCCGGGAGAACAGCCACAGCGCCAGCGACCACCACCACGCCAGCGAGGCGGCAGCGCCTGCACTGGCCAGCCCGGTGGCCAGGCCGAGCAGCGTGAGCGCGTTCGGGCTGACGAAGGGACGGTCGATGAGCCGCGCGAGCTCGGACAGCGGTCGTTCGAGCACCCGCCGAGCCTGGGCGTCAAGCATGGTCGCGCTCCGCGGTCTCCTGGTCGTCACTGCGGCGGCCCAGTCGACGGGCGAACCAGGATCCGCCGACGGCGAGGACGATCAGGGCGGAAGCGGCTGCGGCCAGCCCCCACGGACTCGTGCCGTAGGCACCGAGCGACGCGTACGCGAGGCTGCCGGGCACCATGCCCACCGCGCTCCCCAGCACGTAGTGGCGGAACCTCACCCCCGACAGCCCGGAGGCGTAGTTGACGGCGAGGTAGGGCACGAGCGGCACCAGGCGCACGAGGAGGACCGCCGTCAGTCCACGGTCCCTCAGCAGCTCGTCGACGCGGGCCAGGCGCCCTCGGACGAGCCTGTCGACGGTCTCACGTCCGAGCAGCCTCCCGAGCCCGAAGGAGACGACCGCCCCGATCAGGGCGGCGCCCAGCGAGAGCCCGGCACCGGCGGCCAACCCGAACAAGGCTCCTCCCGCGGCGGTGAGGAGTCCCTTCGGGCACGGGATGAGGGACAGCCCCACGTAGAGGCCGAAGAACAGCGCCGGCCCCCACGCCCCGGCTGCGGCGACGCGCGCCCTCAGTGCCTCGACGTCCGGCGTGCCGAGCACGAGGGCGAGCGCCACCGCGGCGAGGACGACCAGCGCGAGGGCGCCTGCCTTGGCGAGCGCTGCTCTGGTCATGGGTGGACCCGAGTATGACGCATCGGCAGGGTGCTGCTGCACGACTGAGCCGGCGCCCGTCCCTCGGGCGGAGCCAGGTCGCTCAGACCTGGTCAGACGTCGGCGACGAGCGGAGCGACCTCGGTCCCGAGCAGCTCGATGCCGCGCAGCAGGTCCTCGTGGGCCAGGAGCGGGTTCGTCATCTGCAGCGACAGGCGGTCGACGCCGCCGACCTGCTCGGCGATGCGGCGGATCTTGTCCGCGACGGTCTGCGGATCGCCCATGAAGAAGGCGCCGTTCGGACCGGCGGTCGCGTCGAACTGCGGACGGCTGGGCGGAGCGAACCCGCGCTCCCGCGAGATCGCCGTGAACATCGTGTGCCAGCCGGGATAGATCGTGTCGGCAGCCGCCTTCGTGCTCTCGCCGACGTAGCCGAAGACGTGCAGCCCCACCTGCAGCTGCTCGGGCGCGTGGCCCGCCTGCGCCCCGGCCCGACGGTAGAGGTCGATGAGCGGGGCGAACTGGCGGGGCTCGCCGCCGATGATCGCGACCATGAGCGGCAGCCCCAGGAGGCCGGCGCGCACGAAGGACTGCGGGGTCCCGCCGACGCCGACCCAGATCGGCAGCGGGTCCTGGACCGGGCGGGGGAAGACGCCCTGCCTCCTCAGCGGCGGACGGAACCGGCCCGACCACGTCACCTCGTCGTCGTCGCGCAGCTGGAGGAGCAGGCCGAGCTTCTCCTCGAACAGGGCGTCGTAGTCGCCCAGGTCGAGGCCGAACAGCGGAAAGGCCTCCGTGAACGACCCCCGCCCGACGACGAGGTCGATCCGGCCGCCCGAGATCAGGTCGAGCGTCGCGAACTGCTGGAAGACGCGGACGGGGTCGTCGGCGCTCAGCACCTTCACCGCGCTGCCGAGCCGGATGCGCTCCGTCCGGGCGGCCGCGGCGGCCAGGATCACCTGCGGCGCGGAGTCGTAGTACTCGCGGCGGTGGTGCTCGCCGATGCCGAAGGAGTGCAGGCCGACGCGGTCGGCCAGCGCGATCTCCTCGAGCAGGTGGGCCATCCGTTCGGCCGGGCCGACCACGTGCCCGGTCCTCGGGTCGGTGACCTGGGAGACGAAGCTGTCGACGCCGATCCGCACGGACGTCAGCCTCTCACGGGGTCGCAGGGGCGTCCCCAGGACGGCGGGCAGGACGGCCGGGTCGGCCGTGAGGACACCCTCACGGCGTGCGTGCGACCACGGCCAGCAGGTCGCGCACCGGCCCGGCGGGCGGGTGCGCCGAACCCACCCAGACCGCGCGCAGCGTGCGGGTGAGCCGCAGCCCGCTCGTCCGGACCTGCACCAGCGAGCCCGTACGCAGGTCGGCCTCGACCGCGCGCCGGCTCAGGAAGGCCGGTGCTCCCCCGGCCCGGACGGTCTCCCGGACCGCCGCCGACGTGGAGACCTCGACGGCGGCGGGCGCGGCCACGAGGTCGTGCGCCGCCAGGGCCTGCTCGACCACCTCACGGGTCCCGGAACCACGTTCGCGCGAGGTGAGGGCCAGGCCCGCGACCTGGGCCGGACCGAGCGGCGTACGGCGCCGGGCGAGCGGGTCGCCGGGTGCGACGACGAGCACCAGCTCGTCCTGCCCGACCTCGGTCGAGGCGAGGGACGCGGGACGCTCGGCCCCCTCGACGAAGCCGAGGTCGGCCTCTCCCGCCGCCACGCCCCTCAGGACGCCGGCGGAGTTCGCCGCCCGCAGGCTGACCGACGGCGCGGTCCGGTGCGCGGCCTGCTCGTGACGGCGGAACGCGACCAGCCAGCGCGGCAGCACGTGCTCGGCCACGGTCATGCTGGCCAGGAGCCGCAGCTCGCGGTCCCGCTCGGCGCGCAGGGCGGCCAGCGACGCATCGACCTCCTCGGCGACCTGCAGCAGCCGCGAGGCCCACTCGACGACGACCGTGCCGGCTGCGGTGAGCCGGGTGCCACGCGCACCGCGCTGCAGCAGCGCCACGCCGACCTGCCGCTCGACGCCGGCCAGGCGCTCGGACGCCGACTGCTGGCTCACGCCCACCGCGCGCGCGGCGGCGCCGATGCTGCCGCCGCGCGACACCTCGACGAGCAGGGCGAGCGACTCGAGGTCCGGCAGGTGTCCGCTGGGAGCCACAGGGCGAGCCTACCCCTGGTCACAGGCTGAGCCTGTGGATGGACAGGAGCGGAGCGGCTACCGGAGCGTCCCGGTCCCGACCAGCATGGAGCCATGGCCTCGACGCTTCCCCGCACCGCGACCGCCGAGCCCGGGCAGCACCGCGAGCGACGCTTCCTCGTCGAGCTCGAGGGCCGGCCCGCCTTCGGCCACGTGACGCCGAACTGGTTCGCCTCGGTGATGGGCACCGGCATCGTCGCGAACGCCGCGGCGACCCTGCCCGTACGCGTCCCCGCGCTGCTCGGTGCGGCGCGCGTCGTGTGGGTCCTCGACCTGCTGCTCCTGGCGGTGGTCGTGGCCGCGACCGTGGTTCACAGGGCCCGGCACCCCGAGGCCGCGCGGAGGCACCTCGCCGACCCGGTGATGTCGCACTTCTACGGCGCGCCGGCCATGGCGCTGATGACGGTCGGTGCCGGTGCGCTGCTCGTCGGCCGGCCGGTCGTCGGCACCCGGGCGGCCGTCGCCCTCGCCCTCGTCCTCTGGACCGCCGGCACCCTCCTGGGCCTGTGGACCGCCGTCGCCGTGCCGCTGCGGGCGTTCACCGAGCACGCGGTCGGCCCGACCTCGGCCTTCGGAGGATGGCTGATGCCGGTGGTGCCGCCCATGGTCAGCGCCGCCACCGGTCCGCTGCTGCTCCCCCACCTGCCCGCGGGCGAGACCCGGACCACGCTCCTGGTGCTCTGCTCCGCGATGTTCGGCCTGACCGCCGTCGCGAGCCTGGTCATCATCACCCTCGTCTGGGGCCGGCTCGTGCAGCACCACGTCGGCGCCGCGGCCGCCGTCCCGACGCTGTGGATCGTCCTCGGCCCGCTGGGCCAGTCCGTCACCGCGAGCCACACCCTCGGTGCGGCCGCCCCGGCGCTGCTGCCCGCGCCGTACGGGTCCGCGTTCGAGGCCTTCGGCCTCGTCTACGGGCTGCCGGTCTGGGGCTTCGCGATGCTGTGGGGCGCGCTGGCCCTGGCCATCACCGTGCGGACGGCCCGCGCGGGCCTGCCCTTCAGCCTGACCTGGTGGTCCTTCACCTTCCCGGTCGGCACCGTGGTCACCGGCACCTCGGGCCTGGCCGCGGCGACCGGGCTGCACCTCTTCGTCGTGCTCGCGGTCGTGTTCTACGCCGCCCTGGTCGGCGCCTGGCTGGTCGTCGCCGCGCGCACCCTGCACGGCACCTACCGCGGACGGCTCCTGCGTGCCGCCTGAGGTCGGGCGGGACCGGCACCGGCGGCCGGGCCCGCCCGCCCGCCTCAGAACCGGAACGGGTTGAAGCGCATCGCCGCGAACAGGTACCACGACGTCGCGCCGACGTGCAGGTTCTGCGAGTAGTCGAAGCCGAAGCCGGTGTCCATCGGCGACGAGGCCGCCACGACGCCCCCCTCGACCCGCCGGCCGTGGAAGGTCTGCCCGGCGCCGAGCCGGCCCTGCGCGGAGCGCAGCTGGTCCATCAGCAGCCGGGAGCGGTCCCGGTCCCCCCAGCCGTTGCGCTGCTGCAGGGCGAGCGCGAGCTGCGCGGTCCCCTCGAACCACACCGCGGCGTCGTCGGGCTTGGGGTTCCAGTCCTTGCCGGCGACCTTCTCGTCGACGTCGGTGCGGAACGTCCCGCTGCCGAAGCCCACCCCGGAGACCGCGTACGCGCCATGGAGCGCGGAGTTCGGGCGGAGCGCGGTGTCGGTCGTGGCCAGGGCGGTGCGCGCCCAGTCGAGCGCGGCGCGGTGGGCGGGGTCCCCCAGGGACAGCCACGACCAGGTCTGCGCGTCGAGCGGCAGCTGGGTCGGTGACTTGTTGATGCTCGCGCCGTCGTCGGAGCCCGTCCAGAAGTGGCCGTCCTGCGCGTTCCAGAGCGCGCGCACGAAGGCCCGGGCGTGCGCGGCCTCGGCGTTCCAGGACGTGTCGCCCGTCAGCGTCGCGACCAGGCGGAACAGCGCGTAGAGGTCGATGTTGTGCTCGGTCGACTTGTGGTCCTGCAGCCCGGCCGTCTCGCCGAACGTGAAGCCGCCGAGCCCGGTGCTCGACCGGGTGTGGTCGGTGATCCAGCCCGCGACGCGCCGGAGCCCGGCGAGGTAGCTGGGGTGCTTCGTCCGGCGCGCCAGCTGCGCGAGGGCGATGCCGGCCCAGGCCATGTCGCCCGCGGCGGTGCCGCCGAAGTCGTACTCCCACCCGACGGCCGGGTCCGCACCGGGCGCCGGCGGGACGGCGACGTGGTACGCCTGCCGCAGCCGGCCGTCCTTCGCCGGGTCGCGGTCCTGGACCTGGAGCAGGGCGTCGCCGATGGCCCGGGCCCGGGTCCAGTCGCCGGCCGCGAGGAGGGCCAGGCAGGTCAGCGCGTTGTCGTAGACGAAGCCGATGTCCGACAGGCGGGCGTCGTCGTAGCTCTGCACCAGCCGCGGGCCCTTCGTGGCGTACGCGTCGGTCACCCGCTGCAGGAAGGCGTAGGCCGCCAGCGCGGACCGGCTCGCCGACGAGGCGTCGCGGGCGAGACGGGCCGAGGACTGGTCGGCCGCGGCCGGGAGGGCGCCGGCACCGAGCAGCGGGACCGCGGCCCCGAGCGCGGCCCCGGCCCCCAGCAGCGCCCGCCGGGTGGTCCTGGCGCTCGGGCCGGTCCGTGTGGCCGCGGTGGTGCCGGGAGTCGGGGAGGACCCGGGGTCCTGCGTGGGCTGGGCGGGTTCGCTGGGTGGTCGCGTGCGTCCGGACATGAGGTCTCCAGGGGTCGTCCGCCACTCGGGGGATGGCGGTCCGGAATACGCTAGTGTCCGAAAGATTCTCGTGGGGCTGGTTGTGACCCGCGATCTCATCCGGGCTCCGTGGGCGCTCCGGCGTGCTCGGGAACCCGCCCCGCTCGGCCTCGCCCGTCGGGCCAGCCGCTCGTCGTCGCCGGGCCACCGCCACGGACGCGGCTTGACATCGTTGTCGGGCGCCGCTTACCGTGAAGGCTCCGCGCCGGGCATCCGGCGCACGGTCGCCTCGAGGGGCGACCTCGAGGGCACCGGTCCGACCCCAACGAACCGATCCCTCCCGGCACGCGGCGACCCCCGGCGACGCGTCTCGGCGGCACTGCTGCCGCGTCCACCGTCGCGTCCGAGCCCTGCCATGCCGTGCACCCGTCGACCCACCCAGGTCGCGTCCGCCGTGCCGTGGCGAGCCCTGCGCGGCTACGCCGAAAGACCGAGGGAGCTGCCGCATGGCACGACCTGCGCACGACTACGCCCGCGTCGACGAGTACGAACCGCTGACGCGGCGTGCCGAGACCGCCAACCCCTACCCGCCCGTGCTGATCGTGATCACCCTGATCGCGACGCTCGGGATCCTGCGCTACGCCGCGTTCCTGCTCGCGCCGGGCAACCGCGGGAGCCTGCTGCCCTACATGCTCGTGCTGGTGGCCGAGCTGGTCCTCATCGTGCACGCCCTGCTCTCGGGCTGGACGATCCTGGCCGGCACCAAGGGACCGCGCGACTTCCCCTACCACGAGGCGAAGACCGCGCTCTTCGACCGCGACCGCGTCCTCGCCGAGGGCCTGGAGGACTCCCCCGAGCGCTGGCCGGTGGTCCTCGACGGCCGCGAGGTGACGATCGACGTCTTCATCCCCGTCTACGGCGAGGCGGTCGCGACGATCCGCCGGACCGCCGTGGCGGCGATGGCGATCCGCGGCAAGCACCGCACCTGGATCCTCGACGACGGGCGCTCCGACGACGTGCGCGACCTGGCCTCCGAGCTGGGCTGCCTCTACATCCGCCGCCTGAGCGGCGGCGGTGCCAAGGCCGGCAACATCAACCACGCCCTGGCCATCGCCCAGTCCGACTTCTTCTGCGTCTTCGACGCCGACTTCGTGCCGCGTCCGCAGTTCCTGGTCGAGACGGTGCCCTTCTTCGTCGACAGGACGGTCGCCTTCGTGCAGACCCCGCAGGCGTACGGGAACCTCCACAACCTGATCTCGCGCGGCGCCGGCTACATGCAGACCGTGTTCTACAAGTTCGTGCAGAGCGGGCGGAACCACTTCAACGCGGCCTTCTGCGTCGGCACCAACGTGATCTACCGCCGCGCGGCGGTCGACGACGTCGGCGGCATCTACACCGACTCCAAGTCCGAGGACGTGTGGACCTCGCTGATGATGCACGAGCGAGGCTGGCGCACCATCTACATCCCGCAGACGCTCGCCGTCGGCGACGCCCCCGAGACGATCGAGGCGTACACCAAGCAGCAGCTGCGCTGGGCGACCGGCGGCTTCGAGATCATGTTCACGCACAACCCGCTGAGCCCGCGCCGCCGCCTGACGATGGACCAGCGCCTGATGTACCTGGTCACGGCGACGCACTACCTGACCGGGCTCGCTCCGGGCCTGCTGCTGCTCGTGCCGCCGCTGGAGATCTACTTCGACCTGCGGCCGGTGAACCTCGACATCTCGATCACCACCTGGGTCATCTACTACGCCGGCTTCTACCTGATGCAGGTCCTGCTGGCCTTCTACACCCTCGGCTCGTTCCGCTGGGAGGTGCTGATGCTCGCCGCGGTGTCGTTCCCGATCTACCTGTCGGCGCTCGTCAACGCCTTCGTCGGCAAGGAGCAGAAGTGGCACGTGACCGGCGGCAAGGGCGGCCGGCCGGAGTCGCCGTTCAGCTTCATCATCCCGCAGGTGTGCGTCTTCTTCTTCCTGGCGCTGACGTCGGTCGTCGCCATCTGGCGCGACGTCGACAACAGCCAGCTCACCCTGGCCACCGGCTGGAACGTGACCAACACCGCGATCCTCGGCGTCTTCATGCTCGTCGCGCTGCGCGAGTCCTGGCGCAACAACCACCCCGCCCCGGCTCGCCGGCGGGACGACACCACGCCCGCCGAGGGCTGGGCGCTGCCGCCCCTCCCGAGCGAACAGGCCCTCCAGGCCGACGGCGCCGCGCCCACCCACCGGCCCACCGGCTGGACCCCGGACCCCGACCACACCCCTGGCGCCCTCGTCGGCGCCGGCACCCAGACGAGGAACCTCGCATGACCTGGACCAACCGTCTCCGCCTGCTCGGCGGCCTGCTCGCGGTGCTGGCGCTCGTCGCCGTGCTCACGATCGTCTTCAACCAGCGCCAGACCCAGGCCCAGAGCCTGACCGCCACCATCGGCACCGACGCGTACGACGTGGGCGCCGGCTACGGCGGCACCGTGATCGAGCAGGACGTCCGCGAGAACGACGTCGTCGCCGTCGGCGACCCGCTCTTCACCATGCAGAGCCCCGCCATGCAGCAGGACGTCGCCAACAAGGTCAAGGTCAAGAGCACCGAGGCCTACAAGGTCGACACCAAGAAGGGCACCATCACCTACCTGGCCACCGTCCCGGGCCAGGTCGACGAGGTGCGCGCCAAGCTCGGCACCACCCTCACCGGCGGCCAGTCCTTCGCCCGCATCGTCGTCACCGGCTCGCAGTTCGTGCAGGCGCAGTTCCTGCTGACGCCCCGTGACTACGAGCGGGTCCAGAACGGCGCCGCGGTGTCGATCCTGCTGCCGAACAACCAGAAGGTCGACGGCACGGTGAGCACCATCAGGGTCGCCACCGAGCGCGGCAACGCGGCCGCCGAGATCCGCGTCGACAGCCCGGACCTCACCGACCCGACGCTCAGCACCCTGACCCGGACCGGCACGCCGGTCGTCGCCACGGTGCGCCTGCGCGACGACGGCCCGCTCTCCGGCGTCAGCGACTCGGCCTTCGCGTTCCTGCGCAAGATCGGTCTGAGCTGAAGCCCGGGACACGACCGGGCACCGGGTCCCGCGCACTCCTGGCCGCCGCCGTGGTCCTCGCCCTCGGCCTGGTCGGGTGCGCGCCCGACCAGGCCGGAGGCGGCAGCGTGAGCCCCGCTCCCCCGCAGCCCACGTCCACCACGGTCCTCGGGGCCGACCGGGTCGACCCGCTCCTCGCCGGGGTCGTGCACCGCACCGTCAAGCCGCTGCCCGCGAGCCGCCTCGCCCCGGGGCTCGTGCCGCCGACGAACCGCTGGTTCTCCGGCCTGGTCTTCGGCGAGCAGCCGCAGCCGGTCTTCCCGCTGCCGCTGTCCTTCGCCCTGACCGGGTCGGGCTTCGCGCTCGGCGAGCCCCGCGTCACCACGACCGCGAAGACCATCGCCGGCGGGCACGTGCCCGACGTCGGCGTGGACGTCGGCGCGACCTCGGCACGCGTCACGGCGTACGACACGCTCAGCGTCACGGTCGAGAGCCGCGACGCCCAGGGCGGTGCGCTCGGCTCGACGCTCGTCGCCGAGGGCTCGCCGTTCGTGAGCTACCGCGCGGAGCGGGCGCAGCGGGTGCGCACGACGCTCCCGTTCGTCGCCCGGGACGGGTACGCGACCGCCGTGGTCGGCCCGACCACCTACGCGATGGTCGTCACCGGCGGCAGCCTCGGCCGGGACGGACGCACGGTCGAGCTGGCGGACGCGGGCGTCGTCACGTGGTTCCCCGTCCCGACGGGCGGCTCGGCGGCCGCGATGGCCGCGCTCGCGAAGCACCCGGTGACCGGTGGCTCGCACAGCTACCGTCTCGACGGGGACGTCGCCACCACGACCCTGACCTACGCCGCCGACGGGCCCACCGCCTTCGCGCGGCTCCCCCACCAGGCCGCGCACGCGACGGGCGACCCGCGCTGCGACCTCGGGACCTACCCGAGCATCTACGGCACGCTGAGCGTCTGCGCCGGGAACGACCTGTCCTGGACCGCTCCGGTGACGCAGCCGACGAGCGCGCTCGACACCAGCCGCCTCACCGACGACGAGCGCTCGACGCTCGCGACGCAGGTGCGCACCGACGTCGCGGCCACCCCGGCCTTCCCCTCCGACACCTACTTCGGCGGCAAGGCGCTCTACCGCGCCGCGATGCTCTACCGCCTCGCGGTGCAGGTGGGGGCCGACGACGCCGCCGAGACGGTGAAGGGCCGCCTCGTCACCGCGCTCGACCAGTGGACCGACCCGCAGGGCTGCGCCCGGCGGGCGGAGGTCTGCTTCGTCTACGACGAGCAGGCGAAGGGCATGGTCGGGCTCACCCCGTCCTTCGGCTCGGAGGAGTTCAACGACCACCACTTCCACGACGGCTACCTGCTCTTCGCGGCCGGCGTCGTGGCCCAGGACGACCCCGCCCTCGCGCAGCGCTGGGCGCCCGTCATGGACCTCGTCGCGGCGGACATCGCCTCGTCCGGGTCCGGCGGGGCCTTCCCCGACCTGCGCGTCTTCGACGTGTACGCGGGGCACTCGTGGGCCTCGGGCACGGC
The DNA here is from genome assembly GCA_963713165.1 of uncultured Actinomycetota bacterium. Lineage (GTDB taxonomy): Bacteria > Actinomycetota > Actinomycetes > Propionibacteriales > Propionibacteriaceae > Microlunatus. Next base: position 853,832 of record CAVQKU010000011.1, read on the forward strand.
GCCCTTCGCCGACGGCAACAACCAGGAGTCGAGCTCGGAGGCGGTCAACGCCTGGGTCGGGCTCGCGACGTGGGCGCGGGCCAGCGGGGACGAGGCGCTGCGCAGCGAGGCGGTCTGGCTGACCTCGCTGGAGGCGCAGTCGGCGCTGGCCTACTGGACCGACGTCGACACCACCCAGGACGCCTACGACGGCTTCGGGCACCGCGTCGTCTCGCTGAACTGGGGCGGCAAGCGCGACTACGGCACGTGGTTCTCCGCCGAGCCGGCGGCCATGCTCGGGATCCAGCTGATCCCCATGAGCCCGGCGTCCACCTACCTCGGTACCGACCCCGCCCGGGTCGGGCCGGCGGTGGCCGAGGCGAGCGGCGGGTCGTACGAGAAGAAGTTCGGCGACTACCTGCTCATGTACTCCGCGCTCGCCGGCGAGGACCAGCGCCGCGCCGCGCTGGCGAAGGCGGCGACGCTCGACCAGCAGTGGGTCGACGACGGCAACAGCCGGGCCTACATGCTCGCCTGGCTGATGACCGTGCGGGGCTGACGGGTCCCGGCGACGCTCCCGGGACGCTGCTCCGGACCGGGACGCGGCGGGCCGCCGACGCGACCCGGCGGGGCACGGAGGAGACTCTCGCCCGGACGTTGCCGGTGGCGGTCGACCGCGTGGAGCCCGCTCTCCTGCGCGCGGGCCACCGGTGCGTCCGCAGCATCGAGCCCTCGCACGACCGTCACCACCGAAAGGCGAACCGCATGACCGTCACCGACATCCCGCGGGAGATGACCGCCAGCGTCCTCACCGGCGCCAAGGCCCTCACCGTCGAGCAGGTCCCCGTCCCGGCGTACGCGTCCGACGAGGTCCTCATCAAGATCAGTGCCGTGGGGGTGTGCGGGTCCGACACGCACTACTACCGCCACGGCGAGGCCGGCGGCTTCGTCGTCAAGGAGCCGATGATCCTCGGCCACGAGTGCTCGGGCACCATCGTCGCCGTCGGGTCGGACGTGCCCGAGTCCCGCATCGGCGAGCGCGTGGCCATCGAGCCGCAGCGCAACTGCCGCCGCTGCCGCGAGTGCATGGCCGGGCGCTACAACCTCTGCCCCTCCATGGAGTTCTACGCGACCCCGCCGATCGACGGCTCGTTCGCCGAGTACGCCGTGATCCGCACCGAGTTCGCCCACAAGGTCCCCGACTCGATGTCGGACGAGGCGGCGGCCCTGCTCGAGCCGCTGTCGGTGGCCATCACCACGATGCGCAAGGCCGGCATCGTCCCGGGCTCCAGCATCCTGATCGCCGGCGCCGGACCCATCGGGATCATCTGCGCCCAGACCGCGAAGGCCTTCGGTGCTGCCGAGATCATCGTCACCGACCTCGTGCCGGAGCGGCGCGAGCGGGCGCTGACGTACGGCGCCACCCGCGTCATCGACCCGACCGAGACCGACGTGGCCACGGCCGGGCTCGAGGTCGACGCCTTCGTCGACGCCAGCGGTGCGGCCCGGGCCGTCTACTCGGGCATCCAGGCGGTGCGCCCGGCCGGCGTCGCGGTCCTCGTCGGGCTCGGCTCGTCGGAGATGGTGCTGCCCGTCGAGCACATCCAGAACAAGGAGGTGAGCGTGACCGGCATCTTCCGCTACACCGACACCTGGCCGGCCGCGATCCACCTCGTCTCCACCGGCCAGATCGAGCTCGACTCCCTGGTCACCGGCAAGTTCGACCTCGACCACGCCGGCGACGCGCTCGAGTCGGACCTCGACCCGAACAGCCTGAAGTCGATCGTCTACCCGCGGGCGGGTGGCCGGTAGCGTGCCCGTCGTCCCGGGGAGCCCGTAGCGCGCTCCCCGGGTCGGCACCCCGTCCGGCTCGCCCGCACCGATCCCCGACCACGAGGAACCCCGTGCGCCTGCTCCTGCTCCGCCACGGCCAGACGACCGCCAACGTCCACGGCGCGCTCGACACCGCCTTCCCCGGGAGGCCGCTGACCGCGCTCGGTCGGGCCCAGGCCGCCGCGGTCCCCGCCGCGCTCGCCGACGAGGACGTCGCGGCCGTGTACACCTCGAACCTCACCCGCACCCGCCGTACGGCCGAGCCGCTCCGCGCGGCGCGCGGCCTCCGGGTCGGCATCCGGCCCGGCCTCGCCGAGGTCTCGGCGGGCGACCTCGAGATGCGCGACGACGAGGCGGCCGTACGCGGCTACGTCGAGTGCCTGGTGGCCTGGATGGGCGGCGACCTGGACCGGTCGATGCCGGGCGGGCCCGACGGGCACAGCTTCTGGGCGCGCTACGACGGGGCGCTGGAGGCGATCGCCGCCCGGCACCGCGGGGAGACGGCGCTGGTCGTGAGCCACGGCGCGGCCATCCGGGTCTGGACGGCCGTCGTGACCGCGATGACGGCCGACGAGGCGGAGGCCGCGCACATCTCCAACACCGGCATGGCCGTGCTCGAGCGCCGGGCCGGGGCCTGGGAGCTCGAGCGCTGGTGCGCCGACCCGGTGGGCGGGGCCCACCTGCTCGACCCGCGGGCCCACGACGTCACGGGCGACGCCGTCGAGGACTGACCCCGGGAGGCGCCGGATGCGCCACTGGGTGGGTTCCTGCACCGTGACGGTGCAGGATCCCACCCACTCGGAGGACGAGCCGCCGGGCTCAGGCCTCGCGCGTCTTCGGCGAGCTCTCGAGGGTCTTGGCCGGGTCGCGCTCGACGACCGGGGCGAGGATCTCGTCGACCTGGGCCAGCAGGTCGGCGTCGAGCTTCACGCCGGCCGCGGCCACGTTGTCCACGACCTGCTCGGGCCGCGAGGCGCCGATGATCGCGGTCGCGACGTTCTCGTTCTGCAGCGTCCACGCGACGGCCAGGGCGGCCATCGACAGCCCGGACTGCTCCGCCAGCGGGGTGAGCTGCTGCACGCGCTCGAGCACGTCGTCACGCATCCAGCGCTGGATCATGCTCGCGCCGCCCTTGTCGTCCGTGGCCCGCGAACCCTCCGGCAGCGGCTGGCCCGGCTTGTACTTGCCGGTCAGCACGCCCTGCGCGATCGGGGACCAGACGACCTGGGAGATGCCGAGCTCCTTCGAGGTCGGCACGACCTCGTCCTCGATCACGCGCCACAGCATCGAGTACTGCGGCTGGTTCGAGATCAGCTGGAAGCCCAGGTCGCGCGCCAGCGCGGCCCCGGCGCGGAGCTGCTCGGCCGTCCACTCGCTGACGCCGACGTAGAGCACCTTGCCGGCCCGGACGAGGTCGGCGAAGGCCTGCATCGTCTCCTCGAGCGGCGTCTCGTAGTCGTAGCGGTGCGCCTGGTAGAGGTCGATGTGGTCGGTCTGGAGGCGCGTCAGCGAACCCTCCGCCGCCTCCGTGATGTGCTTGCGCGACAGCCCGAGGTCGTTGTGGCCCTTGGGCCCGATCGGCCCGAAGACCTTGGTGAAGATCTCCAGCGACTCGCGGCGCTCGCCCTTCAGTGCCTCGCCGAGGACGGTCTCGGCCTTGGTGTTGGCGTACACGTCGGCGGTGTCGAAGGTCGTGATGCCGTTGTCGAGGGCCGCGCGCACGCACGCGAGCGCCTGCTCGTTCTCGACCTGGGAGCCGTGGGTCAGCCAGTTGCCGTAGGTGACCTCAGAGATCTTGAGGCCTGAGTTGCCGAGGTAGCGGAATTCCATGTCCCTCAGCCAACCACGGAGGACCCGACCGGCCCGGCGCACCCCGCTGGGAGGGTGCGCCGGGCCGGCCGTGGGCCCGCGTCAGCAGACCGGGAAGCACCTCAGGTAGGCGACGTCGCTGCCGTCCGTCCGGGGCGAGACCGACGGGCCGACGTCGTTGACCACGTGGTCGATCGTCCCGGCGTTGTTGAGGCTCACGATCACCATGTCCCGCAGCCGGACCCCGCCGTTCTCCGGCACCTCGAAGGAGTGCGAGAGGTGCAGGGCCGGGTTGACGTTGGTGTAGATGTACGAGCCGCCGGCCCACAGGTCGTGGTGCTTGACCTTGTCGCCGACCTTGTACGCCGCCCAGCCGAGCGTGCGCCCGTGCCGCCACGCCGCCTGGTCGGGCGCGTCGTAGGGCAGCTCGTTCTGGAAGAACACCGTCCGCCCGCGCTCGCCGGTCCAGACCACGTTGTAGCGCTGGTAGTGCTCGACGAAGAGACCGGTGGCGGTCACGTCGTCGCCCCGCACGACGACGCCCGTCGCCGCGGTGTTGCGCGTCCAGCCGACGCCCTCGCCGTGGTCGGCGCGCCAGGCCCAGATGTTGTCGAGGACGGCGTGGTCGCTGTTCACCACCAGGCTGGTCGACGCCTTGCCGGCGTGCGGGCCGCCGATCCGGAAGAACACGTCCTGCACCGCGGTCGGGTGGCGCTTCGTGGAGCCGCGCGGCCCCTGCTTGCGGCCCTGTCCGAGCACCAGCAGCGCACGGGAGTTCTTCGTCCCGGCGTCGATGGTCAGCCCCGCGACGTCGACCCCCGCCACGTCGGCGACCTCGATCGGGGTCGCGCCCCGCTCGGCGGTCAGCGTCGCCAGCCCGAGGCCGAGCACGACGGTGCCGGCCCGGCGCACGTGCAGGGTGCGGTCGATGCCGTAGACGCCGGGGGTGAAGAGCAGGTTCTTGCCGCGGCGCAGCTGCTGGTCGAGCTTCTTCGCCGAGTCGGACGGCTTGGCCACGAAGAAGCTCGAGATCGGCAGCGAGGTGCCGGGCGTCGCTCCGGAGGCCCAGGTGGCACCGGCGCTGTCGCGCTGCACCGCGGGCACGAAGACGCGGTAGCGGCCCTGGCCGTCGACGTAGAGGTAGGGCTTCTCCTTGCTGACGGGCGTGCTGGCCAGCGTCGTGTACTGCGGGTCGGGGAAGGACTGGGCAGGGGCGCCCTGGACACCGGCGAACGTCTGGTTCCAGACCGCGTTCGACCAGCTGCCGATGGTGCTGTCGCGGGTGAACCACTGCTGCTGCGAGCCGTTGATCACGTCGCCGAGGCGCGAGTCGGCGACGAAGCCGCCGCTGGCGTACTGCGGGCCCGCCGTGCAGTAGTCCATCAGCGACGTCTTGCCGGTGACGTCGACGCGGCGCAGCGGCGAGGCCTGCGAGACGGCCCAGAACTCGGTGGCCGAGCGGCAGCCCTCGCCGCCGGTCGGGTTGATCGTGAGGTTGGACATCGAGCGCCAGAAGTTGTTCAGCGCGATGCAGTTCGTGTCGCTGCCGTCAGGGGCCCGGTCGCACTGGTTGTAGACGTTCACGGCGCCGTTGATCACCACGTCGCCGGGGTTGCGGCCCAGGCCGGCGACCTCGGTGTAGTAGCCGACCTGGAAGACCAGCGGCTGCGCGACGGAACCGTAGGTGCCGGGGGCGAAGAGGATCGCGTCGCGCTCGGGCCCGAACTGGTTGCCGACCTGCCGTGCGGCGATCGCGTCGAGCGCGGCCTGCACCCGGGTCTGCGGGAGGTCGGGGGTGATCAGCGTGACGTGGCGCCCGAGGTCGGGACCCTTGACCGCCGGGCCGGCCGGCGCCCCGGGGGCCGCCGGCCGCGCCGGTGCGGCGGGTCGGGCCGGTGCCGCCTCGGCCGGGGCGACGAGGCCCGACGTGACGAGCCCGGTCAGGGCGACGGCGCCGGCGAGGGCCGCCGCGCGTCGACGCCAGCCCCCCGGCCGTGACGCGCGAGCCGGAGGCCCGCTCCTGGTCGGGGTGGGCCGTGGGGTTCTGGGCATCGTTGCCGCTCCTCGGGTCGTGTCTGCCGGTACGGGGACGGGGCACCCGTACCGGGGAACGTACTTCGCCCCGCGCCGGCCGCCGTCGGCACCCCCGAGAAGTCGCCGGCCTGGAGACGACACCGTGGCGACCAGCGGGTGCCGCCGGGTGCCGCCGGACCTCGCCGTCCGCGATGTCATGTTCTGGACGTGTCCTGTTCCTGACACCGAAACGCCGGCGGGGTCCGTGCGCGGTGCCCTAGGTTTGTGCGTGGCGGGACGAGGAGATGAACCCCCGAGCATCCCCTCGTCCCGCTCTTCTCCCCGGTTCCGCGGCCCCGAGGCCGACGTCGAGCCGAGAACCTCAGAGCCCCGGACGCCGCTCGTGGCCCGTCCGATCCCTCGTCGTACGCGGCCGGCCTCCTGATCCCGCCCGTCCCGCCCCTGCAGCGGGTGGACACCGTACGGTCGTCGACGCGCCCCGTCCCGGGCGTGCCGAGGCGCCCGGGCGCTACGATCACGCCCGCGCACCGAGGCCCGAGGAGGACGAGTGGCGGCGGACGACGACGACGTCGACGCGCTGGACGGGCGCCGCGAGACCGCCGACCAGCGCAGCGACCGGAACTGGAACGAGCTGCTGCAGGAGACACGGATCGTGCAGACAGGGACGCAGATCCTCAGCGGCTTCCTGCTGACCGTCGTCTTCCAGCCCCGCTTCGCGAGCCTGTCGTCCCTCGAGCGCGGCCTCTACCTGACCCTCGTGCTGCTCTCCACCCTGACGACGGCGCTGGCGATGTCGTCCGTCGTGCTGCACCGGCGCCTCTTCCGGCGCCACGAGAAGGGCGCGGTCGTCCAGATCGGGCACCGGCTGCTGATGTCCTCCCTCCTCGGCCTCGGGCTGACGGTGACCGGGACGGTGCTGCTCGTCTTCGACGTGGCCGTGGGCCTGCGGGGCGGCGCGCTCGCCGCGGCCGGCGTGGTCGTCGTGCTCGCGGTGCTCACCGTGGTGCCGACGGCCCAGGCCCTGCACGCGCGCCGTCGCTGAGCCCGGCCCCGGACCGCGGCCGGACCGGCCCACGGGCTCAGGACTCGTCCCAGCCGGTCTGCGGTGTGCGGCAGGAGTTCGCGGAACACGTACTGCGAGGGCAGCCGGCGCTCGTGGCTCGACCAGTCGATCGCCGGCCGCACGGCGTTCTCGGGCAGGTAGCCGAGGCGGTAGACCGCCATCAGCTCGAGGTCGTCGGGCACGCCGAAGAGCTCGACGAGCCGGTCCCACTGGCCCTCGACCTCCATCGGGAACGACACGAACTGGATGCCCATGCCGATCTCGACCGTGGTCAGCCAGACGTTCTCCATGGCCGCGCCCATGCTGAACAGCGAGTAGAAGCTGGAGAGCTGGCCCGGGCGGTACTCGGCCCGGTCGAGCATCACCGCGAGCAGCAGCGGCGACCCCGCGACCAGCTTCCGGTTCTCCGCGCCGAGGGTCTGGGGGACCCGGAGCTGGTTCATGATCTTCTGCCCGCGGGCGGTGAACACCTGCCTGGTGAAGGGCCGCAGCGGGACGGGGAGCTTGTCGAAGAGCATGCCGCTGCGCTGCTCGGCCATCTCGGCGGCGGAGAAGCGGAAGTAGGGCTTGTAACGCTCGAAGAAGGTGCCGTTCGACATCGCGGTGGTCATGCTCGACCCGCTGATGTCGGCGACCTGCTCGATCACCGCCCGGTCGTCGACGACGACGAAGCGCCACGGCTGGCTGTTCAGCTGGGACGGGGCCCGGCCGGCGACCTCCATGAGGAGGCGCTGGTGCTCCTCGCTGACCGGGTCGGGACGGAAGGGGCCGTTCGTCGTCCTGCGACGGCGCACGACGTCAAGGAACTCCATGCTGCTCCCTCAGGGCTGCGGCGAGGCCGGCGACGAAGAACGGTGCGGCGCTCAGCGCGACCACCGGGTGCCGGCGCGAGCGGGCGGAGACGTACGGGACCGCGGCCAGCGGCAGCGCCGCCGGCAGCAGCCGCAGACCGGCCCGGCTGCCGCTCCACAGCAGGCTGCTGGCGGCGGCGCCGGCCAGCACGCTGGTGCTGACGTAGAGCGCGTGGTGCACCCAGCGGAACCGGTGGGTGCGGACGACGCGGGTCGCGACGGCCGTGCCGAGGGCCACGTTCGCGACGTAGCTGGTCGTCGCGGCCGCGAACAGCACGACCGGGCCGCGGGCTCACCTCCCGCTCCCCCGCCACGTCGACGTCGCGGCGCAGCAGCAGCCGGAACCGGCCGAGCGGCTCCGCGGTCCAGCCCTCGCGCAGGCCGGCGAGCTCGGCGGGGACGTGGCTGCGCCGGATCGAGAGCAGCCCGTCGGTGCGCAGGAAGGAGGTCCGGGCCAGCGGTGCGGTCGCCACCCCGTACGCGGCGTGGGCCAGCCGGGAGCGGCGCAGGTCGTTGTGGAGCACGAGGCGGGTGGCCAGGCGCTCGCTGTCGGCGAGGAGGTCCTGCAGCGTGGGCGCGTCGAGGTGGTGCAGCAGGTGGTTGGACACGACGACGTCGAAGCGCCGGCCCTCGGCGACGAGGTCGGCGCTGCTCGCCCGCCGGAACCTGACCCCGGCCGGGGTCGGTCGCCGGGCCACGTAGGCCGCCGCGCGCGGGTCGGGGTCGATCGCCGTGACCGCGAGATCGATGCCGTCGCGGCGCGCCCAGGTGGCGAGGCCGGCGGAGATGTCGCCGCCGCCGAAGCCGACGTCCAGCAGCGTCGGGTGCGCCCGGGTCGCCAGCAGCGGGCGGAGCGTGCCCGTGTAGAGCCGCCGCCAGCCCGAGACCAGCCGGTTGACCACCCGGAACTGGGCGTACGTCCGCTCGAGCAGGCGCAGGTCGCAGTCCGGGTCGTCCATGAGCTCGACGACCGCCGTCTCGCGCCGGGCCAGGTCGACCATGGGCGGCGTCATCCACCCGTCCGGCGCGTCAGCAGGGCGCTCTCGACGGTCAGGCCCGGGCCGAAGGCCATCGCCGCGAGGCGCTCCTCGCCCGCGGCGGGACGGCGCAGCAGCTCGGCGAGCACGAAGAGGACCGTCGCGCTCGACATGTTGCCGAACCGGCGCAGCACGTCCCGCGAGGCCTCGAGGTCGCGGTCGGTGAGCCCGAGCGCGCTCTGCACGTGGTCGAGCACGCTGCGTCCGCCGGGGTGGACCGCCCAGCGGTCGACCGCCGAGGGCTCCAGGTCGCCGAGCAGGTGCGGCACCGCGGCGGGCAGCGAGGAGCCCAGGATGCGCGGGACGTGCTTGCTGAGCACCATGTCGAAGCCCCGGTCGCCGATCGTCCACGCCATGTCGGCCTCGCCCTCCTCGCTCAGGGTCGTGCCGAGCGTGTCGAGGGTGACGACGTCGTCGCCCGGCGCCGGCGTCCGTCCGCTGAGGACGACCGCGGCGGCGCCGTCGGCGAACAGCGAGGAGGCAAGGATCGTGTCGAGGTCGTCGCCGGTGTGCAGGTGCAGCGAGCAGAGCTCGGCGCACACCACGAGCACGACGGCGCCCGGGTCGGCGCGGCAGACCGCGTCGGCGAGGCGCAGCCCGGGGAACGCGCCGTAGCAGCCCATGAACCCGAGGTGGAAGCGCTGCGTCGTCGGACGGAGCCCGAGCTGGCGGACGAGCACGTGGTCGGGGCCGGGGGCGAAGAAGCCGGTGCAGGACACGGTGACGACGTGCGTGACGTCGTCGGGGGCGAGGTCGGTCGCGGCCAGCGCCTGCTTGGCCGCGGACAGGAACAGCCCCGGCGCCTCACGGACGTACGCGGCGTTGCGCTCCCCGGTGGACGGCGCGAGGACCCGCCCTGCCCCGAGGTCGACCAGCATCGGGTCGGTCCCCTCGGGCTGCACGGCGAACTCGCCGACGACGCTGTGGCGCGTCTCGATCCCGGACGCGTCGAAGGCGGCGCGCAGCCGCCGCAGGCCGAGCCGGGTCAGGCCCGGCTGAGCGGCCAGGAGGTCGCGGAGCTCGGGCTGGCGCAGCACCGTGACGGGCACGGCGGTGCCCAGGGCCCGGACGTAGACCGGGCTGGTGGACCTGTCGGCGGTCAGGAGCGAGACCTCCCCTCGTCTGGCTGCGGCGTGCGGTGCTGGCGGGCGGTGAGCCGGGCGACGGCGAAGAGCACGACGCCGACGAGCAGCAGCCCGAGCCCGTACAACCACACCCGACCATCCTGCTGGGTCAGCAGCAGCACGCACGACGCTATCCCCAGCACGGGAACGACGGACGGGACCCGGAAGTGCCGGTGCTCGACGCGGTCGCGGCGCAGCACCAGGACGGCGAGGTTGGTGCTGATGAAGACGAACAGGAGCAGCAGCACGACGGTCGAGGCGAGCACCGAGAGGTCTCCTACCAGCGTCAGCAGCATCGCGACGAGGGTGGTCGCGACGATGGCGACCCAGGGCGTCCGGCGCCGGGGCAGCACCCGGGCCAGGCCGCGGGGCAGCAGACCCTGCTCGGCCATCCCGTACGTCACCCGGCTCGCCATGATCATGGTGAGCAGGGCGCCGTTGGCCACGGCGACGAGCGCGATCAGGCTGAAGACCCAGTCCGGGATGCCGACCCCGGTCGCGGCCACCACCGCGAGCAGCGGGCCGCTGGAGCCCGCGAGCTGGTCGCTCGGCAGCGCGACGGAGCTGGCCAGCCCGACGAGCACGTAGACGACACCGGCGGTGAGCAGCGCGCCGAAGAGCGCCTTGGGGTAGACCCGGCTGGGCTCGCGCACCTCCTCGGCGACGTTCGCGGAGGTCTCGAAGCCGACGAAGGAGTAGTAGGCGATGACGGCCGCGCCGAGGATCGCCGAGCCCGGGCTGACGCCCGCGGGGAACTGGCCCACCCGGCTGACGTCACCGCCCCCGCCGCCGAGCAGCACGGCCACGGTCACGACGACGATGACCAGGCCGCTGACCTCGACGACGGTCATCACGACGTTGCTCTTGAGCGACTCGCTGATGCCCCGGGCGTTGAGCGCGGCGACGAGCAGCAGGAAGACGACCGCGGCCGGCACGGCGGGGATCGCGACGAAGGTGCCGAGGTAGTCCCCGGCGAAGGCGAGCGCCAGGCCCGCGGCGCTCGTCACGCCGGCGGCCAGCATGCTGAAGCCGACCAGGAACGCGATCAGCGGTCTGCGGAACGCGCGCTCGGCGAAGATCGCCGCGCCGCCCGCCTTCGGGTACTTGGTCACGAGCTCGGCGTAGGAGCCGGCGGTCAGCAGCGCCAGGGCGAGGGCGACGGCGAGCGGGGCCCAGAGCGCGCCACCGACCTCCTCGGCGAGCACGCCCATCAGCGCGTAGATGCCGGCGCCGAGCACGTCGCCGAGGATGAAGAGGTAGAGCAGCGGGCCGGTGATGCTCTGCTTGAGCTTCGAGCCCTCCTGCTCGGGACGCAGCGTCTGCGCGGAGGTCATCGTGGTGCCTTCGAGGTCGGGTTCTGGGTGCGGCGCGCCGCCCACGGCGGACGGCAGCCCCTGCCCTCTACCCGGTGCCGGCTCGTCCACGCAGCTGCGCGGCGGTCCGGTGCCGGGCGCGCGAGCGGTACGGGCCGACGGGCCGGGCCTCGACGCGGTCGTGTCTCGTGCTGGCCGTGGGGTGCGTGGCTCTGCCGGACGGACGACGGCTGCCGGTCGCCCTCGCCCGCGGGTTCCTGGTGCCCCGCGCCCGGCCCGACCGGCCCTGGGCGTGACGAGAGGCAGCGAATGCCTGCTCGGGGGTTCAGGTAGTCGCTGCCTCTCGACTGCTCCATCGCCCGTGAGGCCCGCGGCGTTACAGCCTCGGCAGGATCTCCTCCGCGACCGCGCGGATCAGCGCCCGAGCTCCTCCCGGACCACCGCGACGAAGGCGTCGACGTCGGTCTCGGTCGTGTCCCAGGAGGTCATCCAGCGCACGACGCCGCGCGCGGTGTCCCAGTCGTAGAAGCGCACGCGCTCGCGGATCCGGTCGGCGACCCCGGGCGGGAGGGCCACGAACACCGCGTTCGCCTGCGTCTCCTGGACGAAGGCCAGCCCCGGCAGCGAACCGTCCGCCGCGCCCGGCTCGAGCGCGGCGCGCAGCCGCGCGGCCATCGCGTTGGCGTGAGCGGCGCTGCGCAGCCCCAGCCCGTCGTCGAAGAGCGCGAGCAGCTGCGCGGAGGCGAAGCGCATCTTGCTGGTCAGCTGCATCGTCAGCTTGCGCAGGTAGGTGAGCCCGGTCGCCCGCTCCGGGTCGAGGACGACCACGGCCTCCACGCCGAGCAGCCCGTTCTTGGTGCCGCCGAAGGTGAGCACGTCGACCCCGGCGTCGGCGGTGAAGGCCCGGAAGTCGACCCCGAGGCCGGCGGCGGCGTTCCAGATGCGGGCGCCGTCCAGGTGCAGCGCCATGCCCCGGGCGTGCGCGTGCTCGGCCAGCGCGGCGACCTCGTCGGGGGTGTAGAGCGTGCCGAGCTCGGTGCTCTGGGTGATGCTCACCGCGAGCGGCTGCGCGCGGTGCTCGTCGCCCCAGCCCCACGCCTCCGCGTCCACCAGGTCGGGTGTGAGCTTGCCGTCCGCCGACGCGACCGGCAGCAGCTTGATCCCCGTCATCCGCTCCGGGGCCCCGGCCTCGTCGGTGTGGATGTGGGCGTTCGCCGTGCAGACCACCGCGCCCCAGCGCGGCAGCACGCTGGTCAGCGCGACGACGTTGCCCCCGGTCCCGTTGAGCACCGGGAAGGTCTCCGCCCGCGCGCCGAGGTGCTCGCGCACCACCTCCTGCAGCCGGGCGGTGTAGGCGTCCTCGCCGTACGCGACCTGGTGCCCGCCGTTCGCCCGACCCAGGGCCTCGAGCACCTCGGGGTGGACGCCGGCGTAGTTGTCGCTGGCGAAGCCCCGCCACTGGTCGTCGTGGAGGACGCCGCCGCGGAGCGGGCCGCTCACGCGCGCACCCAGACCGTCGTGTCGGTGGGCACCCGGCCGTCGACCAGCGGGGCGCTGGCGAGCACGACCTCGCCCGCCGGAGCGTCGACGGCTGCGTCGCCGAAGTTGGTCAGGACCTGCCAGCCGCCGTCGCGCACGACGTGCAGCACGTCCGGGGCCGACGGCACCCAGGTCAGGCCCTCCCCGCGGGCCAGCTCCCGGCGCAGCCGCAGCGCGGCGCGGTAGAGCGTCAGGCTGGAGGCGTCGTCGCCGCTCTCGCGCTCGACGCTGGACGCGGCGAACGAGTCCGGCTGCGGCAGGTGCGGCGGGGCGGCGGCGTCGGCGGGGCTGAACCCGTACGAGGGCGGTTCGCTGGTCCAGGGCAGCGGCACCCGGCAGCCGTCGCGGCCGAGGCGCTGGCCGCCGGTGCGGAAGAAGGTCGGGTCCTGTCGCTGCCCGGCCGGGATGTCGGCGACCTCGAAGAGCCCGAGCTCCTCGCCCTGGTAGAGGTACGCCGACCCCGGCAGGGCCAGCACCAGCAGCGTCGCGGCGCGGGCCCGCCGGGCGCCGAGCTCCTCGTCGACGGTGATCGCCGGGTCGACGCCGAAGGCCGGGATGTAGCCGATCTCGTTGGGCTGCCCGGCAGCCGCGGTGATGCCGTAGCGGGTCGGGTGGCGGATCACGTCGTGGTTCGACAGCACCCACGTCGACGTCGAACCGCTCTCCGCGGCCAGGTCGAGGTTCGCGGTGACCACGCGGCGCCAGGCGGTGGGCTCCCACGGCGCGGTCAGCAGGTCGAAGTTGAACGCCTGGCCCAGGCTCTGCGGGCTCGCGTAGCGGGCCCGGCGGTGCGCGGGCACCCAGGCCTCGGCGACGGCCATCCGCGGCGGGTCGTAGGAGTCGAAGAGCGTGCGCCACTCCGCGTACACCTCCTGGACGGCGTCGCGGTCCTCGTACGGGTGCGCACCGTCGGGCAGGTCGCGGAGCTCGGCCCGGTTCGGCAGCGGCTCGGTCAGGTCCTTCACCAGCAGGTTGGCGACGTCGACGCGGAAGCCGTCGACGCCACGGTCGGCCCAGAAGCGCAGCGTGGTGAGGAACTCCTCGCGCACGTCGCGGCGGTCCCAGTTCAGGTCGGGCTGCTCGGGCGCGAAGAGGTGCAGGTACCACTGGCCGTCCTCGACGCGCGTCCACGCCGGGCCGCCGAAGTCGCTCTCCCAGTCGGTCGGCGGCTCGGCCCCGTCCGGGCCCGTGCCCTCGCGGAAGACGTAGCGGTCGCGCTCGTCGGAGCCACGTCCGGCGGCGAGCGCGGCGGCGAACCAGCGGTGGCGGTCCGAGGTGTGGTTGGGGACGATGTCGACGACCACCCTGATGCCGTGCTCGTGCAGGGCCGCGGTCATCGCGTCGAAGTCGTCGAGCGTGCCCAGCTCGGGCGCCACGTCGCGGTGGTCGTCGATGTCGTAGCCGCCGTCGGCGAGCGCCGAGGGGTAGAAGGGGCTCAGCCAGACGGCGTCCACGCCGAGGGCGACGAGGTGGTCCACGTGGGCGCGGACGCCCTCGAGGTCACCGATGCCGTCGCCGTCGCTGTCGGCGAAGCTGCGCGGGTAGACCTGGTAGACCACGGCCGTCCGCCACCAGTCCGCCGCCGCCCTGTCCTGGGTCGCCGTCTCCTGGGCCACGTCGCTCCCTCGCCTCCCGTGCGCGCCGGGGCCCTCGCCCGCGGTCGGCTGCCCAACCTACGAGGCGCGAGCCCGGCCGGGCCGGGGAGTCCGGCGCAGCGGTCAGGCGGTGCCGGGACGCACCGCGCCGAGGGCGTCGGCGATCGTGGCGAGCCACCGGGACACGTCGGGGAGGTCGGTGGGCTCCACCTGCCCGAGGCTGACGCGCAGCGGGTGGTGGGCCCGGTCCGCGAGCACCGCGCCGCGCGGGGTGAGCCGGATGATGGTGCGCCGGCGGTCGCTCGGGTGGCGGACGCGCTCGGCCACCGCGTGGCGCTCCAGCCGGTCCACGAGGGCCGTCGCCGCGCTGCTGGTGAGGCCCAGCGCCCGGGCCAGCTCGGACTGGCCGCGGTCGCCGTGCGTCACGAGGTAGGACAGCGCCTGGCTCTCGGTGACCCCCAGGCCGGTGGCCGTCGAGACCACCGTGCGGTACCTCTCGACGGCGAGGACGAGGCCGCGCAACGTCGAGACGGCGGCGCTCAGCGCCGGGTCGTCGACCGCCCGGTCCTGGGGCGCCGGGGTGTCGTCGGGCGCGTCGAACGCACCGGAGTCGGACGGGCCACCGTTGGACGAGCTCAGCATGGGCGCTCCTCTCCTCAGCGTGGCGGTCGTCTCTCGTACGGGGGTGTACCAGGCGAGGCCGACGGTCTGAGGTCGTGCTCTCAGGAAAATACCAGGTCCCTCTCAACCTGACCGGTCTTCGCCAGGGTTCGTCCGGCGCTCGTCAAAGTTCGTCAAAGTTCGTCGGGGGTTCGTCGGGGGTTCGTCGGGGTGCTCGTCGGGTGCTCGTCGGGTGCTCGTGGGGTGCTCGTCCGGCCAGGTCCCCGGTCTCGCGCACCGCGGGGCACCGCCCCTGGTGGACTAGCGTCGGGACCGGTCGAGCGGGTCCGTCCCCACCAGGCACTGCCGACCGGCACCCTCGGCGGCGCCCCGCCAGCGCCCGCCGCACCACCCACGACTCGCGTACCACCGACCTGGCCCGACGACCGGGCCCCAGGAGACCGATGAGCACCTCGGCACCGGCCGCACCGACGGCACCGACGGCCCCGGGGCTCCGCGGCCGGGTGCGGGGGTTGGTCAGGAACCTCGACCCGGCCGACCGCCGCTCGCTGGTCGGCATGGCCGTGGTCATCGTCGTGCTGCACGTCGTCGGCCTCGCCGTGCTCTTCGGCCTCGTGGTCCCGGAGCGCTACCAGCTGGGTGGGGCGACCCCCGTGTTCGGCGCGGGCGTCGGCGTCCTCGCCTACACCTTCGGGCTGCGCCACGCCTTCGACGCCGACCACATCGCGGCCGTCGACAGCACCACCCGCAAGCTGCTCGCCGACCGCCTCGCCGGCACCCTCCCCCGCCGTCCGCTGTCGGTCGGCTTCTGGTTCTCCCTGGGCCACTCCACGGTGGTCTTCGGGCTCGCGCTCGGGATCGCCGCCGGGGTGAAGGCGCTGGCCGGCCAGCTGGAGGACGACGCCTCGCTGCTGCACGCGCTCACCGGCGTCGTCGGCGCGTCGGTCTCCGGGCTGTTCCTGTGGGTGCTCGGCGTCGTGAACCTCGTCGTGCTGGTCGGCATCGTCAAGGTGTTCGCCCGGATGCGGCACGGCGACGTCGACGAGGCCGAGCTGGAGGCGCAGCTGGACAAGCGCGGGTTCATGAACCGCTTCCTGGGCGGCCTCACCCGGTCGGTGCGCCGGCCGTGGCACATCTACCCCGTCGGCGTGCTGTTCGGGCTCGGGTTCGACACGGCCACCGAGGTCGGCCTGCTGGTGCTGGCCGGCGGCGCCGCGGCCTTCGACCTGCCCTTCTACGCCGTCCTCGTGCTGCCCGTCCTCTTCGCGGCGGGGATGTGCCTGATGGACACCCTCGACGGCGTGCTGATGACGGGCGCGTACGGGTGGGCGTTCCGCAAGCCGGTCCGGAAGGTCTACTACAACCTCACGATCACGGCCATCTCGGTGGCCGTCGCGCTCGGCATCGGCACGATCGAGCTGGCCGGCGTGCTCGCCGATCAGACCGGCGCGCGGCGCGGCCCGCTGGCCGCCATCGGCTCGATCCCGCTGGACGGCGCCGGCTACGCCATCGTCGGGCTCTTCGTCCTCGCCTGGGTCGGCGCGCTCCTGGTGTGGCGGTTCGGACGCATCGAGGAGCGCTGGTCGGCGCGCCTGCCCGAGGACGACGGCTCCTAGCGCTCGTCGGGCACGCGCCGGAACGGACCCACGGAAGACCGTCTTCGGGCGACCGGGCCGCCGCACGCCCCGGGGACGGCGGCCGGGCGGGCCTACCGTCGCCGCAGCGCGGCCCCTCGCGCACCGCCGGCCGGGTGGTGCGGGCCGCTGCCCAGCGACAGGCCCCGCCCCGGGGTCGGACGGGCTCCTCGTGACCGACGTCCCAGCGCCGCACCTGCTGCTGCGCCTCCAGGCGCTGCTGCTCGACAGCCGTGACCTGGACTCCACCCTCAACGAGCTCGCCCAGCTGGCGACCGCGGTCGTGCCCGACGCGGGCGGGGTCGAGTGCGGCATCTCCCTGCGGCTGGAGAGCGACGTGATCACCGTGGGGTCGAGCCACCGCCGCGCGATCGAGCTCGACGAGAAGCAGTACCGGGTCGACGGCGGGCCGTGCCTGCAGACGCTGCGCACCGGGCTCGTCGTCGACGTCCCCGACGCGCGTCACGAGCAGCGCTGGCCGGACTACGTGCCCGCCGCCGTCGAGCTCGGCCTGCAGTGCTCGCTGAGCCTGCCGCTGAGCATCGGCGACGACACCTTCGGCGCGATGAACGTCTACGGCTTCGAGGGTCCGCGCCTCTTCGGCGAGACCGAGCGCCGCCGGCTGGAGATCTTCGCCGCCCAGGCGGCGGGCACGCTGCGGGTGATCCGGCGCCTGAGCCGGGACTCACGGCTGCTCGCGCAGATGGAGGCGGCGCTGGACTCGCGCACGGTGATCGACCAGGCGATGGGGATCATCATGGGCCGGCAGGGCTGCACGGCCTCCGTCGCCTTCGACCTGCTGCGGCGGGAGTCGCAGACCTCGCACCGCCGGCTCGCCGACGTCGCGGCCGACCTCGTACGGCGGACGACGGGGCAGGACCCCGAGCCCGGCCCGGGCTTCGGCGCGGTCTGAGATCTCGGTGAGTCTCCCGCCGCCCTCGGGGTAGGAGGGGGCCAGAGCCGGGACGGTGGCGCCACCCGTGCCGCTCAGGTCCGGCGGACCCAGCAACCGGTCCGCCGGACCGCCTCCACGGCTCCGCCGCCGCTGCGCGCGCCGGCCGCGGTGACCCGGAGACGGGTCGCGGCCCGCCTCAGGCGGACGGTCCCTGCTCCAGGAGGCGCTCCAGGACGTCGGGGAGTCGCGGGTCGGGCACGGCCGCCGCGTCCACCAGGCGCCCGGCCAGGACGCGCACCTTGACGTGGCTCTCGGAGGACCAGCGGCTCAGCAGCTCGAAGGCCTGGTCGGCGTCGATCCCGTAGTGGGCCATGAGCATGCCCTTGGCCTGCTCGATGGTGGGCCGGGTGGCCGCGAGGCGCTGCAGGGACTCCTCGTCGAGCCCCTCGAGCCGACCGTCGGCCCGGTCGGCGGCGCCCGCCCGGCCGGGATCGAGCAGGTCCGCCGCCGGGTCCGGAACAGGCACGGAGGGGTCCGTGATGGGGTCGCAGGAACGCAGGTGGTCCACGGGGCTCCCTCGGGCAGCAGGTCCGCGAAGGCGCGCGAACGCCTCCGGCTGCTTCCTAGCCGTCGAGGATCATAGCCGCAGGCCCGATGAGCGACCGCCGCGCGAGGGGTCTGCCCCACCTGGGCTACGGGATGATCGGCACCCGGAGCGCGACGCGAAGGAGCCTCGATGCACCCCGGTCCCACGAGCACGACGAACAGCACGGGCACGACGAACAGCACGGGCACGACGGACGGCACGGGCACGACGGACGGCACGGGCGGTGCCCCGCGCCCGCCCGGGCAGGACGTGATCCGGGTCGTCGGCGCCCGGGTGAACAACCTGCGCGACGTGACGGTCGAGATCCCCAAGCGCCGCCTCACCGTCTTCACGGGCGTGTCGGGCTCGGGGAAGAGCTCGCTGGTCTTCGACACGGTGGCGGCGGAGTCTCAGCGGCTGATCAACGAGACCTACAGCGCGTTCCTCCAGGGCTTCATGCCCACGCTGGCCCGGCCCGACGTGGACGTGCTCGAGGGCCTGACCACCGCCATCATCGTCGACCAGAAGCGGATGGGCGCCGACCCGCGCTCGACCGTGGGGACGGCGACGGACGCCAACGCGATGCTGCGCATCCTCTTCAGCCGCCTCGGGGTGCCGCACGTCGGGCCGGCGCAGGCGTACTCGTTCAACGTCGCCTCGATCAGCGGGGCCGGCGCGGTCACGACGACCAAGGGCGGCCAGACCGTCAAGGAGCGCCGGAGCTTCAGCGTGACCGGCGGCATGTGCCCGCGCTGCGAGGGCCGCGGGGCCGTCAACGACATCGACCTCACCGAGGTCTACGACGCGTCGAAGGCCCTCGCCGAGGGTGCCCTGAAGGTGCCGGGCTACTCGATGGACGGCTGGTACGGCCGCATCTTCGCCGGCGTCGGCTTCGACATGGACAAGCCGGTCGGCCGCTACACCGCCAAGGAGCTGCAGCTCCTCCTGCACGGGGAACCGGTCAAGATCAAGGTCGAGGGCATCAACCTGACCTACGAGGGCGTGATCCCGCGGCTGCGGAAGTCCGTGCTGTCCAAGGACGTCGACGCGCTCCAGCCGCACGTGCGCGCCTTCGTCGAGCGGGCCGTGAAGTTCTCGACCTGCCCGGAGTGCGAGGGGACCCGCCTCACCGGGGCCGTGCGCTCCTCCAAGGTCGCGGGGATCAGCATCGCCGAGGCCTGCGCGATGCAGATCACCGACCTCGCCGCCTGGGTCAGGGGGCTCGAGGACCCGTCGGTGGCCCCGCTGCTCGACGCGCTCCGCGGCACGCTCGACTCCTTCGCCGAGATCGGGCTCGGCTACCTCAGCCTCGACCGGGCCTCCGGCACGCTGTCGGGCGGCGAGGCCCAGCGCACGAAGATGGTGCGCCACCTCGGCTCGGCGCTCACCGACGTCACGTACGTCTTCGACGAGCCGACCACCGGCCTCCATCCCCACGACATCCAGCGCATGAACCGCCTGCTGCTGCGGCTGCGCGACAAGGGCAACACCGTGCTCGTGGTCGAGCACAAGCCCGAGACGATCGTCGTGGCCGACCACGTGGTCGACCTCGGGCCGGGAGCCGGCACCGCGGGCGGCGAGGTCTGCTTCGAGGGCGACGTCGGCGGTCTGCGGGCCAGCGGGACGGTGACCGGGCGCCACCTCGAGGACCGGGCCCGGCTCAAGCCGTCGACCCGCACGCCGACCGGCGCCCTGGAGATCCGGGGCGCCAGCGAGCACAACCTGCGCGACGTCGACGTCGACCTCCCCCTCGGCGTGCTCGTCGTGGTCACCGGGGTCGCCGGGTCGGGCAAGAGCTCGCTGGTGCACTCCTCGCTGCGCGGCCGCGACGGCGTGGTCGTCGTCGACCAGACCCCCGTACGCGGCTCGCGGCGCAGCAACCCGGCCACCTACACCGGCGTCCTGGAGCCGATCCGCAAGGCCTTCGCCAAGGCGAACGGGGTCAAGCCCGCGCTGTTCAGCGCCAACTCCGAGGGCGCCTGCCCCAGCTGCAACGGTGCCGGGGTCGTCTACACCGACCTCGCCATGATGGCCGGGGTCGCGACGACCTGCGAGCTGTGCGAGGGCCGGCGCTTCTCCGACGACGTGCTGGCCTACACCTTCGGCGGTCTCGACATCAGCGAGGTCCTGGCCCTGCCGGTCGCCGAGGCCGCCGCCTTCTTCGCCGAGGGCGAGGCCGCGCTCCCCGCGGCGCAGCGGGTCCTCGGCCACCTCGTCGACGTCGGCCTGGGCTACGTCGGGCTCGGCCAGCCGCTGACCACCCTCTCCGGCGGGGAGTGCCAGCGCCTCAAGCTCGCGACGCACCTGGGCGAGCGTGGCGGCGTCGTCGTCCTCGACGAGCCGACCACCGGCCTGCACCTGGCCGACGTCGAGCAGCTGCTCGCGCTGCTCGACCGGCTGGTCGACGCCGGCACGTCGCTGGTGGTCATCGAGCACCACCAGGCCGTCATGGCCCACGCCGACTGGCTCGTCGACCTCGGGCCGGGCGCCGGGCACGACGGCGGCCGGGTCGTGTTCGAGGGCACACCGGCCGACCTGGTCCGCGACCCGGGCACGATCACCGGCGAGCACCTGGCGGCGTACGTCGCCGGCTGAGCCGCCAGGATGGCGGCGTGAGGATCACCGGGATCGACGTCTTCTCCTACGCGGTCGGCTACGTCCACGGCACGTACGTGATGTCCGGCGGCCGGGCCGCGACCCACGAGGACGGCACCCTCGTGCGGCTGCGGACCGACGAGGGCCTCGTCGGCTGGGGGGAGGTGACCACGCTCGGGCGGACCTACCTGCCGACCTCGCCGGGCACCGTCCGGGCCGCGCTGGTCGAGCTCGCCCCCGCCCTGCTCGGGCTCGACCCGACGAACCCGGCCCGCGTCGGCCAGGTCATGGACGCCACCCTGCTCGGGCAGCCGTACGCGAAGAGCCCCGTCGACACCGCCTGCTGGGACCTCTTCGGCCGCGCCGTCGGCCGGCCGGTCGCCGACCTGCTGGGCGGGGTGCTGCTGGACCGGTGGCCGCTCTACGAGGCCGTGCCGCTCGGGGACCCGGGCGCCATGGCCGAGTTCGTCACCGCGCGCCGGGCGGCGGGGATCGAGCGCTTCCAGCTCAAGGTGGGCAACGAGCCCCGCACCGACGTCGCCCGCACCCGCGCCTGCGTCGAGGCGGGCGGACCGAGCACGGTCGTGGTCGCCGACGCCAACGGCGGCTGGGACCTGGCCTCGGCCCGCGTCGCCGTGCACGGGCTGGCCGACCTGCCCGTCTTCGTCGAGCAGCCCTGCCGCAGCACGGCCGACTGCGCCCTGGCGCACCGCGGCTCGCCGCTGCCGCTCGTGCTCGACGAGTCCGTCTCCACCCTCGCCGACGTCGTCGCGGCCAAGCACGAGGCCGGCGCCGTCTCGGTGAACCTCAAGATCAGCCGGTGCGGCGGCCTGACCCGTACGGCCCTGCTGCGCGACGCGCTGCAGGAGCTCGGGCTGCGCGTCTCGCTGGAGGACATGTGGGGCGGGGACGTCGTCACCGCCGCGGTCAGCCAGCTGGCCGCGAGCACCCGGCCGGGGTCGCTGTTCATGACGTCGTTCTTCAACGACTGGACCGACGGCCACGTCGCGGGGCACCGGCCCCGCTCGGTGAGCGGCTGGGGCTCCCTGCCCGGTGGCCCGGGCCTCGGCGTCGAGGTCGACGCCGAGGCCCTGGGCGAGCCGGTGTTCTCGCTGTCCGCGTGAGCCTCAGGCGGCGTTGCTCAGCGCCTCGAACTCCGCGTCGGTCAGCTGGACGTCCGCCGCGCCGAGGTTCTCCTCGAGGTGGGCGACCGAGCCCGTCCCGGGGATCGGGACCATCACCGGCGAGCGGCGCAGCAGCCAGGCGATCGCCAGCTGCGACGTCGTGGCGTCGGGGTGGTCGTGCTTGACCTGGTCGAGCGCGCCGCCCGGCTTGGCCAGGTCGCCCGAGGCGACCGGCGCCCACGGGATGAAGGCGATGCCGTTGGCCTCGCAGTAGTCCAGGACGTCCTCGGCGGCACGGTCGACGAGGTTGTAGCGGTTCTGCACCGAGGCGACCTGCAGGCCCGCGTCCTGTGCGGCCTTGATCTCCTCCACGCTGACCTCCGACAGCCCGACCTGGCGCGCCAGCCCCTCGTCGACGAACGACTTCACCTCGGCGAACTGCTCCTCGCGCGGGGTCTTCGCGTCGATGCGGTGCAGCTGCCACAGGTCGATCTGGTCGACGTCGAGGCGGCGCAGCGACATGAGGATGCACTGGCGCAGGTACTCCGGGCGCCCGAGCGGCGGCCACACGTCCGGGCCGTGCCGGGTGAGCCCGCCCTTGGTCGCGACGACCACGTCGCCGTAGTTCTCGCCGCCGACCTGCCAGTGCAGCGCCTCGTGGATCAGGTCCTCCGAGACGTACGGGCCGTACGAGTCGGCCGTGTCGATGAGCGTCACGCCCAGCTCGACCGCCCGGCGCAGCACCCGCAGCGCCTCGTCGTGGTCGGCCGGCTGGCCCCAGATCCCGGGTCCGGTGATCCGCATCGCCCCGAACCCCAGCCGGTTGACCGTCCTGCCCCCGAGCTCGATCGTCCCTGCGTCCGCCACTGCCATGTGCTCGCTCCTCTGCCTGTTCGTCTGACTGCCTGCTGAGCCTAGGACGGCCCACCGACACCGTGCCGGGGACCCGGAAGCCGTGGAGCGGAGCAGGACGATGCGCGTGCCCCCCGCCGCACCGGGGGTGGACGGAGCGCGGCGGGCAGCTCGCGGGCGGCCGGGACGGAGGTCGGTGGTGTCCGAGGACGGCGCCGGACGTGGACGGGTCTGGCGGGAGCCCGGCCGCGGGCGCGGAACCGGTGCGCGGCCGGAGCCGCGCGGCCGGGCGGATGGTTGTCCGGCGCCGTGCTCGGAGGAGCGCCGGCCGGAGACGCACGACCGGGACGACGCCCATCGCGAACCGTCAGCCCACCTCCGTACGGTGAGGGCCATGCGCATCTACGTCCTCGGAGCGACCGGGCACATCGGCACCCACCTCGTCCCCCGCCTGGTGCGGGCCGGTCACGAGGTGGTGGCGGCGAGCCGGGGCACGCGGGAGCCGTACGTCGACGACCCGGCCTGGGCGCAGGCCGAGCGGGTCGTGCTGGACCGTGACGCGAGCGACGCGGAGGGCACGACGGCCGCGCGGATCCTCGCCGAGCGCCCGGACTCGGTCGTCGACCTGGTCTGCTTCACCCCGGAGTCGGCGACGCAGCTGGTGGAGGGCCTGCGCGGCCAGGTCGGGCTGCTGGCGCACTGCGGGTCGATCTGGTCGCACGGGCTGAGCACGAGCCTGCCGATGAGCGAGGACGACCCCAAGGAGCCGTTCGGCGAGTACGGCGTGGGCAAGCAGGCGATCGAGGAGCTGCTCCTCGCCGAGACCGCGTCCGGCGGGCTCGCCTCGACCGTCATCCACCCCGGACACATCAGCGGCGCGGGCTGGCCCGTGATCAACCCGGTCGGCAACCTCGACCCGCGCGTCTGGTCGACCATCGCCCGCGGGGAGGAGCTCGTGGTGCCCGGTGACGCGTCGGCGACCATGCACCACGTGCACGCCGACGACGTGGCGCAGGTCTTCGAGCTGGCGCTGCAGCGGCCCGAGGCGTCGGTCGGCGAGGCGTTCCACGCGGTGAGCCCGCGGGCGCTGAGCGTGCGTGGGTTCGCGGCGGCCGCGTACGGGTGGTGGGGCCACGAGCCGCGCCTGCGGTCGGTGCCGTGGGCGGAGTTCGGGTCCGCGGTCGGCGAGGACCACGCGACGACGAGCTGGGAGCACCTGCACCGCAGCCAGGTCTGCTCGATCAGCAAGCCCGTCGCGCGGCTCGGCTACGAGCCCGGGTGGACGTCGGAGGCCGCGGCCCGCGAGGCCGTGTCCTGGCTCGCGGCCCACGACGAGGCGTACGACCTCCCGCCGCTGGACTGAGGGCGACGGGCAGCGGGTCGGGTCAGCTCTCGCCGGCGGCGTGCCGGGGGCCGGAGGTGAGGGCCCAGATGGCCTCGCACGTCGCGAGGTCGTCATGGGATCGGCGGTGGGTGGAGGCGTCCTCCCACAGGATCCAGGCGACGCCGGCGATCATCGCCAGCACAGCGCCCAGGGCGAACACCAGGAGGGTCATGGTCGCCATGGCGTCCTTCCGATCGTCGTCGACCAGCAGAACCCGGGCTCGGCGCACGCCGGCCCCGGGAGGACCAATCGTGCCAGAGGTGCGCGCACCGGCCCGGTCGGGTGCGCTGCGGCGTACGGCGCCGCGGCCCCGTCCGGGGTGGCCGGGTCGGGCGGAGGGCGTGTGTGGTCCCATGAGCCCAGCTGCCGGGCCTCGCCGGCCGCTCCACGAGGAGGACCACCCATGAGCCTGTCCGACAAGGCCGACGACCTGTCCGGTAGCGCACGGCATGCCGCCGAGGACGCCCTGAGCACCGTCAAGAAGGGCGGTGGCGTCGTCGCCGCCCTGAGCAACGCCGGCATCAAGAGCGAGTGGGCGTACGCCGCCGGCTTCGCCTCCATCGGCGCGAGCTGGGTCGCCCACTACGCGAGCCGTGGCAAGAGCAGCGACTCCAAGGCGCAGGCCGACCGCTGGGGCATCTTCGTCGGTCACTGGGCGCCGACGTTCTTCGCCCTCGGCGTCGCGCTGCGCCTCGAGGAGAACAGCTAGCGGCGACCCGTCGGGGGCCTCAGAGGGCGGCGACCGCCGTGCGGAGGTCCGCGACGAAGTCGGCGTAGCCCTGGTCCCGCAGCCCGGCGTCCATGCGCAGGATCGCCGAGGGGTGGATGGTGGCGATGAAGCGCCGCGTGCCGACCGGGGTGTCGCGCTCGAAGACGACCCCGCGCTCCTTGGTCACGCGAAATCCGCTGCCCAGCAGCGACTTGCCCGCCGTCGCACCGAGCACCACCACGAGCTGCGGGTCCACGCGGGCGATCTCGGCCTCCAGCCACGGGCGGCACGCGACGACGTTGCTGGTGTCCGGGGTCTGGTGGATCCGGCGCTTGCCGCGCCACTCGAAGCGGAAGTGCTTCACGGCGTTGGTGACGTAGAGCGTCGACCGGTCCGCGCCGGCCTCGTCGAGGGCCTTCTGCAGGAGCGTGCCCGCCGGCCCCACGAAGGGCAGCCCGCGCTGGTCCTCGACGTCGCCCGGCTGCTCGCCGACCAGCAGCATGGACGCCGTGGGGCTCCCGGCCCCGAAGACCGTCTGCGTGGCCGGCTCCCACAGCTCGCAGCCGTGGCAGGTCCGGGCCGCCTCGCGCAGCTCGGCGATGCCGCCGCCCTCGGGTACGAACTCCGTCGCGCTCATGGGTCGGTCTTATCCCGCAGGCCGTCGGGGTACGCCAGGGCGCGCGTCACCTCAGCGCAGGTGTGGCACCGTCCGCCGGGCGCCGTCCGCCAGGCGCCGTCCGCCAGGCGCCGTCTGCCGTCGCTCGGTGACGTTCTGGTCCCCGGAGCCGCTGCGGACGTGGCAGCAGGTGGCCGATCTCGCGCCGCGGTCGCCGGGTGAGTGCGACCACGGAGTGCCGCCCGGACGCCGGATGCCGCCACCCCGGCCCGGGTCGGGCTCGACCGCGGTGCTCACGGCGGCGACCCGGCGCTCGACGCGCCGGGTGGCCGTCCGTGCTCCGACGTGCGGCACCGGCTCCCCCGGGCCGCCCCCTCCCCCGCGCTAGCGTCTGGTCCATGGCGATCAGCAAGGGCGACACCGTCCACTGGAACACCCCGCAGGGCAAGACCGAGGGCAAGGCGGTGGAGAAGAAGACCAAGGAGTTCACCTTCGACGGGCAGAAGTTCAACGCCTCCGACGACGAGCCCTACTGGGTCGTCGAGTCGAGCAAGAGCGGCAGCAGGGCTGCCCACAAGGAGTCGTCGCTGTCCTGAGCCCGTCGCGGGTTCGGTAGGTTCGGGGCCATGGTGAAGAAGGTTGCCCTCCTGACCGCCGGCGGCTTCGCGCCCTGCCTGTCCTCCGCGATCGGTGGGCTCGTCGAGCGCTACACCGAGCTCGCCCCGGAGATCGAGATCATCGCCTACCGCTACGGCTACCAGGGCCTGCTCACCGGCGACTCGATCCCCGTGACCGACGTGGTGCGTCAGAACGCGGCGCGGCTGCACGCCTTCGGCGGCTCCCCCATCGGCAACTCGCGGGTCAAGCTGACCAACGCGGCGGACTGCGTCAAGCGCGGCCTCGTGGCCGAGGGCGTCGACCCCGTGCGGGCGGCCGCCGACCGGCTGACCGCCGACGGCATCGACGTGCTGCACACCATCGGCGGCGACGACACGAACACCACCGCGGCCGACCTGGCCGCGTTCCTCGCCGACAACGACTACGGCCTGACCGTGGTGGGGTTGCCCAAGACCATCGACAACGACGTCGTCCCGATCCGGCAGTCGCTCGGCGCGTGGACCGCGGCCGAGCAGGGCGCCCGCTTCGCCGAGAACATCATCGCCGAGCACAACTCCGGCGCGCGCAACCTCATCGTCCACGAGGTCATGGGCCGCCACTGCGGGTGGCTGACCGCCGCGACGGCCAAGGCGTACCGCGACTGGCTCGACACCCGCGAGTGGCTGCCCGAGATCGGGCTCGCTCGCGAGGCGTGGGACGTGCACGGCGTCTACGTCCCCGAGGCCGAGTTCGACCTCGAGACCGAGGGCGCCCGGCTCAAGGACGTCATGGACCGCGTCGGTTCGGTGAACCTCTTCCTCTCCGAGGGCGCCGGGCTGGGCACGATCGTCGCCGACCTGGAGAGCTCCGGCCAGGAGGTCGCCCGCGACCCCTTCGGCCACGTCAAGATCGACAAGGTCAACCCGGGCCAGTGGTTCGCCAGCCAGTTCGCCGAGCGGCTCGGTGCGGAGAAGGTCCTGGTGCAGAAGTCCGGCTACTTCTCCCGCTCCGCCGCCGCGAACGACGCCGACCTGCAGCTCATCCGCTCGATGACCGACCTGGCCGTCGACTGCGCCATGCGCGGCGAGTCCGGCGTCATCGGCCACGACGAGGAGCGCGGCGACGAGCTGCGCGCCATCGAGTTCTCCCGGATCAAGGGCGGCAAGCCCTTCGACATCACCACCGGCTGGTACTCCGAGCTGCTCGAGGGCATCGGCCAGCCGGCGGCGAGGGCCGCGGCCGAGCACTGACGGCAGGGGGGTCGGTGCCGGAGCTGCCGCACCCGCTGCGGACCGCGCGGCTGCTGCTGCGCCCGATCGACCCGGTGGCCGACGTCGACGCGGTGCACGCGTACGCCTCCCGCGAGGACGTCTGCCGCTACATCCCGTGGACGCCGAGGACCCGCGAGGACGTCGCCGCCTGGCTCCCCCGCCGGACATCGACGGCCCTCGGGCCCGGCACCGGCGCCTCACTGGCCATCACCCTGCGCGAGACCGGCGAGCTGGTCGGCGACGTGGTCCTCATGGGGCACGGCGAGGAGCAGCGGACGGCCGAGGTCGGCTACGTCGTCAACCCCGCCCACGCCGGCCACGGGTACGCGACCGAGGCCGCCCGCGCGGTGGTCGACGCCGCCTTCACCCGCCTCGGTCTGCACCGCGTGGTGGCCCGCATCGACGAGCGCAACCGAGCCTCCGAGGCGGTACTGCGCAGGATCGGGATGCGCCAGGAGGCGGTCCTCGTCGAGAATGCGTGGTTCAAAGGCGCGTGGACGACCGAGGTCTACTTCGCCGTGCTCGCCCGCGAGTGGCCCACCACCCGGCCCTGACCGGGTGTCAGGGTCCCCTTCGCCGTACGCGCCCGCCCGTGGCGCACCACCGGTGGCTGGCCGGGTGTCGGGGTCCCCTTCGCCGTACGCGCCCGCCCGTGGCGCACACCGGTCGCTGGCCGGGTGTCGGGATCCCATGCTTTCTTGGTGAACCTGCACCTGGCATGGCAAATCTGCCGTGCTGAGTGACGGGATACCAAGAAAGCATGGGAAACCGACGGGCCCGGACGGGGCGGGCGGGGCTGGGCGGAGGGGTCGGGCGCGCGGGGCTGGGCGGGAGAGGTCGGCGGGGCGGGACCGGGGTGGGTCAGGCGAACGCGAGGGCGAGGGTCGCGGTCACGAGGAGCACCGGGACCAGCACCAGGCCGCGCCCGGCGAAGCCGGCCCAGGAGACCGAGACGCCGGCCGCGCGGCAGCGGGCGGCCCACAGCAGGGTGGCCAGGCTCGCCCAGGGCGTGATCAGCGGCCCGGCGTTGACCCCGACGAGCAGGGCGACGAGGCGTACGGGGTGGTCGAGGACCGCCGGCTCCAGGGCCAGGTAGGCCGGCAGGTTGTCGAGCAGGTTGGCGCCGAGCGCCCCGGTCCCGGCGACCCGGAGCAGCGGGACCCATCCCGAGCCGGTGCCGGTCAGGTGCTCCAGCCCGTCCGACAGCCCGTGCTCGTGCGCCAGCTGGACGAGCACGAAGAGCACCGAGACGCCGAGCACGAGCTGCCAGGGCAGCATCCGCCAGCGCAGCAGGTGGCGGGCACCGACGGCGCAGGCCACGGCGAGGACCGCCGCCGCGACCGCCGACACCACCAGCACGTCGCCGACGAGGACGAAGGCCGGCCCCAGCAGCGCGCAGACGACGACCCCGAGCCGGAGCAGGTGCGGGTGCGGGAAGGCCGGGGCCGCTCCCAGCGCGAACCTCCCCCGCAGCGAGCGTCGGAAGAACAGCGCGAGCGCCACGACGGTGCCGACCACGCAGGTCACCGCCGCGGGCCAGGTCAGGGCGAGGAACCCGGCGACGCCGGAGTCCGGCAGGCGGGTGAGCGCGAGCAGGTTGGTGAGGTTGGAGACCGGCAGGAAGAGCGACGCCGTGTTGGCCAGCCAGACCGCGGTGAAGGCGAAGAGCGTCCGGTCCAGGCCCAGCTGCGCGGCGAGCGCCAGGACCACCGGGGTGAGCAGGACCGCGGTCGTGTCGAGCGACAGCACGGCCGTGGCCAGGACGGCCACGAGCACGACCAGCAGCCACAGCCGGAGCACCGAACCCCGCGCGAGCCGGGCGGTGCCGCGGGCCAGCAGCGAGAAGACACCGAGGCCGTCGGCCAGCTCCGCGACGACGGTGATGCACACGACGAAACCGAGGATGGGAAGCACCCGGTCCGCCAGCCCGGTCAGGTCCACGACTGCACCACGTGGGGGGACGTTAGCGTGGTCGGGTGCCCAGGCTGCTCAGGTCCGAGGACGTCGCCGTGCAGCTGCGCGCCCTGCCCGGCTGGGCGCTCGAGGACGACCGGCTGGTCCGCACGGTGCAGCTGGCGAGCTTCGCCGCCGCGCTCGACCTGGTCGTGGCCGTCGGCCGGGAGGCCGAGGACCTGAACCACCACCCCGACGTCGACCTGCGCTTCGACCGGGTGCGCTTCGCGCTCTGGACCCACGTCGCCGGGGGGGTGACCCAGTACGACGTCGAGCTGGCCCACCGGATCAGCGCGCTGCTGCCCCCGGGGTGACGGCTACGGGCTGGACACCGACCTCGTCGACGCACCGGGCTCAGCGGGCGGTCTTCGTCAGCGACCGCCGGGGACCGTGGGCTGGCCGAAGCCGTTCTGACCGCCCCGGTCCTGGTTGAACGGTGACGGCCCGCGCACGAGGCCGGCCGGCGGGGCCGGGAACGACTCCGCGGGCTTGCCCCGGAGGTACTCCTCCATGGCCGGCTTCCAGATCCGCCGACCGGCGTCGCCGGAGCCGGAACCCTCGAGGTAGAGCCCGGTCGACGGCACCGTGTAGCCCTTGAGGCTGGTGGGCGTCTTCCGCTCCTTGTCGATGCTGACCATCGCGGCACCGGCGGCCTGGGGCGTGTAGCCCGCGTACCAGACGGCCGCGTTGCTGTCGATGGTCCCGGTCTTGCCGGCCTGGGGCCGACCGTCCGCCGTCCGGGCCCGCGCGCCGGTGCCCTTGGTCACCACGCTGGAGAGCAGCGAGTCCATGGCGCTCGCCACGTCGGCGGAGATGACCCGCTTGCAGCCCGCGCCGGGGACGTCGAGCGAGGTGCCCGCGGCGTCGGTCACCTTGGTGACGATGACCGGGTCGCAGTGGATGCCGCCGGAGGCGAACGTCGCGTACGCGTTGGCCACCGAGAGCGGGTTGGTCTCGGCGGTGCCGAGGGTGAACGACGGCAGCGTGTCGTAGGAGCTGATCGGCTGGCCGGGGGTGTTGGACTCCACCCCCAGCTTCTCGGCCATCTTCGTCACGTCGCACATGCCGACGTCGAGGGCGAGCTGGACGAAGTAGGTGTTCACGCTGAAGTCGGCCGCGCGGTACATGTCCATCGAGCCGTTGACGCCCGTGGAGTTGGAGACCGGGAAGCGGCCCACGATCGGGACGTTGCCCTGGCAGGAGTCGAAGCGGTCGCCCGAGAAGTCCATGCGGGCCCGGGCGTCGTAGCGCTGCGAGAGCGGGACGCCCTGCTCGAGGGCCGCGGCGGCGGTGAAGGCCTTGAACGTCGACCCGGCCTGGAAGCCCTGGGCGCCGCCCATCTCGCGCGACACCGAGTAGTTCCAGTAGGTCTGGCCCTTCGTGGAGCCCATCACGGGGCGGCTCTGCGCCATGGCGATGATGCGCCCGGTGCCGGGCTCGACCATGTCCATGGCCGCGATGACCGGGTCCTTGGCGCCGACGGCGCCGCTCACGGCCTTCTGGACCGCGTCCTGGGTCTTCGGGTCGATGGCGGTGCGGATGGTCAGCCCGCCGCGCATCAGCGTCTGCTCGCGGGCGGCGACGGTCTTGCCCAGGCTCGGCATCGTCAGCACGGAGCGCTTCACGTAGTCGCAGATGAACGGGTAGCCGGTGCTCTGGCACCCGCTCGCCACGTCGTCGCCCTTCTTGGCGTCGAAGGTCGCCTTCTTGGCCTTCGTCACCGCCGCCTGGCTGGCGGTGCCCAGCTCGGCCATCCGGTCGAGCACCACGTTGCGGCGCTGGAGGCCGGCGTCGGGGTGGGCGACCGGGTCGTAGCCGTTCGGGTTCTGCACGAGCCCGGCGAGCATCGCGGCCTGCGGCAGGCTCAGCTTGGCCGCGCTGGTGCCGAAGTAGTGCTCCGAGGCGGCCTCGATGCCGTACGCGCCGCCACCGAAGTAGGCGATGTTCAGGTAGCGCTCGAGGATCTGGTCCTTGCTCATCGTGTCCTCGACAGACACGGCGTAGCGCAGCTCGCGCAGCTTGCGCTGGTAGCTGCTGTCGGTCGCGGCCTCGACGCCGGACTCGTCGCCCTTGAGGGCGGCCGCGTTGACCTGGACCTGCTTGACGTACTGCTGGGTCAGCGTGGAGCCGCCCTGCGTGACGCCGCCGGCGAACAGGTTGCTGACGAAGGCGCGCAGGGTGCCCTGGGCGTCGAGCGGCCCGTGCTCGTAGAAGCGGTGGTCCTCGATGGAGATGAGGGCGGTCCGCATCACCGGCGCGATGTGGTCCAGGCTGACGTAGGCGCGGTTCTGGTCGTAGAAGTACGCCAGCACCTTGCCGTCGGCGTCCAGCACGCGGGTGCGCTGGCTCTGCGCCGGGGCGTCGAACTCCAGCGGCAGGCTGGCCATGCCCTGCCGCGCCTCCTTGGCGCCCCACGCCGCCCCGCCGACGAGAGGCAGCGCGGCGGCGGTGACGAGCAGGCCGCACACCACGCTGACGAGCACGAAGAGCACGCCGGCTCGCAGCACGTGGCGCGGGCGGCGCGCAGGGGTCGGGGTCGCAGGAGTCATCGCCTGTGGTAACGCTCCGACGGGAGTGAAGGGTTCCCGGACCGGCTGTGACATGGGTCGCCCGGGTGCCGCGGGGCGGCCGAGCCCGACCCGCTCCCGGCCCGAGGCTCGACGTCACCCTCGACGCGAGCCTCAGACCCGGGCTCAGTCCTCGAACGACTCCGGCGGCGGGCAGGTGCACACGAGGTGCCGGTCGCCGAAGCCACCGTCGATACGGCCGACCGGCGGCCAGTACTTGTCGCTGCCGTTCGCGTAGATCGGGCCGGCGTGCAGCCCGGCCGGGAAGGCCCCGACGCGGCGCGAGTAGGGGTGGTCCCACTCGTCGGCGGTGACGGCGCCCTGGGTGTGCGGCGCGTTGACCAGCGGGTTGTCGTCCGCCGGCCACTCGCCCGACTCGACCCGGGCGATCTCGTCGCGGATGGCGAGCATCGCGTCGCAGAAGCGGTCGAGCTCGGCGAGGTCCTCCGACTCGGTCGGCTCGACCATCAGCGTGCCCGGGACCGGGAAGCTCATGGTCGGGGCGTGGAAGCCGTGGTCGACGAGCCGCTTGGCCACGTCGTCCACCGTCACGCCACTGGCCTTGGTGATCGGGCGAAGGTCGAGGATGCACTCGTGCGCGACGCGGCCGCCGCGTCCCGCGTACAGGACGGGGTACGCCGCGCCGAGCCGCTCGGCGACGTAGTTGGCCGCGAGCAGCGCGTGCTCGGTGGCCGAGGTGAGGCCGTCGGCCCCCATCATCGCGATGTACGCCCAGCTGATCGGCAGGATGCCGGCCGAGCCGTGCGGGGCCGCCGACACCGGACCGACGGTGCCCTCGTCGATGTCGCCCGCACCACGACGCGGGTCGCCGGGCAGGAACGGCACCAGGTGCTGCCCCACCGCGACCGGGCCGACGCCCGGTCCGCCGCCGCCGTGCGGGATGCAGAACGTCTTGTGCAGGTTGAGGTGGCTGACGTCCGCCCCGAACCGCCCCGGCTGGGCGAGCCCGAGCAGGGCGTTGAGGTTGGCGCCGTCGACGTAGACCTGGCCGCCGGCGTCGTGCACCAGGGCGCAGAGGTCGGTGATCGTCTCCTCGAACACCCCGTGGGTCGAGGGGTAGGTGACCATGATCGCGGCGAGGTCGTCGGCGTGCGCGGCGATCTTGGCCCGCAGGTCGTCGAGGTCGACCGAGCCGTCGTCGGTGGCCTTGACCACGACGACCTTCATGCCGGCCATGACCGCGGAGGCGGCGTTGGTGCCGTGGGCCGACGAGGGGATGAGGCAGACACGGCGCGCGTGGTCGCCGCGGGCCTCGTGGTAGCCCCGGATCGCCAGGAGCCCGGCGAGCTCGCCCTGGCTGCCGGCGTTCGGCTGGACCGAGACGCGGGCGTAGCCGGTGACCTCGGCGAGCCAGCCCTCGAGGGTGCCCACGAGCTCGGCGTAGCCCTCGGCGTCGGCCGCGGGGGCCAGCGGGTGCAGGTTCGCGAAGCCGTCGTAGGAGATCGGCTCCATCTCGGTGGTCGCGTTGAGCTTCATCGTGCACGAGCCCAGCGGGATCATGCCGCGGTCGAGGGCGAAGTCGCGGTCCGACAGCGCGCGCAGGTAGCGCAGCATCGCGGTCTCGCTGTGGTGGGTGCGGAACACGGGGTGCTGCAGGTACGCGCTCGTGCGCGCGCTGGCCGACAGGTCGCCGTAGCCGGAGGAGGCGGGGTCGCCGCCGTGGTCGCTGCCGAAGGCCGCCCTGACCGCGTCGAGGTCGGCGGCCGTCGTGTCCTCCCCCACCGAGATGCCCACGCGGCCCCCGTCGACCTGGCGCAGGTGGACGCCGGCCCGGCGGGCCCGCTCCACCACCGCGGCCGCCTCGCCGGGGACGGCGACGGTGAGGGTGTCGAAGAACGTCGTGTGGTCCGGCGCCATGCCGGCGGCCGCGAGGTCGGCGGCCAGCCGCGCGGCGTCGGCGTGCACGCGCTCGGCGATCGCCCGCAGCCCCTCGGGGCCGTGGTAGACCGCGTACATGCTGGCCGCGACGGCGAGCAGCACCTGCGCGGTGCAGATGTTGGAGGTGGCCTTCTCGCGGCGGATGTGCTGCTCGCGGGTCTGCAGCGCGAGGCGGAAGGCCGCGGTCCCGTGGACGTCGCGGCTGACCCCGACGAGGCGCCCGGGCAGGGTGCGCTCCAGCCCGGCGCGGACCGACATGAAGGCGGCGTGCGGACCGCCGTAGAAGAGCGGGACGCCGAAGCGCTGGCTCGACCCGACGGCGATGTCCGCGCCCCACTCCCCGGGCGGGGTGACGAGGGTCAGCGCGAGCAGGTCGCAGGCGGCGATGACGAGGGCGCCCTGGGCGTGGGCGGCCTCGGCGAGCGCGCGCAGCTCCTCGGTGGGCGCGAGCCGGCCGTCGGCGGCGGGGGTCTGGACGACCACGGCGAAGGCGTCGGTCTCGGCCAGGGCCGCGGTGAGGTCGGCGGCGAGGCGCACCTCGATGCCCAGCGGCACCGCGCGGGTGCGGACCACGGCGACGGTCTGCGGCAGCGTGTCGGCGTCGAGCAGCAGGACCTGGCCCTGCTTGGTCGAGCGGCGCGCCACCGTCATGGCCTCGGCGACCGCGGTGGCCTCGTCGAGCAGGCTGGCCCCCGCGGTGGGCAGCCCGGTCAGGTCGCTCACCATCGTCTGGAAGTTCAGGAGGGCCTCGAGCCGCCCCTGGCTGATCTCGGGCTGGTAGGGCGTGTACGCCGTGTACCAGGCCGGGTCCTCGAGCACGTTGCGGCGGATGACCGACGGCGTCACGGTGCCGTGGTAGCCGAGGCCGATCATCGCGCGCCGCGGGTTGTTCCGGCCGGCGAGGCCGCGGAGCGCGGCCAGCGCCTCGGTCTCGGAGAGCGCGGGGGGAAGGTTCAGGGGAGCGGACATCCGGATGCCGGCCGGGAGCGCCTGGTCGACGAGCTCGGACAGCGACGACAGCCCGAGGGCGGCGAGCATCTTGTCGCGCTCGTCGGCGCGCGGGCCGATGTGGCGGTCGGCGAAGACTGCTCCGGCGAGGACTGCTCCAGCGTCGGTGGCTGCAGGACGGACCATGAGGACGGCTCCCGGGGACGGCGGCTGCCCGGCGACCGCGCGCGGCGGGCACCGTTCCCCCTCTGTCACCGGTTGGCTCCAGAGTCGTCATGGCCGCGCGGTCTGGGTGCCTGAGAGGTTCCGGGGATGTTGCCCCTTCGGCGGCCGCTGCTCATCGCTGAGCACGGCGCTCTCCCGCGAGGTCGCTTGCTGCCGCCCACCCTAGCGCGGTTGTCCCGCCCGGGTCTCCCCCACCGGGGTGGCGACGGTGCCCTTCTCGTGCCCGGGTCCGCCGGGCCGCGACGCACCGACGCCCACCACCCGGGGGTGGTGGGCGTCGTCGACGTCGGTGGTGCGGCGGGCCTCAGCCGGCCGCGCGGGCCCTGCGGCGCATCGACAGCTCGTCGGAGGCCGACGTGGTCGGCTCCGGTGCGGCCTCGGCGCGCTCGGCGGGGAGCTCGGACAGCGTGCCCTCGATGGAGCGCCAGACGCCGCCCAGCGCGATGCCGAAGACGCCCTGGCCGCCGCTGAGCAGGTCGATGACCTCGTCGTCGCTGGTGCACTCGTAGACCGAGATCCCGTCGCTCATCAGCGTGACCTGCGTGAGGTCGTCCACGCCGCGGGCCCGGAGGTGGTCGATGGCCGTACGGATCTGCTGCAGCGAGATGCCGGCGTCGATGAGCTTCTTGATGACCTTGAGGATCAGGATGTCGCGGAAGCTGTAGAGCCGCTGCGACCCGGAGCCGCTGGCGCCGCGGATCTCGGGGACGACCAGGCCGGTGCGGGCCCAGTAGTCGAGCTGGCGGTAGGTGATGCCGGCGGCGCTGCACGCGATCGGCCCGCGGAAGCCGAGGTCACGCGGGACCGGGGAGAAGTCGCCCTCGAAGAGCAGCTCCTGCGCCGCGTCGACGACCTCGGGGCTCGTCGCCCCGTCGGGCCGCGTCGCGGCGGGCTGGTCGGTGCTGCTCACGGACACCTCCGGTGGTGATCCGCGCCTGGTGAGGCGGGGATGGGCGGGCGGAGGACTCGTCCCCCGAGTCATCCTCTGCGTACGGTCCTGCGACCCGCTGCCCGAGGTGGTGCCTCGAGCCGCGTGCGACGTGCGTGTAATTCCCCTGCGGTACTTCTGACGACGAACCTAGGGCCCTACCACGGCCCGGACCACCGACACGCCGATCCAGGGGCCCAGCAGGGCCGGAGAAGCCTCAAGTCTGGAGACCAGGTCGAGGGTGCGGCGTCGCGTGCGTGCTGGCACCCGGAGGCGGCCGCGCTGCGTCCGCCCGACGAGGTCAGGACTTCGGGGCAGGCGGCTCGTCGCCGGTGACGAAGTCGTCGGGGTCGACGTTGTCGAGGAACTCCCGGAACTTCTCCACCTCGTCCTCCTCGGCCTCCGGCATCTCGATCCCGGCGGCGTCGAGGACGTCCTCGGCGCAGTAGATGTCCGAACCCACCCGCAGGGCCAGGGCGATCGCGTCGGAGGGCCGGGCGCTGATCTCGGTGTCGTCGATGACGAGGACGGCGTAGAAGGTGCCACCCTCCAGCTCGGTGATGCGCACCGCGGTGAGGCGGTGCTTGAGCCCGGCGAGCACGTCGACCATCAGGTCGTGGGTGAGGGGGCGCGGCGGCACCACGCCCTCCTGGGCGTTCGCGATGGCCGACGCCTCGTTCGCCCCGATCCAGATCGGCAGGAAGCGGCTCCCGCCCACCTCGCGCAGCAGCACCATCGGTGCGTTGGACGGCATCTCCACCCGGACGCCGACCACATCGAGCTCTCGCATGATGCAACCCTACGTCCGGCTCAGCGCTCCATCGCGGTGCGCACGAGAGCCGCGTGGAAGCTGATCACCAGCTGCGTGACCTCACCCGAGACGTCCTTGTTGCCGCCCGCTCGGCGCACGTACGGCGCGATCGCCTGCTCGACCAGGCCCACCTCGCGGTCGGCCGACATCTTGAACGCGCGCAGGTGGCGGCCGTCGATCCCGTACTCCCCCAGCCGCCGCGCGGCGATCGCCAGGGTGAGGGCGTCGCGACCGTAGAAGCTGCCGCCGCGGCGCGGCGTGACGATCCCGGTGCGCTCGAGCTCGACCAGCCCGGCCTCGCTCAGCCCGCTCGCCTCCAGCAGGTCGGAGCGGGAGAGGCGCAGCGCCTTCTTCGGAGCGGCCGGCGGGGCGGCGGGGGGTGGCGGGGCCACCGCGGCGGCCGGGCCGGCGGTGACCGCGGCGTCGAGCGTCCTGGGCTCCGGCGGCGTCTGCCCGCGGTCCATCATCTCGAGGTGCTCGCGGATGACCTTCAGCGGCAGGTAGTGCTCGCGCTGGACCGAGAGGACGTAGCGCAGCCGCTCGACGTCGTGCTCGCCGTAGCGGCGGTAGCCCGACGGGGCGCGCTGCGGGGTGATGAGGCCCTCGGACTCGAGGAAGCGGATCTTCGAGATCGAGATGTCGGGGAAGTCGCCGTTCAGCGCGGTCAGCACCTGGCCGATGCTGCGGGTGACCTCGCGCCCGCTGCCCGGTCGGCGCGGTTCCGGGGACGCCGTCACGACGACGCGTCCTCCGCCGTCACCGGTCGGTCCCGCTCTGGCTCGCGTAGTAGACGAGCCGGAACTTGCCGATCTGCACCTCGTCCTCGGGCCGCAGCAGCGCCTCGTCGACGAGCTCGCGGTTGACGTAGGTGCCGTTCAGGCTGCCGAGGTCCTTCACGACGGTCCCGTCGGCCGTGCGCAGGAACTGCACGTGGCGCCGCGAGACCGAGATGTCGTCGAGGAAGATGTCGGACTCGACGTGCCGCCCTGCGGTCGTGACGTCGTGGTCGAGCAGGAAGCGGCTGCCGGCGTTGGGCCCGCGCTGCACGACGAGCATCCCCGAACCCTCGGGCAGGGCGCGGACCGCGGCCTCGTCGGCCGCGCTGAGGCCGTCGGCGCCGGGGTCGTCGACGACGGGGGCGATGGTCCGGGTCGTGTCCCCCGACGCCACCGGCGCGGACGACGACGCCGGCCGGGGCGGTGCGGCGCTCAGCGGTGCACCGCACTGCGCGCAGAAGTTCGCCCCCTCCGGGTTGTCGTGACCGCAGTTGGTGCAGAAGGGCATCGGGCTCGCCTTTTCCTTCGGTCTGAGAGGTCGCTCGGTCTGAGAGGTCTCGAGACGTGATCGAGAGTTTAGAGGTCGTCCGTCCCGAGGGCCAGACGGTGCGGGCCCCGGGGGCCGGGATCAGCTCTCGACGTGGTCGGCGTAGCCGTCCGCGTCGAGCAGGTCGTCGAGGTCGGCGTCCTCGTCGATCTCCAGCTCGTAGAGCCAGCCGTCGCCGTACGGGTCGTTGTTCACGGTCTCGGGGCTGCCCTCGAGCAGCGGGTTGACCGCGCTGACCGTGCCCGCGACCGGGCTGAGGACGTCGGAGACGCTCTTGGTCGACTCCAGCTCGCCGCAGGCGTCGCCGACCGCGACCGCGTCGCCGACGGCGGGGAGGGAGACGTAGACGATGTCGCCGAGCTGCTCGGTGGCGTACGCGGTGACGCCCACGCGCACGGTCGTCTCGTTGCCCTCACGGACCCACTCGTGGTCGACGGAGTACTTCAGGTCTTCGGGGAAGTCGGACACGCGTCGGGGCTCCTGGTCGGGCGGGGGTGCGGGGTGGCTCGGGCGGCTGGCGTGCAGCGACCGACGTCGGTCAGCGCGGCGTCGGTCCAGCCGTGGCGGGCTGAGCGTACTGAGAGGCGGGCGGCGCGTGCAAGGACGTCACCACCACGTCGCCCAGCTGGGCGATGGTCACGTCGCCCCCGATCTTGGGTCCGGTGATCTCGGAGACGATGCCGCCGCGGAACCGCGCGGCCTCCTCCAGGCTGTGCGGGTCGCCGATCGCCTCGATGACCAGCGGCCGGTCGACGGGCACGCCGTCGACGAGCAGCGTGGTGCCGTCGTTGCCGAACCAGGTGGTGGCCACCACCCGGGCCGAGTCGTCCACCTCGATGACCTCGGCCCCCGCGTCACGCAGCTCCTCCACGGCGTCGAGGAGCACGTTGGCGTCGACCTTGGACTGGGGGTCGCTGATCCGGATCCGCACCCCCGGGCCGTGCGCGGGGGCGGTGCCGGCGAGGATGCCGAGCTCCTGCACGCGGCGCTGGGCGTCGTCGCGGGCGACGCGCTGGGTGTCGGCGCCGGACTGCAGGCGGGTCCTGGTCCCCTGCAGCTCGCCGATCTCGGCCTCGAGGCGTCGTGACTCCACGCCGAGCCCGTCGAGGATCTGCACGAGGTCCTCGCGGCGGGCGGTGCGGTAGGCGTCGCCGGAGTCGTTCGTCCGGACCTGCACGACGGCGGCCATGCCCAGCAGGCAGAGCACCACCGCGGCGACGACCTGGCTGCGGCCCGGGTGCAGGGCGGCACGCAGGATGCGGTGCCAGACGTCCTCCCGCGGCGTGGCCGACGGGCGTCCGTCGCCGGACGACGCCCGGTCGTCGCGCGCGTCGTCGGCCTCCTCGCTCAGCCGGTCGCGGCTCCGGGCGAGCGCGGCGAGGCGGCGGGTGGTCGTCCGGCGGCGGCGCTCAGGCATGGAAGAGCACCCGGCGGATGGCGGCCACGTTGGTGAAGATGCGGATGCCGAGCACGACGACGACGCCGGTCGACAGCTGCGAACCCACGCCGATCTGGTCGCCCACCCAGACGATGAGGGCGGCGATGAGCACGTTCGAGACGAACGACACCACGAAGACGCGGTCGGTGAAGGTGCCCTCGAGGTAGGCCCGGAACGCACCGAACAGCGCGTCCAGCGCCGCGACGATGGCGATCGGGAGGTAGGGCTGCAGGACGGTCGGCAGCGTGGGCTCCAGCAGCAGCCCGAGCACGATGCCCACGACGAGGCCGATCAGCGGGATCACCGGCGCCTCACCCCTCTCCGTAGCGTGCGTAGCGCAGCGTGATGCCCGGGTCGGAGTCGAGCACGAGCCGGTCGGCGTCGGAGGTCGCGTACGTCATGTCGCGGTTCTGGGCGAGGTCGTTCCACCAGGCGCCGGCGGCCGACTCGGCGAGCCGGCCCTGCAGCGTACGCGGGTCGCCGACCGCCTCGACCCGGTACGGGCGCGTCAGCGAGCGGTAGTCGACGGTGATGGCGTCGCCGGCCCCGCGGATGGCGGTCAGGGCGGACAGCCGGTGGCCGTTGATGGAGACGGCCTCGGCCCCGGAGGCCCAGAGCCCGTTGGCCAGCACCTGCAGGTCGAGGTCGAGGACCTGGTCGCGGGCGTCGTCGGCGCCGGTCGGCGCGTCGTCGACCACGACGACCAGCCCGGGCCCGGTGACCGGCGCCTGGCCCACGGCCGGCCCGAGGCGACCGATCTGGGCCTCGAGCGCACGGCTCGCGCCGTCGTCGCCGAGGGCGCCCGAGCGCAGCCGGTCGATCTGGCGGGTGAGGTCGTCGACCTGCGACCGCAGCGCGTCCTGCTGGGTCTCGGCGTCGGCGATCCGGGCCAGGAGCTCGGTGCGCTCGGTGGCGGCGACGGGGGCGGCCCGGTTCGTCTGCAGCCCGGCCACGGCGAAGAGCGAGCCGGCCAGCACGAGGACGAGCGCCGCGGCCCAGCGGCCCCGCGCCGGCGTGCGCGCCGGGACGTCCGGGCGGTCCGGGTGCGCCGGGCCCTCGGACCCGTCCTCCCGGGCCGGGTGGGCCGCCGCGGCCACGCGGGCGTAGTCGGGGTCGACGGGCTCGCGCAGGATCTGGTTGAGCAGGTCCATGCTCGCGTCGACGGGCCGTCGGGCCGCACCGCGGGCCGTCGTCACCGGTCCGCTCACGAGGCCCCCCGCGCGGCGGCGTCGGCCAGCACGCCGGCGTAGACCTCCACGACCTGCGGCCCGACGACCGACCAGTCGAACCGCCACGCCAGGGACTGCGCCCGCTGCGTCCGCCGCCCGCGGCCCTCGGCCAGCGCCGCGGAGACCGCCCGGGCCAGGGCCGTCGCGTCGCCGCGGGCGAAGAGCCACCCCGCGGGGTCGGCCGGACCGCCGAGCAGGTCGACGAACGGCGCCAGGTCGGAGGCGACGACGGGGACGCCGGAGGCCATCGCCTCGAGCACGACGATCCCGAAGCTCTCGCGCGCCGTGTGCGGGGCGACGAAGGCGTCGACCCCCTGCAGCAGCGCCCGCTTCTCGTCCTCGCCGACGAGGCCGAGGCCGCGGCAGCCCTCGGGCAGCGCGCGGCGGCCGGGCCCGGCGACGAGGACCTCCAGGCCCGGGTGGTCGCGCCGCAGCGCCGGCAGGGCGGCGAGCAGGACGTCGAGGCCCTTGCGGGGCTCGCCGGTCCGCCCGAGGAAGAGCAGCCGCGGGCCGCGGGCGCGCCCGGTGCCGGGCTCCCCTGCCGCGTACGCCGCCACGTCCAGCCCGTTGGGCACGACCACGGTGTCCCGGTCGAGGTGGCGGGCGACGACCTCGCGCGCGGTCGGCGAGACCGCGATCCCCGCGTCGATCCGGTCGACGGCCCCGGCCAGCGCGGTGCCGGCGATGCGCAGCGCGCGCGAGCGCGGCGTCGCGGTGTGGAAGGTGGCGACGACCGGCGACCGGGCGGCGCCGAGGGCCTGCAGCGACGTGCTCGGGGCCAGCGGCTCGTGGACGTGGAGCAGGTCGACGGCCTGCGCCGCCACCCAGCGCCGGGTGCGGGCCAGCGCGAGCGGGCCGAACGCGACCGGGGCCACCGAACCGTTGTAGCGGACCCCGACCGCCGCCCCGGCGGAGGCGAACCGCGCGGGGTCGAGGCCGCACGCGTCCTCGGGCAGACCGCCCGGGGCGAGCACGCGGACGTCGTGCCCCGTGTCGCCCAGGTGCGCGGCGAGTCCGAGGACCTGCGCCTGCACCCCGCCGGGGAGGTCGAGGGCGTACGGGCACACCAGCCCGACGCGCAGCGCGCGGTGCCGCGCCACGGGGCTCACCGGACCACCGACGGGGTGCGCGCCGGGAGGTCGAAGAAGGGCTGCAGCAGGTGCCAGTCCTCGGCGTGGTCGCACAGCACGGCGGTGAAGAAGTCCGCGCAG
The DNA here is from genome assembly GCA_963713165.1 of uncultured Actinomycetota bacterium. Lineage (GTDB taxonomy): Bacteria > Actinomycetota > Actinomycetes > Propionibacteriales > Propionibacteriaceae > Microlunatus. The sequence goes on from CAVQKU010000011.1 coordinate 895,425, forward strand.
GCCTGGACCATGGCGACCAGGCCGTCGTCGCCGGGCTGGGCGGGCACGACCGGGCCGATGACCAGGCGCATCCGGGCGCCCCGGCGCAACGGCTGCCCGCCGTAGTGCGCCACGGTGGGGACGAGGGCCGCGCCGCTGCGCCGCGCGACCTCGGCCGGACCGGCCGGCATGGTCACCCGGCGGCCCGCGAGGTCGACCTCGACGCCGCGGCCGCTGAAGTTGCGATCGGCCATCAGGCAGACCAGCCGCCCGCGGTGGACGTGCTCGACGAGCGTCTCGACCAGGCCGGGGGCCCGGTGCGACAGGATCTCCATGCCGAGCCCCTCGCGGAAGGCCAGGAAGTCGGCGAACTCGTCCGCGCCCAGCTGCTCGGCGACGCTCGTCACCGGCATGCCGGTGAGGCAGGCCCAGGCCCCGGCGAGGTCCCAGTTGCCGCTGTGCGGCAGCGCGACCACCGCGCCCGTCGTCGCGAACGCCTCGTGCACCACCGGGCCGTTGACCAGCTCGACACGGTCCACGACCTGGGCGGGCGACCAGCGCGGCAGCGCCAGCACCTCCCAGAAGGTGCGGACGTAGGACGCGATCCCGGCGCGCAGCAGCGCGGTGTCCGCCGGTCGGCCCCCCATGACGGACAGGTTGGTGCGCAGGCGGGCGACGTGCTCGCCCTCGCGGGCGACGACCACGCGGGCGGTGAGGGCGCCGAGGCCGCGGACGAGGGGCTCGGGGAGGCGGCCGCCGTGGCGCCAGCCGAACCGGTACGCGGCCCGGACGAGCCGGGCCCGGTCCGGGCGACGCGCGGGCCGCCGCCGCTCAGGCGGGCTGACCATGCGGTGCCGTCGGCGAGCTGCCCTGGACGCCCTTGGCCTGGCGGCGCACCTGCTCGATGCGCTGGAAGACGGTGATCATGCTGGTGACGGCGAGCAGCGCCATCGCGGCCTCGAGGACGTACGGGACGCCGAGACCGGCCAGGAACGCCCCGGCCAGGACGATCACCAGCCGGTCGGCGCGCGCCGCGAGCCCGCCGCCGCAGGTGAAGCCGAGGCTCTCCGCGCGGGCCTTGACGTACGACGTCCACTGCCCGAAGACCAGGCCGGCCAGCGCCACCGACGCCCACAGGGTCGAGTCCTCCTGGTAGGCGAAGAAGAGCAGGATGCCGCCGAAGACCGCGGCGTCGCCGAGCCGGTCGGAGGTGGAGTCGAGGAACGCCCCCCAGGCCGAGGCGGTGCCGGTGCTCTTGGCCATGAGCCCGTCGATCATGTCGGAGACGACGAAGACGGTGACCACGAGCACGCCCTGCCAGAGCCAGCCCTGCGGGAAGCAGACGAGCGCGCCGAGGACGACGCCGATCGTCCCGGCGACGGTGACCACGTCGGGCGAGACGCCGCGTCGGACGAGGAAGCGCACGACCGGGCCGAGCACCAGCCCGGACAGCGAGCGGAACCGTTCGAGCATCAGGCCCCGCCCCCTGCGTCGACGTCGAGGCGCGCCCAGGCCCCGGTCAGGACCTGCCAGGTCTGGTCGAGCAGCTGGGGCAGGGCCCTGGTCTGGCCGATCACCGGCAGGAAGTTCGCGTCGCCGGACCACCGCGGCACGACGTGCTGGTGCAGGTGGGCGGCGATCCCGGCCCCGGCCACCGCGCCCTGGTTGAGCCCGAGGTTGAAGCCGTCCGGCGCGCTCGCGGCCCGCACCACGCGCATGCACTGCTGGGTCAGGCGGGCGACCGCGTGCGTCTCGTCCGACGTGAGGTCGGTGTAGTCGGCCACGTGGCGGTAGGGGCAGACGAGCAGGTGGCCCGGGGAGTAGGGGTAGAGGTTCAGCACGACGTACGCGAGCTCGTCGCGGTGGACGATCAGCGCGTCGCGGTCGTCCCCGCGCTGCGGGATGGTGCAGAAGGGGCAGTCAGCCGCCGCGGCGGTCCTCGGCTTGTCCTGGCCGCCGATGTAGACCATCCGGTGCGGCGTCCAGAGCCGCTGGAAGCCGTCCGGGCCGCCGGGTCGTGCGCCCTCCGGCTCGACCTCCACCTGCACGTCGTCCCTCTTCTGCTCGTCCGCTGCGCACGCCGGCGACGTGCCGGTGCTCCCCCATCCTCCCCCGTCGGAGGGGGCCGGCGTCAGACCTGGACGCGCGCGGCGACCGCGTCGGTGATCTCGCGGACCGCCTCCTCGACGCCCACGCCGTTCTTCTGCGTGCCGTCGCGGTAGCGGAACGACACCGCGCCCGCCTCGAGGTCGTCCGCCCCGGCGATGAGCATGAAGGGCACCTTCAGCTTCTGCGCGTTGCGGATCTTCTTCTGCATGCGGTCGTCGCTGTCGTCGACCTCGACGCGGATCCCGGCCGCGGCGAGCCGGTCGGCGACCTCGGCCAGGTAGGGCGCGTACTCCCCCGCCACCGGGATGCCGACGACCTGGACGGGCGCCAGCCAGGGAGGGAACGCCCCGGCGTAGTGCTCGGTGAGCACGCCGATGAACCGCTCGATCGAGCCGAACTTGGCCGAGTGGATCATCACCGGCTGCTGCCGGGTGCCGTCGGCCGCCTGGTACTCCAGCCCGAAGCGCGCCGGCTGGTTGAAGTCGTACTGGATCGTCGACATCTGCCAGCTGCGCCCGATCGCGTCGCGCGCCTGGACGGAGATCTTGGGCCCGTAGAACGCGGCGCCGCCCGGGTCGGCGACCAGGTCGACGCCGGAGTCGAGGGCGACCTGCTCCAGCACGGCCGTCGCCGCCGCCCACTCCTCGTCGGAGCCGATGAACTTGTCGGAGTCGCCGCGCGTGGAGAGCTCGAGGTAGTAGTCGTCGAGCCCGAAGTCGCGCAGCAGCCCCAGCACGAAGTCGAGCAGGTGCTTGATCTCGCCCGGCGCCTGCTCCGGCGTCACGTAGGAGTGGCTGTCGTCCTGGGTCAGCCCGCGCACGCGCGTCAGGCCGTGCACGACGCCCGAGCGCTCGTAGCGGTAGACGCTGCCGAACTCGAAGAAGCGCAGCGGCAGCTCGCGGTAGGACCGGCCCCGACCCCGGAAGATCAGGTTGTGCATCGGGCAGTTCATCGCCTTGAGGTAGTAGCTCGACCCCTCGAGCTCCATCGGCGGGAACATCGTGTCCTTGTAGTACGGCAGGTGCCCGGAGGTGTGGAAGAGCCCCTCCTTGCTGATGTGGGGCGTGCCGACGTAGTCGAAGCCCTCCTCGATGTGCCGGCGGCGGACGTAGTCCTCCATCTCCCGCTTGACCACCCCGCCGCGGGGGTGGAAGACCGGCAGCCCGGAGCCGAGCTCGTCGGGGAAGGAGAACAGGTCGAGCTCGGCGCCCAGCTTGCGGTGGTCGCGCCGGGCGGCCTCGGCGAGGCGGAACTCGTACGCCTTCAGCTCCTCGCGGCTCGGCCAGGCCGTGCCGTAGACGCGCTGCAGCTGGGCGTTCGCCTGGTCGCCGCGCCAGTACGCCGCGGAGCTGCGCGTCACGGAGAAGGCCGGGATGTAGCCCGTGTGCGGCACGTGCGGGCCGCGGCACAGGTCGAACCACGCCACGGACCCGTCGCGCTTGAGGTTGTCGTAGATCGTCAGCTGGCCGGCGCCGACCTCGACCGAGGAGGCGTCGCCCGAGCCGTCACCCTCGCCCACGTGCCCGACCGGGGCGGCCGCGCTGCCCTTGTCGGCGATGAGCTCGAGCTTGTACGGCTCGTCGGCCAGCTCCTGCGCGGCCTGCTCGTCGCTCACCTCGCGACGGCGGAAGCGCTGGCGCTCCTTGACGATGCGCTGCATCGCCTTCTCGACGTCCTTGAGCGCCTCGGGCGTGAACGGCTCGGCCAGGGCGAAGTCGTAGTAGAAGCCGTCCGTGATCGGCGGGCCGATGCCGAGCTTCGCGTCGGCGTGCAGGCTCTGCACGGCCTGGGCGGCGACGTGCGCCGTCGAGTGGCGCAGGATCGCGAGGCCGTCGGGGCTGTCGATCAGCACCGGCTCGACCGCGTCGTCGGGACCGAGCTCCCGGCTCAGGTCCGCCAGCTCACCGTCGACGCGCATGGCGACCACGCGGCGGTCGTCGCCGAAGCGGTCGAGCCCGGTCTCGCGGGTGCTCGTCCCGCTCGTCTCGTCGTCGCCGGGCGAGGACGGGGACGCGGACGGCTCGTCGGGCACGGGATGACCTCCTGGTGACGGCCGCGGAGGCCCGCAGCGCGCCGACAGACTATTCCCCGCGACCGTCCGGCACACCCGGGTTCCGGCCCGGTGCTGCTGCCGGGACGGGCGACGGCCCGGGACCTCAGCGGTCCCGGGCCGTCGTCGTGCAGCCGGTGTCGACTCCTCAGCGGTCGCCGTCGGGACCGTGCTGGCCCGCGTCGTCGTCCGCGTCGTCGTCCCCGCTCGCGTCCTCGGGGTCCTCCACCTCGAGGGTCACGGCCTTGGAGGTCACGGCCCTCACCTGCCCGTCCCCGGCGAGAGCGGCCACGAGCCGGAGGCGGGTCCCGACCTGGTCCGCGGTGGTGGTGTAGCTCAGCGTGTAGCGGCCCTTCGCGTCGGTCGTGGCCTCGCCGACGACGGTGGCGCTGGCGGGCCCCTGCAGCGACACGGTGACGACCTCGCCGGACACGGACTTGTAGCCCTTGCCCGCGTTGCGGGTCAGCCGCCCGCGCAGCTCCACGGCGTCGCCCGCGGCGACTGAGCCCGGGGTGTGGAGGTCGAGCTTGACCTTGTCCTTGGCCGGCTTCCCGTGGTGGGAGGAGGCGCTGTGGGACGCGCGGGCCGGCGACGCGGTGGCCAGGGCGGCCGGTGCGAGGCCCGAGGTGAGTGCGGCGGCGAGGGCGGCCGCGGCGAAGGTGCGTGCGATACGCATGGTGAGGTTCCTCTGTGCGGACGGAGGTGCTCCGTCGTCCCGATCCCCCGAGCCGCGGTTCCCGCGACGCCCGAACGCTAACAACGCTCGCGGAGGGTTGCGGCGTCTTCAGAGCATTCTCAGCCGCTTCCCATGAGCGGTGCTGCGCCGCCGCCGGTTGAGGAGACTGGGGACCGTCGGGCGCCGGGTCCGGGCCGCGGGCTGGTCGTGAGGGGTGGGCGATACTGGGTTCGAACCAGTGACCTCTTCGGTGTGAACGAAGCGCGCTACCACTGCGCCAATCGCCCCTCTGCCCCGCAGGGCGACGATCACCCTACCCGATCCCGAGCGGTGCCCGTCCCCCGTGGGATCACGGGTCGAGGTCGGCGCCCGAGCGCTCGGCGAAGAGGCCCGCGAGCCGTGCGGTCACCGCCCCGAGCCCGGTGAAGGCGTGCCCGTCCCAGCGCTCCACGAGCTGCACGTCGCGCAGCGAGGAGGTCAGGAACACCTCGTCGGCGCCGAGCGCCTCCTCCAGCGTCAGGTCGCGCTCGGTCACCTCGGTCCACTCGCAGAGCAGCTCGCGGGTGATCCCGGCGAGCGGGCCCGAGACCAGCGGCGGCGTCACGACCTCGCGGCCGAAGACGCAGAAGACGTTGGTGCCGGTGCCCTCGCAGACGGCCCCGGCGGTGTTCAGGAAGATCGTCTCGCCGCAGCCGTGCTCACGGGCGAAGGCGAGCCCGCGGACGTTCTCGCCGTACGACGTCGACTTCACCCCGGTGAGGGCGCCGTGCTCGTTGCGCCGCCAGGGCGCGGTGACGACGTCGGTGCTCGCGGGCGGCACGTCCATGGCCACCGCCGCGACGACCAGGGTGGGGACCCCGTACGCGGCCTGCGACCCGAGCGGTCCGTCCCCACCGGTCCAGGTGACGCGGACCTTGCCGTGGGCGAACCTGCGCTGCGCGAGCACGGCGTCCACGGCGCCCGCGACGACGGTGCGGTCGGGCTTCGGCAGGCCCATGGCCGCGGCGGAGCGCTCGAGGCGGTCCAGGTGGCGACGCAGGGCGAACGGGCCGGCCGGGGTGACCTTGAGCGCCTCAAAGACGCCGTCGCCGACGACCAGCCCGTGGTCGGTCGCGCCGACCCGGGCGTCGCGGGCGTCGGCGTGCAGGTGCCCGTCGACCCAGACGGTGGGCCGGTGCCCGACCTCGGTGGCGGACGCGTCCCGGTCGAGCTGCATCGCGCCAGCCTAGGCAGGGGCCGGGTGTGCCCGAGGCCACGCAGGGGACGACACGCGCCGCGTGAGACGTTTGGACTCCCGCCGCCGCCTCGGCTAATGTCTTCTCTCGCGCCCCGGACGGGAAACCGGCAGGGAGAACGACCAGGACGCATGCGGACGTGGCTCAGTTGGTAGAGCATCACCTTGCCAAGGTGAGGGTCGCGGGTTCGAATCCCGTCGTCCGCTCGGAGCGAGTCTCGCCCACCCCGTTGGGGAGAAGTAGTTCCCCCTGGTGGAGTGGCCGAGAGGCGAGGCAACGGACTGCAAATCCGTGTACACGGGTTCAAATCCCGTCTCCACCTCGGGCGATTGGCGCAGCGGTAGCGCGCTTCCCTGACACGGAAGAGGTCACTGGTTCGATCCCAGTATCGCCCACCGAGCACCGAAGGCCCCCGGAGAGATCCGGGGGCCTTCTGCCGTCCCCGGGGCCCGCCTCGTCACGGACCGCCCCGTCCGGCCGGGCTCAGCCCCCGGGGTGGAACCCCGGGACGTTGGTCCCCAGCCAGGTGAGCGCCCCCGGCAGCTCCTGGACCCACACGCTCATCCGGTGGCCCGCGTTCTGCAGCACCGTGGCGGTGACGGCCGTCGGGCGGCGCACGTCGCGCAGGAAGACCGACGACGTCGGGTAGGAGTCCCGGTCGGCGTGCGAGGTCTCCAGCCAGATCGCCACCGGCGGCGGGTTCTTCCGTGCCAGGGTCAGCAGGTTGTACTCGCGCCCGAGCAGGCTCTTCGCCTCGAAGGGGCGGTAGTAGGGACCGAACCACGGGGTGAAGTAGCCCGCCATGACGACCGCCGCCGAGTACGTCCCGGGGTGGCGCATCGAGGCCATGGCCGCGCACCAGCCGCCCGCCGAGAGCCCTATCGTCGCCCAGGACTGCCGGTCGGTGCGGACGGCGAAGTGCCCCACCACCCAGTTCGGCACGTCGGTGGTCAGCCAGGTCTCGACCCTGGGGTTGCTCCCGCCGCCGTCGACGCACTCGGAGTCGACGCCGATCGGCACCTCCGTCTGCGGCGACACGATGATGGGTGCTACCAGGGCACCGCTCGCGGACGCCTGGTCGACGGCTTGGCCGAGGTGCAGGGTGTCGAGCCACTGGCTGGGCTGGGCCGGGTAGCCCGGGAACGTCTCGAGCACCGGGTAGCGGCGCGTGGCCGTCGGGTCGTAGCCGGGCGGGAGCTGGACCACCACCGTGCTCCTGATGCCGCTGGCCGTCCCCTTCACGGTGTAGGTGAAGCGGGAGCCCGAGCCCGGCAGGGCCGGTAGCCGGCGCGGGGGGACGGCCGTGATCGAGCGGCCGGCACGCTCGGGGAGCCGGATCGCCGCCGCACCCGCGGCGCTTCCGCCCTTGCTCACGGCGGCCTGCTTGGGCGTCGCGCCGAAGCTGTTGGCCAGGTCGGTGAAGCTCGCGTAGAAGAGGAACTGCCGGTTCAGGAGCACGGCGGCGAGGAACACCACGACGACGTTGACCAGGAGCAGTGCGCCGGCGCGCCCCGCGACGGTCCGCACGCTGGTGCGTGCGAGCCGTGGCCAGAGCCTGACCAGCCCGACGAGGGCGAGCAGCGCCACCACCCCGACCAGGGCCGGGAACTGCCAGCCGATCAGACTCATCGGTCCCTCTGCTCCTTCTCGTGCGGTCGTCGGCGCCACCGCGCCGAGCAGAGCGTGGAGCCCCGGGCTGAGCACGCGCCAAGCACCGGTGCGGAGCGCCGGGCGGACGGCCCATCGCCGGGCCCGCCGGATGTGCGAGGGTCGCGACCATGAGAGTCGTCGTGACCGGTGGCAACGGACGAGCCGGACGCTGGGTCGTGCGCGACCTCGCCGAGGCCGGTCACGACGTCGTGAACCTCGACGTCGCCCCACCGGCGGCCGCGCTCGCGCTGCCCGGGGAGTTCTGCCAGGTCGACCTGACCGACGCCGGGCAGGTGTACGACGCCCTGGCGCAGTTCCGGCCCGACGGCGTCGCGCACCTCGCGGCGAACCCGTCGCCGAGCGGCCACGCCCGGATCGGCGTCTTCGACAACAACGTCGTGAGCGCGCACAACCTGCTGCAGGCGGCCGGCGACCTCGGCGTGTCCCGTGTCGTGTACGCCTCCAGCGAGATGGCGACCGGGCTGCTCACCGACGGCGTCGTGCCCGACCGGATCCCGTTCGACGAGTCGGAGCGGCGGCCGTCGCCCAACGCGTACGCGCTCAGCAAGTACATCAGCGAGGTGATCGCCGACTCCCTCGTCCTCGCGAGCCCCTCGACGGCCTGGGTGGGGCTGCGGATCAACAACGTGATCGACCCCGACGGCTACGAGCGCTTCCGCGCCGAGTGGGACGACCCGTCGCTCAGCAGCGTCAACTTCTGGAGCTACATCGACGCCCGTGACGTCGGCACCGCCTACCGCGCCGCGCTCGAGGGCAGCAGCACCGGCCACGAGGTCTGCCTCGTCGCCGCCGCCGACACCCGCGCCCGGCAGGGGTTGCGCGCGCTGATGGCCGAGCACTACGACGGCTACGACTCCTTCGCCCCCGGCTACGAGGACCCGCGCTCGGCGTTCGACTGCACGAAGATGCGCACCCTCTTCGGCTGGACGCCGACCTGGTCGTGGCGGGACGTCCTCGGCACGGACTGAGAGCCGGCCCGAGCGCGACGCTCAGTAGCGCTTCGGCCCTCCGACGATCAGGCAGCCCCCGGCATCCCGTCCTGCGCGTCGTGCCGGCACCCCGCACGGCGCGGAACCACGGGCGTACGGTGCCAGGACGGGGCACGACGACGAGTGGAGACGAACGATGAAGCTCTTGGTTTCCGGCCTGGCCACGGCTGCGCTCGGCGTGCCGCTGGCCCTGTCGACGATGACGGGCGCCGCGCTGCCGGCCGCCGGGGCGTCCGGACAGCTCGGGGCGTCCCGGGCGACGGCGGTGGCGGCGACCACGGCGGCCAGGACCACGACCACGACGAGCGCCGCCGCGCGGCCGGCCGACGACGCGCACCGCTGGGTGAACGCCTGGCAGGGCAGCCCGGTGGGGGGCGGCACCATCCCGGGAGCCTCCTGCCCCGCGGACAAGGGGCTCGCGGACCAGACCGTGCGGAACGTCGTCAACGTGACCGCCGGCGGCGACCGCGTCCGTGTCCGGGTGACCAACGCCTTCGGCACCAAGCCGCTGCGGGTCGGCGCGGCCACGGTGGCGCTGGCCGGCCACGGTGCGGCGCGCCGGTCCGGCTCGAGCCACGCGCTCCGCTTCGGCGGGCGTGGCTCGGTCCTGGTCGCCGCGGGTGGCGAGGCCCTCAGCGACCCCGTCCGGATGAAGGTCAAGGCGCGCCAGAACCTCGACCTCAGCGTCTACCTGCCGGAGGCCACCGGGCCGGCCACCCAGCACTGGGACGCCCAGCAGGACAACTACCTCGCCGCCGGCAACCAGGTGGGCGACGCCGGCGCGGCCGACTTCAGCACCACGATCAGCTGCTGGATGTTCGTCGACGGGGTGGACGTGCGACCGGCCAAGCGGGTCGCCGGCACCGTCGTCACCCTCGGCGACTCCATCACCGACGGCTACCTGTCCACGAACAACGCCAACCACCGCTACCCCGACTACCTCGCGCGACGGCTGGACCGGCGCCACGGCCGCACGCTCGCGGTGTCCAACGCAGGCATCTCGGGCAACGACCTGCTGACGTTCCGCACCGACCTGGACTTCGGCGTGGTGTTCGGGGCGCCGGCACCCGCCCGCCTGGCGCGCGACGTGCTGACCCAGGCCGGCGCGCGCTCGGTGATCCTGCTCGAGGGGATCAACGACATCGGCGCCTTCTCCGCACGGGCGTCGGACCTGATCCAGGCCGACCAGCAGATCGTCGCGCAGGCGCACGCCGCCGGCCTGGAGGTGTACGGCGCGACGCTGCCGCCGTTCGGCGGCTCGAACGGTCAGTACGGCGGGGACTACGGCACGCCCGCCGGGGAGCGGCAGCGCCAGGAGCTGAACGACTGGATCCGCACGAGCGGGGAGTTCGACGCCGTCTTCGACTTCGACCGGGCCCTGCGCGACCCGCAGCAGAAGGACCGGATGCGCCCGGTGTACGACAGCGGCGACCACCTCCACCCGGGCGACGCGGGCTACCGGAAGATGGCCGAGACGGTGCGGCTGCCGGTGCTGCTGCGCGGGGCCCGCTGACCCGGGAGCACCCCCGACCCGCCGACCGTGCCCCTGGCCCTCGGGGCCGGTCGGCAGGTGCACCGCCCGTCGAGCACCTCGCCACCGAGGAGGGCGATCAGAGCGCCCGTGGTCCTGGCCCCTCTGTCCTCCGCGTCACCAGGCGAGGCCGTGCAGGGCGGTGGCGAGCACCGAAGCCCCGCGGGCGCAGTCCTCGGGGGTGCTGTACTCGGCCGGACTGTGCGACCGGCCACCGATGCTCGGCACGAACAGCATCGCCGCCGGCACGCGGGTGCCCATGGTCTGGCTGTCGTGCCCGGCGCCGCTGGGCAGGTCACGCGACGTCGCCCCGCACGCGTCCGCAGCCCGCTGGAGCGCCGCGCGGAGGTCGGCGTCCAGGTGGTGGGGCGGGGTGTGCTTCAGCACCTCGACGCCGACCTCGAGCCGGCGGTCGAGCGCGATGCGCTCGCACTCCGCGCGCATCGTCGCCACCATCTCGTCGAGCACCGAGGAGTCGGGGTGGCGTACGTCGACGGTGAACTCCACCCGGCCCGGCACGATGTTCGCCCCACCGGGGTGCACGCGGACCACCCCGGTCGTCGCGACCGCTGGGTGCCCCGCCGCGAGCGCGACGCCCTCGACGGCCGTGATCATCCGGGCCGCGCCCTGCAGCGCGTCGAGGCGGTCGGTCATCGCCGTCGCGCCGGCGTGGTCGGTGCGTCCGTCGACGACGACGCCGAGCCAGCTGAACCCGGTGATGACGTCGACGATGCCGACGTCCACGCCCGAGTCGACGAGCGTGCGGCCCTGCTCGATGTGCAGCTCGAGGAAGGCGTCGAAGTCCTCGCGGCGCGCCTCGCCGAACCGTGCCGGGTCCAGTCCCACCGATCGGGCGGCGTCCGCCAGCGTGACACCCTCGGCGTCCACCAGCCGCTCCGGCTCCTCGGCGCCCACCAGACCGAGGATGGCCCGCGTACCGAGGTAGTTCGCGTGGAACCGGCTGCTCTCCTCCTCGCACAGCGAGACCACCTCGACGGGCCGTCGTGGACGACCGGAGGCGGCGGCGCACGCCTCGACCGCGGCGATGGCCGAGAGGACGCCCAACGCCCCGTCGTACGCGCCCCCGAGCACCACGGTGTCGATGTGGGACCCGGTGAGCAGCACGGGTCCGTCGCTGTCACCGGCGAGCCGACCGAAGACGTTGCCGACCGCGTCCTCGCGCACCGTCAGACCGGCGTCCGTCATCATCGCGGCGACCAGGTCCTGGGCCTCGCGCCAGGCGGAGGAGTACAGCGGGCGGATGATCCCGCCACCCGCCTGGCTTCCCGCCTGAGCCAGCCGTTCGACCCAGCTGTTCAGCCTCGAGCTGTCGACCCGCACGGGGGTGGTCGCGCCGCGGGTCACTGCGAGGCCCCGGCCGCCGGCTGGACGACGCGTGCGTCCGAGGCGGGACGCCGGTCCCGGCCCCTCGTCAGAGCGGAGACGACGACGAGGACGAGCACGTTCGCCAGCATGGCGACGATGCCCACGTTCAGCGTCTGCGCCCAGGACGGGAGGAACGGCATCAGACTGCCGACGGAGCGCTTCGCCACGATCACGTAGCTGACGACGGCGACGCCGACCACCATCCCGGCCGCGGCGCCCGCCGTCGTGGCGGGGTTTCGCGGGAGCAGGCTCGCGACCAGCGACGGGAACAGCTGGGTGACGAAGGCGTAGCCCAGGAGCAGCAGGGCGACGATCGTGCTGCCGCCTCTGAACGTGAGCAGCAGCGTGACGGCCGCCAGGACCGGGACGAGCAACCGTGCCAGCCGCATCACGCTCGCGGACGACGTCCCCGGGCGCAGCTCGGCGTACACGTTCTTGGCCAGCATGGTCGCCGACGTGGTGAGCAGCATCGAGCCGGGCACGAGCGCGGTCAGCATGCCGGTCGCACCGATGATCCCGACGAACCACGGCGAGAACGTCTGACGCGACAGCTGCAGCAACGCCAGGTCGGAGTCGGTGCCCTTGAGCCCGGGCACCTTGAGCACGGCCGCGAACCCGACGAAGAAGATGAAGAGCAGGACCAGCTGGTAGAGGGGGAAGATCACGGCGTTGCGGCGCAGTGCCTGCTCGTGCTTCGCCGAGAACGTCGCGCCGAAGAAGTGCGGCCACATGTAGAACCCGAGCGAGGTCAGCAGCACCGTGCTGATGAACCACGAGACGCCCAACGTGTTCGTGTGCAGCGTCAGGAACTCGGGGTCCGCCTGCTGGATGGAGCGGAACATCGGGGTGATGCCGCCGTAGTAGTGCCAGGGGAGGTAGATGCCCAGGAAGATCGCCACCGCGAGGATGAGGACGTCCTTGAGCACCGCCGTCCAGGCCGCCCCATGGATCCCGGACACCATGACGTAGGCCGTCAGCACCACGGTGCCGATGATGATCGCGGCCGTCTGCGACACGGCGCCGTACGACGTCTCGGCGACGATGATCGACATGCCCTTCAGCTGCAGGACCAGGTACGGGATCATGGCGAGCACCCCGATCAGGGACACCAGGATGCCGAGGTTCCGGCTGCCGTACTTGCGCGCGAAGAAGTCGGCCTGCGAGACGAGGGACTCGCGCTTGGCGTAGCGCCAGATGGCGGGCAGCAACCAGTACGACATCACGTAGGCCAGACATCCGTAGGCCAGGATGTAGAGGGCCGGACCACCGTTGGCGTAGGAGAACCCGCTGCCGCCGAGGAAGGTGAACGTGGTGTAGATCTCGCCGGCGAGCAGCAGGAAGACGAAGATCACCCCGAACGAGCGGCCGCCGACCGACCACTCCTCGAGGTTCATGTCGTGACCGTGACGCGCCCGCAGCCCGAGACCCAGGGCGATGACCAGTCCGACCCCCAGGACGACGAGGGCGGCGTTCACCGGGCCACCTCGTCCTGCTGCCGCTGCCCCCGGTTCTTGGGGTCCAGGGCGTAGATCACGGCCATGACTGCGCTGGTGGCGACCACGCAGATGACGATCCACGCCATCAGGAAGGGCATGCCGAGGACGAAGGGATCGACCCGGTTCGCGAAGCTCGCGCCCCCGAGGATGCCGATGAAGGGCAGACAGGCCAGCCCCACGCGGAGCGGACGTGTCCGGTCGTGGAGCTCGGTGTCGGTGGCGGTGGGTTCGTTGATGTTGGGCATGGCGACGAGGACCTCCACGGCGAAGCGGTCGTGATCGGAGGGGCTGGGTGCGCGTCATCTTCCTCGACCGTCGGGCACACGTGTCGACGACGCGCCGCTCGGGTCGCCGACGCGGCCCGCAGCGACGCAGGACCTGAGCGTCTCAGGACCCTTCGCGTCCGCCCGCCGGTCCGACGAGGTCACCGACCGAGGTCATGTGCGGGAACCTCATGGTGAAGCAGCTGCCGATCCCGACCTGACTGGTCACCGAGATCGTCCCCCCTCGAGCCTTCACGGTGGCGTCGACGAGGGCGAGGCCGAGACCGCTGCCGGCGCGCTCCCCCGCTGTGCTGCCGGTCTGGAACAGCTGGAAGACACGAGCCAGGTCCTCCTCCGGGATGCCACATCCGCTGTCCGACACCGAGATGACGACGTCGTCGCCCTCGCGGCGGGCGTCCACCCGCACGGAGTCCCCCGTGGCGGTGAACTTGACGGCGTTCTCGATCAGGCAGTCCAGCGCCGCCTCCAGCCGCTCCCCGTCGCCGAGGACCTGGCCCACCGTGCTGGACGCCGCCCAGGTGCGCTCGACGGCAGCGGCCCACCGCCCGACCACCACCCTGACGAGGTGGTCGACCTGCAGCGGCTGCCACGGGTTGGGGCTCTCGACACGGACGAGGTCCAAGAGCTTCGTCGCGGTCGCCGTCGCCTTGTCGATCTCCTGGAGGACCGTGGTGGCGTCGTCGCGCACGCTCGCGTGCTCGCCCGAGCTCCGGATCATCTCGACCAGCCCCCGTGCGACCGTCAGCCTCGTCCGCACCTCGTGGGACCCGAACTTCGCCGTCACCTCGCGTGCCTGAGCGCGCTCGCGCTCGTCGCGCAGCAGCTCGGCGATGCGCCGCTGGGCCGCTCGCTGACGGTCCACGTGCCAGATCAGGAGCGAGACGATGACGCCCATCAGGACGATCTCGGAGCACTCGGACCAGCCGATCAAGCCCATCCGGGCATGGGCGAGGAGCGGGAGCCCGGTCGCCGCAGACACGGCGGCGAAGCTCAGCAGGGTGATGCGGCGCGACCAGGTGACGAGCCCGTAGAGGAGCGCGTAGCTGGCCCAGATCAGGTGGTAAGGGATGGTCTCGGCGCCCCTGTAGTGCACCATCAGGCCGACGTTGACGACGGCGAACACCAGCCACCCGGCGGCGAGCGCACGCTTGAGGCGGACGGCGTCCGCCGGCGTCGGGTCGAGCCGAGGGCGCAGGGCTGTGCTCCCGGTCTGCGGCACCTCCGGTCTGTGTGCCACGGACCCGGTGGCGGCGTCCCGGGCGAGTGTCGTCCACGCCGCGCGCGCCGACTGTCTGTCGGGGATCATGCTCCGGCCACCTGCCCCTCTGGTGCTCCCGCGAATTGAACAGCAAGCAAGCAGGGTCCACAAGCGGTTCGCAGGAGTTCCGCGACCTCATCGGACGAGATGCGCCCCGGTGGGCTAGCCTCGGGTGCCGCCAGCGGGGCGGCGAGGCACCATCCCGGCTGCGGGCAGGGGGAACGGTGGAGGGGCTGGAGGTCCTCGAGACCTACGTCGGAAGCCTGCTGCTCGTCGAGGACGACCGGCCGCTCGCTGCCTTTCTCGGACGGCTGCTCGGCGGCCACGGGTACCGGGTGGACGCAGCCTTCGACGGTCAGCGCGGACTCCATCTCGCGCTGACCCGCACCTTCGACCTCATCGTCCTGGACCGCACCCTCCCCGCCATCGACGGACTCGACCTCCTGGCGCGGCTCCGCGTCCGCGGCGTGACCACCCCGGTGCTGATCCTGTCTGCACTGGCGCTCCCGCAGGACCGCGTCCACGGCCTCGACGCGGGCGCGGAGGACTACCTCTCCAAGCCGTTCGACAGCGGCGAGCTCCTGGCACGCCTGCGGGCTCTGATGCGACGCCACGCGACCACCTCGGAGACGATCGCGCTGCCGTACGGGCAGCTGTCGGTGCCCCAACGCGAGATCCTGCTCACGGGGGGCGAGGTCGTGCCGCTGACGGAGCGGGAGTGCACCCTGCTCGAGGTCCTGGCCCGTCGGGGGCACCAGATCTTCTCGCGCGACGAGCTCATGCGGCTCGTGTTCCCCGAGGGCGAGGACGAAGGGCTGGTGGGCATCTACGTGCACCACATCCGCAGGAAGCTCGGGAGGAACGCGATCGAGACGGTCCGCGGGCTGGGTTACCGCCTCGGCCGGGGGTGAGGAACCCGCTCGTCGACCCCGGAGCACCCGGGGCTCGCCCACGTCGTGGCGAAGTTCCTGAGCCCACGGTCCACGGACGCTGAGGATATTAAAGATGCGTTAAAGATCTGCCTCCATGCTCGTCCCGAGGTGGACCGCGTACGGGGGTACGCGGCGCCCTTGAGCCCGGGGGGGCAACATGTGGGATCTCGTTGGCACGTCCACAGCCGGAGGAGCAGGCAGGATCCGCCGTTGGCGCAGATCTCCTGTCTTCGTCACCGCACTGCTCCTGGTCGCGCTGGTCGCCGCCACGTTGAGCGGGTTCGGTCCGACAGCGGCGACCGCGGCCATGCCGTCCAGCACGACGGACGAGACGAAGGTGCCGCACTACTTCGGTCCGTACCCCAACTGGGCCAACAGCCCGCAGACGCTCGCGGACGCGCTGGTGAAGGTCAGCCTGGGGACACCCACGCCGGTGCTCTACGGCAACCCGCTGGTCGAGCGGCAGTACGCGACCGACTTCGCGAAGCCGACCGGCGAGCTCGGTCCGGTGCTGGTGGTGCTCGACCACGCCAAGCTGCCGGCCGGCACGCTCAAGGACTTCCAGAGCTGGAACCAGGGCGTCAACAGGGGCAGCCCGAGCACTTCGGCGGGGAGCCTGTTCCACGCGCTGGTGCTGCGCCCGACGGGCACGGCGGGCGAGTACACCGTCGTCTACGTCAGCGACGAGCTGAAGGTCCCGACGCCGAAGGTCGACACGGGTGAGGTCGCCACGTACCCCGTCTCACCGGTGACGGTGCAGAAGGACGACGTGATCGGGTTCTACGGGCAGGGGATCCCGGTCGACACCGACGTCCCCGCCAACGGCGACACCCTGAGCACTCCCGCGAGCGGTGACCCGACCATGGGCACCACCGTGGCGCCCGCGCAGAACAGCACGGTCAAGCTCGGTGACCCGGGCTACCCCGACTTCTCCCACGACCGCACCTACTCGTTCGGAGCGGATGTCACCCCGACGGTCGTCGACCCCGGCACGGGAGCGGAAGCGACCGCCGACGTCGACCCCAAGACCGGTGGGATCTCCGGGGTGACGGTGACCAGCCCGGGTGCCGGGTACGCGGTGCCGCCCACGGTCGAGATCACCACCGCCGGCGTCACGCCGACCGCGGTGGCCAAGGCCACCGCGAAGATCGCGACCGGCGTCATCACCGCGATCGACGTCAACGAGACCGGCTTCGGGTTCACCTCCCCCGTGGTCAAGCTCAGCGGTGGCAACCCGACGGCAGGTGCCGAGGCGCACGCTCTGGCGAGCGGGACCGTGGACGACCTCAAGCTGACCGACGGCGGCAAGGGGTACCAGGCACAGCCGCTGGTGACCCTCTCCAAGCCCGACCTGTCCGACGGTGAGCAGGCGACCGCGAGCGCCAAGATGGACGCCAACGGCACGGTGACCTCGATCGACATCGCCAACGCGGGCAGCGGCTACACCTCCGCGCCGACGGTGACGATCACCGACGCCAGCAAGACCGCCCCGGACAAGGAGGCCACGGCGACGGCCACCATCGGTGTCACGCGCATCGACGTCACCGACGGCGGTGCCGGCTACGACTCCGCGCCGACCATTGCCATCGAGGACACGGTCGGGACGGCCGACAAGGGCGCCAGCGCCACGGCGAAGGTCGCCGTCAAGGGCTCGGTGACCGACATCGTCGTCACCGACCCCGGCGCCGGCTACCTCACGCCCGGGATCAAGAAGTTCGTCGACACGCTGCCGGGTCAGGGTGAGGGCAACGCCAACGACCTGGGGCAGTACATCCCCGTCGCCGTGCCCGACACCACCACCTACCCCGGTACCGACTACTACGAGATCGCGGTCGTGCAGTACCGGATGAAGTTCCACCGCGACCTGCCCGCCAGCCTGCTGCGCGGCTACGTGCAGCTGTCCACCAGCGTCGTGCCGGGCAAGAAGGTCGCGCTCGGCAACGCCAACCTCGACCCGGCCAAGCCGGACAGCCCGATCAGCTTCACCGGGGTGGACAAGCCGCACTACCTCGGCCCGACCATCGTGGCGACCAAGAACCGGCCCGTGCGGGTGCTGTTCCGCAACCTGCTCCCGACGGGCGTGGACGGTGACCTGTTCCTCCCGGTGGACACCACGGTGATGGGCGCGGGCGCGGGCCCGGACATGATGAAGCTCAACTCCACGACCAAGGTCCCGCTCGACATGGCCAAGGACGAGAAGAGCGTCCTCGACGGGGTGCGCAACCCGATGTGCGGCCAGACCCCGAAGCCGTCGACCTGCTACTCCGAGAACCGCGCCACGCTGCACCTGCACGGGGGCATCACCCCGTGGATCAGCGACGGCACGCCGCACCAGTGGGTCACCCCCACCGGTGAGAACACCGCCTACCCGAAGGGCGTGAGCGTCAGCAACGTGCCGGACATGCCGGACCCCGGACCCGGCGCGGAGACCTTCTTCTACACCAACCAGCAGAGCGCGCGGATGATGTTCTACCACGACCACGCGTGGGGCATCACGCGGCTGAACGTGTACGCCGGCGAGGAGGCCGGGTACATGATCACCGACGACACCGAGAAGGCCCTGACGGCTCCCGGTGGCGCCCTCGACGGGCTCGGCATGGGGACGTCGCTCACCATCCAGGACAAGACCTTCGTGCCCAGCGCGAAGCGGATGGCCCAGCTCGACCCGACCTGGGACGCGAAGAAGTGGGGCGGCGAGGGCAACCTCTGGCAGCCGCACGTCTACATGCCGGCGCAGAACCCCGGTGACCCCAGCGGGATGAGCTCCTTCGGTCGCTGGTTCTACGGCCCCTGGTTCTGGCCGCCGGCCAAGGACGCCAAGTACCCGCCGATGGCCAACCCGTACTTCGACCCGAAGTGCGACCCCAACGTGGCCGACTTCTGCGAGCCGGCCCTGGTCCCCTCGACGCCGAACAACTCCGTCGGCATGGAGGCCTTCCACGACACCCCCGTGGTGAACGGCACCGCGTACCCCACCACGACGATGGACCCGAAGACCTACCGCTTCCGGATCCTGAACGGCTCTGACGACCGGTTCTGGAACCTGTCGTGGTACGTCGCCGACCCCGCCACGGGGACCGAGGTCAAGCTCAAGGACAGCGAGGTGCAGGCGGCCCTGACCGACACGTCGATCTCACCCACCCCGGACACGAAGGTGAGCCCCAAGGGACCTGACTGGGTCCAGATCGGCAACGAGGGCGGCTTCCTGCCGACCCCGACGGTCGTCCCGGCCCACGAGACGACCTGGATCACCGACCCGACCCGCTTCGACGTGGGCAACGTCGACCAGCACTCGCTGCTGCTCGCGCCGGCCGAACGGGCCGACGTCGTCGTCGACTTCTCCGCCTACAAGGGCAAGACGCTCATCCTCTACAACGACGCACCGGCCGCGTTCCCCGGGCGCATCGCCAGCTACGACTACCACGCCGGTGGTCCGGACCTGTCGCCGGGCGGCGCTCCCTCCACCCTGCCCGGGTACGGCCCCGACACCCGTACGGTCATGCAGGTCAAGGTCGCCAACACCGCCCCGGCAGTCGCGTTCGACCGGCCGAACACCACGGCCGACCAGATGGGCAAGCTGATGGCGGCGTTCGACCACCACACCGACGCCGCGGGCAAGCCCGCCGGGGTGTTCGAGTCCAGCCAGAACCCTGTCGTCGTCGGCCAGGCCGCCTACAACCGGGCCTACGGGACGAGCTTCGTCGGGAGCGGCTACTGCAACGCAGCCACGAACCCGTCAGCGAAGTGCGACGGCTTCGCGAGGATCGCCGAGCAGGGTGGTGACAAGTTCACGTTCGACACCCTGTCGGGCAAGCAGCTGAGCATCCCCCTCGAGGGCAAGGCCGTGCACGACGAGATGAACTCGGCGAACTTCGACGAGTGGGGCCGGATGAGCGGCAACATCGGTCTGGAGGCTCCAGGGGCGACGCCGCTGCTGCAGAACGTCATCCTCTACCCGTTCGTGAACCCGGCGACCGAGCTCCTCGACGGCACCAAGGGCACCAACAGCCTGGCGGTGACCCCGATCTCCACCAGCACCGACGGGACGCAGATCTGGAAGATCACGCACAACGGGGTGGACACCCATCCGCTGCACTTCCACCTCAACGACGTCCAGGTGCTGAACCGGGTCACCTGGGACAACATCATCATCCCGCCCGAACCCAGCGAGATCGGGTGGAAGGACACCGTCAGGGTGAGTCCGCTCGAGGACACGATCGTGGCGGTCCGTCCGATCTTGCCCAAGCTGCCGTTCGCCGTCCCGGACAGCAGTCGACCGCTCAACCCGATGATGCCGCTCGGTGCGAAGGGCTCCACGACCGGCCCGAACGGGTCGGAGGCGGGGTTCAACAACACCGACACCAACGGTGACCCCATCGACCCGATCACCAACGCCATCACCAACTTCGGTTGGGAGTACGTGTGGCACTGCCACATCCTCAGCCACGAGGAGATGGACATGATGCGACCGATCTCGGTCAGTGCACCGCGGGCCCTGCCCGACGCGTCGGTGGGCAGCTTCACCCGGCCGACCGCCGACGTCCAGCTGAGCTGGACCGACGGGACTCCCATCTCGATCACCGACCCGAACACCTGGGGCAACCCCAAGAACGAGATCGGGTACAAGATCGAGAGGGCGCCGCTCGTGAACGGCACGCTGGGCGCCTTCGCCCCGCTTGCCACGACGCTGGCCAACGTGACGACCTACACCGACAAGACCGCCGGCACCGGGCAGTACGCCTACCGGATCACGGCCTGGAACGCGGCGGGCAGCACTGTCTCGGCACCCGTCTACACCGCACCGACCACACCCAAGGTCACCGCTCAGAACCCCGCGCCCGGGGCGACGGGCGTGGCGACCAGTGCTCGGCCGACGGTCACGTTCAACGAGCCGGTCACCGGGGTCAGCAACACGACGTTCACGCTGAAGCAGGCTGGCGGCGCGTCGGTCGCCGCCACCGTGAGCTACAACGCCGCGACCCGGGTCGCGACCCTGACCCCGTCGGGGGTGCTCGTCACTGACCGGACGTACACGCTCTCGCTCACCACGGCGATCAAGAGCGCGTCCGGTGGGTCTGTGGCGGCCACCAGCTGGGACTTCACCACCGGTCCCAGCCCGACCGTCACCGCCACCAACCCGGTGGATCGAGCCACGGGCATCGACGTGGGCTCGACGGCCGCCCGGACCCCGCTGACGGCGACGTTCAGCGAGCCGGTGAACGGCCTGCCCACGGTCGCGGCCAGCACGCCCAGCTACACGCTGAAGCTGGGGACGGCCGTGGTTGCCTCCAAGGTCGTCTACAACCCGACCACACGGACCGCGACGCTGACGCCGGACGCTCCGCTGGTTGCCGACCGCACGTACACGCTCGCTCTGACGGCGGCGGTCAAGGACCTTGCCGGTAACCCGATCGCCGCCAAGACGTGGACCTTCATCACCGGTCCCGCCCCGACGGTCACCGCTCGGACACCGGGGGCCAACGCCACTGGCGTCAGCCGCACGGCGAACATCACCGCGACCTTCAGCGAGGCGGTCACCGGCCTGCCGGGCACCGCTGCAGCGAGCGGGAACTTCACCATCAAGCGGACGTCGACCAACGCCGCCTTCACCTCGGTGGCCAGCTACAACGCCACCACCCGGGTGGCGACGCTGAACCCGAGCGGGACGCTGCTGGCCAACACCCAGTACACGGTGACCCTGAGCAGTGGGATCAGGGACACCGCCGGCAACCTCCTGGCCCCCGTCGTCTGGACCTTCACGACGGGCGCCAACTAGCGGACCGCCACACCGCGGCTGCGTCGCCCACCGGCGGCGCAGTCCCGGTGGGCGGCTCACCAGCTGCACCCGGCCGGCTACGACGTCCCCCCGACGAGCCGACCGCGTGCCCAGGCGGCGCATCCTCCCCGGCGCGCCGCCGCCGGGGCTCCGTCCTCCCGGACGGAGCCCCGGCTCCTCCCGATCGACCCCGCTCGGTCGCCCGCACCCGCCACACCCGCCCCGATCGGAGGTCGATCCGCCGGGGACGAACCCAAGGAGAAACCATGACCACGAGGTCGGCCCGCACCACCCTGGTCGTCCTGGCCGCCCTGCTCGGCGGTGTCTGGCTGAGCGGCGGCGCAGCCGTCGCGAGCGCACACGTGAGCATCCACGGTGACGGGGTCGCGGCCGGGTCCAGCGCCGTGCTGACCCTGAGCGTCCCGCACGGGTGCGAGGGCGCGGCGACCACCCGCGTGGCCGTGCAGGTCCCGGCAGGCATCACGGAGGTGACGCCCACGGTGGAGCCCGGGTGGACGGTCCACAAGTCCCTCGCGCACCTCCGAGAGCCCCTGGTGCTGCCTGACGGCGACGAGGTCACCGAGCGGGTGGACCAGGTCGTGTACACCGCGAAGACCCCCTTGCCGGACGGTTACCGGGCGAGGTTCGAGCTCGAGGTGGCGATCCCGGTCGAGGCGGCCGGCACCACCCTGAGCTTCCCGACCGTGCAGACGTGCACCGAGGGCGAGGTCGCCTGGACCCAGGTCCCGGCTCGGGGGCAGGACTCCGAGGAGCTGCAGTCGCCCGCTCCCTCCGTCGTCGTCGCACCGGCCGCGGCCGGCACGGGCTCGGCGGCAGCGGCGGCCGTGGCGGAGGACGGCGGGACGCCTCCGGGCTCTGCCGCGGCCCGTCCGGGTCCGGGCTGGGGTCTGGCGGGGTTCGTCGTCGGTCTCGCCGGACTGGCAGCCGGGACGACCGCGCTCCTCCGCGGGAGCACGAGGCCGCGATGACCTGGACGAGGCGCGGCCGCGGCTGGGCGGCGCGGTCGGCTGCGGGTCTGCTGACCGCGCTTGCCCTCGTCCTGCTGCTTCCTGCGTCTCCGGCTGCCGCGCACGCGCGTCTTGTCTCCTCCACCCCGACCGAGGCGGCCGTGCTCGCGCAGCCCCCGGCGGAGGTCGTCCTGGTGTTCGACGAGCCCGTCCGGAGCGTCTCGGAGGGCTTCCGGCTGTACGACCGCGCGGGGTCCGCCGTGGTGCTGTCGTCGCGCGTCACCGACCGCACCGCCACCGCGGCGCTGCCCGGAGGCCTGCACGAGGGGAGCTACGTCCTGTCCTGGCGGGTGGTCTCCAGCGATTCGCACCCGGTCAACGGCGCCCTCACCTTCGTGGTCGGTCGACCCGACGGGACGGCCCCCCAGGTGGTCGGGGCCGCGGCGGACGCGTCCGTCGGCACGACCTACTCCGTGCTGACGGGGCTCGGGTACCTGGCCCTGATGATCCTCGTCGGGCTGAGCGTCTTCGAGGTGCTGATGCTGCGGGACGTGACCGACGACGGGAGAGCGCGTCGCCGGCTGCTGGCGGTCGCCGCACTCAGCGCCCCGGTGGTCTACGCGCTCCTGGTCCCGGTGGGCACGGTCCGGGAGTCAGGGGGTCCGCTGGCGGACCTGCTGAGGACGTCCTCCCTCACGTCAGGCTGGCGCTCGCCCGCGGGATTGGCGCTGCTGCTCGTCGTGACGGGCTCGGTCCTGCTCGCCACGGCCCGGCAGGCCCAGGACGTCCGGTCGCGGACCCGCCTCACGGTCGTCGGCTCGATCCTGGCCATCGCCGCCGTCCTCCCCGTGGGCCACACCCGCAGCCATGGTCCCGCCTGGCTCGTGCTCAGCACCGACGCGGCCCACGCCGGCGCCGCCGCCGTCTGGTTCGGCGGTCTGATCGGCCTGAGCCTCTTCCTGGCCCGAGCACGACGGACCGCGCTCGACCCACGTGAGGCCGCCGCCGTGCTGGGTCGCTTCTCGGCGGCAGCGGGTGCGGTGGTGGTCGTCCTGGCCCTGAGCGGCACCGGTCTGGCGGTGGTCATGCTCGGTTCCGCGCGGGTCCTGCTCTCGACCACCTACGGCCACGTGCTCCTGGTCAAGGTGGCCCTGGCCGCCGTGGTCGGCGGGCTCGCGGTCTGGAACCGGGCGGTGCTGCTGCCACGTCTGGGGGACCTCGACACGCATCCAGCGCAGTGGGAACGGCTGGCCCGCGCCGTCAGGGCAGAGGTCGTCGTCCTGGTCCTCGTCGTCGCAGCGACCTCGGTGCTCGGGATGCAGGACCCCGGACCGGGCCTGGGAGGCGGTGGCGCGGGGTCGGCCGGTGCCGCGACCGTGCTCGCGGCCGATCTCGGCACCGGGCACCTCAACGCTTCGCTCACCCCCGGCCGGCCGGGGGTGAACGTCGTCACGTTCCAGGTGGTCGACGCCGCCGACCAGCCCGTCACGCCAGTGGCGGTGCCCGAGGTCACCGTGGCGGAGCCCGAGCTGAGTCTGGGCCCTCTGAAGGCGACAGTGGCGCCTGGCGAAGGGCCGGGCAGCTACCGGGCGACGGTCAACATCCCTGCGCCGGGCCGCTGGCGCATCAACGCGGCGGTGCGGGTGTCCGAGTTCGAGCAGCCGTCGGCGGTCGCCGACGTCACGATCGCCGGCTGACGAAGGCGGCGAGCTCCTCGGCCGGCGGGTAGGCGACCGGGCGCCGGGCATCACCCACCGCGCTTCACCAGCGAGCGCGAGCAGCACCGCCTCGTCGGGCGACGAACCGTGGGGAGAACAACCGCGGCCACCGCCTCTACCGCCCCTCCGCCGAAGGCGGTCCGCGGGCTACTGCACGAGGGCGGCGATGTCGCGGGCGGTGAGTGCGCTGCCGAGCGGCACCTCGCCGTCCAGCACGCTCGCGAAGAGCTCGGCCTTCCGCGCGGACAGCTCCACGACCTTCTGCTCGACGGTCCCGACCGCGACCAGGCGGTACACCATCACCGGCCGGGTCTGCCCGATCCGGTGGGTCCGGTCGATCGCCTGGGCCTCGACGGCCGGGTTCCACCAGGGGTCGAGCACGAAGACGTAGTCGGCCTCGGTCAGGTTCAGCCCGACGCCGCCGGCCTTCAGGCTGATCAGGAACACCGGCGCGTCGCCCCGCCGGAACTCCTCGACCACCTCGGCGCGCCGACGCGTGCGGCCGTCGAGGTACGCGTACGCGATCCCGGCCGCGTCGAGCCGGGCCCGGACCCGTCCCAGGAACCGCGTGAACTGGCTGAAGACGAGCGCCCGGTGACCCTCCGCGGCGAGCTCGGTGAGCCGGTCGAGCACCTCGTCGAGCTTGGCCGAGCCGACCTCCTCGTGCGCGGGGTCGACCAGTGCGGGGTCGAGGGCCAGCTGGCGCAGCCGGGTGAGCGAGGCGAGGATCGTGATCCGGTTCTGCTCGAGCCCGTCGGGGTCGTCCAGCAGCTTGAGCAGGCGCTGCCGCTCCCGGGCGAGGTGGGTGTCGTAGACCCGGCGGTGCTGCGCCGAGAGCTGGACCTCCACCACCTGGACCTGCTTGGGCGGCAGCTCCGCGGCCACGAGCTCCTTGGTCCGGCGCAGCAGCACCGGCCGGATCCGGCGCAGCAGCGCCGGCAGCGCGGCGGGGTCGGCGTGCTGCTCGATCGGCTGGGCGACGGTGGTCCGGAACGCCTCCGCGTACGGGAACATCCCCGGCGCGGCCAGCGACAGCACCGACCACAGCTCCATGAGGTTGTTCTCCAGCGGCGTGCCGGTGATCGCGAAGCGGCAGTCCGCCTCGACGTCGCGCAACGCCGCCCAGGTCTTGCTGCGGTGGTTCTTGACCGCCTGCGCCTCGTCCAGCACCAGGCCGGACCAACGCACGCCCGCGTACGCCTCCGCCTCGAGGCGCAGCAGCGTGTAGGTGGTGACGACGACGTCGGGCGGTGCGTCCTGAGGGGGGACGACCCCCCTCACCCCCCGCGGCGTCCCACTCGCTGGCGCTCGCGGAACCCTCTCCTGAGGGGGGACGACCCCCCTCACCCCCCGCGGCGTTCCACTCGCTGGCGCTCGCGGAACGCGGTCGAGCAGCCGCTCGAGCGCCCACCCGCGCGTGGCCGCGGACCCGGTGACCGCGACCACCCGTAGACCAGGGGTGAACCGTTCCGCCTCCGACAGCCAGGTG
Source organism: uncultured Actinomycetota bacterium (assembly GCA_963713165.1). Lineage (GTDB taxonomy): Bacteria > Actinomycetota > Actinomycetes > Propionibacteriales > Propionibacteriaceae > Microlunatus. The sequence continues at coordinate 920,972 of CAVQKU010000011.1, forward strand.
CCGACCACGCTCGAAGGCACGACGACGAGGAACGGCGTCCGGACCTCGCCCGCCGCGGCGGCCTCCTCGCGGGCCCGGGCGATCATCGCCAGCGTCTGCACGGTCTTGCCCAGGCCCATGTCGTCGGCGAGGACGCCGCCGAGGCCCTGACGGCGCAGGAAGCTCAGCCACTGGTAGCCGTCGTGCTGGTAGGGCCGCAGGGTCGCCCGCAGCCCGTCGGGCAGGGGCACGGCCGGCAGCTCCCCACCGCTCTCGGCGAGCCGCCGCAGCGCTGCGGAGGCCGCGGCCCACTCCCGCAGCTGGCCCTGGGTCGCCCCGATCTCGTCGACGTCGGCGAGCAGCCCGTGCGCCTGGCGGTTGAGCCGGATGGCGTCGTCGTCCTCGTCCGCGTCGTCGGCCTCCGCCTGGCGCCGCCGGGGCGAGCGCCGGTCGGAGAAGGCCCGCGCCTCGGCGACGAGCCGAGCCAGGCGGTCGAGCTCGGGCCGGTCGAGGTCCACGTACGCGCCCTTGTGCAGCATCACCGTCGTCCGGCCCGTGGCCAGCGCCGTGAGCACGGTCGGCAGCCCGAGCCACACCGTGCCGAGCTCGTCGTCCTCGACCGAGACGAGCACCTCGAGGTCGAGCCAGTCGGTGCGGTCCTTGCGCTCGGCGGCGCCGCGCGGGTGGAACTGCACCTGCGGCACGCCCGTCACCTCGCGGAACTGCGGCGGCGCGCCGTTGGTCAGGATCTCCACGTCGGGGTGCGCCCGCAGGCGCGGCAGGTCGCGCTGCGCGAAGTGCATGGCCTCGGCCCCGCGCAGCCGGACCCCGGCGCTCAGCGTGCCGGGACCGCGCAGCCCGAGCCCGAGCAGCGCGTCGAGCTCGTCGTCGGTGCGCAGCCGCTCGACCACCGCGGACTCCGCCGCCCGGTCGCGCCAGCCGCGGACCGCGTCGGGGCTCTCGTCCACGCCGAACTGCTGGGCGTCGTCACCGCGGCGGTAGAGCCAGCGCCAGGCGAGCGCGACCAGTCCGTCGTCGTCCCACGTCACCTCCCCGCGCAGGGTGACGACGGCCGGGCCGGGGAGGTCCACCGAACCGTCCCGCGAGGTCACCGGCACCGAGGACGCGAGCGCGGGGAGGTACTCCCCCACGAGCTCGTCCGCGGCGTCCGCGCCCACCCGGAGGTCCTGGCCGGTCCCCAGCCAGGACCGGACCGACGACGGCACCGGCGCACCCAGCGGCGCGAGGAGCAGACGGGTGGTGACGTCGCCCGACCGCTGCCGCACGACCACCCCGTGCGGCGGCTCGCCGACCAGCGCGGTGTCGGCGGCGGCGTGCACCTCGTCGTCGAGCACCAGCCCCGCGCTGAGGACGAGCTCGCCGTCGTCGCGGCGCACGTCGACCCCGACCGCGGCCGGGGCGTCGGCGAGCAGCACCTGCACCTCGGCCTCGGAGGCGACGAGGGGCATCCCGCGCTCGGCGGCGCGGCGCAGCGCCGGCCAGAGCCCCGGACCGGCCGCGTGCAGGTCGAGGGCGTCGGAGCCGGAGCCGAGGTGGCCGCGTCGGCCGAGCAGCGCGGTCTTGAGCTCGGCCAGCACGGCCAGGTCGCGCGCGTCGGCCTCGGGCGGCTCGGGCGCGCGGCTCCACGCGGGCGCGTACGGGTCGTTGCCGATCCGCGACCACTCCGCGCCCTTGCGCACCCAGCGTCCGTTGCGGCCGCGGCGCACCGGGCGCACCCAGACGCGCAGGGACGGCTGCGCCGGACCCCAGCGGCTGCGCGGCACCGGCTTGGGCAGCACGAGCTCGAGCCCGAGCGGGACAGGTTCCGGCGCGGTCGACGCCCGGGGCGCGACCTCGTCGAGCACGTCGTCGAGGACGGCACGCCAGTCGGGTCGACCCGGGGCGGCCAGCGTCGCCGACAGCGCGCACACGAGGGCGAAGACGTGCTTGCAGTCGAACGCCACCGGGCACGTGCAGCTCGTGCGCAGCTCGACGTGCGCCGGCCCGACGCGCTCGGCCACGACGGAGGCGCGGTAGCCGATCGTCCCCGAGACCAGCCCGGAGGCGAAGAGCGAGCCACCGTCCCACTCGTGGCTGACGTGGCCGACCCGGCCCTCGGACGCGTACTCCTGCCCGCGACGCCGGGTGCCGGGGTCGAAGGCGGCGTCGCGCCGGAGCAGGGCGAGGACGTCGCTCAGCCCGACCGCGTTCACCTCGCCCTCACGCCCGACAACCTAGGCGGGCCCTCCGACACCGCTCAGGCGCCGGCGACGATCTCGTCCTGCCGGGCCAGGACCTCGCGCTCGAGGAAGCGGCCGAGGCGCTGCGTGGCGTGGCCGTCGTCCAGGGCGGCGTAGGTCTGCCGGAACCGGCGGTACCGCTTGGCGTAGGCGTGCTGCACGCCGGGCAGGTCGCGCAGCGCCGTGGTCAGCGCCTTCTGCGTCGCGACGACCGGGCCCGGGGCGACCGGCTCCAGCTCGAAGTAGAAGCCGCGGTCCACGTCGCGGTAGGTCGGCAGGTCGTAGGCGTAGAAGACGAGCGGCTTGCCGGTCACGGCGAAGTCGAACATCGACGAGGAGTAGTCGGTGACGAGCACGTCCGCGGCCGCGTAGAGCTCGGCCATGTCCGGGTACCAGGACACGTCGAGGACCCCGGGGACGTCGAAGGGCGCGAGCCGGTCGGTCATGAAGTAGTGCACCCGGGTCAGCAGCCGGACGCCGGGCCCGAGGTCGGCCGCGAGCCTGGGCACGTCCAGCGACAGCTCCAGCGGGGGTGCGGCGGGGTCGGCGAAGAACCGGTCGCGGAAGGTGGGGGCGTAGAGCACCACGGTCTCGTCCGGCGCGAGCCCCAGCCGGGCCCGGACACGGGCCCGGACCTCGTCGACGCGCGGCGGCTGCAGGACGTCGTTGCGGGGGTAGCCGAGCTCGAGCACCGAGCCCTCCCAGCGGAAGGCGCTGCGCAGCCGCGGCGTGCTCGCCGGGCTCGGGGAGAGCAGGTGGTCCCAGCGGTCGACGTCGAGGTCGAGCCAGTCGAGCCGGCCCGGCGGGGCCCAGCGCACGTCGCGGTGGACGGTCTTCAGCGGGGTGCCGTGCCACATCTGCAGGTAGGTCGCGCCCGGACGCTTGGCCCACTCGATCTCGATGTGGGTGTTGGCCAGCACGAGGTCGGCCTGCTCCAGGACGGCCACCGACTCGGGGGACCCGTACGGCACGGTGCGCACGCCGCGCGGGAACGCCGAGCGGTGCGCCGGGTCGGCCAGCCACACGTGGTCGGCGGGGACACGGTCGCGCAGCCAGCGGAACATCGCGCGGGAGTTGTCGCTGTAGCGGCCGCCGAACGAGTCGTAGACGATCGTCCGGCGCTGGGAGGGCCCGGGGACCGTGGTGTGCTCGCTCATGAGGCGCAAAGTATGCCCTACCGGGCACAACTGCCACAGTCCGCCGACCCGGGGGCCCGTCAGGCGGACCTCTCTCGGGCGCCGTCGGCGACGACGCGGACCGGGTGCAAGCGGATGCATCGCCCACGATAGATCGAGACCCTGGCTCCGTCGACCCCCGGGGGCCGTGTCGCGCGGCCGACGATGGGATCGTGGGTCGATGAGCAGCCCGAGCGCCACCGGCGCGCCCGCGGAGCCGGTGCTCCTGCGCCGCGGGAACCTCGTCGTCACACGCGTCCGTGCCCTGCAGGTGGGCGGTCTCCTGCTGCTCCTGCTGCTCGGCGCGGTGCTCCCCTACCTGAGCCTGACCTACCTGAACGACGCCTCCGAGCAGGTCACCCGGGCTCCCCGGCTCTTCGGTGCGGCGAGCCTGCTGGGCGGGCTCGACCCGACCTACCTGCCCGGCTACCGGCCGGAGGTCCGCTCCGACGACGACCTCGCCCTGAACTTCGCCGCCGCCGGCCCGGGTCTGCAGCAGATCGGCACGGTCGTCGCGGTCCTCACCTGCTGGGGACTGCTGACCGAGGAGATCAACCGCTTCGCCTGGTGGTTCTTCCACCTGGCCGGCTACGCGCTCGTCCTCGCGCCGGTCGCCCTGCTCGTCGGCACCGTGCTGCTGAGCCGGCTCGACGTCGGCGTCGGGCTGGGTGCCGCCTGGGTCTTCGGCCTGCTGGCGGGCGTGCTCGTGCTGGTCACCAGCTGGCGGGCCCGCCGCCGCATCGACACCTACAGCGCCTTCTGAGCGCGCCGGGCTCGACCTTCTCCCACACGGAGGCCTCGTACGGCCGGCAGCCCCCCTCCGACCGACCGTACGAGGGGCTTCTCAGTCGGCCTTGACCGACAGGACCGGCACCGGGGACTCGAGGATCAGGCGCTGCGCGATGCTGCCCAGCACCGCCTTGCCGACCGCGGAGCGGCGGCGCACCCAACGACGAGGCGGCTCGCCTCCGGCCGCTCCTCGAGCACCTGCAGCACCTGCTCGATCTCGTCGGCGCCGTCGGAGCGGGTCGCGGCGGGCCGGACCACCTCCCGCGGTGCGTCGGTGACGAGGGCCGACCGGTCCACGCCGTCCGCCGTGAGGTCGACGACCACGAGGTCCACGCCGAGCAGCGCGGCCTCCCGGGCCGCCGCCGCGAGGGCGACCTGGCCCTCGACGCTGTCGGTGACTGCGACGCAGACGCTCACCGGGCGTCCCCCGCCTGCGCCTGCTGCCACTCGGCCGACACGCGGTCGAGGGCGTCGTGGTCGAGGCTCATGCCGCCGAAGCTGGCCAGCGTGCTCATCGGCATGTTGCCGATGACGCACGACCAGCTCGGGGTCGAGCGCCGCCCGGCCCGAGGCCGCCGACCTCACGCTCGAGCAGCGTCCGGCCCACGCGGGTCGGCCATCCACTCCTGCAGGGTGGAGTCGCGGGTGAGCGGCGGGGCGAGCCGCGGAGCGTCGACGGTGAGCGCGCGGCCAGCGGCAGGTCGCGCGAGCTGGTGCCGACCTCGACGACGAACTCGCCCGGCCTCGACGGCCCAGCGGCCGTGCAGGGTGCGACAAGAACGCGAAGGCCCGCTGGTCGAGGGCGACCGTCGACCGCCCGCGACGCCCCCGCCTCGAGGTGCGACCTTGGCGAAGCCCTTGAGCTCGCGCACGGGCCGGGCCACGCTCGACTCGACGTCACGGACGTAGACCTGCACGACCTCGGCGCCGGCGCGGTCGCCGGTGTTGGTGACGGTCACGGTGACGGTCGGCCGCGAGGGTGCCGTCGGCGGCGCGAGCCGCGCGACGCCGACCGGCGAGGTCGGAGAGCGCGAAGCTCGTGTACGACAGCCCGTAGCCGAACGGGAAGGCGACGTCGAGGTGCGACGCGTCGTAGCCGCGGTAGCCGATGAACAGCCCCTCGCCGTAGCGCACCACCTGGCGAGTCGCCCGGGAAGCCCAGGTAGGACGAGCTGTCCTCGAGCCGGTGCGGGACCGTCTCGGCGAGCTTGCCGGAGGGGTTCACCGCGCCGGTGAGGACGTCGACGATCGCGCCGCCCGCCGCCTGGCCGCCCAGCCAGGCCTCGACGAGCGCCCGGGCGTGCGGGGCGACCTCGCCGAGCAGCACGGTCGAGCCGTTGACCAGCACGACGACGACGTCGCGGGTTGACCTCGGCCACCGCGGCGAGCAGCGCGCGCTGGTTGGCGGGCAGGTCCATGTGCGTGCGGTCGAAGCCCTCGGACTCGTCCGCGGCCGGGCAGCCCGAGGACCACGACGACGCGTGCTCGGCCGACCGCGGCGACCTCGACGGCCTCGGCGCGCAGCGCCTCGTCGCCGGCGGTGTCTTGCCGAGGCCGTAGCCGGCGGCGAAGGGCGACCTCGCCGTACGCCGCCGCGCAGCTCGTCGAGGAGCGACGTCGACCCGCGTCGGGTTGACCTGCGAGGAGCCGGCGCCCTGGAAGCGCGGGGTGCGGGCGAGCTCGCCGATGACGGCGATCCGCGGCGTCGGCGGCCAGCGGCAGCACGCCGTCGTTCTCGAGCAGCACGACCGACTGCGGCCGCGGCCTCCCGGGCGAGCGCGTGGTGGGCGTCGGCGTCGAAGGACTCGTCGAGGTCGAGCACGCGCGCATGCCCTTGGCGACGAGCTCGAGCACGCGTGCGGACGCGGGTGTCGAGGACCGCCTCGGTCGGCAGCTCGCCGGAGCGCGACGGCCGCGACGACCTGCTCGGGGCTGCGGCCGAGCGCGGGCGGCATCTCGAGGTCGGTGCCGGCCGGCCAGCGCCGGGACGCGGTGGTAGACCGCGCCCCAGTCGGACACGACGAGGCCCTCGAAGCCCGCACTCGTCGCGCAGCACGGTCTGCAGCAGCCACGGGTTCTCGCGAGGCCGACAGGCCGTTGACCTTGTTGTAGGAGCACATGACCGTCCACGGCTGCGAGGCCGTGACGACCCGCTCGAAGGCGGGCAGGTAGATCTCGCGCAGCGTGCGCTCGTCGACCTGCGCGTCGACGCGGAGGCGGTCGGTCTCCTGGTTGTTGGCCGCGTAGTGCTTCAGCGAGGTGCCCACGCCGTGGGCCTGGATGCCGTCGACGATGCCGACCGCGAGCTCGCCGGCGAGGAACGGGTCCTCGGAGAAGTACTCGAAGTTGCGCCCGCACAGCGGCGAGCGCTTCATGTTGACGCCGGGACCGAGGATCACCGAGAGGTTGCACGCGCGGGCCTCCTGGGCCAGCGCCTCGCCGATGCGGCCCGAGCAGCGCCGGGTCCCAGGCCGAGGCGATCGCCGACGCGGTCGGGAAGCAGGTCGCGGGCAGCGAGCCGCCGAGCCCGACGTGGTCGCCCGCGTCCGGCTGGGCCCGGAGCCCGTGCGGGCCGTCGGACACCATGATCCGCGGGATGCCGAGCCGCTCGACCGGGGCGGTGTACCAGAAGCCGGAGCCCGACGTCAGCGACGCCTTCTCCTCCAGGGTCAGCTCGGTCAGCAGCCGGTCGACGTCGAGCGCGGGACGCCCGGGGCCGGTGGTCGTGGTCATGGAGGTCACTTCACCTTCTTGATCGGGAGGACGATCAGCGCGCCGACGAGGGCCGCCACGCCGGCCGCGTAGAGCAGGGCCGTGTAGTTCTGGTTGTCGGCGCTGCCGAGGCCGAGCAGCGCGGCGCCGATCAGCGGGGCGACGGTCTGCGGCAGGGCGTTGGCCATGTTGAAGACGCCGAGGTCCTTGCCGGAGTCGTCGGGGTTGGGCAGCACGTCGACGACCAGGGCGAGATCGACGCCGACGTAGACGCCGTACGCCACACCCAGGATCGCCTCGACGACGTAGAAGCCGCCGAGGGTCGAGACGTGCGCCAGCACGACGATGCCGACACCGAAGAGCAGCGTCGACCCGGCCACGAGGAACTTGCGCCGGCCCGTGCGGTCGGAGACCTTGCCCGCGACCCAGCCCGGTGATCACCAGGGCGACCGTGTAGATCAGCACGCCGGTCGAGACAGCGGCAGGGGCCGCGTCCAGGGAGAGCCCGAGCTTGTCCTGCAGGTAGAAGAGCCGGAACGTCGTGAACATGAAGGTCGCGAGCGTGATGAGGAAGCGCGACCACCAGGCGAACGCGAAGTCGGGGTGCTTGACCGGGTTGAGCCACAGCGTGCGCGAGCCACTGCGCGGCGCCCATCCGCGGCAGCCGGGTCCGCAGCCGCTGGTCGGGCAGGATGACGGCGAACAGGATCATCGCGCCGATCGCCAGCACCGACGGCCCGACGAACAGGAGCACCAGCTGCTTGGCGAAGAGCTGGGCGAGGTAGGTGCCGCCGAGGATGCCGACGTTCTGCGCGATGCCGAGCAGGGCCGAGACGCTGCCGCGCTGGAACTTGGGGACCTGGTCGGAGATGGTCGCGACGAAGGGCGCGAGCGTGGCGTTCGCGCCGAGCTGCGCGAGGCACCAGCCGACGGTCACCACGGTGACGCTCGTGCCGGTCGCCATGATCAGGAAGGCGAGGGTCATCACGACGGTGCCGCCCGACGATCCACGGCCGGCGCCGGCCGAAGCGCGAGGTGGTGCGGTCGGAGAGCCGACCGAACAGCACGTTGCCGATCACCGCGAACAGCGCGCCGAAGCCGGCGACCGTGGCGAGCGCCGGGGCCTTCTCGGCGTCCGGCACGATCGACTGGACCTTGACCCCGATCCCGATGATCGCCGGGCCGAGCAGCGCGACGAAGAACACGAACTGGGCGAAGACCAGCCCACCGACGAACTTCGGCCCGACCTCCTTGGTCGGCACCGAGAACAGGTGGTGCTCGTGCCGGCGCACCCGGGACGTCGAGGGCGACGGCAGCCTCCCGAGCTGGGCGGCAGGTCCCCGTACGGGCTGCCCGGTGTGGTGGTCATCGACGCTCCTCGGCGGTCTCGGAGTCGCCACTGAAGCGCGTCAGTTGCGCGCGTCAGTAGATTAAGGGAACCTTCAGGTGAACACAAGTCGCCGCAGGTCGAGTCAGGTGGGGAGCACCGATGAGTGACGTCACGGGCCGAGGGTCCGACGTACGCAGCGGCCCGGCGCCGCCACCGCCGCGGACGTCGCCGAGCGCGCCGGGCTGTCGCGGGCGACGGTCAGCTACGTGCTCAACGACACCCCGCACCAGGTGATCCCCGAGGCGACCCGGCGCCGGGTGCTGGACGCCGCCGCCGAGCTCGGCTACACGCCCGTCGGCGGCCGCCCGCGCGCTGAGCAGCGGACGTTCCGACGTCGTCCTGCTGCTGCTGCCGGACTGGCCCATCGGCCCGAGCGTCGGCGCCCTGCTCGAGCACCTCTCCACCGCGCTGGCCGAGCAGGGCCTACACCTTCGTGGCCCACCCGCGCTCGGCCGGACGGCCGGTGGGCGAGGTGTGGAAGGCGATCACCCCGGCCGCCGTCATCAGCTTCGAGGAGCTGGAGGAGACCGAGGCGGCGCGGCTGCGCAGGGCGGGCATCGAGCTCGCCGTGGCGCTGTTCGGCAGCCGCGGGGCCGGACGGGCGATGGACGTTCCGGAGCAGCGGACGGGCCGGCTGCAGGCCGAGCACCTCGCGTCGACCGGCCACCGACGGCTGGGCTACGCCTGCACCGCAGGACCCGCGCGTCCAGGCCTTCGCCCGCCCCCGGCTCGAGGGCCTCCGGCAGGCGTGCGCGGAGCTCGGGCTCGCCCGAGCCGCTGGTCGAGACCGTGCCGCTCGAACCCGTCGCCGCCGCGGCCGCGGTGTCCGCGGTGGCGTGCGGCCGACCCGGCGGTGACGGGCGTGGCCGCATACAACGACGAGGTGGCCCTCGCCGTGCTCGCCGGGGCCCGGCGCCTCGGCCTCGCCGTGCCGGCGGACCTGGCGGTCGTCGGGGTCGACGACATCCCCGCCGCCGCCGTCGCCAGCCCGCCGCTGACCACCGTCAAGGCCGACCTCGAGGTGCTCGCGCGCCACATCGCCGACGGCATCGCCCGCCGGCTCGACGGGCGCCCGGCGCCGCGCACCCCGGGCTCCGACAGCCACTCGGTCGTCGTGCGCGAGAGCGCCTGAGGCGCGGCCGCGCCCTCGACCCCTGGCAGACTCGCCTGCGTGACGGCGACGCGGGCTCAGGTCGCCGTGCTGGGGCTCGGCCCGGCGGGGCGCTCGGTCGCCCACCGGCTCGCGGCCGCCGGGGTGGACGTCGTCGCCGTCGACGCGAACCCCTACCGCCGCTGGACCCCCACCTACGCCGCCTGGGACGACGAGCTGCCCGCGTGGCTGGCCCCCTCGGTCGTGGCCACCCGCACGCCGCACCCGCGAGCCTGGGCCGGCGGCGAGCACCGTCTCGAGCGGACCTACGACGTGCTCGACACCCGCGGGCTGCAGGAGTCGCTCGACCTGCGCGGCGTCGACGTCCGCGACGCGACCGTGCTCGACACCGACGCCCACCGGGTGCGCACGAGCGACGGCACCGTCCTCGAGGCCGACCTCGTGCTCGACGCGCGGGGGTCGCGGGCCAGCACCGACCGCGCCGCGCAGACCGCGTACGGGGTGGTCCTGCCGCACGAGCGGGCCGCGGCGGCCGGCGGGCCGTGGTTCATGGACTGGCGCGACGACCACGGGGCGGGGCCCGACGCTCCCCCGTCCTTCCTCTACGCGGTCCCCCTCGACGCAGCCACGACGCTGCTCGAGGAGACCTGCCTCGTCGGGCGGCCGGCGCTCGGGCTCGGCGAGCTGCAGCGCCGCCTGGAGCATCGCCTGGCCGGGCGGGGCGTCGTCCTCGACGGGACCGAGCGGGTCGAGCGGGTGCGGTTCAGCGTGGAGCCCGAGCCGGGCGCCTCGCGGGCCGCGCGGCAGGCGCCGGCGGACCGCCCCGTCGCCCTCGGGGCACGGGCCGGGCTGATGCACCCCGCGACGGGCTACAGCGTGGCGCTCGCCCTCCGGCTCGCCGAGGACGTGGCCCAGGCGGTGGCCGGCGGGCGCGACGTCTGGTCGGTGGTCTGGCCAGCCCGGGCGCGCCGGGTCCAGCAGCTGCGCGACATGGGCCTGACCACGCTCCTGCGGCTGCCGCACGGGGGCGTCGAGCAGTTCTTCGCGGCCTTCTTCGCCCTGCCTCCCGAGCGCCAGCGCGCCTACCTCTCCGACCGCACCGACCCGTCCGGCACCATGGCCGCGATGGCCAGGATGGCCTGGACCCTGCCCCCGCACCTGACGGTGGTGGCCGTCGGCTCGGCGTTCCCGCCCCTGCGCCACCGCTGAGCGCCGCAGCGCCGCTGCGCAGCCCGCGGGCCATCGGGCGGGCCAGGATGGGACGGGTCGGGACGACTCGCGTCCGGGCAGGGCGAGCGAGGGAGCGTGGCGTGGAGCTGGACCTGAGGGACCGGGTCGTGCTGGTCACCGGAGCCGGGCGCGGCATCGGGCGGGTGATCGCGGAGACGTTCGTGCGGGAGGGCTCGGTCGTCGTCGGCGTCGACCTCCGCCCCGACGACCTCGCCTGGCTGCCCGAGGGCGCCGGGCTGGTGGCCGACGTCACCGACGGGCCCGGCACCCGGGCGCTGGTCGCGGAGGTCGTCGCGCGGTTCGGCCGGGTCGACGTGCTCGTCAACAACGCCGGCATCAACGTCGAGGGCACCGTCGAGGAGCTCTCCGACGACGACTGGGACCGCTGCTTCGCCGTGAACGTCGGCGGGGTGTTCAAGATGTGCCGCGCCGTCGCGCCCGTGATGAAGGCGCAGCGCTCCGGCCGGATCGTCAACGCCGCCTCGTTCGCCGCGATCGTGCCGAGCGTCGGCGCGGGCGCGTACGCCGCCTCGAAGGCCGCGGTCGTCCAGCTGACGCGCACCCTCGCCGGCGAGCTCGGCCCGTGGGGCGTGACGGCCAACGCCTACGCCCCGGGCATGGTGCCGACGGCCATGAACGGGTTCGCGGAGATGCCGGCCACAGCGCAGGACCGGCTGCTCGACACCCTCACGCTGCGCCGGTGGGGCGACCCGCAGGAGGTGGCCGACGCCGTCGTCTTCCTGGCCAGCGACGCCGCCCGCTACGTCACGGGCACGCTGCTCGACGTCAGCGGCGGCAAGCTCGCCACCCAGCTGCCGCAGCGCGCGTACGAGCGTCTCCAGGACGGGGCGCCGCGGTGAGCGGGCGGGTCGTCTGGGTCACGGGCGCCGGCAGCGGGATGGGTCGCGCGGCCGCGGTCGCCCTGGGTGCCGGCGGCCGCCGGGTCGCGCTGTCCGGGCGCCGTGCGGACGCGCTGGAGGAGACCGCCCGGCTGGTCGCAGAGGCGGGCGGGGAGGCCTGCGTCGTCCCGCTCGACGTCGCCGACCCGGGTGCGGTCGGCCCGGCCCGGGACGTCGTGCGCGCGCGCTGGGGGCGCGTCGACGACCTCGTGCTCGCCGCCGGGCTCAACGCGCCGCGGCGGGCCTGGGACGACCAGGACGTCGCGACCTTCGCCGCCGTCGTGGCGACGAACCTCACCGGCGTCGTCGCCGTCGTCGACGCCAGCCTGCCCGACCTGCGCGCGTCGGGCGGGCAGGTCGTCGTCGTGTCCTCCTACGCGGGCTGGCGCTTCTCCCCGGGCGCGGGCGTCGCGTACTCGGCCAGCAAGACCGGGCTCACCGCCGTCTGCCAGAGCCTCAACGCGGCCGAGGCCGCGCACGGACTCCGCGCCTGCCACCTGTGCCCCGGCGACGTCGACACCGACTTCCTGCGGATGCGCCCGAACGTCCCCGACGCCGACGCCCGGGCCGTGATGCTCAGCGCCGACGACGTCGCCCGGGCGGTGCTGTTCGTCCTCGACTCCCCCGCCCACGTGCGGGTCGACGAGCTGGTGATCAGCCCGGTCTCGCAGACCTGACTCTCGGCCCGGACGGGGCCTCTCACCCCTGACGGGCTGAGCCGGACGCCGCACGGCACGACCTAGCCTGTGCGACGTGACCGAGCAGGGCGGGACCTCACCGCGGCGACCAGCGGGCGGCAGCCCCTTCGGCTGGGCCGAGCCGCTGCCCGACGCCGAGGTGGAGCGTGCCCTCGTCGTCGCCGCGCACCCCGACGACGCCGACTACGGCGCGGCCGGGACGGTGGCCGGGTGGGTGGACGCCGGGGTCGAGGTGACCCTGCTGCTGTGCACCCGCGGCGACCAGGGCGGCTTCGACGACACGCCCCGCGAGGAGATGCCGCGGCTGCGCGAGCGCGAGCAGCGGGCCGCGTCGGCCGCGCTCGGGGTCGGCGACGTCCGCTTCCTCGACGACTTCGGCGACGGGTGGCTCGAGCCCTCCTGGGAGCTGCAACGCCAGATCGTCCGGGTGCTGCGCGACGTGCGGCCGCAGCGCGTGCTGTGCCAGTCGCCGGTCCGGATGCTGCAGCGGCTGCAGGCCTCGCACCCCGACCACCTCGCGGCCGGCGAGGCGACGGTGCGCGCCGTCTACCCCGCCTCGGAGAACCGCTTCGCCTGGCCCGAGCTGCTCGAGCAGGGCCTGGAGCCGTGGAAGGTCGTCGAGCTGTGGCTGATGGCCCACCCCGACAGCGAGCACACCGTCGACATCACCGACCGTTTCGAGCGCAAGGTCGCCGCGCTGCGGGCGCACGCCTCGCAGACCGGCCACCTCGGCGACGGGCTGGACGCGATGCTGCGGGGCTGGAACTCGGCCAACGCCGAGCGGGCCGGGCTGCCGGAGGGCCGCCTCGCCGAGGCGTTCGCGGTGACCCGCATCAACTGAGGACCGCGCGGTCGCCCTGGCGACGGGACCACCGGCCCGGCCCCGGCGCCGAGACCCACCGTGCGCGCCGGTGGCGCTGAGCTTCTGCTACCGCGACCGGAACCACCGCACCGGTGGTCGACCGTGCAGGAGTTCCCGCCCGGGGGGTGGAGCGTCCGGAGCTGCCTCGCGGCTAGCGTGGCCGGATGGCTGCCGACCACCCGAAGAGCTGGGCGACGAAGTACACCGACCCCGACCTCCGCGCGCGGCTCAAGGACGAGGTCCAGGCCGACGACAAGGGCGGCAAGCCCGGCCAGTGGAGCGCCCGCAAGGCGCAGCTGCTCAAGGCCGCGTACGAGCGTGAGGGCGGCGGCTACCTCGGCGAGAAGGACGCGACGCAGCAGCACCTCTCGCAGTGGTCGAAGGAGGACTGGCAGACCTCGGACGGCGGCGCCGACGCCACGACCGCCTCCGCGAAGGAGAGGGGCGGGGCCTCGAGGCGCTACCTGCCCAAGGAGGCGTGGGACGAGCTCAGCGACGAGGAGAAGAAGGCCACCGACGCCAAGAAGGCCGCCGGCAGCGAGCGCGGCGAGCAGTTCGTGGCCAACACCCGGGCCGCCAAGGAGGCCGGCGCGCACGCCCGCGCCCACGACGACCCCGGCATCGACGGCTACGCCGACCTCGACGCCAAGGAGGCCGTCAAGGCGGTCGGCCGGCTCGACGACGCCGGTTCGCTGGACCGGGTCGAGACCTACGAACGGGCCCACCGCGACCGCAAGACCGTGCTGGACCGCGTCGAGCGGGTGCGCGCGCGGTTGACCTGACCCCCGCGCCTAGCCGGCAGGCCGTTCGGAACTCGTCGTGAACGCCTGGAATTTCCACATCGAAGTCTTCGTTGCGAAACCTCGGTAGTCGATCGAGGAGCGTGACGGTGCAGGTCGTGGGGCAGGTCGTGGGGCAGGTCGAGGGGCAGGTCGAGGGGCAGGCCGAGGGGCGCGGCAGTCGCTGGGTCGTGGGGGCCTCGGCGGTCGCGATGCTGGGGTGGGGCACGGTGCTGCCGTACCAGTACGCCTACGCCGCCGACACCCGCGGCTGGGGCGGTGCGGTCGCCGCGGTCGCCGCGAGCCTGTTCTCCGTGGCCGCGCTGGTCGCCGGTCCGGTCGGCGGCCGGCTGGCCGACCGCTGGTCCCCCGCGCTCGTCGCCGTCGTGACCAAGGTCGCGGCCGCGCTCGCCGCCGGCTCGCTGGCGCTCGCCGACACCCCCACCGCGTACGCCGTCGGCATGACCGCGTTCGGCTTCGCCATGGCCGCGGGCGGACCGGCCCAGTCGGTGCTGCTCCTGCAGACCAGCGCCAGCACCGACCGGCGCACCACCTTCGCCTGGCTCGCGGCGGGGCAGGCCCTCGGCATGGGGATCGGTGCCGTCGTCGCGGGCTACCTCGTCGACCTCGCCCGCCCGGACGGTCTCGACGTCGGCTTCGGCGCCGCGGCCCTGGGCTACCTCGTCGCCGCCGGCATGATGGCGCTCGTCCGGCCCACCTCGGCCGCTGGCGGGGCCACCGCCGACGTCCCGCGCGGCCGCGGCCAGGCGGCCGCCGCGCTGCGGCTGGTCCTCGCCGCCCCGGCGCTGCGCTGGACGGCCGTGCTGACGCTCGCCCTCGCGCTCGCGTTCTACGCCCAGTTCGACACCGGCCTGCCCGCGTACGCGCTGACGGTCCTCGGCGTGCCGGCCCGCACCGTCGGGCTCGCCGCCGCCGTGAACTGCCTCGTCCTCATCGCGCTGCAGCTGGCGGTCGTCCGCTGGACCGCGAACCGTCCGGCCGCTCCGCTGCTCATGGCCGTCGGCGCGATCTGGCTCGCCTGCTGGGTCGGCCTCGGTGCGGTCGCGTCCGTCCCGGGCCTCGCGTCGGTGGTGCTGGTCGCCACGTTCGGCGTCTTCGCCCTCGGCGAGACGATGTACGGCCCCGTGCTCAACCCGCTGGTCGCCGGCCTGGCTCCGCAGGGGCACGTCGGCGCCACGCTCGGGCTGTTCACCGGCCTGCAGACCGGCGTCTCCGCGCTGGGCCCGCTGATCGCCGGCGTCGCCCTCAGCGGCGGCTGGGGCGGCGGGCAAGGCGTCGGGTTCGTCGCGCTGCACGTCCTGATCAGTGCCGTGGCGGTCGGTGCCGCGTGGCAGGTGCACCGTCACCTCGGCGGCGGGGGAGGGGTCGGTGTGGCGCCTGCGGCCGCGCCGGACGAGCAGCTGCAGAGGGCGTAGGCGGCCCTCCGGGCCGTGGTCCTCAGTCGGTGTGCGCCGCCTTGGCGGCGGCCTTCGCCTGCTTCTTGAAGGCGCGGACCTTCTGCAGCGACTCGGCGTCGACCACGTCGGCGACCGAGCGGAACTCGCCCTCGTTCCCGTACGCCCCCGCGGCCTCGCGCCAGCCGTCGGGTCGCACGCCCCAGCGCTTGCCGAGCAGCGCGACCATGATCGACGCCTTCTGGTCGCCGAACCCCGGCAGCGCGGCGATCGCGCGCTTGAGGGCGGCTCCGTCCTCGGCCGACCGCCAGAGGTTCACGGCGTCCCCGTCGTGCTCGTCGACGAGGCGCCGGGCCACCTCGTGGACGCGCTTGCCCATCGAGCCCGGGAAGCGGTGCACGGCCGGCTTCTCCGCGCACACGGCCACGAAGTCGTCGACCTCGAGCGCCGCGATCGCGGGTACGTCGAACGTCCCGCCCATCCGGGTCGCGATGACCTGGGGCCCGGCGAACGCCTTCTCCATCGGCACCTGCTGGTCCAGCACCATCCCGACCAGCAGCGCGTTGCCGCTCGTGGTCAGCAGGTGGTCGGACCCGGGGTCCCCGGTGATCCAGAGCTCCTGCGGGGCCCGGGTCGCGTCGGCGCTCATCCGGTCATCCTGCCCGTCGCGCCGGGCGCGGTCCAGGACGCTCGAGCTGGGGGTCGCTGCCCCGGCCCTCCGCCTGGGGCGGTGGCCCGAGGCCGCCGGCGTGCTCGTGCGACGGGCCAGCGGGGTGAGCGTCGGCCCGTCGGGTAAGCAGGCCGTCGTGCCCCACCCCACCCCAGGAACCGCGCCCGCCGGCCCCGCGCTCGACCTGCCCGCCGAGCCGGGCGCTCTCGTGGCCGGCGTCCGCCGGATCGCGGTGCTGCGGGCGAACGGGATCGGCGACTACGTCGTGTCCGAACCCGCGCTGAGCGCCTTGCGCGACGCCTACCCCGACGCCGAGATCACCCTGCTGGGCGCGGCCCACCACGCCGCCCTGCTGACCGGCCGGCCCGGTCCGGTCGACCGCGTCGTCCGGCTCCCGCTGGTCAGCGGCGTCCGGGTCAAGTCCGACGAGCCCGACGCCAGCCCCGAGGCCCTCGAGGCCTGGTGCGCGGAGCAGCGCGCGTACGGCTACGACCTCGCGGTCCAGCTGCACGGTGGCGGCGGCAACTCCAACCCGCTGCTGCTCCGGCTCGGCGCGCGCGTGAGCGTCGGCGCCGCCGCGCCCGGGGCGCCGCGCACGGACCGCTGGGTGCCGTACACCTCCTTCCAGCACGACACGGTCCGCTGGCTCGAGGTCGTGGCCGCCGCCGGCGCCCGGGGCACGCGCCTCGAGCCGCGTCTCGCCGTCACCCGGGCCGACCTCGAGGCGTCGGCGGACGTCGTCCCGGATGACGGGCGGCCCCTCGTCGTCGTGCACCCCGGCGCCACGGACGCGCGGCGCTGCTACCCCGAGGACCGGCTGGGCCGGGTCGCGCGGTCCCTGGCCGACGACGGCGCCCGCGTCGTCGTGGTCGGCGGACCCGGCGACGCCGAGCGGGTCGGGCGCGTCGCGTCGGGGTTCGGTGCCGACGTCGAGACCGTGGTCGCCGGGCTCACCCTCGGCGGTCTGGTCGGGCTGCTCGCCCGCGCCGCGCTCATGATCGGCAACGACTCCGGCCCGCGCCACCTCGCCGGTGCCGTCGGCACCCCTACCGTCGGCGTGTTCACGTACGCCAACCTCGCCGACGTCGCCCCCCTGACCCGCACCTGGCACCGCGTGCTCGTCTCCTGGCACGGCGGCTGCGAGGTGTGCGGCATGCGCGTCCTCGACGGCTGGTGCGGCCACCACGCCAGCGCGACGCACGACGTCGACGAGGCCGACGTCCTCGAGGCGACGCGTGAGCTGTGGTCGCAGGTGGTCGCCTCCGGCCGCGTACGGGCGACGGTTCGCTGAGGTCGGACGTCCCCCGGGCCCACCGGAGGGGCTCGGGACGGATCGACGTCCGCCGTGCGGGAGCCGACCTCGTCGAGGCCCGTCGACAGGCCCGTCGACAGGCTCCGAGGCCGTCCGGTGCCGTCAGCTGCCGGCCGCTCCCGTCAGTGCGACGGCGAGCCCACCAGGGCGGAGCTGTCCTCGGAGCCGAAGACGACGCCGCGGTTCTCGGGGCCGAGGGCGGTCAGGACGGCGACCGCGACGAGGACCGGCACGATCGTGACCGCGAGCGCGAACGGGTAGCCGTGGGTCGAGGCGAGGGCCTCCTGGATCGGCAGGTTGAACGCGGCCAGGCAGTTGCCGAGCTGGTAGGTGACGCCGGGGTAGAAGCCGCGGACCTCGTCGGGCGACAGCTCGGTGAGGTGGGCGGGGATGACGCCCCACGCACCCTGGACGACCAGCTGCATCAGGAACGAGCCGAGCACGAGCATCCCGGCGGTGCGGGAGTAGGCGAAGACCGGCACCACCGGCAGCCCGAGCACGGCGCAGAAGACGATGACCCGGCGACGGCCGAGGCGCTCGGACAGCCCGCCGAAGACGAGCCCGCCGATGATCGCGCCGACGTTGTAGACGACCGCGATGACGAGCGCGGTGCCCGAGGAGAGCGCTGCGCCGCCGTCCCCGGTCGCCTTGAGGAACGTCGGGTAGATGTCCTGGGTGCCGTGGCTCATCCAGTTGAACGCCGTCATCAGCACGATCAGGAAGACGAAGCGGCGGATCACGGTCGGGTTCTTGAACACCGCCGCGGCCGACACCCGGCTTGACACCCGCCGGTCGCGCGCGACCTCCCAGACCTCCGACTCCTTCACCCGGCTGCGCACGATCAGGCTGATGAGCGCGGGCAGGATCGAGAAGGCGAAGAGGTAGCGCCAGCCCAGCCCGAAGGCCTGGTGCAGCACGAGGTAGACCGCGGCCGCGAGCAGGTAGCCGGTCGAGTAGCCCTCCTGCAGCATCCCGGAGAAGAAGCCCCGTCGTGCGGCCGGGATCTTCTCCATGGCCAGCGCCGCGCCCAGGCCCCACTCCCCGCCCATGCCGATCCCGTACAGCAGGCGCAGCACGATCAGCACCGTGAAGTTCGGGGCGAAGGCGCACGCGAAGCCGACCGCGCTGTAGAAGCAGACGTCGACGATCAGCGGGAGGCGGCGTCCGACCCGGTCGGCCCACAGCCCGAAGACCAGTGCCCCCACCGGGCGCATCAGCAGCGTCACCGTGGTGATGAACGCCATCTTCGGCAGCGAGACGCCGAACTCCTTGGCGATGTCGGCGTAGACCAGCACCACGATGAAGTAGTCGAAGGCGTCCATCGTCCAGCCGAGGAACGCGGCCAGGAACGAGCTGCGCTGGTCGGAGGTCAGCGGGACCCGGTCCCGGGTGGCGGTCGAGACGCTCATGGACGGGAACTTACGCCGCCTATGCAGCGGCGAGAAGGGTGCCGCGTCCGTCGGGGCGACCGGCGCTGCGCACCCCTAGCCTTGCGCCGTGAGCGAGAGCCGGGGGCCGACCGCGCTGGCGAGCCTCCGCGACCGCTGGCACGACTCGGGGCTGCGCCGCTCGCGCGGGGTGCGGGCGGCGAAGGAGACGCTGCTGGCCTGCTTCCGCCATCGGGTGGTGGGGCTGGCGGCCGAGGCGGCGTTCTTCACGGTCCTCTCGCTCCCTCCGTTGATCTTCGGCCTCGCGGGTCTCATCGGCTTCGTGGCGAGCGCCTTCGACGTGGGCGAGGTCGCGAGCTTCCAGCGCCAGGTCCTGCTGCTCGCCGGCCGCGTCGTCACCACCGACGTCGTCGACGGCGTCCTCGCGCCCACGCTGCAGTCGGTGCTGTCGAAGGGCAGCGCGTCGGTGGTGTCGATCGGGTTCCTGGTCGCCCTGTGGTCGGGCTCGCGGGCCGTCAACGTCTTCGTCGACACGATCACGATCATGTACGGCCTGGCCGGCCGCCGGGGCTTCGTGCAGCAGCGGCTGCTGTCCTTCGCCTTCTACGTCGCCCTGATGCTCGTCAGCGTCGTGCTCGTGCCGCTGCTGCTGGCCGGCCCGGGCCTGGTCAACCGCATCCTGCCCGCACGCCTGGAGGTCCTCGGGGGGCTCTACTGGCCGGTCGTGCTGCTTGCCGGCGGGCTGTTCCTCGCCGGGGTCTACAACCGCTCGATCCCGCTGCGCAGCCGCTGGCGCAGCGGCCTGCCCGGCGCGGCCCTGTCGCTGCTCATGTGGGTGCTGGGCAGCGTGCTGCTGCGCGTCGTGCTCAGCGCGTCGTCGGGGTCGACGACGATCTACGGTCCGCTGGCCACCCCGATCGCCGTGCTCCTCTGGCTCTACGTCATGTCGCTCGCGGTGCTGGTCGGGGCCGCCTTCAACGCGGCGGTCGACGACGTCTGGCCACGTCTGAGCGGCATCGACCACCGTGAAGAGGTCCGCGATGTGGACACGCGTCCCAAGGACTGAGATTTCGATTTGATCGGCGGCGGCGCGCGCCGGATCGTGTGATGGTGCGCGCCGCAGGGAGGTCCAGCCGTCGCCGGGAGCTCCCGGTCTCGGCGGCGACCGTTCCCGCGTGGCGGCGTACGAGGCTGACCCAGCGTCGGGTCGTGGACCTTCTCCGCACCGGATCGATGATGTGTCGGGCGTGGACGCCCGGGCGCTGACGCCCGGACCGACCCGCACCGACCCCCTCCCCAACGTCCGAGCACGGCGTCGTGGGCTGCCTCACGAAGGATCCGATGAACGTCGAGCCCGAGACCACCACCGCTCCCGCCCAGCCGGCCCGCGCGGTCGCCGCCGCACCGAGGTCCCCGCGCCCGCGCAAGCCGCGCGGCGAGGGCCAGTGGGCGCTGGGCTACCGCGAGCCGCTGAACCCGAACGAGCAGTCCAAGAAGGACGACAACCCGCTCAACGTGCGGGCCCGCATCGAGAACATCTACGCCAAGGGTGGCTTCGCCTCGATCGACCCGGGCGACCTGCGCGGCCGGTTCCGCTGGTACGGCCTCTACACCCAGCGCAAGCCCGGGATCGACGGCGGCAAGACCGCCACGCTCGAGCCCCACGAGCTCGACGACGAGTACTTCATGCTCCGGGTCCGCATCGACGGCGGCGCCTTGACCAGCGAGCAGCTGCGCGTCATCGGCCAGATCTCGGTCGACTTCGCCCGCGGCACGGCCGACATCACCGACCGCCAGAATGTCCAGCTGCACTGGATCCGCGTCGAGGACGTCCCGGAGATCTGGCGCCGCCTCGAGGCCGTCGGGCTCGACACCACCGAGGCGTGCGGCGACTGCCCGCGCGTCGTCCTCGGCTCCCCCGTGGCGGGCATCGCCGTCGACGAGATCATCGACCCGACGCCGGCCATCCGCGAGATCCGCGACCGCTTCGTCGGCGACCCGCAGTACGCGAACCTGCCGCGCAAGTTCAAGACCGCGATCACCGGCCACCCGCTGCAGGACGTGGTCCCCGAGATCAACGACGTCGCCTTCGTCGGCGTCGAGCACCCCGAGCACGGGCCCGGCTTCGACGTCTGGGTCGGCGGCGGCCTGTCGACCAACCCGATGCTCGCCCAGCGGCTCGGCGCCTGGGTCCCGCGCGAGGAGGTCGCCGAGGTGTGGGCCGGCGTCTGCGGGGTCTTCCGGGACTACGGCTACCGCCGCCTGCGCACCCGCGCCCGCATCAAGTTCCTGGTCGCCGACTGGGGCCCCGAGAAGTTCCGCGAGGTGCTCGAGAACGAGTACCTGCACCGCCCGATGGCCGACGGCCCCGCGCCCGCGACCCCGGAGCGCCCGGGCGACCACGTGGGCGTCAACGAGCAGAAGGACGGCAACTTCTTCGTCGGCCTCGCGGCCAAGGCCGGGCGCGTGGACGGCCGGCGGCTGATCGCCCTCGCCGACCTCGCCGAGGCCCACGGCTCGTACCGCCTGCGCACCACGCCGATGCAGAAGATCCTCGTCCTCGACGTCGCGCCCGAGAAGGTCGACTCCCTGGTGGCCGGCGCCGAGGCGCTGGACCTCTCGGCCCGTCCCGACGCCTGGCGCCGCTCGGTGATGGCCTGCACGGGCATCGAGTTCTGCAAGCTGGCCATCGTCGAGACCAAGGCGCAGGCCGCCCGCCTCGTCGACGAGCTGGACAGCCGGCTCGGGGCCATGGAGTCGCCGATCACCGTGCACCTGAACGGCTGCCCGAACTCCTGCGCGCGCATCCAGACCGCGGACATCGGCCTCAAGGGACAGCTCGTCCCCGGTCCGACGGGCGACCCGGTCGAGGGCTTCCAGGTCCACCTCGGCGGCGGCCTGGGCCTGGACGCCGGCTTCGGGCGCAAGCTGCGCGGCCACAAGGTCACCGCCGCCGAGCTGCCCGACTACGTCGAGCGCCTGGCCAAGTCGTTCACCGCCGAGCGCCACGAGGGCGAGCGCTTCGCGCAGTGGGTGGCGCGCGCCGACGAGTCGGTGCTCGCGTGAGCGGCGAGGACCCCCGAGACGCCGCCGCCACGCAGGACGGCGACCCGTCACCGACGGGTCACGCACCCCGGACCGAGCGCCAGTCGATCAACTACTGCCCGTACTGCTCCGAGGAGACCCTCTTCCCGCTCGAGGGCGGCGGCTGGGAATGCCGGTCGTGCCGGCGGGCGTTCGCGGTGACGTTCAAGGGGCTCCTCGCCCCCGGTCACCACGGAGGTGTGGCGATGAGCACGATGCTCGACCTGTCCGACCTGGCCGCGCAGGCCAGCCGCGAGCTCGAGGACGCCACGGCGCTCGAGATCATGACGTGGGCGCACGAGGAGTTCGGCGGCGGGCTCGTCGTCACCTCCTCCCTCGCCGACACCGTGATGATCAGCCTGGCCGAGCGCGTCGCGCCGGGCATCGACGTCGTCTTCCTCGACACGGGCTACCACTTCGTCGAGACGATCGGCACCCGTGACGCCGTCAGGCTCGTGCACGACGTCAACCTCATCAGCGTCACGCCCGAGCTGAGCGTCGCCGAGCAGGACGCGACCTACGGCAAGGACCTCTTCCGCAGCGACCCGGACGCCTGCTGCGGCATGCGCAAGGTCGCGCCGCTCGGGCGTGCCCTGCAGCCGTACGCGGCCTGGGCCTCGGGCGTGCGCCGCGCCGACTCCGCGGCCCGGGCGAACACCCCGGTCGTCGGCTGGGACCCCCGGCGCCGCCTGGTCAAGGTCTCGCCCATCGCGCGCTGGACCGACGAGGACGTCGAGGCCTACATCGAGGAGAACTCACTGATGGTCAACCCGCTCCTCGAGGACGGCTACCCGTCCATCGGGTGCGAGCCGTGCACCGTCCGTGCCACCGGTCCTGACGCCCGCGCCGGGCGCTGGGCCGGCCTGGGCAAGTCCGAGTGCGGGATCCACCTGTGATGAGAGACGCGACCACCCCTGGGGTGACCACCGGTTCGGGTTCTGCGAGCGCCAGCGAGCACTTCCCATCGGGGGGTGTGGGGGGTCGTCCCCCCGCACGACAGGGCGCGACCCTGTGGTTCACGGGTCTGCCCAGCGCCGGCAAGTCGACCGTCTCCCACGCGCTGGCCGAACGGCTGCGCACGGAGGGCGTCGACGTCGAGGTGCTCGACGGCGACGAGGTCCGTCCGCACCTGTCCGCCGGGCTCGGCTTCACCCGCGCCGACCGCGACGTGAACGTGCGGCGGATCGGATGGGTCGCCCGGCTGCTGGCCTCGCACGGCACGGTCGTGCTCGTCCCCGTCATCGCCCCGTACGCCGACGCCCGCGCCACCGTGCGCGAGGACCACGCGGCCCACGACGTGGCCTTCGCCGAGGTGTTCGTGTCGACCTCGCTGGAGGTCGCGGAGCGG
Organism: uncultured Actinomycetota bacterium; assembly: GCA_963713165.1. Taxonomy (GTDB): domain Bacteria; phylum Actinomycetota; class Actinomycetes; order Propionibacteriales; family Propionibacteriaceae; genus Microlunatus. The sequence continues at coordinate 944,053 of CAVQKU010000011.1, forward strand.
CGCGACGTCAAGGGCCTGTACGCCCGGGCGCGACGCGGCGAGATCTCGGGCATGACCGGCGTCGACGACCCGTACGAGCAGCCGACGACCGCCGAGCTCGAGCTCGACACCGCGACGCTCGCCCTGGACGCCTCCGTCGGGCAGGCGTACGCGCTGCTCGGCCAGATCCTCGACCGTCCCCTCGAGAGGACCCTCGCGTGAGCCCCATCCCGCCCGCCCCGGGCACGACCGCCCGCGCCCTGCGCCCGCTCAGCGAGCTGCAGGCGCTGGAGTCGGAGTCGGTCCACATCTTCCGCGAGGTGGCGGCCACGTTCCGCCGCCCCGTGATGCTCTTCTCCGGCGGCAAGGACTCCGTCGTGATGCTGCACCTGGCGGCCAAGGCCTTCTGGCCGGCCCCGGTGCCCTTCGAGCTGCTGCACGTCGACACCGGGCACAACTTCCCCGAGGTCCTGACCTACCGCGACCAGGCGAGCGAGTTCTACGGCGCGCGACTCAAGGTGGCCTCGGTCCAGGACTACATCGACGACGGCCGGCTGCGCGAGCGCCCCGACGGCCAGCGCAACCCGCTGCAGACCGTCCCGCTGCTCGACGCCATCACCGAGGGCGGCCACGACGCCGTCTTCGGCGGCGGCCGCCGCGACGAGGAGCGCGCCCGCGCCAAGGAGCGCATCTTCAGCCTGCGCGACGAGTTCGGCCAGTGGGACCCGCGCAACCAGCGCCCCGAGCTCTGGTCGCTCTACAACGGCCGGCACCTGCCCGGGGAGCACGTCCGCGTCTTCCCGCTGTCGAACTGGACCGAGCTCGACGTCTGGGACTACATCGAGGCCGAGAAGATCGCGCTCCCCTCGATCTACTACGCCCACGAGCGCGAGGTCGCGCTGCGCGACGGCATGTGGGTGGCGATCACCCCGGTCACGCCGGTCAGGGACGGCGAGGACGCGACCGTCCGCTCCGTGCGCTACCGGACCGTCGGCGACATGTCGTGCACCGCGGCGGTGCTCTCCACCGCGACGACGGTCGCCGACGTGATCACCGAGGTCGGGCTGAGCTCGCTCACCGAGCGCGGGGCGACGCGGGCCGACGACCGCCTCAGCGAGGCCGCCATGGAAGACCGCAAGCGAGAGGGCTACTTCTGATGCCGACGCTCCAGGCCGAGCGGGAGGCCGCCCTGCAGGGACGCCGTACGCTGCTCCGGCTCGCCACGGCGGGTTCGGTGGACGACGGCAAGTCGACGCTGGTCGGCCGCCTGCTGTTCGACACCAACTCGGTGCTCACCGACACCCTCGACTCGATCGAGACCGCCAGCCGGCGCAAGGGCCTCGACCGCGCCGACCTCGCGCTGCTCACCGACGGCCTGCGCGCCGAGCGCGAGCAGGGCATCACGATCGACGTCGCCTACCGCTACTTCGCCACGGCCGGGCGCACGTTCGTCCTGGCCGACTGCCCCGGGCACGTGCAGTACACCCGCAACACGGTCACCGGCGCCTCCACCGCGCACGTGATCGTCCTGCTCGTCGACGCGCGCAAGGGCGTCGTCGAGCAGACCCGCCGCCACATGGCCGTGGCCGCGCTGCTGCGCGTCCCGCACGTGGTCCTCGCGGTCAACAAGATCGACCTCGCCGACTACTCCCAGGAGGTCTTCGACCGGATCGCCACCGACTTCGCGCTGCTCGCGCGGAGCCTCGGCGTCGCCGACAGCCACGCCATCCCGGTGTCGGCGCTCGAGGGCGACAACGTCGTGACCCGCTCGTCGCGGATGCCCTGGTACGACGGGCCCACGGTGCTCGGCTACCTCGAGGGCGTCGACGACACCCCGCTCGAGGTGGGCGAGGACTTCCGCTTCCCGGTGCAGCAGGTCGTCCGCCCGCAGTCGGCCGGCCGGGCGCCCTGGGCGTCGCGCTCCCCCGTCGTCGACGGCGACTACCGCGGCTACGCCGGCAAGGTCGTCTCCGGCCGGGTCACCGTCGGCGAGGAGGTCGTCGTCCTCCCGGCCGGCGGCCACGCCCGCGTCGAGGCCGTGGACACCCCCGACGGGCCCCTGGACCTCGCCGTCGCCGGCCAGTCGGTCGTGCTCCGGCTCGACCGCGACCTCGACGTCTCCCGCGGGGCGGTGCTCGCCTCGGTGGAGGCGCCGCCCGCCCCGACCCGCGAGCTGTCCGGCACCGTGTGCTGGCTGACCGACCGCACGCTGCGGCCCGGCAGCCGGGTGCTGGTGCAGCACGGCACGTCGGTCACCAAGGCCCTGGTCAAGGGCATCGACGGCGTCCTGGACCTCGACTTCGCGTCCGGGTCCTACCCGACCTGGCACGCCGCCGAGGAGCTGGGCCTCAACGACATCGGCCGCGTCCGGCTCTCGCTGGCCGCGCCGCTCCCGGTGGACCCCTACAAGGAGCACCGGGGCACGGGTTCGTTCGTCATCGTCGACGAGTCGGACGGCTGGACCCTCGGGGCCGGCATGGCCGGCCCCACCACGCTGCGCACCGTGGACGTGGACCGCGAGACCGACCACACCACCGACCACCCCAGCGACCACACGACCGACGTCGACGCCGACGCCGAGCACGACGCAAGGAACCGGTGACCTGATGACCGCCCCCACCCTCGTGCTGCTCGGACCGGGCAGCCACGACCCCCGCACCCCGCAGATCAGCCGGCAGATCAGCGAGGGGCTGCGCGAGCTGCGTCCGAACCTCGACGTGCACGCGGCCTACCTCGACGTGAGCGGCCCGACCGCCCACGACGTCGTCGAGCGCCTCGCCGCCCGCGGCGTCGAGGAGGTCGTGCTCGTCCCGCTGCTGCTCTCCGACGCCTTCGGCGCCCAGGAGGAGGTGCCCACGCTGGTCGCGGAGCTGAACGCCACCCACGAGGGCGTCCGGGTCGGGGCGTCGCGCCCGATCGGCCCCGAGGCCCAGCTGCTCTCGATCGTCGACCGGCGCCTGCGCGACGCGCTGCGCGCCCGCCACGTCGCCGAGCTCGACGGCCTGGTCTTCGCCGCCGCCGGCAGCGTGGACGTGCGGAGCAACGCGATCATCGCCCGCCGCGCGCGCCAGTGGGCGACCCACCACCGGCTGCCGTGCGTGACCGCGTACGCGACGGGGTCGGGTCCCAGCACCGCCGAGGCCGTGCGCACGCTCCGCGCCCAGGGCCGTCGCCACGTCGCCGTCGGCAGCTGGTACCTCTCGCCCGGCGTGGTGTGGACCTCCGAGGCCGAGGCCGCGCTGGAGGCCGGCGCCACCGCGGTCTCCGCGCCGATGGGCGGCGAGCCCGAGATCGTCGAGGTCGCGCTGACCCGCTACGTCGTGGCCGCGATGGAGCTCGTCGACGTCGACACCCCGGTGCCCTACGAGGCGGCCTCCTTCGACGACAGCGCCTACGAGCCCGCGCCGTACGACGACTCGTTCGAGGACGAGGTGCTCGAGGCCCTGCCGCTGCGCCACCTGTCGGTCGTCGGCGCCTAGAGCCGGCTCGGACGCAGCCTCCTCGCCCGGAGACGACCGTGCCCCGGACCCCTCGCGGGGTCCGGGGCACGTCTCGTCCGGGCAAGACCGGGAAGACCGGGGAGTCCCAGAGCTCAGCTCCCGGCGCCGGCGGCGGGACCGCTCAGCTCCTCCTCGGGGTCCGACTTCTCGTCGAGCACGTCGTCCAGGGCCTCACGGACGGCCTGGCGGGTGGCCAGGCGGACCGAGGCGGCCTGCTGGAGCTCGGCGGTGCCGGCGTCGGCGAGACGACGGCGTTCGGTGCGCTCGGCCTCGAGCGCGCGGTCGCGGGCGAAGCGGATGCGTTCGACGATGTCCATCTCAGAGGGCCTTGCGGACCGCCTGGCGCACACCGTGCACGATCTCGTCCGGACCGAGGTCGAGCAGGCCGGCCACGCCGCGCTGCTGCTCACCGTGGACGGCGCCGAGGACGACGAGCGTGCCGCTCAGGGCCGGGATGGCCCACTGGCAGATCTTCAGCTGGCGCTGGGCGCTGGCGAGCTCGGCGCTGCTGGTGCTGCCGGGCGTGACCGAGCCCTCGGCGCCCTCGTCGGCGTGCTTGGCGACCTTGGCGCCGAGGACACCGGAGTAGGCCGTGACGCCCGCGGCGGCGGCGGTGATGATGAGCTTGGCGACGTTGTTCGCGGTCGCACCCGGCTGCTGGCGCGAGCGGCGGCGGTTCGTGATGAGGAGGCCGACACCGCCGACGGCGTGGACGCCGACCGCGGCGACCTGCCACGGGGTCCACTTCGCCCAGCCGATGCTGGAGAGCCGCAGGCGCTCGGTCGGGTCCTTGGCCGCGTCCGCCGCGCCGTTCACGCCGACCGCGCCCATGAGCGAGCCGCCGAACCAGGCTGCCGCGCCGAGGTCGTGCATCGAACGGATGAGGGTGTTGCGCTCTGCCATGGAAGTCCTTCTGGGTCGAGAGGGTCGTACTCAGACCGTACGACGGGCCCTGTTCTCCTACCCACTCACCCCCGCCCCCCAAACCGGCTCGTGGCACGTCGCGCCGCGGCCGGTCGGCGGCCGCCGGCGGCCGGCTCAGGAGCCGGCGACGCGCGCCTGCTCGGCGACGAGGTCGTAGTCGGCCTCGGGCCAGGCCAGGTCCAGGGTGCGGAGGTGCTCGGCGAGCAGCTGCGCGACGGCCCAGTTGCGGTACCACTTGCGGTCCGCGGGCACGACGAACCACGGCGCGTGCTGGGTGCTGCACCGCTCGAGCGCGGCCTCGTACGCCTCGGTGTACGCCGGCCAGAGGGCCCGCTCGTCGACGTCGCCCGGGTTGTACTTCCAGTGCTTGGTCGGGTCGTCGAGCCGGGCCAGCAGCCGCTCCTTCTGCTCGTCGAGGGAGACGTGCAGGAAGCACTTGACGATGGTCGTGCCAGACCTGACGAGCTGCTCCTCCCAGGCGTTGATCTCGTCGTAGCGCCCGCTCCACTCGGCCTCGTCGACGAGGTTGCGGACGCGGACGATGAGCACGTCCTCGTAGTGGGAGCGGTCGAAGACGCCGATCATGCCGGGGCCCGGCAGCGCGCGCTCGATGCGCCAGAGGAACGGGTGGGCCAGCTCGGTCTCGGTCGGCGCCTTGAAGGAGGTGATGTCCACCCCCTGCGGGTCGACCATGCCGATCGCGTGCCGGAGCACGCCGCCCTTGCCGGAGGTGTCCATGCCCTGCAGGACCAGCAGGACGCGCGGGGCGCCCTCCGGCGCGGCGCGACCGGTCGCGAACAGCCGCTCCTGCAGCTCGTCGAGCTCCGGGCGCAGGTCGGCGGTGACCTGCTCCGCGTCGGCCTTGCCGTCCCCGGGGAAGCCCAGGGTCCCGTCCGTCGGGATGCTCGCCAGGTCCACCGAGCCTGCGGGAAGCCGCAGCAGCTCCGACAGCCGGCGCTGCTCCTGCGCCGGCGGGTCGGTGAGGTCGGGGTACTTCCGCGCGTGCCTGCCCGCGTGCTTGCCCCCGTGCTTGGTCCCGTGCTTGCCTGAGTGCTTCGACACGTGCTGATCATGCACCCGTGCCAGGATGCCCGCGTGCACCTCCTCCACGACCGTCGCGGCACCCCGGCCGGCGAGCTCGACCAGGCCGGCGTCGTCGAGCTGCTGCGCTTCCCCGTGCCGCCCTCCGACGCCTGGCTGCGCACCAACTTCGTCACGACGGTCGACGGGTCCGTGACCGGCCCGGACGGCGCCTCGGGGAGCATCAGCCCCGACAGCGACGCCCACCACTTCGCGCTGCACCGGGCCCTGTGCGACGCCGTCGTGGTGGCCGGCGGGACGGCGCGGGCCGAGGGCTACCGCGCGGTCGACCTCGCCGACTGGCAGCGCGACGTCCGTGCGGCCGAGGGCCTGGCGCCCTTCCCCACCCTGGTCGTGGTGACCGCGAGCGCCGACCTCGACCCGCAGGTCGCGACGGCGGCCGTCGGCGAGGGCGGGCCGGTCGTGGTCGCCACGACGACGACGGCTCCGCCCGCCCGGCTCGACGCGCTGCGCGCCGCCGGGGTGGAGGTGCTGCAGCGCGGGACCGAGAGCGTCGACCTCGGCGCCGTGCTCGACGACCTCGCCGGACGGGGTCTGCCGCGGCTGCTCTGCGAGGGCGGCCCGGTGCTGCACCGCGAGCTGCTCGCCCTCGGCCTGGTCGACGAGGTGCTGCTCACGCTGGCCCCGTCGGTCGTGGGTGGTGACGGGGCACGGACGACCCGCGGGGCCGGGCTGGACGGCACGCTCGGCCTCGCGCTCGCGTACGTGCTCCGCGGCGACGACGACGCGTTGTTCACGGCCTACCGCACGCTGCCTGAGAAGCCGGTCGGCCGCCTGGAGTGAGGCGGGAAAAGCCCGTGACCTGACCCGCCCCACGCTGGCAGGGTGGCGCCGTGACCAGTTCCGACGTCTGGGACGCCGCGACCGCGGAGGCGTACGACGCCGAGAACGTGGCGATGAGCAGCCCTGAGGTCCTGGGGCCGGCGCTCGACCGGCTCGAGGCGCTCGCCGACGGCGGCCCCGCGCTGGAGCTGGCGATCGGTACCGGCCGCGTCGCGGTCCCCCTCGCCGCGCGCGGCGTGCCCGTCAGCGGGATCGAGCTGTCCGAGCCGATGGTCGTGCAGCTGCGCACCAAGGCCGGCCCGGACGAGATCCCCGTCGTGGTCGGTGACATGGCCCGGGTGCGGGTGCCGGGAGAGTTCTCCCTGGTCTACCTCGTCTTCAACACGATCTCGAACCTGCTGGAGCAGGACGAGCAGGTCGCGTGCTTCGCCAACGCCGCCGCCCACCTGCGCCCCGGCGGCCGCTTCGTCGTCGAGCTCGGGGTGCCCGACCTGCGCGCCCTGGCGCCCGGCCGCGACGCCGCGGTGTTCGAGACCGGGCCCGGTCGCATCGGCCTCGACACCTACGACGTGGTCACCCAGCGGATGGTGTCGCACCACATCCGGTTCTCCGCAGAGCACCGCGAGTCCGCCGCCCGGCTGTTCCGCAGCCGGCACCGCTACGTCTGGCCGGCGGAGCTCGACCTGATGGCGCGGCTGGCCGGGCTCTCCCTGGAGCACCGCTGGGCGGACTTCGCGGGTGCGCCCTTCACGGCCGGGTCGGCCTCGCACGTGTCGGTCTACCGGGCCCCGGGCTGAGCGCCCCGCGCGGACGGGCCGGCGACCACGAAGGACCGGAACCCCTCCGCCGGCGGGGCCAGCTCGCGGTCGGTGCGCCAGGTCAGCCCGATCCGGCGACGGGCCCCGGCCGTCGTGAGCCGCAGCCCGACCGTGCCCGAGTGGCCGGCGAAGGTCTCCGGCAGCACACCGACCCCCAGCCCCGCCGCGACCAGGCCCTCGATGGTGGCGAGGTCCTGGCTCTCGAACGAGATCCGCGGGACGACGCCCGCCTCGCGCAGGAGGCCGTCGAGCAGCCGCCGGCTCCCGAACCCCGTCGGCGTGGTGATCAGCTCCTCGCCGCCGACCTCGGCGAGGTCGACCTCGGTCCGGTCGCGCCAGCGGTGCCCGGGCGGCACGACGAGCACCAGCCGTTCCTCCTGCAGCAGGTGCCAGCCGTACGGGCCGTCGGGGAGGTCGGAGACGATGGCGAGGTCGATCGCGGCGTCGTCGAAGTCGTCGGCGATCTCGTGGCCCGGCTCCTGGCGCAGCTCCACCCGGACCTGCGGCGCGTGCGCGTGGAAGGCGCGCAGCAGCGACGGCACGAGCGACGTGGCGATGGAGTCGAGGAAGGCGAGCCGGACCAGGCCGGTGCCGGGGTCGAGGACGCGCGCGAGCGAGGAGAGCAGGCGGGCGTGGCGGGTGGTGACGTCGCGCGCGGCCTCGACGGTGAGGGCGCCGGCCGGCGTCGGGCGGACGCCGTCGGGCACCCGCTCGAACAGCCGTGCACCGAGCTCGGCCTCGCAGCGCGCGAGCGCCCGCGACAGCGTCGGCTGCGAGACGCCGAGGCTGTCCGCGGCCGCCGAGACGTGCTGGTGCTCGGCGATGGCCACGAGCCAGCCGAGGTCGCGTAGCTGCACGCGCCGACCGTACGCCTCATGCGTGGTGCGCATGCAGAACCGTCCCGTTCGACATTGGACGCATGACCTGAGCGCGGGAACAGTGGCCCCGTGGCTGTCCTCACTCCGACCCCCGCCCCGGACGCCGGCATCCGGCCGGGTACGCCGGCCTACCGGCGGGTGGTCGTGGCCCTCTTCGCGGCGGGGGTGGCGACGTTCGCCCTGCTCTACAGCACCCAGGCGCTGCTGCCGCTCCTCGCGGAGCGGTTCGGGGTCAGCGCGGGCGCGAGCGCGTGGTCGCTGTCGGTGACCACGCTGGGGCTGGCCGGCGCGCTGCTCGTCGTCGGCCCGCTGTCGGACCGGGTCGGCCGGACCCGCCTGATCCACGCCTCCGTGACCCTGGCCTCGGTGGTCGGCCTCGCCTGCGCCCTCGCGCCCTCCTGGCCGGCGCTGCTCGGCCTGCGGCTGCTCGAGGGCGTCGCCCTGGCCGGGCTGCCGGCGGTCGCGACCGCGTACCTGCGCGAGGAGCTGCACCCGGGCAGCCAGGCGCGGGCCGTCGGGCTCTACGTCGCCGGCACCGCGCTGGGCGGCATGGCCGGCCGGCTGCTCACCGGCGCGGTGGCCGAGCTCGCCGGCTGGCGCTGGGCGCTGGCGAGCGCCGCCCTGGTCGGGTTGCTCTGCGCCGTCGTCGTCCGCGTGCTGCTGCCCGCGTCGCGCGGGTTCGTGCCGCGCACGGTCGGCTGGCGCGGCGCCCTCGCAACGGCCCGGAGGGCGCTGCGCGACCGCGCCCTGCTGGCGCTGTTCGCCCTGGGAGCCTGCTCGATGGGCGTGCTGACGGTCCTGCTGAACACCGTCGGGTTCCGGCTGGCCGGGGCGCCGTTCCACCTCGGGCTGACGGCGGCGAGCCTGCTCTTCTGCGTCTACCCGGTGGGTTCGCTGAGCTCGGCACTGGCCGGGCGTCTCGCCGACCGCTACGGGCGCCGTACGGTGCTGCCGCTCGGCTGCGTCGTGGCCCTGGCCGGCGTGCTGCTCACCCTGCCCGCCTCGCTCCCCCTGCTCGTGGTCGGGCTCGCGCTCGTCGTGGCCGGCTTCTTCGCCGTCCACGGGGTCGCGAGCGGCTGGGTCCCGGCGCGCGCCCACCTCGCCGGGCTCGCGACCGCCCAGGCCGCATCGCTCTACCTGTTCGCCTACTACGTCGGGGCGTCGGGGTTCGGTGCGCTCGGCGGGCACACCTGGAACGCCGCCGGCTGGCCGGGCGTGGTCGCGCTGGCCGCGGCCCTGGTGGTCGCGCTCGGCGTGCTGTCCCTCGTGCTCCGGCGCACGCCGACCCTGCTCACCGCTCCGGCCGGGGACCCGGTCGAGCCCGCTCGGGCGCAGCCGACCGGGTAGACCGCGAGCACCACGCCGCGGCAGTCGGGGGCGACCAGGGCGTGCCGGCCACGACCGGGTGCGGTGGGCCTATCGTCCCCGGCATGCGCAGCGTCCACTGCAGCGTCGTCGTCCACCGGCCCTTCGACGCGGTCCACGCCTACGTCGGCGACGTCGCCAACCTGCCCCGCTGGGCCGCCGGTCTCGCCGCCGGCGAGGTGCGCCGCGACGGCGACGACCTGGTGCTCGACTCGCCGATGGGCGAGGTGCGGGTCCGGTTCGTGGGCGCCAACCCGTACGGGGTGCTCGACCACGACGTGACGACCCCGGACGGGACCACGACCACCAACCCGATGCGCGTGCTCGTGCACCCCGAGGGCAGCGAGGTCCTCCTCACGGTCCGGCAGCTCCGACGAGGCGACGCCGAGCTCGCGCGCGACGTCGCCGCGGTGAGGGCCGACCTCGAACGGCTGCGCGCCCTGCTCGAGGCCTGAGCAGGCAGCACGCCCTCCTCCGGGGAGCGCGTCGGCCGGCGACCCGTCAGCTCGCCGACGTCGCGGCGCCCGTGACCGCGTACGGCTGGTCCGACCCGCGCGCCGCCCACAGCAGGCCCCGCTCGACCACCGTCCTGACGCTCGGGTGGTCGAGGACGTCGAGGCTGTGCCCCGGCGTCGCCACGAACACCCGGCCCGCGCCCCAGGCGCGGGTCCAGATCGCCGGCGAGGTCACCGGCCGCTTCCAGGGGTCGCCGGGACGGGCCTGCTGCGTGGTGGTCGCCAGGACGTCGACGTAGTCGTCGCTGATGACCCAGTACTGCTCGGAGTACAGCTCGAAGTCGCCGACGCCGGCCACGACGGGGTGCGCGGCCTGGTCGGGCAGGATCTCGACGCGGTAGTCGACGTAGTTGTCGGTCTGGTCGCCCGTGAGGTGCTCCGGGTCGCGGGCCGGGTGGCCGGCGAACGAGCCGCCGACCAGGTGCAGGTAGTCGCTGGTGTTGCGGAACGAGTCGGCGATGCCGCCGTGCCAGCCGGCGAAGCCGGTGCCCGCCTCGACCGCGGCGCGCAGGCCGGCCACGGCCTCCTTGCTCGCCGTGCCCATCGTGTAGCACTGCAGCACGAGGTCGGTCGCGGCCATCGCCTCGGCGTCGGCGTAGACCTCGGGCGAATCCTCGACCCGCACCTCGAAGCCCTGCGGCCTCGAGGAACGGGATGAAGCGGTCCGTGGCCTCGACGGGCGCATGACCCTCCCAGCCGCCGCGCACGACGAGGGCGCGACGCGGGCCGGAGGTGCGGGGGGTGGGCTGGTCGGTCATCAGACTCCTGTGAAGGTGGATCGGTCGGCGGCGCTGCGCTCGACGGCGTCGAGGACGCGCTGCACCGCGAGGGCGTCGGCGAAGGACGGGCGGGGCTGGCGCCGGGCGGCGATGTCGCGGGTCAGGTCGACGACCTGGTGGACGAAGCCGTGCTCGTAGCCCAGGCCGTGACCGGCCGGCCACCACGATCCCACGTACGGGTGGTCGGGCTCGGTGACGTAGATGCGGCGGAAGCCCTGCTCGCGCAGCGGCTCCGTGCCGTCGAAGAAGTGCAGGACGTTCATGTCCTCGAAGTCGAACGCCACCGAGCCCCGGGTGCCGTTCACCTCGATGCGGATCGCGTTCTTGCGGCCCAGCGCGAACCTCGTCGCCTCGAACTGCCCGACCGCCCCGCCCTCGAAGCGGGCGGTGAACCAGGCCGCGTCGTCCACGTCGACCGGGCCGCGCTCCCCCGACGCGTCGCCGGTGCCCCCCAGCCCGGTCGCCTGCCCCGCGACCGGCCGGCTCGTCACGAACGTCTCCAGCAGCGCGGAGACGCCCGTGATCGCCTGCCCGGTGATCCACTGGGCGGCGTCGATGACGTGGGCGCCGATGTCCCCGAGCGCCCCCGAGCCGGCCAGCGACTTGTCCATCCGCCAGGTGAGCGGGGCGTCGGGGTCGGAGAGCCAGTCCTGCAGGTACTGCGCGCGGACCTGGCGGACGGTGCCCAGGCGGCCCTCGGCCACGAGCTCGCGGGCCAGGGTCAGCGCCGGCACCCGCCGGTAGGTGAAGCCGCACATCGCGTACGCGCCCCGCGCCACCGCGGCCTCGGCCGCGGCCGTCATCTCCTCGGCCTCCGCGACGGAGTTGGCCAGCGGCTTCTCGCACAGCACGTGCTTGCCGGCGGCGAGGGCGGCCAGCGCGATCTCGCGGTGGGTGTTGCCCGGGGTGCAGACGTCGACCAGGTCGACGTCGTCACGCTCGACGACGGCGCGCCAGTCCGTGGCCGACTCCGCCCAGCCCAGGCGCTCGGCGGCGGCCCCGGCCCGCTGCGCGTCCCGTCCCACGATGACCTGCATCACGGGCCTCAGCGGCAGGTCGAAGAAGCGGTGCGCGTTGCGCCAGGCCTGGGAGTGCGCCGCGCCCATGAAGGCGTGGCCGACCATCGCCACCCGCAGGGGCGCCGCGGTCTTAGGCGCGGTGGACGGGGTCGAGGTCATGGGGTGCTCCTGACGTCGTCGGCGAGGTGAGCGCCGCGCTCAGGACCTGCCCGGCCCCGGCGGCGTGCACGATCGTCGCAGGCGCGCCCGTCCGGGTAGGGCGCAGGTCGGGCCGTCACCCCTGGTCGACGCTGCCGTCCTCGTCGGCCTTGCGCAGGGCGTCGATCTCGAACCGGTTCTCGTACCGCGCGGCGAGCTGCCCGACGACCTGGATCACCTGGTCGGCGCCGACGCCGGCCGTGGCGACCTCGAAGACGACGCGGACCACCTGCAGCGAACCCTGGTCGTCCGCGAGCTCTCTCGGCGGCTCGTAGCGGGGCGCCAGACCCTCCTCCCGCAGCCGCAGCGCCAGCAGGCGGGCGAAGGCGGCGGGCCCGACGAAGGCGAAGGTCACAGCGGTGCTCATGCAGCCATGGTCAGCCTCGGGCAAGGGACCCCGTGGTCGCGGCTAGGCCAGCCCCTCGTTCTCCCGCGTCTCGGCGGTCATCCGGCTCGGCTGCACCCTCGCCGGCTCGCCCGGCATCTTGGGGTAGTCGGGCGGGTAGGGCATCTCGGCCCCGCCGTAGCGGCCGGTGCCCAGCGTGGCGACGTCGCGCTCGTACATCGCCAGCGCGGCGTCGAGCGTGCCCGGCGGCTCGGCGTACAGGGCGGCCCAGGCGTCGCCGACCTCGGCGAACCGCGCCGGCATCGTGCGCACGGTGAAGTCCTCGGGCGAGGCGTCGCCGAGCTCCTCCCACCTCAGCGGCGCGGAGACACGGGCGTCGACGGTCGGGCGGATCGAGTACGCCGAGGCGATCGTGCGGTCGCGCGCCATCTGGTTGAAGTCGACGAAGACCCGCTCGCCGCGCTCCTCCTTCCACCAGCTGACGGTCACGTGCTCGGGCATCCGGCGCTCCAGCTCGCGGCCCAGCGCGATCACCGCGTGCCGGGCCTCGACGAAGCCGTACGTCGGCTCGACCGGGACGAACACGTGCACCCCGCGCCCGCCGCTGGTCTTGGCGAAGCCGGCCAGCCCGGCCTCGGCCAGCACCTCGCGCAGCACGACCGCCGCGGCGGCCGCCTCGGCGAACCCGGTGCCGGGCTGCGGGTCCAGGTCGATGCGCAGCTGGTCGACGAGGTCCGGCGCCGCCCGCGTGACCGGCCAGGGGTGGTAGCGCAGCGTCCCGAGGTTGGCCATCCAGGCGATCGTCGCGAGCTCGGTGGCGCACACCTCGTCGGCCGTCCGCCCCGACGGGAAGGTCACCGTGCAGGTCTCCACCCACTCGGGCATCCCCCGGCTCGGCGCCCGCTTCTGGTAGAACGCGTCGTAGCCGCCCGCCGGCGGCTTGCCGCCCCGGGTGCTCAGCTCGATGTCGGGCCGGTAGCCACCGGGCCAGCGCTCCATCGTGACGGGCCGGTCCCGCAGCGCGGCGAAGATGCCGTCACCGACGGCGAGGACGTAGCGGACCACGTCGAGCTTGGTGAGCCCCACCTCGGGGAAGTAGAGCTTGTCCGGGCTGGTGACGCGGACGGTCCGCTCCCCGACCTCCAGCTCGATCGCGGGCGTGGCCATGGCGGCAGCATAGGGACGCAACCCCTCCACGCGCCTCTGGGGAACACCGCCACCGGGAAGGGAGTTGGGACAGGGTGCCCACCCACGAGCAGAGAGAAGACGTCGTGAGCGATCTCGAGAACCCCGCAGCCACCGTCGGCAAGGTCGTCAAGTCCGAGGACGAGTGGCGCGCCCAGCTCAGCCGGGCCGAGTACCACGTGCTCCGTGAGGCGGGCACCGAGCGCGCCTTCACCGGCGAGTACACCGACACCAAGACCGAGGGCGTCTACCACTGCCGCGCCTGCGGCACCGAGCTGTTCCGCAGCGAGACCAAGTTCGACAGCCACTGCGGCTGGCCGTCCTTCTTCGCGCCGCTGGCCGAGGAGCGCGTCCGCTACATCGAGGACAACAGCCACTTCATGCGACGTGTCGAGGTCCGCTGCGCTACCTGCGACTCCCACCTGGGGCACGTCTTCCCCGACGGCTACGGCACCCCGACCGGGCAGCGCTACTGCATCAACTCGATCAGCCTGACGCTGGAGCCCCAGGAGGACTGACGCTCCCGCCCCTCGGGGGCCGAGCTCGGACCTGGCGGAGGAGCTCCCGTCCTGCTGGCGAGGGCAGGACGGGAGGAGCCGGACGAGGTCACGACGACGGTCACGCGGGGGTCGGGACGGGCAGCTCCCGGCCGCAGCCGCGGGGGTGAACGCGCCCCGGCAGAGCCACACCGAGCTCGACGTCGCGGAGGCGCTCCACCAGGGCGACCCGGTCGACCTGGCCGCGCGCAGGCGCGGCTCACCGACGAGCTGCCGCCGCTCCGCGTGCTCGGTGGCTCCTGCGGCACCGACGCCCGGCGCGTACGGGCGATGCGGCGTCGCCCGCCGTGCTGAACGCCCTTGCTCAGCAGACGAGGTGCCGGGAGGTGACGCGGGTGTGGCGCAGGGGTCTCTGGGCGGGGTCGACCCAGCGCGGTGGGAACCACGTCGGGAGCCGGTCGACCATCCGGCAGGTCCAGCCACGCGCGAGGAACTGGCGGTGGTGGTAGCGGCATAGGAGCGTGAGGTTGTCGAGGTCCGTCGCTCCGCCGTCGGCCCAGGCCGTGACGTGGTGGCGTTCGCACCACTCGGGCGGGTGCTCGCAGCCGGGGAAGCTGCAGCCGCCGTCCCGGGCGACGAGCGCCATCGTCTGGCCTGCGGTGGCGAGCCGGCTCGTGCGGCCCATCCACAACACGACCCCCCTCGCGTCGACCACGGTCGGGTGGCAGACCGCGGAGTCGACCATCTCGCCCACCGCGTCGGCACCGATCCGGGTGCCGTCGCTCGTCGCACCACCGCCCGTCCGCTGCTGCAGGTCGTGGGCCGGGACGGTGAGGATGACGGTGGTCGGGGTGCCGCCGGAGTCGGGCAGGGTGCCGGAGCGCAGCAGGCGGTCGCAGACCTCCTCGAGGGCGTCGTGCATCCGCTGCCCGTGGTGACGCGGGTCGACCTCGGTCACCGCCCGGCCGTCGTGCTCCCCGACCACGCTGGTGCGCGGCGCAGCCAGCGGGGAGAGGACCGCCCTCAGCTTCGCACCGACGGCGGGGGTGAGGCGGAAGTCGCCGACGCACATCCCGTCGCGGGCTCGACGCAGCGTGAGGTGGCGCCGTTCGGCGTCGACCTCCTCACGCGGCAGGGTGCCGTCGGGGTCGATCCGTTCGACCACCTGCGCGGCGAGGTCGCTCAGCGGCCGAGGCGCGAACGCGGACGCGAACCCGGCGAGCAGCGCGTCCGCGGCGTCGAGGTCGGTCGGGTCGAACCCGCGGTGGTCGACCGTCGCCAACGCGCGCAGGCACACGTCGACCTGCTCCGGCCCTGCCTCACCCGCCCGCTGCGCCGCCGCCAGCGCCGGCCGCGAAGGGGCCAACGCCTCCCCGGTCAACGCCTGGCGCCCACCCAGTTGCTCCGCCGCCCGGACCCGGCGCCGGGCCTCGCCGTAGGAGATCCGCAACGCCCACGCCAGGACCCCGGTCATGCTGCGCTGCGTCAACGTCTCGGGCAGCCGACGCGCCTCACCGTCGGTCACGATCCGGTCGTCGACCAGCGACTGCCGGTTCCGCAACCGCTCGAACCGTTGCGTGAACCCGACCAGCGCGAGGTCGTCCAGGTCGCCGAACCCGCCGTCCTCGACCAGCTTCACCAAGCGGTCCAGCGCCGTCTCGCAGGCGGCCAGCGCGAGGTCGACCGCGCTCGGCTCGACCTGCCTGCTCTCCATGGGAACGACGCTAGAGGAACCTACTGACAGAAATCGAACACCTGATCTGATCCGTCGGCAGGTGCTACCAGCGCCCGACGATCTCCGCGAGCTCCATGCGCCGGCCCGTGTAGAACGGGACCTCCTCGCGGGTGTGCCGACGGGCCTCGGCCGAGCGCAGGGCCCGCATCAGGTCGACGATGCGGTGCAGCTCGTCGGCCTCGAAGGCGAGCATCCACTCGTAGTCGCCGAGGGCGAAGGAGCTGACCGTGTTCGCCCGCACGTCGGGGTAGGGCCGGGCGAGCATGCCGTGCTCGGTGAGCATCCGGCGCCGGTCCTCCTCGGGCAGCAGGTACCACTCGAGCGAGCGCACGAACGGGTAGACGCACAGGTACGCCTTCGGGTCCTCGCCCGACATGAACGCGGGCACGTGGCCCTTGTTGAACTCCGCGGGACGGTGCAGCGCGAGCTGGGACCAGACCGGCTCGAGGCCGCGGCCGAGGTCGGAGCGGCGCAGCGCGTGGTAGGCGTCCTGCAGCGTGTCGGAGCTCGAGGCGTGCCACCAGACCATCAGGTCGGCGTCGGCGCGCAGGCCCGACACGTCGTACCAGCCGCGGACCTCGAAGTCCTCGTTGTGGTGGCGCTCGGCGTCGCGGGTGCCGCGCTCGACAGCGCGGAGCGCCCCGTCGGCGACCTGCTCGGCCGCGTCCTCCAGGGGTCGCGTCGCCTTGAACACCGACCACATCGTGTAGCGGATGGTGTTGTTGATCTCGCGGGCCTTCATCGTTCTCCTGCCGGTTCCTGCTGCGGGCGGACACCGATCCTGCCACCGGCGTCCACCAGGACCTTCGCCACAGCGGCCTCCGCGGACGCGAGGCAGGCCGGGAGACCGACGCCGTCGAGGTACGCCCCGGCGAGCGCCACGCCGGGGACGTCGTCGAGCTCGGCCCGGAGCCGGGCCACGAGGCGGACGTGGCCGAGCCCGAGCTGCGGCAGCCCGCCGCCCCAGCGGGTGACGGCGGCGTCGACCAGCGACGCGCCCTCCCAGCCCGGCAGCGTCGAGACCTCGGCGAGGCTGCGGCGCACGAGCGCGGCGTCGTCGACCTGCAGCACGTCGGCCTCCCCCGCCCGGCCGACGCTGGCCCGGAGCACCGCGACGTCCTGCCCGTACGCCTCGCGCGCGGCATCGGCGACCCAGGCCCACTTCGTCGAGGAGTAGGTCAGCGCCTTCACCGTCGGCAGCTCGCCCGGCGGCACGAGCAGGCCGGAGTCGGTCGGCGCCAGGCCGCGGACGGCGAGGGTGAGGACGGCCACCGAGGCGTACGGCACCCGGCCGAGCGCCTCGAGGGGTCCGTCCGTGGGCAGCACGCCGGCCAGCAGCCGCGCCGCGGCGGGGGCCGGGGCGGCGAGCACCACCACGTCGGCCCGCAGGTCCGACGCGCGCTCGCCGACGGACGCGGTCGCGACCACGCCGTCGTGCCCGCGACGCAGCGCGGTCACCGTGGTGCGCAGCCGCAGGTCGACGCCGCGCTCCGCCAGCCGGGTGACGAGGGCGTCGGCCAGGCCGTGCACGCCGCCGCGGAGCCCCGCGAACACCGGCCCGGCGCCGGGGCGCAGCGCCGCGCGGGCGTGCGCGGACAGCGAACCTCCCGTGCGCGCCGCCGCGAACAGGGCCGGCGCCACGGCCTCGAAGGACAGCGCGCGGGAGCGTCCGGCGTACACCCCGCCGAGGAGGGGTTCGAGGAGCCGGTCGGTCACCTCGGCGCCGAAGCGCTCCTCGACGTAGCCGCCGATGCTCACGTCGCCGGTCAAGGGAGGAGCGGGCCGGTCCGGCTCGCCCTCGGCGTACGCGGCACCGGCCTCGGAGAGCAGCGGCCGCAGCGCGGCGGGGTCGGTCGGCACGCCCTGCAGCGACGGCGGCAGGCGGCGCGGCTCGCCGCCGACCAGGACGCGCGGCGACGCGGTCGTCGGGGTGGTGCGCCGCCCGGCGAGGCCCAGCGCGTCGGCGAGGCCCACGGCCTCGGGCCGGCGGGCGAGCATCGACTCCGCCCCGCCGTCGAGGTGGAGGTCACCGAGCCGGACCGGCGCGAGCTTGCCGCCCCAGCGGGTGCCGGCGTCGACGAGCGTGACCTCCAGGCCCTCGTCGCGCAGCCGGAGCGCGGCGGCCAGGCCGCTGACGCCGCCGCCGACGACCAGAGCCCTCACGGCGCCCTCACCGGGTCCTCACCGGGGACCGCGCGCGGCGGCACTCACGCGGCGCGCACCGCGGCCCGCAGCGCGGGCCCCTCCTCGTGCACGAGGTCGACGACCCGGTGCAGGACGTCGGGGTCGGTGTCGGGCGGCACGCCGTGCCCGAGGTTGAAGACGTGCCCCGGCGCGGCCGCGCCCGAGCGGATCGTCTCGCGCACCCGCTCGGCGAGGACCGGCCAGGGCGCGCCGAGCAGCGCCGGGTCGAGGTTGCCCTGCACCGCGTACGCCGGCCCGATCCGCGCGCTCGCCTCGGCCAGCGGGATGCGCCAGTCCACGCCGACGACCTCGGCGCCGGCCGCGCCCATCCGGGTCAGCAGCTCACCGGTGCCCACGCCGAAGTGGATCCGCGGCACCTCGGCGACCCGGGCCAGCACGGCGGCCGAGTGGGGCTGCGCGTGGCGTGCGTAGTCGGCCGCGGACAGGCTGCCCGCCCAGGAGTCGAAGAGCTGGACCGCCGCCGCGCCCGCGTCCACCTGGGTGCGCAGGAAGTGCGCCGACAGCCCCGCCAGGCGCGTGCAGAGGTCGTCCCACAGCAGGGGGTCGCCGACCATGAGCGCCTTGGTCCGCGCGTAGTCCTTGCTCGGGCCGCCCTCGACGAGGTAGCTGGCGAGGGTGAAGGGCGCCCCGGCGAAGCCGATCAGCGGCGTCGCGCCGAGCTCGGCGACGAGCAGCCCGACGGCCTCGGCGACGAAGGACAGGTCCCCGGGCTCGGCGGGCACGAGCCGGTCGAGCCCGGCCCGGTCGCGCACGGGCTCGGCCACGACGGGCCCGCGGCCGGGCACGATGTCGAGGTCGACCCCGGCCGCCTTGAGCGGGACCATGATGTCGGAGTAGAAGATCGCGGCGTCCGTGCCGTAGCGCCGGACCGGCTGCAGGGTGATCTCGGCGACGAGGTCCGGGCGGGCGCAGCT
Source organism: uncultured Actinomycetota bacterium (assembly GCA_963713165.1). Lineage (GTDB taxonomy): Bacteria > Actinomycetota > Actinomycetes > Propionibacteriales > Propionibacteriaceae > Microlunatus. Next base: position 962,794 of record CAVQKU010000011.1, read on the forward strand.
GTCGAGCATCGCGATGCCCTCGCGCACCCGCTTGTACTCGGGCAGCGAGCGGCCGGCCTGGCGCATGAACCACACCGGCAGCCCGTCGCCCTGCTCCCTCCGGCAGGCCCGGACGAGCAGGGACGAGGAGGCGTCTGGCACCCCACGATCCTTCCACGCCGCCCTTCCACGCCGCGCCGCTGCCGGACCCCGGCGCGTCCGACCGGCCTGGTCGCCCGAGCGCCCGTACGCTCACCGGGTGGCCGCGCGCACCGATGCCGTCCCCGCCCCCGCGGAGTTCCGGCGAGCCCTGGACGCGCTGGCGTCGGCGACCTGGAGACCCGAGCTCGCGGTCGAGGACATCCCGGCCCCGCAGCGCATCGCCCCCTTCTCCGCCGCCGTGACCGCCGACGTGGTGGTGGCCGACGACGAGGTGGGCAACGGCCGCCTCGTGCTGCTCCACGACCCGGCCGGCAACGACGCCTGGCACGGCACCTTCCGCTGCGTCACCTTCGCCCGGGCCGACGTCGACCCCGAGATGGTCACCGACCCGCTCCTGGCCCGCGTCGGCTGGTCGTGGCTGCTGGATTCCCTGGCGGCGCACGGGGCCGCGTACACGGCCCCCAGCGGCACGGTCACCTCGGTGGTCAGCGAGTCGTTCGGCGGCATGGCGGAGAACGAGCCGCGTGCCGAGGTGGAGGTGCGGGCCTCCTGGACCGCGCTCCTGGAGGACGGGAACGGACTGGACGCGCACCTCGGCGCCTGGGCGGAACTACTGTGTACGACAGCGGGCCTCCCCCCGCTGCCCGCGGGTGTGGTGGCGATGCCGCCCCGCCGGGGCACCCCGAGCCGAAGCACCCGGAGACGTTGACCGCCGCACCACCTGCCGAGCCCCCGCACCCCGCCGCCGCCGAGCCCGCGGACGGGGCCGCCGCGGCCGACGCCGTCGAGGTCCCGCTGCTGACGCAGCCGGCCGACGGGGTCCCCGACGTCGTGACGACGCCGGAGGCGCTGCTGCGCACCATCGAGGCGCTCGCCGCCGGCACCGGGCCGGTCGCCGTGGACGCCGAGCGGGCGCACGGCTTCCGCTACAGCCAGCGGGCCTACCTGCTCCAGCTGCGCCGGAAGGGTTCGGGGACGCACCTGGTCGACCCCATCGCCTTCGGCCACACCGACGACACGGGCACCTTCGTGGCCGCGGACCTCTCCGAGCTGCGGCGCGCGATCGCCGACGCCGAGTGGGTCGTGCACGCCGCGAGCCAGGACCTGCCCTGCCTCTTCGAGGTCGGGCTGCTGCCGACGCGGATCTTCGACACCGAGCTCGCCGCCCGCCTGCTCGGCTACCCGCGGGTCGCGCTGGGCACGATGGTCGAGCAGATCTTCGGCGTACGGCTGCTCAAGGAGCACTCGGCCGCGGACTGGTCGACCCGGCCGCTGCCGAGCGACTGGCTGACGTACGCCGCGCTGGACGTCGAGCTGCTCGTCGAGCTGCGCGACGCCCTGGTCGCCCAGCTCGACGCGAGCGGCAAGCGGGCGTGGGCCGAGGAGGAGTTCGCTGCGCTGGTCGCCGGGGCCGGGGTGCCGCCCAAGCGCCGCACCGACCCCTGGCGGAGGACGTCGGGGATCCACCGCGTCCGGACGCGCCGCGGGCTCGGACTGGTCGCCGGGCTGTGGAACACGCGCGACGCCATCGCCCGCCAGCTCGACCGCGCGCCCGGCCGCATCCTGCCCGACGCGGCGATCGCCGAGATCGCCGTCGCCCCCTCACCGAGCCGCGACGCCCTGCGCCGCGTGCCCGCCTTCGCCCGCCGCCAGGCCAAGCGCCACGAGCCCGACTGGCTCGCCGCCATCGCCGCGGTGGAGCAGACCCCGGACACCGAGCTGCCCGCCCTGCACGTCGCCTCCGACGGCCCGCCGCAGGCCCGGGTCTGGGCGTCGAAGAACCCCGAGGCCGCGAGCCGGCTGGCCCGCGCCCGCGAGGCCCTGGCCGTACGCGCCGAGGAGCTCGACCTGCCCGCCGAGAACCTGCTGACGCCCGACCACGTACGCCGCCTGGCCTGGAAGCCCCCCACCGAGCTGACGCGGGAGGCGGTCGAGGCCGCCCTGGTCGCCGCCGGCGCCCGCCCCTGGCAGCGCGCGCAGACCGTCGACCTACTGGTCGACGCCCTCGCCGACCCCGAGCCTGACGGTTCGGCGGACACGCCCGCCTGACCCTGCCCGCCGCCGCCAGTCCCACCTGCTCCCGGCTGCCCGTCGGTTTACCACGTTAACGTGGTAAACCGACGGTGAGCGCAGCGAATTTGGCACGGTCACGGTCTATTTGCCACGTTAACGTGGTAAACCGACACGGCCGTGACGACCGGCGCGGGTGCGTAAGTTACTGGCGAGTAATATACGCGCATGCCGCACGTCTCCCGTGAGGTCGTCTTCGTCGACGGCGTCCGCACCCCCTTCGGCAAGGCCGGCTCGATGTACGCCGAGACCCGCGCCGACGACCTCGTCGTCAACTGCATCCGGGAGCTGGTGCGCCGGCACCCCGAGCTGCCGCCGGACCGGATCGACGACGTCGCCATCGCCGCCACGACGCAGACCGGCGACCAGGGACTGACCCTCGGCCGGACGACGGCGATCCTCGCCGGGCTCCCGCGCAGCGTCCCCGGCTTCGCCATCGACCGCATGTGCGCGGGCGCGATGACCGCGGTGACCACGGTCGCGTCGGGCATCGCCTTCGGGGCGTACGACGTCGCCATCGCGGGCGGCGTCGAGCACATGACGCACCACCCGATGGGTCTCGACTCCGACCCCAACCCGCGCTTCGTCGCCGAGAAGCTCGTCGATGCCTCCGCGCTGGTCATGGGGGCCACGGCGGAGAACCTCCACGACCGCTACCCCGCCATCACCCGCGAGCGCGCCGACGCGTACGCGGCCCTGAGCCAGCAGCGGGTCGGGCAGGCCTACGCCGACGGCGTCATCCAGGAGTCCCTGGTGGGGGTCGCGCTGCGCAGCGCCGAGCAGGGCTGGGGGCTCGCCGCCGCCGACGAACCGCCGCGCCCGGGCACCACGGCCGAGGTCCTCGCCGGTCTGCGCACGCCGTTCCGCCCGCACGGCCGCGTCACCGCGGGCAACGCCGCGGGCCTCAACGACGGGGCCACCGCCTGCCTCGTCGCGGCCGAGGACACCGCCACCGAGCTGGGGCTGCCCGTCGCCATGCGCCTGGTCACCTTCGCCTTCGCCGGGGTCGACCCCGAGGTCATGGGCGTCGGCCCGGTGCCGAGCACCGAGAAGGCCCTGGCCAAGGCCGGGCTCACCATCGACGACATCGGCGCCATCGAGATCAACGAGGCGTTCGCGGTGCAGGTCCTCGCCTTCCTCGACCACTTCGGCGTCGACGCCGAGGACCCGCGCGTCAACCCGTACGGCGGCGCCATCGCCCTCGGCCACCCGCTGGCCAGCTCCGGCGTGCGGCTGATGATCCACCTGGCCCGCGCGTTCCGGGACCACCCCGAGGTCCGCTACGGCCTCACCACCATGTGCATCGGCCTGGGCATGGGCGGCACCGTCGTCTGGGAGAACCCGGCCTGGCACGGCGCACCGGACGCCTCGGCCCCCGCGCAGGCCCGCGCGTGAGCGGCGTGCTGCAGGGCGCCGAGCTGGCCGCGCTGATCGAGGCCACCGCCGCCGGTGCGCCCGACGAGGTCGTCACGCACGCGCTCAGCCGCGACGTCGACCTCCCGCACGGCGCCGGGACGGCCGTGCTCGTCACCCTCGACAACGGCCTGGACCACACGCGACCGAACTCCTTCGGCGCGCGCGGCCTGGCCGAGCTCGACCGCGCCCTCGACAGCGCGCTCGCCCGCGACGACGTCGTGGCCGTGGCCGTCACGGGCAAGCCGTACATCCTGGCGGCGGGCGCCGACCTGTCGGCCATCCCGCGGATCACCGACCGCGACCAGGCGCTGGCCATCGCCCGCATCGGCCACGCGGTCTTCGACCGGCTGCACACCGCGTCGGTGCCGACCTTCGTCTTCGTCAACGGCCTGGCGCTGGGCGGCGGCTTCGAGCTGGCGCTGCACGCCCACCACCGCACGGTCTCGGCGGCCGCGGCGGGCCTGGCGCTGCCGGAGTGCTTCCTCGGCCTCGTGCCGGCGTGGGGCGGCTGCTACCTGCTGCCCAACCTCGTCGGCGCCGAGCGCGCGCTGGGCGTCATCATCGAGAACCCGCTGAGCCAGAACCGCATGATGACCGGACCGCAGTACGCGCGGCTCGGGATCGCCGACGTCCTCCTCGAGGGCGCCGACTTCCTCGAGCGCTCGCTGGACTGGGCGGCCCGGGTGGTCACCGGCGACGTCGTCGTCGACCGGCCCGAGCCCGACCGCGGCGAGGCCTGGGACGCGGCGGTCGCCCACGCCCGCGAGGTCGTCGACGCGAAGGTGTCCGGGGCCGCCCCGGCGCCCTACCTCGCGCTCGACCTGGTGGCGATGGCGAGGACCGCCGAGCGCTACGACGTCTTCGCCGCCGAGGACGAGGCCCTCGCCGACCTCGTCATGTCGCCGGAGCTGCGCTCGGGCCTCTACGCCTTCGACCTCGTGCAGAAGCGGGCGCGCAAGCCCGCCGGGGCGCCCGACCCCGCGCTGGCCCGCAGGATCGGCAAGGTCGGCGTCGTCGGCGCCGGGCTGATGGCCACCCAGCTGGCCGTGCTGTTCCTGCGCCGCCTGCAGGTGCCCGTCGTCATCTCCGACGTCGACCAGGCGCGGGTCGAACGCGGGGTGGCCGGGATCCACGGTGAGATCGACCGGCTCGCGGGCAAGCGCCGGATCGGCCCGGACGAGGCCAACCGGCTGCACGCCCTGGTCACGGGCACGACCGACCTCGCGGCCTACGCGGACTGCGACTTCGTCATCGAGGCCGTCTTCGAGGAGCTCGAGGTCAAGCGGCAGGTCTTCGGCGAGCTCGAGCGCCACGTCGGCGCCGAGACGGTCCTGGCGACCAACACGTCGTCGCTGTCCGTCGCCGCCATGGCCGAGGGCCTGGCGCACCCCGAGCGCGTGGTCGGGTTCCACTTCTTCAACCCGGTCGCCGTGCTGCCGCTGGTCGAGGTCGTCTCGGCGCCGAGCACGGACGACGCCACCGTGGCCACCGCGCTGGCCACGGCCAAGGCGCTGAGGAAGAACGCCGTGCTCGTCGCCGACGCGTACGGGTTCGTGGTCAACCGCGTCCTGCTGCGGTTCATGGGCGAGGTCATGGGCGCGGTCGACGAGGGCACGCCGGTCGAGGTGGCCGACGCGGCGCTGAAGCCCCTCGGGCTGCCGATGTCGACGTTCGCGCTGCTGCAGCTCGTCGGCCCCGCTGTCGCGCTGCACGTGGCCGAGACCCTGCACGAGGGGCTGGGCGAGCGGTTCGTCGTGTCACCGAACCTGCGCGCGCTGGTCGAGGCCCGCCGGCCCGGGCTCTACGACTGGAGGCCGGACGGCACGCCGTACGTCTCGGACGAGGTCAGGGCGCTGCTGAGCGTCGGCGACTCCCCCAGCACCGCCGAGCAGGTCCGCGACCGCGTGCTGGTGGCCGTGACCGAGGAGGTCGGCTCGATGCTCGCCGAGGGCGTCGTGGCGGCGCCGATGGACGTGGACCTGTGCCTGGTCCTCGGGGCCGGCTGGCCCTTCCACCTCGGCGGCATCACGCCCTACCTCGACCGCGAGGGCTACTCCGAGCGCGTGCTCGGTCGGCGGTTCCTGCCGCCGGGCGTGGCCAGCGTCCCCGTCTAGACGTGCCGGAGGCGGCGGCCGGAGCCGCCGCCCCGGCGGTGCCCGTGGTGTCGGACGTCGGTCAGTGGATGGACGGGTCCGCGCGGTCGAGGAGCGCCTGCAGCTCGCCGGCGTTCCGGGTGACGGGCTTCTCGGCGTTCCCGTCCTCGGCGTAGGCGTTCGCGTACGCGGCCTGGTCGCGCTGGAAGCGCCAGCTGTCCGCGGTGCTGCCGGTGTCGAAGACGTCGTAGCCGATGCGCTCGATGAACTCGGTGACCGCGCGCTTCGCGTCCGCGTCGTCGCCGGCGATCATGAGGGTGTTGCGCTCCGGGTCACCGGCCGGGCGCTGCAGCGTGCCGAGGTGGGCGGAGTAGATGTTGTTGAAGGCCTTGACGACGCGGGCGCCGGCGAAGTGCTGCTGGACCAGCCCGGTGGTCGTCGCGCTGCCGTCCTCGAGCGCCTCGATGCGGCCGTCGCGCTCGGGGTAGTAGTTGCCGGTGTCGATGACGACCTTGCCGTCGAGCAGGTCGGCGGGCAGCGAGTCGACCTTGCCCAGCGGGATGGTCAGCACGACGAGGTCGCCCTGCGCCGCGTCCTGGGTCGTGCCGGCGCGGCCCCGGTCGCCGAGGGCGGCGGCGAGGTCGGCGAGGGTCTCGGGTCCTCGCGAGTTGGAGACGACGGCGTCGTAGCCGGCGTCGACCGCCAGGTGCGCCACTGCGCTGCCGATGTTCCCGCTGCCGATGAGTCCGATCGTGGTCATGACCGCAGCAACCGGACGCATAGGCCGGCTATTCCACGTCACGCCCCGCAGTGGCGCACGGAACAGTCCGGGCCCCGCGAGGGGCAGCGGCGACGACGACTCAGGCGCGGTGCGCGGCGTCCTCGTCGAGCGTCGACTCCTGGGCGACGATCGTCTCGACGACCGTACGGGCGATGTCCTGCGGGGCGAGGCCGAGCTGGGCGAGCAGCTCGGTGCGGGCGCCGTGCTCCAGGAACTCCTGAGCCACCCCGAACTCGCGCAGCGGGGTCGCCACGGCGGCCGCGCGCAGCTCCTGCGCCAGCCGCGCGCCGCAGCCGCCGACGACGCCGTTGTCCTCGACGGTGACGACGAGCTCGTGCTCGGCGGCCATCGCCAGGAGGGCCGGGTTGACCGGCAGCGCCCACACCGGGTCGACCACGGTGACGCCGACCCCGTGGTCGACCAGGCGGCGACCGACCTCGAGGGCCGTGCCGACCAGCTGGCCGAAGCCGACCACCAGCACGCGCGGCGGTGCGGTGTCGGCGCGCAGCAGCACGTCGACCCCGTCGACCACCTCGACGGCCGGGATGTCGTCGGGGACGGCGTCCTTGGAGTAGCGCACGACCGTCGGGGCGTCGTCGACCTGGGTCGCCACGTCGAGCGCCTCGCGCAGCCGGGTCGCGTCGCGGGGCGCGGCCAGGCGCAGACCGGGGACGAGCTGGGCCAGGGACATGTCCCACATGCCGTGGTGGCTCGCGCCGTCCGGACCGGTGACGCCGGCCCGGTCCAGGACGAAGGTCACCCCGCAGCGGTGCATGGCCACGTCGAGCAGCAGCTGGTCGAAGGCGCGGTTCAGGAAGGTCGCGTAGACCGCGAAGACCGGGTGCAGGCCCTGCATCGCCATCCCCGCCGCCGAGGTCACGGCGTGCTGCTCGGCGATGCCGACGTCGAAGAACCGGCCGGGGAAGGCCGCAGCGAACTTGTGCAGCCCGGTCGGGTAGGTCATCGCCGCCGTGACGGCGACGATGCGCTCGTCGCGGGCCCCGAGGCGGACCATCTCCTCGGCGAACACGTCGGTCCAGGTCTGCGGGCCGGGCGCACCCAGCGGCCGGCCGGTGACGGCGTCGATCTTGCCGACGGCGTGGAAGCGGTCCTCCTCGTGGGCCTCCGCGGCCTCGAAGCCGTTGCCCTTGCGGGTGAGGCAGTGCACCAGGACCGGGCCGCCGAACTGCTTGGCCAGGGTCAGCGCCTGCTCGACCGCGAGCACGTCGTGGCCGTCGACCGGCCCGACGTACTTCAGCCCGAGGTCGGCGAAGAGCCCCTGCGGCGCCAGGACGTCCTTGAGCCCGCTCTTGACGCCGTGCAGGACGTCGTACGCAGTGGCGCCGACGACGGGCGCCCGGCTGACACCGCGCTTGACCATGTCGAGCACCTGCTCGTAGCGCCGGTGCGTACGGAGGCTGGTGAGGTGCTTGGCCAGGCCGCCGACGGTCGGGGTGTAGGAGCGGCCGTTGTCGTTGACCAGCACCACCAGCGGCAGGTCGCTCGACTCGGCGATGTTGTTGAGCGCCTCCCAGGCCATGCCCCCGGTCAGCGAACCGTCACCGACGACGGCGAGGACCGTCCCGCCCTTGTGCTGGAGGCGGATCGCCTTGGCCAGCCCGTCGGCGTACGACAGGGCGGTCGAGGCGTGGGAGTTCTCCACCCAGTCGTGCGGGGACTCCGAGCGGCTCGGGTAGCCCGACATCCCGCCCTTCTGCCGCAGCGAGGGGAAGCCGTCCTGGCGCCCGGTCAGGATCTTGTGCACGTAGCTCTGGTGGCCGGTGTCGAAGACCACCGGGTCGCTCGGCGAGTCGAAGGCCCGGTGCAGCGCGATCGTGAGCTCGACGACCCCGAGGTTGGGACCGAGGTGCCCGCCGGTGCGACTCACGTTCTCGATCAGGAAGGCGCGGATCTCGTCGGCCAGCTGCGGCAGCTGTGCCGGGTGCAGGGCCTTGAGGTCCGCCGGGCTCTGGACCTGACGCAGCAGGCCGTCCGGAGCGGTCACCATCACCCCAGGATAGAGGCCGAGCGGCTCCGCCCCGGCGCTCGGCGCCCGTGGTGCCGGTGATGCCCGCCACCCGGCACACCAGCCGGGCGAGCCCGCGCACGAGGCCGGCGCGCAGCCGACGCGGCCACGGCGCCGTCACAGCCTGGCCAGGAAGGTGCGGCCGCGCAGGGCCTGCCCGATCAGCCCGACCGCGCGCCGGGTGCGCATCAGCGCCGCGCCCTGCTCGAGCCAGATCTCCGCCGCGGTCTCCACGACGTCGGGCCGCACCTCGCCCCGCAGCGTCGTGCGGACGGCGGCCAGCCCCTCCTGGACGGCACGGCACTGGCCCTCCACGAAGTGCTCGGCGAACTGCGCCAGGACGAGCGGGTGGTGGCGCAGGACCCGGTAGCCGCGGAAGTCGGCCGGGCAGCAGTCGAAGAGGTACGCCACCGCCGTGCGGTCCCAGTCCGGCGCCCCCGGCGGACGGACGTTGTCGGGCCAGCCGGGCGGGGCGACGGAGACGGACATGGGACGAGAATATCGAACAGGTGTTCGGTTGGGAAGTACCTCCCGGGCCTGTCCCACGCCGGCGGCTAGGGTCCCCGGGTGAGCGAGCCGGAGCACGACGACGTCGTCTGCCAGGTGGTGCGGGGCACCCTCGACGCCGAGGTCGTGCTGCGCACCGACGACGTCGTGGCCTTCCTCGACATCCACCCGCTCTTCCTCGGCCACACGCTGGTCTGCCCGGTCCGGCACGCCGACACGCTCCTCGACCTGCCGGCCGAGGGCATGGCGCCCCTGCTGTCCGCGGCGCAGCGTGTCGCCCGGGCGCAGGTGGCGGCCCTCGGCGCCGAGGGCACCTTCGTCGCCGTGAACAACGTCGTCAGCCAGTCCGTGCACCACCTGCACGTGCACGTCGTCCCGCGCACCAAGGGCGACGGCCTGCGGGGGTTCTTCTGGCCGCGCCGGCGCTACGCCGACGGGGAGCGGGCGGCGTACGGGACGCTGCTGCGCGAGGCGCTGGCGGGCTGACGCGCCGGTCCTCGGACCGCACCGCGCAGGAGGACCACGGTTCGACCGCAAACCCCACCGCGCGGGCAGAGGCACCCGCGGCGCAGCACGACCACGGCGTCCCGGGGGCTGCCCCGGGGACGCCGACGGCCGGCCACCCGCAGGTGGCCGGCCGTCGAGGTCCTCAGCGCTTCAGCAGCGAGCGCAGCACGTACGGCATGATGCCGCCGTTGCGGTAGTAGTCCGCCTCCCCGGGGGTGTCGATGCGAACGACCGCGTCGAACTCCACGTCCCCGGCCTGCACGTGCACCGTCGTGGGCGTGGACCCGTCGTTGAGCACCGTCACGCCGGTGAAGGAGAAGGTCTCCTCCCCCGTCAGCCCCAGCGACTCGGCGTTCTGGCCCTCGGGGAACTGCAGCGGGAGGACGCCCATGCCGATGAGGTTGGAGCGGTGGATGCGCTCGTACGACTCGGCGATGACGGCCTTGACCCCGAGCAGCGCCGTGCCCTTGGCCGCCCAGTCGCGCGAGCTGCCCGAGCCGTACTCCTTGCCCGCCAGCACGACCAGCGGCGTGCCCGCCGCGAGGTAGTGCTCGGAGGCCTCGTACACCGTCGTGACCGGTGCGCCCTCGACGGTGAAGTCGCGGGTCACCCCGCCCTCGGTCCCCGGTGCGAGCCGGTTGCGCAGGCGGATGTTGGCGAACGTCCCGCGGATCATCACCTCGTGGTTGCCACGCCGCGAGCCGTAGGAGTTGAAGTCGCGGCGCTCGACGCCGTGCTCGGCCAGGTAGGTCCCGGCCGGGCCGTCGGCCTTGATCGAGCCGGCGGGCGAGATGTGGTCGGTGGTCACCGAGTCGCCGAGCATCAGCAGGACGCGGGCGCCCTCGATGTCGGTGACCGGCGACGGCTCGGCCGCCATGCCGTCGAAGTACGGGGGCTTGCGCACGTAGGTCGACTGCGGGTCCCACTCGAAGACGTCGCCCTCCGGCGTCGGCAGCGCCTGCCACTGCTGCGTCGCCGGCGAAGACGTCGGCGTAGGACTCGGCGAACATCTCCGCGCCGATCGAGGCGGCGACGATCTCGTCGATCTCGGCCTCGGTCGGCCAGACGTCGCGCAGGTAGACCGGGTTGCCCTGCTCGTCGGTCCCCAGCGGGTCGTTGACGAGGTCGGTGTCCATGGTCCCGGCGAGTGCGTACGCCACCACGAGCGGCGGCGAGGCGAGGTAGTTCATCTTGACGTCCGGGTTGATCCGGCCCTCGAAGTTCCGGTTGCCCGAGAGCACCGACACCACGGCCAGGTCGTTGTCCTGGACCGCCTGGCTCACCTCGGGGATCAGCGGGCCGGAGTTGCCGATGCAGGTCGTGCAGCCGTAGCCGACGAGGTTGAACCCGAGCTTGTCGAGGTAGGGCGTCAGGCCGGAGCGGTCGTAGTAGTCGCTGACCACCTTGGAGCCCGGCGCCAGCGTCGTCTTGACCCAGGGCTTGCGGGTCAGGCCGCGCTCGACCGCCTTCTTGGCCACCAGCGCCGCGCCGATCATCACGCTCGGGTTGGACGTGTTGGTGCACGAGGTGATCGCGGCGATCGTGACCGCGCCGTGGTCGATCTCGACCTCCTGGCCGTCGAGGACGATCTTCGTGCGCCGGCTCGGCCGGCCGATGTCGACGGGGACGCCGTTGCCGTACTCGTGCGGTTCGCTCTCGCCACCGTCGCTCGAGCTGACCGGGTCGGAGGCCGGGAACGTCTCCGAGACCGACTCGTCGTAGCCGTCCAGGGCGGGAGCGGCGTCGACGTTCGGCGCGTGCCGGTCAGGCGTGGCCGACGGGGCGGGCGCCGCGTCGTCCTCGTCGACGTAGGCCTTGAGCGCCTCCCGGAAGCCCTGCTTGGCCTCCGACAGCACGACGCGGTCCTGCGGGCGCTTCGGCCCGGCGATGCTCGGCACCACCGTGGCGAGGTCGAGCTCGAGGTACTCCGAGTAGCGCGGCTCGCGGTCGTCGTCGTGCCAGAGCCCCTGCTCCTTCGCGTACGCCTCGACGAGCGCGATCTGGTGCTCGTCGCGGCCGGTCAGGCGCAGGTAGTCGGTGGTCTTGGCGTCGATCGGGAAGACGGCGATGGTCGAGCCGTACTCCGGGCTCATGTTGCCGATGGTGGCGCGGTTCGCGAGCGGCACGGCGGAGACGCCGGGCCCGTAGAACTCGACGAACTTGCCGACGACCTTGTGCTGGCGCAGCATCTCGGTGATCGTCAGCACCAGGTCGGTGGCCGTCGCGCCCTCCGGCAGGGAGCCGCTGAGCTTGAAGCCGACCACCCGCGGGATGAGCATCGACACGGGCTGGCCGAGCATGGCCGCCTCCGCCTCGATGCCGCCCACGCCCCAGCCGACGACGCCGAGGCCGTTGACCATCGTGGTGTGCGAGTCGGTCCCGACGCAGGTGTCGGGGTAGGCCTGGGTGACGCCGCCGTTGTCGCGGGTGAAGACGACGCGGGCCAGGTGCTCGATGTTGACCTGGTGGACGATGCCGGTGCCGGGCGGGACGACCTTGAAGTCGTCGAACGCCGTCTGGCCCCAGCGCAGGAACTGGTAGCGCTCGCGGTTGCGGCCGTACTCGATCTCGACGTTGCGGCTGAAGGCGTCGGCGGTGCCGAAGACGTCGGCGATCACCGAGTGGTCGATGACCAGCTCGGCCGGGGCCAGCGGGTTGATCCTGCTCGCGTCACCGCCCAGGTCGGCCATGGCCTCGCGCATGGTGGCCAGGTCGACCACGCACGGCACGCCGGTGAAGTCCTGCATGATCACCCGCGCCGGGGTGAACTGGATCTCGTGCGAGGGGTCCTCGTCGGCGACCCACCCGCCCAGGGTGCGGATGTGGTCGGCGGTGATGTTCGCGCCGTCCTCGGTCCGCAGCAGGTTCTCCAGCAGGATCTTCAGGCTGTAGGGCAGCGACTCCGAGCCCTCGACGGCGTCCAGCCGGAAGATCTCGTACGACTCCTCGCCGACCTGCAGGGACCCCTTCGCCCCGAAGCTGTCGACACTCGTCCCGCCACTCATCCGGCCTCCTCGCCTCGCAAAGTATCTTGACGTCAAGATATCACGCAGGGCCCAGCGTCCTGGCCCTGCGACCAGCCTCCCCCAAGCACCCGGCGCACGGCAGGTAAGGGTCCCCTGACCCTCCCTCACCCTCCGGAAAGTGGTCGCTCCGGGCGTACGGGACCCCTGTGTCGGGCCGCGCAGTGACCACTTTCCGGGCGAGTGGGTCAGGCGGGTCGGGTGGGTCAGGCGGGTGGGCGCAGGATCGCGACGCACTCGACGTGCTGGGTCATCGGGAAGAGGTCGAAGCCGCGGATGCTCGTCGCCTCGTAGCCGTGGTCCGCCGCCGTCGCCAGGTCGCGCGCGAGGGCGGCGGGGTCGCAGGCGACGTACGCGACCGCGCGCGGCTCCCGCGCCAGGACGTCGCGGACCACCCGGGCGCCCGCACCGGTGCGGGGCGGGTCGAGGACGACGAGGTCGACCGTGCGCGGCATCCGGGCCAGCCCGCGCTCGACGCGGTCGGCGGTGACGCGGGCCCGGCGGCCCACGTCGGCGAGGTTGCGGCGGGCGGCGGCGACGGCGGCGCGGCCCGACTCCAGGCCCCAGACCTGGCAGCCGGCGTCGGCCAGGGCGCCGGCGAACAGCCCGACACCCCCGTACAGGTCGAAGGCGCGCTCCCCCGCCCGCGGCGTCAGCCCGTCGAGCACGGCGCCGACGAGGACGTCGGCCGCGGCGGGGTGCACCTGCCAGAAGCCGTCGGGCGGGACGGCGTACGCCCGCCCGCGGACGGTCTCGGTCAGCCCGCCGTCGGGCGTCGCGTCCCCGGTGGTCTCGACGTCGCGTCCGACGAGCAGCGCCGAGCCGGTCGGCGTCCCGGCGGCGACGAGCTCCACCCCGGGCGGCCAGGACCGGTCGACGACCGCGGGCGTACGCGGCGAGGCGATCGGGCAGCCGCCGTCGGGCAGCACGACGAGCTCGTGCGAGCGGTGCCGGCGCAGGGACGCGCGCCCGGCCTCGTCGGCGTGGTAGCGCATCCGGGTGCGCCAGCCGAGGCCGTCGTCGGCGGTCGCACCGGGCACCGGCACCGCCTCGACCTCGCCGTCCCAGGTGATCCGGGCGAGGCGCCGCAGCTGCTCGGCCACGACCGCCGCCTTGAGCCCGCGCTGGGCGGGCAGGCTCGCGTGCTGGAGGTCGCAGCCACCGCACAGGCCCGGACCCGCCACCGGGCAGGGCGGGACGACCCGGTCGGGCGACGCCTCGAGCACCTCGGTCGCGTCCCCGCGCCAGAAGCGGTCGTGGCTCGTGTCGGTGAGCGTGACCAGGACCCGTTCGCCGGGCAGCGCGTGCCGGACGAAGACGACCCGCCCGGACCCGCCGTCCCCGACGTCCAGCCGGGCCACGCAGTGCCCGCCGTGCGCGACCGGCCCGACCTCGAGCGGCCCGACGACGGAACCCTCCAGGGCCGCCGGCGCGGAGCCGCTCACTGCAGGTAGCTGCGCCGCGCCAGCTCGGCCTCGGTCTCGCGGTGCAGGCGGCGCTTGGCGACGTCGGAGGACCGCAGCAGGAAGGGCACGGAGGTGACCATGACCCCGGGGGTGAAGAGCAGCCGGGTCTTGAGCCGCAGCGCGCTCTGGTTGTGCAGGATCTGCTCCCACCAGTGCCCGACGACGTACTCGGGGATGTAGACGGTGACGATGTCGCGGGGGTTCTCGCTGCGCAGCCCCTTGACGTAGCGCAGGACCGGCGTGGTCACCTCCCGGTACGGCGAGGCGATCACCTTGAGCGGCACGTCGATCCCGGCGGCGTCCCACTGCTCCACGAGCCGGTCGGTCTCCTCGGGGTCCACCGACACGGTGACGGCGACGAGCGAGCTCGGCCGCGACGCCTTGGCGAAGGTGATCGCCCGCATCGTCGGCTTGTGCAGCTTGCTCACCAGCACCACCGAGCGCACCCGGCTGGGCAGCGTCCGGTCCTCGCCGTCGACGAGCGCGGTCTCCTCGGCGACGTGGGCGTAGTGGCGGCTGATCGCCTTCATGAGCACGAAGATGACGGCCATCGCGATGATGGCGATGTAGGCGCCCTGGGCGAACTTGCTCAGCAGCACGATGACCAGCACCGTCCCGGTCATCGTCAGCCCGATGCCGTTGATGACGCGCGAGCGCTTCATCTGCGTGCGCCTCGCCGGGTCGCGCTCGGTCGTGAGGTGCCGCGTCCAGTGCCGCAGCATCCCCGTCTGGCTCACCGTGAAGGAGACGAAGACCCCGACCACGTAGAGCTGGATGAGGGAGGTGACGTTGGCGCGGTAGGCGACGACGAGCACGACGGCGAGGGTGGCGAGGACGACGATCCCGTTGCTGTACGCGAGCCGGTCGCCCCGGGTGTGCAGCTGGCGGGGCAGGTAGCCGTCCCTGGCCAGGATGGAGCCCAGCACCGGGAAGCCGTTGAAGGCGGTGTTCGCGGCCAGGAACAAGATGATGAAGGTCGCCGCGACCACGAAGTAGAAGCCGGGCCGGAAGTCGTTGAACACGACGTCGGCCAGCTGGGCGATGCCGGTCTTCTCGATGACGTCGACGCGCTGGCCGTTCAGCAGGTAGTGCGAGCGGCCCTCGTCGATGAGGCGGACGCCGGTGAGGTTGGCGAGCACGATCACGCCGAGGACCATCGTCACCGCGACGGTGCCCAGCAGCAGCAGCGTGGTCGCCGCGTTCTTGCTCTTCGGCTTCCTGAAGGCGGGCACACCGTTGGAGATCGCCTCGACCCCGGTCAGCGCCGCGCAGCCCGAGGAGAAGGTGCGGGCCAGCAGCGCGACCATCCAGAAGCCGGCGAACTCGGCGTAGCGAGGCTCGGGCTCGATCGCGTACTGCGCGCTCTCGGCCCTCAGCGCCTCGCCGAGCACGAGGATCCGGAACAGCCCCCAGGCGACCATCAGCAGGACGCCGCCCATGAAGCAGTAGACGGGCACGGCGAAGAGCGCCCCGGACTCCCGGACGCCGCGGAGGTTGAGCGCGGCCAGCAGCACGACCACCACGGCCGCGGCCAGTGCCTCGTGCCCGTCGAGGAAGTGCAGGAAGGGCACCGACTTGGCGTTCTGCACGCCCGAGGAGATCGAGACCGCCACGGTGAGGACGTAGTCGACGAGCAGCGCGCTGGCCACGGTGAGCCCGGCGCTGGGCCCCAGGTTGACCGTGGCGACCTCGTAGTCGCCGCCGCCCGAGGGGTAGGCCCGGACGTTCTGGCGGTAGGAGGCGACGACGACGAGCATCACCAGGGCGACGAGGATCGCGATCTTCCACGAGAACGCGTAACCGGCCAGGCCGGCCAGCGACAAGGTGATGAGGATCTCGTCGGGGGCGTACGCGACCGAGGACAGCGCGTCGGAGGCGAAGACCGGCAGCGCGATGCGCTTGGGGAGGAGCGTCTCGCCCAGCTGGGTGGACGAGAGCTTGCGACCGATCAGCAGCCGCTTGCCCAGCTCGGGGAGTCGGACCACGAGCAGCGACTCTAGCCACGTCCTCGACGCTCCGGGAGGCTGCGGGTGCACATCCCTGCTCCCGGGCGGCTGCGCGACGACCACGACGCGGCCGGGGTCCTCGACGCCTGCCCGGTCCCTGGGTGCAGCGCCGCTCGCCGTCCCCCGGGACGGGGGGCGCACGCCCTACACTCGCTCGGGTGCACATCGTGATCATGGGTTGCGGCCGCGTGGGGTCCACCCTGGCCCGCTCGCTGGAGAAGCGCGGTCACACGGTCGCGGTGATCGACGTGAACGTGGACTCCTTCCGCCGCCTGGGCCCCGACTTCGGCGGCCGGACGGTCAAGGGTGTCGGCTTCGACCGCGAGGTCCTGCTCGAGGCGGGGATCGAGGAGGCGGACGGCTTCGCCGCGGTCTCCAGCGGCGACAACTCCAACATCCTGGCGGCGCGCGTGGTGCGCGAGACCTTCGCCGTCGACAACGTCGTGGCGCGCATCTACGACCCGGGACGCGCCGAGGTCTACGAGCGCCTGGGCATCCCCACCGTCGCCACGGTGCGCTGGACGTCGGACCAGGTGCTGCGCCGGCTGCTGCCCGCGGGCTCGGAGCCGGTGTGGCGCGACCCGTCGGGCAAGGTGCGCATCATCGAGGTGCACGTCGACCGGTCCTGGGTGGGTCGCACCGTGGGCGACATCGAGGCCGCGACGGGCGCCCGGGTGCCGTTCCTCTTCCGCATGGGGTCCGCCCTGGTGCCCAAGGACGCCACGATCTTCCAGGACGGCGACCTCGTGTACGCCGCCGTCGAGGACGCCGAGCTGGCCCGGGTCGAGGACGTCCTCGCCGCCGCACCGCAGGGGGAATGAGGCACTGATGCGCGTCGTCATCGCCGGGGCCGGGAACGTCGGCCGCTCCATCGCCGCCGAGCTCGTCGGCAAGGGTCACGAGATCCTGCTCATCGACCGCGACCCGCGGGCGATCAAGTCCGACACCCTCCCGCAGGCCGAGTGGCTGCTCGCCGACGCCTGCGAGCTCTCCTCGCTGGAGGAGGCCGGGATCGACACCTGCGACGTCGCCATCGCCGCCACCGGCGACGACAAGGCCAACCTCGTCATCGCGCTGCTGTGCAAGACCGAGTTCGGCGTGCCGCGCACCGTCGGGCGCGTCAACCACCCCAAGAACGAGTGGCTGTTCAACGAGGTCTGGGGCGTCGACGTCTCCGTCTCGACCCCGCGGCTGATGTCCGCGCTGGTCGAGGAGGCGGTCACCGTGGGCGACCTGGTCCGCCTGATGACCTTCCACGAGGGCGACTCGAGCCTCGTCGAGATGACCCTGCCGACCTCGAGCCCGGTGGCCGGCGCCCGTGTCGGCGACCAGCGCTGGCCCGGCGACGCGGTCCTGGTCGCGATCATCCGCGACGGCCGTACGCAGGCGCCCGACCCGGACGGTTCGCTGGAGGCCGGTGACGAGCTGCTCTTCGTGACCGCCCAGGTCGACGAGCAGCAGCTCGCCGACGTGCTCTCCCCGCGCGAGGGCGAGGTCAAGGACGCCTCCATGAGCACGCCGCGGATGGTCACCCCGGGCCTCTGAGCCCGCGTCCGGGCCGGCACGGGTCCGCGCGGTCCCCCGTGGAGGCGGACGGCGCCCCGCTCGCGGGCGTCCGCTGGCTCGGCGGCGGCAGCGGGGCGGGCAAGTCGACGCTGGCCCGACGGCTGGCCGCACGGCACCATCTGACGCTCTACGACACCGACGCGGCCATGACCGGCCACGTCGCCCGCGCCGGGACCGCCGCCCCCCTGCTGCGCGCCTTCCTGGCCATGACGCCCGACGAGCGGTGGGTCACGCGCACGCCGGAGATCATGCTGGAGACCTTCCACTGGTTCGCCGGCGAGGGGTTCGACCTGGTGGTCGAGGACCTGCGGGCGCTGCGGGCGGCCGAGCCGGACCGGGTCGTGCTCGCCGAGGGGTTCCGGCTGCTGCCGGGCCTCGTCGCCCCGCTGGCGGTGCCGGGCTCGGCGCTCTGGCTGCTGCCGACGCCGGAGCTCCGTGAGGCCGTGTTCCGCCGCCGGCTCGTCGAGCACGGCAGCACCTGGCAGGTCGTCAGCGCGACGCGCGACCCGGACCGGGCCCTGGCCAACCTGCTGGCCCGCGACGCGCTGTTCACCGAGCGCCTGCGCGCCGACTGCGGCCGCCTCGGGCTGCCCGCCCTCGACGTCGTCCCCGGCACGGCGGAGGACGCGCTGCTCGACCGCGTGGAGCGCCTCGGCCCCTGGTGAGGGGGTCGGTGGCTCCGGTGCCGGGGTCAGGCGGGGCGGTCGGGCGTGGCGTCCTCGATCGGGGTGCGGCCGCGCGAGAGCAGCAGGCCGATGACGAAGAGCGCGGCGACCAGCAGCGGCCAGCCCAGGACCACCTTGGCCACGCCGAGCCACACGACCTCGCCGGCGAGGAAGAGCGGCAGCTGCACCACGAAGCGCAGCACGTACGGGACCGCGAGGACCAGCGTCAGGCGGGAGGCCATCCTCACGAGCGCGCGGTCGCGGATCCATCCCGTCGGGTCCTCCAGCGCCGCACCGATGACGAACCCGATGAGCGGGCGCCGGACGGCGACGGTGAGCAGGGAGACGACCGCCAGGCCGCCGTTGTAGAGGATCCCGGGCAGGAACACGTCCTCGGCCCGACCGGTGCGCGTGGCGATGACCGCCGCGATGGCGGTCGGGACGACGGCCTGCGCGACGAACTTCAGCGAGGAGCGCTGCACGAGCCGGACGACGGCCAGCACGAGCGCGGTCCCGACCGCCACGGCGATCGAGGGGTAGAGCTGGCGCGACAGGACCCAGGCGAGCGTGAAGCCGACGAAGGGCAGCGCCGCCTCGACCATGCCGCGGGGGCCCCCGAGGGTGCGGCTGAGCTCGTGGCGGACGAGCTCCTCGACGTAGCGGAACGGCGGCCGGCCGCGCGTGGCCGCGTCCGTCGTGCTCGCCCCGGGGCCCGCGACGCCGGGGGTGTCGGCCGCCGTCACGAAGCGGCGGGCGTCGGCAGCAGCTCGTACCGGGGGTTGTAGATCAGGCGGCGTCCCTCGTGGCAGCTGATCCGGCCCCACACCTTGAGCGTGCGGCCCGCGTCGATGCCGGGGATCTGGCGGCGACCCAGCCAGACCAGCGTCACCACGCCCGAGCCGTCCTGCAGCTCGACGTCGAGGGCCGGGTGCCCGGCCCGCGGGCTCAGGGTGATCGAGGAGACCGTGCCGGTCAGGTTGACCTGCTGGCGGTCCTCGCAGGCGCTGATCGGGACCGCGCCCTCCTCCCTGACGTTGCGCTGCAGCTCCTCGGACTCGAGCTCGGCGTTCGACGTCGCGAGACGTCGCAGCGCCCGCTGCAGCATGTTCTCCTTGCCCATCGTCGTCCTCCGCGTCGATCGGTGAGGGTGGTCCGGCACGTCCACCGAAAAGTCCAGCATCGCACCGCCGGGCAACCGCCGCGCCCGGGCCGGCAGGTTCAGTCGGCCGGCTGCAGGTCGGCGGGGATCGTCATCGGCAGCAGGTCGCCGGGCGCCATGGCCTCGTCGCCGCGCCGGACGACGACGTCGCGGAAGGCGGCGAGCACGGCGGCCACCGCCGGGTCCTCGTCGTCGTCGGTGATCGCCGCCTGGCCGTAGACGATGCCGCGCAGCAGCCAGCGCTGCCCCTCCGCGACCCACATCCGCGACGGCTGGTAGCCCTGCTCGCCGTCCGGGGTCGTCACGGGCAGCAGGCGGCGCAGCTCCACGCCGAAGGGACCCTCGCCCAGCTCGGCCGAGCCGCCGACCTCGGTCGCGGCCTCGGAGATCTCGTCGCGCAGCTCGGCCCAGAGGCCGCCGCTGCGGGGGGCCGCGTACGCGCTCAGCTCGAGCGCCGAGCTCGACCCGACCTCGGCGCCGTCGCCCTGGACCGGGAGCACGAGCATCGCGGAGACGATGTCCTGCGCCTCGTTGACCTGGAGGCGGAGCTCGGAGCCGGGCACGGGAGCGATGACCAGGCTGCCCAGGTCGATGCGGGGGCTGTCGTCGTCGGGCTCGGCGTCGTCGAGCTCGGACACCTCGAACGGGCCGTGGGTGCGCCACTCGGTCGCGTCGAGCGCCTCGGTGTCGAGGCCGGGCGGCACGGCGGCCACCTCGTGGTCGCTGCCCGCCGGGGCGCCCGTCGCGTCCGACTCGCCCGACTCGTCCGGGGCGCCCTCGTCGGTCGCCCGGTCCGCAGCCGCCTCGTCCCCGGTCCCCGCCGCGTCGGCCTCGTCGGCCGCCGGGGCCGTCGACTCCTCCGCCGGGACCTCGTCCTCGTCGGCGCGGGCCTTCTTCTTGCGCCCGAAGATCACGCGTCTCCTCCTCGTCGTACGCCGGTCGCGCGGGCGTCGTGGCTGTCGCCCGCGGCTGCCCCGGTCGTCTCGTCGTCCGACCCTATGCCCCCGGTCGACCCGTGGCCCCCGGTCCCGCGGACCGAGGTGGGCAGGTCGTCGACCGGCACGAAGCGCGCGCGGGCCACGCGCTGCACGACGAGCTGGGCGATCCGGTCGCCCCGCGCGATGCTCACCGGCAGCGCGGGGTCGGTGTTCAGCAGGTTCACCCGGACCTCGCCGCGGTAGCCCGCGTCGATGGTGCCGGGGGCGTTGACCACGGTCAGGCCGTGGCGGTGGGCCAGGCCGGAGCGGGGGTGCACGAAACCGGCCCAGCCGTCGGGCAGGGCCAGCGCGACCCCGGTCCGGACCAGCTGGCGCGCCCCGGGTGCGAGCACCAGGTCCTCGGCGCTGCGCAGGTCGGCCCCCGCGTCGCCCGGGTGCGCGTACGCCGGCGCCGGCAGGTCCTCCAGGAGCCGCAGGGCGACGTCGACCTCCTCGGCTCCCGCCGGCTCAGCCACGCGGGGCCTCGCTGTCCGCGACGTCGCCGGCCGCACCCGGGGCGACGGGCGCCGTGGCCGTCGGCGGCGTCGGGGAGACCCAGCCGAGGGCGGTCGCGAGCGCGCCGGGGCGCCGGGTCGAGACGAGCCAGTAGGGCACCGGATCGGCGGGGTCGGCGAGCCTCAGCTCCACGCAGGTCGAGACCCAGGGCCGCAGCACGAGGTGGGCGCGGGCGTCGGCCTCGACGCCGGCCCGCAGCCGGGTCCCCGCGGTGTCGAGCGGCCGGACCGAGGCGATCCACTCCCGGCCGACAACCGCCCGGCCGACGCGCACCTCGTGGTCGTCGACCTCGGTGGTGAAGGCCGCGCTGCGGAAACCGAGGGCCACCGCGACGAAGGAGAAGGAGCCGACGCCGAGGGCCCACCCGACCCCGAGGTAGTAGCCGAACGCGACGGCCAGCGTCAGCGCGAAGACGACGGCGAGGGCCCACCACCCCGGCGGCACGCTGACCCGCTCCCGAAACCGCACCCGGCCACCGTACCGGCGTCGGGGACGACGAACGCCGTCCTCCGCGAGGAGGACGGCGTCAGCAGTGGCCCCGCCGCGCGGGGCGTGCGCACGTCTTCGGGCCCGTGGGTCGGGAAGCCGGCGCGAGGCCCGGGCGCGAGCCGGGGCCGGGCCGGGTCATCCGGCGCAGTCGAAGCAGTACGCGTCGCCGTTCTTGCGCTCCTCGGCGATCTGGCTGCGGTGCCGCACCAGGAAGCACCCGGAGCAGGTGAACTCGTCGGACTGGCGCGGGAGGACCCGGACCGTCAGCTCCTCGTGGGAGAGGTCGGCGCCGGGGAGCTCGAAGGCCTCGGCGGCCTCGGTCTCGTCCTCGTCGACCTTGCCGGAGTTCTTGTCGTTGCGACGGGTCTTGAGCTCCTCGATGCTGTCTTCGTTGAGCTCGTCGCCGTCGGTCTTGCGGGGGGCGTCGTAGTCGGTCGCCATCGTGTCTCGTCGTCACCTTTCACAGGCATTGCCAGCGTCGCGTGCCCACGTCGCGCAGCGCGAGCTGCGGTTGGGCAGCGCATGTGTACCACATGGGGCGCGACCGGGGTCGCTGCTCTCCCCACCACGCCCGCACCTTTGCTGTCGCGGACCGTCCAACGGATCAGCGGTCAGAAAATTCCCGCCGTCCGTCACCTCCTCGGTTCGCCCTCAGGCGGGCTGCGGGACGCGCTGGCAGAGCGCCCGCCGGCCGGGGTCGCGCAGGTTGGTGCAGCAGTCGGGCTGGCAGTCGTACCAGCCGACGGCACCGCCCTCGACGACCGGGCGCTCGGGCTCCTCGCCGCGGGCGGCGGCCGCCCGCTCGAGCACGAGGTCGACCAGCGCGGAGACGAAGGCCGGGTGGGTCCCGGCCGTGGCGGCGCGGGCCAGGGGCAGCCCCAGCTCGTGCGCGGTCTCCACGGCCTCGGTGTCGAGGTCGTAGATGACCTCCATGTGGTCCGACACGAAGCCGATCGGCACGAGCACCACGCCGGGCACGCCGTCGGCCTTGAGCGCGGTCAGGTGGTCGTTGACGTCGGGCTCGAGCCAGGGCTGGCTCGGCGGCCCCGAGCGCGAGCAGTAGACGAGGTCGAAGGCGTACGGGCGTCCGCGCAGGCGGCCGACCTCGCGGGTCACCGCCTCCGCCACGGCGAGGTGCCAGTCGACGTAGCCGCCCTCGGCGCTGCGCGGCTGGGGACCGGCGGTGGTGGCCATCGCCGTGGGGATCGAGTGGGTGACGAAGACGAGCCGGGCCTGCTCCCCCGCGTCGCCGAGCTGGTCGAGCGCGGCCTGGGTCGCGTCGACCGACGCCGCCACGAAGCCCGGGTGGTCGGAGTAGTGGCGGATCTTGTCGACGCTGACCCCGGCGGCCGAGTGCGGGTCGAACGCGTCGAAGAGGTTCTCGCGGTACTGCCGGCAGGAGGAGTACGACGGGTACGCGCTGGTGAGGACGGCGACGACGCGGCGGTGGCCGTCGGCGACGATGCGCTCGACCTCGGGGCCGAGGAAGGGGTCCCAGTTGCGGTTGCCCCAGTAGAGCGGGATGTCGAGGCCGCGCCCGTCGAGCTCGACGCGCAGGGCGGCCAGCAGCTCTCGGCACTGGTCGTTGATGGGGCTGCGGCCGCCGAAGCCGTCGTAGTGGTGGGCGACGTCGGCGAGCCGCTCGCGGGGGATGCCGCGGCCGCGGGTGACGTTCTCGAGGAACGGCATCACGTCGTCGGGCTTCTCGGGTCCCCCGAAGGAGACGAGCAGGAGGGCGTCGTAGGGAGCGGTCTCGGCGGAACCGTCGCGGTCGGGCACGCGCCGATCCTGCCACGGCCCTGGTCGCCGGGCCGCGTCGTCTGAGCGCACCCCGGGGGGTGACGAGCCGACCGGGGGCACGCAGGGCGGGGCGGGCCGGCGTCGCCGAGGTCGGGCCTCAGCCGGCCAGGTAGCGCCGGACCGCCTCGGCGGCGTCCTCGGGCACGAAGCCGGTGGCCTCGAGCCGGGTGAGGTCGAGCGTGCTGTGGCGCGGCCGGGCCGCGAGGTCCTTGCCGGCGCCGTAGACCTCGGTGCTGACCCCGGTCACGTCCGACGCCTCCCGCCCCCGCAGGACGAACACGGCCCGGGCGATGTCGGCCCAGGTCTGGCTCGGCCCGCCGTTGGTGACGTTGTAGGTGCCCGAGGGCGCCCCGGTCGCCAGGAGGTGGACGAGGGCGCGGACGAGCTCGTCGGTGAAGGTCAGCCGCCCGTGCTGGTCGTCCACCACCGACGGGGAGACCCCGCGGTCGGCCAGGGAGGCCATCGTGGCGACGAAGTTCCTGCCCTCGCCCACCACCCAGCTCGTGCGCAGCAGCAGGTGGCGCGGCAGCGTGGCGACGAGCGCGTCGCCGGCCGCCTTGGTCTGGCCGTAGACCCCGAGCGGCGCGAACGCCTCGTCCTCGGGGTGCACCTCCCGGGTGCCGTCGAAGACGTAGTCGGAGCTGACGTGCACCAGCGTGGCGCGGTGGCGGCGCGCGGCCTGCACGAGCGCGGCCACGCCGGTGACGTTCGTCGCCCAGGCCTGACGGCGCCCCTCGGGCGTCTCCGCCGCGTCGACCCGGGTGTAGGCGGCGGCGTTGACGATGGTCCCGTACGGCGCGAAGTCGAAGGCGGCGACCGAGGCCGGGTCGGCCAGGTCGAGGGCGTCGCGGCCCACGGCCACCGCGCCGGGCAGCGCCCGGGCCAGCGCCCGGCCGAGCTGGCCGCCGGCCCCGGTGACCAGGACCGGGCGCGGGGCCATCGGGCGCACCTCGGCCAGGCGCGGGTGCCGGCGGTCGGCCTCGGACAGCTCGGCGCGCTCCAGCGGGATCGGCCAGTCGATCGCGACGGTCTCGTCGGCCAGGTTGAGGAACGTGTACGACTCCCGCGCGGCCGCGCTCCAGTGGTCGTTGACCAGGTAGGAGTAGGCCGTCGAGTCCTCGAGGGTCTGGAAGGCGTTGCCGACGCCGCGCGGGACGAAGACGCCGCGGTCGGGTCCGAGCTCGAGGGTCACCGCACGCCCGAAGCTCTCGCCGGGGCGCAGGTCGACCCACGCGCCGAAGACGCGGCCGGCGGCCACGGTCACGTACTTGTCCCACGGCTCGGCGTGGACGCCGCGGGTGACGCCGGCGTCGGTGTTGAACGACACGTTGTTCTGCACGGGCTCGAAGTCGGGCAGCCCGGCCGCGACCATCCTGGCCCGCTGCCAGTTCTCCTTGAACCACCCGCGGCTGTCGCCGTGCACGCCCAGGCGCACGACGAGCAGCCCCGGGATCGCGGTGGCCTGGACGAGCCCGTCGCCGGCGCCGGCCGGGGTCTGCGCGGGGGTCACTGGCCCTGCGCCCGGTACTGCGCCTCGGTCGCGGCCTTCTGCGGGCGCCACCACGCCTCGTGGTCGCGGTACCAGCCGATCGTGGCCTCCAGCCCCGCCTCGAAGTCGCCGTACGCCGGCGCCCAGCCGAGCTCGCGGCGCAGCTTGGAGGAGTCGATCGCGTAGCGCAGGTCGTGACCCGCGCGGTCGGTGACGTGGTCGTACGCGTCGCGCGGCCGGCCCAGCAGCTCGAGGATCGTCTCGACGACCTGCTTGTTGTCGCGCTCGCCGTCGGCGCCGATCAGGTAGGTCTCGCCGAGCTCGCCGCTATCGAGGATCCGCAGCACGGCCGAGCTGTGGTCGTCGGCGTGGATCCAGTCCCGCACGTTGGCCCCCGCGCCGTAGAGCTTGGGCCGGCCGCCGTCGAGGACGTTGGTGATCTGGCGCGGGATGAACTTCTCGACGTGCTGGTAGGGCCCGTAGTTGTTCGAGCAGTTGCTGATCGTCGCCCGGACGCCGAACGAGCGCGCCCACGCCCGGACCAGCAGGTCCGAACCGGCCTTGGTCGAGGAGTAGGGGCTCGACGGGTTGTACGGGGTCTGCTCGGTGAAGCGCTGCGGGTCGTCGAGCTCGAGGTCGCCGTACACCTCGTCGGTCGAGATGTGGTGGTAGCGCGTCTCGTGGCGCCGGACCGCCTCGAGCAGGGTGTAGGTGCCGATGATGTTGGTCGTCAGGAAGGGCGACGGGTCGCGCAGCGAGTTGTCGTTGTGCGACTCGGCCGCGAAGTGGACCACCGCGTCGGCCGCGGCGACCAGCGGGTCGACCGTGCCCGCGTCGCGGATGTCGCCCACCACCAGCCGGAAGCGGTCGCCCGGCAGTCCGTCCAGGGACGCCCGGTTGCCGGCGTAGGTGAGCAGGTCCAGGACGGTCACCGTGTGGTCGGTGCGGTCCAGGACGTGGCGGACGAAGTTCGAGCCGATGAAGCCCGCCCCGCCGGTCACGAGCAGTGAAGACACGGCAGGCATCCTAGGGAACGCCGGCCGTCCCCGGGCCCGGCCGCGGCAGTTCGGGCGCCCGCGGGGGTGGCGGGTGCGGAGGATGCGGGGAGTCCGCGTGGGAATCCGTGTGGGGCTCGTGCGGTGAGTTCGTACGCCGGGTCACGCGTCTGGGAGCATGCTCGCCATGCGCGGCATCATCCTCGCCGGGGGCTCCGGCACCCGGCTGAACCCGGTCACCCTCGGTATCAGCAAGCAGCTCGTGCCGGTCTACGACAAGCCGATGATCTACTACCCGCTCTCCACGTTGATCTTCGCGGGGATCTCCGAGGTGCTGGTGATCACGACGCCGCACGACCGGGCCGGCTTCGAGCGGCTGCTCGGTGACGGGTCGCAGTTCGGGATCTCGATCAGCTACGCGACGCAGCCCTCCCCCGACGGCCTCGCCCAGGCCTTCGTCATCGGCGCGGACTTCATCGGCGACGAGAAGGTCGCCCTGGTGCTCGGCGACAACATCTTCTACGGCTCCGGCCTGGGCACGCAGCTGCGCACGTTCGGCGACGTGGACGGCGGGGCGGTCTTCGCCTACTGGGTCGCCGAGCCCCGGGCGTACGGCGTGGTCGAGTTCGACGCGACGGGCCGTGCGGTGTCGCTGGAGGAGAAGCCCGCCGAGCCCCGCTCGAACTACGCAGTGCCCGGGCTCTACTTCTACGACAACGACGTGGTCGGGATCGCCCGCGCGCTCAAGCCCTCGGCCCGCGGGGAGTACGAGATCACCGACGTCAACCGCGTCTACCTCGAGGCCGGCAAGCTGCAGGTCGGGGTGCTGCCGCGCGGCACCGCCTGGCTCGACACCGGGACGTTCGACTCGCTCAACGACGCCGGCAACTTCGTCCGCACCCTCGAGGCACGGCAGGGCCTCAAGGTCGGCGCGCCCGAGGAGGCGGCCTGGCGGCTCGGCTTCCTCACCGACGACGAGCTCGCCGACCGCGCGCGGGCGCTGGAGAAGTCGGGCTACGGCACCTACCTGCTGGAGATCCTGAGAAGAGGGCGGACGTCCTGAGGTCCGCCCCCGCGCCCGGGTAGCGTGCGCGGGGCCCCGGCAGGCAGCACGTCTGGCCGGCCCCGAACGACAAGGACGCCCATGACCTCCCGCACGCTCTCCTCCCGAGCCCTGGTCGCCGGCCTCGCCGCCACCGCCCTCGGTCTCACGCTGACCGCCTGCGGGGGTTCGGAGAGCTCGTCCACCTCGTCGCAGGCCGCCGCTCCGGCGAGCAGCGCCGCCGCCCCCGCGTCGTCGGCCCCCGCGTCGTCGGCCCCCGCGTCGTCGGCCCCCGCGCGTCGCCCCCGCGTCCGCCCCCGCCCGTCCGCCCCCGCCGAGAGCCCCAGCCCGAGCGCCGGGAGCGGTTCCGCCGGGGTCAAGAAGGTCTGCGACGCGCTCTCCGCCGCCGAGGTGTCCACGCTGACGGGGGTCAAGCTCAAGAAGGGCACCTCGACCGACCTCGGCCCGTCGAACATCTGCCAGTGGAGCCCGTCGGACACCGGGGTCGTCGGCGCGGCGATCTTCAGCGGCCAGGAGGGTCCGCTGCCCGGTCCCCTGAGCCAGGTCGAGGGCGAGCTCAAGAAGCAGTTCGGTGGCTCGGTCGACACGATCTCGGTCGCCGGCGCCGACGAGGCCCGCTACATCACGGGCAAGAAGTCCGGCGTGAACGTCATCGACGTCCTCGCCGCCAAGGACGGCGTGTTCTACCAGGTGCTCGTCGCCGCGCCCAACGACGTGAGAAAGCACAAGGGCGGCGCCGTCAAGCTCACCGAGGCGCTGATCGCGGGCTGAGGTCCGCGGGGGTGCTCGTCCTCCACGACCTCGGTCCTGGTCCTGGTCCTCGGCCTGGTCCTCGGGACCAGCGGCACGGGCGTCGGCCGGCCCGGCTCAGCGCCGGCCGCGCCGGGCCTGCAGGTAGTCGCTGACCACGTACTCCCCCAGCCGTCCGATGTCCGGGGTGAAGACGCGCCCGCCCGCACGCCGCGCGATGGCGTCGACGAACCGGGCCAGACCGGGGTCGTCGCCCAGCATGAAGGTGTTCAGCGTGGCGCCGTAGCGGGCCAGCTCGTCGACCTGCGCGACGGTCGCGCGGATCGTCTCGGGCGTGCTCGGCCAGCGGAACGCCGCCCCGCCGTCCCCGGTCAGGTGGGCGGTCGGCTCGCCGTCGGTCACCACGAGCACGACCGGCTCGGCGTCGGGGTGGCGGCGCAGGTGGCGGGTCGCGAGCAGGAGCGCGTGCTGCAGGTTCGTGCCCTGGATCCACTCCGGCTCGGCCTCCGCCAGCTGGACCGGGGTGAGCCGGCGCGCCAGCCGGTTGAAGCCGATGACCTGCAGCGCGTCCTGGCGGAAGCGGGTCTCGATGAGGTGGCTGAGCGCGAGCGCCGTCTGCTTCATCGGGCCCCAGCGCCCGTCCTGGACCATCGAGTACGACAGGTCGACGCACAGCGCGACCGCCGCCGTCGTGCGGCGCTCCGTCTCGGTGACCTCGAAGTCCTCGACGTCGAGCAGCATGCCGCCGCCGGCGCGTGGCAAAGGGTCGACGGGGTGCAGCGCGCGGCGCCGGAGCGCGTTGGCGACCGTCCGGCTCGCGTCGATGGGCAGCTCGTCACCGAACACCCACGGCCGGGTCAGCCCGGTCGGCTCGTCGGCGGCCCCCGTCCGGTGGTCGGCGTGGTCGCCGTTCCCGCTGGCCTCGAGCTGGTCGAAGACGCGCTTGAGCGCGGACTGGCCCAGCCGGCGTACGGCGCGGGGCGTCAGGCGCATGCCGTCGTCGCCCCGGGTCAGGTAGCCCTGGGCCTCGAGCTCGCGCTCCAGGTCGCGCAGGGCCTGGAAGTCGCGCACCGCCTCGTTGCCGAGGCGCTGCTCGAGCAGGTCGACGTCCACGTCGTCGAGGGTGGAGCCGTAGCCGCTCTGTGACAGCTGCGCCTCGAGCGCCTCCAGGTCGGCGAGCTCGGCCACGGCCTCGACGGCCTCGGAGTAGCCGAGCCCCTCGCCGCCGCCGCGCATGCCGGCGTCGGAGCCGCGGTCGAGACCGGGCCGCAGCGAGCGGAGGTTGTCGGAGAGCTGGGCCATCTCGGAGGCCAGGTCGGCGTCGGACAGGGCGTCGGACATCAGCTGCCCGAGCTGCTCGCGCTGCTCCGGGCTGAGCGAGTTCATCATCCGCTGCGCCGCGGCCTGGCGGCGCGCGAGCGCGTCGATGAGCTCCTCGATCGTCTCGGGCTGCTCGGGGAAGAACTCGCCGTGGGACTCCATGAACTCGGCGAAGGCGTCCGTCGTGTCCTCGCTGCGGGCGTGCTTGGCCAGCAGCCGGTTGAGGTCGGCGAGCATGTCCTTGACCCGGGCCATCGCCTCGGGGTCGGGGTTCTCCAGGGCCTGCTTCATCCCCGCGAACTGCGCGTCGAGCACCTCGCGCTGCAGCATCTGCGTGATCTGCTCGTACGTCCGGCGCGCGTCGGGGGAGGTCCAGTCGTAGGAGTCGAGCCCCCGCACGGCGCCGGCGACGTCGTCGGGCAGCGTGTCCAGCTCCATCTCCGCGAACCGGGCGTCGTCGCCCTCCTGGCCGGCCAGGGCCTCGCGCTCGGAGGCCAGCGCCTGGTCGAGCGCGGCGCGCACCTGGTCGAGCGTGCCGCCGAGGTCGCCGCGACGACGGGCGGCGTTGCGCATCCTGCGGATCTTCTCGGCCAGCCGGTCCAGCCCGCCGCGGCCGTCGAGGCCCTCGCGCAGCAGCTCGCGCAGCGAGTCGCGCACGTTGCCGGCCGACAGCACGTCGGCGCCGATCTTGTCGATCGCGGCCCGGACGTCGTACGGCGCGGCCAGCGGGTCCGGCCCACCGCGCCACGGCCCGTACCGGAACCGTCCGTGCGGGTCGCCCGCCTCGTAGCGTTCAGCGCTCACGACCTCACCGTAGTCCCGCCTCCCAGAGCCCACCCCGCCCCGACGAGCGGGAGGTCGCGCCGCCCGTCCGCGCCCGGAGCGCGGTGCTACCGCTCGTGGGACGCGACGACCTCGAGGATCGCCGCACCCCACCGGTCGAGCTTGGTGGCCCCGACCCCGGAGACCCCGGCGAGCGCGCCCGGCGACGTCGGGGCGGTCGCGGCGACCTGGCGCAGCGTCGCGTCGTGGAAGACCACGTACGGCGGCACGCCAGCCTCCTTCGCGGTCGCGGAGCGCCAGGCGCGCAGCCGCTCGAACAGCGCCTCGCCGGAGGCGTCGAGCGCCACCGCGTCGGCGGCTGCCGTCCTCGTCCTCGTCCGCGCAGGCCGGGCCGCCCGCGGCGCCTCCCGCCGCAGGGCGACGGTGCGCTCGCCCCTGAGGACGGCCGACGAGCCCGGGGTGAGCGTCAGCGTTCCGTAGCCGTCGGCGACCGCCAGCAGCTGCTGGGCGAGGAGCTGGCGGACCACGCCGCGCCACTCGCCGGCGTCCAGCTCGGTGCCGATGCCGAAGACCGTGAGGTCGGTGTGACCGAGCTGGGTGACCCGCTCGGTGGCCTGGCCGAGCAGGATGTCGACGACGTGGCCGGCACCGTAGCGCTGCCGCCGGTCCGCGAGCCGCCACACCGCGGACAGCAGCTTCTGCGCCGGCACGGTGCCGTCCCACGTCTGCGGCGGGTCGGTGCAGGTGTCGCAGTTGCCGCAGGGCCCGGCCTGCTGCCCGAAGTAGGCCAGGAGCTGGACCCGGCGGCACTCGACGGTCTCGCAGAGCGCGAGCATGGCGTCGAGGTGCATGGCGAGGCGGCGGCGGTGCGCGGCGTCGCCGTCGGAGGAGTCGATGAACGTGCGCTGGGAGACCACGTCGGCCAGCCCGTACGCGAGCCACGCCGTCGCGGGCGCCCCGTCGCGGCCGGCGCGCCCGGTCTCCTGGTAGTAGCCCTCCACCGACTTCGGCAGGTCGAGGTGGGCGACGAAGCGGACGTCGGGCTTGTCGATGCCCATCCCGAAGGCGATGGTCGCGACCATCACCAGCCCCGGCTCGCGCAGGAACCGGCTCTGGTTGCGCTGGCGCACGGCCGCGTCCAGGCCCGCGTGGTACGGCAGCGCGGGGATCCCCTCCTTGTCCAAGAAGGCGGCCGTCTGCTCGACGGACTTGCGCGAGAGGCAGTAGACGATGCCGGCGTCGCCCGGGTGCTCGCTGCGCAGCAGGGTGAGCAGCTGCGTGCGCGGGCTGTCCTTCGCCACGATCCGGTACTCGATGTTCGGCCGGTCGAAGCTCGCGACGAACCGCGCCGCGTCGTCCAGCCGGAGCCGGGTGACGATCTCGGCGGCCGTGGCGGCGGTCGCCGTCGCGGTCAGGGCGATCCGGGGCACGTCCGGCCAGAGGTCGTGCAGCATCGCCAGGGCGAGGTAGTCGGGCCGGAAGTCGTGGCCCCACGAGGAGACGCAGTGCGCCTCGTCGATGGCGAACAGGGCGATCCGGGCGCCCCGGAGGAGCCGGACCGTGTCGGGCACGGTCAGCCGCTCGGGGGCCAGGTAGAGCAGGTCGAGCTCCCCGGCCAGGTAGGCCGCCTCGACCTCGCGGCGCTCGTCGGGGCGCTGGGAGGAGTTGAGGAAGGCGGCGCGCACGCCGAGGGCGGCGAGCGCGTCGACCTGGTCCTGCATGAGGGCGATGAGCGGCGACACCACGACCCCGGTGCCGGGACGCACCAGCGCGGGCACCTGGTAGCACAGCGACTTGCCACCGCCGGTCGGCATCAGCACCAGGGCGTCGCCGCCGGCGACCACCGTGTCGATGACCTCCGCCTGCTGACCCCGGAAGGCGTCGTAGCCGAAGACGGTGCGCAGCACCTCGAGCGGGGTGCGGCGCTCGTCGGGCCCGGCCGTTGCGGCAGCGGTGCTGGTGGTCAGGGTCGGCTCGTCTCCGTGTGGCGTGCGGGGCGCCGGCCCCGGGGGCTCAGGCGGCGCCGTACACCGTACGACCGTCCACGGTCTCCTTCTCGATGCGGCGCGTGAGGTGGAGGCCCTCGAGCACGAACTCGACGGCGGCGGCGACCTGGCCGCGGGAGGCGGCGTCGCCGTAGCCGAGGCGGTCGAGGACCTTGGCCAGCCCCGGGACCGTGCCCAGCTGGGAGAGCACGTCCCCGGCGGGCACGAGCTCGCCGGTCTCGACCACCGCGCCCTCGGCGAAGACCGACGTGAAGCCCGACAGGTCGAGACCGGAGAGCCGCTCGCGGAACGTCGCCGCGACGGCGAGGCGCAGCAGGTGGTCGAGGACCGCGCGCTCGCGGCCCTCCTCGCCCATCTCGAACTCGATCTTGCCGAGCAGCGTGGGGAGCACGGGGGCGAGGTCGCAGACCCGGGCCACCGCCTCGGTGTCGCCCGCCTCGCCCGTCCGTGCGGCGCGGCGCAGCGCCGAGGCCGCGACGCCCTCGGCCGCGGCGATCGCGAAGCGTGCCGAGACCCCCGAGCGCTGGTCGACCGAGGACGACTCGCGCAGCAGGTGCACGAAGCGGGCCAGCACCTCGAGCAGGTGCTCCCCCACCTCGGCCACGAGCTCGGCCTCCTGGCGCAGCAGCGACACCTCGTCGGACACCTCGGCGAGGTAGTGCGTCCGGATCTCGGCGCCGAAGCGGTCCTTGAGCGGGGTGATGATGCGCCCGCGGTTGGTGTAGTCCTCCGGGTTGGCGGTCGCCACGAGGACCACGTCGAGCGGCAGCCGCAGCGAGTAGCCGCGCACCTGGATGTCGCGCTCCTCCAGCACGTTGAACAGCGCCACCTGGATCCGCTCGGCCAGGTCGGGGAGCTCGTTGAGCCCGAAGAGCCCCCGGTTGGCGCGCGGCACCAGTCCGTAGTGCACCGTCTCGGGGTCGCCGAGCGTGCGGCCCTGCGCGACCTTGACCGGGTCCACGTCGCCGATCAGGTCGCCCACCGAGGTGTCCGGGGTCGCCAGCTTCTCGGTGTAGCGGTCGTCGCGGTGGCGCCAGGCGACCGGGAGGTCGTCGCCGAGCTCGGCGAGCAGGCCGCGGCAGCGGACGCAGACGGGGGCGTACGGGTCGTCGTGGATCTCGCAGCCCGCCACCTCGGGGCTCCACTCGTCGAGCAGCGTGACGAGCGTGCGCATGATGCGGGTCTTGCCCTGGCCGCGCTCGCCGAGGAGCACGAGGTCGTGCCCGGCGAGCAGGGCCGACTCGAGCTCGGGGACGACCGTGTCCTCGAGCCCGACGATGCCGGGGAAGGCGTCCTCGCCGGCGCGGAGGCGGGACAGGAGGTTCGCGCGGAGCTCGGCGGCCACGCCTCGGCTGACGTGCCCGGCGGCACGGAGCTGGCCCAGCGTGGCCGGTGCCGGATGGGTGGTCCCAGACGACTGACTCATGCGGCAGAACCTACGACGGCCGCACAACCACGCCGTACGCTCGTCGGCCGTGCCGCACCGGTGCCCGTCGCGCCCCGCACCGACCTGTTCCTGCCCGGGGTGGCGTCGCGCTGCCGGGCGCTGCGTCTCGACCGGGGCCGTCCCGTACCGGGTGCCTGAGCGGCCCGTGCCCGCCCAGACGGTAGGTTGAGCCCGACGACGACCGGAGGGGAGCCGCCGCGACCGATGCGGACCGCGCGACTGGTGGGACCGACGGCCGACGGCACGTCGGTGGTGCTGATGACCGACGACGGCGAGGAGCTCCGGCTCCCGCTCGACCCCGACGACCCCGCGACGCGGGCCGCCCTGCGGCAGGTCTCCGGTGGGAGGGGACCCGACCCGGACGAACCGGCCGCCCCCGGCGGGACCGGAGCCCCGCGCAGCGGCTCTGACGTCCCGCGCAGCGGCTCTGACGAGGACGGCCCACCACCCCGTCCCGCCGACCCGCCCCAGCCACGACGCCCGCCCCGACGACGGGAGACGACCCCGATGGACACCTCGCTCAGCCCCCGCGACATCCAGACCCGGATCCGCGCCGGGGAGTCCCTCGAGGACCTCGTGGCCAGCTCCGGGATGGACGCCGAACGCGTCGAGCGCTTCGCCGCGCCCGTGCTGGCCGAGCGTGAGCACATGGCCCTCACCGCGCTGAGCGGGTCCGTACGGCGTCGCGGTGAGGGTTCGGGGAACCGGCCGCTCCGCCTCGTCGTCGCCGAGCGGCTGCTCGGCCAGGGCGTCGACGCCGACGAGGTCGCCTGGGACGCGTGGAAGCGCGAGGACGGCCAGTGGCAGGTCAGCGCCGACTACGCGCTGCTCGACCAGGAGCGCCACGCCGAGTTCCGCTTCGACCCGCAGGGCCGGTTCTCCCTGGCCGAGGACGACGACGCGCGCTGGCTGGCCGGTGAACGGCCCTCCCCGGTGGCCGCCGTGGTCGACCGCGACGACGAGCTCGCGCTCGTCCGGGCGACCAGCGAGCCCGGTCACGACGCCGACGAGCGCCTCGACGACCAGGGCGACGGCTCGACCGAGGCGGGTGCCGGTCCCGGCGCGGACGCCTCCGACGCCGATCTGGAGGACGACTTCCACCTCGACGCCGACGTCGAGGTGACCGAGCGGCTCGACGTGACCGAGGACCTGGTCGCCGTGCTCGAGGTGGTCCCGCCGGCCGCGCCGGGCGTCGAGGAGCCGGTCGGGCTCGCGGCGGACGATCCCGAGGCGGACGACGACTCCGACCTCGCCGGGCCCCAGGACGAGGCCCAGGACGAGCAGGACAGGCGGACGCCGGGCCGCGACGAGGCCGCCGAACCCACCGTCGCCGTCGTGCGGCACCTCAGCAGCGTCAGCGTCGAGGTGGAGGTGGCCGACGACGAGACCGACCCGCGCTCCGCGGCGGGCGAGCGCTCGGCGCTCGACACGCTGTACGACATGCTCGGCGGCGACGGCTACGCCGAGGACTCCGTGACCGTGTACGCGGGGCTGTCCGACGCCGCGGCCGTCCCCGTGGTCGACGAGCACGACTTCGAGCCGCCGGCCGCGGTCCTCGTCCCGGCCGACCCCGGACCCGACACCCCCGACCGCCGGCCCGAGCCCGCGGCGCCCGCGGGTGGGGACGAGGACGAGGACGCCGACGGGCCCGGGCTCCTCGGGACCGACGAGGCGGAGCCGGCCCCGGCCGACGACAGGCACGACGCGGCCGAGGCGCCGCCCGTGCCGGACGTCGACGAACCGCTCATCCCGAGCCCCGGCGCCTCGCGCAAGCCGGGCCGGCGCAAGCGCGCGTCCGTCCCGTCGTGGGACGAGATCATGTTCGGCGGGCCGAAGCAGAGCTGAGCGTCGCCCTGCCGGGCGCCCCCACGACCCCAGCCCCCGCGCGTCAGGCGCTGCCGGGTGCCTCGCCCGTCGCGACCGGCCGGGCCGGGTCGCCGAGCCAGTCGCTCCAGGACCCGGGGTAGATCCGGGCGCCCTCGAGTCCGGACGCCTCCAGGGCCAGCAGGGCCTGGGCGGCCGTGATGCCCGACCCGCAGTAGAGCACCGGTGCCTCGATCCCCGCGAAGGCCGCCGCCACGTCGGCCGCCGGACGGAACCGCGACCTCTCGTCGAGCAGGTCGGCCGCCGGACGGTTGAGCGCGCCGGGGATGTGCCCGGCGACCGGGTCGAAGGGCTCGGTCTCGCCGCGGTAGCGGTTCGCGGCGCGCACGTCGACCACCGGCGAGCCCGGGCCGGCGAGGATCTCCTCGGCGCCGACCCGGGCGCGCCGGCCCGGGCGCGCGACGAACCCGCCCGCCCTCGGGGGCCCGGTCGGCCCGGACTCGACGGGCAGCCCCGCGCCGACCCAGCCCGCGTACCCGCCGTCGAGCACCCGCACGTCGCGGTGCCCGGCGTCGGTCAGGAGCCACCACAGCCGGGCGGCGTAGAGCGACGTCGCCCCGTCGTAGGCCACGACGGGGACGTCGTCGTCGACCCCGGCAGCCCTCATCGCCGCCTGGAACTCCTCGGGGTCGGGCAGCGGGTGGCGCCCGCCGCCGTGCCCGTGGGGCCCGGACAGCTCGGTCTCCAGGTCGACGAACACCGCTCCCGGCAGGTGGCCGGCCTCGTGCTCGGGCCGGCCGGGTGGGCCGGTCATGCTGCCGCGCACGTCGAGCAGGGTGACCCGTGCACCCCGCCCGAGCAGGGCGGCCAGCTCCTCGGGCCCGATCAGCACCCGGGCGCGGGCGTCGTCGCGGTCGGTGCTCATGCGTCGGTCTCCCTCCTGTCGAACGGCAGCGTCTCGGCCAGCCCCGCGTGGGCCACCAGACGGGTCGTGCGCGCGCGGTGGTGCCGCCGGCAGAGCACCTCGTACGCGACCTCGACCGGCTGGACCGGCTCGGCCGGCTCGACGGCCGGTCCGGTCCAACCGCTCGGCTGCTCGAGGTCGTCCAGCTGCTCGATGTCCCCGACGACGACCTGGTCGCCCTCCAGCACCATCAGCCCGTCGACGGTCCGCGCGTTGTGCGTGGCCCGGCGCCCGCACCAGCACAGCGCCTCGACCTGCAGCACCTCCATCGAGTCGCACAGCTCGACCAGCCGGCGCGAGCCGGGGAACAGGTGCGTCTGGAAGTCGGTGAGGATGCCGACCGCGAAGACGTCGATGTCGAGCTCGTCGACGAGGCGGGCCAGGTCGTCGACCTGCCCGGGCGTGTAGAACTGGGTCTCGTCGCAGACCACGTAGTCGATGCGGGCGCCGCCGCTCAGCTGCTCGACGACGTAGGACCAGAAGCCGAAGGCCGGGTGCACCTCGACCGCCGGGCGCCGCAGGCCGAGGCGCGAGGAGATGATCGCCTCGCCGGCCCGGTCACGGCTCGTGAACAGCCGCCCGCGGCGGCCGCCGGCGTTGTGGGTGTGGTCGATCTGCAGGGCCAGGGTGGACTTGCCGCAGTCCATCGGACCGGTGAAGTAGCGGAAGGACGCCATCGGGGGAGGTGCTGCCGCGCTCAGCCGCGGGAGGAGCCCAGCACGCGTGCCGCCTCGCGGACCGCGGAGACGTTGATCCGGCCCTGGCGCGACCCGGCGAGCTTGGCGGCGATGTGGTCGCGGACGGTCACCGGCCCGTACGCCTGCCCGGCCTCCCCGCCCCAGGTGCTCGCGTCGAGGTGGCTGGGCAGCGTGGCCACGACGGCGTCGACGTTGCCGTCGTGGAAGTACGCGGCCGAGCGCCGGCGCTGGATCTGCCCGTCGACCACGGGCGGCCTGACCCGGTGCAACGTCGACATCCAGCGGTCGTTGGTCAGCCGCGCGGTGAGGTCGCCGAGGTTGACCAGCAGGGCGTCGTCGGCGGGGCTGACGTCGTGCCAGCCGCCCTCGCGGCCGAGGACCTGCAGCCCCGCCACCTGGTCGGCCCAGAGGACCGTGACCAGCCCGAAGTCGGTGTGCTCGCCCATGCCCGTCAGCTCGCCGTCGAGGGTGACCTCGCCGGGCGGCAGGGCGTAGTTGTTCATCCGCAGCACGTCGATCGAGTGGTCGGTGAGGTCGGTGAAGAACCCCGGGGGCAGCTCGAGGGCGGCGGCGAAGACCCGCAGCAGGGTGCGCGCGACGCGGCCCGCCTCGGCGAAGTAGGTCTCCACGCGCTCGCGGAAGCCGGGGACCTGCGGCCAGACGTTCAGGCCGTAGTCGGCCTCGTCGAGGTCGA
Source organism: uncultured Actinomycetota bacterium (assembly GCA_963713165.1). GTDB lineage: Bacteria > Actinomycetota > Actinomycetes > Propionibacteriales > Propionibacteriaceae > Microlunatus. Next base: position 1,000,035 of record CAVQKU010000011.1, read on the forward strand.
GGCCGGCGAACGAGCGCGCCTCGACGCCGACGTTGAAGGCCTCGAAGAAGTCGTTCATCCGCGTCGCGGACTCGACGCCGAGGCTCAGGCTCAGCGACTCGCTCCTGGGCGCGGAGTAGCCGCGGTTGGCGGGGACCTTGTAGGTGAGCTTGTCCTCCAGGGCCAGCCCGAAGAGGTCGTCCATGGCCGAGGCCAGTCCGTCGACCGCCGCCGTCGGCACGCCGTGCCCGAGGACCTGCACGAAGCCCACCGTGCGGCAGGCCTCGTCGAGCTCGCGGGCGACGCGGGCGCGGGCCGCGTCCGCCTCGGGGCCCGTGGCGTCGTCCACCCACGGGCCGAGGTCGATCGCGGGGACCGTGAACGTCGCGTCCGGCGCCGTCCGGCTGGCGTTGCTCATGGGCTCATCCTCGCGTCCGGCCCGCGCCGGCGCACCCCGCCCCGCCGAGCACGGCTCAGGCGGTGGCGACGACGAGCGGGACGACCATCTCGGCCGCGGTCAGGGACGCGTGCATCCCCACCAGCTCCATCTCCTGCGGGAAGGTGCGCGTCATGAACGCCCACTCCCCCGTCGGCGCCGCGACGACGTCGCCGTAGCGCTGCAGGACGTCCGCGGCGACCGGGCCGAACCAGCCCTCGTCGACGGCCTCGTCGCGCGTCCGCACCCAGGCGCGCGAGCCGAGCCGGTCGCGCCAGCGCCGCGCGACCGAGGCCGGGTCGTCGCGGTCGACGTACAGGTGCCGGAAGCGCGCCTCGCCGGCGACGACCGAGACGCCCGCGGCGAGCTCGGGCTCGTCCTCGATGACCAGGCGCCGGTCGGGGGCGACGTCGACCATCCCGTGGTCGCCGGTCACGAGCAGCACGACGTCGCTCGGCAGCGCCTCGCGGAGCCGGGCGAGCATCCGGTCGACCCGGGTCAGCCGGTCGCGCCACTCGGCCGAGCCGCAGCCCTTCGCGTGGCCGGCGTGGTCGAGCTCGCGCTCGTAGCCGTAGACCAGCGTTCGCTGGCCCCGGCTCGCCGAGTCGGCGACCAGCTCGGTGCGCAGCTCGACGTCCTTCTCGCTCGGGAAGGGGACGAAGGTGGGGCCGCGCAGCGCGGCCTGCGTCAGCCCGGTGCGGGCGAAGCGCTGCAGCGCCACCGAGCTGACCCTGACCCCGGCGTCGGCCGCGCGCTCGAACATCGTCGGGTGCGGCTGGTAGGCCTCGGGGACGAGGTCGGACTCCCAGGTCAGCGCGTTGAGCACCTCGCCGGTGGTGGGCACGCGCGAGGTGATGCCGACCAGGCCGTGCTGCCCGGGCGGCAGGCCGGTGCCGAGGCTGGTCAGGCTCGTCACGGTGGTGGCGGGCACCCCCGAGGTCAGCGAGCCGTCGCCCAGGTGCGCGGTGAGCCACGGCGCGTACGCCGCCGCGCCCTCGAGGACCTCCCGGCCGAGGCCGTCGACGAGGAAGACGACGTAGCGGCTGGCCTCGGGCAGCCCGAGCACGTCGGCGTCGCAGCCGGGCACGCCCAGGTGGTGGCCGACCGACGGCAGGAGGTCGGCGAGGGTCGAGCGGCCGTACGCGGGCACCAGCGGCTGGGCGCCGCTGGGCTCCGGTCCGGTGCTCGGGGTGGCGGCGGTCGCCTCGACCCTCACACCGCCGCCGCGCGCTGCAGCGTGGTGGAGAAGCGCACGAGCCGGGCGACCCGGTCGGCGCCGTCGGCGGCGGCGCTCATCCGGACGGTCAGGTCGTCGCCGGCCATGGTGCCGGTGTAGCCGTGGTCGGCCTCGCACTGCGGGTCGTCGCAGCCGGCCGGCTCGAGGTCGACGCGACGCACGCCGTCCCACCCGACGGTCAGCCAGGTCTCGCCCACGCCGCCGGAGCCCGCCCGGTAGCGCTCCGGCTGCGTGACGACCCGGGTCAGGACGACGGAGTTGATCTTGGACAGCGGTACCGACTCGGTCGACGACGCGGCGTGGGTGCCCGTGGCGGGCGGCTCGGCCGGCTGGTCGTCGGTGTGGCCGACGACCAGGCGCGTCGGGGTCAGGGCGAGCACGGTGACGTGGCGGTGGATCTCGTCGTGGTCGAAGGTCGGCTCGTGGTGCACGACGAAGTCGAGGAGCTCCTCCTCGGCGACGGCGAGGGTGATCCCCTCCTCCACCAGCTCGGGGAAGTAGCCGGTCGCGTCGATGTCGGCACGCAGGTCTTTCCGCGTGGAGCCCAGCCTCATGCCGGTCATCCTGCCACGCACCGCAGGGACCCCTCGTCCTCCCGGGCCCGCCGAAAGGCCCCGACGCGAACGCCGGGGAGCCCGCAGACGGGCCCGGGACCGGTCGCCGCGCCGGTGTGGTGCGCCGGAGTCCGCCGCAGCGGTGGTGCCCATCGGGTCCACGTCGCCCGCGCCCTCGCGGCCGAGGACGCACAGGGCGGGGCCGAGCCGGACGAGCCCTTCCCCTCTCCGGGCGCAAGGGCGAGGTCCGCCGCCGCGGGACCGCGCTCACCGCTCAGGGTTTCCGACGCGCACCGAGCGCAGCCGGGGGGCTGACGAGTAGTGCGGTGCTCATTGGCGGCGTTAACGAGCGCTGCACTGACCGTCAGGAGGTGCTGTGGCCCGAGCGAACCGCCCGGTGCGCGGTCGAGGAGACGCTGCCGGAGCGGGTGCGGCGGTGACGCCCGTCCCCGCCACCCGCGTCCGCGTCGCGGTCGAGCTGGGCGGCGTCACGACCCCGGCGGCGACCGCGCACGTCTCGGAGCGGCGGGGCCAGGCGTCCACGACCCTGGCCTACGACCCCGCGTACACGGGCGCGGCCGCGGCCTACCCCCTGAGCCCCGAGCTGCCGCTGGTGCAGAGCCGCCACCACGTGACCGGCCTGCCCGGGGCGTTCGCCGACAGCGCCCCGGACCGCTGGGGCCGGAACCTGATCGCCAAGCGCCTCCGCACCCATGCGCGCCTGGCGCAGCAGGTCCCGCCGACGGTCCGGGAGGTCGACTACCTGCTCGGCGTGGCCGACCAGACCCGGCAGGGCGCGCTGAGGTTCGCCACCCCGGGTCGGGGTCGGGGTTGAGGTCGAACGCGGGGGACAGCGTCCACCCCGACGCGGCGCGCAGGAAGCCGTAGTTGCGACGCGGCCGCCGCGGTCCTCGCCGAGGTCCTCGGCGCCACCCGGACCTGGCGCGAGACGGCCCGGTCCAACGGGGTGCGCGAGGGCGAGATCACGAGGTTCGCCCCGGCGCTCGACCGCTTCCACGGCTGAGAGTCGCCGCGCACCACCACGACCCCGACGGATCGTGCGTCTCGGGCCCCACCGACCGGTCGAGCCCACGGCCCCTCGGCCACGTCCTCCCGCCGGCCGCGCCCGCACCCGCTCCGGACCGGGCGCGGCGGTCCGGCATCCTCGCGCGCGGGCTCGGCCGTGCCGCTCAGTCCGACGCCACCCGCAGCTCCCGCCCGTCGGTCAGCGCCACGAGCTGGTCGACGGTGAGCGGGACGATGGTGCGCGGGGTGCCGCCGGCGGCCCAGACCGTCGCGTGCTCGCGCAGCGACTCGTCGACCAGGGTGCGGACGTGCGCGGGGTGGCCGACCGGAGCGACCCCGCCGATCGCCTGCCCGGTGGCGGCCCGGACCTCCTCGGCCGTCGCCATCCTGGTCGAGCGGGCACCGACCTGCGCGGCCACCAGATCGAGGTCGACGCGGTGCCGGCCGCTCGTCATCACCAGGAGCGGCGTGTCGTCGGCCATGAGCAGCAGGCTGCTCGCGATCGCCCCGACCTCGCAGCCCAGCGCCGACGCCGCCTGGGCAGCGGTCCGCGTCGAGCCGGGCAGCTCGCGCACCCGGACGTCCAGCCCGGCGTCCAGCAGCTGCTGCTGGACGATCCGGCTGCGCTCCGGCAGCTCCTCGTGCTCGACCACCGCGACGCTCCCTCCCCACGACGCGATCACCGTAGTGCCGCGGCGCCGGGACGTCGGCGGGGTCGGGCGGCGTCCGGGACAGCCGCCCGCGCGACCGCGGGCCGCCCTACGATCGCCGCATGGCGAAGGTCGGGGCGGTCGTACGGCGTGGCGAGGACTACGCGGTGGTGATCGGCGTCGACGACCACCGGTTCGACGTGGTCGAGGTCGAGTGGGACGACGGCAGCACCGAGTGGATCAAGGTCGCCGACCTGGAGTGGATCGTCTCGCGCGAGTGAGCGGGCGGGGTCGAGGCCCCGCCCGCCCCCGGCAGTCCGTCGCGGTGTCGCTCAGCGAACCGTCACGGCGATGCTCCGCGAGCCCACGACCGTGAACTTCTGGCGGACCTTGGCGGTCACCGTGGCGCTGCCGGAGCCGCTGTCCTGGGCGTCCTCCGAGTCCAGCGACAGCTGCGCGAGCACGTCGTCGTTGCGCGGGGCCGACCTGGTCGCGGAGATCACGTCGTCCAGCGAACCCTCCTGACCGTTGTCGCAGCCGCTCCCGTCGAGCAGGCACCCCGAGCTGTCCGAGCCGCCCTCGTCGCCGTTCCCGGGGTCGGGCTCCGTGGACAGCCCACCGAGGGCGCTGAGCACACCGCTCTCGCCGGACGCGCCCCTCGGGACCCTGAGGTTGGCGACCGTGGTGATCGTCGAGGCGCTGCGGTAGCGCTTCAGGGTGACGCGGACCTTGAGCCTGGCGCCCGCCTTGACCCTGAGCGTCTTCGGCGACGTGTACGACCCGCCGTTCACCGCGACCCCGACCTTGACGACGTGCAGCTGGTCGAACGACGTCGTCACGTCCGCGTCGAGGTCGACCGCGGAGATCGTCACCGGCTCGAAGTCGTTGTTGACCAGCGAGTCCACCGCGTACGCGACCTCGAGGGCGGGGGCCTCGGTGAGGTCGCCGCGCGAGGCCCAGCGGTTCGAGCGCTCGAGCGTGAAGGCCCTGCCGCCCGCGCGGGTGCCCCTGATCGTCCAGTGCGTGGAGGCCCGGCCGTCGCCGGCCTCGTCGAAGACGCGGTCGAGGTTGGCCAGCGACCCGTACGCCGCGACCTCGGCCAGGTAGGACTGGTCGGTCACCTGGGACGCCCCGGTGCGCTCGCGCCCGAGGTCGAGGTTCCGCACGTGCGTCGTCACGGGCGTGGTGGCCGGCGCGGCCGTGAGGTCGGCGCGCACGCCGACGGTGCGGTCCTGGTCGAGGGTGCCGAACAGCGGGCCGACGTTGGCCATCTTGAAGGAGCCGATGGTCGTGTCCTCCACGATGGCCAGGGAGTCGGCGTCGTTCGCGCCGAAGGTCGTGGCCCCGGCGCCGGTGAGCGGGTGGCCGAAGGCCAGCGCGCGGTCGCCGCACACGTAGGTCGTGGTGCCGGTGCCGGCGAAGGTGACGTCGCCGTAGGCCACGGCCCCGACGAAGTTGCCGCCGGCCACCGGGCGGGCCGTCGGTGCGGCAGCGGCGGCGGGCGCGGTCGCCCGGCCCGCGGCGTGGACCGACAGCGGGAGCCCGGCGCCCTCGACGTCGCGCTGCAGCCGCTCCAGCCGGTCGGCCCGCAGCCCGCTGACACCGAGCGGCGTCGGCACCGGGGCGAGCGAACCGCGCGGCGCCGCCACCCGGGCCTCCGCCGCCAGAGCCGCCCGCGCCTTCGTCGAGAGCGGGACCTTGGCCCGCAGCGGGTCCGGGGCGTCGTCCGAACTGAGGTCGGAGAGCATGTCGGCCGCCGGCGTCATGCCGCCGAGGGGCGACGGAGCCAGGGTGAAGCCGTACGAGACCGCCCCGACGAGCCGGCCGTCGACGTAGACCGGCGACCCGGACATGCCCGCCCAGATGCCGCCGCCCTGGTCGACGACGTGCTGGCCGGGCAGGTCGAAGACCTTCACCATGACCAGGTCGCGGCCGGGGGCGATGCCGTCGGCCAGCACCCCCAGGACGTCGACCCCGAACGGCTGCGGCGTGCGCCCGGTGACGACGGTCCACCCCGTCCCCGTGGTGCCCGCGCGCACGGACGCCGTCGGGGCGACCGCAGGGCACTCCCCGGGCGGCGTCGGGGCCGGCGCCGCCGACGCGTACGGCGTGAGCCCTCCGGTCAACGCGCCCACCAGCACGGCCACCGTGCCCACCGCGATCCTCGTCCTCGTCCTCGTCCTGCCCATCGTTCTCCCCCGGGGTCGTCCTGCGTCAGCACCATCCGTCCGGCCACAGGTGTACCGGACCTGAGAGGGTACTGATACGAGTTCCGTAAAAGCGTCCGCCTCGCGGCACGACGGCCCCCGGGCGACGTTGAGGACCTCGGCGACCGCGGCGGGCGGGGGACGGTGGACGTCGACGGCCGGTCACGCGGGTCCGCCGCGGGGCGGCGCGGGCGACGGCTGCTCTCCTCAGCAGGAGTCGATGAGCAGCTGCGCGGCGCGGGCCAGGTCGGTGTCGTGCAGGCGGGCACGGCGGGCGAGCTCGTCACGAGCCTGCGGGAGCGTCCGACCGCGGTTGAGGAGGTACCCGAGCGCGATGTTGACCACGGTGAGGTCGGTCAGGCCCTCGGTGCCGGGTTCGATCGGGTGCTCGGGCAGGGCGGGACAGCGGTCGAGGACGACGCCGAGGGTGTCGGCGAGCGCGGCGGCGAGCTCGGCGAACGCGGCTTCGGCGGCGGCGTAGAGGGTGATCGACGCGTCGAGGGTGGGGGCGTCGGTGAGCAGGGGGATCCGGAGGGCGGCACGGACCTCGTCCGGCCTGACGACCCGGGGGACGAGGTGGGCCCGGACAGGTGGGTGGTCGGGGCCGCGTCCGAGGGTGATGGTGGCGCCGAGGGCGGACGGGGCGCAGCGGTTCAGGTTCCGTTCGAGCATGGCGAGGGTGGTGCGGGTGTAGCCGCCGACGGTGAGGTCGATCGCGAGGTCGTGCAGGTCGGCGACGAGGGCACGGGCCGGCCCGAGAGCCGGCCCGGGGGCGGACTCAGCCACGCTCGCTCGGCGTGGCGCTGCCCGGGGCCGCCGGTCGCTCCGTGTCGGGGTGGGTCAGGGAACGTGCGGCGGCGGCCGTGCTGACGTGGTCCTGCACGGCGAGCCGGGAGATCAGGACGCGCGCGGCGTCCTCGGTCAGGGCGTCGCGGCTCATCAGCAGGCCGACGGCGACGTCGACGTCCTCGCGGTCGCGGACCGCGTCGGCGAGGACGCGGCCGTTGGCCTCGGCGACACAGAGCAGCCACGCGGCCGTCATCGCTCGTCCGGCCGTCGCACTGGCCCGGGCCAGCGCGGCCCTGGAGGCGCCGTCGAGGCTGGCCGGGTCCCGGCCGTAGAGGTTCAGGGACCCGACGACCTGGTGCCCGACGCGCACCGGGAGCGAGGCCACGCCGCGCAGCCCGAGCGCTGCGGCGTCCGCGGTGAACTGCCTCCAGCGGCGCTCCCCGTGGCCGATGGTCCGCGACCGCACGACGCGTCCGGTCGCGACCGCAGCCACGCAGGGGCCCTGCTGCAGGCGGTACTGCACCTCGTCCACGGCGTCGGTGAAGCCGTTGGAGCCCCCGAACACCGGCCGACCCTCGACCATGAGGGTCGCTCCGACCCCACCGTTGCCGTCGAGCCCGACGTCCTCGTGAGCGTGCAGGTGACGGGCGAGCCCGTGCAGCCGGACACGGAGCCTCGAGACGGCGACCGGGTCCGGGTCCGTCGGGCCGGGTCCCGCAGGAGACGCACCGGCGCTCCGCCCGGGCGGTCCTGCGCCACGACGTCCGTCGTCGGGTCGGGCCGGTCGAGCGGGATGGGACGACACGGAGGCTCCCAGGGCAGGCAGCGGAGGAGGCGCTGACGGCACCTCCGGCTACTCCCCAGCCGAACCAGAACGTAGTCCCGGACCCCGAGGGCGAGGTGCCCGGCACCAGCATCCGGACCGACGCGGGGCCCGGTCGGCCCCGATCTCCTGCCGGAGGCGCGCCCGACCCGGTGGCCCGGCTGCGGGCTCGCCCTGCGCGGGACCGCTCAGGGCGGCGGCGGCACCGAGGGGCCACCGGTCGGGAAGCCGCTCGGCGGCTTGCCGCTCCCCGGTCCCCCACCCGTCGACCCACCGCCGCCGCCGGACGGGGTCGTCGTCGGGTCGACGCCGACGGTGAGCGAGACGGTGTAGCCCGTCGCCACCGACCCGGTGACCGTGGCGAGCTGGTGGGCGCCCGAGTCGTCGCCGAAGACCTGGTCGTCGGCCAGGCTGACCCGGGCGAGGTTGGCGACGGAGGCGGAGTAGCCCTCGGTCGCGTACACGGCGTCGCAGAGGTCCTGGGGCAGGGCCACCTGGGAGGTGGCGATCGCCGTCGTGGAGTCGGCGATGCTCGACCGGTCGGGGTAGACCTCGAGGTGGACGTGCGGCCAGCGCCCGGAGTAGCAGGCGGGGACGATGCTGGTGAACGACACCGTCCCGTCGGCGCCGGCGACCTGCACGCCGCGGAGGAAGTTCTGGTCGGCGACGCCGTCGGAGTAGAGCGAGTAGCCGCCCTCGCGGGTGCAGTGCCAGACGTAGACCGCGACGCCGGCGAACGCGACACCGCCGTGCGCGAGGTCCTTGACCGCCAGCGTGAGGGTCATCGGGACGCCCTCGGCCGTGCCGCTGGCGGAGCCGAAGCTGGCACGCAGGTCGCTGCGCACGATGCCGCTCTGCTCGAGGACGTCGGGGCCGTTCGAGCCGTCGCCGGGGTAGGGCCCGGCCGTCTCGTCCGGGATCTCGGTGAGGGCGCCGGAGGCGGTGCTCGAGGACGCGGTCGACGGGGCGGGCGACGGGGCGGACGACGAGCCCGACGCGCCGGACGAGCTCGCACCACCGACCCCGCAGGCGGCGAGCCCGGCGACGCCGGCGCCGAGGCCGAGCGCACCCAGGACCCGGCGGCGGTTCAGCAGGGTGGTCACGTCGAAGGGCAGGCCCTGGTCGACGAGCTCCTCGTCGGGGCGGTCGTACGGGCGACCCTGGTAGGTCGGGGTGCGGTGGCTCACGGGTCCTCCTCTGGCCGGCGGAGCACCAGCAGACCGGTCCGACCTGTCCGGCTGCTGTGCGGCGTCCGGCCCGGCGCTGACCAGCTCCCTACAGCGTGCGGGCGAGCGGGTCGCGACGCTCGCCGGTCGGGGCGATGTGGACCCGTGCGCCGAGCACGGACAGCGAACCCGTCGAGGCGATCACCGGGCTCAGGACCACCGACGCGAGCTGGGGGTGCTCGTCGGCCAGCTGCGAGACGCGGTGCAGCAGGTCCTCCAGCCGCGCGACGTCGACGCCCGGTGAGTTGTTGCGCCCGAACAGCACCGGTGCGGTGCGCAGGTCGCGCACCATGCCGGCGGCGTCGACGTCGGTCAGCGGCGGCACCCGGTAGACGGTGTCGCCGAGCAGCTCGGAGGCGACGCCCTCGAGCCCGAGGGCGACGATCGGCCCGAAGGCCGCGTCCTCGCGGCTGGTCACCACCAGCGCGACCCCGGGCTGCGCCATCGACTGGACCACCGGCGCGGCCGCGCTCAGCGCGTCGTCGGCCCCGAGGCCGAGCGCCACGAGCAGCTCGTAGAGGTGGTCCCAGGCCTGGGCCATCTCCTCGGGGTCGTCGATGCTGCGGTGCACGCTGGCCAGGTCCGGACGCCCGCGCACCGGCGGCGCCGTCGCCTTGAGCACGACGTCCCAGCCGAGCGCCTCGGCCCGGCGGCAGGCCTCGTCGAGGCTGTGCACGGGGTAGCGCGGCAGGACCGGGATCTCGTAGGCGCAGAGCAGCTCGGTGGCCTCGACGAAGCTGAGCTCGCGCCCGTCCGGCGCGCTGCGCAGCACCTGGTTGATCAGGCGGCGGGCCCGGTCGGCGTCGAGGTCGAGGTCGGGCACGGCGCCGGGGTCGCGCTCGCGCCAGCGCGCGTGCGCCGTGACCGCGGCGAGCGCGCGGACGGCGTCGGTGCCGGAGTCGAAGCGCGGCAGGGTCCCGGGCAGGTCCGCCCCCATCGGGGTGAGGGGGTCGTGGAAGTCGAGGAACACCCCGACCACCGGCTTGAGCGCGTGCTGGGCGACGCCCTCGAGGGCGGAGATGACGTGGTCGACGCCCTCGGAGTAGACGTTCACCGCGGCGCAGACCACCGAGTCGCAGTCCGGGTCGGCGAGGGCCGCCTCGGCGGCCGAGCTGAACAGCGCCGGCGACGCCCGGGTCGGCAGCACCTGCGCGGGCACCTCGCTCAGCAGCCCGACCGACTCGATCGTGGCGAGGAGCTGGGCCGCGAGCGTCGTGGAGTTGGTGATCAGCCGGACGCGCTCGCCCGCGGGCAGCGGCTGGCGGGCGGTGATCTTGGCGATGTCGAACATCGCGGTGCGCCGGTGCGTGACCATCACCCCGGCCTGGCGGAACAGCGCGTCGACGGCCTCGTCGGGCGCGTGGCCCAGCCCGCCGCGCACCCCGAGGTGCTCGGAGCGGTGGGTCCGGCCCGGGGCGAAGACGACGACCGGCTTGCGCCGGGCGAGCCGGCGGGTGATGCGGGAGAACTTGCGCGGGTTGCCGAGGGTGTCGAGGGAGAGCAGGCAGGCGCGCGTGGCGTCGTCGTCCTCCCAGTACTGCATGACGTCGTTGGCCGTGACGTCGGCGTAGTCACCGGTGCTCAGGAACGAGCTGAGCCCGACGTCCTGGCGCAGCGCGGTGTTGAGCAGGCTCACCCCCGTCGCGGCCGACTGGCAGAACAGCCCGACCCCGCCGGTGCGCGGCATCGGCGCCGGGGTCGCGTTCATCTCCGCGCCCAGCCGCGTGTTCAGCACGCCGAGCGCGTCCGGCCCGAGCGCCCGGACGCCGTACGCGCGGGCGAGCTGGACGAGGACGTGGTTCTCCTGCGCGCTGAACTCCGAGCCGGTCAGCACGACCAGGCCGTGGGCGCCCTTGTGCGCCGAGTCGATGACGACCGAGCCCAGGTCCTGCGGGTCGATCGAGGCGACGACGAGGTCGAACTGTCCCGGCACGTCGCTCAGGGAGGCGGCGTTCGTGACCCCGGGGACGGTCGTGCCGTCGGTGGCCACGGCCAGCACCTCGCCGCGGAAGCCGCCGCGCAGCATCGAGTCCACGACGCCGCAGACGTGCTCGCCGCGCCCGTGCACGACGACCCGCTGCGGGGTGAGCAGCCGGTGCACGGAGGCGGCCTCCGCGCGGTGCTCGCGACGTTCCATGACCCCGACCGAGGTGTCGGTGGGCAGGATCGGGAACTCCACCACCAAGACGCCGTCCTCGACGCCCTTGCGGACCCGGTAGCCGGCGTCGGCGAAGACCTGGGCCATCCGCCGGTTCTCGGGCAGCACCTCGGCCACGAAGCCGGTGATCCCGCGCTCGCGGGCCGCCTCGGCGAGGTGCTCGAGCAGCAGCTGGGCGACCCCGCGCCCCTGGTGGGCGTCCTCGACGAGGAAGGCGATCTCCGCCCTGCCGCCGGGGGCGCCGCTCTCCAGCCGGTCCCAGCGCCCGACCCCGATCATCTCGTCGCCGAGGGTGAGGATCAGCGCGACGCGGTCGACGTAGTCCACCTCGGTGAAGCGGCGCACGTCGCGCTGGCTGAGCCGCGGGTACGGCGCGAAGAAGCGCAGGTACTTCGACTCGGGCGACACCCGGTCGTAGAAGGCGACCAGGAGGCCGGCGTCGGTGGGACGGATCGGACGCAGCCGGGCGGTCCCGCCGTCGGCCAGCAGGACGTCGGCCTCCCACTCCCTGGGGTAGCCCGGGGGGTCGTCGAGCACCTCGGCCCGAGCGGTTCCTGCAGACACCCCTCCAGGCTAACCAGCCCAGGTGACGCACAGGTGACGAGCCGCACCCGTCCGCGTCCCGGCCCCGTGCAGACCTAGGCTGGGCGAGGCCATGACCACGCTCCGCGGCCTCGTCGCCGCCTACCTGACCGAGCAGCTGACCGTCCTGGTCGACGCTCCTGCCCGTGTCCGCGCCGGGGAGGACGTCACCCACCCCACGCGGGTCGCGGTGCGTCGCGTCCGCAGCACGCTGCGGGTCTTCCCCGAGCTGTTCGAGGTGCCCAAGGCCGGACGCCTCGACGACGAGCTGCAGTGGTGGGCCGGGCTCCTCGGCGAGGTCCGCGACCTCGACGTCCAGTCGGCCCGGCTGGGCGCGGCCCTCGACGCCGTGCCCGTCGAGCTCGCCCTCGGGCCGCTGCGCCGCCAGCTCGCCGAGCTGGTCGACGTCCGTCGCGGCGCCGCCCTCACCAGGGTGCACGAGGCGCTGGGCTCGGCGCGCTACCGGACGCTCGAGGTGCTGCTGCACGCCTGGCGGGCCGACCCGCCCTTCACCGCGGCCGCCGACAGGCCGGCCAAGCACGCCGCGCGCTACGTCACGCGGGCCGACAGGCTGACCCACCGGCGACTGGTGCGGGCGTCGAAGGCCTACCGGGCGGGGGCGCCGGACGCCGACGAGCTGCTGCACCGGGCCCGCAAGGCCGGCAAGCGGCACCGCTACGCCGTCGAGCTCGCCGCACCGGTGCTGGGCAGCCGGGCCGACGCGATCGTCAAGGAGCGCAAGGGCTTCCAGGAGCTCCTCGGCGAGCACCAGGACTGCGTGGTCGCCGAGGGCCTGCTGCGCGAGCTCGGCGTCGCCGCCGGCGCGGCGGGCGAGAACGGGTTCACCTGGGGCCTCCTGCACGCCCGCCAGCAGGAGGCGGCCCGGGTGGTCGTCACGAAGCTGCGGCGCTACCTCTGAGACCGTCGGTCCGGAGGAGCTGGTTGGCGCTGCGGAGCACGAGCGGGGAGAGCAGCTCCTCGACCGCGAGGCCGGCCGGCCCGGTCACGCGGAGCGTCGTCGACTCCCCGGGCAGCAGCGTGAGGAGCATGTCGTCGGCCTGCGCCGCCGGGTCGACCCGGTCGGCGAGCAGCGCGAGGTCCTTCACCACCGTGCGCGCGGTGACCCGGACCGTGTAGCCGCCGTCGGCCCGCTCGGCCTCGGCCTCCAGCCCGCTCCCGGGCGCGGCGTCCGGCAGCGCTGAGTCCCGGTCCTCGACGAACCACCACCACGCGCGCAGCGCACCGACCTCGGCGAGCAGCACCTCGCCCGCCGGGTCGGCCGGGTCGCTGGTCGAGCGGTCCAGGGCGAGGGTCGTCGTGCCGCGGGCACCGACCGCGAACGGCAGGGTCCCTTCCCCGACCGCCGTGCCGTCGAAGCGCAGGCGGCGTACGCGGACGGCGCCGGCCCACGCGTCGGGACCGTCGTTGACGACCACCACGGCCAGCCCCTCCCCGCGCGGCTGCAGGGTCACCAGGCGGTCGGCGAAGGCGCGGCGCAGCGCGAACCAGGCGGGCTTGCGACGCCCGTCGCCGTCGACCACGGACCAGGACGTGACGGGCCAGAGGTCGTTCAGCTGCCACCACACCGCTCCGGCGCAGGTCGGGGACCACGAGCGCAGGTGCTCGATGCCGAAGGTCAGCGCACGGGCCTGGTTGAGCGACATCGCCCAGTGCCAGTCGTCGATGCCCACGGGCGCGGGCAGGTGCGGCTCCAGGCCCCGGGACAGCTTGAGGTCGCCGTCGGCGGCCTTCTGGTGCGCGGTCGTGCCCGGCGAGGTCGGGGTGAGCGGCTCGTCGTGCACCGCCCGGACGAGGGTCGAGAAGGTCGGCGGGCCCTGCCAGCCGAACTCGGCCACGAAGCGCGGGACCGAGTCGCGGTAGTGGGTGTAGTCGAGCCCGTTCCAGACGTCCCACAGGTGGCTCGGGCCGTGGCGCGGGTCGTTCGGGTGGAGGTCGGGCGACATCGCGTACGGGGTGCCCGGGCAGTAGGGCCGGCCCGGGTCGAGCTCGGCGACGATCCCGGGCAGCAGCCGGGTGTAGTAGCCGAGCCCCCACGTGCGGCCGTGCAGGCCGTCGGGCCCGTCCTCCCAGCCCCAGTCCTCGTGGCCCCAGATGTTCTCGTTGTTGCCGTTCCACAGCACCAGGCTCGGGTGCGCCGACAGCCGGGTCACCGCCTCGCGCGCCTCGGCCTCGACCTCCGAGCGCAGCGGCTCCTCCTCGGCGTAGGCCGCGCAGGCGAAGAGGAAGTCCTGCCAGACCATCAGCCCCAGCCGGTCGCAGGTCGCGTAGAAGTCCTCGCTCTCGTACAGCCCGCCGCCCCACACCCGCACGAGGTTGGCGCCGGCGGCGACCGCCTCGCCGAGCCGGTCGGCGAGGCGCTCCGGCGTCGTGCGGCTCGGGAAGACGTCGTCGGGGATCCAGTTGAGGCCGCGGGCGAAGACCGGGCTGCCGTTGACGACGAGGCGGAAGGGCGTGCCGTCGGCGTCCGGCTCCGTGTCCAGCGCGACCGTGCGGAAGCCGACCGCACCGTCCCAGCGGTCGAGGTCGCGGGAGCCGGCGCGCAGGCGGACCGCGACCGGGTGGAGGGGCTGATCGCCGTGGCCGACCGGCCACCAGACGTCGACGTCGTCGACCTCGAGGTGGAGCGTCGCGGCGACCGCGCCCGCCGGGACCTCGACCTCGGCCGAGCGTCCGGCGAGCTCCGCCGTCACGGTCAGCGCGCTCGGGTCGCCGGGGGCGCGGACCACGTCGACGTGCACGTCCAGGACCCCGGTCGTGCCCGTGCCCTCGACCCGGAGGTCGACCAGCGGCCGGACGCCGTCCAGCCGGGCGGTGCTCCAGCCGCGCAGGGTCAGCGGCTTCCAGATCCCCGAGGTGGCCAGCGTGGGCCCCCAGTCCCAGCCGTAGCTGCAGGCCATCGTGCGCAGCGCGTTGAAGGGGTGCTCGTACGCGCGGGGGCGCGGGCCGAGCGCCTCGCTGGCGCGCCGCGCCGCCGGCACGGGGGCCTCGAAGGAGACCGCGAGCGTGTGCTCGCCCACGCCCAGCACGTCGGTGAGGTCGACGCGGTGCGTGCGGTGCATGTTCGCGGTGCGCGCCACGACCCGGCCGTCCAGCTCGATCGTCGCGACGGTGTCGAGGCCCTCGGCGACGAGCTCGACGACATCGTGGCCGGCCGCCGCGTCGGCCTCGGTCCAGGTCAGCGTGGTCGCGTAGCGCCAGTCGGTCTCCCCCACCCAGGCCAGCAACGCCTCGTTCTCGTCGAGGAAGGGGTCGGGCACCAGGCCGGCCGCGAGCAGGTCGGTGTGCACGCAGCCCGGCACCTGCGCCGCCAGGCCCGCCGTCGCGCTGCCGCTCAGCGGACCGGCGAGCGCGTCCGGGACCGGCCCGGCGCTCGCTCGGACGGTCCAGCCCTGGTCGAGGAGTCTGCGCACGAGTCGCCAGTCTTCCCTGCGGACGTCCGGATCGCGCCGCGGCGTGCGTGGGTCCGGTCGGGCGGTCGCCGGACGTTCGCGCCGCGCTGGGGCGGATGCGGGCGCCGTGTCACACCGGGCGCCCCGGAGGCGTCAGGCTGGTGGGGCGTCCAGCCCACCCGTCCGAGCCCGAGAGGTCCCCATGCCCGACACCGACAAGCCCGGTTTCACCGACGCCGAGAGGGCCGCGA
The DNA here is from genome assembly GCA_963713165.1 of uncultured Actinomycetota bacterium. Taxonomy (GTDB): domain Bacteria; phylum Actinomycetota; class Actinomycetes; order Propionibacteriales; family Propionibacteriaceae; genus Microlunatus. The sequence continues at coordinate 1,015,363 of CAVQKU010000011.1, forward strand.
TGAAGGCCTACGCCGAGGAGCTGCGCGCCTCGGGCCGTGGCGGGCCGAAGAAGGCCGACGAGGCCCAGGCCTGCCTCGACGCGATCGCCGCGATGCCCGACGACGACCGCGCCCTCGCCGAGCGGGTCCACGCCCTCGTCCGCGACGTGGCCGGCCTGCGGCCCAAGACCTGGTACGGCATGCCCGCCTACGTCGACGAGGACGGCAAGGTCGTCTGCTTCTTCAAGCCGGCGTCGAAGTTCGGCGTCCGGTACGCGACGCTCGGCTTCACCGACACGGCCCGCCTCGACGACGGCGACCTGTGGCCGACCGAGTTCGCGGTCCGCAGCACCTCGCCGTCGGTGACCGCCGCCCTCGAGGAGCTGGTGCGGCGGGCCGTCGCGTCGGGCGCCTGAGAGCCGGGCACCGGCTGCGTGGGCTGGTCCAGCCGAGGACGGTGGCTCAGGCGGCGGTGGTGCAGCGGTCGGCGAAGCGCTCGCGGTGGTCGGCGGACGCCTTCACCAGCTGGCGCAGCCGGGCGAGGCCGCGGTGCTGGGTGACGCGCACCGCGTTCGCCGACATCCCCACGAGCTCGCCGACCTCGTCGGCGCTGCGACCCTCGGCCCGCAGCCGGATGACGAGGGCCGTGCGCGCGGGCAGGCGCTCCAGCAGCGCGAGGGCGGCCGCCACGTCGGAGCGGGCCAGGGTCTGCTGCTCGGGGTCGAGGGCCGGCTCGACCTGCTCCGGCAGCTCCTCGACGAGGTGCAGCGGGGTGCGGGCGTAGCGGCGCTGCGCGTCGGCGACCTTGTTCGAGGCGATGGCGTAGACGAGGGCCACGAAGGGCGCGCCCTTGTCCTCGTAGCGCGGGAGGACGTCGACGACGGCGAGGCAGATCTCCTGCGTCACGTCCTCGGCGACCTCGAGGCCGCCGCTGTAGGTCGCGAGGCGGGCGCGGGCGTAGCGGTAGGCGACCTTGCGGACCTCCACGACCAGCAGGTGGAGAGCGATCGTGTCGCCGCGCTGCGCGCGGGTGACGAGGTCACGGTCGGCGAGAGCCTGCGTGGTGGTGGAGGACATGGAGATCCATTCACTTGCCCCGAGTGGATGGGTGGTCGTACCTCACCGGGGGCCCCCGCTCCGGCGTGGCTGGAAGGGTCATCGACCAGCCGATGCCTTCCTTGGACCGTTCCTCAGAACTGGTCCGCTGGATAATTATGGACACCGTTGTCACGGGATGACAACCTCGTAGGCATTGGTCAACCAAAATTTTTGCTGAGGAAACTAACCTGAAGTTTCATCAGGGTGGCGAACTACTCGACCGTCGCGCAACACGCTCGGACGATGCTGCAGCGGACGCGCGAAAACGCTGTCGAGGACGCGCTGGTGGGCGTCCTGCGGGGCGTCCCCTAGGCTCCGCGAGCGTGGTGCCCGCGTCCCAGGACCCGTACGACGAGCCGGAGCTCCAGCCCTCCGCGCTGGACGGGCACGAGGACGTGCAGGCGGCGGTCGACCGGCTGGCGGCCCGCCTCGACCTGTCGGTCCTCGTCGAGGACCGCCGGCAGCGCCCCGTCTGGTGGTCGACGCGCGGCGCCGTCGACGGCACACGGGTCCGCACCATCCTCAACCGGCGCGTCGACACCGCCGTCGCCCGCGCCGTACGGACGTTCGACCTCGGGCACGCCGTCGCCCCGGTGCGGACCCCGGGCATCCCCGAGCTCGACATGTGGGCGCGCTGGTGCATGCCCGTGCACGCCGGCGAGGAGCTGCTGGGGTTGTTGTGGGTGCTGGACCCCGACGACCGGGTCGCCGCCGACGACCTGCCGCACATCGTCGGGTGCGCCGACCGCGCCGCCGAGGTCCTCGCCCGCGCGGAGGTGGCGCGCGGCGACGTCGCCCGCCGCCGCGAGCAGCTGCTGAGGACGCTCGTCGTCGGGGCCGACCCGGCCGTGGCCCGCGAGCTCGCAGCCCTCGAACGCCTCCCCGACGACGCCGCCGTGCAGGTGCACCCGACGACCTGGCGCGGCGGGTGGCCGCTGCCCGGCACCGACCTGCGGCTGCACGTCGTGCGCGGCGCCGCCCGCGACCGCACCCGTACGGCGCTCAGCGGGACGCCCCTGCCGCTCGGACGGCTGAGCGAGGCGGTGCACCGGGCGGAGGCGACCCGCACCGCCGTCCGCGCGGGCGCCCGGCTCGACCCGGAGTCGTGGGACGCCCTCGGTGCCTGGCGCCTCGTCGTCGATGCCCCGGCGGACCTGGCCGTCGGCGAGGTGCACCCCGCCGCGGAGGTGCTCGCCGCGCTCCCCCGCCGCGACCTCATGGCCAGCGCCCGGACGCTGCTCGACCTCGGCGGCGACGTGGCGGCCGCGGCCCGCCAGCTGCACGTGCACCGCACGACGCTCTACCACCGCCTCGACCGCATCGCGGGGCTGACCGGCGTCGACCTGCGCGACGGGCGCAGCCGGACCGACCTGCAGGTCGCGCTGTGGCTGGCGGCCTACCGGGAGGCGTCAGCACGCGGTTGAGCCGACGGGAGCGGATCCCGCCCCACGCGCGCCGCGGCGTCGGGGAGCGGCGCGGGCAGGCAGAATCGCCGGGGCACCCCGCCCGTGACCCAGGGAGACGCAGAGACCGCATGGCCCGCCGCACGCCCAGCCCGCCCAGCCCCCCGGCGGACGACTTCACCGAGCGCATCCTCGACGTCGACGTCTCCTCGGAGATGCAGACGAGCTTCCTCGAGTACGCGTACTCGGTCATCTACTCCCGGGCCCTGCCGGACGCGCGCGACGGGCTCAAGCCGGTGCAGCGCCGGATCCTCTACGGGATGGAGGAGATGGGCATCCGCCCCGACCGCAGCCACGTCAAGTGCGCGCGCGTGGTCGGCCAGGTGATGGGCCAGTACCACCCGCACGGCGACGGCGCGATCTACGACGCCCTGGTGCGCACGGCGCAGCCGTGGTCGATGCGGCTGACGCTCGTCGACGGGCACGGCAACTTCGGCTCGCTCGACGACGGGCCCGCCGCGATGCGCTACACCGAGTGCCGGATGGCGCCGGCCGCGCTGGCGATGACCGCCGACCTCGACTCCGACACCGTCGACTTCCGGCCGAACTACGACGGCAAGGACGTCGAGCCGGTCGTGCTGCCGGCCGCCTTCCCCAACCTGCTCGTCAACGGCGCGTCCGGCATCGCCGTCGGCATGGCCACGAACTGCGCGCCGCACAACCTGGTCGAGGTCGTGCAGGCGCTGCGGCACCTGATCACGCACCCGGAGGCCGGGCTCGAGGACCTGATGCGGTTCGTCCCGGGTCCTGATCTTCCCAGCGGCGGCAAGATCATCGGGCTCGACGGCGTCCGGGACGCGTACGCCACCGGCCGGGGTTCGTTCCGCATCCGCGCCACCGCCCGCGTCGAGCAGGTGCACCCGCGGCGCAAGGGCATCGTGATCACCGAGCTGCCCTACCTCGTCGGGCCCGAGCGCGTCATCGAGCAGATCAAGACCGGCGTGCAGTCGCGCAGGCTGCAGGGCATCCACGACGTGAAGGACCTCTCCGACCGCGCCCACGGCACGCGCCTGGTGATCGAGGTCAAGAACGGCTTCAACGCCGACGCGCTGCTCGAGCAGCTCTACAAGGCGACCAAGCTCGAGGACAGCTTCGGCATCAACGCCGTCGCCCTCGTCGACGGCCAGCCGCGCACCCTGGGGCTGCGCGAGATGCTCGACGTCTACCTCCAGCACCGCTACGACGTCACGACCCGGCGCACCGAGTTCCGGCGCACGAAGGCCTCCGACCGGCTGCACCTGGTCGAGGGCATGCTGCTGGCCATCGTCGACATCGACGACGTGATCGCGATCGTGCGCTCCAGCGACGACGCCGGCGAGGCGAGGACCCGGCTGATCGAGGCCTTCGACCTCAGCGACCTCCAGGCCACCTACATCCTCGACATGCCGCTGCGCCGCCTCACCCGGCTCAGCGTCATCGAGCTGGAGTCCGAGCGCGACGAGCTGCGCGCCGAGATCGCCGCGCTGAGCGAGATCCTCGACGACCCCGAGCGGCTGCGCGCCCTCGTCTCCGACGAGCTCGCCGAGGTCGCCAAGACCCACGGCACGCCTCGGCGCACGATCCTGCTCGCCGCGGGCGGCACCGCGGCCACCGCCGCCGCCGTCCCGCTGGAGGTGGCCGACGACCCCTGCTGGGTGCTGATGTCCTCGGCCGGGCTGCTGGCCCGGACGCCGCACGCCGAGCCGCTGTCCAGCGAGGGGCCGCGCAGCAACCACGACGTGCTGGTGGCGCGGGTGCTGACCACGGCGCGCGCCGACGTCGGCCTGCTGACCAGCCGCGGACGCTGCGTACGGCTCAACGCCCTCGACCTGCCCACCGTCCCGGCCACCGCCTCCGCGCCCAACCTGCAGGGCGGCACGCACGTCAGCGAGCTCGTCACGCTCGACCCCGGCGAGCGGGCGCTCGGGCTGTCCGCGCTGCGCACCGACGGGCCGGGCCTGGCCCTCGGCACCGCGGCCGGCGTGGTCAAACGCGTCGCGCCCGAGGTGCTGAACCGCGACGCGTGGGAGGTCATCCGCCTCGACGACGCCGACGAGGTCGTCGGTGCGGTCGAGCTGACCGACGAGCAGGCCGCCTCGGCCGACCTCGTCTTCGTCACCGGCGACGCCCAGCTGCTGCACTTCCCGGCGAGCGCCGTGCGCCCGCAGGGCCGCGGCGGCGGGGGGATGGCCGGCGTGCGCCTCGCGCCCAGGGTGTCGGCGGTCTTCTTCGGCGTCACCGACCCCTCGACCGACGCCGGTGCGCAGGGCAGCGTCGTCGTCACCGTCGCCGGCAGCTCGTCGGCCCTGCCCGGCACGGACGCGGGCACGGTCAAGGTCACGCCGCTGTCGGAGTACCCGGCCAAGGGCCGCGCGACGGGCGGCGTGCGCTGCCACCGCTTCCTCAAGAACGAGGACACCCTCCTGCTCGCCTGGGTCGGGGCCCCGCCCGCGGTCGCCGCGGCCGCCAGCGGGGCACCGGTCGACCTGCCCCCCGCCGACGGGCGGCGTGACGGTTCCGGGGTGCCGGCCGGCCAGCCGGTGGCCGCCGTGGCCAGCCGCCGGGACGGGTGAGCGGGCCCGGCGCCCGTCCTCCGCAGGCCCCGCCTGGCGGCGGGCGGAGCGATCAGGCAGGCTCGGGACCCGTGCCTGATGACGGCGACCCGCTCGCGTGGCTGATCGGCAAGGAGGAGCGGGCCAACGCGCGCACGGTCCTGGACTCCGGTCACCCCGGTGACGAGGCCTGGTCGCACGGCAACGTCGTGCGCCCGCTGATCCACGGCAGCGCCTACTTCGCGCACCTCGTCGAGCACGTCGAGGCGGCTCGCCCCGGCGACCTGGTGCTGTTCACCGACTGGCGCGGCGACGGCGACGAGCAGCTGCTGGGCACCGAGGGCAGCGACGTTCTCCGGGTCCTCGGCAAGGCCGACCGGCGCGGCGTCGACGTGCGCGGGCTCATCTGGCGCAGCCACCTCGACACGCTGTCGTTCTCCGCGCACGAGAACCGCACGCTCGGGATCAGGCTGCAGGAGCAGGGCGCCGAGGCGCTGCTCGACATGCGGGTGCGCACCGGCGGCTCGCACCACCAGAAGCTCGTGGTGATCCGCTACGCCGGCCGCCCGGAGGACGACGTCGCCTACGTCGGCGGCATCGACCTCAGCCACGGTCGCCGCGACGACGCCCGCCACGAGGGCGACCCGCAGCCGCAGCCGATGGCCCCGGCGTACGGGCCCACCCCCGCCTGGCACGACGTCCAGGTCGTCATCAGCGGGCCGGCCGTGCACGACGTCGAGACGGTGTTCCGGGAGCGGTGGACCGACCCGACGCCGCTGAGCCGGAACCCGCTCCTCCGGCTGCACGACCGGTTGACCCGCGCCGACCTGTCCCCCGACCCGCTGCCCGAGCAGGCGCCGCCCCCGGCCCCGGTGCCGGGCGGGACGCACACGGTGCAGCTGCTGCGCACCTACCCGAACCTGCGCCACGGCCGCGACTACCCCTTCGCCCGCGGGGGCGAGCGCAGCATCGCGCGCGGCTACGGCAAGGCGCTGCGCCACGCCCGTCGCCTCGTCTCGATCGAGGACCAGTACCTGTGGTCCCCCGACGTCGCGCACGCGTTCGAGGAGGCGCTGCGGTCGAGCCCGGACCTGCGCGTGGTCGCGGTGCTGCCTCCGGTGCCCGACCAGGCCGGGCCGCTCTCCCGCATCCCGCAGGACTTCGCCCGCCAGGAGACGCTCGAGCTGCTGCGGCGCGCGGGCGGCGACCGGGTCGCGTTCTACAGCCTCGAGAACCACGCGGGCCGGCCCGTCTACGTGCACGCCAAGGTCTGCCTGATGGACGACGTCTGGGCCACCGTCGGGTCCGACAACTTCAACCGACGCTCCTGGACGCACGACTCCGAGCTGTCCGCCGTGGTCGTCGACCAGACCGCCCCCGACGGGGAGCCGGGCGTCTCCGCGTACGCCCGCCGGCTCCGCCTCACCCTCGCCGCCGAGCACCTGGACCGCGAGGTGGGCGACGCGCGCTTCCCCGGCGACACCGGGCACCTGCTGGGCGCCGACCGCCCGGTCGACGCGGACGACGAGGCGCTGCTGGCCGCCATGGCCGACTGCGTGGACCCGCACGCGATGTTCGACGCGTACGCGGCCGCTGCCGCCCGGCTCGACGCCTGGCACGCCGGCGGGCAGCTGGGCCCACGTCCCGCCGGGCGCCTGCGGCGCCTCCGGCCCCCGCACCTGGGCGCCTTCACGCGGTGGTGGGCGAAGCCCATGACCCGCCTGGTGCACGACCCCGACGGGCGTCCGGCTCGGCTCCGGCGGGCGCGCAGCTTCTAGGCCGCTCGTCGCTGCTGGCTCACGTCCCGGACGGGCTCAGGGCGACGTGCGACGTCGCCCGCTGCGCCGTCGACCGGGCCGCGTGGCCGTCTGGCCTGTCCCCACCGTCCGTCGGGGTGCGACGGATGGATCGGACGGGGCAGCGCTCGTACGATCGTGCCTCGTGAGCACACCTGACTTCCGCGACCTCCTCGCGGCGAACGCTGAGTACCAGAAGGACTTCGGCCTCACCGGCTTCGACGGGGTCGCGCGCGCGGGCGTCGCCATGATCACCTGCATGGACTCGCGGATCGAGCCGCTGGAGATGATCGGGCTGCGAACGGGCGACGCGAAGATCATCAGGACGCCGGGCGGGCGGCTGACGCCGGACGCGCTGGTCGGCTGCGTGCTCGGGGTGCACCTGCTCGGGGTGCAGCGGATCCTCGTGGTGCCGCACACCCGCTGCGCGATGGCCAGCGGCGAGGACGCCGACCTCGTCGCGCGCGTGGCCGAGGAGACGGGCGAGGACCTCTCGGACCTGCGGCTCGGCGCCTCGACCGACCAGCGGGCCCGGCTCGTCGAGGACGTCGACCTGCTGCGCACGCACCCGCACATCGGTGAGCGGGCGGTCGTCGGCGGCTTCCTCTACGACGTCGACAGCGGGGCGCTCGACCAGCTCCTCTGAGCGGTCGGCCGCTTGGGTGCGGGTGCTTGGCTGAGGCCGTGCACCACTTCTACCGTCCCTCCGAGGGCCACCGGCTGGCTCACGACCCGTTCAACGCGATCGTCGCCCCGCGACCCATCGGCTGGATCGGGACGCGCTCGGCCGACGGCGTGCGCAACCTGGCGCCGTACAGCTTCTTCACCGCGCTGGCCTACACGCCGCCGCTGGTCGGGTTCAGCAGCAACGGCTACAAGGACAGCGTGCGCAACGCCGAGCACACCGGCGCCTTCACCTGGAACCTCGTCACGCGCGGCCTCGCCGAGCGGATGAACGCGACCTCGACGACCGAGTCGGTCGACGAGTTCGACCGGGCCGGGCTCGGCGCCCTCGAGGGTGAGGAGGTCGCCGCACCACGCGTGGCCGAGGCGCCCGTCGGCTTCGAGTGCCGCACGGCCCAGGTCGTCCGGCTGCTCGCCGCCGACGGGACCCCGTCGGACAACTGGTGGTGCACCGGCGAGGTCGTGGGCGTGCACATCGACCCCGCGCTGATCCGGGACGGCGTCTACCGCACCGAGCTCGCCGAGCCGGTGGTGCGGGGCGGTGGACCCAGCGCCTACTACGAGCTCGGCGAGCGCTTCGACCTCACCCGCCCGGGCTGAGCCCCCCGGGGTGAGCCCCCCGGGAGCTGCACGGGGTGAACCGCACGGGGTGAACCGCACGGGCCGAACCGCACGGGCCGAACCGCACGGGCCGAACCGCACGGTCGCCCACCAGAGGTGGCCGCGGTAGCAGACGTGCGAGCGGGCGGGCGAGCGGGCGCGCTCAGACGTCGATCGCCGCGGAGTCCAGCGCGTACGCGCCGTCGATGATGAAGGTCTTGCGCGGCGCGACGTCGTTGCCCATGAGCATCTCGAAGGTCGTCTCCGCGATGAGGCCGTCGTCGACGGTGATGCGGCGCAGGGTGCGGTGGCGCGGGCTCATGGTCGTCTCGGCCAGCTGGTCGGCGTCCATCTCACCGAGGCCCTTGTAGCGCTGCGGCTCCTTGAAGCGCTGGTTGCGCTTGGTCAGCTCGGCGGCCGTGCGGTGGTACTCCGCGTCGGAGTAGGTGTAGATGAAGCGCTCCTGGCCCTTCTTCGGGTTGGTCAGCTCGAAGCGGTGCAGCGGCGGGACGGCGGTGAAGACGCGGCCGGCCTCGACCATCGGACGCATGTAGCGGAAGAAGAGCGTGGCCAGCAGGCAGCGGATGTGGGCGCCGTCGGAGTCGGCGTCGGCCATGAAGATCACCCGGCCGTAGCGGGCCTGGTCGAGGTCGAAGGTCCGCCCCGAGCCGGCGCCGACCACCTGGATGATCGAGGCGCACTCGACGTTCTTGAGCATGTCGCCCGTCGACGCCTTCTGCGTGTTGAGGATCTTGCCGCGGATCGGCAGCAGCGCCTGGAACTCCGAGCTCCGGGCGACCTTGGCGGTCCCGAGCGCGGAGTCGCCCTCGACGATGAAGAGCTCGGAGCGCTCGTCGTTGCTGCGGCAGTCCACGAGCTTGGAGGGCAGCGAGGAGGACTCCAGGGCGGTCTTGCGCCGCTGGTTCTCGCGCTGCTGGCGCGCGGCGACGCGGGCCCGGGAGGCGTTGACGACCTTCTCCAGCACCGAGCGGGCCTGGGCCTTGGCCACGCCGCTCCTCGACTCCAGGAACGCGCCGAGCTCGGCCTCGACCACCCGCGTCACGAGCTTGGAGACCGCCGGCGTCCCGAGGACCTCCTTGGTCTGGCCCTCGAACTGCGGCTCGGCCAGCCGGACGGTGACGACGGCGGTCAGGCCCTCGAGGACGTCGTCCTTCACGACCTCCTCGCCGGTCTTCAGCAGCCGGGTCGGGGCCAGCGCCCCGGTGACGGCGCGGACCAGGCCGCGCTCGAAGCCCGCCACGTGGGTGCCGCCCTTGGGGGTGGCGATGATGTTGACGTACGAACGCAGGGTCGTGTCGTAGCCGGTCCCCCAGCGCACGGCCACGTCGACCTCGAGCTCGCGGTCGACGTCGGTCGGCTCCATGTGGCCGGCGTCGTCGAGCATCGGCACGGTCTCGGTGAAGGAGCCGGTGCCCTGCAGGCGCAGCACGTCGGTGACCGCCGCGTCCGCGGCGAGGAACTCGCAGAACTCCCCGATCCCACCCTCGTGGAGGAAGACCTCCTCGGTCGTGGTGTCCGGGTCGCCGCTGCGGGCGTCGCGGACCTTGATGGCGAGGCCCGGCACCAGGAAGCTCGTCTGCCGCGCCCGGTTCTGCAGGTCGAGAAGGCTCAGCTCGGCGTCGGCGAGGAAGATCTGGCGGTCGGGCCAGTAGGTGACCCGGGTGCCCGAGCGGCCCTTGGCCACGCGGGCGACCCTGGTCAGCGAGCCGCCCGGCGTGAACGCGGCGGTGGGCCCGGGGCCGTCGAACGTGCCCGGGACGCCGCGGCGGAAGGACATCGCCCAGGTGCCGCCGTCGCGGTCGACCTCGACGTCGAGGCGGGCCGACAGCGCGTTGACCACCGACGAGCCCACGCCGTGCAGGCCGCCGGTCGCGTTGTACGAGCCGCCGCCGAACTTGCCGCCCGCGTGCAGCTTGGTGAAGACGACCTCGACGCCGGACAGGCCCGTGCGCGGCTCCTTGTCGACGGGGATGCCGCGCGCCTGGTCGGCCACGGTGATGGCCCCGTCGGCGCGCAGGGTCACGTCGATGGCGCGGCCGAAGCCGCCGAGCGCCTCGTCGACGGAGTTGTCGATGATCTCCCACAGGCAGTGCATCAGCCCACGGGTGTCGGTGGAGCCGATGTACATGGCCGGACGTTTGCGCACGGCCTCCAGGCCCTCGAGGACCAGCAGGTGGCGGGCCTCGTAGTCGCGGCTCTCCAGCTCGGGCGCCGCGGCGCGGACCTTCCCCGGCCTGGTGCTCGTCACGGGGGTCGCGGTCACGCGGGCGAGGCTACCTCCCCCGCACCCCTTGACCCCGGCACGTACCTTGGGCGATCCGGTTGGTGTCGCGGCGACGAAGAAGCCTGCAGAAGGTATCTCCCACGGCGCACCCGCCCTCCGGAGAGGTCAGCAGGACCAGTCGGAACCGTTACACAGAAGACACGGACCAGAGACGCCGAACCGGAAGAATCTGGGCCTGGTTGGATGTTGACTACCACGTAGGACGCGGAAGAAGTCACCCGAGCAAGCCAGGTCGGCGGGCACCGTGAGCATCACTGAGAGCACGACCCAAGGAAGCGAGGCCGACCATGAGCACCTCCGTCATCGAAGGCGCCGCGCTCAGCGCTGCCGATCGTTGTGATCGCTGCGGAGCGCAGGCGTACGTCCGCGTCACCCTGAGCAGCGGGTTCGACCTCCTCTTCTGCGCGCACCACAGCAAGGAGCACGCGGACAAGCTGAGGCAGGTCGCCCTGGAGATCCACGACGAGTCCGCGCGGATCAGCTGAGTCGCCAGCCCCTTCTGCCGACGCTCCGGCCCCTCGTCCCCGTGCGGGACGGGGGGCCGCGTCGTTCCCGGCCCGGTTCCCCCGGGTCGGCCCCGTGTTCGCCGAACCGCCCACGCACGGCGCCGACGGCCCCTACCTTTTTCTCGTGCTCCAGACGATGTGGCGGTTCGTGCGCGCGTACGGGGCCGCTCTGCTCCTGGTGGGGCTGACGGCGGCCGCGGTGCTCCCGGCGACGGCGGCGACGCCCTCGGGCTGGCTGCACACCCGGGGTGCGCGGATCCTCGACTCCACCGGCAAGGACCGGGTCGTCCGGGCCACGAGCTGGTTCGGGATGGAGACGTCGGGCTGCGCCCCGCACGGGCTGTGGCAGATCAGCCTCGACGAGGGCCTGGCCCGGATCGCCTCGATGGGGTTGAACACCGTCCGGCTGCCCTACTCCAACGAGTGCCTGGCGCAGCAGAGCATCGACGGCGTCGACTACACCAAGAACCCGGCCCTCCGGGGTCTGACCCCGCTGCAGGTCATGGACGCCGTCGTCGCCCGCTCCAAGCTGTACGGGCTCTCGGTCATCCTCGACCGGCACCGGCCGGACTCCTCGGCGCAGTCCCCGCTCTGGTACACCCCGGCCTGGTCGGAGGCGCGCTGGATCAGCGACTGGAGGATGCTGGCCAAGCGCTACGCGAAGAACCCGACGGTCGTCGGCGTCGACCTGCACAACGAGCCGCGCGGCGACGCCTGCTGGGGCTGCGGCGACGCCGGGCGTGACTGGGCCGCCGCGGCGACCCGGGCCGGCAACGCCGTGCTCGCGGTCAACCCCAGGCTGTTGATCATCGTCGAGGGCGTGGAGAAGCAGGTCGCGGGGCCGACCACCTGGTGGGGCGGCGGGCTCGCCGACGCCAGGAAGCGCCCGGTCCGGCTGGCCGTCGCCCACCAGCTCGTCTACTCCACCCACGACTACCCGGCCTCGGTCTTCGACCAGGCGTGGTTCACGGCGAAGGACTACCCGAGGAACCTCCCCGCCGTCTGGCGCGCCAGCTGGGGCTACCTGCAGGAGCAGGGGACGACGCCGGTGTTCCTCGGCGAGTTCGGGACCCGGCTGGAGACGACCTCGGACCGGCAGTGGCTGGCCGCGCTCGTCGAGTACGTCCGGAAGAACGCGATGAGCTACGCCTACTGGTCGTTCAACCCCAACAGCGGCGACACCGGCGGGCTGGTGAAGGACGACTGGACCACCCCGCAGCAGGCCAAGCTGACCGCGCTCAGGCCGATCCTCGGTCCGGCCCGCACGCTGAGGCCGGTCCCCTTCCCGGGCTCCACCCGGCCGACGCCGACCCCGACGCCGACCCCGACGCCGCACGCCGCCGCAAGACTCCGAGCAGACCCCGACGGTCACGCCGCCGCAAGGCTCCGAGCAGCCCCCGACGGCCGACAGCGGCACCCCCGGCCCGGCGCCGGACCTCGAGGCCGCGAGCCCGACGCAAGGCGGCTCGGCGGCGACCACCCGCGCCACGTGGGCGGCGCGGAGCGCCTGGGACGACGGCTACGTCGCCGACCTCACGGTGACGAGCGACCTGCCCCGCCGCGGGTGGACCGTACGCTGGGCCGATGCCTCGGCGACATCGGTCATGAACGCCTGGGGGATGACCTGCTCGGTGGCCGCCGGCAGCGTCACCTGCAGCGGGGACGGCTTCGGCGCCGACCTCCGTCCCGGGCAGCCCGTCCAGGCCGGGCTGCAGGTCGTGACGACCGGCCCCGCTCCGGACGACCCGCCGCTGGAGGTCTCGTGACCGCGCCCGGAGAGCCCGCCGAGGTCTCGGCCGACGCGCCGCCGCTGCGCGGACCCGCGTTGCTGGACCAGGTCTGGCGCGACCTGGCCTTCCTGCACTGGCGCGTCGACGCCGAGCGCGTCGCCCCGCTGCTGCCGGCAGGTGTCCGGCCCGACGTCTTCGACGGGTCGTCCTGGGTCGGGCTCATCCCCTTCCGGCTGACCGACGCGCGCTTCGGCAGCGGGCCGGTGCTGCCGTACGTCGGCTCGTTCGCGGAGACGAACGTCCGCCTCTACGGCATCGACGTGACCGGCCGGCGCGGGGTCGTCTTCGCCTCGCTCGAGGCGCAGCGCCTCGCCTTCGTGCTCGGCGCGCGCGCCGCGCTCAACATCCCCTACACCTGGGCCCGGATGCGGGCCACCCGCGACGGCGACCGGTACGCCTACGAGAGCCGGCGCCGCTGGCCCGGCCCGCGCGGCGTCGGCGGCCGCATCGAGGTCCGGGTGCTGCCCGAGGAGGTGAGCGGCGACCCGCTCGCCGACTTCCTCACCGCCCGCTGGGGCCTGTTCACCCGCCACGTCGGCCGCACCTGGTACCTGCCCAACGAGCACGACCGCTGGCCGCTGCGCCGCCTGGAGCTGCTGGGCCTGGAGGACTCCCTCGTCGCGGCCGCCGGCCTGCCCGGCATGACGGACCGGGCCCCCGACTCGGCCCTCTTCTCCGCCGGCGTGCGGACCCGGTTCGGCGGCCCCCGGCACGTCCCCGCCTGACGCCCGCCGACCCGGGGCAGCGCCCGGACGTCGCTCGACCCGTTCCGGATGCACCCGCCCACGTCGGGAGAATCACCCCGGTCCAGCCCCCTCGAGGGTGTAAACGCGCGCGGGCGCAGGGCACAGTGAATACCTGGAGGAGAACGAACACCTCCAGGAACACCTTCAGGCGTGGGTCACCGACCGCTCTCGCGCTGCGACCCGAGCAGGAGCACCCACCATGACGATCGAGCTGCCGAACGACCTGGCCTACCCCCGCCGCGAGCCCGACCGCACCGACGACGACCAGGTGCGCAACTGGGCCCGCAACGCGGCCCTGGCTCCGGTGGGCGCGGTGGACGAGCCCGCCGACGAGGACGAGCTGCGCGCGCTGCTCGCCAGCACCACCGGCCCGGTCCGGATGTTCGGCAGCCGGATGTCGCCGGGGCGCATGCTGGCCCCCGGCGCGGAGGCGGGCACGCTGCTCGACCTCGGACGGTTGCGCGGCCTGCTGGCCCTGCACGAGCACACCGCGACCTTCGCCGGCGCCACGACGCTGGGCGAGGTGTACGCGACCCTGGCCGCGGAGGGCCGGACGCTCGCCGCCTCCCCGGGCGTGATCTCCTCGCAGACGCTCGCGGGCGCGCTCTCCACCGGGACGCACGGGCAGGGCCTCCAGCAGAGCTGCATCGCCGACGCCGCGACCCGGATCCGCCTGGTCCTGGCCGACGGCTCGGTGACCGAGCTGCGCCGCGGGGACGCCTGGTTCGGCGCGGCCAAGGTCGGGCTCGGGGTGCTCGGCGTGGTGACCGAGGTGACGCTGCGCACCGTGGCGTCGCTGGTCTACACCTGCCGCAAGGACGCGCTGAGCGCGGACTCGCTCGCCGACGACCTCGTCACCTGGAACACCGACCACCTCATGACCAAGGCCTGGTGGTTCCCCGACGAGCGTCAGGTGCACCTGTGGCGCGCGGACGAGGCGAGCGCGACCGAGGCCGAGCGCTACCACGCCGGCGGCGACGTGATGCTCGAGCAGGCGGTGACCAGCGACGCGCTCAACGCCGCGGTCGACGCAGCCCTGGCCACGATGCGCGACGACACCCGGATCGTCGACGCCGACGGCAAGCCGTTCCAGACCGTCAACCGCTTCAAGGACTTCGCCGACGTCACCGGCGACGTCTACCAGGTCTTCACCCGCGGCATCGCCACGCCGCAGATCAACGTGGAGATCGGCGTCCCGCTGGAGCGGGCCGGCGACGTCGTCCGGGCCATCGAGGCCTGGCACGCCGCGTCGCGCCCGCACATGCACTACCCGGTGATCCTGCGCTGCACCGGCGGCTCCGACTCCTGGTTGAGCCCGTCGTACGGCGGTCCGACCTGCTACTTCGGCTTCGTCGTCTACTACGCCGAGGACGGGTCGCTCGCCCCCGAGGGCGTGGACTTCCTGCGCGAGGTGGAGCGGCTGCTGGCCACCTTCGGCGGGCGCCCGCACTGGGGCAAGTACTTCGACGAGTCGCTCTACGACTGGCCCCGCCTCTACCCTCGGTGGGCGTCCTTCCAGGGCGTGCGCGAGGCGCTCGACCCGACGCACCGCTTCGACAACCCCTTCACCGCGGCGCTGCTCGGATGAGAACCCGCACGACCCGACGTCCCCGAGGAGACCGACCGTGACCCCTGCGGCCACCCCTCCCGCCAACCCTCCC
The DNA here is from genome assembly GCA_963713165.1 of uncultured Actinomycetota bacterium. Taxonomy (GTDB): domain Bacteria; phylum Actinomycetota; class Actinomycetes; order Propionibacteriales; family Propionibacteriaceae; genus Microlunatus. The sequence goes on from CAVQKU010000011.1 coordinate 1,030,522, forward strand.
GCCGGCGCTCCGGGCGGCCCGACGACCGGCGCCACCACCCGCAGGGCCTGGGCGGCCCTGCTCACGTCCCCGAACTACCTGACCGGCGTCCGCGTCCTGCGGGCCTCGCTGGTCCGGGTGGGCAGCCCCTACCCGTTCGTCGTCGTGGTGACGCCGGGCATCACCGCCGAGGACCGCGCGCTGCTCGAGGCCGACGGGTGCCTCGTCCGCGAGGTCGCGCCGATCCGCCCGCCGGCGGGACTGCGCGACAGCTACGCCAACGCCCGCTTCGCCGAGGTGTGGACCAAGCTGGCGGTCTGGACCCTGACCGAGTTCGAGCGGCTGGTCGTCCTCGACGCCGACATGCTGGTCGTGGCCGACATGGACGAGCTGTTCGACGTCGAGCTGGCCCCCGGGGAGATCGCGGCGTGCCACGCCTGCCGCTGCAACCCGAACAAGATCGCGACGTACCCGGCCAGCTGGACGCCGGAGCACTGCGCGTACACCCACGTGGAGGACGGGGTCGCGACGCAGGACGCCCCGCTCGGCTCGGACCCGTACGTCAACGGCGGCACCCTGGTGCTGGAGCCCGACCGGACGGTCTTCGAGGCGCTGACCACCGCCCTCGCCGCGGTCGAGGACCTGAGCCGCTACGTCTTCGCCGAGCAGGACTTCCTGAACGAGCACTTCCGCGGTCGCCTGCACGTGCTCCCCTACGTCTACAACGCGCTCAAGACGCTGCCGTTCCAGCACCCGCGGCTGTGGGATCCGGCAGCGGTGAAGAACCTGCACTTCATCATCGACAAGCCGTGGGAGACCGCGCTCGACCCGGCGAGCCGCTACCACGCGATGGAGCTGCGCTGGTGGGACGTCGCCACCGACCTCGCCCTGGAGCCGGTCGGCGTCGGCTGACCCCGCCTTCGGTCGGGTCCGGCTCGCGAGGGGCGGTTCAGAGGCCGGTTCAGAGGCGTCCGGGCGGGCGCTCCCCCTGGCGCAGCTCGGCGGCGAGCACGGCCGCCTGCGTACGGCGCTGGAGGTTCAGCTTGGCGAGCAGGCTGGAGACGTAGTTCTTGACCGTCTTCTCGGCCAGGAACAGCCGGGCACCGATCTCGCGGTTCGACAGCCCGTCGGCGATCAGCACCAGGACCTCGCGCTCGCGCTCGGTCAGCGCCGCGATCCGGGAGTCGGGACGCGTCTGCCGGTGCAGCCGCTCGAGCAGCGCGCCGGTGACCGACGGGTCGAGCAGCGACCTCCCGGCCGCGACGGCACGGATGGCCTCGGTGAGCGAGGAGCTGCGGACCTGCTTGAGCAGGTAGCCCGACGCCCCGGCCATGACGGCCTCGAACAGCGCCTCGTCGTCGTCGTAGGAGGTGAGCACGAGGCAGCGCACCTCGGGGTGGGCGGACCGGATCTCCCGGCACACGTCGATCCCGCTGCCGTCCGGCAGCCGGGCGTCGAGGACGGCCACGTCGGGGCGGCAGGCCGGCACGCGGGCCAGGGCCTCGGCGACGGTGCCTGCTTCTCCGACGACCTCGATGTCCTCCACGCTGGAGAGCAGGTCGGCGAACCCGCGCCGGACCAGCTCGTGGTCGTCCAGCAGGAAGAGGCGGATGGGCGAGCTCACCCGAGCGGGACCGACCACCGCAGCTCCGTCCCCTTGTCGGGGCGCGCGACCAGCGCGCAGCTGCCGCCGCGCCGCAGGGCCCGCTGCTCCAGGTTCGCCAGGCCGCTGCGCCGGGTGCCCGGCCCGGGCCCCACCCCGTCGTCACCGACCACGACCTGCAGCAGGTCACCCCTCGCGAGCACCGAGACCTGGACGTGGGCGGCGTGCGCGTGCCGGACCACGTTGCTGAGCGCCTCGGTCGCCACCGCGGCGACGTCGTCGACGAGGTCGGCGTCGGCCACCGTGTCGACCGGCCCCGAGAAGCCCACGTCGGGGTCGGAGCCCAGCCCGGCCGCCGCCTGCTGCGCGGCCTCGAGCACGACCGAGCGGACCGTGCGCGCCCCCTCCGGCGCCTGGAGGCGGAAGATGAGCGCCCGGATCGAACGGATCGTCACGTCGAGGTCCTCGACCACGGGTGCGAGGCGCCCCGCCGTGCCGGGCTCGGCGTTCGCGGCGATCCCCTCCAGCGTCAGACCGTAGGCGAACAACCGCTGGATGACGTGGTCGTGCAGGTCGCGGGCGATGCGCTCGCGGTCCTCGAGCACGAGGAGGCGCTGCTGGTCGAGGCGCGCGGCGGCCAGCTCGAGGGCGATGGCCGCCTGGCTCGCGAAGGACCCGCTCAGCTCGAGGTCGCTGGCCTCGAAGGGCGCTCGGCCCACGCGGCGGGCGACGACCAGCACGCCGTGAGACCCGAGGGACCCGTGCAGCGGGAGCGCCAGCACCGCGCCGACGTCCATCACCCGCTGCACGTGCATCGTGAAGCGCGGCTGCTCGACGATCGAGGTGAGGCGGATCCCCCGGCCGGTCTCCAGGGCCTGGCCGGCCAGGCTGCGGCTGGCGTCGTACTCGAGGCCCTCGAGCTCCCCCATCCGGACGCCACGCGCGAGCAGCACCCGGAACGTGGACCGCTCGGTCGGCACCACCACCGTCACCACGTCGGCACCGGTCAGGCGCAGCACCGTGTCGGCGACGAGACCCAGCGCGCCGTCCGCCGTGGCGGGGTCGAGCAGCGAGGAGCTGACCTGCGCCGCCGCCTCCGCCCACTGCTCGCGGCGTCGCGAGCCCTCGTACAGCCGGGCGTTCTCGACGGCGATGCCCGCCGTGGCCGCCAGCGCGATGATCGCGCTCTCGTCCTGGGCGGTGAACCCGCCGCCGCCGTCCCGCTCGGTCAGGTAGAGGTTCCCGTACACCGAGCCCCGCACCTCGATCGGCACCCCCAGGAAGGACTCCATCCGCGGGTGGGTCGGGGGCAGCCCGACGCTGCGGGGGTCGTCGCTGATCCGCTCCAGGCGCAGCGGGTGCGGCTCGGACACGAGGACGCCGAGCAGGCCCTCGCCGCGCGGCAGCTGCCCGGGCGGGCAGACCGCCGCACCGTCGAGGCCGTCGTGGACGAACTGCTCCAGGGAACCGTCAGGGGCGAGGACGCCCAGCGCGGCGTAGCGGGCGGAGGCGAGCTCGCGCGCCGCCGACACGATGCGGTGCAGCACGTCCGTCAGCGTCCGCTCGGCCAGGATCGCGCCGTTGGCCTCCATGAGCAGCTCCAGCCGGCGCTGGGTGTCGTCGGGCGTGGCACCGTCCCCCTGCTCGCTCGTCGGGCGCCCCGGCGACCCGCCCGCGGTCCGGCGCTCGCTCTCGTCCACGTCTGAGGTCTAGCACGGTGCCCCGCGACCTCGGCAGAGCCGGCCCCGGCAGGGGCGAGATGTGGGTGGAGGGCGGCTCACGCCACCCTCCACCCGGCTGCAGCGACGCTGTGCTGGCCTCCCCCCGGGTGCCCCCCGGCCCCTTCGCCTGCGGCGTCACCGCTGTGGTCCTAGACAACCCTGCGGCGCACCGCCGCACCAGGGACCTAAGTCCTGAGCGGTGGTCCGGCGTCGCCGACCCGCCGGCGCGGGTGGGGTCGGTCCCGAGGGGCAGGTGGGGTTGGTTGCCGGGAGGGCAGGCGGGAGGGCCGCGGCCCCCGACCAGCGCTGCCCGCAGCCTGACCTGGTCCGGGCCGCCCCGCCGACGCTGGGCGCCGGGGGGACAGCAGCCCGCGCGCCGGCGCCGAACCCCTCCCGCCTGCTGGCACGAGCGTCCTCGCGCCCAGGTGGCTGCGGAAGGGCCGGAAGTCCTGTCCCGGCTCGCTCCGGGCGTCCCAGTGCCGGCGTGCGGTCAACCGTTCGAAGGCCCAGGGTCCAGCAGGCCGCGGGCGGCGAGGTTGCGGACGAGTCCTCGCACGCCGGTCGTCCAGGGCGGCGCCTGCTCGGAGGTGGTGACGGTGTTGATCAGCGTCCCGAGCGCGGGCGCGGAGATGCTGACGACGTCGCCCTCGTGGTGGGTGAAGCCGAGCCCGGGGGCGTCGCGGTCGTCGACCGGGGCGAACATCGTGCCGGTGAAGAGGGCAAACCCGTCGGGGTACTGGTGGTGGCGCCCGTACGCGTGCCGCACCAGGTCCAGCGGGTCGCGGCTCATCTCGCTCATCGAGCTCACCGCCTCCAGGCGGTAGCCGTCGCGCCCCTCGATCCGCAGCGTCACGTCGAGGCGGCGCACGTCGTCGAGGGTGAAGCCCTCGTCGAGGAGCCGGACGAAGGGTCCGATCGCGCAGGACGCGTTGTTGTCCTTGGCCTCGGTGAGCAGCAGCGCGCTGCGGCCCTCGAAGTCGCGCAGGTTGACGTCGTTGCCGAGCGTGGCGCCCACGGTCTCGCCGGTGCTCGTCACCGCGAGCACGACCTCGGGCTCGGGGTTGTTCCAGGTCGAGCGCGCCAGCACGCCGACCTCGGCGCCGGTCCCCACGGCCGAGAGCACCGGGGCCTTGGTGAAGATCTCCGGGTCGGGCCCGATGCCCACCTCCAGGTACGGCGACCACAGGCCCTCGGCGGTCAGGACCTGCTTGAGCCGGGCGGCCTCCTCCGAGCCGGGGACGACCGTCGCGACCGCACCGCCGACGACGGCCAGGACGCGGGCCCGCACCTCGGCGGCGCGCGAGGAGTCGCCCTTGGCGCTCTCCTCGATGACCCGCTCGAGCATGCTGCGGGCGAAGGTGACGCCGGCGGCCTTGAGGACCTGCAGGTCGACGGGCGCCAGCAGGCGCGGGGCGGCGGTGTCGCGCGCGAGGGTCGCCCCGAGCACCTCCGCCAGGGCCCAGCGTCGTCCGCCCTCGGCCGACCGGGCCAGCTCGAGCCGGTCGTCGTCGTCGAGGAGGTCGGCCGTCGTCGGCGCGTGGCCGGTGAGGTCGACGACGTCGTCACCACGGACGGCGACCACGCACGGGCCGACCGCCGGGTCCAGCAGCCGGCCGACGAGCACGGCGGCCGGGTCGGCGGGTCGTGTCGCGGCCACCTGGTCGAGCTGCGTCATCCCCGTCCCTCCTCCGGGCTGCACCGCACCGAGCCCTTCTCGACGACGTGGAGGTGCCGCAGGGCACCCGGCCCGGCGGCGACGAGCGCGACGACCAGCGCGGCGACCATGGATCCGACCCTAGAGGTGCTCCCGGGTCACCCGGCGTCGGAGTAGCGCGCGACGCTGCGCACGTCGAGGGCGAGCTCCACGGGGAAGGACCCGAAGAGCAGCCGCCCCGCCCGGTGCGCCGACGCCCGGACCGCGTCCTCGACCGCCCCGGCGAGGGCGGCGGGCGCCTCGACGATCACCTCGTCGTGCAGGAAGTAGACGAGCCGGGCCGCCCGGCCCTCGACCTCGCCGAGCGCCACCAGCGCGCGGCGCAGGTCGGCGAGCCAGCACAGCGCCCACTCCGCGGCGGTGCCCTGGACCACGAAGTTGCGGGTGAAGCGGCCCCACTCGCGCGCCTGCGTCCGCGCCGTGCGCCGGTCGTCGGGATCCGCCTCGGGCTGCGCGGCCCAGCGCTGCGCCTCCAGCCAGGCCTCCGACGGCGCCGGCGAGCTCCGGCCGAGCCAGGTGGTCACCACCTCCCCGCGCTCCCCGGCCCGGGCCGCCGCCTCGACGTACGCGGTGGCGACCGGATAGCTGCGCTGCAGCCGGGGCAGCAGCCGGCCCGACTCCCCCGCGGTGGCGCCGTACAGCGCGCCGAGCATCGCGACCTTCGCGTGCGCGCGGGTGTCCACGACCCCGTCGTCGACCAGGGCCTGGTAGAGGTCGCCGCGGCGCGAGGCCGACGCCATCGCCTGGTCGCGCGCCATCGCCGCCAGCACGCGCGGCTCCAGCTGGGCCGCGTCGGCGACGACGAGGACGCACCCCGGGTCGGCGACGACCGCGGCGCGCACCTGCTTGGGCAGCTGGAGCGCTCCCCCGCCACGGGCCGCCCACCGTCCCGTGACCACGCCGCTGGGGACGTAGCCCGGGCGGAAGCGGCCGTCCGAGACCCAGGCCGCGAGCCAGGACCAGCCGTTGGCCCCGTACAGCCGCGACAGCTTCTTGTGCTCCAGCAGCGGGGCCACGGCCGGGTGCTCGACGCGGGCCAGCTCCCACTGCCGCGTGCTCGCGACGTCGAGCCCGGCCCGCTGGAGGGCGCGCAGCAGGTCGGGGCCGGAGTCGGGGTTGAGCGTCGGCGCGTCGAGCGCCCGTCGGACCTCCTCGGCGAGAGCCTCCAGGGTTGCGGGCCGCTGCCCGGGGACCGGTCGCGGTCCGAGCAGCCGGGCCAGGAGCCGCTCGTGCTCCGCGGCGTCGAAGGGCAGGCCGACGTGGGTCAGCTCGACCCCGGCGAGCGCTCCCGCCGACTCGGCCGCCAGGAGCAGCCGGAGCCGGGCCGGGTGCAGCGAACCCGCCACCGCGTGCCGCTGCGCCCGGTGCTCGGCGACGACGGCGGCGAGGTCGACCTCCTCCTCCGCGTCGGCCACGTCGAGCAGGGTGGGCGCCACGTCCTCGGGCACGGCGTCGCGCGGCAGCCAGCGCGGGTCGTCGGCCGGGCCGGACGCGGTGACGTACGTCGAGCGGGTGAGGATCGCGTGGGCGAGACGGAGGTCGTGGCACCGCGCGACGCCGACGCCCTGGGCGAGCAGAGCCGGGTAGACCGCGCCGGTGCCCGCCCAGACCCAGCGGGGGTGCTGCTCCTCCAGCCGGGCCACGTGCGCGCCGAGCGCCGACCGGGGCAGGTGGGTCGCAGCGGCGGGCTCCCCGCCCTCGTCGAGCACGGCCACCTCCGCGCCGTCCCCGACGAGGGCGACGGCGACATCCACCCCGCGACCGTAGTGCGGGTGCACGCCGCGTCGAGTGAACCTGCCCCGCCGGGTGCGCGCCGCGCTCGGCGGCCGGGACGGGACCGGTGTCGGGTGGGTGGCGGCGGCGAGGCGTGGGCGGGCCCGCGATCGAGCAGTTCACCGCCTGGTGGATACAGCTCGGGCTGTATCGTGCTGGGGTGGCGACCTCCACCTTCACCTCCACCTCGACCGACGCCCTGGCCCGCTTCGGCCACGCGCTGTCCGACCCGACCCGCACGCGGGTGCTGATGACGTTGCGCGACGGTCCGGCGTACCCGGCCGAGCTCGCCGACCTGCTCGGGGTGAGCCGCCAGGCGATGTCGAACCACCTGGGCTGCCTGCGCGGCTGCGGCCTGGTCGTCGCCGTGCCCGAGGGGCGCCGGACCCGCTACGAGCTGACCGGTGCCCGGCTCGCGCACGCGCTGGACGACCTGCTGGCGCTGGTGCTGGTCGTCGACCCGGGCTGCTGCGGCGGCGAGGAGCCCGGGCCCGCCGCGCGAGCGACGTCCGGGACGCCGGTGCTGCGGTGACCGCGCTCGAGCTGGGACCGGCACCGGCGCGTCGCGCGGTGCTGAACCGGCGGGTCCGGTGGTTCGTCGCGGCCACGATGAGCTACAACGCGGTCGAGGCGCTGGTCGCCCTCGCCGCCGGACGTCACGCCTCGTCGAGCGCGCTGATCGGCTTCGGCCTCGACTCGGTGGTCGAGGTGGCTTCCGCGGCGGCGGTCGCCTGGCAGTTCTCCGGCCGCGACCCCGAGGCGCGGGAACGGGTGGCGCTGCGCCTCATCGCCGTCTCGTTCTTCGCGCTGGCGGCCTTCGTGACCACCGACGCCCTGCGCTCCCTCGTCGATGGCCGGTCGGCCGAGCACTCCCCCGTGGGGCTGGTGCTCGCCGCCGTCAGCCTGGCGGTGATGCCCCTGCTCTCGTACGGCCAGCGGCGCGCCGGTCGTGAGCTCGGGTCCCGGTCGGCCGTGGCCGACTCCAGGCAGACCCTGCTCTGCACCTGCCTCTCCGCCGTGCTGCTCGTCGGCCTGGCCCTGAACAGCCTGCTCGGCTGGTCGTGGGCCGACCCGGTCGCCGCCCTGGTCATCGCCGCCGCCGCCGTCCGTGAGGGGCTGCAGGCCTGGCGCGGCGACGGCTGCTGCAGCCCGGCCGCCACCCTCCGCAAGGACACCGGCGCCCAGACGCCGGACGGCTGCGGGTGCGGACCGGGCTGCACCGCCGCCTGCTGCGCCCCCTCGTCGGACCGGTAGGCCCCGCACGACGCGGGCGCCGGTCAGCGGACCTCGCCAACCGCCGTGGTCGAAGGCAGGACCAGGCGGAGCACCGCCCCGTCCTGCTCCGGACGGTTGGCCGCGCTCACGCTGCCCGCGTGCCGGTCGGCGACCTCGCTGACCAGGGCCAGGCCGAGGCCGAAGTGCCGGCGGGCCCCGGGGGACGGCGCGCGCCGGTCGCTGGCGAAGCGGTCGAACATCCGCGGCAGGGTCTCGCGGGCGATCCCGGGGCCGTCGTCCAGCACCTCGACCACGACCTGACGCGGCGTGCTCGTCAGGCGCACGTCCACGCGGGACCGGGCGTGCTCGACCGCGTTGTCGACCAGCGCCGCGACCGCGCGGCGCAGGGCGGCCGGGGCACCCAGGACGGCGGTCGGACCGGTCGCCGCCTCTAGGGCCAGCGCGACCCCCGCCTGCTCGGCCGCCGGCCGGGCCGCCGAGACGGCTGACGCGGCGACGTCACGCAGGTCGACGCGCTCGTGCGACGGCGCCGAGTGCGGGTCGGCGGCGATGAGCAGGTCCTCGAGGATCGCCACCAGCGCGGTCGCGTCGCCGACGAGCGCGGCGGCGTCGCGCTCGACGAGCCCGGCCTGCCGCTCGGGCGGCGCGCCGGTGCCGCGGACCCGTCGGGCGAGCAGCTGCGCCCGGGTGCTGAGGAGCGTGAGCGGTGTCCGGAGCTCGTGACCGGCGTCGGCGACGAAGCGGCGCTGCTGCTCCAGCGCCTCGGCCATGGGCGCGACCGCCCGCCGGGCGAGGACCGCCGCCGCCAGCGTGGCGAGCACCAGGCCGGCGCCGCCGGCGAGGCCTAGGGCGGCGAGGATCCGCTCGCGCTCCTGGTGCTGCTCGAAGAGGTTCGCCGCCACCTGGACGGTGTCCTCGCCGCGCTGGACGGTGAGGACCTCGTACGCGCCGGTGGCCAGGTGGACGGTGCGCTGGTCACGCACGCCGGTGGTGCGGACCTGCTGCATCACGTCGCGCAGCGGGAGCCCGGGAGGCAGGTCGCCGGAATCGCGCGGCTGCCGCTTGTCGATCACCGCCCACTGCACCCCGCCGCGCGGCTGGTCGAGCCCGGGCCGGTTGCCTGCGGGGCGGCCGCCCCCGCCGCCGTTGTCGCTGTCGCCGTCGTCGCGCCCGTGGCCGACGGTGCCCGTCGCCGCGCTCAGCGTCCGGGCCAGCTGCTGGTCCTGGCTGCGGACGACCGAGAGGTAGAGGACCGCACCGACCACGACGAGGCAGGCCACCAGCAACCCCGCCGTCTGGAGACCGATCCGCCACGCGGTGCCACGCAGGTCGGCCCCGGGCCGGCCGCCGCGCGCCCTGCCCGACCCGCGGGTCACGACCCCACCGCGCCGAGCTGGTAGCCCAGGCCGCGGACCGTACGGATCGTGCCCCGGCCGAGCTTGCGGCGCAGGTAGTGGACGTAGGTGTCGACGACCCCCTCGTCCTCGGCGTCGGGGAAGACCTCGGCCATCAGCTCGGTCCGGCTGAACACGCGCCGCGAGCGCCGCGCCAGCGCCGCCAGGAGTGCGCACTCGCGCTCCGAGAGGTGCGTCTCCCCCGTCGCCGTCACCGCTGTCCGGGTCGGGACCGTGAGCCGGCCCCCGGGCAGCGGCAGCGTCTGGGCGTCGTCGTGGTGACGCCGGAGCAGCGCGCGGATGCGGGCCAGCAGCTCGTCGAGGTCGAAGGGCTTGGCCAGGTAGTCCTCCGCGCCGGCGTCCAGGCCCTCGACGCGCTCGCGGGCCAGGCCGAGCGCGGAGAGCACGAGCACCGGGACGGTCACGCCCCGGCCGCGCCACCGCGCGAGCAGGTCGAGCCCCTCGATCGCGGGCAGACCGCGGTCGAGGACGACGACGTCGTAGGCGTGGGTCAGCCCGAGGTGGAGTCCCGCCTGCCCGTCGCGGGCGAGGTCCACGGCGTAGCCGGCCGAGACGAGGATCTCCTCGAGCATGGACGCCAGCTCGCGGTCGTCCTCGACCAGCAGCAGCCGCGGGAGCCCGGCCGCATCGAGCGGACCCCGGTCCGGGCCGCTGTCCGACCCGCTCACCGGGCCCGCCTCGTGCACGCGCTCAGGATGCCCCCTCCCTGGTTCAGGACGCCCCGCCGGCGTCGGACCACGCCGCGGCCGCACCGCTGTGCCCGATCAGCACGACCTCCACGAGGGTCCCGACCGCGCCCACCACCGAGAGCACCGCGGCGAGCGCCACGAACCAGCGCGGCGCCGACCACAGGGCCGGCCGCGTGGCGGCGAGCCGCGGGTACCAGGAGGCCAGCGCGCCGACGAGCAGCACGATCGACCAGGGCAGCAGCCCGTCGGCGAGGTGAGCGTGCTGCTCGATCAGGGCGTCGTGCGGCAGCGCGCGCTCCAACGACTCCCCCGAGGAGGTGGTGATCGGCACGAGGACCAGCGCCACGACGGCCAGGGCGAGCGGACCCCACGAGGCCCACCGCCGGAACCGGGGCCAGAGGGTCGACACGAGGACGGCGAGCGCGGCCGCGGGGACGACGACGACGGTCGCGTGCACGACGAGCGGGTGGAACGGCAGACCGAAGACGGTCACGAGGGCTCCTCAGGGGTGCTGGGTTCCCCACAGGATGACCACAGTCGATCAGAGGTTTCTTAGAGCACCGTGGCGTCGGCGCCGGACGGGCACGGACTCATCTGCGTCTAAGAAAAGCGCGGTGGAGTTCCTCGTGCAGGCACTGGTGGACGACGGCAGGAGGAGTCATGGCGGGACAGGGCTGGAGCCCCAGCGGCTCGCGGTGGGAACCGGTACCGACGGACGGCGCGGTGCTGGCCCCGGCCGGGCGCGCGTCCGGCGAGGAGGTGGCCCCGGGACGACGGAACCGTCGTCGGGGCCCGGTGCTCGTCCTCCTCGTGGCGCTGCTCGGCCTGGGCGGCGTCTCGGCGGGCGTGGCGCACGAGCAGGCGCCCGCCTCCGGCGCCAGCCCGGCGGCCGGAGCCGGGAGCGACGGCTCGGGTCCGGCCCCGGCCGGGGGACGCGGGAGCCGGCCGCACCACGGCCGGGACGCCCGCGGCACCGACCTCGGGGGCACCCGGTGACCACGCTCGTGCGACCTCCCTCCCCGCCGGTGTCCTCGCCGGCCCGGGACGCCCGGCGCGAAGGTCCGGCGGCGCTCGACCGTGGCGTCCGGACCGCCGCCGGCCTGGTGCTCTGGGCCGGGCTGCTGCTCGTGACGTACTGGTGGGTGAGCGGCGGGGGCGTGACCGACCTGGCCGGCTGGGCCTCGGGCCTCACCTCGGTCGGGCGCCTCACCGGGCTGTGGTCGGCCGACCTGCTGCTCGTCCAGGTCCTGCTGATGTGCCGGCTCCCGCCGCTCGAGCACGCGTTTGGCCGCGACCGGCTGACCCGGGTGCACCGCGTGGTGGGCTTCCTCTCCTTCGACCTGATGCTCGCCCACGTCGTGACGATCGTGCTCGGGTACGCCGGCGGTTCGGCGTCCGCGGTGCTCTCCACGACCTGGGACCTCGTGACGGCGTACGCGGGCGTGCTGCTCGCCGTGGCCGGCACCGCCTGCCTCGTCATGGTCGCCCTGACCAGCGTCAGGAGGGCCCGGCGCCGGCTCCGCTACGAGTCGTGGCACCTGCTGCACCTCTACGCCTACCTCGGCGTCGGGCTCGCGCTGCCCCACCAGCTCTGGACCGGGCAGGACTTCCTGTCCTCACCCGGCCGCACGCTCTACTGGTGGGGGCTGTGGGTCGCCGCCGCCGGCGCGGTCCTCCTCTGGCGCGTCCTGCTGCCCCTGGTCCGGAGCCTGCGCCACGGGCTCGTCGTGACCTCGGTCGCCCGGGAGTCCTCCGACGTCGTGTCGGTCTACCTGACCGGACGCCGGCTCGACCGGCTGCCCGTGCGGGCCGGCCAGTTCCTCAACGTCCGCTTCCTCGACGGGCCCGGCTGGACCCGCTCGAACCCCTTCTCGCTCTCCGCGGCCCCCGACGGCCGCAGCCTGCGGGTCACCGCCAAGGCCCTCGGCGACGGGAGCGCCCGGCTCGCCCGGCTGCGCCCCGGCACCCGGGTGCTGTTCGAGGGGCCGTACGGCCGCTTGAGCAGCCGGGCCCGGACCCGGCCCCGCCTCCTGCTGATGGGCGCGGGCGTCGGGATCACCCCGATCCGGGCGCTCGCCGAGGGGCTGGACCACGCGCCGGGTGAAGCGGTCGTGCTGCAGCGCTTCACCAGCGAGCCGCTCTTCGAGGCCGAGCTGGCCGTGCTCGCGCAGGAGCGGGGCCTGACCGCCTGGTCGCTGCCCGGGACCCGGACGGGTCCCCGTTCCGTCCTGGGGCCGGTCGCCGGCCCCGACGAGCTCGCCGCACTGCTGCGGTGGGTCCCCGACGTCGCCGAACGCGACGTCTACCTCTGCGGCCCGACCGCGTGGACCGACGGCGTCGAGGACCTCCTCGCCGCCGCCGGCGTCCCGGCCGACCGCGTCCACACCGAGACCTTTGGATGGTGAGCACGTGCGTCGCCTCGTGATCTGGATCGCCTCGACCGTGACGGTCGTCGTGCTCCTGTTCGGATACCACACCTCGACGAACCAGGCCGCCTCCGCCTCCGGGTCGTCCTCCAGCAGCGCGCCCAGCGCCGCCTCCAGCACCCCCGCCGTCTCGGGGCCCCCCACCACCGGCTCGTCCGGTTCCTCGGGCTCGCCGAGCCCGTCGACCTCCTCCGGCTCGTCCGGCTCCTCCGGTTCCTCCGGCACGAAGACCTACACCGGCGACGTCACGCAGACCCGCTGGGGACCGGTGCAGGTCGCGATCACCGTCACCGACGGCAGGATCACGAAGGTCGACGTGCTGCAGTCCCCGAGCGGCAACCCGCGCGACACCGAGATCAACGACCGTGCCCTGCCGGTGCTCACCCGGGAGACGCTCGACGCGCAGGGCGCCGCGATCGACATGGTGAGCGGAGCGACGGTCACGAGCGACGGCTACGTCGGTTCGCTGCAGTCCGCCCTCGACCGGGCGGGGATCTGAGGGTGCCCGCCACCGCTGCCACGGACCGGCGACCGGTGCACCGTGCGGTCGGGCACGTCATGGGCCTGCCCGTCAGCCTCGCGCTGCGCGGCCGGCACGCCGACGACGAGGCCGGCCGCGCGGCCTGGGCGGCGGTCATGGCCGAGCTGTCCGAGGTCGACCGCGTCTTCAGCACCTACCGGACGGACTCGGTCGTCAGCCGGCTCGGCCGCGGGGAGCTCGGGCTCGCGGACGCGCCGCCCGAGGTGCACGAGGTGCTCGCCCTCGGACGCCGGGCCGAGGAGGAGTCGGGCGGCGCGTTCTCGGTGCACCTGCCGGTCGACCCCGCACGACCGCTGGAGCGTCGCCTCGACCCCAGCGGCGTCGTCAAGGGCTGGGCGGCGGAGCGGGCGTCCCGCCACCTGGCCGCCCTCGCGGACACCGACTTCTGCCTGTCCGCAGGCGGGGACGTGGTGGGGCGCGCCGCGCCGTCGCGCGCACCCTGGCGGATCGGCATCGAGGACCCCCACGACCCCACCCGGGTCGTCGCGGTCGTGCCGCTGCGCCACGGCGCCGTCGCGACCTCCGGCACCGCCCGCCGCGGCGCGCACCTCGTGGACGCCAGGACGGGACTGGCCCCCGTGGGCCTGTCCTCGGTGACCGTCGTCGGACCCTCCCTCACCTGGGCCGACATCGACGCGACGGCCGCGTACGCGCAGGGCTCCCGCGCCGCCGCCTGGCTCCGCACCCGCCCCGTCCACAGCGCGGTCGTGGTGACCTCCGACGGGCGCAGGACCGTCGTGGAGCCGCGCCGGCGCCCGAGCCAAAGGACGGGCGCGCCCGACGCGGTCCGACCCAGCGGGACGTGGTGACCACCACGCGCTGGCCGGACCGGACGCCCCGGTGCAGGCCCGGCGCCGGTGCTCGATCTCGGCGGAGCGCCCACCCTCGACCTCCACGAGGTGGGCGTGGCGCTCCGGTGCGGTGGCGAGCCGGCCGTCACCGCTCAGGCGACCAGGTCCACGCACTCGTCGATCACGTCGAGCCCGAGCCCGAGCCCGTGCGGGGAGTCGCTCCCGACAGGGCGGACCCCGGGGCGGCCCGCGGCCGGGCACGCGGGCCCTGCGCCTACGGTGGAGGGTGCGGGAGGGGACGCGTCCAGCGCCTGCTCCTGCTCCACGGGAAGCAGACCCACATGCGCAACCGGACCATGCAGGCCGTCGGCCTGGGGCACCACAGCCACGAGAACGACAAGGACGTGGTCCTGTCGCCACGGCTGCGGCTCGACTTCGACTGCCCGGCCCCCCACCACTTCTCGGTCGTCTTCGACGCCGACGCGAGCCTGCCCCGCTCGTGGGACTGCCCGGTCTGCTGGAGCGTGAGCGCGCGCTCCGACGGGGTCCTCGCCGAGGTGCCGGCCGGCAAGCCGGTGCGCACGCCGTGGGACATGCTGCGGGAACGACGCTCGCTCCCCGAGCTGGAGGAGCTGCTGGCCGAGCGGCTCGCGCTGCTGCGGGACGGGGAGATCGGCCCCGGCGCCCCGCCCCGCCTGTTCGGGAGGACCAGGCGCGCCGCGTAGCTCCCGGCGCCGGGTCCGGGCCGGGCGGGCGCTCCGGACCGAGCGCCCCGGGTCCGGGTGCGCACACCCGCCCGAAACGGCGGGACGTTCGGCTCTGGAGCCCGGCGTCGTGGCGCGTCACGCTTCGCGTACACGCCCCACGAAGGAGACCGACCATGACGACGCACGTGCAGCCCCGCTCCGCCATCTGCCCGCTGACCGACGAGACGTGCCTGGAGCTGCTCAGGGCCGAGTCGATCGGCAGGATCGGCTTCGTGTCCCGTGAGGGCGTCGAGATCCTCCCGGTCGCCTACCGGGTGGGCTCCGGCCCGCGGCTCTTCGTCAGCACCCAGCTGTGGGGCATCGTCGGCCAGCTCGCGGAGACCGGCGAGGGCTGCTGCTTCGAGGTCGACCACCACAGCACGACGGGGCGGGAGGGGTGGAGCGTGCTGATGCAGGGGGTGCTTTCCAGGCTCGACCCGGCCGGCGCCTCGGCCTTCGCGCAGCTCGACCGACAGCTCGAGTCGTGGCCGGGCTATCCCGGCGCGCGACCCGTCCAGTTCGTGCCGCAGTCGTTCAGCGGACGTTCGGTGGCCCATCCGGCCTGACCCGGGCCGTTCGTCCCGTCGGACCCGGCGTTCGCCTCTGGGAGCGCCGCCGGCCGCGGTGCAGGGTTGGCCGCGTGCTCCACGCCCCGAACGCGACCCGGTCCCGGCCCGTGGTCGTCGGGATCAGCGGCCGCGGGCTGGACGCCTGCCGCGAGGCGGTGCGGCTGGGGGCCGAGGAGGCCGCGCTCCGGGAGGCACCGCTCCGCCTCGTCCACGGCAGCCTGCCGCCCCGCGGGACACCTCGCTCGACGCCCGCGATGGACCTGCGGCAGCAGCGCGGGCGACGTCTGGTCAACGGCGCGGCCCACCACCTCCTCACCACCGCCGTCGGCAGCGAGGTCCGGATCACGACGGAGAGCACGCCGGAGACGGGGCTCGGCGTCCTCCTGAGGTGGAGCCAGGACGCGGAGCTGCTCGTCCTGCAACGTGACGACGGCTGGGGCTCCTCGGTCGGGCTCACGGTCGCGGTCGTCGTTGCCGAGGCCGGCTGCCCGACCCTCCTCACGAGCGCCGCAGGATCGCCGACCGGGGACCTGGAGGTGCTGCTGGTCCTCGCCGACGAGGACGATCCCGCACCGGCCGTCGATGCGGCCCTCGTCGAGGCGCGGCTCCGCAGGACAGGCCTGACGGTGCTCGAGGGCGGCCGGGTGGCCCGGCCCGTCGACGAGGTGCTGCGGCGGTCCGCAAGCAAGCAGGACGTCGCGGTGCACCGCGTGCGCACCGACCCCGACCGCGGGGCCCAGCAGGTCCGTGAGCTGTCCCGCGCCGCCGCGCTGATGGTCGTGCTGCGCGACGCGGACGGCGGTCGGGGCACCCTGGTCGCCGCGGACGACGCCCGGTGCCCGGTCCTGTCGGTGCCGCGCTAGGAGCCCGTCGGGCCTCGTCCAGGCTGGCGGGGGCCCGTGAAGTACGCGGTCCTGCGGCGGAGGTGCCGGTAGTGGTCCGTCCGGCCCGGCAGGGCTGCCCCGGCCGCTGCGGTCGCGTAGAACAGCCGCTTGCCGAGCTCGACCAGACCCAGGTAGCCCACGACCATCCCCAGCAGGGCCACGAAGAAGCCGAGCGGCAGCGGCGCGAACCCCAGCGCCAACATTGTGAGAACCGACGGCACCGGTGATCCTTCCGCCGCCCAAGTCAGGTGCGGGGGTCCGGGAAAGAACGGCTGGTTCCCTATACCTTCCCCCCTGTCTTTGCCTGCTCCCGCCTCGGCTCCCTCTACGAAGCGTTCGAGCCGGCCATGGCCAGAGCACTCGCCCAGCGGCTGGAGATCCACCACACCCCCCAAACACGGATCCTGGCTCAACATCGCTGAGATCAAACTATCCGCGCTGACCCGACAGTGCCTTGACCGGCGTATCGACGACCTCGACGTCCTCAACACCGAGCTCGCTGGCTGACAGGCCGCCACCAACGCCAACCAGCGGCATCCCA
Source organism: uncultured Actinomycetota bacterium (assembly GCA_963713165.1). Lineage (GTDB taxonomy): Bacteria > Actinomycetota > Actinomycetes > Propionibacteriales > Propionibacteriaceae > Microlunatus. The sequence goes on from CAVQKU010000011.1 coordinate 1,047,150, forward strand.
AACTGGCACGTCACCACCAGCGACACCCGAACCCGACTCCGCCACCTCTGCCCAGAACGTTAGATGCGTCGGTCCACCAGCGATGCTGAGGGTGTCGGTCAGTGAATCCGGACGTCGGCCAGCTCGATGCTGCCCACGATGTCTGTTTGACCATACTTAAGTTTCTTGGTCCGCAATTTGTGGGCACTTTTGGTAATTGACTCAATCTGATCCTTGGTCTTGAGTCCGCCGGCCCGGCTCCGGATGAGGGCCGCCTGCCCGGCGACCTGGGGCGCGGCCATTGAGGTTCCCGCCCACCAGGCGAAGCGTCCGCCTGGCACCGGCCCCATCACCCGGCCGGCGGGAGCGGCAAGATCGACCCAATCCCCCCAGCAGGCGAAAGGCGACAGTTGGCGGTCCGCGTCAGCGGAAGTAACGCTCAACACATCCTTGTTCTGTGCCGGGTACTGCCGCGCATCAGTGGCCGCATTACCAGCGGCCGCGATCACGACAACCTGGTGCTGGACTGCGTATTTGATGGCCTCCTCTATCAACTGCGATTTGAACTTTTGACCCGTGCCCATGCTGAGGTTGATCACGTCCGCTCCCTCATCGACCGCGTCGATGATGGCTTGGGCGACAACGAACACGCTGCCGGTGCCATCGGTGTCCAGTACGCGCTGCGGGAGGATTAGAGCATCAGGAGCTATCAGGTTCACCATGCCGGCGACGAAGGTGCCGTGACCGTAAGCTTCGCTGACAATTCCGTTGCGGTTGGTATCGATTCGACGAGGCTCCTCTGACGGGTCAGGATCATCAGCCACATAGTCGTAGCCCTGCAGCAGGCGACCGGCCAGCGCGGGGTGGCTGATGTCGACCCCGCTGTCGAGAACGGCAACGACCGAGCCGACGCCTGTGCTCAGCTGGTGGGCGCGAGGCAATTCGATGCTGTCGCTGATCGGTTGGCCCCGCCAGGCCGACGCATCGTTGCCACCATCTTCGGGGTCCCCCTCGGGCCAGCCGTGGTAACGGGTGTCGGAGAGGTGGGTCTCGAAATTCGGCTCGGCGTAGGAAACGCCGGACGATCGGCTGATCATGCGGGCCAACTCGTCGACTTTGTGCGGATCGGCTGCCACACGGTGATCGGTCGGCTGAACGAGGTAGATGCCACGGGTCGCCAGGAGCGCATTGCCGAGGGCGACCGGGTACAGGGCTGTAATTTGATCAATCGTGTAGCCGTTCTCGACTTGGACCTTCACGACGATACTGCTGGCGTCCAGCGGGTTGCGCTCAGAAGCGTGCGCTTCCCCGGGCCAACGGAGTGGGCAGACCAAGAGGACCACGACGAAGGCGAGGACCAGCGGGCTCATGGTTGGGCGGTAGCCGGTGATCATGACACTACTTTCTTGTCCGATGAGATGCTCGTGACGTAGCTGAAGGGGGCCCAGAAGTAGGGGTGGGGGAACTGGTCAGCAGTGCGCATCTGTGCGACGCGAAGCGCGTACGACGGTGGCAGACCGGACCTGAGCCCGCAGTAGAACTCCGCCATAGTGAATAAAGTCGCCTCATCGTGGACCGGCCATTGACTGACGACGACCCCGGACGCGCCCGCGGCGAGGAACGCCCAACCGAGCCCGACCGGTTCGGCTGCACGGCCGTGCGCTCCGGACTCGCAGGCACTCAACACAACCAGCGCGCCTGCCAGATCGAGATGAACCACCTCGGCCGACGTCAGCCAACGATCACCGAGTCGGAGTCGTGAGAACAGCGGGTTGGAGGCCTGGAAGACGCCATGGCACGCCAGATGGACGAGCGTGGCTCCCGGCACGGCGCCGGTGAACCGTGCGGCGGTAGCGTCCCCGTCAACCAGGGTGACGGAGTGGGTAGCGTAGCGGCCGACGGTCTCGGCCTCGGCTCGTACGGACGGGATGTAGGCATCAGCGACAGCAACGATCAGCGCTGGGCCATCCAGGTCGATCGGCCGGTCGCTAGCCGGCGCGGTTGCGAGCGTCGGACCCATCTGCAGGGCCCACCGCTCGGTCAGGTAGCGACCCCCGTCGAAGAGGGCCGGGAAGGGCACCGCGCCCATCGGGCCATGCGGCACGATGAGCAGACCGTCCGCCAGGGGGTCAAGGAGATCCTCGACCGGGAGAATCAAGCAGTCGTGCAGTCGTTCGAGGCTGTCGCGTGTGGTACGCAGCAGCTGGTCCTGGTATCCCAACCCAAGGCCGAGGCTAAGTCTCGCCCGGTTCCATTGGTCTGACAGCTCATCCAGCAGACGGTGCACCTGGGGTAGTGCGCCTGAGAGTCGGCGCACGGTCACGGTGTTTTTGGAATGGACGAAGGCGAGGATGTCAAGCCCGGAGACCAGGTACGCCAGCTGGGGGTGGCGCGCCGAAGGGGCAGGAGTGTGGTTGGCTCCGCCCACGCCTAGCGTTAGCACGTCGGCGTCCAGGTGCCGCAACCGAAGGGCGTTAAGTCGACTCTCCAGCTGTTCGGAGCGTTCGACGAGGGAGGACCGCTTGGTCGGCTCGATAGCTTGATGCATTGCGAGATAGTTCGCATTGAGTTCCGCAAACGTCCGAGCAAGATCATCATCAGGGTGGGTCAGCCGGGTACCCGGCCCGATTGCGTCGGACTGCAGGCCAATCAACGTCTGCGCCTTCGCCTGGTCGGCTAGCACGGACGCTCGCTCGAGGTCGCGCCCTAGCTCTACAAGCAGGTCGACGAGCTCAGTGTTTGCCGCCAGGCGCTCGGCCCGGAACGCTGTGAGCAGAACGTGGTCGGGCAGGGCGCCAATACTTTGCTGCTGGACTTCGATCGCCCGCTCGAAGCGTCTGATCGCCTCGTCGGTGTCGCCCAGCCGCCGAGCGAGGCGGCTGGCGCGCAGCTCGTACTGATAACTCAGCTCGGGCAGCCGTAGCTCCGTGACCAGGACCGCCGCTCGGTCGAGGCTGGCCGTGACGTCGGCGGTCGCGTCGAGCAGGTCGGCCTGGCGGAGGTAGGCCCAGGTCAGCGGGATCAACCATCCGCCCCGTTCCAGCGCCTCCTGCGCGCCGGCGAGCAGGTCAAGGGCTCGATCGGTGTGCCCGCCCTGATCCGCCACCTCCGACTGAGCCAGCAGGACCCGGGCCAGTGCCTGCCTGTCGTCCACTGACGCGAAAAGTGCGGCCGCGCGGTTCAGCTCCGCCGCGGCCGTCTGGCTCTGCCCCCGAGCGAGGTCGGCTAGTGCTATCAAAAACCGTGCCGCCGCGGTGTCGTGGGTCATCCCGGCCTGAACGGTCGTCGTCGTGGCCTGCTCAGCCACCACCCGCGCCTCCGCCGGCAGGCCGGCAGCAAGGTAGGTCTCAGCGAGAGCGATCTCTACCCGGGCGGCCTCGGCTCCGGCCCCCAGCTCGGCCAACGTGCGGCGTGCCGGTTCCAGCAGGCGCAGCGCGGCCACGACCTCGCCCAGCAGCCGGTGCGCGTGAGCGGTGTCGCCTTGGCATTGCGCGGCGAAAAGGCGGTCGCCCGCGGCCGCGAAGATCTCCGTCGCGGCGGCGAAGTCGGCGAGCGCCTCGCGGGGCCGCCCGAGAGCGACGAGTTCGACGCCCCGGTTGGCGAACGGGCGCGCTGTTTCGACTCCGAAACCCAAGGCCTGGTACTCCCGGCCGGCCTGCGCGTACGCCGCCAGGGCCGCCTCGTGCTGCCCGGTCAAACCGTATGCGACGCCAAGATTCTCGATTGCGGTCGCATGGATGCGGCCGGCCTCGGGATCGCCGGTGAGGCTGATCCGGCGATCGAGGTCGCGTAGCAGTCGTTCGCCCACGTCGACCGCGTCGGCGTGGCGGCCGAGGTCGTCGAGCACCTGCATCTGGCCGAGGTCGGTGCCGAGCGCGGCCAGCTCGTCACCTGCGGCGCACCAAGCGGCCCGGGCGGACTCGATCAGCTCAAGCGCCGGCGCCAGCCGGCCGCGCTCCGTCAAGATCTGTGCACGCTGGTAACGGGCGCGGGCGCATATCCCGATCAGCGCATCACCCCGGTCGGCGGCCGCCTCGGCGAGCAGGCTGAGTCGAAGCGCCGTGGTCGGGTCAGTGTGCAACCGCGCCTCCGCTGCGTCCAACAGGAGGTGAAGGCCGGAAAAATCGTGAAACCCAGCCTTTCCGAGGACGGTCAGGGCGGCCGAGAGGTCCGCCCCGGCTAGCGCAGAGACAAGCCCTGCCGAAAGAGGCCTCACGGCTGTCAAGGCTGGCGTAGCGCGAGCGCGGCCACCATCGTTATCTCCCCGTTGGTCACCGTCAGCCGATTGACTGTGTCCGGCACCTCGGCCGAGAATCGGCCGAAGGCATCGCCATCCGCCCAGACAACGGGTTCGTCAGGCCCTTCGGCCTGCGCCTCGAACACCGGAGATGATGTGGCGTGGCCCAGCACCACCTGCCCGGCCAAACTCCACCTATGCCGCCCGGCCGGTCGCGCGTCAAGGATTAGGTCGGCCAGCTCGCAGCGAAAGACCAACTGCGTCAGTTGCGCGGACTCCGAGCCTGCCCCCCGGGCCTGGAGGTGCAGCTGGTCCCGACGGCTGTCGAAGATCAGGGTCGTCGGCAACTCCATCACCCGATCTCCTGAACCGGCATGGTCGCGGGTCCACCGGTGATAGTTCTGCCGCAGCCGTTGGCGAAGCACGGGTGGCGGCTCGATTAGTGGGTGGTCGGCTGCGGCGCGGGCCAGGCCACGTACCCATTCGACGTCCGCGACCAACGCATCGTCGTACGCCAGAGCTGCGGTGAGCTGGCCGGCGGTGTCGGCGTCGAGGCGTTCGTCGATCCAGTCGGCGACGAGGGCGAGTCGAGCCTGTGGGCTCAGAGCCCTTAGGTCCATTCGATGTCTCCCAACAACTCTTTCAGTCGGTGTAGGCAGCGGCCCCGCATGGGTCCGATCCCCCCAATTGGGCGACCCAGCCGACGGGCGATCTGGGCGTAGGTCGGGCGCGCCGGATCGAAATACAATGCAACCAGCAGTTCACGGCAGGGACCGCCGAGCAGCCGGAGCGCGGCTTGCAGGGACGCTGCCTGCTCCCAGTCCACCGGCGGGTCTTCGCGAAGCTGCACAACCTCGGACGCCGGCACCTCCCGGCGCGAACGCTGCCAGACCCGCCAGGACTGCCGCCGAGCCACCGTCATCAGCCACGACGCCAGGCTCTCGTCCTGGCGCAGGCTCAGGACCGACTCGAGGAGGATCAAGAACGTGTTCTGGGCCACGTCGACCGCATCATGCACGCTTAGCCCGTTGCGGCGGGCAACGCTGAAGACCAGCCGTTGATACCGTTCGACCAAGATGTCCCAGGCTTCCGCCTGCCCCGCACGGCACCGGGTGAGCAGATCCGCGTCGCTCAAGCCCTCCCCGAGGTGTTCCCCCACCACACTCCTCCGCTGCTTCCCGGAGCTGGTCGCATCGCCCACTCCGTACCCCCTCCGTGCTGTGCGGTACCGCGGTCTCGAGCTGCAGCCGAGGTCACCATAGCCGCTGAAACCCAATGAACTTGCGATGATCTGAAAAAAATCTCATCGCCGGGGATCAAACGGTGATGATCGTTGCACTAGTTCTACTGGGGTGCGTTGTGTCCGTGCGGCGCTATCGTTAGTTCTGCTTCTTCAGTTGCGCGTTCACCAAATCGTTACCATCACATTGGGCCGGAATTCGCACCGGGCGCACGTGACTACCCGTTAAGGCGAGAGCTGAACAGTCTTGTTCTGCACTAATACCGGCGGCAAGACTTCTGCGGTCGGATGAAACGCATCCGAGGTGTGGCCCGCACCGTCGAGTGCTGGTCACCAGAAGGGAGTCTCATGTCACGCTCGGGTCTGCTCAAGTCGGTCAAGCCTTCCGGCTGTGGGCACGGCAAGTCCAGCAAGTCCAGCAAGTCCAGCAAGTCCAGCAAGTCCAGCAAGAGCAAGTCGCACGGGGGTCATGGCCACGGCTGTGGCTGTGGTTGTGGCAGCTGAGCCTGTCACCACCAGTGTCGCTCGGCGGGGGGCGCCCCTGGAGGGGGAAGCGCCCGCCGCCGAGCGGCCACGCACATCCGCGCGCCCGCGCCGCCGACGCTCCTCTTGGCGGGAGCTGAGCCGGCGATTCCTGGAACCACCCCGGGATCGTCACGTTCTGGTCGACGGCGCCCCTCCACTCACGCTGCGCGAGATCGCTCGGCGGTACTGGCCGGACGCCCGCCCGTTCTGCGGCTGGAACACTCTCAACATCGCGCTCGGGAGCCTCCTGTCGGCAGTGACCGTCATCGAGATCGCCTTGTTCGCATACGTGGTCGACGACGTGCTCGTTCCCGCCGAGTTCGGACCCCTGGTCTGGATTGGTGCCGCTTACCTGGGGCTGGCCGTTCTATCCGGTATCCTCTCCGGCGTCAATTCATACCTGTCGACCTGGCTTAGTCAAACGTTCTTGATCGGATTCCGCAGCCGGCTGTTCGCGCACCTACTCTCACTGCCGCAAGAGGTGCACGACCGACGGCGATTAGGTGACTCGATGACTCGAATCACCGGTGACGCGGCGGCGGTGGAAAGTTTCATGATTGGCAATGTTCGTTCCGGCGCAATCAGCCTAATCACGTGTGTGTGGTACCTGATTGCGTTGTTCCTCCTCGACACCCGGCTGGCCGCCGCGTCACTAATCGTGGTGCCCATCTTCTGGGCCGTGTCGCATCGGTTCTCGCGTCTGATCAAGCTGAGCGCCCGAGAACAACGCCGGCGCGGCGGTTCGCTGTCGGCGATCACCGAGGAGCACCTGGGTAATGCGCCACTGGTCCAGGCCTTCAACCGGCAATCGGACGCGCTCGGCCGGTTCACCCGAGAGACCTTGGGGATCCGCTCGGCTGCGCTCGCCGCGGCTCGGGTCCGGGCACTGCTCTCCCCGGTCGTCGACCTAGCCGAGCTCGTGGGCGTCCTGACCGTCATCGTGCTCGGCACCCACGCACTTGCTTCCGGGCGGCTGAGCCTGGGTGGGCTACTCGCCTTCTTGACGATGATGGTGCAGCTGTACCAGCCGATGCGCTCGCTCACCCGGCTGCTCCCAGGGGTGCTCGCCGACGCCGCAGGATGCGAACGGATCGCTGAACTCCTCGACGAAGCGCCGCCCGCCGAACGCGCTGACGCGATCACCCTGCCACTCCGCCCGACCGACGTTGTGCTCGCGCAGGTCACGGTGACCTACCCGAGAGCGACATCACCAGCCTTGTCCGGGGTCTGCCTGAGGTTCACTCCTGGCAGCATCATCGCCGTGACGGGCCCGAGCGGCGCGGGCAAGTCGACCCTGGTCAAACTGCTGTTGCGGGCCATCGACCCGGACATCGGAGCCGTCCGGGTTGGTGGCCATGACCTGCGCGACGTGACGCTGGCGTCGGTGCGCGAGGTTGTGTCACTAGTCCCCCAGGAGATCGCGCTGCTCGACGCATCTGTCGGAGACAACATTGGCTTCGCACGCAAAGATGCGACCCTGGCCGACATTGAAGCCGCTGCCCGGGCAGCCTCGGCGGAGGAGTTCATCGAGGGCCTACCACGCGGATACGCGACTCTGGTCGGGCAGAAGGCCCGCACGCTGTCCGGCGGTCAGCGCCAGCGATTGTCGTTGGCCCGGGCCTTCCTCCGCGAGAGTCCGCTGCTACTGCTGGATGAGCCCACGACTGGGCTCGATGCGGATACCGCCCGCCGGGTGCTCGAGCCGCTCCGGCACGGTGCGGCAAGTCGCACGACAATCATCGTCACCCACGACCCGGTCGCGTTAGAAATCGCCGACCGGGTCATCACCCTCGACCAGGGCCGGGTGCTCTCCGACCTGCCGGTGATCAACCGGAGCCGTCGGCGGGTAAGTGCATGACCATGACCGTGGCGGAGCCACCGATTGTGGCGGCCGGAGTGGAGGTCGTACCGCACTACGAGGCAATTGCATTGATCCGGCGCGGGCACCGCCTCGACGTGTACGACGCCTGGAGCGTGCAGCGGGGAGCCCGGTGCGTGGTCAAGGTGGTGCGACCAGACCGGCTGAAAGAGGCTCATACCCAGCGGCTGCTGCGCCGGGAGGGCCAGTTGCTCACCACCCTTGGACACCCTCATCTGGTGCGGGCCTACGAAGTCGTGGAGGTCCCGCAGGTCGCCGTGGTGCTTGAGACCTTGACCGGGCCGAGTCTGTCCGCGGTTCTCGACGCCCGACACCGCCTTATCCCCCGAGACGTAGTGTTACTAGGCGCTCAGTTGGCCTCCGCGCTCGCGTACCTGCACGGGCACGGCTGGGTCCATGGGGACGTCACGGCCGGCAACATCATCCTCGAAGGCGGCTCCGCGAAGCTACTCGACCTCAGCCTGTCCGGGCCGCCGGGTCCGGTGCGCGCCGGATCCGGCACTCGCGGGTACCGATCACCCGAGCAGTCGGCGGGGACGCAACAGTCCGCAGCCACCGACGTCTGGAGTCTTGGCGCAGTGCTGCATGAAGCCCTAACGGGCCGGACGCCCGACGATCAGGGCCGGCTAAGCGTGCGCGACAGGCTGGCCGCCGCCCGGCGACGCACCGGTGTGTCGACCACCATGACCCAACTGATTGGGAACTGCCTGCGGGAGGAAATCGCAGAGCGAATCCCCTTGGCGGATTTGCGAACAACCCTCGACCGGCTGGCCGCCGTTCGCGAACTCTGACGGCCGAGCTCTGACAGGCGGCACCACGACAGGGCTGGCGCCCGGGGGGCTGGGGGGTTTACCGGCCGACAGACGCAATGCCAACGAGGAGAACGGATATGGAGTGGGCGAGCTTTTGCCCGAGGCTGCGTCACACCCGACACGGTCATCCAACATCGAGTCGCATGGAGCAGGGCCGGGTGCGCCGGCACGCACAGCAACTTATCCGGTCCTCACAGACGATGGTGTGGCTGCTATGACAGCGTCGGCGAGTCGTTGACTGGATGGGCGTCGAGGCATTCCTAGCATGAAGGCTCCTACACGCTCATCTGGGGCCTCTCGACTACCCGGCTCGCAGCTGTGGAACTGTGTCCGTCACCACTAGAGCCGGACATTGACGGCCCTGACCGGGTGGGCGTCAGATTGCGCCGTCACTCTTAATCCGACAAGCCGCGAGTCCCGTGAGTGGCCGCCTGTCTATCGGCTCATGGTGACTCCGACGAGCGACGATCTAGCCGGCGAAATCGAACACTCGAGAGTCGGCCGTGAGAAACCGACAAGATAAAAGAGAATCGGAGGTCGCCACTCGATCTGTCGTCCCCCTGGTCAGCGCTACTTTGCGACGACAGGTTCCGCGAGAACCTACACTTCATCGTGTTGGCGAAGATCCGTCGGCCCTCCCCGACCCCGTCGGCGAGCACCCCGAGGTCCTTCTCGAGCAGGATCACGTCCGCGGCGTCCTTCGCCACGTCCGTGGCCGCCTCGACCGAGATGCCGACGTCGGCCGCGTGCAGGGCCAGGGCGTCGTTCACGCCGTCGCCGAGGAACGCCACACCGCCGCCGCCGAGGCGCCGCACGCGCACGATCCGAGCCTTCTGCTCCGGGCTGACCCGCGCGAACACCGTGGTGCGCGCGATCGCGACGGCGAGGGCTTCGTCGTCGAGGCCGTCGACGTCCGTCCCGGTCAGTGCGGGTGCCGAGCCCAGGCCGAGGTCGGCGCAGACCTTCGCCGCGACCACGGGGTTGTCGCCGGTGACCACCTTGACCTCGATTCCGAGCGCCGCCAGCCGTCCCAACGCCAGCGCCGCACCGGGCTTCGGCGGGTCGGCGAAGACCAGGAGCCCGACGAGCCGGAGCCCGTGCTCGTCCGCCGGCACCGGCGGGCCGACCGGCGAGGGTGCGCCGACCGCGACGGCGACGACCCGGTTCCCCGCGGAGAACTCCGCGGCCAGCGCGTCCCGGGACCCGGCGGGCACCCCCACGCACCGCTCGAGCACGGTCTCCGGCGCGCCCTTGGTGACCAGGGTCCGCACCCCCGCGCGGTCCGCGACCACGACCGAGACGAGCCGGAGCTCGTGGTCGAAGGGAAGCAGGCCCTGCCGGGTCCAGGCCTGCAGGCCGAGCTCCTCGTCGGCCGCGGGCCGGCTCGCCCAGAGCGCACGGTCGAGGGCGTTGCCGCCGACGGCCTCGACGCCCTGGAGCGCGTTCTCGGTGCAGAGCAACCCCCACCGCGAGACGTCGTCCACCGTCGACCCGTCGGCCGCGACCGCGCCGACGAACGCGGTCCGGCCCAGCGTGAGGGTCCCGGTCTTGTCGGTCAGCAGGACGTCGACGTCGCCGAGGTCCTCGATGCAGACGAGCCGCTTGACCAGCACCTCGAGCCGGCTCATCCGCCGCGACCCGGCGGCCAGGCTGATGGAGACCACGGCCGGCAACAGCTGCGGCGTGATCCCCACGGCGATCGCCAGCGAGAAGAGCAGGGCGTCCAGGACCGGCCGGTCCAGCACGACGTTCACGACGAAGATCGAGACGGTGAGTGCGCCCGCGACGTACACGAGCAGCATCGAGAACCGCCTGAGGCCGACCTGGAAGGGCGTGTCCGTCTGGTGCGTGCCCAGACCGGCGGTGATCCGACCGAACGCGGTGGCCGCCCCGGTCGCGACCACGATCCCGGAACCCGCGCCGCCGTGGACGACCGTGCCCATCAGCGCGCAGCCGGACAGGTCGGCCAGCGCGGTGCCCGGCGGGACGGGGTCCACGCCCTTGTCCACGGGGAGGGGCTCCCCGGTGAGGACCGACTCGTCGCACTGCAGGCCCACCACCTCCACGAGGCGGAGGTCGGCCGGCACCACGTCTCCCAGACCGAGGGTGACCAGGTCGCCGGGGACCAGGTCGTTCACGTCGATCCGTGAGGCGCGGCCGTCGCGGCGGACCACGCTGACGTGACGGATCTGGCTGTGCAACGCGTCGGCCGCCCGCTCCGCGCGGTACTCGTTCCCGAACCCCAGCCCGACCGAGACGGCGAGGATCACGCCGATGATGACGGCGTCGTCCTGCTCGCCCAGGAAGTACGAGGCCACCGCGGCGACCAGGAGCAGGCCGAGGAGCGGCGAGCGGACCTGGTGCCACAGGACGGCCCAGGGACGGACCCGGTGCGACGCCACCGCGTTCGGACCGTGGCGGAGCAGACGGGCGGCCGCCTCCGCGGCGCTCAGGCCCTCCGCCCCCACCGCGCACGCGGCCCGGACCTCGTCGACCGGGAGGGTGGCCGCCTCCGCGGCGCCCAACGGCCTCGTCGCCGGGTCGGCGGACGTGGCCGTGGCCGTCACGAGGTCGACGTGGCGGCTTCCTCGGGCCACGTCCAGCCGGTGATCGCGGGATCGTCCTCGCCGTGGGCGCGGGTGTACGCCCGCGCGGCCAGGCGGGCGTCGACCATCTGCTGGCGCAGCGTCGCCGCCCGGCTGCCGAGGGACGGCACCCGGTCGATGACGTCCATCACCAGGTGGAAGCGGTCGAGGTCGTTCATCATCACCATGTCGAACGGGGTGGTGGTCGTGCCCTCCTCCTTGTAGCCGCGGACGTGGATGTTCGCGTGGCCGCGCCGTCGGTAGGTCAGGCGGTGGATCAGCGACGGGTAGCCGTGGTAGGCGAACACGACCGGCCTGTCGGTGGTGAACAGCGCGTCGAAGTCGCGGTCGGAGAGCCCGTGCGGGTGCTCGGTGTCGGGCTCCAGCCGCATGAGGTCGACGACGTTGACGACGCGGACGCGCAGCTCGGGCAGGTGCTCGCGCAGCAGGGCGGCGGCGGCGACCGTCTCGAGCGTCGGGGTGTCCCCCGCGCAGGCCAGCACGACGTCGGGCTCACCGTCACCGCTCCCGGCCCACGGCCAGATGCCGAGCCCCCGGGTGCAGTGGGCCACCGCCTCCTCCATGCCGAGGTAGGTCAGCGCCGGCTGCTTGCCGGCGACGATCACGTTGACGTAGTGCCGGCTGCGCAGGCAGTGGTCGCTGACCGACAGCAGGGTGTTGGTGTCCGGCGGCAGGTAGACCCGGACCACGGAGGACTTCTTGTTGACGACGTGGTCGATGAAGCCGGGGTCCTGGTGCGACAGCCCGTTGTGGTCCTGGCGCCACACGTGCGAGGAGAGCAGGTAGTTCAGCGAGGCGATCGGCGCGCGCCACGGGATGGCCCGCGTGGTCTTGAGCCACTTGGCGTGCTGGTTGAACATCGAGTCGACGATGTGGACGAACGCCTCGTAGCAGTTGAACAGGCCGTGGCGCCCGGTGAGCAGGTAGCCCTCGAGCCACCCCTGGCACAGGTGCTCCGACAGCACCTCCATCACCCGGCCGTCGGCGGCCAGGTGGTCGTCACCGGGCAGCAGCTCCGCGTCCCAGGCGCGGTCGGTCTCCTCGAAGACGGCCTGCAACCGGTTGGAGGCGGTCTCGTCCGGTCCCATGACGCGGAAGTTCCGGGGGTTGCTCGCGACGACGTCGCGCAGCAGCTCGCCCATGACCGCGGTGGCCGAGCTGAGCTCGGTGGCCGGGTGCGTCACCGGCACGCCGTAGGCGCGGAAGTCGGGCATCGTCAGGTCGCGCAGCAGGCGGCCGCCGTTGGCGTGGGGGTAGGCGCTCATCCGCCGCTCCCCCTGCGGGGCGAGCGCGGCGAGCTCGGGCAGCAGCCGGCCGGTGGCGTCGAACAGCTCCTCGGGCCGGTAGCTGCGCATCCAGTCTCGAGCGGGGCCCGATGGCCGGCGTTCGTGCGGGCCTCGGCGAGCGGGACCTGGTGGGCGCGGAAGGTGCCCTCCACCGGAGGCCGTCGACGATGGTCGGACTGGTCCAGCCCTTGGGCGTACGGAGGACCATCATCGGCCAGGGCGGGTCGGACCGGCACCGGTGTCCACCAGCCCGCCCGGCATCCGCGCCTCGTGCTGGATCCGCGCGATCGCGTCCAGGACGACGTCGAGGGTCGACGCGAGCTGCTCGTGCACCTCGGCGGGGTCCGAGCCCGTGACGAAGTAGGGGGTGTAGCCG
>CAVQKU010000012.1:0-46157 GCA_963713165.1 uncultured Actinomycetota bacterium
CACGCCTCCCCGCGGACCGGCTCGCCACCACGCCGCCGGCCTGCAGGACCTCGGCCACGCTGGGCCAGCCCCCGTCGACGTCGATCTCGGCACCCCCGAGCTCGGCGACCACGCCCGCCAGCACCGACTCGGGCAGCTCGGCCAGGTCGTGCTGACCGAACAGCGCCTGCCCGGCCGCCACGGCCGCGTCCCGTTCCGCCTCCCCGTGCACCAGGGCCGTCACGTCGTCGGCCAGCGCCCGCTGGGCGGCGCGGCGGTGCGGCTCCTCGCGGGTGAGGCGCTCCAGCTCGGCGATCTCGTCGCGCCCCCGGGGCGAGAACACCTTGAGGTAGTCCACGACCTTCTCGTCCTCGGCCTGCAGGAAGAACTGGTGGAAGGCGTACGGGGCCGTCATCTGCGCGTCGAGCCAGACGGTGCCGCTCTCGGTCTTGCCGAACTTGGTCCCGTCCGCCCTGGTCAGCAACGGGGTCGCCAGCGCGTGGACCCGCTCCCCCTCCGCGCGCCGCACCAGCTCGACGCCGGCGGTGATGTTCCCCCACTGGTCGCTGCCACCGAACTGCAGGGTGCAGCCGTGCGTGCGGAACAGCTCGAGGTAGTCCATCGACTGCAGCAGCACGTAGGAGAACTCGGTGTAGGAGATCCCGTCCTCCAGGCGGTTGCGCACCACGTCGCGGGCGAGCATCCGGTTCACGGGGAAGTGCTTGCCGACGTCGCGCAGGAAGGTCAGGACCGACATCGGCCCGGTCCAGTCGAGGTTGTTCACCAGCCGGGCCGCGTTCTCACCCCCCAGGTCGATGAACCGCGCCACCTGGGCCCGGATCCGCTCGACGCGCTCCGCGACCACCTCGGGACTGCTCAGGACGCGCTCCCCGGACTCCTTCGGGTCGCCGATCATCCCCGTGGAACCCCCTACCAGCAGCAGGGGCCGGTGCCCGCCGCGCTGGAGGATCCGCGCCACCACGAGCTGCACCAGGTTGCCGAAGTGCAGGCTGGGCGCCGTCGGGTCGAAGCCGACGTAGAAGGTCACCGGCCCGGCGTCGAGGTGCGCGGCCAGCGCCTCCTCGTCGGTCGAGTTGGCCAGCAGGCCCCGCCACTTCAGCTCGTCCAGCGCGTCGCTCACGGTCGCCAACCCTAAGCGTCGGCCCCGCCGCCGGGCTCCACGTTTCCCACCGGTGCGCCGGCCCACGCCTGCGCCTGCCCGAGGGCGGCGGCGACCTCGGACAGCTGCTCGCGGACGCGTACGGTCGCGGTCCCGCCACGGCCGTCACGGCTGTCGATCGAGCCGGCGACCGTGAGGACGTCCAGCACCTCCGGGCGCAGCAGCGGCGACACCTCCACCAGCTGGGCCGGCGACAGGTCCGACAGCTCGAGCCCGCGCTGCTCGCAGTAGCGCACCGTCTCCCCGGCGACGTCGTGCGCGACGGCGAAGGGCACGCGCTCGCGGACCAGCCAGTCGGCGAGGTCGGTGGCGAGGGAGAAGCCCCGCGGGGCGAGGCTCGCGAGCCGCTCGGTGTCGAAGGTCAGGGTCCCGACCATGCCGGCCACGGCCGGCAGCAGCACCAGGAGCTGGTCGACGGCGTCGAAGAGCGGTTCCTTGTCCTCCTGGAGGTCGCGGTCGTAGGCCAGCGGCAGCCCCTTGAGGGTGGTGAGCAGGCCGGCCAGGTGCCCGACGAGACGACCCGCCTTGCCGCGTGCGAGCTCGGCGATGTCGGGGTTCTTCTTCTGCGGCATGATGCTCGACCCGGTCGACCAGGCGTCGTCGAGCCGCGCGAACCCGAACTCGTAGGTGCACCAGAGGATGACGTCCTCGGCGAGGCGGGAGAGGTCGACCCCGACCTGGGCGAGCACGTAGGCCGCCTCGGCCGCGAGGTCGCGTGCCGACGTGCCGTCGATCGAGTTCGGCACCGACGAGGCGAAGCCGAGCTGGGCGGCCACGAAGGTCGGGTCGAGCCCGAGCGAGGTCCCGGCCAGGGCGCCGGAGCCGTACGGGCTCTGGGCCAGTCGGGCGTCCAGGTCGCGCATCCGGTCGACGTCGCGCAGCAGCGGCCAGGCGTGCGCGAGCAGGTGGTGCGACAGCAGCACCGGCTGGGCGTGCTGCAGGTGGGTGCGTCCGGGCATCGGCGCACCGAGGTGGGTCGTCGCCTGGTCGTGCAGCGCGGTGACGACCTCGGCCGCGGCGCCGGCCACCAGCCGGAGGTGGTCGCGCAGCCACAGCCGGAGGAGCGTGGCCACCTGGTCGTTGCGCGAGCGCCCGGCCCGGAGCCGGCCGCCGAGCTCGGGGCCGACCACCTCGGTGAGGCGACGTTCCAGCGCGCCGTGCACGTCCTCGTCGTCGGGTCCCGGCCCGGTGGCGCCCGACACCACCTCCTGACGGAGCGTCTCCAGCCCGCTGAGCATCCCGGCGAGCTCGCCGTCGGTGAGCAGCCCGGCACGGTGCAGCGCGCGGGCGTGCGCCACCGAGCCGGCCAGGTCGTAGGGCGCCAGCCGCCAGTCGAACTGCGTCGAGCGGCTCAGCGCCGCCATCGCCGGCGCGGTGCCGCCGGCGAAGCGGCCGCCCCAGAGCCGGCCCGCGTGGCCCTCGGGCGCCTCGGGGACCGGTGTCGGGTCGCTCATGCGAGCCTTCCTGTGAGGGGCTTGTCGGTCAGGGGCTTGCCGGTCTCGCTCATCCGGACGAGGTCGCGGGCCAGCTGTTCGCCGCCTTCCGGGCTCCGGGTGATGAGCAGGATCGTGTCGTCGCCGGCGATGGTGCCCAGCACCGACTCCCAGCTCACCCGGTCGATGGCGGAGCCGAAGTACTGGGCGGCCCCGGGCGGGGTGCGCAGGACGACGAGGTTGGCCGAGGACTCGGCCGAGACGAGCACCTCCTGGCACAGCCGCGCCAGCCGGGTCTCGAACGTCGCGAACTCGCCCACCAGCGGGGTGCGGTCTCCCCCGTCCCCGGGCACCGCGTAGACGAGGTGGCCCGAGGCACCGCGGACGCGCGAGGCGCCCAGCTCGAGGAGGTCGCGCGACAGCGTGCCCTGGGTGACGTGCAGCCCGTCCGCCGCGAGCAGCTCGGCCAGCTCGGCCTGGCTGCGGACCTGGTGGCTGCGGAGCAGGCCGACCACGCGGGCATGGCGGGCGGCCTTGGTCGGTGGCGCTGCGTGGGTCACCTCGGGCACCCCGGTCACGCCGTCGGGCCGGACGCCGGCAGCAGCCCGGAGGGCTCGACGAGCCCGGACCGCTCCAGCAGGAAGGCCAGCACCGCCTTCTGGGCGTGCCGGCGGTTCTCCGCCTCGTCCCAGACGACCGAGCGCGGGCCTTCGAGCACGGCGTCGCTGACCTCCTTGCCACGGTAGGCGGGCAGGCAGTGCAGGAACAGCACGTCGTCGTCGGCGCGCCTCAGGAGCGCCTCGTCGACCTGGTAGGGCCGGAAGACGGCCTCCCGGTCCGGGCCACCCTCCTTCGCCGCGTCCTCCTGGCCCATCGACACCCAGGTGTCCGTGGCCACCGCGTCGGCGCCGGCGACGGCCTCGGCCGGGGAGTCGGTGACGCTCACGCTGCCGCCGGTCGTCGCGGCCACGGCGCTGGCCCGCTCGACGAGCGCCGGCGCCGGGTGGAAGCCCGCCGGGGCCCCGACGCGGACGTGCATCCCGGCCGTCGCCCCGCCGAGCAGGTAGGACGCGGCCATGTTGTTGGCCCCGTCCCCGACGTAGGCGAAGGTCAGGCCCGGCAGCGTCCGCCCGTGCTGGCGCAGCGTCTGCAGGTCGGCCAGGACCTGGCAGGGGTGGTAGGAGTCGGTGAGCGCGTTCACCACCGGGACCCCGGCGTACGCGGCCATCGTCGCGAGGTCGTCCTGGGCGAAGGTCCGCCACACGATCGCCGTCGTCTGACGGCCGAGGACGCGGGCGACGTCGGGGATCGTCTCGCGCCGGCCGATGGCGGCCAGTCGGCCGTCGACCATCATCGGGAAGCCGCCGAGCTCGGCGATCCCCGCGCTGAAGGACGCCTGCGTCCGCAGCGTCGGCTTGTCGAAGATCACCGCCACGCTGCGCGGGCCGGCGAGCGGCCGGGTGGCGTACGGGTCGGTGCGGAGGCGCTCGGCCAGGTCGAGCACCGCACGCTGCTCGCCGTGGGTCAGGTCGTCGTCGGCGAGCAGGTGGCGCAGGGCGCCGGGCGCGCTCACGAGCTGCTCCTGGCCGCGGCGTCGAGCAGCCCGGGCAGCGCCGACACGAAGGTGTCGAGCTGGGCCGGGGTGACGACCAGCGGGGGTGCGATGCGCAGCACGTGCGGCCGCGGGGCGTTGACCACGAAGCCCGCCTCCAGGGCGAGGTCGGAGACCGCGGGGGCGATGTCGGCGTTCAGCACGATGCCGCGCAGCAGGCCCCGGCCGCGGACCTCGGCCACGAGCGGGTGCCCCAGCCCCATCACTGCGGCGACGAGGTGCTCCCCCGTGGCGGTCACCTGGTCGAGCAGGCCGTCACGCTCGATGACGTTCATCACGGCGAGGCCGGCGATGGCCGCGACCGGGTTGCCACCGAAGGTCGACCCGTGGCTGCCGGGCTGCAGCATCGTCGCCGCCCGGCCGGTCGCGATGCACGCGCCGATCGGGAAGCCGTTGCCCAGCCCCTTGGCCAGGGTGACCACGTCGGCGCGCACGCCCTGCGCGGTGTGGACCAGCCACGAGCCCGTGCGTCCCATGCCGGTCTGCACCTCGTCGACCCACAGCAGCGCGCCCGCGGCGTCGCACAGCTCGCGGGCGCGGGCGAGGTAGCCGGCCGGGGGCACCACGACGCCGTTCTCGCCCTGGATGGGCTCGAGGACGACGGCGGCCACGGTCTCGTCGACCACGGCGGCGAGCGCCTCGGCGTCGCCGTACGGCACGAAGGTCACCTCGCCGGGCAGCGGCTCGAAGGGCGCGCGGTACTTGGGGTTGTGGGTGATCGCCAGCGCCCCCATCGAGCGGCCGTGGAAGGCGCCCTCGGTGGAGATGATCCTCCTGCGCCCGGTCATCCGGGTCAGCTTGAAGGCCGCCTCGTTGGCCTCGGTGCCGGAGTTGGTGAAGAAGACCTTGGCCTCGGGGTCGCCGGTCAGCCCGGCCAGCCGCGTGGCCAGCGCGACCTGGGCCGGCGTGGCGAAGAAGTTGCTGACGTGTCCGAGCGTCGAGATCTGCCCGGTGACCGCGGCGAGCACGGTCGGGTGCGCGTGCCCCAGGGCGTTCACGGCGATGCCGGCGAGCAGGTCCAGGTGCCGCCGGCCGTCGGCGTCCCAGACGTAGCAGCCCTCGCCGCGCACGAAGACGCGCTTCGGCGGGCCGAAGGTGTTCATGACCGCGTGCGCGTACGCGTCGAGCACGCCGGCCGAGCCCCGCGGGGCCGGACCGGCCAGCTCGGCGCTGACCATGACGTCGCGGCTGGCGTCGAGAGCGGTCACGAGAGTCCTCCTACGTCGTCGAGGGCCGAGGGTGCGGGGGCGTGCGCCGGTGGCGGCGGTCCCGCCGGTCCGGCGGGTCCGGGGGGTCCGGGGGTGCCCGTCCGGCCCACGTCGCCGTTGGCGTACTCGTGCGGCGGGATGCCCTCCGCGGCGGAGAACACCCGGCTCCCCAGGCGGACCAGCCCGTCCTGGGTGACCATCGTGCCGATCCCGGAGTTGGTGAAGATCTCGAGCAGCAGCGCGTGCGGCACGCGCCCGTCGGTCACGGTCGCCCGGGTCAGGCCGCCCTCGACCGCCCGCAGGCAGGCCTCCATCTTGGGGACCATGCCCGACTGCAGCGAGGGCACCAGCGCGCGCAGCTCGGAGGCGCTGAGCTCCTCGATGACCTCGGTGGAGGCCGGCCAGTCACGGTAGAGCCCCTCGACGTCGGTGAGCACGACGAGGCGCTCGGCACCCAGGGCCACGGCGAGCGCGGCCGCGGCCGTGTCGGCGTTGACGTTGTGCACGACCCCGTCGGCGTCCGGCGCGATGCTGGCCACCACCGGGACGCTGCCGGAGTCGATCAGGCCGCGGATGGCCTCCGTCCGCACGTGCGCGACGTCGCCGACCAGGCCGAGGTCGACCTCCTCGCCGTCGACCACCGTGCCGCGGCGGGCGGCGGTGAAGAGCCCGCCGTCCTCCCCCGACAGCCCGACGGCGAGCGTGCTGTGCGCGTTGATCAGGCCGACCAGGTCGCGCCCGACCTGGCCGACGAGCACCATCCGGACGACCTCCATGGCCTCCGGCGTGGTGACGCGCAGGCCGCCGCGGAACTCCGAGGGGATGCCCAGGCGAGCGAGCATCGAGCTGATCTGCGGACCGCCCCCGTGCACGACGACGGGGTGCACGCCGCAGCGCTTCATGAAGACGATGTCGGAGGCGAACGCGCGCTTGAGGTCCTCGTCGACCATGGCGTTGCCGCCGTACTTGATCACGACCGTCTTGCCGACGTAGGTCTCCAGCCAGGGCAGCGCCTCGGTGAGGATCGAGGCCTTCTCGACCAGGGAGAGGGCCTCCTCCGAGCGGGGCGAGGCGTGGCTCATGTGGAGTACTCCGCGTTCTCCTTGACGTAGTCGTACGTCAGGTCGTTGGTCCAGACGGTGGCCGCGCCGCGGCCGTTGCGCAGGTTGACCGTGACGCGGACGTCGCGGCCGGACAGGTCGACGAGCGAGCGGTCCTCGCCGATGGCGCCGTCGCGGCAGACCTCGACGCCGTTGAAGGCGACGTCGATCCGGTCGGGCTCGAAGTCGGCCGCGGTCGTGCCGATCGCGGCCAGCACCCGGCCCCAGTTCGGGTCGCCGCCGAACACCGCGCACTTGAACAGGTTGCTGCGGGCGACCGCGCGGGCCACCTCGAGGGCGTCGGCCTCGCTGGCCGCGTGCTGCACCTCGATGGTGATGTCGTGGGCCGCGCCCTCGGCGTCGCGCAGCAGCTGCAGAGCCAGGTCGTGGCAGGTCTCGTCGAGCGCGGCCTGGAAGTCGTGCGGCGTCGGGCGGATCCCGGAGGCGCCGCTGCTCATCAGGACGACGGTGTCGTTGGTGGACATGCAGCCGTCGCTGTCCACCCGCTCGAAGGTCGTCGCGCACGCCCGGCGCAGGTGGGCGTCGGCCGCCTCAGCCTCGAGGACGGCGTCCGTGGTGATCACCACGAGCATCGTGGCCAGGCCGGGCGCGAGCATGCCCGCGCCCTTGGCCATGCCCCCCACCGACCAGCCCTCGTCGACGTAGCGCGCCGTCTTGGGCACGGTGTCGGTGGTCATGATCGCCCCGGCCGCGGCGGCCCCGCCGTCCTCGGCGAGCGCGCCGGCCGCGGCGCTCACCCCGGCGCTCAGCAGGTCCATCGGGAGTCGGGTGCCGATGAGGCCGGTCGAGCAGACCGCCACGTCGCCCGCGCCGACCTCGACCCCGTCCCGGGCGCCGAGCGCGGCGGCCACGTGCTCGGCCGTGCGGTGCGCGTCCGCGAAGCCCGCCGGCCCGGTGCAGGCGTTGGCCCCGCCGGAGTTGAGCACCACCGCGTGCAGCCGGCCGTCGCGCACCGCCTGCTGCGACCACAGGACCGGCGCGGCCTTGACCCGGTTGGTCGTGAAGACGGCGGCCGCCACCTGCTCGGGACCGGTGTTGACGACCAGCGCGAGGTCGGGCCGGCCGCTCGGCTTGAGCCCGGCGGTCACCCCCGCGGCGAGGAAACCTGCGGCTCCGGTGACGCTCACGGCGCCACCCCCACCCGCGGGAGCCCGGTGGTCTCGGCGAGCCCGAGGCTCAGGTTCATGCACTGCACGGCGCCTCCTGCGGTGCCCTTGGTGAGGTTGTCCAGGGCGGCGACGGCGACGAGCCGCCCCGCCGCGCGGTCGACGGTGACCTGGACCTGGACGACGTTGGAGCCGAGGACGGACTGGGTCTGCGGCCAGGCGCCGCTCGGCAGCAGCTGGACGAAGGGCTCGTCGACGAGGTGCTCGGCGTAGACCGCGTACGCCGCCTCGGGCGTCACGTCGGGGTCGGAGAGCGGGGCGGTGCAGGTGGCGAGGATCCCGCGCGACATCGGCACCAGCACCGGGGTGAAGGACAGCGACGGGGCGGGCGACGTGGCCCCCGCGGCGCGCAGGTTCTGGAGGATCTCCGGGGTGTGCCGGTGCACGCCGCCGACGCCGTACGCGCTGGCCGAGCCCATCAGCTCCGCGCCGAGCAGGTGCGCCTTGAGCGACCTCCCCGCCCCGGACGGGCCGCTGGCCGCGACGACGACGACGTCGTGGCCGTCGACGAGACCGCCGGCGACCGCAGGGAGCAGCGCCAGCGTCGAGGTCGTCGGGTAGCAGCCGGGGACCGCGACGCGCCGGGCCCCGGCGAGCACCGCACGCTGGCCCGGCAGCTCGGGCAGCCCGTAGGGCCACGAGCCGGCGTGCGGCGAGCCGTAGAACTGCTCCCAGGCGGTCGGGTCGGTGAGCCGGAAGTCCGCCCCGCAGTCGATGACGACGACGTCGGGACCCAGGGCCTCGGCGACCGCGGCGGAGGCGCCGTGCGGCAGCGCGAGGAAGACCACGTCGTGCCCGGCCAGGACCTCGGGGGTCGTCGCCTCCACGACCCGGTCGGCGAGGGGGGTCAGGTGGGGCGACACGTCGCCCAGGCGGGACCCGGCGCTGCTCGCCGCGGTGAGCGCACCGATCTCGACGTGCGGGTGGGAGAGCAGCAGTCGCAGCAGCTCGCCCCCCGCGTACCCGGTCGCGCCCGCGACCGCCACCCGAACGACCATGGCATGACTATGCCATGGACAACAAGAACATGCGAAGGAGGCCCGCCGTACGGGCGTGGTGGACGGGAGCACCATGGAGCCGGCCGGATCCGCCCGGCCGGTCCAGGAGGTCGGCGTGAACCCGGTGGTCGGTCTGCTGCGGCAGCTCGTGGTCACGAGGTCGACGGTCGCGTGGCACGCCTGGCGCGAGCACGACCCCTTCGCGCGGCTGCAGCTCGCGGAGGGCCGGCGGGACCCGTACGCCCTCTACGCCGAGGTGCGGGCCGCGGGCGACGTCGTGCCCAGCGCGACCATGGGCTTCCAGACCGCGACGCACCACGTCTGCCGCGAGGTCCTGCGGGACCGCCGCTTCGGCGTCGAGGACCGTGGACGGGGCGCGGGGCGACGGGCAGCTGTCGCTGCTCGAGCTGGACCCGCCCGACCACACCCGGCTCCGCCGGCTGGCCGCGCCCGCCTTCTCCCCGCGCGCGCTGGCCGGCTGGGACGCGCGCATCGCCACGGTCGTCGACGGCCTGCTCGACGCGCTGCCGACGTCCGGCCCCTTCGACCTGGTGGCCGGGCTCGCCGCCCCGCTGCCCATCGCCGTGATCACCGACCTGCTCGGGGTCCCGGACGCCAGCAGCGCCGACTTCGCCCGCCACGGGGCCACCATCGGCAGCGCGCTCGCCGGGCCCCGGTCCCTGGCGCACGTCGCCCGGCTGATCGCCGCCGACCGGCAGCTCCAGCGCACGCTGAGCGAGGTGTTCGCGCTGCGGCGCCGCGAGCCCGGCGACGACGTGGTGAGCCGGCTGCTCGCCGCGGAGGGCGACGAGCTGCGCCCCGAGGAGCTCAGGCCGCTGTGCCTGCTCCTGCTGCTGGCCGGCTTCGAGACGACGGTGAACCTCGTCGGCAACACGGTGCTGGCGCTGCTCGAGCACCCCGACCAGTGGCGCGCCGTCGCCGACGACCCCACGCTGGCCGCCGCCGCGGTGGAGGAGACGCTGCGGTGGGACCCGCCCGTGCAGCGCACCCTGCGCGTCCCGTCCGTCGACGTCGAGCTGGCGGGCACCACGGTGCCGAAGGGGACGATGGTGCTGCTCTACCTGGCGGGCGCCGGCCGCGACCCGGCCGCCTTCGAGGACCCCGACCGCTTCGACCTCACCCGCACCGGCGGCGCGGAGCACCTCGCCTTCTCGGCGGGCGTGCACTACTGCCTGGGCGCCCCGCTGGCCCGGACGGAGGCGGTCACCGCCGTGCGCATGCTCGCCGAGCGCTTCCCGCGGCTGGAGCGGGCCGGCCGGCTGCGTCGCCGCCACGGGACCGTGATCCGTGGGCCGGTCGAGCTCGTCGTCGGACAGCGCCCGTCGGCGCGGCGGGCGGCCTGAGCCGCCCGCCGTCTGCTAGCCGGTCGTCGCCCGTCCGCGGATGTCCTGGTCGAGCCCGCCCTCGTTCGGGCAGGTGTCCCCGCTCCAGGAGCCGTCCGACGCCTGCGTGCGGCACTGGTGGACGTCGAACCCCTCGCCCCCGGCGTAACGGGGGTCGTCCCCGCCCGCGACCTGACGGTCGTCGGTCCAGACGTTGTAGGCGAACGCGCCCACCGACGACACGTAGTTGTAGTCGCCGTGGAACGGCACGCGCCGGTCACCGAACATCTCGAAGTTCGGCATCTGGGTCCGCGACGAGAGCCGGGTGAGCGACCAGGTCGCCCCACCGTCGGTGGAGGAGGCGCCGTAGGTGTCGAGCCCGGCGGTCGCCGCCGCGAAGCCGGCCGCGTCACGCCGCGAGCCGTCGTTGCCCGGAGGCTGCTGCACGCTGTAGGCCGCGTCGTTGCGGCTGTCGTGCCACACCGCGTGCAGGACGCCGCCGTCGGCGTTGACGTCGGGGAAGAACTGGTGCCCGCGCGGCGACGGCGCCAGCAGGCGCGGCGTCGACCAGGCGGACCCGGCGAGCCGCGTGAAGTACACGCCGCCCTGCCCCACCTGCAGCGTCGAGCCCTGCGGGTCGGCCGTGTTGTAGGTGGTCCGCGACGGCTCCTCCGTCCCCGGGATCGTCGCGTCGTAGGTCACGTAGACCCGCTGGTCGTCCGCCTTGGGGTCGGCGGTGATGCGCACCTGGCTGTCGTGACGGAAGAACACGAAGCCGCTCCGGCACGCGAAGGGTCCGGACCCGCAGTCGCGGCTGTCCCCGACCGACTCCTCACCGGCCTCCGACTCGGGCCCGTCGGCGTTCTCGTACGCCCGCTCGTGCGCCTGCGCCGCCGCCTCCGGGTCACCCGCGAAGTCCGCCGCGTCGAACGGCTCGAAGGTCGCGGCGACCCTGGGCTTGGTGAAGCTGCGGCCGCCGTCGTGGGACACGACGTAGGCGACCTCGTTCTCCTGGTGGCCGCGGTTGCTCGCGAACTGGCGGTACGCCACGTACACGCTGCCGTCACTGGTGACCGCGATGTCGGCGAACTGGACGTTCTTCGCGCCCGTCGAGATCTTGGCACCGTGGCTGAACGTCGCCCCGTGGTCGGTGGACCGGGTGAACTGGATCGAGTTGTTGCCGCCGACCCCCTGGAAGAGGCTCCACGCGGCGTACACGTTCCCGCGGTACGGGCTGTGCACCCCGCGGTCGACCTCGATGGCGGTCTTGTCGTTGAACCGGCCGTTCACGGCCGGCGTGCCGCTGCCCACGATCACCGTCCGCACGTAGCGGGCCGCGTCCTGGTCGTAGGTGGCCACCCACACCGAGCCGTTCTGCGGGGCCGTGCGGTTGAACGCGTTGCCCATGAAGAAGAGACGGCCGGAGGTGTCCCACGCCTGGACGGGGTCGCCCGCGTTGGTGATGCCCCGGCGCTGGAGGGGGCTCGCGAGCCCCTCGGGCGAGCTGTCGGTCGGGTAGCCGGGCAGCAGGCTGTCCACCCAGGTCGAACCCGAGTCGGTGCTGCGGTAGAAGCCGGTCCAGGTCCCGCCGGCCAGCTCGGCGGTGCAGTAGTCGTTCGACCCCGCCACCACGACCTGCGGCAGCCGGGCGTCCACGGCCGCCGACGGCTCGTTCTGCTGGCGCCGGTTGGCCCCGCAGGCCGTGATGGCGTCGCCGGGCGCGGGCGCGCGCCCGTTGGCCTTGACGTAGGGGGCGTCGACGGTGACGGCCACGTCCGGCCCGGACGGGGTGCTGGCCGTGGCGGGCAGCATCCCCAGACCGAGCGCGAGCGATCCCGCGCCGAGAGCCGCGAGCGGGAGCAGCAGTGAACGTCGTGGACTCATGGAGCTGGCCTTCCGCAGTGCCGGGGCCGAGGACGACCAGCCCCTCCGGGTCGTTGGCCTCACTATGCTCAGGTGACGTCCGTCACGCAAGGGTCCCGGGCTACTCGGTCCGCTGCACCGCGCCCAGCTCGGCCGTGGCCGCCACGGCGGCGTCGCGCGCCGCGCCCACCTCCGCGGTGGTGAGCGTGCGGCCGTCGGCGCGGAACCTCAGCGCGTACGCCAGCGACTTGCGGCCCTCGCCCACCTGGGTCCCCCGGAAGACGTCGAACAGCTCCACCGACTCGAGCAGCGGCCCGGCACCGCGGCGCAGGGCGTCGGCCACGTCCTGGGCGGCGACGTCCTCGTCAACGACGAGGGCCACGTCCTCCTTGGCGACCGGGTAGGACGACAGCGGCGCGATCTCGCCGCGATCGGGCGCACCGGCGACGAGCAGGTCGAGGTCGAGCTCCAGCGCGCACGTGCGGGGCGGGAGCCCGTACGCCGCGCACACCTGCGGGTGCAGCTCGCCGGCGTGCCCGACGACGACGTCGGTCTGCGCGAGGCGCAGCTCGGCGCAGCGGCCCGGGTGCCACGGCGCGCGCTCGACCGGGCGCCGGTCGAGCGTCGTGCCGACCGCGGCGGCCGCCTCCTCGGCGAGCGCGACGGCCTGGCTCCACGACGCCGGGCGGGCCGGGCCCTGCCAGCCGGCGCGCACCCAGTCGCCGGTGAGCACGGCGGCGAGCATCCGCGGCTGGTCGCCCAGGGCGTCGTCCATCCGGGCGAGCTCCGCCGCGCCCGGCCGGCGGTCGACGGGCGGCCGGGGGGCCACGAGCGGCTCGGCCGGGGCGAAGAAGGCCGACCCGGTCTCGAACAGGGCGAGGTCGTCGAGCCCGCGGCTGGTGTTGCGCGTGACCGCGGTGAAGAGCCCGGGCAGCAGCGTGGTGCGCAGCGCCGGCTGGGTGTCCGACAGCGGGTTCAGCAACAGCTCCAGCGAACGTCGACGGTCGTCGGCCGGCACGCCCAGCCGGTCGAGGTCGGCGGCGGAGGTGAAGGGGAAGCTCAGGACCTCGACCGCGCCGACCGCGGCGAGGCGCGTGGTGACGGCGCGCCGGCCGCGCTGCGAGCGGGTGAGCCCGCGCCCGGGCGGGGCGAGCGGCACGACCGGGGTGATCGTCTCGAAGCCGACGAGCCGCCCGACCTCCTCGACGTAGTCGTACGGGTCGCGCAGGTCGGGGCGCCAGGTCGGCGGCGTCACCTCCAGCACCTCCGCGCCGTCCTCGGCCGGGAGCAGGCGGACCCGGGCGCCGACCGCGGCCAGCAGCTCCTCGACCCGCGCCCGGTCGACCGCGGTGCCCAGGACGCGCGCGGGCAGGGTCGCCTCCAGGCGCGTGGCCGGCGGGGCCGGCACGGTCCCCGCGACGGTCTCCCCCGCCTCGAGGGTGCCGCCGCCGAGCTCGACGAGCAGGCGTGCGGCGAGGTGGGCGGCGGCGTACCCGGCGCCCGGGTCGACCCCGCGCTCGTAGCGCCGCGACGCCTCGGAGGACAGCTTGTGGCGCCGCGAGCTGCGGGCCAGGGTCAGCGCGTCGAAGGCGGCGGCCTCGATGACCACCGACGTCGTCGTGCTGCTCACCTCGGTCGCGGCCCCACCCATGACGCCCGCGATCCCGATCGGACCGGAGTCGTCGGCGATCACCAGGTCCGCCTCGTCGAGCGCCCGCACGCTGTCGTCGAGGGTCCGCAGCTTCTCCCCGCGGGTGGCCTGCCGCGCGACGACCGTGCCCGTGAGCGACGCGGCGTCGTAGGTGTGGAGCGGTTGCCCGGTCATGAGCATGACGTAGTTCGCGACGTCCACGACCAGGGAGATCGAGCGCATGCCGGCGAGCTGCACGCGACGACTCAGCCACCGCGGGCTGGGCCGCGACGGGTCGAGACCGTCCACGGTGAGCGCGGTGAAGACCGTGCAGGCGTCGGACTCGATCGCGACCGGGTGGCCCTCGGACCGCGGGGCGGGGACGGGCCGGTCGACCGGGTCGGTGAAGGCCGTGCCCGTCGCCTGCGCCGCCTCGCGCGCGAGCCCGCGGACCGAGAGGCAGTAGCCCCGGTCCGGGGTGACCGCGATGTCGAGGACCTCGTCGGTCAGGCGCAGCACGCCGCGTGCGTCCTCGCCCGGGACCGGCTCGGGCTCGCCCGGGTCGGCGGCCAGGACCATGATCCCGGCGTGGTCGTCGCCCAGCCCGAGCTCACGAGCCGAGCAGATCATGCCGTCGGACACGTGCCCGTACGTCGTGCGCGCGGCGATGGCGAAGTCGCCGGGCAGGCGGGCACCGGGCAGCGCGACGACGACGAGGTCGCCCTCGGCGAAGTTCGCCGCGCCGCACACGATGCCGCGGGGCTCGGGCTCGCCCACGTCCACCGAGCACCAGCGGATCGTCTTGCCGTTGCTGTGCTCCTCCGGGGTGAAGGCGAGCACCCGGCCGACCACGACCGGGCCCTGCACGTCGGCGCCGGCCTCCTCGACCGTCTCGACCTCGAGGCCGGCCCGCACCAGGGCGTCCGCCAGCTGCCGGCCGGTGAGGTCGGCGGGCAGCGCCGCGACGTCGCGCAGCCACGACACGGGGGCCCTCATCGGGCGGCCCCCCTCAGGGAGCGGCTGAACCGCACGTCGCCCTCGACCATGTCGCGCATGTCCTCCGCGTTGTTCCGGAACATCAGGGTCCGCTCGACGCCCATGCCGAAGGCGAAGCCGGAGTACTCCTCGGGGTCGATCCCGCAGGCGGCGAGCACCCGCGGGTTGACCACCCCGCAGCCGCCCCACTCGATCCAGCCCTCGCTGCGGCACGTCTTGCACGGCCGCTCGGGGTGGCCGACCGAGTCGCCGTGGCAGACGAAGCAGAGCAGGTCGACCTCGGCCGAGGGCTCGGTGAAGGGGAAGTAGTTCGGGCGCATGCGCGTCCGCGTGTCGCCGAACATCGACCGCGCGAAGTGGTCGAGCGTGCCGCGCAGGTGCGCCAGCGTGATGCCGCGGTCGACGACCAGGCCCTCGACCTGGTGGAAGACCGGGGTGTGCGTCGCGTCGTACTCGTCGGCTCGGTAGACCTTGCCCGGGCAGATCACGTAGATCGGGGGCTCGCGCGTGAGCATCGTGCGCGCCTGCACGGGCGAGGTGTGGGTGCGCAGCACGCGGTTGCCGCCCTCCGGCCCGACGAAGAGGGTGTCCTGCATCGTGCGGGCCGGGTGGTCGGGGACGAAGTTCAGGGCGTCGAAGTTCAGCCACTCGGCCTCGAGCTCGGGTCCCTCGGCGACCTCCCAGCCCATGGCGACGAAGACGTCCTCGACGAGGTGCACCAGCCCGGTGATGGGGTGCACCGCGCCGACCGGCCCGAGGGCGACGGGCAGGGTGACGTCGACCCGCTCCTCGCGGAGCGTGCGCTCGAGCTCGGCGGCGACGACCTCGGCCTCGCGGGCCTTGAGGGCGGCGTTGATCGCACCGCGCGCCCGCCCGACCCGGGCCCCGGCGTCCTTGCGCGCCTGCGGAGGCAGGGCCCCGATCTCGCGGTTGGCGAGCGCGATCGGCGAGCGGTCGCCGGCGTGCGCGAGCCGTGCGGCCTTGAGGTCGGCGGTGCTGCTGGCCGCCGCGAACGCCGCGGTGGCGGCCTGCACCATCGCCTCCACCTCGTCGGCGTTCAACGGGGTGACCTGCACGGGGTCGTAGGTCTTGTTCGGGCCCGACATGGGTGCTCGTCTCCTCTGGCGGCTGCGCGACCCTCGCGCCTGCGCGTCGCAAACCCCGTCAGTCTAGGAAGGCGCGCGTGCCCTGGCCATCGCGTTCCGCCACCGGGCGCGTCGGCGTCCCACCCGGGAACGGACGGTGCGCCTCGCCGAGGCGTCGGGCTCGGTGTCCTGCTCGCCCGGCGCCGGCTCGCCCGAGCGCCGGACGGGCACCCGCGCCGACCCGATGAGTCCGCCCGGGAGCGGGAGTCGGAGGGGCATGACCACCGACTGCCACGTCTCCGTCTCCCTCGACGGCTTCCTCGCCGGCCCCGACCAGAGCCTGGAGCACCCGCTCGGGGTCGGCGGGCACCGCGTGCACGCCTGGCACCTCACCGAAGGACTTCGCGAACGAGGCGGACGCCGCCGCCTCGGCGGACCTCCAGCAGCCGCGCGGGGCGTACGTGATGGGCCGCAACATGTACGGCCCGGTGCGCGGGCCGTGGGAGTCGTTCGGGAGCGAGTGGCGCGGCTGGTGGGGCGAGGAGCCGCCCTACCGGGCCCCGGTCTTCGTGCTCACCCACCACCCCCACGAGGACGTGGTGACGGGGGCGACGACGTTCCGCTTCGTGACCGACGGCTTCGACGCGGCGTACGCCCGGGCGCTGGACGCGGCGGACGGCCGGGACGTGCGTGTCACGGGGGGCGCCTCGACCATCCGGCAGGCCTTCGCCGCAGGCGTGCTGGACGAGATCACCCTCGACGTGGCACCGGTGCTGCTCGGGTCGGGCGAGCGTGTCTTCGACGGCGTCGCCGACCCGGGCCTGGAGCTGGTCGGGGTCAGCCACTCACCGCTGGCGACCCACCTGCGCTACCGGGTGGGCCGCTGATCGGCAGCCCCTGACAGGCGGGGACCGGGTGGCCCCCCGGTCCGGGCCGGGCGGAAGGTCGCCGCCGGCAGGTCGCGGCGCACGCCGTGCGCGGTCGCGAGGAGGTCGTGCTCCCCGCGCCGTCGCCGACGCGGCGGTCTCGCATCCGCCGGACCCGGACCGGGGGGAACAGTCGCCGGACGCACGGCACCGGCGTCCCCGGTCGGAGGAGGAGCGTGGCGGACATCCCCGCGGGGGCCGGCGCCCTGGTCGGGCGCGACCGGGCGCTCGACCGCGTGCGCCGGGTCGCCGAGAACCGTGGGCCGACCGGACGCACGCTGCTCGTCACCGGTCCCCCGGGTTCCGGGCGGACCTCGCTCCTCGCGGCCGCGCTCGAGGGCTTCGACGGCGAGGTCGTCTGGCTCAGCGGCACGGCGCCGACGGGTGCGGCGCCGTGGGCCAGCCTGAGCGACACCTGCGGAACCGCCCGGTCGCTCCCGGCCTCGCTCGGCAGCCGCGACGACCAGCTCGTCGGCGCGACGCTGACCGCCGGTGCCGCCACCGAGGAGGTCGCGCGCGCCCATGCGACCCGCCACCGGTCGCTGCCCCGCCGCGACGGCGCCGTGGTGCTGGTCGCGGAGGACGTGCACCGCTGCGACCCGCCGTCGCTCGCCGCGCTGCTCGCGCTCGCGCACCTGAACCACACGGTCGACGCCTCCGTCCTGCTGACGTGCCCGTCCGACACGGTGCCCGACGGGGCACGCGACCTCGACCGCCTGGAGCTCGGTCCCCTCGACGACGGCGCGGTCCGAACGGCGCTGCGGTCCTGGACGGGCAGCGACGTCGGTCCCGGGGTGGCTGCGACGCTCGCCCACCTCACGCACGGCAACCCGCGCGTCCTGCGCGAGGTGGTCGGCCGACTCGACCCCGAGCAGCTCGCCGGACGCCGCGCGCTGCCGCTCCGGCTGCCCCTGTCCGCGGCGAGCGCCGCCGTGCCGGCCCGCGCTCTCGACGGGCTCGGGACCGACGAGCTGCGGGCGCTGGCCTGCTTCCCGCTCGGGCGGGCCGTCCCCACGGTGGTCCTCGAGCGGGCGGTCGGCCTGACCGCCGTCGGGGCCCTGGTCGACGCGACCCTGCTCGAGCCGGTCCCCGGAGGCTTCCGGAGCACCGACGCGCTCCTCGGACGGGTCGCCGAGGCCCGGCTGGACCAGGAGACCCGGCGCGGACTGGCCGCAGCCCTCGCGGAGGCCTGGCGGGGCGCGGACCCCGTACGGTCCGCGCTGCACGCCGCCGACGCGGGCGCCTCGAGCTCCGAGGTGCTGGACCGGGCTCGCGCGGCCCTGGCCGGCGCCGCCAGAGCCGTCTCGGGCGCCGACGACCGGCTGGCCGAGGCGCTGGCCTGGGTCGTCGTCGGCCGCGCCGAGCCGCCGACGACCCACGACTGGCTGGTCCTGTCCGAGCGCGCCGAGCGGGCGGGGCACCTGGCCGACGCCCAGGACGCGTTCGAGCGCGCGGTCCGCGACCCGCTCACCGACGAGGACGACCTGTCGGCGCTGACCCGGCGGCGGGGGTTCCTGAGCCAGGTGGCCGACGACCGCGCGCTGGCCGTGCCGGGCACCGGGCTGGTCTCCTCGCTCGAGCCCGCCCGCCCGGCGGTGGTCTTCGAGACCCTGACCCGGACCGCCTGGAACTGCCTGCTGGTCGGGGCCCACGACCAGGCCCGCGTCCACCTCGACCGCGCCCGTCAGGCCAGCCGCGCCGCGCGCGCCGGCGACCGCGCCCTGTGGCGCCTGGTCGACGCCGGCTGGCAGCGCGCCACCACCGGCGCCGGTGCCGAGGCGCTGCGCGAGGCGGCGCTGCGCTGGCGCGACTCGGCCGAGGACCGGCCGTGGTTCGACGACTTCCTGCTCGTCACCACGCTGCTCGACGCCCACGCCGTCGCCGAGGCCCGCCAGCACCTCGTCGTGGCCGGCAGCGCGCACCGGCACGCCGGACGCCTCGCCCACCACTTCCTGCTCGCGGCCCGCCTGCAGGTCGAGCTCGCCTCGGGCGACGTCCCCGCGGCCCTCGGCACCGCCCGGGAGCTCGCCCTGACGGACGTCGCCGGCCCGGTGCACGTCCGCGGGCTCGAGCCGACCCTGGCCCACCTCGAGACGCTCGCGGACCTGGCCGAGGGCACCCTCGTCGACGTGCACGGCTCCGCCTCGGAGGCGACCGCGCTCGCGCGGGCGCGGGCCGAGCGGCTGCTGGTCGAGGGCCACCCGCGTGAGGCCGCCGTGGCGCTGCGCGCCCTCCTCCGGCTCACCCCGCCGCTCACCGAGGAGTCCCGCCGGGCGGTGGTGGCCGACCTCGTGGAGGCGCAGGTGGCCGCCGGCGACCTGGCCGGCGCCCAGGCCAGCTTCAGCCGCTTCACCGCACCCGCGACGGCCCCGGCGGTGACGGACGCGGCGACCGTACGGGCCGCCGCCCTGGTCGCCGCGCCCTTCGAGACCCGCCGGGCCTTCGCCCACGCGCTCGTGGTGGCCGAGGAGGAGGAGGGGCTGCTCGGCCGGGCGCGCACCCTGCTCGCCCTGTCGCGCCGGCTCGGTGCGACCGGCGCCGAGGACGAGGCCGGCCGGCTCCGCGAGGAGGCCGCGCTGGTCTTCGCCCACCACGGCGTCGAGGGCTGGGCGCGGCACGCCCGCGACGCCGAGTCGCCGCCTCAGGCCGCGGGGGCCCAGGACCGGCTGCTCGACACCCGGCTCGACGAGCACGAGGCCGGGATCGTACGGCTGCTGCTGCTCGGCCAGAAGAACAAGGAGGTCGCGGCCCGGCTCTACGTCTCGCTGCGGAGCCTGGAGAAGTCGCTGACCCGGATCTACGCCAAGACCGGTGTGGCGTCGAAGGCGCAGCTGCTCGCGCTCGTCCAGGCCGAGGACAGGTCGGACCTGCGCCCGGGAGCGCGCTCGGCCGTCGGCTGAACCGGCCCCTGCGCCACGCCCGCGCGACGCGAGCGACCGGTCAGGCCTCCGCGGCGCGCTGCGCCGACGCGCTCGTCCAGAGGCAGACCGCGGCGGCGGTCGCGAGGTTCAGGCTCTCGGCGGCACCGTAGAGGGGGACGCGGACCACGCGGTCGGCGAGGGCCCGGTCCTCGGCGGGCATCCCCCAGGCCTCGTTGCCGAACACCCACAGCGTGGGCGCGGTGAGAGCGCCGGAGGCGGAGAGCGAGGCGAGGTCGTCGTCGCCGCTGCCGTCGGCGGCGAGGACCTGGAGGCCCGCCGACCGCGCGGCCGCGACGACGGCGGCCAGGTCGGCCCCCACGCTCACCGGGAGGTGGAAGAGGCTGCCGACGCTGGCGCGGACGGTCTTGGGGTTCGTGAGCTCCACCGAGCCCGTGCTCAGCACGACCCCGTCGGCGCCGAACGCGTCGGCGCAGCGGACGACGGTGCCGGCGTTGCCGGGGTCGCGCACCTGGGCGCAGCACACCACCAGGCGTACGCCGGGACGGACGACCCGGTCGAGCCCGACGTCGACCCGGCGACAGACCGCGACGACGCCCTGCGGGGTGACGGTGTCGGTGAGTGCGGCGAGGTCGCGCGCACCGAGCGGGGAGACCCGCACGCCGGCGTCCAGGGCCAGCGTCTCGAGGTCGGCCAGCCGCGCGGCGGCGGACGCCTCCAGGTAGAGGTCGGTGACGACGCCGGCCCGCAGCGCCTCGCGGACGGCCTGGGGGCCCTCGGCGAGGAAGAGCCCGGCCGCCTCACGCTCCTTGCGGCGCGTGAGACGACCGGGCCCCGGGCGATCCAGGATCAGCCTCAGGCCGCGCTGGTGGCGGCCGCAGCGGGCTCCGTCGGGGCGGCGGCCTTGGCCGTCGCCACGAGGGCCGCGAAGGCGGGCGCGTCGGAGACGGCCAGCTCGGCGAGGATCTTGCGGTCGACCTCGACGCCGGCGGTCTTGAGCCCGGCGATGAAGCGGTTGTAGGTCATGCCTTCCGCGCGGGCCGCGGCGTTGATCCGCTGGATCCACAGCTTGCGGAAGTCGCCCTTGCGGGCGCGGCGGTCGCGGTAGGCGTAGACGAGGGAGTGGGTGACCTGCTCCTTCGCCTTGCGGTAGAGCCGCGAGCGCTGCCCGCGGTAGCCGGACGCCTGCTCGAGGACCTCACGACGCTTCTTCTGCGCGTTGACTGCGCGCTTGACGCGTGCCATCGGTGTTCCTTACTGGTCTGGGGGCCGGGCGCGTTCGGTCAGCGCCCGGCGGGAGGGAGGTGGTGGAGGAGGTCGCTCAGCCGCGCTTGCCGAGCATGCGGCGCACCTTGGCCGCGTCACCCTTGGCGAGCACCGCGTCGCCGGTGAGGCGGCGGGTCTGCGAGGTCGGCTTGTGCTCGTTCAGGTGCATCTTGCCGGCCTTGCGGTGCATGACCTTGCCGGTGCCGGTGAACCGGAACCGCTTCTTCGCACCGGAGTGCGTCTTCATCTTCGGCATCTGCCGCTCCACTTCTAACCCACACCCGCGCGTGCGCGGGCCTGTCACGTCCCGCCGGGGGCTGCCCCGGCGGGTCCTTCGTCGTGCGTGCTGCTGGTCTGTCCGAGGAGCCCGACCTCAGAGGTCGATGTCGGGGTCCATGTTGTCGGCGGGGCCGCGACGACGCAGTCGCGGCTCTGCCTGCGCGACCTGGGCGGCGTGCGCGGCACGCTGCTCGGCGGCCGCGGCGGCCTCGGCGTCGAGGCCGGCCTGGCGGTCGGCCATGCGGCGCTCGCGCTCCACGGCGGCGTCGACCTTGGCCTCGGTCTTCTTCTTGTGCGGGCCGAGGACCATGATCATGTTGCGCCCGTCCTGCTTGGGCGACGACTCCACGAAGCCGAACTCGTCGACGTCGGCGGAGAGCTTCTTGAGCAGGTTGTACCCCAGCTCGGGGCGTGACTGCTCGCGGCCGCGGAACATGATCGTGATCTTGACCTTGTCCCCGCCCTTGAGGAAGCGCACGACGTGACCCTTCTTGGTCTCGTAGTCGTGGCTGTCGATCTTGGGCCGGAGCTTCATCTCTTTGATGATGGTGTTCGTCTGGTTGCGACGGCTGTCGCGCGCCTTCTGCGCGTTCTCGTACTTGAACTTGCCGTAGTCCATGAGCTTCGCGACCGGCGGGCGGGCCATCGGCGCGACCTCGACCAGGTCGAGCTCGGAGTCGTGGGCCAGCTGCAGAGCCGTCTCGATCTTCACGATCCCGACCTGCTCACCCGCGGGTCCGACGAGGCGGACCTCGGGGACGCGGATGCGGTCGTTGATTCGCGGTTCGGTGCTGATATGTCCTCCAGGTGGTTGTGGTGCTCGTGCTGCCGCTGCGTGTCGTCCGGTCGTCCGGCCGGCTCGACGCACGGACCCGCTCCGGGAACGAGAAAGGGTCCTCGCACCGCGTGCGAAGACCCTGAGCACCACAACCGTCGGCGCGTGCGCCGACGGAGATGGACCGACCCGACCACCACGCTCCGAGCGGGGCCCGGAGGGGTCGTACGGGTGGGAGATCAGGTCTCCGCTTGCGGGTCCGGCGCGTGCGCCAGACCGGTCGGGCCCGATGCTACCACCGGTGGGACGCCGCGAGCACGTCCCGGGCGCACGCCCGACAGGGGTTCAACGACCCCGGCCGGTGGTCTGTTCCGACCGCGTCAGCCCTCCGCGGGGCCGGTCTCGTGGGGGTCCTCGACCGGGACGGCCCAGCCGAACCCGCCCTCGGCCAGCTCCACCAGCCGGTGGCCCTGCGCCAGCGCGTCGAGCACCTCCCCCTCGACGGCGAGCGGGAAGGGCCCGGCGACGTCGACCAGCACGGTCTCGACGCCCTCCGCGCGGGCCGTCTT
Source organism: uncultured Actinomycetota bacterium (assembly GCA_963713165.1). Lineage (GTDB taxonomy): Bacteria > Actinomycetota > Actinomycetes > Propionibacteriales > Propionibacteriaceae > Microlunatus. The sequence continues at coordinate 22,309 of CAVQKU010000012.1, forward strand.
CGCCGCCAGGTCGATGGTCACGGGCACGGGCCGGGCGTCGGGGCGCCAGGCCGACAGCGCGTCGAGGCCGGTGAAGCCCAGCAGCGCGCGGCGGCCGTCGGCCGTCTGGAGCATGACCACCGACATGTCGGCCTCCTTGTCGGAGGAGAGGCCCGCGCTCGTCGTGGCCGTCCGGGTGGCGGTGGCGACCACGGGCACGAGGACCCGGGTGGCGCAGAGGGAGGCCACCGCGCGGAGGTAGGACGTCGTCCCCGGCTCACGGACGGCGGCAGCCAGGGCTCGCCGCGCCGCCGGGTCGGCGACGCCGGCGTCCCCCGGGAAGGGCGACGGGGCGAGGATGCGCTCGTGGTCCATGCGCGCCACCGTACGTGGGGGCGCGGCCCCGGGGTCGACGTCAGGGCGCACCCAGAGGTCTCCCCGATGCCCGGGCCGTCCGCCGGTGGCACGCTGGGTCGATGCCCGCCGCGGACGACGTCCTCCTGATCCTGGCCTCCTCCCTGACGCTGGTCGGGGTGCTCCTCGTCGTCCTGGCCTTCCGCCGGGCCCGGCGCGGGCGCGCGCTCCAGATGCTGGCGCTCGCCCTCCTGCCCGCGGCGCTCTACCTGACCGGGCTGCTGCAGCTCGTGTGGGACGCGGTGGTCGCCGTGGTCCGGTGGGCCGGCTCGAACGTCTTCGACCTCGCGTCGTGGGTCGGCTTCGGCATCCTGGGCCTCTGCCTCGTGCTGTGGGTCGTGGGCGGGGTCGTCGCCCGCCGCAGCCCGAGCGCCAAGGAGGTCCGGGCCGCGCGGGCGGCGAAGGCGTCGGGCTCCGCGCCTGCCGAGGTCGGCTCCGGCCGCACGTCGGCCCGCACCACCGGTACGCCCGCCGCCAGCCGGGTGTCGTCCTCGAAGGCCTCGCAGGCCTCGTCGGCGAAGCCCCAGCCCGCGCCGCAGGACGACGACATGGCCGAGATCGAGGCCCTGCTCAAGTCCCGCGGCATCCAGTAGCCGCAGGTCCGGCGGACCGTCGCGGGGCGGACCCTCAGGCGGCGGGACGCGTCGCGGCCGCGTGGCGCCGGCGGAGCTCGGCCACGGCCTGCTCCGCGTACGCCCCGTCGTGGGCCTGGATGCCCACCAGGTGGCGCTTCTGCGTGTCGAGGTCCGGGGTGAACGGCACGTCGGGCTCGTCGCCCTCGGGCCGCAGCAGGGCGAAGGCCCAGGGGTCGCCCGGCCGCATGATCACCCGGTGGACCCGGGCCCACGGCACGTGGTGGACCCGCAGGCCGTTGCGCACCCGCAGCCCCGAGGCGTCGGCGCGCACCGAGCTCGCCGCCACCCCGACCATGACCAGCACCAGCGCCCCGAGGACGCCGAGCAGGGTCAACAGCTGGGAGACCGTGAACAGCACCCGGATCTCGCGCGGCAGGGCGAACCACCCGTAGAAGGTCAGGGCCACCAGGGCCGCCGCGATGACGCCGGCGACGACCCGCAGGCGGCGCGGGGCGAAGACGACGGGGGTGGTCCCGGAGGACGACGGGCGCGCGGAGGGCGCCGAGGGCGGCGCCACGCTCAGAGCCGGCAGGCGGCGATGTCGGTGACGAGGATCGCGCGGGCCCCGACGCTCCAGAGGTCGTCCATGACCCGCTGCGCCTCGCGCCGCAGGACCATGACGCGCACGGCCTTCCAGCCGTCGCGTGCGAGCGGTGAGACGGTCGGGCCCTCGAGCCCCGGGGTGACCGCACAGGCCTGCGCGAGCACCTCGTCCGCCACGTCGTAGTCCATGATCACGTAGTTCTGCGCGATGAGGACGCCGCTGAGGCGGCGCTCGAGCTGCTCCAGCCCGTCGGGTGCGGCAGCGTCGCGGCGCCGGACGAGCACGCCCTCGCTGACCAGCAGCGGGTCGCCGAAGAGCTCGAGTCCCGCCTGGCGCAGGGTGGTCCCGGTCTCGACGACGTCGGCGATCACGTCGGCGACGCCGAGGCGGATGGCGGTCTCGACCGCGCCGTCGAGGGTGATCAGCCGGGCCGAGACGCCGTGCTCGGCGAGGTGGGCCTTGACCAGCCCGGGGTAGGAGGTCGCGACCCGCAGGCCGTCGAGCGCGGTGACGTCGTACGCGCTGCCGGCCGGCGCGGCGAACCGGAACCGGCTGCGGCCGAAGCCGAGCGGCAGCACCTCGGTGACGGGCGCGCCGGAGTCGAGGAGCATGTCGCGCCCGGTGATGCCGACGTCGAGGGTGCCCTCCCCCACGTACACGGCGATGTCGCGCGGACGCAGGTAGAAGAACTCGACGCCGTTCTCCTCGTCGAGGAGCACGAGCTCCTTGCTGTCGGTCCGCTGGCGGTAGCCCGCCTCGCGCAGCATGTCGGCGGCGGCCTCGGCGAGCGCCCCCTTGTTGGGGACGGCGACCCGGATGAGCCGGCGTCCGTCCTCTGGGCTGCCCGGGCTCGTCACGGCCGTCATCCTAGGTGGGCCCGCCGCGCGGGCCTGGTCCTTCTCAGGCCCGGTCGGGACGGTCCGGCCCGCCGCGAGGAGGGGTTCAGAGGTGCGCGTAGACGTCCTCGAGGCTCAGGTCGAGGGCGATCATCATCACCTGCAGGTGGTAGAGCAGCTGGCTGATCTCCGTCGCCGCCTCGTCCCGCGTCTGGTGCTCCGCGGCCATCCAGACCTCCGCGGCCTCCTCCACGACCTTCTTGCCGATCTCGTGCACGCCCGCGTCGAGGCGGGCGACGGTGGAGGAGCCCGGCTCCCGCGCGGCGGCCTTGGCCTGGAGCTCGGCGAACAGGCTCTCGAAGGTCTTCGTCACGGTGGGCCACCTTAACGGCCTGGCGATGCTCGAACTTCTGCCGGGAAACGCACACCTCAGGTCGTTCCGGCCGCAGAAGTCCGGCGGAGCGCACGCTCAGGACGAGGCGGCCGATAGCACGAGCTGCTCCGCGCGACCTCCGTCGAGGACGACGCGTGAATCTCGAGTCTCAAGAAACCCATGAATTCATGGGATGGAGGTACTCAGCACGACCTGCAACGTGTGGCAAGTACGTCCATCCCATGAATTCATGGGTTTCTCGAGGCGCCTGGGACGAACCGCTAGCCGACGGTCTCGATCACGGGGTCGGCGACCCCGGTCTCGTCGGCGCGGCGTCCGGAGCGCTCGAGGCGCAGCCAGGAGACGAAGCCGACGACGCAGAAGGCGCCGTAGACGACGTACATGATCGCGCTCGGGTAGTAGCCGGCGATCAGCAGCAGCGGCACGCCGACCACGTCGACGGCCACCCACACCAGCCAGAACTCGACCCAGCCGCGCGCCATGCCGTAGGTGGCGAGGATCGACCCGGTGAGGATCCAGGCGTCGGCCGGGGCGTTGTAGGAGTGCAGGGCGCCGAGGATGAAGTAGAAGGCGACCCACAGCACCACGGCGCCGACGAGCAGCTCCAGCCGGCCGCGCGTCCCCGCCCAGCGGACCTTGACCCCAGCGCCGCCGGAGCCGCCCTGGTGGCGGAACTGCGCCCAGCGCACCCAGCCGTAGACGCTGACGACCACGAAGAAGACCTGGCGTCCCGCCTGTCCCCAGAGGTCGGCCTTGCCGGCCTCGTCGAACGGCCCGCCGAGCGCCCCACCCACGAAGACGGTGAACAGCAGCACGTTGCCGACGATGCCCACCGGCCAGGCGGACACGCGGCGGCGCATGCCGAGGAGGGCGCTCGCGAGGCCGAAGACGTTGCCGATGATCTCGCGCCAGTAGACGCCGGGCCCCCACTCGAGCTTGGCTTCCAGCAGCCGGTTCAACAGGTCCATGTTCGTGCTCCGCTCCGTACGCCGCGGGCGTCCGGGGTGCACAGGCACGCCCACGCGCTCGCTCGAGTCAGAGCGGGCGCGTGGACAGGCCGCGGCGTGGTCCTCCCATCCGGACTTTCACCGTCGGTCGTGGAGTTTCACCACATCAACCGCACACGGCTCCGGCTGGAGCTGCGTACGGGTCGCGGACTGTCACCGCCGGCTCGGACTTTCACCGACCCCGGAACACGCGCGAGCTGAATCAACTCGTCTGCACCCAGCGTACGAGGTGGGCGGGAACTTTTCCTCATCCGACCACGACGGCGGGGGCGGCGGGCACCCCGCCTGCGTGGGACGGACAGCTAGAGGACGACGCCGAGGAGCGCGTCGACGGTGCGCGCGACGAGCGCCGGGGCGTCGGTGTCGTCGGAGTCGATGTCGAGGGACGCTCCGGCCCAGGCGTCCACCGCGGCCAGGGCGCGCGGAGCGTCGAGGTCGTCGGCCAGCGCGGCGCGGACCTCGGCCAGGGTCGCGTCGGCGTTGAGGGCGCTGCCGAGGCGGACGGCCTCGCGCCAGCCGGCCAGGCGCTCGTGCGCGGCGGCCAGGTCGGCGTCGGAGTACATCCAGTCGGAGCGGTAGTGGTGGGCCAGCAGCGCGAGGCGCACGGCCATGGGGTCGACGCCGGTGCGCCGCAGCGCGGAGACGAAGACGAGGTTGCCGCGTGACTTGCTCATCTTCTCGCCGTCGAGGCCGACCATGCCGCTGTGCAGGTACGCCCGCGCGAACACCTCGCCGGTCGTGACCTGCGCCTCGACCGCCGACATCTCGTGGTGCGGGAAGACCAGGTCGCTGCCCCCGGCCTGGACGTCGAAGGCGGGGCCGAGCCGGTCGAGGGCGATCGCTGTGCACTCCACGTGCCAGCCGGGGCGGCCGCGGCCGAAGGGCGAGTCCCACGCCGGCTCGCCCGGGCGCTCCAGGCGCCAGACGAGGGCGTCCAGCGGGTCGCGCTTGCCCGGCCGGTCGGGGTCGCCGCCGCGCTCGGCGAAGACCGGGCGTGCCTCCTCCGGGCTGAGGTGGGAGAGCCCGAGGAAGGTCGGGTCGGAGGCCTGCTCGAAGTAGAGGTCCGGGTGCTCGGCGTCGTCGACGGCGTAGACCCGGCCCTCGCGGCGGTGCCGCTCGACGAGCTCGATGATCAGCGGGATCGCCTCGACCGCCCCGACGTAGCTGGCGGGCGCGAGGACGTTCAGCGCCTCCATGTCCTCGCGGAACAGCGCGATCTGCGACGCGGCGAGCTCGCGCCAGTCGACGCCGTCCCGGTCGGCGCGCTCGATCAGCGGGTCGTCGACGTCGGTGACGTTCTGCACGTAGTCCACCCCGAGCCCGCTGTCGCGCCAGGCGCGGTTCAGCAGGTCGAAGGCGACGTAGGTGTTGGCGTGCCCGAGGTGCGTCGCGTCGTACGGGGTGATCCCGCACACGTAGAGCCGCGCGGTCCCGTCCTCGGGGCCGACCGCGACGAGCCCCTGCGCCTTCGAGTCGTACGCCCGCACCTGCGGCCTGACGCCGCTGGCGGGGAGCTCGGGGACGGGTCGGGAACGCCAGGCCTGCACCGCAGCACCCTACCGGCGCGCACGGGGCAGGCGGCGTCCCCGGACAGGCCCCGTCACCCTCCGGGCACCTCCGCGTCACGAACCGGCCACCGGACGTGCGCGCAGCCCGCTCTTCCCAAGACTTCGTAGGTGGTCTATGAAAAGACCATGAGACCTGCTCGACGCGCCGCGATGACGGCGCTGGCTCTCTCGAGCCTGCTGCTGACCGGTGCCGTGGCCCCCGCGCCCGGAGCGAGCGCGGCGCCCGGCACGGCCGCGTCCTCGATCGCCGCCACCGGGCTGAAGCCCGGCCAGCTCAAGCACGTCTGGCTGATCATCCTCGAGAACAAGTCCTACGACGCCACGTTCACCGGGCTGAACCAGAACAGCTACCTGTGGAAGACGCTGCCGTCCCAGGGCGTCCTGCTGAAGGACTACTACGGCACCGGGCACTACAGCATGGACAACTACCTGTCGCTCGTCTCGGGCCAGGCCCCGGCCCCCGACCAGCAGTCGGACTGCGACGTCGCCGACACCGACCTGGGCAGCGCCGACACGATCGTCACGCAGCACAGCGAGCGCGCCTTCGGGCGCCGGGACAACTACGGGCAGGTGGCCTCGAAGGCCGGCCCCGACGCCCCCGACGGCACGAACGGGTGCACCTACCCGAAGCAGACCCCGACGCTGTTCAACCAGCTCGACGCGGCCGGCCTCACCTGGAAGGGCTACGCCCAGGACCTCCACGACCAGCCGGGCCGCGAGGACGCCCTCGGCGGCGGCCCGGGGTCGCGGGCGAACGACCCGACGACCAACCCGCGGGCCATGATGGCGAGCGATGCCGACCAGGCGAAGGGCATCACGTCGTTCACCGGGGCGCAGCCGAACGACCAGTACGTCGCCAAGCACTTCCCGTTCCCGTGGTTCCACTCGATCATCGGCGACGACAACACCGGGAACGACGCCCTCACGACCCCCGCGCAGGGCGGCACGGACACCGACGCCGCTCACATCGCCACCCTGGAGGACCAGCAGGCGGGCCTGGTCGCCGACCTGCGGAAGCCCGCCGGCCAGGTGCCGGCGTTCAGCTGGCTCACGCCGAACAACTGCAGCGACGCGCACGACGCGACCTGCAAGGGCAACAACCTCTCGGGGCTGTTCGACGCGAAGGGCAACCCGGACTACTCCCGCCCCCTCACCACGCCGCCCACCAACCACACCGGCGGGCTCTACGCCTCCGACCTCTTCCTGCGCTACTACGTCCCGCTCATCGAGCGCTCGGCCGCCTTCAAGGACGGGGGGCTGATCGACATCACGTTCGACGAGGCGAACCCGCCGTTCTACGGCTCCAGCGTCAACAACGCCACGGACGCCACGAAGGTCGCCGAGAAGGCGGCGAAGAAGATGATCTACCGCTACCACAACCCGACAGTGAAGGCGACGGCCCCCGACTACCTGACCTACCCGGCCGGGCAGTTCCCGGCGCCGGGCGCGCTCGCGACCGACGACGTCAAGGCCGACCGGGCGGGGCAGAACGTCAACGGCAAGAACGTGACGTGGGAGCCGACCGGTCCCAACTCCACGCTCGCCAGCGACCGGTACGGCAACCAGCTCTACCCCGGTCCCGGCTACAACGGCTTCATCGCCCGCCCGCCGTCGTGCGAGCAGGACGTGGCGCTGGTCAGCGCGGACAGGAGCAACTGCGTGGCCGGGGCCAAGAACACCGGGGCGCGAGGGGCGTACAAGGCGGCCAGGACGGTGCCCGCCACGGCGGCGGCCGGGCGCACCACGGTGCGGGCGACCCTCTCGCCGGCCGACGTGGGTCGCTCGCTCAGCGGGGCCGGCATCCCGTCCGGGACCTACGTCGGACGCGTGGTCGACCGCGGACCGGTCCTCGTCGCGGCCGCCACGGACGCACCCGTGGTCGGCACGGTGAGCCTGGTGGACGCCCGCGGCGCGAAGGTGCGGACCACCGGCGCGGTCAGCAGCATCACCCTGTCGCCGACCGGCGTCCCGGGCCACCTGCAGCCCGGCCAGACCCCGGAGTCGACGTTCGACGCACGCGACGCGACGCCGGGTGGCGGCATCACCGGCTCGGTGCTGATCTCCCCGCTGATCAGGCCGGGCACGGTCAGCACGGTGAGCTACAACCACTACTCGTGGCTGCGGACCATGGAGGACGCCTTCGAGGTGTCCAAGGGCGACGACCGCACCGCGCTGCCGGCCGGGAGCGTCAGCGGCGGGCTCGACGGTCGGGGCCACCTCGGCTACGCGGCCCAGGCCGGCCTGACCCCGTTCGGTCGCGACGTGTTCAGCAACGCACGCCGCTGACCGGCGGGACAAGAGCGCATGGCACCGGCACCCGGACGCGGCGCCGGCCGGCTCCTGGCCGGCGCCACGACCCTCGTCGTGGCGAGCCTCCTGACCGGCTGCTCGGGCCCCGCGGCGGACGAGGCACCCGGCGGCTCGCCGAGCGGCATCGGCGCCTGGCCGACGTTCCTGCCCTCGCCGACGCCGCAGGGCGTGCCGACCGGGACGCTGGACGCCCCGGCCCTGTCGTTCCCGGGCAGCCCGGTGGTCGTCCGGACCGGCCGGGCGCAGGCGCTCGTGGACGTCGAGGGTCCGCGCTACCCCGCGGGCACCAAGGTCGGCGCCGAACAGGTCCGGTGCACCTTCACCGTCCGGTTCAGCGGGCTGACCGCCCCGATCTCGCTGCGCGGGAGCAGCTTCAGCGTGCTGGACGGCCAGGGCGGGCTGCACCCCCTCGCGCTCGCCTCCCCGCATCCCGCACCGGACCGGATGGAGCCGGGCCGCACGTCCACGCTCTCGCTCGTCGGCGTGCTGCCGGCCGGCGAGGGGCTGCTGCGCTACTACCCGACCACCCAGGGCGCCGTCGCCGCGTGGGACTTCGTCGCCGAGACCGACTGAGACCACGGACCCCACCGCCGGGCGGGGGTCGGACGTCGACCGCCCCGACCGAGAACAGCGACCGGGGCTGCGGGCGGGGTCCGGAGCGACGGGAAGCTCAGAACGGCGGCCACGGGATGGACGGCCACTGGCCGCGCGGCGGGCGCGGCAGGTGCCCGCGGTCGAGCAGCCGGTCGGCGCGCCGGGTGAACACGTCCACCTCCTCGTCGTCGAGCAGGCCGACGAGCACGGCCGGGGCGTCGTCGCGGGCCCGGCGGACGAGCTCGCGCTCGGACTCGGTCAGCTCGCTGCCGCCCCAGCCCCAGAGCAGGGTGCGCAGCTTGTTCTCGACGTTGAAGGTGACGCCGTGGTCGATGCCGAAGAGGTGGCCCCCGCTGGAGAGGATGTGGCCGCCCTTGCGGTCGGCGTTGTTGACGAGCACGTCGAAGACGGCCAGCCGGCGCAGCGCCGGGTCGTCGGCGTGGATGACCGCGACGGCGGTGTCGTCGGCGCCGAGTCCCTCGACGCAGCGGAACCAGCCGTGCTTGGGGACCTTGCGGCTCGGCACCAGGTCGACGAGCCGGGCGACGGCGTCCTCCTCGGAGTCGACCCACACCTGCAGCGAACCCGGACCGAGCGGCCCGTCGACGAACACGGTCACCGGGACGCAGTCGAAGCCGGCGGCGCGCGACACCTCGAAGGCGGCGACCTCGCGGCGCCCGAGCGTGTCGGTCGGGAAGTCCCACAGCGGCCGCTCGCCCTGCGTCGGCTTGTAGACGCAGGCGACGTCGAGCCCGTCGGCGGTCAGCCGGCCGAGGAACGTCGCGTTGGACGCGCTGAGCAGGCGTCCGGTGATCTCGAGCTCGTCGCGGGTCAGCCGCCCGCTGCGCAGCGGCGTGGTCAGCGCGGGGTGCAGGAACCCCTCGGTGGGCACGGCGGCGTTCACGGGGTGACCGGACCCGGGCTCGTGGTGCGCCCGCTCAGGAGAACAGGGCCCGGCGGTAGCCGTTGGCCCGCGGGCAGATGTGCCCCGTCGGCTCGATCGGCTGCAGGCAGAAGGGGCACGGCGGGCGGCCGGCGGCGACCAGGGCCTGGGCGCGGGTGACGAACTCCCGGGCGTACGACGCGGTGATCTTGACGACGAAGACCTCGTCGGCCTCGACCTCGTCGTCGTCGGCGCTCGTCCCGGCGGTCTCCGGCTCGGGATCCTCGGCCTCGTCGGTGTCGCGGTCGACGTTGGAGAACAGCTCGATGACGATCCGGTCGATGCTCGGGTCCCAGGCGATCGTCATGGTCCCGACGCGGAACTCCTCCGAGATCGGCGCGTCGAGGGGGTCGACGTCCTTGGCCCGCCCGGTACCGACCGAGGTGCCGCTGCCGGCCACGCCGCGGCGCACGACCTCGTCGAGGACGCGGTCGAGGTGCTCGGCCAGCACGGAGACCTGCTGCTTCTCGCACGCGACGCTGGTGATGCGGTTGCCCTCGCGGGCCTGGAGGAAGAAGGTGCGCTCGCCCGGGGTGCCGACGGTGCCGGCGACGAACCGGTCCGGCGCGTCGTAGCGGTGCACGAGAATCGCCATGGGCCCAAGCCTATGCGCGGGCGTCCCCGTTCCGGGGCGTCGGACGCCCCTCGTACCGCCCGGCCGGCCGCTGGGCCGGCTACGCGGCTGCGTGCCCGCCGGCGCCGAGACCGCCGCCCACCGCCGCGTCGTCGGCCGAGCGGTCGTCGGAGGAGCCGTCCGCGTCCGTCCCCCCGGCCTTCTTCGGCGGCGGGGTCAGCAGCGTGGACAGCTCGACGTTCGTCGAGTTGGACGTGACGACGTACGGGCGCGTGGCCGTGTAGCGGATGATCGACAGCGAGGCGGGGTCGACCATGATGCGCTGGAAGCCGTCCAGGTGCAGCCCCAGCGCGTCGGCCAGGATGGCCTTGATCGGGTCGCCGTGCGAGACCGCGGCCCAGACCGCGTCGTCGCCGTGCTCGGCGGCGATCTTCGCGTCCCAGCGCCGGATCGTCTGCACGACGCGGGACGACATCTCGGTCATCGACTCCCCGCCGGGGAAGCGCACCGCCGACGGCTGGGTCTGCACCGTCTTCCACAGGTCGTCCTTGGCCAGCTCCCGCAGGGACTTGCCGGTCCAGTCGCCGTAGCCGCACTCGGTGAGCCCGGGGTCGACGGTGAGGTCGGGACCGTCCGCGCGAGCGGCGAGGAGCGCCTGGCTGGTCTGCTTGCAGCGCCGCAGCGGCGAGGAGACCACCGCGACCAGCGGCACGCCGGCGACCCGTTCGCCGAGGCCACGGACCTGCTGGCGCCCGTGGTCGTCGAGCTCCACGCCGGAGGAGCGGCCGGCGAGGACGCCGGCGCTGTTGGCGGACGTCCGTCCGTGCCGGATGAGCAGGACGGTCGTCACGGGCCCCAGGCTAGGGCGTGCCTCCCAACGTCGGCCGGGGCAGGCGTGGCCGCCACGCCCGGGTCCGCCGCTGCCGGGCGCGACGCGGGGCTCGTGGCTGCACCCGCCGGCCCGGGGCGACGCTCGTGCTCACCCCCCGGGCACGGCCGTCGCGGCGGGACGGGTGACGGCGGTACGGGTCATGCCCGGCCGTCCCGCGCGGGACCGGGCCCGCTCACGAGCCGGAGGGGCTCTCCCCCACCGGGAGGTAGCGGCCGCGCACGTGGGTCAGGAGCGGGTCGCCGCCGGCCTCGCCGAGCTCCACGTGCTCGACCTCTGCCCGCACGAGCAGGCCCCAGCCGGCGTGGTCGGGCGGTCCCGCGCTGAGGCGCGCCCCGACCCAGCCCGCGGACCCGGCCAGCGCCGGGCCCCAGCCGGTGTCCTCCCAGGTGCCGAGGCGGAAGACGCCACCCGGCGCCGGGGCCTGGCCCGCAAAGGCGTCGGCGAGGGCGCGCTGCTCGTAGGTGAGCAGGTTGACCACGCAGGTCGCGCCCGCACCCGGCCGGGTCAGCAGGTCGGCCAGGTCGCTGTCCTCGTCGACGACGCCGACGACCTCGCCGGGGTCGCCGTCGGCGAGCAGGAACGACGAGACGGTCCAACCCGCCCGGCGCCCGTCGACCGCGGCGGTCCACACGCTCACCGGCGAGACCATGCGGGCACGGAACCGCCGCAGCGGGTCCCGCTCGCCCCACGGCGTGGCGAAGGGGTGCTCGCTGTGGATCGTCACCCGCCCAGTCTCACCCCTGCACGCGCTCCAGGGCCCGGGCGGCGGTGGTGAGCGCGGCGCGGCGCTCCTCGAGGGTGCGCCCGTACGGCGCCAGCGCGCACGTGGTCACCCCGGCGGCGGCCAGCCGGGCCAGGCCGGCGGCGACCCGGTCCGCGTCGCCGAGCAGCGAGGTGCGCTCGACGAGCGCGTACGGGACGGCGGCCGCGGCGTCGCGGTGGCGACCGGCGAGGTAGAGGTCCTGCACCTCGGCGGCGGCCTCGCCGAACCCCATCCGGACCGCGAGCGAGAAGTAGAAGTTCTGCTCCCGGCTGCCCATGCCCCCGACGTAGAGGGCGGCGTACGCGCGGACCGGCGCGGCGCACGCCTCCGGGTCGGGGCCCACGGACAGCGGCACCGTCGGCACCACGTCGAAGCCCTCGAGCCCCAGGCCGGCGCGGGCCCGGCCGGCGCGCAGCCGGTCGAGCTGGTCCGGGGCGCTCTCGGGGTCGAAGAACACCGCGAGCCAGCCGTCGGCGATCTCGCCGGCCAGCGCGAGGTTCCGGGGGCCGACCGCGGCGAGGTAGAGCGGGACGTGGTCGCGCACCGGCTGGAAGGACAGCCGCAGCGCCTTGCCGGGGCCGTCGGGCAGCGGCAGCGGGAAGTGGCGTCCCTCGTGGCGCACCGTCTCCCGGGCGAGGGCGGCGCGCACGACCTCCACGTAGGCGCGGGTGCGGGCCAGCGGCTCGGCGAAGCGCACCCCGTGCCAGCCCTCGGAGACCTGCGGCCCGGACACGCCGAGCCCGAGGCGGAAGCGCCCGCCGCTCAGCAGGTCGATCGTCGCGGCGGTCATCGCGGTCATCGCCGGGGTCCGGCCCGGGACCTGCATCACCGCGGAGCCGACGTCGATGCCGGTCGTCTGGGCGGCGAGCCACGCCAGCAGGCTCGGGCTGTCCGAGCCGTACGCCTCCGCGGCCCACACCGAGGAGAACCCGAGGTCCTCCGCGTGCCGGACGAGCGCGAGGAGCTCGGCCGGGTCGGGCCGCCCGGTCAGGTAGCCGACGTTCAGAGCGAGCCGCACGCCACGACCGTACGGGGCCGACGGCGGGGCGCACCGCCCCACTAGGGTCTGGCGTCGTGGAGCAGCGGCGCGTCGGGGACAGCGGTCTCGTCGTCTCCCGGCTGGGGCTGGGGACGCTGACCTGGGGCCGTGACACCGGCGAGGAGCAGGCCCGCGGCCTGCTGGAGGCGTTCGTCGAGGCGGGCGGCACCCTCCTCGACACCGCCGCCGCGTACGGGGCGGGCGACGCCGAACGCCTCCTGGGTCGCCTCGTGGACGAGGTGACGCACCGCGACGACGTCGTCCTGGCGAGCAAGGCCGGGTTCGTCGTGCGGCGCGGCGAGCGGGTCGTCGACACCTCGCGCCGCGCGCTGCTGCGCGACCTCGACGCCTCGCTGGCCCGGCTGGGGACCGACCACCTCGACCTGTGGCAGGTGCACGCCTGGGGCGACGCCCCGCTGGAGGAGTCGCTCAGCGCGATCGACCACGCCGTGGCCACCGGACGCGTCCGCTACGCCGGGGTGTCGAACTTCGTGGGCTGGCAGACCGCGCAGGCGGCGACCTGGCAGCGGGCCGACCCGTCCCGGACGGCGCTGGCCAGCGCGCAGGTCGAGTACTCGCTGCTCGCCCGGCGCGCCGAGGTCGAGGTGCTGCCGGCCCTGCACGCCTTCGGCATGGGCTGCTTCCCCTGGTCGCCGCTGGGCCGCGGCGTGCTGACCGGGCAGTACCGCACCGGCGTCCCGCGCGGGTCGAGGGCGGCGACCGAGCACTTCGCCTGGTTCGTCGAGCCCTACCTCGAGCCGCGCAGCCGCGGCGTGGTGGAGGCGGTGTGCAAGGCGGCCGACGGGCTCGACCTGACGCCGCTGCAGGTCGCGCTGCTCTGGGTGCGCGACGCTCCCGGCGTCACCGCCCCCCTGCTGGGTGCCCGCACCGCGGCCCAGCTGGCGCCGGCGCTGGCCACCGAGGAGCTCGCGCTGCCCCCCGAGATCGCCTCCGCCCTGGACGACGTCTCGGGCGGGCCGAACGCGCTGCGCCCGCACGCCTGACCAGACCGGTCGTCCGTCCGGCACCGCGGCCCGCAGAGCCGCGTCGGGCGGCCGGTCTGGTGTCGCTCGGCCTCAGACGGTGAGGCGCGCGCGGATGATCTTGCGCCGGACCCACACGTCGCGCGTGCCGTCGCGGTAGCGCCGCAGCCGGGTGAGCTCCCAGCCCCCGTGCTCGCAGCGCTCGCTGAGCAGCTGGCGGACCGCGCCGCGCGACAGGTCGCGGGAGAGACGGACCTTCTGGACCTCGTAGTCGACCGGACGGCTGCTGTCAGACGGCGGGGCGTAGCTCGTGATCATCGTGGCCGAGCCTAATCCGCCACTCCAGCCCCGGGGTGGAGCCGCTGCAGCGCGTCTCAGGACGCGGCCCGCGGGATCGCTAGGCGGCGTCGAGGAAGCGGTCGAGGACGCGCGCGCCGAACTCGAGCGACTCGGTCGGGACGCGCTCGTCGACGCCGTGGAACATGCCGACGAAGTCGAGGTCGGCCGGCAGCCGCAGCGGCGCGAAGCCGAAGCAGCGCACGCCGAGGGCGTCCCAGCACTTCGCGTCGGTGCCGCCGCTCATGAGGAACGGCACGGCCCTGGCCGCCGGGTCCTCGGCGGACAGGCAGGCCTGCATCGCCTCGACCAGCGCGCCGGAGAACTCGGTCTCCACCGCGGGCTGCACGTTCTCGATCTCGTAGCGGACCTTGTCACCGATGAGCTCGGTGATCGTGTCGAAGAACTCCTCGCGCCCGCCGGGCACGAAGCGGCCGTCGATCGCCGCGGTCGCGCGGCCGGGGATGACGTTGTGCTTGTAGCCGGCGGAGAGCATCGTCGGGTTGGCCGTGTTGCCCATCGTCGCGCCGACCATCCGGGCGATGCTGCCGAGCCTGGCCAGCGTCGACTCGACCCCCTCGGCCGAGTGCGGGTCGAGCTCGACCCCGAGCGCCTCGGACACGGCCTCGAGGAAGGCCTGCTGGGCGTCGGTGATCCGGTTCGGCCAGGCGTACGTGCCGATGCGCCCGACCGCGGCGGCGAGCTCGGTGACGGCGTTGTCGTCGTTGCGGAACGACCCGTGCCCGGCGCGGCCGTCGGCGATCAGGTTCAGCCAGGCCAGGCCCTTCTCGGCGGTCTGGACGAGGTAGAGCCGCAGGTCGTCGCGCACGGTGAGCGAGAAGCCGCCGACCTCGCCGATCGCCTCGGTGCAGCCCTCGACGACCTCGGGGTGGTGCTCGACCAGCCAGCGACCGCCCAGGCCGCTGCCGGCCTCCTCGTCGGCGGTGAAGACGAGGCGGATCGGCCGGCGTGGTGCCCGGCCCGTCCGGACCCGGTCGCGCACGACGCTGAGGACCATCGCGTCGAAGTCCTTCATGTCGACCGCGCCGCGACCCCACACGCAGCCGTCCTGGACCTCGCCGGAGAAGGGGTCGACGCTCCAGTCGTCCGCGTTCGCCGGCACGACGTCGAGGTGGCCGTGGACGAGCAGCGGGGGGAGGCTCTCGTCGGTGCCCTCCGGGGAGAAGTGCGCGACCAGCGACGTCCGCCGGTGCTCCGACTCGTACAGCTGGCTCTCGATCCCGACCTCGTCGAGCCAGCCCGCCACCCGCTCCGCCGCGTCGCGCTCCCCCGGGCCCGGCTCGGAGCCGAAGTTCGTCGTGTCGATGCGGATCAGCTCGCGGCACAGCTCCACGACCTCGCCGTCCGGGCTCCCGGCGGGACGCTCCTCGGGGGCAGTCTGCTGCTGGGTCGCGCGGGGACTCGTCACCAGTCCATTCTGTCCACAGCCGTGTCCACGAGCGCGACCGACCCCGCCGGACCCGGGCGAGAATGAGGCACGTGACCTCCACCCGCCGCGCCTGGCTCGTCTGGGGGGTGGGGGTCCTCGCGTACGCGGTCGCGGTCTTCCAGCGCAGCTCGCTCGGCGTCGCGGCGACGTTCGCGACCGAGCGCTTCGGGATCGGCGCCTCGGTGTTCTCGACCTTCGCGGTGCTCCAGCTCGTCATGTACGCGGTCATGCAGGTCCCGGTCGGCGTGCTGGTGGACCGGTTCGGGCCGCGGGTGCTCGTCGCGCTCGGCGCCCTCGTCATGGCCGGCGGCCAGGTGCTCATGGGGCTCAGCGAGCACCCGGCCGGCGCCGTCGCCGCGCGGATGCTCGTCGGCACCGGCGACGCCATGACCTTCGTCAGCGTGCTGCGGCTCGTCCCCTCCTGGTTCCCCGCCAAGCGGGTGCCGCTCCTCACCCAGGTCACCGGTCTGCTCGGCCAGGTCGGGCAGATCGCGAGCGCGATCCCGTTGGTCATGGTGCTGGGTCGCTACGGGTGGACCCCGGCCTACCTCGGGGCGGCGGCGGTCAGCGTGCTCGTCGGCATCGCCGTGGTGCTCGCGGTGCGCGACTCCCCGCTCGGGCGCAGCACCGCGCCGCCGGTCTCCTGGCGCGAGGCGGTCGGGCAGCTGCGGCTCTCGCTGGCCGAGCCCGGCACCCGGCTCGGCCTCTGGTCGCACTTCACCTCGCAGTTCTCCCAGATGGTCTTCGTCCTGCTGTGGGGCTACCCCTTCCTCACCGTCGGCCTCGGCTACAGCGCCGGGCGGGCCGGGCTGCTGCTGACGATGATGGTGGTGGCCGGCCTGGTGGTCGCCCCGGTGCTGGGCCAGCTCACCGCGACCTACCCGTACCGGCGATCGAACCTGGTGCTGTCGGTGACGATCGCCACCGTCGTGGCCTGGACGGTCGTGCTGCTGTGGCCCGGTGCCGCCCCGCTGCCGGTCGTCGTCTCGCTGCTCCTCGTGCTCTCGGCCAACGGTCCCGCCTCGGCGGTCGGCTTCGACTTCGCGCGCTCGTTCAACCCCTCGCCGCGCCTGGGCGTCGCCTCCGGCATCGTCAACGTGGGCGGCTTCACCGCGTCGCTGCTGACGATCCTCGCGATCGGGCTGGTGCTGGACGCCCGGTCACCGAGCGGGGCGTACAGCCTCGGGGACTTCAAGCTGGCCTTCTGCTTCCAGTACCTGCCGTGGGCCTTCGGCTTCTGGAGCCTGGTGCGCAGCCGGCGCCTCACGCGGGCCGGGCTCGCCGCGCAGGGCGAGCACATCGACCCGCTGACCCGCGCCATCGCCCGGCACTGGAACGGGCGCGGGCACGGGCGGGGACAGGACCGGGGACAGGACCGCGGACGCGACCGCGGGCGGCGCTGACGGCGGCGGGACCGCGCGGCGCGGGCGTCCACGTGGAGATCGGTTCGGCAGTCCGGTGCCGGTGCGGCTATAGTCATCCACCGGCCCGGGAACGGGCCGATCCACTCGTCCGGGTGGCGGAATAGGTAGACGCGCTAGCTTGAGGTGCTAGTTCCCTTTACGGGGAATGGGGGTTCAAGTCCCCCCTCGGACACAGGCGACCGGGAACGTCCGGCCCACGCAGAGCCGGTCGACGCTCGTCCCGGCAGTCACGACGAAGCCCGTGCGACGAGCGCCCGGAGCCAGCCCATGACGACGCGCAGCGAGGTCGACGCCTCGGCGACCGAGCAGGGCGTCCAGCTGGGCACGGGCCTCAAGGCCTACGGTCGGCTGCTGCGCCACGGACCGGCCGCGGGGCCCTTCCTCTTCGCCACGCTCGCGCGCCTGACGCTGTCGATGATCCCCCTGGGGATCCTGATCCTCGTCGAGGCCGAGCGCCACACCTACGCGCTCGCCGGCGTCGTCAGCGGCTCGTACGCGGTCGGCGCCGCGCTCGGCACCCCGCTGTGGGGCCGGCTCATGGACCGCTTCGGCCAGCTGCGGGTGCTGCTGCCGACCTCGCTGGCCAGCGCCGGGCTGCTGGTCGCGCTCACCCTCGCGACCACCGGAGGGGCCGGGGACCACGTCCTCATGCTGCTGGCCGCCGGGGTCGGGCTCGGCTACCCCGCGATCGGTCCCGCGCTGCGCTCCAGCTTTCGCATCGCCCTGCCCGACCCGGCCTCGCGCCGCGTGGCCTTCGCGCTCGACGGGACCTCGGTCGAGCTGACCTTCGTGCTCGGGCCGGTGTTCCTGTCCACGCTGCTGCTGCCCGGGATCGGCCCGCTCCCGCTCCTCGTCACCGCCGGCCTGCTCGTCGCCGGCGGCGGCGGCTACTGCCTCACCGGGGTCGCGCGCCGCGCCGACGCGCGGACCCAGCGCGACGCGGCCGGGCACGACCCGGCGACCGCGCAGGCGGGGCCGCGCACCGCCCTGACCTCGGCCGGCGTCCCCGCGGTGCTCCTGGTGATGCTCGTCATCAGCATCGGGTTCGGCCAGCTGGACACCTCGATGGCCGCCACCGCCGACCTCGCACTGGGCAGCACCGACCGGGTCGGGATCCTCTTCGCCGCGATCGCCGGCGGCAGCACCGTCGGCGGGCTGGCGTACGGCGCGCGGACCTGGAGGCTCAGCGAGCGCACGGCGGTCCCGGCGCTGCTCGCCCTCTTCGGCCTGCTGCTGACCACCCTCGCCGTGCTGCTCGCGCTGGGGGTCACCGCGCTGGGCGTGCTGCTGCCGGTGCTGTTCCTCACCGGGCTCACGATCGCGCCGACCCTGATCATGCAGCAGGCGCTGCTCGACCAGCTCGTGCCGCCCGGCCGGCTGAACGAGGCGCAGGCCTTCCTGTCCGCCTCCAACACCACCGGTGCGGCGCTCGGCACCGCGGTCGCCGGCGTGGTCATCGACGCCGCGGGCCCCGCCTGGTCCTACGGCGGGGCCGCGATCGGGATCCTGGCGGCCGCGCTGGTCGCCGTGCTCGGCCACCGGCGACGCTGAGCGGTCAGGGGTCCAGCCGGGGGTCCGGTCAGGGGCCCGGGGGCCGTCAGCCCCGGACGAGCTTCAGGGGAGCCAGACCGTCGCGCGGATCATGTTGTGGTCGGACGGGATCACCCCGACGAACTTGCCCCTCTTGTCCAGCCGGGCGACCGTCTCCCACTCGCTGACCCGCATCTTGGTGGTCAGGAGGTAGTCGATGTAGCTGCCCTGGCCCCAGCTCTTGTGGTTGGGCGCCGTGCGGCTCCAGCCCGGGTTCGAGCTGTTGATCCACGCCCGCACGCGCTTCTCGGCGGTGGGCCTCACCGCCGCGTGCGAGCGGTACCTCTGCCCGAGCGGGTCGACGAAGCCCGCCTTGACGAAGACGTCGTACGGGCCGTTGCTCGGCTTCTCGAAGCGGCTGGAGTTCCAGTCGCCGAGCGCGATCATCGGCAGCCCTCCCGGGTTGTGGTCCCTGAGCGCCGCAAGCGCGACCTTGGCCTGGCTGGTGCGGTAGGCGTGCTGGGCGTCGGTGCCGACGGTGTGCAGGTTCGCGACCATGAACCGCTTGCCGGTGCTCCGCTGCCGCAGCTGGGCCCAGGCGGTGTAGCTCTCGCCCTTGCCCTTCGGCACCGGCAGGCGCTCGGAGCCCTGCGCGAGCAGCTCCACGCGGTCGCTGTCGAAGAGGATGCGGGTGCCGCCGGAGGCGCCCTGGTCGACCTTGGCGCAGCGGTTCGGCGAGTCGGTGTTCGCGCAGTTGTAGTGGCGGTCGTTGGTGACCCTCCAGCCACCACCGAGGCGGGCGACCAGGTCGTCGAACTGGCTGGTGCGGTTCCGCTGGGACGTCGCGTCCGACAGCAGCCCCTGGCTGGCCTCCTGCACGCCGAGCACGTCCAGGTCCTGGCCCCTGATGGCCGAGACGACCGCGCCGCGGCGGTCCGCCCAGCGCTTCTCGTTCGCGTGCTTCTCGTAGGTGTTGGCGTTGCGGATGTTGTAGCTCGCGACGCGCAGCGGGGCCGAGGCGACCCGGGCGGAGGCGTTCACGGGTGCGGCGTGAGCCTCGGCGCCCGGCCCCGGCGGCAGCGCGGTCGCGAGGGCGACGGACGCCAGCAGGGCAGCGCTGGTCAGGCAGGCCCGGAGGCGGAGGTGGTTGACGCATCCACGAGTCACGGCCGTGATCCTGCCGTGATCTGGCCGGGAGGTCCAGACCGAGGGCGTGACGTTCTCGTGACACCCCTGGCGCAGCACACCTTCCTGGGGCCCCAGCGGGGGAAGCGCGACGAGCATGGACAGACGGAACCGGACCATGGAGGACTCCTCGAGCGAGGCCGCTCTGCGGCCGAGAGAGTGGGTCGTGCCCCCGCACCGGACGAGCGTGCCGTCCGTACGCGATCTCGTCCGGCGTGACCTCGCTGTTACTGAGAGTTCCCGGTAGCGCTCTCAGGGTCTCGACGCGGCAACGTCCCGGGGGTCGCACCGCGTGTCCTGGCCCAGCGCCCGGGCAGACTGGATGCCCGGTCGTCGACCGGGGTGACCTGGAGGACGTTCGATGACGGCGCTGCCCGTGCCCGCCCCGCTGCTCGCGCAGCGCGACCCGATGCCGGGGGCGCCCGTCGCCTACCCGCAGATGCTGCGCACGCCGCGCGCCACCTGGGGTCGCGGCGTCCTCATGATCGTCTGCTTCGTGCTGTCGTACCTGCTCGTCAGCGCGGTCCTGCAGGGCGGCGCGCTGGCCCTCGACGTGGTGGCGGGGCGCTCGTCGGTCCAGGACCTGCTGGCGATGAAGCTCACCCTGACCCCGACGCTGCTCATCGCGGTCAACCTGACCAACGCCGCGTGCATCCCGTTGAGCATGGTGCTGCAGCGTGCGTTCTTCGGTCAGCGCGGCCGCTGGCTGCACTCGGTGACCGGCCGGTTCCGCTGGCGGGTGCTCGGCCGCGGCGCCCTGGTCGCGCTCCCCTTCTGGGCGGCCTACCTCGCCATCACGCTCGTCGCGGCCCCCGAGGACGTCAAGGTGCCGAGCGGGTCCTACATCGCCCTCGGGCTGATCGTGCTGCTCACCACCCCGCTGCAGGCGGCGGGCGAGGAGTACGGCGCCCGCGGGCTCATCACCCGGGGCGCCGGGTCGTGGTTCGCGTCACCCCGGCTCGCGCTGCTCGTCGGCACGCTCCTGTCCGGCGCCGTCTTCACCCTCGCCCACGGCGCCGGCGACCCCTGGCTGATCGCCTTCTACTTCGCCTTCGCCGTCGTGCTGTCGCTCGTCACCTGGCGCACGGGCGGCCTGGAGCTCGCGGTGCTGCTGCACACGTTCAACAACCTCGTCGCGTTCGGCAGCCTCGTGCTGCTGCAGCAGGACACCTCGACGGTCTTCGACCGCGGCGCGGGCAGTGCCGGCCCGTCGGTGCTGCTGCCGGGCGTCGTCCTGCTGCTCAGCGCCGGCACCCTGTGGTGGTGGGCCTCGCGCGCCGGGCTGCAGCGGACCTACGTCCCCGAGGCCGCCCCAGCACTCCCGCCGGTCCCCGGGACGGGCATCGGTCCGGACGGCCCGTTCGGGTCACCGCCGCTCGACCCCGGCTCGACCTACACCGGTCCCTGGAGCCAGTCGGGGCACTGAGCCCGGCCGGGCCAGCGCGCTCGCCCACCCTCGCCGTCGCCCTCACGGCGCCGCCCCACGACGTGCCGTCCGCACATCGCGTCGTCGCCGTACCCGGAGGCGTCCGCACACGGCTGCCGGCGCACCGGCCGTCTGCGCACCGCTTCCTGCGCACCGGCTGTCTGCACACCGGCCGTCGGCGCACCGACCGTCTGCGCACCGACTTTCTGTGCACCGGCCGTCTGCGCACCGACCGTCTGCGCACCGCGTCGCACCCTGGCGCCGTCCGTGCCGCAACCCCGCTGTCACGTGTCCTGTCCGCGCCGACCCGGCCCCGCACGGTCCCCACGGCCCGTCGGCCACCACGACTCGCGCGGTCGACGATCCTGGCCTGCGGGCCCTCGGCCCGGGTCAGCGTGACCTGGCTCAGCGTGACCTAGCGGGGCTCAGCGTGACCTGACGCAGCGTGACCCGGCTCAGCGTGGCCCGACGCAGCGAGTCCCGACGCAGCCCTCGCCATGGACTCCCTGACACTGCATCCCTGTCGCACCGCGCCCCGGCCCGCTGACTCCTGACCAGCGAACCCCTGGCCAGCCGAACCTCCTCACAACCGAATCCCCTGGCCAGCCGAGCCCCCTGACCAACCGAACCCCCTGTCCGGACTGGGTCCCACCCGCCCGCGGGTCACCGGAAGTCCCGCGACCGGTAGCTCTGTGGGATCGCGGCCGTCGTCTCCTTCGGGAAGAGGGCGCTGAGCGGCTCCAGCCGGTCGGCCACGAGGTTGGTCACCCCGTCGACGTGCTCGACCGTGCCGCGCACCAGCAGGGCGTTCGTCCGCCGACCCACCCGGACGAAGCGCTGCCACATGGGGCGCGAGCAGACGATGTTCAACATCCCGGTCTCGTCCTCGAGGTTGAGGAACGTCACGCCGCCCGCGGTCGAGGGCCGCTGCCGGTGGGTGACCAGCCCGGCCACCCGGACGCGCGTGCGGTCGTGACTCTTGCCGAGCGTGCTCACCGCGAGGACCCCGTGCTCCTCCAGCACCGGCCGCAGGTGGGAGACCGGGTGGTCGTCGGGGCTGATCTGGGTCGCCCACAGGTCGGCCAGCGTCAGCTCCGCGGCGCTCATCCCCGGCAGCTCGGGCGGTGCCGCGTCGACGGCCGAGCCGGGCAGGGTGTCGGCGCTGTCGGCGTACCCCGCGTTCCACAGCGCCTGGCGCCGGGACAGCCCGAAGCAGTCGAACGCGCCCGCGGTGGCGAGCGCCTCGGTCTGGGCCACGCTGAGCCCGGTGCGCCGGACGACGTCGTTGATGCTCGTGAAAGGCCCCTCGGACCGGGCGTCGACGATGCGCTGGGCGTGGGCGGTCCCGATCCCCTGCACCTCGCTCAGCCCGAGCCGGACCGCGAACCGCCCGTCGCGGCGGTGCTCGTGCGTCCGGTCGGGCGCCCCGGGCACCCACGGTCCGACCGGCGGCTGGTCGCGCGCCGTGCACGCCGCCAGGCCCGTCGCCCGCACCGGCCCTGCGCCCGCGGCCGGTCCCGCTCCCGGGTCGGCGGCGTCGTCCGCGGACGAGGGGCCGGTGTCCTCGAGCGGCTCGAGGTCGGCGTCCACGCCGGACCGGGCGATGTCGGGCCGGCGCACCTGCACCCCGTGGCGGCGGCCGTCGGCGACCAGCGACTGCGAGGAGTAGAAGCCCATGGGCTGCGCCCGCAGCAGCCCGGCGAGGAAGGCCCCCGGGTAGTGCAGCTTGAGCCACGACGAGGCGTAGACCAGCAGCCCGAAGCTGATCGAGTGGCTCTCGGCGAAGCCGAAGTTCGCGAACGCCTGGATCCGCGCGTAGATGTCGTCGGCGAGGTCGCCCACGATCCCGTGCGAGGCCATCCCCTCGTACAGGGTGGTGCGCAGCCGCTCGATCTTCTCGACCCCGCGCTTGGAGCCCATCGCCCGACGCAGCAGGTCGGCGTCGTCACCGGTGCAGCCGCCCACGGTCATGGCGATCTGCATCAGCTGCTCCTGGAAGAGCGGGATGCCCTTGGTGCGCTCGAGCACCGGCTTGAGCGCGGGGTGCAGGTAGGTGATCTCCTCCTTGCCCGTCGCCCGCCGGATGTAGGGGTGCACGGCACCGCCCTGGATCGGGCCCGGTCGGATCAGCCCGATCTCGACCACGAGGTCGTAGAAGCGGCGGGGCTGGAGGCGCGGCAGGGTGCCGATCTGGGCCCGGCTCTCCACCTGGAACACCCCGATCGAGTCGGCCCGGCAGAGCATGTCGTAGACGCCCTGCTCCTCCTTGGGGATGGAGTCGAGGTCCCAGCGCTCGCCGACCCGCTCGGCGGCGAGGTCGAGGGTGTACTGGATGGCCGCGAGGATGCCGAGGCCGAGGAAGTCGAACTTCACCAGCCCCATCCAGGCGCAGGAGTCCTTGTCCCACTGCAGCACCGTGCGCTCGTCCATGCGGCCGCGCTCGATGGGCACGACCTCGCCGACCGGGCGCTCGGTGAGGACCATACCGCCGGAGTGGATGCCCAGGTGGCGCGGCGCCCGGAGCAGCTGCTCGGCCAGGTCGACGACCGCGGTCGGGATGTCGTGGTCGTGCTGCTCGGCGTGGCCGTTGACCGTGACGGTCCCCCACGAGTCGATCTGCTTGGACCAGGCGTCCTGCTGGCCGGTGGAGTGGCCGAGCGCCTTGGCCATGTCGCGCACCGCCGACTTGGGTCGGTAGCTGATCACGTTGGCCACCTGGGCCGCGTTGTGCCGCCCGTAGCGCCGGTAGACCTCCTGGATGACCTCCTCGCGCCGGTCGGAGTCGAAGTCGACGTCGATGTCGGGCTCCTCGTCGCGGTTGACCGACAGGAACCGCTCGAACGGCAGGTCGTAGAGGATCGGGTCGACCGCGGTGATCATGAGGACGTAGCAGACGACCGAGTTGGCCGCCGACCCACGCCCCTGGCAGAGGATGCCCTGCTCACGGGCGAAGGCGACCATGTCGCGCACGATGAGGAAGTAGCCGGGGAAGTCCTTCTCCTCGATGACGGCGAGCTCCCGCT